>NZ_CP126268.1:2473472-3710209 GCF_003234795.2 Curtobacterium sp. MCLR17_032 | reverse complement strand
GGCGTGCTCGTCTCCTGGTCTCACTGCTCGGGTGCGTCACTCTGCGGGCGCAGAAGGTCCGGGTTCGGTACGAGCCACGCCGGGGCCGACCCGCGCCTCCTGGATGGCCGGAGGCGATCGGCACGGTGTTCTGGGCGCCGTTCCCCGTCGAGCTTCCCACAGGGTTGTCCACAGTCTGCTCCACGGCCGCGCGGACGGTGGTCGAGGGGGTACTCCCCCGTACTACCGGGCTTCCGGCGGTGCGGTGACACAACTGTAAAGGACCGGAGCGCGTGGTACCCAACGGAAGTTCTCCCCAGTGTGGAGAATCGGGAGGCCGTGGACACCACGGCCGCGCGGGTCCAGGGGTGTTTGACCTGGCAGCCCTCGTCACGTACCGTTGTCCAGTTGACTGCGGCCGTTCGGTCGCGCCTTCCGTGTCAACCAACGCATACGTGACGGCTCGCCGCGAGCAGCCGTGTGGAGATCATCATGAGCAAGCGCACCTTCCAGCCGAACAACCGCCGCCGCGCCAAGAAGCACGGTTTCCGTGCCCGCATGCGCACCCGCGCCGGCCGCGCCATCCTCGCCGCACGCCGCGGCAAGGGGCGCACCGAGCTCTCCGCCTGATCCGCGGGGGTCCTCGTCGTGTTGGCCCGAGCCAACCGCATCGTCCGAGGCGACGACTACCGGATGGTCGTGCGTCGTGGTCGCAGAAGCGCCACGGCACACGCCGTCGTGTCGGTGGTCCGTCGCCTCGATGACGATCCTGGTCCCACCAGGTTCGGGTTCATCGTGGCGAAGACCGTCGGGAACGCGGTGACGCGCAACCTCGTGCGTCGCCGTCTGAAGGCGATCGCGCACGGGGTCCTCCCGAGCGCGCCGCTCGGGTACGACGTGGTGGTGCGTGCACTGCCAGCCGCCGCGCAGGCCGCATGGCCTACCCTGCTCGAAGACATCACGCGCTCCTTCGCGCGCGGTGTGGAGAAGGCAGCATGAACCGGTTCCTCTGGGTCGTCGCGTTGCTCCCACGCAACGCGTGCGTCGTGGTGCTCCGGGCCTACCGTGCGGTGATCTCACCGCTCTACGGCAACGTCTGTCGGTACCACCCCTCGTGCTCGCGCTACGCGCTCGAGGCGATCCAGCAGTACGGCGCGGTCCGCGGATCGGCGATGGGCGCTTGGCGCATCGCTCGGTGCAACCCGTGGGCAGCCGGCGGGATCGACGACGTCAGGGAACGTCGCCGCTCCTTCACCGTCAGTCGGTTCGGGTTCGTCCTCGCGCCGATCCCGCAGCAACAGCAGAACTCGGCCGGCACGGTCCGTCCGGTGCTGCTCCCCCAGCGCACTCGAAAGGCGTGACCGTCCCCATGGACCTCATCGGTACGATCCTCTGGCCACTCAAATGGGTGGTGTCCGCGATCCTGGTCGGCTTCCACTGGGTCTTCGAGAACCTCGGGATGGACCCCTCTGCGGGCATCACGTGGGTGCTGTCGATCATCTTCCTGACCTTCGTGGTCCGGGCCGCGCTGATCCCCATCTTCGTGCGACAGATCAAGTCGCAGCGACGGATGCTCGAGGTCGCGCCCCAGCTGAAGAAGATCCAGGACAAGTACAAGGGCAAGAAGGACCAGTTCTCGCGCGAGGCCATGTCCCGCGAGACCATGGCGCTGTACAAGGAGACCGGGACGAACCCGCTGAGCTCCTGCCTGCCGCTGCTCATCCAGATGCCGATCTTCTTCTCGCTGTACTCGGTGCTGCACGAGGCGCAGATCAACAAGACGGGCATCGGCCTGCTCACCGGCGACCTCGCCAAGTCGTTCGGCAACGCATCGCTCTTCGGAGCCCCCCTGCACGAGACGTTCACGAACGCGTCCGGCTGGGAAGTCCGCATCATCGCGGGCATCATGATCGTCGTGATGACCGCCTCGCAGTTCATCACCCAGCTGCAGCTCGTCGCCAAGAACATGTCGCCGGAGACCAAGGAGTCTCCGATGTACCGCCAGCAGAAGATGATGCTGTACGTGCTTCCCCTGGTCTTCGTGATCTCGGGTCTGTCGTTCCCCCTCGGCGTCATGTTCTACTGGCTGGCCTCCAACCTCTGGACGATGGCGCAGCAGTACTTCGTCATCCGCAGCATGCCGACGCCGGGTTCCGAGGCAGCCCTCGCCCGTGAGGTCCGTCTCGCCAAGAAGGCCCAGCGCCGCGGAACCCCCGCGACGACCGGTGTCCTCACCGAGGCCGGGACCGGTGCCTCCATGGCCGAGGTCGAAGCACGTGTGAACAACCAGCGCCAGCAGCCGGTCGGCAAGTCGCGCGCCAAGAAGAACGGGAAGACCAAGTGAGCGAGCAGGACACCGCTGCGGTCGTCGACACGACGGACGACGAGCAGCACCTCGCCCCCACCGACGCGACTGTCGACGGCGATGACGTGGACGGTGACGACGAGAGCCGCGACGAAGCGGACATCGCTGCCGATTACATCGAAGAGCTGCTCGACATCTGCGACCTCGACGGAGACATCGAGATCGAGGAGCGCGCCGGACGTGTGTACCTGACCGTCACGGACGACGGAGCCGCCCTGCGCGTGCTCGCGAAGCCGGACACGGTCACGGCCCTCCAGGAGCTGACTCGCATCGCGGTGCAGGCCGAGACCGGAGAGTTCAGCCGACTCATCCTGGACATCGGTGGATCCCGCGACGCCCGTGCGACGGAACTGCAGCGGCTGGTCGACACCGCCGTCGAACGCATCGAAGCCGGTTCGACGACGGCAGCACTGCCCCCGATGTCGTCCTACGAGCGCAAGCTCGTGCACGACCTGGTCGCCGAGAAGGGCTTCCACTCGGAGTCCGAGGGTGAGGGTCGCGACCGTCACACCGTCATCACGCGATGACGGACGCCCACGTCACGGCCGGTTCGGAGCCTCCTGTCCTGGAGGCCGAGCCGGCCGTCGCCGCGTCGCTCTTCGGTGACCAGATCGACGGTGCCCGGTCGTTCGCCAACGAGCTCGCCCGCCGCGGGGAGGAGCTCGGGCTGATCGGCCCACTCGAGCTCCCGCGGTTGTGGACCCGACACATCCTCAATTCTGCGCTCGTGGCGCCACTGCTCCACGCCGGGGCTTCTGTCGGTGACGTCGGGTCGGGAGCTGGCCTGCCGGGCCTGGTCTTGGCGATCGCACGACCGGACGTCTCCGTGACGCTGATCGAGCCGATGGAACGTCGGACGGACTGGCTCCGTGCCGAGGCGGACCGCCTCGAGCTCGAGAACGTCACCGTCGTGCGGGCCCGTGCGGAGGACGCGGCGGACGCTCTCGTGCTGGACCAGGTGACGGCACGTGCGGTGAGTGCGCTCTCGAAGCTCATCCCGCTGACGGTGCCGCTCGTGCGCTCCGGTGGACAGCTCATCCTCATGAAGGGTGCGCGCGTCGACGACGAGGTCACCGCGGCCCGCAAGGTGATCCTCCGCAACCGTCTGGAAGACGTCGAGGTCCTCGAGCTCGGAGTCGGAGTGGTCGAGGAGACCACGCGCGTCTTCCGGGCTACAGTTGACTGACGCCACCGATCCGGTCTGATCGGGTTCCGTCGTAGCGTGTTCCCACGGCTGCACAACGGAGCGCGTCGAGGGGCGACGGCCGTGCCGACCGCCCGATGTTCCACGTGAAACACAGACCGGGGAAGAGGCACTCGTTGAGTTCGTCCACTGACTACGACGCGTCGACACCCCTCGCGCGCGAGATCGCCGACCTCAATCGACGCCGGCGCGCGATCGCGACGCAGCAGTTCCCGCTGCCGGAGAAGACCCGTGTCTTCACGGTGTCGAACCAGAAGGGTGGCGTCGGCAAGACCACCACCACCGTGAACCTCGCCGCTGCCCTGGCGCATGGTGGGGCGCGCGTGCTGGTGATCGACCTCGATCCGCAGGGCAATGCGTCCACTGCACTCGGCATCGACCACCAGGCGGAGGTCGCCAGCATCTACGACGTGATCGTCGACGAGGCCCCGATGGCGGACACCGTGCAGCGGTCCCCCGAATCCGAGACGCTCTGGTGCGTGCCGGCGACCATCCACCTGGCAGGCGCCGAGATCGAGCTGGTGTCGCTCGTGGCGCGCGAGCAGCGTCTCCGCACCGCGCTGGACGAGTACCTCGCTTCCGTCGACGAACCGTTCCACTACGTCTTCATCGACTGCCCGCCGTCCCTCGGCCTGCTGACGATCAACGCCTTCGTCGCGGCCAAGGAAGTCCTCATCCCGATCCAGTGCGAGTACTACGCGCTCGAGGGTCTCAGCCAGCTGCTGCGGAACATCGAGCTCATCGAGCGGCACCTCAACCCGCACCTGGCCGTGTCGACGATCCTGCTGACCATGTACGACGGGCGGACGAACCTGGCGAACCAGGTCGCCAACGAGGTTCGGACCCACTTCGGCGACCAGGTGCTGCAGGCGATGATCCCGAGGTCGGTCCGGGTCAGTGAAGCGCCCAGCTACGGGCAGAGTGTGGTGTCGTACGACGTCAACTCCACCGGCTCGCTCTCCTACCTGGAGGCCGCGGCCGAGATCGCAGAACGAGGAGCAAAGGCCTGATGGCACCCAAGCGGACCGGACTCGGGCGTGGCATCGGCGCGCTGATCCCCACCACGAACGAGCAGCAGGAGCGGCCCGTCGACGTCTTCTTCCCGTCGGGTGGGACCTCGGCGTCGGAGGCGACCGGTGGCGGCACGGCAGAAGAGCTGCTGGCCGTTCCGGGTGCACGGCTGGCGAACCTCAACCCGCTCGACATCGTGCCGAACGCCCAGCAGCCGCGGAAGGAGTTCCGCGAGGAAGAGCTGCAGGAGCTCGTGCACTCCATCCGTGAGATCGGTCTGCTGCAGCCGATCGTGGTGCGACCCATCGCTGGTGCTGCCGGGACTGCGCCGCAGTACGAGCTCATCATGGGTGAGCGACGACTCCGCGCCACGAAGGAACTCGGGCTCGCGACGATCCCGGCGATCGTGAAGGAGACGCCTGACGACGCGATGCTCCGGGACGCGCTCCTGGAGAACCTGCACCGCGCCCAGCTGAACCCGCTGGAAGAGGCGTCGGCGTACCAGCAGCTCCTCGCCGACTTCGGTATCACGCAGGAGCAGCTCGGGCAGCGGATCGGTCGGTCGCGTCCGCAGATCACGAACACCATCCGGCTGCTTCGGCTGCCCTCCCCCGTTCAGCGTCGCGTCGCCGCGGGTGTCCTCTCTGCAGGGCATGCTCGCGCGATCCTCGCGGCCCCGGACGCCGAGGCGATGGAGTACCTGGCGGAGAAGATCGTCAACGAAGACCTCTCCGTTCGCGCTGCCGAAGCGATCGCGCAACAGCTCTCCACGAAGACGCCCGCCAAGACTCCGGCGGCTCCGTCGAAGCGCCAGGTCCACTTCAACGACATGGCCGAACGCCTTGGGGATCGGTTGAACACCCGGGTTAAGATCGCGGTCGGTGCCCGCAAGGGTTCGGTCACCATCGACTTCGCCAACCCCGACGATCTGTCCCGGATCCTCGGGGAACTCGGCATCCAGGACGTCGCTGGCTGAGACTCGTTCGGCACGAGCGCTGTGCGCCCGTCTGAGCGCTCGAGATCGCGCAGGTGGGCACTGACGCCACCCTGTCGGTCCCGGGGGCCTCTGGGGGCATCAGAAGCGCTTCCTGGGTCCCTCTCGGCCGTCTAGGCGGGGTCCATTGGCTCGCCTCCGGTCCGAGGACTGAAGGCCCGGCGCTGTCTCGGCAGTAGGGCGTCCGAATCGCCATGCTCGTAAGCCTTCGGCGTTCGGCGGGCTGCAACCGGTGGCCCGGTTTTTCTCCTTGCAGCTCTGCCCTCGGCAGCGTCGCTGATTTGCTTCCCGGAGCATCGGTGCACGGACGGACAGTTCGCGATGTTCCACGTGGAACATCGACTCGAACCCCGGAGGTAGCGGTCGCACCCCGGTCGGGCGCGCTCACCGTAGGAAGAGAACTGTCTTCCACCGTGCCACGTTGGTGCTTGCCGGGTCTTGGGCGGACAGGTTTGGTGGTGGGGCCATCCCTTCGGTGAGGGGAGGTTCTGTCGCGGCGGACCGTGCCAGGAAGCTCGCATCGTCAGGGTCCTCCGTGGCTTGACCGCCTTTAGGTTTCTCCGCGTTGCCGAGTCTGCTTGACGATGTTCCACGTGAAACCACAAGGGATCCGTCACCTCCCGCGGTGCCGTCCTGAGGGAGAACGTTCGCGTGATCTTGCCTATCGGCTACCGGCTGTCCGGTGATGATGCAGCGGTGCGCAAGTGGCGGTGACGGTTCATGACGGGAGGTTGGGATCCTGCGCTGGTGCGCTGGTGCGGTCGGCTACTTGGGCATTCGTGGGCTCGGGTGCTTGGGCATTCGTGGGCTCGTGGTCCGGCGGCAGAGTGACCGAATGCCCAGGGGCTCGCGGGATCAATCAACAGCGTCCCTCAGTGCCGTGCTCGCTGAAGGGCCGCGATCCCGCGTGCCCTCGTTCCAGCTAGGCCCGTGGCCCGGTGGCCCCGTGGCCGCGTGCCCGCGTGCCCGCGGGCAGGCCTACCCGCATGGCGTCGGTCCCGCGTGACCGGGCCGGTTGCCCGTGTACGAGAGCGCTGAGCGCTGAGCGCTGAGCGCTGAGCCCTGAGGCCTGAGCCCTGAGCCCTGAGCCCGGCGCCCTGAGCGCCGATTGCCCGACTAACCCAACGCCCGGCAGCCCGAGTACCCGGTTGCCCGTTCCTCCGGTTCGCCGTTTCCCCGGTTGCCCGGTCGTCCGCGGCCCCGTTTCCCCCGTTGCTCGTTCCTCCGGATTGCCCGTTCGTCCGGTCCCCCGGTTGCCCGATCATCCGAGGCCCCGTTTCCCCGGTTGCCCGGTCGTTCGATCGCCCGGTGGCCCGAGTCTCCGAGTTCCCCGGTCCCCCAGTCGACGAGCTCCCTGGCCCTCAGTCCTCGAGATGCCGAGTTCCCGAGCGGACTATTCGCTGAGTGGTTGCGTCTGCGTGTCCAGGTGCTGGAGCGGCAGCGCGACGATCAGGCGACAGGTACCGGCGCCGGGCCGCGCTGCATCGCTACCCGAACTCTCGGATCTGGTGGGTGCGCGCGCAGCCCTCGCGGCATCATCGAGATTTGACCGCGTCGGTTTCAGGCAGCCGCACTGTCGGCGCGTCACTGTCGTTCCACCGGAACAGCACGAGATGCCACTTGCCCGGGGCCCGTCGAGACGGATCGATGAGACCCGCGGCGCCGACCTCGAGAGCGCGGTCCCGCACTGCCCACGAACGCGGAGACCGACCGGCAGCGACGTCGTCCTGCCACGGAGCGACCACGTCAGCGAGGTCGATGCCGATCGCTCGCAGTACCTCGGTGTCGCGCAGATCGATGATCCCGTGCGCCTCGACCTCCACCGTGACGACGTCGAGCCGCTCTGCTCGCGCCCCTCGGTGCGCGAGCATCGCAGCGTTGACCCCGGCGATCGACGAACTCAAGTAAAGCGTGGGCTCGTGTGCCGGCGAGTAGCGGCCGGCTGAACGTGATCCGGCGAGGGCGAGCTCGCGGAAGGCAGGGTTGACGGCTCTGAAGAATGAGCCCCGGATCGTCGTCGTCAAGGTCCATTCGGGGTCTGCCACACGCTCAGGATGCCACCGGGAGGCCCGTCCAGCGCAGGGCAGCGATCCAGCGACGATGTTCCACGTGGAACAATCCACGGAGTCAACCAGGAGCGCATCACCGTCTGGAAGGAGAGGGACCCGACTGGCTACCGACCTCAGGCCGAGTGGTCCCGGATGGCCTGCTCCGCGAGCTCGGCGTAGGTCCACCCGAGGTCGAAGCCCGACGCCGAGAGCGCCTGCGGCACGAGCGATGTCTCGGTGAGCCCAGGCAGCACGTTCGCCTCGAGGAACCACGGCGTCCCTGCGCCGTCGATGATGATGTCCACGCGAGAGACGTGGCGCAGCCCGAGAGCACGGTGCGCCAGGATCGCAGCGGCGGAGGCAGCCTGCGACTGCTCCGGGCTCAGCCGTGCGGGGGTGAAGAACGTCGTCTCCCCCGCGTTGTACCGCGCTTCGTAACCGTAGAAGCCGTTCCGCGGCACGATCTCCACCGGCGACAACGCCAGCGGGCCGTCCCCGGTGTCGATGATGCCGACCGCGATCTCGGTCCCGCGGATCAGCTGCTCGACGACCGCGTCCTCGCAGTACGTGTAGGCCGCGACCATCGCGCGCGGCAGGTCTTCGACGTTCTCGACGAGGGTGACGCCCTGTGCGCTGCCTCCGCGTGCTGGCTTCACCGCGAGCGGTACCGGGTGCTCGGAGGCGATGGCCTGCAGGACGCCGACGGCACCGAGTTCGCGGAAGACGTCGTGCGACAGCGTGATCGAGCGCGGCGTCCGGACGCCTGCGCGGGACACGAGCGCAGAGGCTGTGGGCTTGTCCCATGCCAGGCGAGCCGACGTCGAGCGTGAGCCGACGTACGGGATGTCGAGTGCCTCCAGGATGCCGCGGAGCGCGCCGTCTTCACCGGAGGCACCGTGCAGTGCCGGCCAGACGACGTCCGGTCGGTCCGCTGCCAGAGCGGGCAGCAGGGAAGCATCTGCGTCGCGGAGGTCGACCTGCCATCCGTACCCGTTCAACGAGTCCGCGACTCGACGACCGGAGCGCAGCGAGATGTCCCGTTCGTGGGAGATCCCCCCGGCGACGACGACGACGTGACGGCGGGCGAACTCAGCCATGGGCGGGATCCTCTGCGGATGGGGTGGAGCGATGGGAAAAGCCTGATCAGGGCATGTTCGGCTGGGGTGAGCTGACCGACGACGTGCTCACCGAGGTGCTCGACCGGCTGGCGGAACCGAAGGTCTCGACCAGTTCGAGCTCGTCGTTGACCACCGAGGCCAACCGCTTCACGCCGACGCGGATCTGCTCCGGCGTGGGGTAGCAGAACGACAGTCGAATGTTTCCGGCGCCGCGGCCGTCGGCGAAGAAAGCGGTGCCAGGGGTGTAGGCGACGAGCTCCTTGACGGCCCGGGGCAGCATGCCCTTCGAGTCGAGCGACTCCGGCAAGGTGAGCCAGATGAAGAACCCTCCGTTCGGGACCGTCCAGCTGAGGTCCGGCAGGAACTCCCCCAGTGCCGAGAGCATGGCGTCGCGGCGCTCGGCGTAGATGCCGCGGAATGTGTCGACCTGACCCTTCCAGTCCGCGGCATCGAGGTACGCGTTCACGACGTACTGCCCGAACGAGTTCGGGGCGAGGACGGCGGACTCGTTGGCGAGCACGAGCTTCTCGCGGATGGCGTGCGGCGCGAGCGCCCACCCGACGCGGAACCCGGGCGCGAGGGTCTTCGAGAACGAGCCGAGGTAGACCACACCCTCGTCGTCGATCGAGCGGATTGCCTGCGGCGCGGGCTCGTCGAACCAGAGCAGCCCGTAGGGGTTGTCCTCGAGCACCAGGATGTTGTTCGAGCGGCAGATGTCGAGCACCTCGATGCGGCGCTCCCGGCTCATCGTGACGCCGGCGGGGTTGTGGAAGTTCGGGATCGTGTACAGGAACTTCATCCGCTTGCCAGCGGCCCGCAGACGGGCGATCGTCTCGCGCAGGGCCTCCGGGACCAGACCGAGCTCGTCGGTCGCCACGTGGACCGTCTCAGCCTGGTACGAGCGGAACACACCGATGGCGCCGACGTACGAGGGGGACTCGGCCAGGACGACGTCGCCCGGGTCGATGAACAGGCGCGTGACGAGGTCCAGGGCGTGCTGTGACCCGGTGGTCACCACGACGTCCTCGGCGCTGGCACGGATGCCCTCGAGGGACATGACGTTGACGATGTGCTCGCGCAGGGAGCGCAGGCCCTGTCCGCCGCCGTACTGCAGCGCCATCGCCGCGTCCTCGGCCATCACACGGTCGAGTGAGCCGGTGACGAGCTCACGCGGCAGCGCGGAGACGAAGGGCATGCCGCCGGCGAGGGAGACCACCTCGGGCCTCGACGCGACGGCGAACAGAGCTCGGACCTCGGAGGCGCTCAGCCCGGCGGTGCGCTGGGCGTAGGAGTCGTACCAGGGGTCGAGACTGTTGCCGTTCGTCATCGAGTTTCCTCCACTCGGTCGTTCTCGCCACAGTACGACATGCAGCCGGGCATCCGTCGTTCCGCGTCACAGGCCGATCGGCGATCCGTGGCCTGTTGCCGGCCTGGAGGCCCATCCAGCGTCAGCAGGGCGGCGGACGGTGGGCGGGCCTCCAGACAGACGGACGCCCCGCCCTCCGATGGAATGGAGGGCGGGGCGTCCGCGTCTGTGTGGCGGATCCCTACGCGAGGAAGTCCGCGAGGTCGGCCTCGAGGGCCGGCTTCGGCTTGGCGCCGATGACGGTCTTGACGACCTCGCCGCCCTTGAACACCTTCATCGCCGGGATCGACGTGATCTGGTAGTTCATGGCCGACTGGGGGTTGTCGTCGACGTTGAGCTTGACGATCTCGATCTTGTCGGCGTGCTCCGCGGCGATCTGGTCGAGGATCGGCGAGACCGCGCGACACGGGCCGCACCACTCAGCCCAGAAGTCCACGAGGATCGTCTTGTCGGACTTGAGGACTTCGGCCTCGAACGTGGCGTCGGTCACTGCCTTTGCGCTGGACATGTTTGCTCCTTCGACGGGAAGTCGGTTCGGTGTGGTGAACGGGGACGCAGCGACGTGCATTCCCGTGGCGTGCAGGGCCGGGGTCAGACCCGGGCGGTGACGTCGATGATCGCCTCGGCCGGGGTGACACCCTCGGCCTGGTCGGTCAGGTCGTGGTCGAGGTCGGCCAGGTACTTCTCGGCGTCGAGCGCTGCGACCGCACCGGAACCGGCGGCGGTGATCGCCTGGCGGTACGTCGGGTCGAGCACGTCGCCGGCGATGAAGACACCCGGGACGCCGACGGCGCGGGAGGTGCGACCCTCGACCGCGAGCGTGCCCTCGGGAGCGATCTCGAGCTGGCCGTGGACCAGGTGCGTGCGCGGGTCGTTGCCGATCGCGATGAACAGGCCGTCGAGGGCGAGTGAGGACTCTTCCCCGGTGACGGTGTCCTTGAGCGTGACGCCATCGACCGCGGAGTCACCCGTGATGCCGGTGACCTCCTTGTTCCAGGCGAACTCGATCTTCGGGTCGTTCATCGCGCGGTCCTGCATGATCTTCGACGCACGCAGCGAGTCCTTGCGGTGGATGACCGTCACCTTGTCGGCGAAGCGGGTGAGGAACGTGGCCTCTTCCATCGCGGAGTCGCCACCGCCGACGACGGCGATGTTCTTCTGACGGAAGAAGAAGCCGTCGCACGTGGCGCACCAGGAGACGCCGTGACCGGACAGGCGCTCTTCGTCCGGGAGGCCCAGGTGGCGGTACGCCGAACCCGTGGCGTAGATGACCGTGAGGGCCTCGTACGTCTCGCCGGAGCCGACCGTGACCTTCTTGACCTGACCGGTGAGGTCGACCGAGACGGCGTCGTCGTACAGGACCTCGGCACCGAACTTCTCGGCCTGTTCCTGCATCTTGATCATGAGGTCGGGGCCCTGGACGCCCTCGGGGAAGCCCGGGAAGTTCTCGACCTCGGTCGTCTTGGTGAGTTCACCGCCGGTCTCGACACTCGAGGCGACGATGAGCGGCTTCAGCTCAGCGCGCGCGGCGTAGATGCCGGCCGTGAACCCGGCAGGACCGGAACCGATGATGATGAGCTCGCGCATGCGTGATTGCCCTTTCGTTGCTTGCTGACCGGGTCAACCAATGGTACCGGCGCGCCATTCCCGCGGCCTGGCTGTGCGGTCAGCGTCCGAGGCGGCTGCGGACCAGCGTCACGGCGTTCGCGATCTCGCCGTTCTTCGCGACGACGAGCACACCGAAGTACACGGCTGCCATGACCGCTCCGGTCAGCACGAGCGTGATGAGGGCGCTCGTCACGTCGGCCATCGCGAAGCCGCCCTCGGAGAACGCACCGAAGAAGTTCGCGACGAGCACCCCAGCGACCCCGGCGATCAACGCGCCGATCAGGAACTGCACGTGCGATCGAGTGACGTTCGGGCCGTCGATCCCGCCGAGACGCTTGCGGACGAGGACGAGGGCCACGATCGTCTGCGCGGTACCGGCGAGCGTGGTGCACACCGCGATGCCGACACCGATGTGTTGCGCGGGGAACGTGGCGACCGCGAGGGCCCCGATGACGAAGAGGCCGGACTGCACGATCTGCATGAGGAACGGAGTGCGGTGGTCGTGCAGGGCCCAGAAGACGCGCTGGATGATGAAGAGCATGCTGAAGAGGACCAGCCCGGGCATGAACCCCACGAGCACCCACGCCATGGCCTGGGTCAGCCCGAACGTGTTCTCCCAGATGCGCGCGAACGAGGTCGACGTCACGATGAGCGCCACCGTCGCGAAGACGGTGAAGAGCCCGACGATCCGGAGGGACAGCGACAGGTTCCGCCGGACTGCGTCGAGGTCTCCCCGCTCGGCGTCGTGGCTCATGCGGGTGAAGTACGCGGTCGCGATCGACACGGTGATGATCGAGTGCGGCAGCATGAAGAGCAGCCAGCTCGTCGCGAGTGTGGCATTACCGGCACCCTCTGCCAGGGACGCGACCCGCGACTGGACGAGGCCTGCGAGCTGCGTGATGAGGATCATGCCGAACAGCCAGCCGGCCGCCGTCCCGGTGGACTTCAGTCCGACGCCGCGCCAGCGGAAGTCGAGTCGGAAGGACAGTCCTGCTCGGCGCCAGAACAGCGGGAGGAACGCGGCCTGGGCGAAGACGCCGAACGACGCACTGCCGGCGAGGATGGCGACCTTGAGCGGAGTCCACGCATCGACGCTCGAGTTGACGTCTCGTCCGTGGAACATGGCGATGAACACGACGAGCCCGGCGATCGCGATCACGTTGTTGATCAGCGGTGCCCAGGTGAACGGACCGAAGACCTGCTTCGCGTTGAGGACCTCACCGAGCAGTGAGTACATCGCGTAGAAGAGGATCTGGGGGAGGCACCAGAACGCGAACGCGATGGCCAGGTCCGTCTGCGCCGGTGTGAAGCCCTTGCCACTGTCCCCGGCGCCCTGGCTGTAGGCGTTCACCAGGAACGGTGCGAGGAGTGTCGCCGCGATCGTGATCACGATGAACACGGAGCCAGCGAGCGTCACGATCTTGTTCACGTACGCCGTGCCGCCGTCGTTGTGCTGCTTCATCGCACGCACGATCTGTGGGATCAGCACGGCGGAGAGCAGGCCACCGGCGATCAGGGCGTAGATGTTGTTCGGCAGCTGGTTGGAGACCGAGAAGGCGTTCGCCGCGCGGGACCCCGAGTTGCCGATCGCGTAGGCGAGCACGAACGTCTTCGCGAACCCGAGCAGGCGCGAGATCATCGTCCCCGCCGCGAGCATCGCGCTGGCCCGGCCGAGGCCACGCCCCTCGCCCTGCTCGGCGTCGACCTCGGCGCTGGGCTGGGTGGTGCTGATGGTCGGCTCCTCGGGGCGGTGGTCGGACGGGAGGCTCGACTCGACCCCGGCACGCGCGATCGCGTCCTCGAGACGGTCGCCGTCCCCACCGACGGTGTCGGTGCCGGAGCTGGCCGCGGCGATCGCGGTGGCGGGCCCGGGGACGGTGGTCGGGCCTCCAGACCGGGAGAGGTCGGCAGCCCGGGAGACGTCGGCAGACCGGGAGGGGTCGGCCGACGGTGTGGCGTCAGCGTCCACCGGGGGCTCACCGGGCCCGGGGGGCTGGACCTCGAGGGGACGGTTGGGGTCGTCGTCCTCCTCCGACTCCGGTTCGCCGTTGCGGCGACGCAGACGGCGGCGGACGTTGCGGAGGATCCCCAGGCCGAAGACGACGACGACGGCGATCGCAGCGAGGGCCGTGATGACGGTCTCCCACTGCGCCTGCACGTTGATCTCGACCGTGGCGGGCGTGGCGATGCGGGCGCCGCTCGAGCTCGTCAGCGCCATCGACAGGGCGACCTTGCCGTTCGCGACCGACTGCACCGGGAACGTGGTGCGGGTCGAGGAGCGGGGTTGGATCGTGACCTCGACCGCGTTCCGTTCGATGCGCAGGAACGAGTTCGACGGCGTGACGGTCAGGAACACCGTGACCGGCCAGTCGGACCGGTTCCGGACCGAGATCGGCAGCGAGGACCGGTCGCCGAGCAGGGTGATGTCACTCGAGTTCACGATGCCGACGCTTGCGATGGTCTTCTGGTCGTCCGCGGTGATGCCGTCCACGACGGTCGTGAGCCCGTCGGTGTCCGCACGCCAGGCGTTCGACGCCGCGGCGAGGGTGCGCAGACGGGCCGGGGCGGTGACCTCGACCGGGTCGGCGACGGCGCTGGCGAAGCCGACGAGGGCCTGCTCGGAGCGGACCAGGCGGCGGAGGACCGTCAGCCGGTCGGAGCCGTCGTCCTTGCTCTGCAGGGTCAGCGATCCGGGCTTGGCGTCGACGACGGTGGAGAAGTCCGTGGGCGCGATCCAGGCGGTGTCCTCGAGGGCGTCCAGCGCCTGCTCGAGGCGCGCGGAGTCGGTCGGCCAGGACCGGTCGAGGGTCAGCAGGACCGGGCCGGTGGCGCTGCCCTGGACGGCGACGGTGGCGAGGGTCGCGCGGAGGGTTGCCATCGCGCGGTCGGTTGCACGTGCGGACTTCGCGTCGGCCGCCTGGCGCAGCAGGTCGGACATCCCCTGGTCGGCGACGAGGGCCTTCGTGGAGGAGACCTGCTCGGCCGCGGCGACCGTGGTGTCCTGGCCGGCCGAGGTGTTGCCGCTGGACAGGATCGTCGAGGTGTAGCCGGCGGTGCGGAGGGCGGGGAGGTCGTCGGAGGAGACGGTGCCCTCGACCGGCCAGGCGACGGTGTCGACGGTCCAGGGGAAGGACACCAGCGAGGCCGAGGTGGGGATCGTGGCGGGGTCGGTCTCGTCGGTGTTCCCGGTGCCGTTGCCGGTGCCGTCGGCGGCGTCCGTGGTGGCGGTGTCGGTCGGCTCGGTCGCGGTGTCGCCCGGGGTCTGGGTGGTCGACCCCGCGCCGTCGGTGGGGTCCTGCGCCGGGTCCGTCGCCTGGTCGGTCGGCTCCGGCGTGGTGGTCGGGCTCGGGGTGGCCCCGGGGAACCGGTCGGCGTCGACGGCGGCGGCGATGGCCTGGTCGAAGGAGATCGGCGCCGCGATGCCCGACAGTCCGGCCTGGCGCAGCCCCGTCACGTCGGCGTCGGCGTAGGACAGCGGGAACTTCTCGTTCCGGAGGCCCTCCAGCCGCTCGAGCCACGCGGTCGCCGAGCTCGGGGCGTCGTCGCCGAGGATCCGGATGGACGCGATGATGCGTGGGTCGACGGCGAGGGCGACGCTGTGGCCCTCGGCCGCGTCGAGCTGCTGGGTGAGGGTGCCGTCGACGGCGGTGTCGGCAGCCAGGGTGTTGGCGCTGAGCAGGCCGTCGTCGGTCGCCGGCACCGTGACGGGCATCGCCACCGCGACGTCGACCGGCGCGGGGTCGGGTCCGGGGTTCCACGTGAAGGCGGAGCGTCCGACGGCGAGGGTCGAGCCGGCGAAGTACGAGGCCGCGATGCGTCGGGCACCGAAGGGGTTCAGCGTGCCGAGACGGACGTCGGCGAACGGCACCGAGATCGAGTCGACCGTGACGGATCGGTGCGCCGGGACCTCCGGGATCGTCACCCGGTCCATCGGATCGCCGGGCCAACCGTCCGGGGAGGTGTCGTTGATCCAGTCGGTGAGGATGTCGCGTGTGCCCACGACCGGCCGGATGATGTCCAGGTCCGCGCGGCCCGCGGGCAGTGCCGAGTCGGTGTCGTTCGTCACCGTGACGGACAGCGAGAGGTCGTCACCGAGGTTCATCACCCCGCTTCCGGACGGCGTCACCTGGACCGACGCGGTGCCGGCCTGGGCCGCGGCCGGGCTCGCGGGCTTCGAGGTGGTGGCGGCGTCGGCGACGTCCACCGCGGCGGGCGCGATGACCAGACCGGTGGCGACCAGGGCGGACGCGGCGGCGGTGAGCACGGTACGGAGAATCTGCATGTGGGAGGGCCCTGGTCGGGGCGGGCCACGACGAGTGTATGAGCCACGACCATGACAGCAGGCGAGCGCGCAGGTGCTCGGGCCCACTATCTGGGATGATCGTGGGCGTCATGCAGTCCGTAGCCCAGGCCGTCGAGCGACTCGACGCACTCGCCGCCACCGACACCGTCGACGTCCTCGCACGGGCGTTCGCCGCTGCCGGTCACGAGCTCGCCCTCGTCGGCGGGCCCGTCCGCGACGCCTTCCTCGGCCGTCCGGTGACCGACCTCGACTTCACGACGGACGCCCGCCCGGACGCCGTCCTGGCGATCGTCGAGCCCCTCGCCAGCAACACCTGGGACGTCGGGCGCCAGTTCGGCACCATCGCCGCCATGGTCCGCGGCGAGCAGGTCGAGATCACCACCTACCGCAGTGACGTCTACGACGGCGAGACCCGCAAGCCCGAGGTCACGTTCGGCGACACCATCGAGGCCGACCTGCTCCGCCGCGACTTCACCGTCAACGCGATGGCGCTCCGACTCCCCCAGCGTGAACTCGTCGACGTGCACGGCGGTGTCGAGGACCTGCTCGCGCAGCGCCTGGCGACCCCGCAGGCGGCCCGGGTGTCCTTCCGCGACGACCCGCTCCGGATGATGCGCGCCGCCCGGTTCACGGCCCAGCTCGGCTTCACCGTGTCCGACGACGTCCGTGACGCGATGACGGACCTCGCCGACTCGATCGAGAACATCTCCGCCGAGCGCGTTCGGGACGAGCTCGTGAAGCTGTTGAACACGAACGACCCGGTCGAGGGCATCCGGCTGCTGGTCGACTCCGGCATCGCCGAGCTGGTCCTGCCCGAGCTCCCCGCGATGAAGCTCGAGATCGACGAGCACCACCACCACAAGGACGTGTACGAGCACTCGCTCACCGTCCTGACGCAGGCGATCGGGTACGAGGCCGAGCGGCACCCGGGCGAGGCACCCGACACCGTCCTGCGCCTGGCCGCACTGCTGCACGACATCGGCAAGCCGGCGACCCGGAAGCTCGAGCCGGGCGGTGCCGTCAGCTTCCACCACCACGACCTGGTCGGCTCGAAGCTGGCGAAGAAGCGGCTGCGGGCGCTGCGCTTCGACAACGACACGATCGCCTCGGTCTCGCGGCTGATCGAGCTGCACCTGCGGTTCTTCGGATACACCGAGGGCGCCTGGACCGACGCGGCCGTCCGCCGCTACGTCCGTGACGCCGGCGACCAGCTCGAGCGGCTGCACGAGCTCACCCGCTCGGACGTCACCACCAGGAACCGTCGGAAGGCGGACCGGCTCGGGTTCGCGTACGACGACCTGGAGGCCCGGATCGCCGTCCTCGCGGAGCAGGAGGAACTCGACTCCATGCGTCCCGACCTCTCCGGGGACGACATCATGCGGATCCTCGACATCCCGCCGGGGCGCGCCGTCGGCGACGCGTACCGCTTCCTGCTCGAGGCGCGGATGGACGAGGGCCCGCTCGGGCCCGAGGACGCCGAAGCGCGCCTCCGCGCCTGGTGGGCGTCCCGCGACGAGGGCTGATCCGCTCGACGGTGGCGCGCCTCCAGGCCGTCCGCTACGATGGGCAGGTTGTCTCGCGCGCCTTCTGCGTGCCGGGGCACATGCATCAACCCTCCTGTCCCGGGAACTGCCCGGGGCCGCTGAGACCAGAGGAGGTGGGTTCCGCATGCACCAGTACGAACTGATGGCGATCCTCGACCCCGAGATCGATGAGCGCACCGTCGCTCCCAGCCTGGACAAGTTCCTCGCGGTCATCCGCAACGACGGTGGCACCGTCGACAACGTGGACGTCTGGGGCCGTCGCCGGCTCGCTTACGAGATCGCGAAGAAGACCGAGGGCATCTACGCCGTCGTGAACTTCACGTCGTCCGCCGACTCCGCCAAGGAGCTGGACCGCCAGCTCGGTCTCTCCGAGGCCGTCCTGCGCACCAAGGTCCTCCGCGCCGAAGAGGGCATGGCCCAGGTCGCCGCGCAGAAGCAGCGCGACGAAGCCCGTGCCGCCCGCAAGGCCGCCAACGCGTCGGCCTCGGCCGCCACGACCGCGAGCGCCGAGTAGCCCGTGGCCGGCGAAACCGTCATCACGGTGGTGGGCAACCTCACCGCGGACCCGGAGCTGCGGTACACGCAGAACGGGCTCGCCGTGGCGAACTTCACCATCGCGTCGACTCCTCGCACGTTCGACCGTCAGGCGAACGAGTGGAAGGACGGCGACGCGCTGTTCCTCCGTGCGAGTGTGTGGCGCGAGTTCGCCGAGCACGTGGCGGGGTCGCTGACGAAGGGCTCGCGCGTCATCGCGCAGGGTCGTCTCCGTCAGCGTTCCTACCAGGACCGTGAGGGTCAGCAGCGGACGAGCATCGAGCTCGAGGTCGACGAGATCGGCCCCTCGCTGCGGTACGCGACCGCCCAGATCACCCGTGCACCGGGTGGCAGTGGTGGTGGCGCCGGTGGTGGCCGTGGCCAGGTCGGTGGGGGCAACTCCTCCGGCGGTGGCAACGGCGGCTACAACGGTGGCGCGTCCGGTGGCAACGGTGGCGGTCAGTCCGACGCCCCGTGGTCGCCGCAGGGTGGTCAGCAGGGTGGCGGGAACGCACAGTCGAACGACGTGTGGTCCACCCCCGGCGGCACCTACGACGACGAGACCCCGTTCTGATCCTCAGCGGTCTGACGACACAACTTCTTCTTCTCTAAGGACACACAATGGCTGGAAAGAGCACCGGCGACCGCCGGAAGCCTCGCGGTAAGGGCGGCAAGAACGCCGCTCCCGCGAAGGCGATCAAGGTCGGCGTCATCGACTACAAGGACGTTGCGACCCTTCGCAAGTTCATCTCGGAGCGTGGCAAGATCCGCGCCCGTCGCATCACCGGCGTCTCCGTCCAGGAGCAGCGCCTCATCGCCCGTGCCGTGAAGAACGCCCGTGAGATGGCGCTCCTCCCCTACGCCGGCTCCGGCCGCTGATCGGAGGTCGACGAATGTCGAAGCTCATCCTCACCCACGAGGTCTCTGGCCTCGGTTCCGCCGGTGACGTCGTCGACGTCAAGAACGGCTACGCCCGCAACTACCTGATCCCGCAGGGCTTCGCCGTGTCGTGGTCGAAGGGCGGCGAGAAGCAGATCGAGTCGATCCGTGCAGCTCGCGCCGCACGCGAGCTCGCCACCATCGAAGAGGCACAGGACCTCAAGATGAAGCTCGAGAACGCCACCATCCAGCTGTCGGTCAAGGCCGGCAAGGACGGTCGTCTCTTCGGCTCCGTCCGCCCGGGTGACGTCGCTGACGCCGTCCAGGCGCAGGGCGTCGGCTCGCTCGACAAGCGCAAGGTCGAGGTCCCCGCCACCATCAAGACCGTCGGTGACCACGAGGCCACCGTGCGTCTGCGCGAGGACATCGTCGCGACCATCTCGCTGAAGGTCGTCGCCGCGAAGTAGTCCGGTCGCTGCTCCGGCAGCACCAGCACCGCCGGAAGGGCGGGTCTCCCCCAGTGGGAGGCCCGCCCTTCTGCGTTCCCCGGCGCGTGGTGCGGGTCACGGAACGCATTCCTGACGAACGCTCGGTGAACAGGAGTTGAAGGCCCTCGTCCGGGGGTCGACCGCTCGGTACGTTCGTCGAGGCCTCCAGTACCGGGGGTGAACGAAAATCGAGATCAGGAGCATCACATGCCCAACTTGAACGTCACCTACGGCGAGATGCAGGATGCCGCGACCCGCCTGGTCAACGGCGAGCAGGACATCACCTCGAAGCTCCGTGAGCTGAAGTCGCTCGTCGACTCGCTCATCTCGGGCGGCTACGTCACGGACCAGTCCTCCGTCGCGTTCGGCAACTCGTACCAGGAGTTCAACGACGGTGCCACGAAGACCATCGAGGGTCTCGAGGGCATGTCGATGTACCTGAACAAGGCCGCCGAGGCACTGCAGCAGACCGACACCGAGCTCGCCAACGCCATCAAGTAGCGCGGGACACCGGGCGGCCCGACGACGGGCCGCCCGGTCCACCTCCACCGGCACGGGCATCGATCGGGAGCACCCATGGCAGACCTCATCATCACCAGAGCCGTCCTCGAGGACTCAACCACCAAGTTGCAGCACATCTCGGACGAGCTCGAGCACCAAAAGTCGGACGACCGCGCCCTGACCGAGGTGTACGGCCAGCACGACGTGCAGAAGGCGATGCACGACTTCTCCGGCGACTGGAAGATCCACCGCAACAAGATGAAGGGCGCCGTCAAGGACCTGCACGAGAAGATGCAGAAGGCGACCGAGAACTTCACGGACCTCGAGCACGACCTGACCGAGAAGCTGACGACCGAGTCGCAGCCGACCGACGGCGGGGGCGCCTGATGCCCGCCCGTGGCGGCAACTGGGCCCTCGTCGGCGAGGCGTCGGACCCGATGGTGGCCGACGTCTCCGTCGTGCAGGAGCTCGTGACCTACTACTCGACCATGGCGCAGGAGATCACCTCCGAGGCCGCGGTCCTCAAGAGCATCGGCGACGGCGACGACAGCCAGTTCAAGGGCGCGACGGCCGACGCGGTCCGCAAGAAGAGCGGCGAGGTGGCCGGTTCCCTCACGAAGCTCTCCGGACGCTACGACGCGATCCGGGACGCGCTGAAGGGGTACCTGCCGGAACTCGAGCGGGGGCTCGCCGAGTCCGCCGCCGCGCTGCAGGACGCCGAGAACGCCCAGGCGTCCGGCAGCCGGGCGGGCTCGATGCCCGACCCGTCGCAGAACCGGGCCTCGGACGCACCGGCGATCACGAGCGACGAGCAGGGACAGATCGACGCGAAGCACCGGGCGGTGGAGGGTGCGAAGGCCGACGCCGACGCCGCGACCGCTCGCCTGCGTCGCTCGGTCGACGCGCTGAACGGTGCCGGCAAGGCCGCTGCGACGACGATCCGCGCGGCCTGGGACGACGGGCTGCACGACACCCTCGGCGACAAGATCAAGGCGTTCTTCTCGAAGCTGCTGAAGATCCTGGTCAAGATCTTCACCTACATCGGCATCGCGCTGGCTGCCCTGGCGATCCTCATCCCGGGCGTCGGCATGTTCACGTTCATGGCGGCGGTGGCAGCGTCCGTGGTCCTGGTGGCGAACATCACCCTGGCCGGCATGGGTGAGGGCTCGTGGCTGGACGTCATCACCTCGGCCGTCGGACTCGTGCTCGTCGGTGCCGGTGGTGCGCTGACGAAGGCCGTGTCGACGATGAAGACCGCGGGCATCGCGAAGAGCTCGGTGGGCTTCCAGAAGAACGCGACCGCCTCGCTCGAGAAGCTCGGCACGGCCCGGTCGGCGGCACTCGAGCGGGCGTTCAACCCGCGGTACGGCGCGAAGGGCTTCCCCGAGCGGCTCGCGTCGCTGCGTGCGGTGCAGAAGGAGATCGCGGAGACCCAGAAGGCGCTGGGCAACGCGAAGAGCCTGACCAGCATCGGCAAGTTCCGCGAGAAGCCGAACTGGTGGCACCCGAACAAGACGCTCTGGGCCGAGGACAAGGTGAAGATCGCCGACGTGTTCAAGCGCGGCGACTGGCGTGCCGAGCGGCTGTTCAGCGTCGACCGTCACCACGAGATGGCGGCCATGCAGAAGGAGATGTGGTCGAAGTACGGCGTCGAGATCGCGACGACGCCGGCCTGGCACAAGTGGGCCTCCGGCGGCCGGGTGATCGCGAGCTGGGGCAACACGATCGTGTACGGCCAGGGCCTCAAGCCGACCGGCTTCGGCACCGACCAGCAGCGTCTCCCTGGGTACAACGAGGCGGCGAAGACCCTCACGCACGGGTTCTGAGCCGGGCGCGGGTCCTCCGTTGGGAGGACCCGCGCGCTTTTCGTACCGGGGCGACACGCCGAGGGTGAGAAGATTGTTTGTCGGGTGACATGACAATTCCGCGCGACGGGCGTCGCGCACGCGCCCCCGATCCTCCAGGCCGGCCGGACCGGCATGCTGGAATGTGCACATCGGTGTGTAGCAGCCGATCGCACGGTGGTGCGGAAACGTACCCCGCCGGGTCGTACCGACCCGGAATAACCTCTCGGCAGTCCCTCATCCGGGGGGCGCACCCGACCGAGCGACACCGGGTGCGATGCGACTGACAGGAGCACGCAATGCCCAACTTGAACGTCACCTACGGCGAGATGCAGGATGCCGCGACCCGTCTGGTCAACGGCGAGCAGGACATCACCTCGAAGCTCCGTGAGCTGAAGTCCCTCGTGGACTCGCTCATCTCCGGCGGCTACGTGACCGACCAGTCCTCGGTCGCGTTCGGCAACTCGTACCAGGAGTTCAACGACGGTGCCACGAAGACCATCGAGGGTCTCGAGGGCATGTCCACGTACCTCAACAAGGCCGCCGAGGCCCTGCAGCAGACGGACTCCGAGCTGGCGAACGCGATCAAGTAGTCCGCTTCCGGACCGGGGCCCCGCCGTTCGGTGGGGCCCCGACCCGTTCACCTCCGGCACGACTGATCGGGAGCACCATGGCAGACCTCATCATCACCTCGGCCGTCCTCGAGGACTCGGCCACCAAGCTGCAGCACATCTCCGACGAACTCGAGCACCAGAAGTCCGACGACCGGGCGCTCAGCGACGTCTACGGCCAGCACGACGTGCAGAAGGCGATGCACGACTTCTCCGGCGACTGGAAGATCCACCGCAACAAGATGAAGGGCGCCGTCAAGGACCTGCACGAGAAGATGCAGAAGGCGACCGAGAACTTCACCGACCTCGAGCACGACCTCTCCGAGAAGCTCACCACCGAGTCCCACCCGACCGACGGTGGTGCCTGATGCCGGCCCGCGGTGGGAACTGGGCCCTGCTCGACCAGTCGTCCGACCCGGTCGTGGCCGACGTCCCCGTGGTGCAGGAACTGGTCACGTACTACAAGACCATCGCCGAGGAGATCACCTCGGAAGCCGACGTGCTCCGGCGCATCGGTGACGGCGACGACGCGCAGTTCAAGGGCGCGACGGCCGACGCCGTGCGGAAGAAGAGCAAGGAGGTCGCCGCCTCGCTGACGAAGATGTCCGGCCGCTACGACGCCATCCGCGACGCCCTGACGGCGTACCTGCCCGAACTGCAGCACGCCCTCGACGAGAGTGCCGCTGCTCTGCAGGACGCCGAGGAGGCCGACGCCGCCGGCACCCGCGCCGCGTCGATGCCCGACCCGTCGAAGGACCGCGCGCAGGACGCCCCGCCGATGACGACCGAGGAGCAGGACGCCGTCAGCGCCAAGGGCCGGGCGTCGTCCGCCGCCCAGGGTGACGCCGACGCGGCGAAGGCCCGACTGCACCGGGCGCTCGACGGCATCACTGCCGCGGGCAAGGCGGCCGCCGCGACGATCCGGGCATCGTGGCACGACGGACTGCACGACACGCTCGGCGACAAGATCAAGGCGTTCTTCTCGAAGCTGCTCAAGCTGATCGTCAAGATCTTCACCTACATCGGCATCGCCCTGGCGGCGCTGGCGATCCTGATCCCGGGCGTCGGCGTCCTGGCGATCATGGGTGCGGTCGCCGCCGGCGTGGGGCTGGTCGCCCAGCTCGGGCTCGTCGCACTGGGCGAGGGCAACGTCTTCGACCTGGTGATGGCCGTCGTCGGCGTCGCCACGCTGGGGATCGGGTCGGGCATCACGAAGGCCACGTCCGTCGCCGTGAAGAGCGGGCTCAAGGCCGGCAAGACCTCGATGACCGCCAAGCTCGGCGAGCGTCTGGCGCCCCTCAAGGAGTTCCGATCCGACGCGATCCAGCGGATCAACAGCCTGAAGACCCAGATCGGCGGCAAGACCGGAGCCGTGCAGCACGTCGACGGTGCGATGTCCGGCTTCACCCAGAACGCGCTCCGGGACGTCGGGACGAAGGGCCTCGGCGCGGCGAAGACCATCTCCGACCAGCTCCGGCGGAACCTCGAGCCCCTGGTCGAGCAGAAGGGTGCGCTGCAGGGCGGCATCAAGTCCGCCGAGACGCAGATCGCGAAGGAAGCGGGGCTCGTCCGCGGCGCCGATGACCTGATCGCCGCGAACATGAAGGACGTCGACCGGGCCATCGGGGCCTTCACGAGCAAGTTCCCGGACAACCCGAACTGGTGGAACCTGCGCCAGGTCGGCACCACCGCGAAGAACGACTGGAGCACCATCTCGAAACAGTTCGGTTCCGATCTGTTCACGAAGAGGGGCTTCGATGGGTGGGCGGAACGTCTGGCCGGCATCGACGGGCAGCTGAACCGCGCGAACATCGACAAGTGGCTGGGTGCGCGCGGCTTCGCCGGCGTCGGGTCATCGGCGCCGAAGTGGCACACCTGGGTCAACGGCGGCATGAGTGCGCAGGGCAAGGCGTGGTCGATCACCGGCCTCGTCATCAACCCCACCATGATCGGCAACGACCAGCAGCGCCCGTGGACCGAGTCCTACGGCGAGTTCAAGCACCCGATCACGACCTGAGAGCACATCCCATGAGCGCTGTACCCGTCCTGACCTCGACGATCGACGTCGACGCCCCGGAGTGGCTGGTGGTCCCCGGCGCCGACGAGCTGACGCCCGCCTGGCGGGCCGACGTGCTGGCCCTGTTCGACGCGGTCGCGGACATCGACCGGGAGGTGCAGGGTCCCGACCGGCTGTTCGCCGACGGTCCGTCGGTGGACCCGGAACACGCCGTCGACACCCTGCTGGAGTTCCGCGCCTCGCTCGACGGCGACGAGCGTCTGGTCGCGGCCCTGACCGTGCCGAACCGGTGGCCGCTGCCGGTGATCGTCTCGGTCGGGGTGGCGGACGAGTCCGGCCCGGACCTGCTCGAGCTGGCCGGCGCGACCGGTGGCGCTCCGTCGGATCCCCCGGCGGTGGACGAACTGCCCGAGGACGTCGGCGGCGAGGGCCCGGTCGTGACGCGCTTCGACGTGGACGACGAGGGCGTGATCTGGGCGACGGTGTGCGCCGTCCGGCGCCAGGACGGTGTGGACACCCGGGTGCTGTGGCGGACGCGGGAGCTCGACGTCGTGCCGGTCTTCGCTCCCGAGGTCGTCGCCCTGGTCGGCCGCGTCCGGAACGAGGTGTCCGCATGACCGCCCCGATCTCGTCGTTCCTGATGGTCGTCCCGCCGGGGTGGGCCCGCTTGCCCGCACGTGAGGAGGACCGGCAGGTCCTCGCCGCCACGGTCCGCGAGGTCATCGCCCGCGCACTGCCGGACTCGCTGCCGCGCGACCGTGCCGAACCGCTCCGCCAGGAGATGCAGAAGCGCCTGATGTCGACCGTCGTCGAGGCGGGCGACAACGGAGCGACCGCGGTCTACCTGCCGGTGCAGCCCGTCGACGGCTTCACCCCGCCGGTGTCGATCATCGAGAGCGAGGTCGACGACGAGTCCGACCAGGCGCCGGAGGAGGTCATCGCCGAGCTGCTCGCCGACGCCCTGCCGGACCGGCACGACCAGCAGGACCCGGGCCTCCGCCAGGTCGACGGCGGCATCGCGGCCCGCACCGAGACGCAGCTCCGCCGGGCCGTGCCGGACGAGGTGGCGGGCGAGCTGCCCGCGGTCGACGACCGTCAGGTGGTCTACACGATCCCGGTGCCGCACCGTCCGGGCCGCTGGGTGGTGATGTCGTTCTCGGCGATCAGCGCCCCGAGGGATCTGAACCCGACCCAGACCGGCGCCGACGCCGTTCCGCCCGCCAACGACGCCACTGACATCGGTACCGACGAGCGGATCACCGACGCCCTGGTGATGCTGTTCGACGCCATGATGACCACGTTCCGCTGGACCGACGTCCCCGACGCCGAACCGACCCCGCTCGAGCTCCGTCTGGCCGAGATCGGTGGCACGGCGTGAACTGGGACTTCCTGCACCCGGCGTCCCACCTGGTGCTCACCTGCGCGGCCCTGCTGTTCGTCGCCACCCTGGCCTTCGTGGTGCCGGTGATCGTCGCGCTCCGCCGCCGGACCTCTACGGACGCCATCGCCTGGGCCGACCGGGTCCGGCGCGACGACGCCACCGCGTGGGCGCTCGACCGCGTGCTCCGGAGCGTCGAGGCCTCGTGCCGGACGGCCGGTGTCGTGTTCCCCGGCTTCGTCCGGGCGTCGATCGGCCACACCGTGCGGCTCGACCTGACCGCCCCCACCGTCGCCCCGCCGGAACCGTGGACCGCGACCCCGGACGGGCACTCGTGGTCGGCACCGATGCAGGCCCTGCAGGCCGTCGCGCTGACCGAGGACGCCTCGGTCCGGTTCGCGACGGTCGTCGGCCTCGGCACCGACCAGGACGGCAGCGTCCTGGTCGACCTGGCCGCGGTCGGCGGGGTCGTCGCCCTGGGTGGGGACCGTGCCGCCCGCACCGCCGTCGCCCGCCGGGTCGTCGACCAGGTCCGCACCGACCCGTGGTCGCGCACGACCCCGGTGCTGACGGTCGGCGTCCGCGGCGACGAGTTCGGGACCGTGGCCTCCGTGTCGGTGGCCGAGGCGGTGGCGACCGTCGCGGCGGACGCGACCCCGGGCCTCCTGGTCGTCCAGAGTCTGCCGGGCGGTACGGACGGTCGTGAACTGGTGCGGCTGCTCGAGCGGCCGAGCGGCCGCTGGGCCGTCATCGCGCTGCAGCCGAGCCCGCTCGCGCGCTGGACCCTGGAGTGCCGTCGTGACGGTACCTCGACCTCGGCGGAGCTCGGGTCGGTCCGGTGGATGGACCTGGGGCTGTCCGAGCCGGTCGTCGACGAGGCCGCTCCGACCGCAGCGCCGACCGAGACCGCTCCGACACAGACGGCCGGCGCCTGATGCAGGTCGTCGTCACCGTCGTCGACGACGTCACGGGCGTGCGCTCGGACGTCCTCATCGACGCACCCGGATCCGCCACCATGCGCTGCGTCGTCGACGCGTTGTCGCGTCGGACCGGCGGGACACCCCTGCCCGCCGAGGCCGGTGACGCCGACGTGCGCTTCGCCGACAGCGGCCTGGTCGACGGCGCCGTCCTGCACATCGGCGCCGATGCCGACACCGGTGCCGGACGCGGCCTGGTCGACCTGCTCGTCGCCGGTGGCGTCGGCGCGGGCCGGTGCGTCCGGGTCGGCGTCGGGACCGTGCGCCTGGCGTTCACCCCGGACAGCGAGACGCTCACCGGTTCCGAGACGGCGGGGCTGCCCGGCCTGGAGGCACGGATCGCCTTCGACGGGACCGTCTCCGTCCGCCTCGCCCCGGCCTTCGTGGCCGAGGCGTCGCCGGACCTTGCGGTCGTCGCGGACGCTCCGGACGGCACCGGCACGTCCGGCGACCCCGCTGCCGCCCTGCCGGGTGCGCTGCCGCCGGGTGCTCTGCCGCACGTTGCGTTGCCGCCGGGTGCGCTGCTGCCCGGGGCGCTCGACACCGCCGCCGGCCACCCCGACACCGACCCGTCCGCGCTGCCCGAGGTCACCGTCGACGGCGAGCCCGTCGGCGACGAGTGGACCGCGTGGGAGCCGGGCGCGGTCCTCCGGGTCGCCGAGACGGCGCTGACCGTCCGCCCGGTCGCCGTGGTCGACCGGATGCTGCTGCGTCCGCCGGACTCCGGCCAGCTCGACTTCAACCGGCCGCCCCGCCTGCTGCCGCCCCTGCGTCCGACGTCGTTCCGGATCCCGAAGCCGCCCGTGCCGCCGCAGCGGTCGGCGCTGCCGTGGATCATGGTGTTCGTGCCGGCGATGTTCGGCATCGTGATGGCGACCGTGTTCCACTCGCCGTTCTACCTGCTGTTCGCGTTCATGACGCCGATCATGGTGATCGGGCAGACGATCACCGCACGGAAGACCGGCAAGAAGAGCCACCGCAAGGCCCTGGCCGACCACGCCGACCGGGTGCGGGCGATCGAGGACGCGGTGGCCGGAGCCGTCCTCGCCGAGCGGGACCAGCGACGCTCGGACTCGCTCGATGCGGCCGCCTTGCGGATCACCGCGACGACGCCGACCCGGCGCCTGTGGGAGCGCCGACCGACGGACGCCGACCACCTGCACGTGCGGGTCGGCATCGGGGACCTGCCCTCCACCGTCACCGTCGAGGACGACCGCGACCAGGACCGCCTGGACCAGGAACCGCGCTGGACCCGGGGTGTGCCCGTGACCGTGCCGCTCGCCGAGGTCGGTGTCGTCGGCATCGCCGGACCCGGCACCTGGCCCCGCTCGATCGGCCGTTGGCTGCTCGGCCAGCTCGCCGTCACGCAGTCCCCGCGCGAGGTGCAGTTCGTCGTGCTGACCGCGCAGTCGGCCGTGCCGGACTGGGCGTGGACCGTCTGGCTCCCCCACGTGCGACCGACGGACGGGCAAGAAGCGTTGGCCCTGGTCGGGTCGGACGCCGAGACCATCGGCCGCCGACTGGCCGAACTGACGCAGATCCTGGCCGAGCGTCGGGCCGAACGACAGAAGAACGTCAACAGCCGGCGTCGGTTCTCGCCCGAGATCGTCGTCGTGCTCGACGGTGCACGCCGACTCCGTGCGATGCCCGGTGTCGTCGGACTGCTCCGTGACGGACCGGCCCTGGGCATCCGGCTCATCTGCATCGACGAAGAGGAGTGGCAGCTCCCCGAGGAGTGCGTCGCCACCGTGCTGCACCGCTCGCCGACGCAGCTGGTCCTCCGCCGCCAGATGTCGGCGCCCGTCGACCTCGTGCTGGCCGATCGCATCGAGGACGACTGGTTCGACGAGGTCGCCCGTGCGCTCTCGCCGCTCCGCGACACCTCCGGCTCGGACGGCGACGGCCTGGTGCCGGACAGCGCCCGGCTGCTCGACGTGCTCGACCTGCCGCAGCCGAGCGGTTCCGTGATGGCCTCGCGCTGGCGGTCCGGCTCCCCCACCACCTCGGCGGTCGTCGGGGTCGGCATCGACGGGCCGTTCGCGCTCGACCTGGTGCGGGACGGCCCCCACGGGCTCGTCGCCGGCACCACCGGGTCGGGCAAGTCCGAGTTCCTGCAGACCCTGGTGGCCTCGCTGGCGGCGGCAAACCGTCCGGACCGGATGACGTTCGTCCTCGTCGACTACAAGGGCGGTGCGGCCTTCAGTGTCGCGTCCGACCTGCCGCACACCGTCGGCCTGGTCACGGACCTGGACCAGCACCTGGTCGAGCGGGCCCTGCGCTCCCTGCGCGCGGAACTGACCCGGCGCGAGCACATCCTGGCGGCGTCCGGGGCGAAGGACATCGAGGACCACGAGGCCCACCTGGCCCGCGGTGGATCCGGCGAGCAGATGCCCCGACTGGTCCTGGTGATCGACGAGTTCGCGGCGATGGTCACCGAGCTGCCCGACTTCGTCGCCGGGTTGATCGGCATCGCCCAGCGCGGTCGGTCCCTCGGCGTGCACCTGATCCTGGCCACCCAGCGCCCCGGCGGTGTCGTCGGTCCGGACATCCGCGCGAACACGAACCTGCGCGTCGCCCTCCGCATGACGGACGGCGGCGAGAGCACCGATGTCATCGACGTGGCCGATGCGGCACGTATCCCGAAGAGCGTGCCCGGACGGGCATACGCCCGACTGGGGCACTCGTCGGTCGTGCCGTTCCAGTCGGCCCGCGTCGGCGGTCGGTGGGCCGGTGAAGCGGACGCGAGTGCGGTCCTGCCGTTCGTCCGGGTGCTGGAGTGGCGGGACTTCGCGATGTCGCCGCCCGAGCGCCCGTCGAAGTCCGGTCCGGGTTCGGCAGCGACCGACCTGTCCGTCCTGGTCGGGGCGATGCGGGACGCCCGAGAGCAGATGGGCATCGGACCGCTGCACTCGCCGTGGCTGCCGCCGCTGCCCGAGCTGCTCCCCCTGTCCGCGGTGGCCTCGGCGACCGTCGGCGGCTCCTCATCCGGCCCTTCTGCTCATGCTGACGTCAGTGAAACCCCCGTCGGGGGTTCGGGTCTGACCTTCGCCTGGGGCCTGGAGGACCTGCCCGACACCCAGCAGCAGCGTGCCGCGACCGTCGACCTCGAGCGCTTCGGCCACCTCTACGTCGTCGGCGCCCCGGGCTCCGGCCGGTCCCAGGCGCTCCGCACCCTCGCCGCCTCCGCGGCCGGGTCCATCGCCTCCAGCGACCTGCACCTCTACGTCGTCGACTGTGGGAACGGCGCCCTGGCGTCGTTGCAGTCCCTGCCCCACTGCGGGGCCGTCGCCCAGCGCACCCAGGTGGAGCGCGCCTCCAGGCTGATCGAACGCCTGACCCGCGAGATGGCGCGACGACACGACGTGATCGCCGCGGCCGGGGCCGCGAACATCACCGAGCAGCGGATGCTCGCCGCGGAGGCGGACCGCCTGCCGCACGTGCTGGTCCTGGTCGACCGGTGGGAGAACTTCACCACCACGCTCGGGGAGGTCGACGGCGGGTCCCTCACCGAGGCGATCCAGACGTTGCTGCGCGACGGCACCGGGGCGGGCATCCACGTCGTCATCTCGGGCGACCGCACGCTGCTGACGTCGCGGATGTCGACGCTGACGGACGACAAGATCGTGATGCGCCTGACCGACCGACTGGACTACTCGCTCGGCGGGATCAACCACCGGCAGCTGCCGGCGACCATCCCACCGGGGCGCGGGTTCCGTGCGGACAGCGGGACCGAGCTGCAGTTCGCGACCCTGGGTGAGGACGTGTCGGGCCAGGGGCAGACCGCGGCCGTCCAGGCGCTCGCGCGGCGGGTCAAGGCCGACGAGGAGACGCTCGGACTCCCCCGCATCCGGCCGTTCCGCGTCGACGCGCTGCCGAAGGACCTGGACCTCGACGGCGCGCTCGAGCTCGACGGGGCGCCCACACCGGCGCCGATGGTCGCGGTCACCGGCATCGGTGGCGACGACATGTCGCTGCAGACCGTGGACCTGCGCGAGGGCGGCGGCACCTTCATCGTGGCCGGCCCCTCGCGGGCCGGGCGTTCGACGATGGTCGCAGCGATGGCGCGCTCGCTGCTGGCCGGTGGGACGCCGATCGTCGTGTTCGCACCGCGGCCAGGAGCCGTGCGCGACCTGGCCGGTCTGCCCGGCGTCCTGGCAACCGTCACGGGCGACGACGTCTCGGCGTCGGACGTCGAGGACCTGCTCGGCCGACCCGGGGTCGTCCTCGTCGTCGACGACGGCGAGCTGCTCATCGACTGCTCCGCGAAGGCCGAGCTCCGCACCTTCGTGCGCGGGTTGGCCGACAACGGGCAGGGGCTGGTGCTCGGTGGGAACACGACCGGGCTGGCCGCCGGGTTCGGCGGGTGGCAGGTGGACGCGAAGAAGAACCGTCGTGGGGCGCTGCTGTCGCCGCAGGACACGCTCGCCGGTGACCTGGTGGGTGTGCGGATCTCGCGGTCGTCGATCTCGTCGCGGGTGCAGCCCGGCACGGCGCTCGTGCACCTGGGGACGGGCATCGCCTCGACCGTGCAGGTGCCCATGGTCACGGCGGCGACCCGGACCGGGTCGGTCGCCGTGCCGTCTGCTGCCGGACCGTCCGTCGCGGAGCCGTCCGGCGCGGTGTCTTCTGCTGCCGTGTCTTCTGCGGATGACGGTGTGTCGGCGGGTGTCGGTGACGTCCTGGAGGCGCGTGCCGGCTGAGCAGGTCCGGCACCCGAAACACGGTTGGCTGGTTACGTCCTGCCCCGCTCTGCCCACCTGGGAGCCAGCCGAGTGGAACGGGACGATGAGCCCGTTTGTCAAGTCGGTTCTGCACAGTGGAGGCAGTGAACGGGAACCTTCGACTCCCACTTGAAGCCGAGTTCTCCACACATGGTGTGGAACAGGAAAGCCCTGGTCAACAGTCGAAAGTGTGTTCCCCACGGGAGTTGTCCACAGCTGAGTGCACAACCCTCCACACAAGACCCCGGCGTGTTCCACGGTCTCTCCACAGAGTTGTCCACAGGGCCGTTTGCTGGGGATAACTCCGTACCCGTAGCTTGAGCCAGCGACTCGGGGATGTCGGTCGCCCGGGGTAGAACTGCTCGGTGGGCAGCGGTTCTCTGAGCCGTCCGCCAGCACCGCCAAACACTGAGGAGCACGTGTGTCGATCGCGCATCTGGACCCGGCCCCCCGGGAGTACGCCGAGCGGAACAACGACCGCACTCCCCCGCACGACATGCTGGCGGAGCAGTCGACCATCGGCGGCATGATGCTGTCGAAGGACGCCGTCGCCGACGTCATCGAGACCGCCCGCGGCGTCGACTTCTACATCCCCAAGCACGAGGTCATCTTCGACGCGATCCTGTCGCTGTACTCCCACGGCGAGCCGACCGACGTCATCGCCGTCACCGACGAGCTGACGAAGACGGGCCTGCTGTCCCGCGGCGGCGGCGCCGAGTACCTGCACAGCCTGACGAGCATGGTGCCCACCGCGGCGAACGCCGGCTACTACGCCGCCATCGTCGCCGAGAAGGCCGTGCTGCGCCGCCTGGTCGAAGCCGGCACCCGCATCGTCCAGATGGGCTACGCCAGCGAAGGCGAGGTCACCGACCTGGTCAACAGCGCCCAGGCCGAGGTCTACAACGTCGCCGGCGGCGTGCAGACCGAGGACTACGTCCCCCTCACCGAAGCCATCGGCACCGCCATCGACGAGATCGAAGCCGCCAAGGGCCGCGACGGCCAGATGACCGGCGTCCCCACCGGCTTCGCCCAGATGGACGCCCTGACCAACGGCTTCCACCCCGGCCAGCTGATCATCGTCGCCGCGCGACCCGCACTGGGCAAGTCGACCCTGGCGCTCGACCTGTGCCGCTCGGCTGCGCTCAAGCACAACCAGACCGCCGCGTTCTTCTCGCTCGAGATGGGGCGCGCCGAGATCGCCATGCGCCTGCTGTCCGCCGAGTCCAGCGTCCCCCTGCAGAACATGCGCAAGGGCACCGTCGACGCCCGCGACTGGACCACCATCGCGCAGACCCGCGGGCGCATCAACGACGCCCCGTTCTTCATCGACGACTCCCCCAACATGACCCTGGTGGAGATCCGCGCCAAGTGCCGTCGACTCAAGCAGCAGCACAACCTGAAGCTCGTCGTCATCGACTACCTGCAGCTGATGACCTCCGGCAAGAAGGTCGAGAGCCGCCAGCAAGAGGTGTCGGAGTTCTCGCGTGCGCTCAAGCTCATGGCGAAGGAGCTGCAGGTGCCCGTCATCGCGCTGTCCCAGCTGAACCGTGGACCCGAGCAGCGTGCCGACAAGAAGCCGATGATCTCGGACCTGCGTGAGTCCGGGTCGATCGAGCAGGACGCCGACATGGTCATCCTGCTGCACCGCGAGTCGGCGTACGAGAAGGACAACCCGCGTCAGGGGGAGGCGGATTTGATCGTGGCGAAGCACCGTAACGGGCCCACCGACACGATCACCGTGGCGTTCCACGGGATGTTCTCGCGGTTCGTGGACATGCCGCAGTAGGGGAAATCGTCGCGGCGAGAACAACTTGTTTCCTCCGCGTTCAACTCGTCGCCGGAGCGCGTTCCTCGGTGCTGCCTCGGTCGCTGGTCGTCGCCCGGCGAGTCAGGAGCAGCGTGCCGCGCGCGCTAGGTTGCTGTCGGGGGGGACACGGCGCTCTGCGGGGACGTGCTGGAGCGGAACGCGCAGCGATCTGGTCCCCCGCGCTGACGTCACCGACTGGAAATGCCGCACCCTTGCTCGGGTGCGTCAACGATGTAGCGTTTAGCGCCCCTTCACCGGGCATCTTCGCGGGACACCTATACGGGAATCCCCAGGTCAAGCAGGGCACGGGCAAGTTGTCGTGGTTGTCGCCGCCAGCCATGTACCGGTGGACGACCGGCTTACGAGACGCGTCGGGACGACCGTTTCGCGCCCCTCCTCGCGGGGCGGCGAGACCGATCGGCTGGCGGACGCTTCAAGGTTGGCCGGTGCTACCCCATTTCCAGCGGCTCCCGTCAACCCCTGACACCGATGACGCCAGAACGGGAGGGTGCAGGACGGAGCCATGTGCACGAGACTCTGTCCAGCATGATCACTTCACCTGCCGACCCCCAAGGCCACCGTCGGCTAATCGGGCTCGTCGGGCTGACGCTCGTGACCGCGATGTCGCTTGCAGCCTGTTCCAGCCACGTGAACGCTGTCGGCGACGAGAAGGCCTCCTCTGCTTGGATGGAGAGCGTCCAGGACCGATGGGCCGAACAGCCCGGCGAACTCGGCAGTGGTGCCGGCACGAACGATTCATCGAGTCGGCTCTCTCTCGGCGTCGCGGACGGCGGGACACCCGCGCACGTTCGTGTGTCCTTTGCGTGTCAAGGGCACGGAACGGTGTCGATGGCCGTATGGAGCAAGCGCTTGGTCAGCGGTGCCGAGAACGGGAAGCGGCTTGCATCACGCTCGATCCAATGTGGTCACGACGAAGACCTGTACGTCGCGACATCGAGCGCTTGGATCACCATCGGGCCGACCTCCGGGGACTCGAGCGTGAGCTGGTACGCCGCGGCCTATGCCGACCCGCTTTCGGGATCAAGCTGAAAGCAGCGTCCGCTAGCCAATCGATCACCGGGCGCTGCGAGAGGACAGATGCGAGGGTCGCTACTCAGCGGCCGGGCGCGTAACACGCCTCGCTGCGGTGACCGGCGCAGGTAGCGTCCCGGTATGGAACTGGAGAAGCTGTGGCCGTTGTTCGGACTCGAACTCCGAACCCCACGGCTGGTGTTGCGTCCGGTGCGGGACCAGGACCTCCCTGCCCTGGCGCAGGCTGCTCTTGATGGCATCCACAACTCGGACCGCATGCCGTTTGGCTTCCCATGGACCGATGCGTCACCGGAGGAGCTGCCGCGGAACCTCGCGACGTATCAGTGGAGCCTCCGCCAGGTCTCGCCGCAGAACTGGACGATCCAATTCGCCGTCATCCTTGACGACGAGGTGATCGGGGCGCAGGACCTCGCCGCGTTCAACTTCGGGGACCGCCGGACTGTGAACTCCGGTTCCTGGCTGACCCGACGCGCCCAAGGCAAGGGCGTCGGCACCGAGATGCGCGCGGCCCTGCTGCTGTTCGCCTTCGACACTCTGGGTGCCGAATGGGCAGAGTCAAGTGCTGCGGCCTGGAACACCCCGTCGCTGACCGTTTCGTACAAGCTCGGCTACGAGCCGAACGGGGTCACGCAGGTATCGCCCCGGTCCGGGCAACCGGTCGACGAACAGCGCGTGCGACTCTCCCGCGGTGCCTTCAAGCGCCCGAAGTGGAACCTGCAGACCATCGGCGATCAACCCGTTCTCGCACAGCTCGGGATCACTGCGTCGTAGGACGACCGCGCCGCCGAGCGGCGGTCGGAGCGAGCTCGCTGGCGGAGCCATGACCGTCCGGTAGCCGATATTGCCCGGACGCTACCGGGACGGAGCATGACGGCGGCTGTCTGCTCGTGAGGTTCGTCGTTAGAGTCGATTCGTGTCTCCGACAGTGCCGTTCGCCGCTCTCCCGATCGAGCAGCAGGACATCTCGTACGAGTACGGACCCGACTCAGCGGTCCGGCCGGACGTACCCTCCGGCACGATCGAGGAACTCCACCTCGACTCGAGCGAACGGTACCCGGGGACGTCTCGAAAGGTCTGGGTTCATCGCCCCGCAGGACATCTCGCTGATGCCGAGTGCGCGGTCATGGTGTTCAACGACGGCTGGTGGTACCTCGATCCAGCCGGCGCGGTGCGGGCTGGGGCCGTGCTGGACAACCTCGCTGCCGACGGTGTCCTTCCGCCGATGGTCGGCATGTTCGTCGACCCCGGCGTGATGGACGTCGACGGCGTACCGACGAAGCACCGGAACGCCGAGTACGACGCGTTCGATGACACCTACGCGAGCTTCCTGATGGAGGAGGTCCTACCAGAGGTCGAGTCCCGCTACGGCGTTTTGGCTGATCCGATGAACCGTGGCATCTGCGGCGGCAGCAGTGGTGGCAACGCCGCCCTGACAGCAGCATGGACTCGGCCCGACGGGTTCGGGAGGGTCATCGCGTTCAACCCGAGCTTCGCGCAGATGCCGGGCGCGAACCCGTACCCGACGCTCCTCGCGACCGAACCGCGCCGACCCACACGTGTGTTCCTGCATGCTGCGCACCGGGATCTGCACTGGAACGAGCGAGCGGCGAACTGGTTCGCCGAGAGCCTCGACACCGCGTCCGCACTCGCGAGAGCTGGCTACGACTTCCGGCTCGTCGTCGGCGACGGGTCGCACTCCCCGAACCACGGCGGGGTGCTGCTGCCCGATGCGCTGCGCTGGCTCTGGGCGGCGGGTCGCACCGATGCGTGAAGGCGGACTCGACTCGTCAGCCGACGAGGTGGCCTGGATCGTGACCGGGATGCCGGGTGCCGGCAAGTCGACGGTGAGCCGTCTCGTTGCCGCGGCGCTCCCTCGTGCCGTGCGGATCGGTGCCGATGACCTCAACGCGATGATCGTCTCCGGCGCGGTCTGGCCACTCGGCCACCCCGCCGACGAAGCAGAACGACAGGTTGAGCTCTGCTACCGCAATCTCGGGGCACTGGCGCACAACTTCACGGCGAGCGGTTTCGCGACGATCGTCGATTGCGTTCTTCCCGACGGAGATCATCTCGATCGCCTCCTCCGGCAGCTCCCTCAGCAGCGCGCACGGTTGGTCGTCCTCGCCCCTGGCGAAGCAGCCTGCCGCGACCGCAACGCCGCACGCAGCACGGATGAGCAGTTCGACTTCGATGGCTACCGCGAGCTCGACGCCACCATGCGAGTAGGCTTCGGTGATCAAGGTCAGTGGATCGACAGCGCCGACCTCAATGGTGAACAGACGATGCGGACGATCCTCGAACAGGTCGCCATCGTCAGCTCCGACAGCAGCGTCCGGTAGCCGATCCCCTTCAGGACAGGATCGTGATGAGCCGGTTCCCGAAGAGAGCTGCGTAGCCTCCTTGCCATTGCAGGATGTCCCGCACATGGTAGGCGGTGCGTGGGAGTCGTTGAGCGAACCGGTCAAAGCTGGAGAGAATCAGGACGAGGCCAGTCTCAGATGCGTCCCACCCGTAGGCTGCCTCAGCTACGTCTGACATGCAGTCGTTGAGCGCGTCCAGATTCTTCCCGAAGTAGCTGGGGAACTGAAGGCTTGTTGCGAATGCCATGTGCATCTGCTTGTCTTCTTCCCAGGCCCCGGCGTCTAGCTTCACGACCCGGTAGCCCTCGCGCCGAAGCCACGTCTTGGCGTTGCGCAACGCCGCATCGTCTTCAAGCCTGCGGACAAACCCGTCGCGGGCGATTTCGAAGTCCAGCCTGTTGCCGAGGATGTCTTCGGTGGAGAATGAGGGCACGCTACGAACCGTAGTACGGCGAAGAGGTCGAGGTGGGGCGGCGCCCGATCTCGCAGAAAGTGTCGTCGCTGCCCGCCAGCGTCTTTGATGGATCCTAATGGTCGTCCGATAGTCGACCGGCTATCGAGACTGTGTTCTCCTACCTTGCTGTGTGCTCGTCGAGTACCTCGATGGCTACTCTACCCGACCCGTTCGGGGCCTCACCGGGAGGCACGAGGGCCAGGGAGTATCAGAGCACGAGGACCGGCCACCACTGAAGTTCCGCGACGAGGAAGAGGCCGGCGTGCATCAATTCCTCGTCCAGGACCCTGACGGATACCTCGCGCGGTTCCAACCGTCACTGGGGCGACGAGCAACCGCCCGGTAGACGATCGGTCACCGGACGTTGCAGGAGCGCGGTGTGGTCTAGCGTCGCATCATGAGCGAGTTCTTCGTCGCGGGCAGCTGGCGGAATCAAGCAGCGGTCCTGACCGTCGCGGAAGCGTTAGACAGCATCGGGGTGTCGTCCTACTCCTTCGTTCGGACTGAGTACGACGAGGACGCGGCAGCACTGGCAGCTCCAGGGGGAGCAGATAACGCTGCGTTGGACTCGATGGGGGTGCGGAAGCTCTTCGAGCAAGACCTCGCCGAGCTTCGAGCATCTGAGCACTTCGTTCTCGTGCTTCCAGCTGGCGCAGCGGCGCACATCGAAGCAGGGATTGCCTTCGGCCTCGGCAAGCGGTGCTGGGCCGTGGGTCCTGTTGACCGATCCGAGACTCTGTATCGGATCTTCGAAGCGATGCCTGCTGACGCGGCCGGTCTAATCGAACACATCACGGCTCTGCCGGCAGTCCGGTAGCCGATCGGCTAGCGAGACGCCTTGATTCGAGGGCCGGCGAACAAGGTCCGCATCCTCCCGGAACGCGGCGAAGACGGGTCAGTGAGTTCCCGATCGCGGCCGTCGTCAGCACAGTGGTTTGGGCGTCGGTCGCTGAACGCCGCCGGCGTGCCCGTCGTCGCGCGTGGATGTCTGGATCAGGCGCGATCCTCACCATCGTCGCCCTATTTGCCCTCGCTGCGACTGTCATCCATTCTGCAGCACAGCCGAATTGAGCTCTATTTTGCTTTCCCGTTGCAATTTGCGGGGAAGCCGCTTTCGCGCAGACCTCCCCACTTTTGTCCTACTTAAGGCATCAGCGCTTGCGGCGCCTAATGATTACCACAGCACACACCACGATAAGCACTGCGAGAATTGAGAACCAAAGCACCGGAGGGATGGAATTCCCTTGGTTTGGGTTCACGGCGGCAAGCATTGCAGCGAGCACTACTAATTGTGCCATCATTCCTCAAGCCAGTTGTTGTGAATAGATAATACTGGCACTGCAACCTGTGTCGAACAACGGGAGCAACCGCGCTGGCCACGGAACGTGCACAGTCGAAGCCTGCCTCATCGTGCGCCCGATGTCCGTCCGATAGCCGATCGGCTACCGGGACAGCATCGCAAGCTGCGCGCCTCACTCGTCTCCGTTCCGTCCCGAGCACGGCAGTCATCACGGGTCGGCGCCAGCAGCGCGAGTCCTTCCTAGTGCGAGCCGCGGGGACGGCACATCCCACCTGCGACTGCGACCATCACGCCGACTATCGAGATTACGAGACCGATGTGCGAAGCGCTAGTGAGTTGCAGGACAAGCCCGACGATTAAGGCGAGCGCACCCAGGACGAGTGCCGCGAGCCAGCCCGGAACGTTCATGAGCTGAGCTTGCCACCGTCGCCTCTTTGCGTCCGATAGCCGATCGATTTCCGGTCCCCCGTGTAGCACGGCTGTATTATCCGAGCGTGCGCTACGTGAGCCTGGCAGATCGATGGGCGCTCGTCTTGGCGGTCGCGTTCATCGTCATCGGGGTCGCTCTTTGGACTCTGCCCCTCCACGTCCTGCACTCCACGACCGCACCGAACGTGGGCCTCTTCATCGGCTGCCTTGGGCTCGGTGTCGCGACCCGCACAAGTGTGAAAGCCCTGCTCGCGCGCCGACGAGCGCAGGCGACCAACGAACGGGACCTCTAGCTACAGGTCGTCTCGATAGTCGATCCTCTATCGGAACATCGAGCGATTGTTTCTTGAGGGGCTTGGGCCCTTAGCGGCGGACCTTGAGCTCTCCTCTGCTGGTGATCTGGATCGTTCCGGTCGGGTAGGTGACGTCACCGCAAGCCGTCTTGTCGTGAGAAGCGAACAGCCGCGTCGACTTCCTCCCGATTTCCGCCTTGGTCGTGGTGTCCGCGGCGGTCAACATGAACTTGTGTCCGTTCGGCTCGGAAGACCGCGCGGTGACCGTGTTCTTCGTTGCCGCATCGGCACAAACATCTTCGAGACAGACCGTGAGGACGTGTCCGGGGTGCACATCGACCCACGCAGTGGCGTCGATCGCCACGCTGGCGGTCGATTGGCGGCTTCCGCTGCATCCTGTGACGGAGCATGCCGTCACGCTCCCCGCTAGGAACACGGCCAGTATGCCGCCCGCGGTTGCACGCTTGCCCCACTCCATAGGTCGACCGTACGTCAAGAACTACTATTCGGAGCCCACCACGTGATACCTGTGCATTGTCGCATTTTCATCCCCTTGCGCACGGTGGTTTCGTCGAGTTGAGACTCATTCGAGGGGAGAGGCATCAGGTCCTCGTTACGTCACCTTCAGCGCGACTCAGAACGCGTTGTACTGGGGCATCTGCTCGCAGTCAGAGAAGAAATGCATGTCAGGTGTGGAGGACATGACCGGGAAGGTCTCGACCATGGCGCAGCAAGGTGAATGGATCCTCGAGCGTCACGGTCACAACGGCGGAACCAGCATGCTGGAGCCTTTCGGCAAGATCCCGACGCTCGGAACCAATTTGGACTCGGTGTCAGCGCTCGGGTCCACTGGAAACTTCTCGTTCACGTTCAACGACACCGGGACGACTTGCTGAACACTTTCGCGATCGACGCAGTCATCGCCTGGATCGTGTACGGCGCGGTGAACTCCGACTTCGCGCAGCGGTCCGGTCAGAAGTAGGCATTCGAGAACAGCTCTCACCGACTGAGCCGCAACAGCCTCCGAAGCCGCCGCACGCCCGCTGGCGTTGACGGCTCGCCCACCGCGACCGACTCCAACCGCGACCGGACGACCTCGGCGTCGAACCCGTACCCGATGGCGACGAGTGCCCGGGCAGCAGACCCGGTCCCGAGCGGTTCGACGTGGACCGTGCCGGTGACGACGTGCACCACGTACGGCCGGCTGGCGCTGCCGATCCGGACGTCGACGATGCCCTTGATCCGCGCGACGCCCGGAACGGGTGTGTCGAGCAGGTCGACGAGCGCGTCCGCGGACACCGGGGCGTGGAGTTCGCGGGTGACGGCCTCGGCGTGGTCGTGCACGTGCTCCGGCTCCGTCAGGCCCGAGAAGTCGAGCTCGTCCGATGCTGCCCGCTCCGCGACGTCGAACAGCACGGTGGGGTCGATCGCACCGCGCACGGCCGAGACGACGACGGCCCGCGGGGCGACGGCCCCGAGCGCGCGGAGGACGCGGTCGGCGTCCGGTGTGCGGTCGGTCTTGTTCGCCACCACGAGTGACGCCGTCCGGTAGCGGGCGTCACCGAGCCGCTCCGCCTCGGTCGTCCGCGCGAACCAGGCGGCGTCGACGACCTCCACGAGTCCGCCCCACCGGGCGCGGGGCGCCGAGCCGAACCGGATGAGCCGCGAGAGCACCGCGGGATCGGCTGCACCGCTCGCTTCGACCAGGACGACGTCGAGGGTGAGTCGTGCGTCGGTCAGGCGTTCGAGGGCGTCGTCGAGTCCGCTGGTGTCGTCGAGGCAGCAGATGCACCCGCCGGAGATCGAGGCCGCCTCGTCGATCTGCCCGACCACCAGTCCGGCGTCGATGTTCACGGCACCGAAGTCGTTCACCACGACGCCGATGCGGGCGCCCGGCGTGCGGAGCAGGGCGTTGACCAGGCTCGTCTTGCCGACGCCGAGCGGTCCGGTGATCGCGACGACGGGCACGGTGGAGCGCGCGTTCACGCTGACCTCCGTTCTGCCTCGTTGATGAGAACAGTTATCATCAAAGCATGTCGGATGCGGTCTTCCCGTTCAGCGCGGTCCTCGGTCAGGACGAGCTGAAGCGCTGCCTCGCGCTCTGCGCGGTCGATCCGGGCATCGCCGGTGTCCTGGCGATCGGTGACCGCGGCACCGCGAAGACGACGACCGTGCGGGGCCTCGGGGCGCTGCTCCGCACGGCGGGGGTGCCGATGCCGATCGCGGAACTGCCACTCGGCGCCAGCGAGGACCGGGTGCTCGGTTCGCTCGACATCGACCGCGCCCTCCGCGGCGAGGTCGCCTTCGCGCCGGGCGTCCTCGGTGAGGCGCACGGCGGCTTCCTCTACATCGACGAGGTGAACCTGCTCGACGACCTGCTGGTCGACGTGCTGCTCGACGTCGCCGCGTCCGGCGTGAACCGGGTGGAGCGCGACGGCATCAGCCACGTCCACCCGGCCCGGTTCGTGCTCGTCGGCAGCGGGAACCCCGAGGAGGGCGAGTTGCGCCCGCAGCTCGAGGACCGTTTCGGCCTGGCGACGGCGGTCACGACCATCACCGACGTCGACGTCCGCCTGGAGATCGTCCGCCGACGCCTCCGCTTCGACCGCGACCCGGCCGCGTTCGTCGCCGCCGCACGCGACGCGGAACTCCGCCTGGGCGAACGCATCGTCATGGCGCGTGAGCTGCTCGACGAGGTCGATGTGTCCGAGCGGATCCTGCGCCAGATCGTCGACGTCTGCGTCGAGTCCGGCGCGATCGGCCACCGAGCCGACCTCGTGATGACGCGGACCGCCCTCGCCGGCGCGGCCTTCGCCGGCCGGACGGACGTCACCGGCGCCGACGTCGCCATGGCAGCCGTGCCGGCACTCCGACACCGGACCCCGCGCCAGCCAGCGGAACGTGCAGCAGCCCCTGCGGCGCGCGTCCGGCTGGCGACGGCCCGGGTGCTCGGCCTGCGGGCCGCGTGACCGACGACCAGCACCGGGCGGTGCTCGACCGATGGCTCGCCGGCGACCGGTTCGGGATCCTCTGCACGGGCGACGCAGACACCGCCGAGAAGGCCTTCCGCGAGCTCGCCGATGCAGCTGATGCCCGCTTCGCGCACGCCGAGGCGGTCGACGCAGAACGGCTCGCGGCGGTCCAGGGCGAGCGCGTGCTCGCCCTGGCGTGGGACGCCCGCGACGTCGCACCGGCGCTGCTCCGCCGCTGTACGGCCGTCCTCCGGTTCGCACATCCACGCACCGTCACGCCGCCGAGACCACGCAGGGCACCGGCCTGGAGGCTCGACGAACTGCCCGGCGCGGTCGTCCGGCTCCTCGACGTGGCCGGTCTCCGAGACCACGGGCTCGACGTGGCTGCATCGCGTCTCGCCCTGGGGCTCGCCGACGGCGGCCACCCGGATCCGCTCGCCGTCGTCGCGGAGGTCGTCGCGTGGCCGCGGCGCTCCGGACCGGCCGTCCCGGAGGACCCGACCGGGGGAGCGGACAACGAGGGCGAGGACGACGCGGCCGGCCCGTCGGTCGAGGGCGAGGCGGACGGCATCGGGAGCGCACCGACGACCGATGATCCAGCAGCGACCGCCGACGACGAGGACGGCGACGGAACGGCAGCAGGCGACCCGGACACCGGAGCCGGCGACGAGGACGGCACGGGCAGTGGGCGCGCTGACCGCCCGGACGTGACCGGCGAACCGGATGCGCGCGACTCCGACTCGACGGACGAGGGGCCCGGCGACGAGGCGGACGGGACCGACGAGGGCGACGCCAGCGCCGATGACCGGGCGACCAGCAGCGCGGACGTGACCCGCGGTGCGGAGGCGAGCACCGCCTCCCGGCCGGACCCGGACGTAACCTCCGGCGACGACCCGACCGGTACTGACGACGCGACCGGCGCGACGGCGACGGCGCAGGAGTGCCCGCTCGACGGTGACCCCACCGGCCTGGCGGTCACCATCGGGGCGACCGGCGTCACGACGGACCAGTCGATGCGCGTCCGCCCGGCGACGCGGAGCGACCGGCACCTGCGTGGGCGAGACGGGCCGTCGAGCCGATCGGACGACCGCGGGCGGATCGTGCGTGACGTGGCGCTCGACCGCGGTCGGGGTGGGATCGCCGTGGTGCCGAGCCTGCGACGCGCGGCGGTCCGGGTGGCGCTCCAGACCGCGATGGGCAGCCCCGATCCGGTCCCGCTCGTCCGCGACGACCTGCGTTCAGCGGTCCTGGCGAGACGAGGGGGGACCCACACGGTGGTGCTCGTCGACGGCTCGTCCTCGTTGGGGCGGGCGGGACTCGACCGGGCGGGTTCCGCCGCTGACCGCCTGGCCGCCGAGGTCTGCGCGCGACGCGGCACCGTGAGTGTCGTCGTGGCGGCCGGTGACCGTGCGGAGATCGTCGTCACCCGCGCGACGAGTCTGCACCGCACCCGGTGGGGGATCGGCCGGGCACGGACGGGTGGCGGGACGCCGCTCGCGCACGGGCTCCTGGTCGCCGCGGAGCTGCTCGACGCCGACGAGCCCGGTCGCCGCCGGCTGGTGGTCGTCTCCGACGGCAGGCCGACGGTCGGACTCGACGGAACGGTGCTCGGCGAGGCCGCGGCGGTCGGCGAACTCCGGGCGGTGCTGCTCGACGTCACCGCCCGCGTGCCGGACGTCGCCCTGCTCCCCGTGGGCGTGCCTCCCGGGATCCGGTTCGAGCGGGACACGGGGCCGTTCCGCGCTGCTGGCGTCCGGGTGCTCGGGGACGGACGCGGCTGAAGGGCGTCTGCCCTCCCGGCTCGCGGTCCTGCCCGCGATCCGGGGTCAGCGGGTGCGGATCGCCAGGCGCTGGAGCGTCATCGCGCCGTCTTGTGTGAAGAGCCCCAGCCGGCCGGCCCTGCGGTCGTAGAGCCGCGTGCTCAACGCCACGGAGCCGTCGATGACCGCGACACAGATGTCGCCGTCGAGGTGCACTTGGATCCGGTGCGCTCCAGGAGCGAGCTCCACAGGGCGTTCCAGTTCCACGGCGTGCGGCACGTCACCGAGGATCTGCCACTGCTCGGTCCCGGTGCTGCCGCGCGGCCACCGGTCGAACACGACCCGGTTCCGATCTGGTTCGAGGCGGAGCGCGTACCCCTCCTCGCCGTCGTCGCTCGTGCGCAGGAGCAGCCCGAGCGAGGCGGTGCCGGGCTCGATGACGACGTCGGCGACGACCAGTGCTTCGTCGGGGAGTTCCGGTCCGACCCACGACGCGTACCGGGTGGTCGCACCGTTCCCGACCGTCCCGTCGGCGCCGTTCACCGGTTCGAGCTGCGCCGTGACGTCCGACTCGTGCCGGTACGCGGCCTGCACCGCGTCCGGCAGGTCGAACCGGAGTGAACCGTCCGGGCGCTGGTGTGCCTGCAGTGTCGCCATGGTGCCGGCCCACTGCCAGGCTCCTTCGTCGCGGTGGCCGTCCTTCGTCGCGATCCAGCCGACGAAGTACCGGTCGTCGCCGAGCGCGACCGTCTTCGCTGCGTAGAAGGCGCGTCCGTCGACGGTGTCGTCCGTCGGGGCGAGCCACGGCCCGTCCGGGGACGTCGCGATGCGGTACCGGGTGCAGAACGCATCGGAGAACTCCGAGTACACGAGGTACCACCACTCGCCCCACTGGAACACGTCGGGGCACTCCTGGGTGATGAAGCGGTGTGGTTCCCAGAGCGGCTCGGCGTCGCGCCACGTGACCAGGTCGTCCGACTCGAGCCGAGCGACGAGCCCGGACCGTCGGTAGGGGTCATCCCGCCGCCGTGTCGCGAGCAGCATCTGCCAGGGCCGGTCGGCGGCCGGCCGGAACACGAAGGGGTCCCGCCAGTCTTCAGGGGAGTAGCCGGCGAGTGCGGGGAAGTCCCAGTCGGGGTGCTTCGTCCAGTCGGTGAGGTCGCCGTCGGAGGTCGCGTGACACACCACCTGCGCGTCCTTCGGCCCGCCGTCCGCCTCGATCGTGATGCGCGGGTTGTGGCCCGTGTAGAAGAGGTGCAGCGCTCCGGTCTCGTCCTGGACGACGCTGCCCGTGTAGCAGTCGAAGTCGCTGGCCTCCGGTCCGCCGGACGGGAGCACCACGCCGCGGTCCTCGAAGTCGACGAAGTCGGTCGTGGTCACGGCGCCCCACGGCATCCCCGTGCTCCGCTCGAGCGGGGGAGCGTCGGGTCGCTCGTCGAGCAGGTAGAACAGCCATGCCGTGCCCTCGTGCTCGAAGGGGATCACGTCCCCGACGAAGCCGTTCGGCGGCTGGAAGTGGGTGCTGGGGTGGACGGTCACCTAGGTTCCTTCGGGTCGTGGGGATGCGAGCGAGCTGCGGGGCACGTAGTCGCAGGGGACGAGGTGTCGGCCGGGCTGCTCCGTCGCTGCGAGGAGCAGCGTTCCGGCGTCGTAGCCCATCTGCTGGTGCGGGAGTGCGACGGTGGTCAACGGTGGGTGCATCTGGTCGGCGAGGTCCGGCTGGTCGTCGAAGCCGACGATGCTGATGTCCTCGGGGCACCGCATGCCGAGTGACTGCGCGGCCATCAGGGCACCGACGGCCATGCGGTCGTTGCCACAGATGATCGCCGTCGGACGGGTGGTCGTCAGGACCTCCATCGCCAGGTCGTAGCCCGAGCCCACCTGGAACGTGCCGAACGCGACGCGGATGGTGTCGGCCGAGACGTCCGCGTCGGCCGCGGCCCGGTCGAGTCCGCGCTTGCGCTCCCGGCAGGCGTAGTCGTCCTCGGGGCCCCCGAGGAAGGCGATGTCGGTGTGTCCTGCCGCGAAGACGGCGGCGGCCACGTCGTACCCGCCCTGGAACTCGTCGGCCAGCACGGTGACGGCGGGTGCGTCGCCGGACGGGAAGCAGTTGACGTAGACGGTCCGGACGCGCTCGAGGCCGTCCACCGGTGTGACGTACTCCGGACCGGGTGCCGCGTAGATGAGACCGGCGACGCCCTGCTGGACGAGGTTCTCGACCGCTGCCTTGCCGCCGTCCGTGGTCTGCGCGGTCTCGACCACGAAGCAGACGTAGCCGGCCTCCTGGACCGCCTGCTGCACACCGAGCACGATGTGGCCGGCGTACGGCTGGGCGACGAGTCGGTCGGCGATGACCCCGACCGTGTACGACCTGTTCGAACGCAGCGACTGCGCCGCGCGGTTCGGCTGGAAGTTCAGCTCCTTCGCCGCCTCGAGCACCCGGGCTCGGGTGTCCGCAGCGATGGACACGTCCCTGCGGTCGTTCAGCACGAACGACACGGTCGGTTGTGACACGCCTGCGTGACGTGCGACGTCCTTCATCGTGACGCGGTGCGGCTGCGTCGTGCGTTGGCGGCTCGCCATCGACCCTCCTTCATCACCCTCATCATGCCAGAGCAAATACGTATTGCGTCGACCGTTGCCGGTGTGTACGCTCGCCACAAATACGTATTGGCACCCGGTCATCGGGGCCATCATCGCTCAGAGAGGAGCGACCGTGACGAACGGATTCAGTACACCGATCGACCGGCGCACGCTGTTCAAGTTCGGCGGAGCCGGGCTCGCGCTGGCCGGCATCGGCTCGCTGGCTGCCTGCTCGACCAGCGGCGGAGGGGGCAGCGGATCGGGGACCGTGAAGATGCTCTACTTCGGCGAGCAGAGCGCCGCCAGTGCACTGCAGAAGGCGATCGAGCCGAAGATCAAGCGCCTGGACAAGAAGGCCAGCCTCGAGGTGACCGCGATCAACGGCACCGACTGGAACGACTTCCTCGCCAAGGTGCTCACCCAGATCGCCTCGGGCGACGTCCCGGACATCGTCAGTGTCGCCACCGAGGGGCAACAGCTCCTGGCGTCGAAGAACCTGCTCACGCCGCTCGACGAGTACGTCACGAAGAACCTGTCGGACCTGCACGAGTACTTCACCGGCGCGCACCCGGTGCTGCTCGAGTCGACGATGTACCAGGGGCACCTCTACACGCTGCCGGACAGCTTCAACGCCGGCAGCATGTTCTACTCGACCGACCTGTTCGACAAGGCCGGTCTCGCGCGCCCTGCGGCCGACTGGACCATGGACGACTTCCACTCCTCGGCCGATCGCCTCGCGAAGGTCGGTGGCGGCACCTACGCCTTCGACTGGGTGGTGCGGCTCTGGGGGAGTTGGACCTCCTTCCTCTACGCCAACGACGGGAACCTGCTCGAGGAGGGCAAGTACTCCGGCGGCGACTGGCTCTGGAAGAGCAAGGCGTTCTCCGACAACCCGATCGGTGTCGCCGGCCGCAAGGGCGGATGGAAGTGGGGCGACCCCACCGCCAACTCGGACGCAGCCATCGAGGCGCTGCAGTACGTCATCGACCTGCAGAAGTCCGGCGCATCGCCCTCGCCCGATGTCGGCGGTGGTGCCACCCTGCAGGGGCTGATGGCCTCCGGTCGGATCGGCATGACCATCGGCGGCGGCTTCTGGGCCGGTGGGCTCCACAACGCGGGCATGAAGGACGGCAGCTTCGACGTCGTGCAGTTCCCCACGTGGAAGAGCAACAAGTCCCTCTTCGGCGCCGGTGGGTACGGCATCTTCAACTCGTCGAAGCAGAAGGACCTGGCCTTCGAGGTCATCAAGCTGATGGTGCAGCCGGAGAGCTTCGATTCGCTCTGGCCGGGCAACGTGACCACCCCGGCGCAGAAGTCGCTGATGACCGCGGAACGCTACTCCACGACGGGGCCGGAGCACTGGTCGGTGTTCTACGACCAGCTCGACAACTCGGCACCCATCTCGGCACCGCCGTACTACAACGCCCTCGCGACGGCGCTCAACCAGCGCACCACGCAGGCGATCTCCTCCGGCAACGCGAAGAAGGCTCTCGACGGCCTGCAGGCTGACATCGAGAAGGCTGCTGCGCAGGCGTCGTCGTGACCGCAGCGACCGGAACACGCACCGGGCGGGCCGCGACGGCCGCCCGTCGGCCAGCGGCCAGACGTGCCCGTCGGCGGGAATCCACCTTCGGGTTCCTCATGATCGGGCTCGCGGTGGTCTTCGTCGCCGTGTTCACCCTCATCCCGATCCTGGCCTCGCTCGGACTGTCCTTCACCTCCTGGGACGTCATCAGCAGCCCCAAGTGGGTCGGGCTCGACAACTACGTCCGACTCTTCACGGACGGGCCGGTCCTGGCGTCCTTCGGCGTCACCATCGGACTCGCCCTCGCCATCGTCGTCCTGCAGATCTCGCTCGGACTCCTGCTGGCCGTGCTGGCGAACAACCGGAAGCGCAACGCCACCCGCGTGTTCTTCCGCACGTCGTTCTACCTGCCACTCCTGGCATCGACCGCCGCCGTGTCGATCTTCATGGGCTACATCTTCGACACGAAGTTCGGCCTCATCAACTACTACCTCAACGAGATCGGCCTGCCGGGGGCGCACTGGTTGAACGACCCCTTCTGGGCGAAGGTCACGATCGTGATGGTCGTGGTCTGGCAACAGGTCGGGTTCACCTTCGTGCTCTTCGTCGCCGCACTGCTGGCGGTGCCGGTGGACGTCCAGGAAGCGGCCTCCATCGACGGCGCCGGCCCCTGGCGATCGCTGTTCCAGATCAAGGTCCCGTTGATCAGCCCCACGATCCTGTTCGCGACCGTCATCGCGATGATCAACGCGATGCAGCTGTTCGATCAGCCGTTCATCATGACCAAGGGCGGGCCCGGTACCGCGACGACGACGGCCACGATCTCGATGTACCAGGCCGGCTTCCAGAACCTGCAGTTCGGGTTCGCCTCGGCCATCGCGATCCTCCTGCTGGTCATCATCGGCATCATCACCGCCGTCCAGTTCATCGCCGCACGAAAGCTGGTGTTCTACCAATGACGACCACCGACACCCTCAACCCGCTGCACAGCCCGGAGACGGTGGCACAGCCGAGCATCGACCACATCGTCCGGCGCCGGCGTCCTGCCGCCACCGTCGGGAGCGTCATCGGGATGGTCATCCTGATCGTCGCCGCGGTGTTCGCGCTCGGGCCGCTGCTCTGGACCCTGACCACGTCCCTCCGGACGCCAGCGGAGTCGTTCAACAACCCGCCGCAGTGGCTCCCGCTGTCCTGGGACTTCAGCAACTACGCCGCGGTGTTCAACCAGATCCCGATCGGACAGTTCTTCGTCAACAGCGTCGTCGTCACGCTGCTCATCGTCGTCGGCCAGACCATCACCTGCACCCTGTCGGGCTACGCGTTCGCGATGATCAGCTTCCCCGGCAAGAACACCATCTTCGGGATCTTCCTCGCCACGATGATGGTGCCGATCCAGACGATCATCATCCCCGTCTTCGTCATCCTCAAGGACGTCGGCCTGACCGGGTCGATCGCGTCCCTGATCGTTCCCGCCCTCGGCAGCGCGTTCGGCACCTTCCTGATGCGGCAGTACTTCATGCAGATGCCGAAGGAGCTCGGCGAAGCGGCACGGATCGACGGGGCGAGTCAGTTCGGCGTGTTCTGGCACGTCTACTCGCGGATGGCGAGTCCGGCGATCGCGACGCTCGCGATCCTGAACTTCTCCGGTTTCTGGGCCGAGTACTACCGGCCGTTGATCTTCCTCAACCAGCAGGACTCCTTCACCCTGCCGCTGGGGTTGGTCGGTCTGCAGGGCAACCTCGGGACCGGGTCGATCTCCGTCGTCCTGGCCGGCGTCGTGCTGACGATGATCCCGAGCGTCCTGCTCTTCGTCTTCGCACAGCGCTACTTCATCGAAGGCGTCACGGCTGGATCCTCCCGATGACCGACACCGTCACCGGCCACCCGGAACTCCGCGATGCCGACACCACCGCTGCCGATCACCACCTCCCGCAGTTCCACGTCAGGCTTCCCCGCGGGTACGTCAACGACCCCAACGGGCCCATCGACATCGACGGCCAGGCACACCTGTACTTCCAGTCCCGACCCCGCGTCGACCTCGACGTCCCGGTGGAGTGGGGACACGCCACCAGCGACGACCTCGTGCACTGGACGCTGCACCGGCCCGCCATCGTCCCCGTCCCGGGCGGGAGCGACTCGGGAGGCGCGTGGTCCGGCAACACCGTGCTCCACGAGGGCACCGTGCGCGCCTACTACTCGGGCAAGGTCGACGACAGTCCGTTCCAGTCGGTGCTCCTCGCCGAATCCACCGATGGCGGCAACACCTTCGGCCCGCCGGTCCAGGTCGTCGCCGATCCGTCGGCCGACGAGGGGATCACGATGTTCCGTGATCCGTTCGTCTGGCAGGACGAGGACGGCTGGTCGATGGCGGTCGGAGCGGCATCGGCGGACCAGACCGCTTCCGTTCGTCAGTACCGGTCTGCCGACGGCATCACCTGGACGTCCGTCGGCGACCTGCTGGCGATGCCCCGCACCACCGTCGACGGCATCGACACCGGCGAAGGGTGGGAGTGTCCGCAGATCCTCCCGGTCGACGGCACCGAGGTCGCCATCGTGGCGTCCTGGTCACACGCGGCGGGACCGGGCGACGTCATCGCGATCCCGCTGGCAGGTCCGCGGCACCTCGACCGGGTCGACGAGGGGCAGCACTTCTACGCAGCATCGGTGATGCGGACCGGATCCTGGGGGGCCGTGCTCTTCGGGTGGATCACCGAGGGGCGGACCGACGAGTGGACCGAGCAGGTCGGCTGGTCCGGCGCCATCTCCGTGCCCCGGAGGACATGGCTCGAGGACGGCCGGCTCCGCAGCGAGCCCCATCCCGCGCTCGAGTCCCTCCGAGCCGGCGGACCACAGCCGGGGAACGGAGCGACGATCGGGGCACAGGTGGAGATCGTGCTCCCGGTACCGGTCACCGGGAGCGTCCTGGTGCGGTTCTCGGAGACCGAGTACCTGGCCATCCGCGTCGACCTGGACACCGACACCCTCACCGTCGATCGCGCGCAGGCCAGCCGTGACGACCGTGCCGATCCGACTCCGGCGGTGGTCCGAGCACCGTTCGATCGCTCGGCGGAGCGGCCCGCGGTCCGGGTGCTGTTGGACGGATCCGTCGTCGAGGTGTTCACCAGCGCCGGCCACGCCGTCACCACACGCGTCTACCCCGAGCAAGCACCACCGTGGACGGTGGAAGCACCGGCCGGGGCACTCGTCTGGGAGCTGGCGAGCGCCGCCGTGACCGTGGTCGGTACGAGATGACCGGGTACCCGATCACCGTCGCGGGCGAGTCGCTGGTCGACGTCGTGCACGACGAGCGGACCCGGGAAGTGCCCGGTGGGAGCCCCGCGAACGTCGCACTCGGACTGGCGCGGCTCGGCACGCCGGTCGAGTTCGCGACGTGGCTCGGGGACGACGCGCGCGGACACCGCATCGCCGATCACCTCCGAGCGTCCGGCGTCCAGGTCGTCGACGACGCGTTCGGTGCGACGCGGACGTCGTCCGCGGTCGTCCGGCTGGCTCCGGACGGCCAACCGACCTACGAGTTCGACATCGAGTGGGACCTGCCGGACCTGCCGCGGACCCCGCGGTGGTTGCACGTCGGATCGATCAGCGCCTTCCTCGAGCCGGGGGCCGGCAAGGTGTCCGAACTCGCCCGGCGCACGGCGGCCGACGGCGGAACCGTCTCCTTCGACCCCAACATCCGTCCTGCGCTCCTCGGCGGACCGGCCGACGGACGTCGCACGTTCGAGCGACTCGCAGCGGTCGCCGACGTCGTGAAGCTCTCCGATGAAGACGCCGGCTGGCTCTACCCGGGGCTGGGTGCGGACGCCGTGCTCGATCGTCTCCTCGAGATCGGCGTCGAGTTCGCCGCCCTCACCACGGGTGCCGCGGGGTCGATCGTGACGACCGCGACCGAGCGGGTGACCGTCCCCGGCCAACGCGTCGACGTCGTCGACACCGTCGGGGCCGGGGACAGCTACATGGCGACGCTCATCTGGCAGCTCCGGACGCGCGGCGCCGCTGTCGGCCCGATCAGCCGAGACGGCCTCCGCGAGCTCGGCCGCGTCAGTACGCGTGCCGCGGCGATCACCGTCGCCCGGCGCGGCGCCGACCTGCCGAGCAGGGACGACCTGTTCCCCGCCGTCCCCGAGATCCGCTGATGACCGCCCAACTGGACTTCTCGGTCATCAGCGGCGCCTTCGCCCTCTGACTCCAGATCACGCTCACGATCGTCAGCGCCAGTCCCGTCTGGCTCCTGGCCTCGACTGCACCGCTCCCATCTCGCAAAGGACAACCTCATGCTCGGCAACCTCACCGGAATCCACCTGCTCGTCATCCTCGGCATCGTCGTCCTCCTCTTCGGCGCGACGAAGCTGCCAGCGCTCGCCAAGGGGATCGGCCAGTCGCTGAACATCTTCCGCAACGAGATCCACGCTGACGGCAGCGGGAAGCCCGTGGTCGACGGCACCGCCCCCGCTGCCCCGACGTCGACGAGCCCGACCGAATGACCTCCTCCCGCCTTGCGTGACGGGACCTGATCGTGGACGTCGACAAGTTGCTCGTCATCGCCGTCATCGCGGCGTTCTGCCTCGGACCGCACCGTCTCGCCTCCCACACCCGGCGGTTGACGGGCTTCCTCCGTCAGCTGCGCGCCTGGGCAGACAGCACGAAGGCGCAGATCGAAGAAGAGACCGGCGTCGACATCGACTGGTCCGAGCTCGATCCCCGTCGCTACGACCCGCGCCGGATCATCCGCGACGCACTCACGCAGTCCCCTGTACCTCCTCCGGCCGACCGCCCCGAGCCGCCGACCGCCCCAGACCGACCGATGCAAGCCCGACCGATGCAAGCCCGAGCTCGAACCGGAGTTGACCATGACATCTGAATTCCAACGACGCACGCTCTTCCAGGGGGCGGGCATCGGTGCGTTGGCACTGTTCGCAACCGCCGGCCCAGCGGGAGCAGCGCGAGCATCCGCCGCGGCCCTTCCCGCGTCGACGGCGGCAGCATCGGCGGCTGCCGTCTCGTTCCGGGCGAAGTACCACATGACCCCACCGGCGGGATGGTTGTCCGATCCGCAGCGCCCCGTGTTCACCCGCGGTGCGTACCAGCTGTACTACCTGCACTCCGACGTCGACAACGGCGACGGCGGCTGGGACCACGTCTCCACGACCGACGGCGTCGACTTCACCTTCGAAGGCACCGTCATCCCGCTCGAGACCGACCTCCCCACCTGGACCGGTTGCACCCTGATCGACACCGACGACACCGCCGGGTACGGCGCCGGCGCGGTCATCGCCCTCGCCACCCGACCGACAGGAGGCGTCCGCAAGTACCAGGAGCAGTACCTCTTCTGGTCCACCGACGGCGGCTTCACCTTCACTGCCCGACCGGAGCCGGTCATCGTCAACAACGACGGACGCGCAGCGACCACCGATGCGGAGATCTCGAACGCCGAGTGGTTCCGCGACCCCAAGGTCGCCTGGGACGACGCCCGCAACGAGTGGGTCTGCGTGATCGGCAGGCAGCGGTACGCGGCGTTCTACACGTCGGAGAACCTCATCGACTGGACCCTGCAGCGCAACTTCGACTACCCCGACCACGACCTCGGCGGCATCGAGTGCCCCGACCTGTTCCAGATCACCGCTGACGACGGCACCACCCACTGGGTCTTCAGCGGCAGCATGGACGCGTACAACGAGGGACTGCCGTGCACCTACGCATACTGGACCGGCTCCTGGGACGGGACGTTCTTCACCGCTGACGACCTCACGCCGCAGTGGCTCGACTGGGGCTGGGACTGGTACGCCGCGGTGACGTGGCCGGCGAACGAGGCACCGACGACGAAGCGGTACGGCATCGGTTGGATGAACAACTGGAAGTACGCCAACCGACAGGTCCCGACCGACACTTCCGACGCCTACAACGGTCAGAACTCGATCGTCCGTGAGATCACGCTGCAGAAGCAGTCGGACGGTCGGTACAGCCTCCTCAGCGCGCCCATCGCCGCACTCCGGAACGCAGCGACCGGCACCGTCCCGATGGGGAGCCGGTCCGTCGACGGTTCCGCTATCCTGCCGTACAACGGACGGGCCTACGAGATCGAGCTCGACGTCGCATGGACCGACGCCACCGACGTCGGCGTCTCCGTCGGCCGTTCGGCCGACGGGACCCGACACACGGACATCGGCAAGACGGGCAGCGATCTCTACGTCGACCGGGCGGCCTCCGATCGCGCCGGTTTCGCACTCGCCCCGTACACCCGCGCAGTCGCTCCCGTGCCTCCTGCGACCCAGGCGGTCCACCTCCGCATCCTCGTCGACACGCAGAGCGTCGAAGTGTTCGTCGATGCCGGCTCCGTCGTGTTGTCGAACCAGGTGGACTTCGACTCCGGGGACACCGGCATCTCGCTGTACTCCGTCGGCGGCGCGGCCACCTTCTCCGACATCGTCATCCGCGAGTACGGCGACTGACGCGGACGGCCGGTGGGCACCCGACTGATGCCCATCGGCCGGAGGCGCTGCCGGTCACTGACCATCAGCAGCCAGTCGTGACCGCAGGACGACCGACCCCTGCTCGAGGACGAGCCTGTACCCCTCGCCCCGCGCTGCGCGGTAGCGTTGAACCACCCCGGTTCCGTGACCGACCTGCGAAGGCGACCGAGGTGCACGGTGGGGCGTGCGGTCAAGAGTGGTCTCGGCTGCCTTCACCAGAAGCCGGGGCGACCGCTGGGGGGAGCGGAGCTGTTCCCTCGGCGCAGTACCTGAGGGGACACCATGTCGATCAAGCACGTCTTCACCACCGTCGTCGGGATCACGGTCGTGACCGTCGCACTCGCCGGCTGCTCGTCGCGGTCGGGGGAGTCCGCGCCGAGCAAGGCCGCGGCGAAGCCGTCGCAGAGCCAGGCCACGGAACAGCAGACGCCGACCCCGACGCCGACCAGCGAGGCCGCAGCGTCCGGTGTGGTCGACGTCACGTCGGACAAGATCACCGACGACCAGATGGGCCACACCGTGCAGGCCGACAAGGTCGTGCGGAACTTCCCGTGGACCTCGGCGCAGTCGGGGCTCGCGGACCGGGACGACAACGAGCAGGTCCTGGTCCACGTCGCCGTGACGGCGGGGGACAAGTACTACTCGACGATGAACTGCCTGGCGATCCGCGTGCAGGCACATGGAAGCACGGAGTCGTACACGTCCCAGGGCACGACCTCGGTCGTCGAGGACGCGATGAAGGCCGCGGGCTACCCGGCGCTGACGAAGGTCGAGCAGGGGCAGTCCGGCGAGGGCTGGTGCGCCTACTCGGTGACCGACCCGTCCGACGTCCTCGACCTGGAGTACCAGCGCAACGCGGCTGCGTCGAACGACGGCACGCAGATCACGGCGAAGGACTTCTACGCGCCGATGACGCCGGTGGCGTCCTGACGCGGGCCTCCGGGTGAGGCGCAGAGTGACCGGTCCGGAAGTGATCGACGACCGGTTCGCAGCCCGGTTCGTCGACGCTGTCCACGACTGTTTCCTCAACAGCGCGATCCTGAACGAGGACATGAGCTGGGTCGGCGGTCGGGTTCGTGATCCGCACGATGCGGTGATCCTCTACCGAGATCGCCCGGACGGGCCCGTCCTCGGCCGCTTGTACGAACTTCGCTCGTACTCGGCGCTCTTCGGCGGCGAGACCGCGCAGTGGCTCGCGAATGAAGCGTGGTTGAGCGACATCACCGACCCGTCGGGCGACGGTGAGCCGAAGGACGTCGACTGGGCGGTCGGTCTGGTCGACGACCCTGGTGTGGTCCGCTGGCTCGACTGAGTCGGCGGACCGCCGTCACTCCCCGTTGCCCCGCATCTCCAGGGCATCCCCGTCGGCGCACTCGGACACCGCGGTGATCGTGTAGCGCTGGCCGGCCGCGAGGAAGCTGATGGAGGTCGTCGGCCCCCCGACACCTCGCAAGCCGAGGAGCGGATCCGAGCCCCGGCTCTTGTACGGCTCGGTCGTGATGCCCTCGGCTTCCCACAGCTTCCTCAGAACAGCGATGGCCTGGACCGGGTCACCGCTCGCCCCTTCCACATTCTTGATGTAGGTGTACGCCGCACCGTCTCCGCCGGTCCCCTTGGTGCACTGCTCCACCGCCGGTCCGCTGTACACCTGCCAGTCGCCGTCGACCGCCTCCGCCGACCGGTCGACGATGTCCTCGACCGACTGCCGAGCCTCGTCCGTACTGACGCTCCTGGCGACTCCCGACCCCGTCGGACCGCCGCCGCTGCACCCCGTCAGGGCGAGGGCCGCGGTCATCACACCGACGACGAACACCGGACCGTTTCGTTCCCCCCGTGGACGCACGGTCAGCAACCCGTCCCGAGATCGACGTCGGAAGCGGTCTGCCCCGTCGGTTCGTCGCCGGTCATCGTGTCCCCCTGCCCTGTGGTCGCGTCGTCGACGTCCCACAGTGATCGCCGTCCTCCGGCCAAGCCAACCAGTGCGGTCCGTCGTCCGCACCCCTGATCGCCGTCCCCGCATGCCAAGATGACCGCCGTGACCACCGTCGTGATCGTCGATGACGAGACGCTCGTCCGGTACGGCTTCGAACTCATCCTGGGTGCCGCGCCGGACATCGACGTGGTCGCCACCACGGGTGACGTCGACGCCGTGCAGGTGGTCCGCGAGCACGCCCCCGACGTGGTGCTGCTCGACGTGCGGATGCCGCGGATCGACGGGCTCGAGGTCCTCCGTCAGCTGCAGACCCTCCCGGAGTCACCGGCGGTCGCGATGCTCACGACGTTCGACACCGACGAGTACGTCGGCCGGGCGATGGACCTCGGCGCCGCCGGCTTCCTGCTCAAGGACACCGACCCGGAGGGGCTCGCCGAGTACATCCGCGTGCTGGCCCGCGGGGGAGTTGTCCTGGCTCCCGGGGTGGACCGCCGGTCACTGTTCGCGGCCCGGTCGTCGGCTGCGACCCCACCGCCGTCCCTGTCGGACCGCGAGCGTGCGGTCCTCCGGCTGATCGCCGACGGCGCGAGCAACCCGGACATCGGCCAGCGCCTCGGCGTCAGCACGGGCACCGTGAAGGAGGACGTCCGCGCCCTCCTGGCCGCGTTCGCCGTCCCGACACGGGTCCAGCTCGCACTGCGTGCGGCCGAAGCGGGACTGCTGGATGGCTGAGCGTCCGCGTCTGGCCCGCGTCCGGCGGGTGCTCGCGGCGACGGACGGGAGGCTCGACCACCTCGTCGAGGTCGCCCTGCGCTGGGTGCGCACCCACCGGGCACCCTGGTGGCTGGTCGACCTGCTCTTCGTCGCGGCTGCGGTCGCCGACGCGGTCCTCGACATCTCGGGAGCGACGACCGTCGACACGGTGCTCTCGCTGCTCGCCGCGGCCGGACTGCTGATCCGCCGGCGCTTCCCGGTGCTGGCGTTCGCCCTGACGGTGCCCGCGCTGTTCGTCGGTTCCGCGGTGGTCGCGGGCAGCATCGCGCTGTTCACACTGGGGGAGCGCACGGACCGCCGGTGGCTCATGCTCCTGGCGGCGCTGGTGCAGTTCGTGGGCTTCAGCGGGTTCGTCGGGCCGGCGCAGGCCCCGGCGGAGATCGTCGTCTCGGTCGTCTACGCGCTGCTGTTCGCCCTCGGGCCGCTCGCGGTGGGGCTGCTCGTCCGGACCCGCCTGCTGTTGACCGAGCAGCTGACGGCGGCGCGTCTGGCCCGGGAGGACGAACGCCGCCAGGCCGCAGCCGTCGCACTCTCGCGGGAGCGGGCACTGCTGGCACGGGAGATGCACGACGTCGTCGCCCACCAGGTCACCCTGATCGCCGTGCAGGCCGGGGCGATGCAGATGGCCGGACGCGACGAGGCAGAGCGCGGGTTCGCCCGGACGATCCGGCAGCTGTGCGTCGTGACCCTGCAGGAGCTGCGCGGCATGGTCCAGGTGCTCCGTGCCTCCGGCGGGACCGACCGGCAGATCGCCCCGCAGCCGGTGCTCGCCGACCTGCCCCGACTGGTCGCCGAGAGCGGCCTCGACACGCGCTGCGACGTGGACCTGCCCGACACCCTCGAGCAGCCGCTGCAGCGTGCCGTGTACCGGTTCGTGCAGGAGGGCCTGACCAACGCCCGCAAGCACGCCCCCGGCGCCCTGGTCCGGGTGAGTGGTCGGCTGCACGGCGACGAGGTCCTGGTCGACGTCGTCAACGGCCCGGCCCGGTCGGACCGCCTGGAGCTGCCCGGGTCCGGCCTCGGGCTGATCGGGCTGGGGGAGCGGGCGTCCCTGCTCGGCGGCAGCATGCAGTCCGGGCCGCAGCCCGACGACGGGTTCGCGCTGCACCTGCGGCTGCCCGTCGCGCACGTCTCGGCGGCACGGCGGGTCTGACGACCGGACCCGGAAGACCCCGCCCGGGTCCTCCGGTCGACGGACCCGGATGGCCGATCGGCCATCGGAGTTCACGCTGCGGGTCGATGACGCGGAGCGCTCGTTCCGCTGCAATCAGAACGTGGCACCCTCAGCGCTCGTCGGACGGCTCCGACACCTCCCGGTCTCCGTCGCGGTGGCGGTGACCGCGGTCGTCCTCGTCGTCACCGCGCGCATCGCCCACGCCGAACCGGACTTCCCGCACCACCCGCCCGTCGCCTGCCTGGCACTCCTCGGCGTGGTGCTCACGGTCGTGCTCGCCGAACGGTCCCTCGGATCGGTCCGGACGCTCCTGATCGGCGTGCTGGCGCCGACGCTCGGCGTGCTCGGGACCCTCCTCACCGTCACCATCGGGTCCGCGTTCGGCGAGGCACACGCCGAACTGGCGGTGGGCCAGCCGCTCTTCGCCCCGTCGACGGTCGCGACCGCGCTGCTCGGCGCCGCCTCGGCGGCGATGCCGGCCCAGCGCCGGTGGCGCACCCGGGCCGCGCTCTGGACCGTCGTCCTGACGCTGGTGCTCTTCGCCGGCCACGGCTCGGACCTGGCCCGTGCCCTGGCGACCCTGCTCGGGACCGCAGCGGGCGCGTTCGTGGTGCGCCGCGCCTCCCGTCCAGGAGGCCCGTCCCCCCGTGACACCGTCAGCGCCCGCACGTGGGTGGTCGCGACCCTCATCGCGCTCGGCGCCGGCACGCTGGTCACGCCCGTCGTGCCGGACCCGGACGGCGTGCTGTCCGTCTTCGCCGACGCCATGAGCGACCACGCGGTCGTCGTGGTCGGGCTCCTGCTGCTCGCCTCGGCATGGCTGGTGCAGCGCGGCCGCCGCGTCGGCGTGTACCTGGCCGTCGGCGTGCTCATCACGCTGACCGCGGTGCTGGCCGACGTGTTCCTCATCGAACCGATGACCGACGACGCTGTGCAGTGGCGGGGGATCGGACTCGATGCGATCGAGTGGCAGGTCACCCTGCTCGGCGCCTGGCTCGTGCCCGCGATCGTGCTGCTGGCGGTGCTCGCCCTCCGCGGCACCCTGGTCCGTGGCCGGTTCCGGGCCGCTGCGGACGGACGGGACGCCTTCGTCGGGATGCTCCGCGACGGCGACGCCGGCACCCTCGGCCACATGGGCACCTGGCGCGGCAACGCGACCTGGACACACCCGGGCGGACGCGGTGCCGTGGCCTACCGGGTCTGCGGCGACGTGGCGCTGACGGTCTCGGACCCGGCGTGCTGCGTCGACGACCGTGCCGAGGTGGTGTCCGCGTTCGCGGCCTTCTGCGAGCGGAACGGCTGGGTGCCGGCGTTCACGAGCGTGCACGAACCGGTGCGGCAGATCCTCGCTGCCGAGGGCTGGACGTCCCTGCCCGTCGGCGTGGAGTCCGTGCTCGACGTGACGTCGTTCGACCTGCGCGGCAAGAAGCGGCAGGACCTCCGGACGGCCTCGAACCGCGCCGACCGCGAGGGCGTGCGTGACGAGTGGACGACCTTCGACGCCCTCGACGACGAGCAGCGGGCCCAGGTCGAGACGATCTGCACCCGCTGGGCGACCGATCGACGACTGCCCGAGATGGGGTTCACCCTCGGGGGCTTCCACGAGCTCGACGACCCGGACGTGCGGCTCATGCTGGCCGTGGCCGCCGACGGACACGTCACCGCGGTCACCAGCTGGTTGCCGGTGTACGAACGCGGGGCGCTCGCCGGGTACACGCTGGACGTGATGCGCCGCGGCGAGGACGGGATGCCCGGCGTGATGGAGTTCCTCATCGCGCGCACCGCCCTCCGTGCCCGCGACGCCGGACTGCGGATGATCAGCCTCTCCGGCACGCCGCTGGCCGCCCACGCCGGCGCCGGGTCGCTCGTCACCCGCGGGTCGCTGCTCGTCGCCCGGCTGCTGGAACCCGTGTACGGCTTCAGGTCCCTGCAGCGCTTCAAGGAGAAGTTCGGAGCGCGGCACGAGACACTCTGGATCGTGGTCCCGACTCCGCTGCACGTGCCGCGCGTCGCCCGCGCCCTGGCCGGTGCGTACGTGCCGGGTCTGCGACCGAAGCACCTCTGGGCGCTGCGCCAGGCACACCGCGCGGCGGCCCGGTGAGTCCGACCGAGTGGCTGCTCGCCACCCAGCTGCAGGCGCCGTCGAAGCTCGTCCCCCTGGACGTCGGGTTCACCCTGCTGACGGTCGCCGTCTTCCTGCCGACCCTCGGCGCGCTGCGCTCACGGGCAGCCTGGCGTCGAGCCGGACTCCGCGCCGCCGTCGCCGCGGGCGCAGCCGTGGTCGTGCTCGTCGTCTGCTGGGTGCTCAGCGACCTGATGAACGTGTTCGGCGTCGCGCTCAGCCCGATCACCCGGATGTGGGTCGCCGTGGCTGCCGCCGCGCTCGGCATCGCGGTCGTCGGGCTGGTGCAGGGCGGTGGCTGGCGTCGTGTGCTCGCTGCGGTGCTCGTGCCGGCCGCGCTACTGGTGCCGGCCCTCGGGGTGAACGTCGAGTTCGCGATGTACCCGACGCTCGGCACCGTGGTGCAGAAGAACCCCTACCCGGAGCTCGACCTCGCCGCCGCTCCCGCTGCCGCGCCGCCCGCCGTCGGCGAGGTCCGCACCATCGACATCCCGGGGCAGCGCTCCGGCTTCGATGCCCGACCGGCCGTCGTGTACCTGCCGCCGGCCGCCCTCGTCCGGGACCCCCGGAAGCTGCCCGTCGTGCTCGCGTTCTCCGGGCAGCCCGGCGCCCCGAGCGACCTGTTCACCGCCGGACAGCTGGACAAGGCACTCGACGCCTACGCCGCAGCACACCAGGGCCGCGCCCCGATCGTCGTCTCCGTCGACCAGCTGTCCGCGCCCGGGCTCAACACGATGTGCGTCGACTCCGAGCTCGGGAAGGCCCGGACCTACGTCACCGAGGACGTCCCACGCTGGCTCACCGCACACCTGCCGGTCACCACCGACCGGCACGCCTGGGGCCTGGCCGGGTTCTCACAGGGGGCGACCTGCGCGATGCAGTTCGTCACCGCGCAGCCCGACCGGTTCGGACCCGTGCTCGCGGTCTCGAGTGAACTGCACCCGATCGACCAGAACCCGCAGCACAGTGCCGACCGGGCCTTCGGCGGCTCCGTCGCAGCGTGGAAGGCCGCCGGTCCGATCGCGCAGATGCGGGCGAACGGGCTCGGCGGGCACGCGCTCTGGCTGACGGCGGGGTCCTCTGACCGCGAGTTCAGCGACAACGCCCGGGTGCTCGCACGGGCAGCGCGGGCCGCGGGAGCCCACGCCACCGTGGCGCTCGCACCGGGGAGCGGGCACGACTGGAACACCGTGCAGTGGTCGTTCCGCACCGAGCTGCCGCAGGTGGCCGACGTGCTGTTCGCGGCGTTGCGCTGACCTGGACGGTGGGTCCCCGACGGCGTGACCGGCGGGGCGGCGGTGCCCCGGGCCTCCCGGCAGGGCCAGCCGGACCGGTCAGCCGACGCCTTCGCTGACGACCCGCCATCCGTCGCCGTGGTGGCGCAGGCAGAGGCCCCACGTGTCCGCCCCCGGCTCCATGCCGGTGAGACCGGTCTCGCGCATCCCGAACTCGAAGCACTGCTGCCGGTCGGCCGCTGCCGTCGTGCGCTGCAGGGCGGACCAGGCGTCCATCGTCGGGTCGCCCTCGCCGGTCCACTGCTGCCACAGGCTGGCCGGGCACCAGTCCGTGTCGTCCGGGGCGGAGAGCGCCCGCATGCCGTGGCAGTCGCGGCGGACCGCGGCGTCGAGGAACGCCCGGGCGACCGTCCGGGCCGAGACGCTGGACGACGGCAGGGGCTCCTGCGGGCCGGAGCGGCCGGGAGCACCGACGACGATCACGCCACCGACGACGACGGCGAGGACCAGCCCGGTGGTGATCAGGGGGACGCGACGCACGGGGTCATCTTCCTGGGCGGTGCTGCGCGTCGGCATCGAGGAACGGCGTCGTCGTGCCGGTGCGGTGGTCGTCGCGGAGGAGCCCGTACGCGACCGAGTCCCGGTGCGCGCCGCCGACCACCGGCCAGGTGCGGCGGTACTGCGCCTCGAGGACCCAGCCGTTCCGGGTGAGGACGCGGCGCATCGCGTGGTTGTCGTCGCGTGTCTGCGCCTCGATGCGCGGGACCGCCGGGAACGAATCGAAGACGTGGGTGGCGAGGGCCTGGACGAGCTCGGTGCCGATCCCACGACCGCGGGCTGTCTCCGCCAGCCGGACGTCGATCATCGGGACGTCCTCGTCGAGGTCGTCGAGTACGACCAGCCCCTCCGGTGCCCCGTCGACCTCCACCCGGAACACAGCGTGGTCCGGGCCGGTGAAAGCGCCGTCCGCGATGCGCTGCTCGACCGATGCGCGAGTCGGCGACGCGGTGATGTGGAAGGGGAAACGGTTGGACGTCAGGAAGCTGATCAGCTCGTCACGGTCGGGCGGGTCCGCGACGTCCAAGGGGCGGAAGACCATCTCCATGGGTCGACCGTACCGATCGAGGACGTCACAGTTGTGTCCCGGCGCTTGATCCGCCCGGGATCCTGCGGCAGGGTCGGACCTGAACCGGAGGTCCTGCCGTGCACAACCCCGTCATCCCCCAGCAGTACGACATCTCGTGGACGATCGCGCTCGTCGCCGTCCTGGCGCTGATGGTCGCGGCCGTCGTGTCCGTCGTGCGGAACACCGAGCGCATGTCCCTGCCGGCGACCGTCGTGTGGATCGTCGGGGTGGTCGTCCTTCCGGTGCTGGGGTCGCTCGTCTGGTTCCTCGTCGGACGGCGGGATCTCCGTCGACGTCCGAGCACCCTCCGCGGCTGACGGGCATCAGGCTCGCACGGCCTCGACCACCACGTTGCTCACCGACCGCTCACCGTCCGCACGCTGCAGGCACGTGATCACGACGAGCCGCCCCGGCGTGTTCGCCCACACCTCGGCGTCGGCATGGATGTCCCCTTTGCCGACCGTCTCGGTGCGGGTGACGCGGTAGCGGACGTCGTCGACCGTGATCGCCGCCCCCGTCGCGATGCGCGGGCGCCCCGCCGCGACGTCGATGAGCGCGTTCCCGGGCCCCACACCGCCGCCGCGCAGGGAGTGCATCGCGACGAACACGGTGCCGTGGGCCGCATCTGTGGGGGCGACGCCGAGGTTCCGCACCCAGTACGCCGAGGTGAAGCCGGGAGGCTCGACCACGTCGTCGACGACGCTCAAGGCCCCGAGGGGCACGTCCAGACCGACGGACGGGGCCGCGAAGCGGCCGACCCCGGAGGGCGTCGCGGACGCGCTCGGGGCGGGTGCGGGGCCGTCCACCTGCACGGGGTGGCCGGCGAGGTCGAGGGTGGGCGGGCCTCCCGTCTGGTGGGTGTGGGGGAGTGTCAGGCCGACGATCGCGGTGACGACCATCCCCACCGCCAGCACGCCGACGGCGGCGCCGAGGACGGATCCCCGGCGCCGCCGCGTCGTGTGTCGTGTCGTCACGACTCAGCGGCCGCTGCGGAACTGGCCGTTGCTGACCCGGCCGTTGCGGACCCGGCCGCGCAGGCGGAGCACGCCGAGGCCGGCGAGGAGGGCCGATCCGAGACCGCCGAGCAGGACCCACGGCAGGACGCCGCCGTCGGCGGGGCTGGCCACGACCGTGCCGCCCGTGGCGACGGACGGACCCGCTGCCGAGGAGGACCGGACCGGGACGGTCGCCACGGTCGTGCCCCCGCGGGTCGTGGTGGGCCCGGTCGCCGAGCGTGCGACCACGACGATGCGTGCCGCGGTGGTGACGGCGGTCCCCTTCGCGTCGGCCAGGAACAGCGTGTGCGCCCCGGCGGCCAGGTCGGCCGGCAGGACGACGGAGGCCGAGACGGTCCCGGCCGCCGTCGCGGTGACCGTGCCGATCACGCGCGGGGTGGAGTGCACGACGACCGAGTAGACCGCACCGGGCGTGAGACCGGCGCTCGTGAGCGTCACGGCGGAGCCGGGCGCGAACGGGCCGTGAGCGGCGGTGCCGTTCGCGACGACGGACAGGGCGGGCTGCTGCACGGTGACGCGGTACTGCTTCGTCGTCGTGCCGTCCGCGGCGGTGACCGTGACGACGGCGCTGCGACCGGTGACGGCCACCGAGGAGGTCGCTGCCGAGTTCGTCGTCGTGACGTGCACGTCGGCGGCGGTCAGCGCGGTGAGGGGTGCGGTGACGGTCGCACCGGCCGTGGTCGCGGCGGCGGCGAGCGGCACGGTGACGCCACCGACGGTGACGGCCGAGGCCGAGGCGTCGTCGGAGACGAGGAACCGGGCACGGAGGGCCGCGACCTCGGCCGGGGTGACGCCGATGGTCTTGGACAGGTACGAGTCCATGCCCGCGTACTTCGTCGCGACGTCGTGCTCGAAGGTGCCCTGCAGCAGCTGCGGGGTCGCCCACGTGACACCGAGCTGGGTGTTCGAGAGCAGGTAGTCGTGCAGGACGTCCGCGCTGTCGACGCCCAGGACCCGGTCGAGCAGGTCGATGACGGTGCCGGTGCGGTCCATGCCGTGGGAGCAGTGGATCAGCACGGTGCCGCTGGTGTGCGTGGCGAGGATCTGGAGCACCTGGGCGTAGGCGCTGATCATCGGGCCGCGGTCCGCAGCGTCGACGTAGCCCTTGTCGGTGAGGTCGTGGTACATCACGGTGTCGTCCGGGTAGTCGCCGTCGGCGCCGAACATCGAGATGTCGACGACCTTCGCGCCCGGGATCGTCACGTCGGGCTTCGCCGCCACCTGACCGGGCGTGCGGAGGTCGACGACGAGGTCCACGTGGTACTTGCCCGCGAGCGTCTGGGCGCCGGCGGCCGTGACCTTGTCGAGCGACTCGGAGCGGATCAGCCGCGTCGCGTCGACCCGGCGTCCGTCGAGCCCGGTGAAGGCGCCGAGTTCGCGGCCGTTCACCATGCCCGGGACGTCGGTGACCGGGTGGTCCTGCGCGGTGAACGCGGGCTGCAGGCCGGTGTCGGCGCTCGCCGTGGTGGTCGAGAGGCAGACGGTGCCGAGGACGGCGGCGGCAGCGGTGGCGATGGACGCGGCTCGGAACAGCGCGTGTGCGCGGGCGGGACGGTTGGGCACGGGGCTCCTCGTTCGGGTACGGGTACGTGTCCGCCTGCGACCAGGGGGTCGGCGACACGGCGGGTACCGAGAACGATCGGGGTCCGTCCGGGCCGTTCGGTGAACAGTGCGCGACGGCAGACTTTCTGCGCGGTGAGCCAGCGCTCAGGATGGCGATCGGCGCTGCTCCTCGTCGAAGGACGCGCTGTCCCCGCTACCGTGAGGGGATGACCACACGACGGGCCCGGGCGTGAGCCACGCTGTCCCGACGATCCTCGACGTCGCCGCTGCCGCCGGCGTCTCGAAGTCCGTCGTCTCGCGGGCGCTCGCCGGGGCCTACGGGGTCGCGCCGGCCACGGTCGAGCGGGTGAAGCAGGCCGCCCGCGACCTCGGGTACGTGGCGAACGCCAACGCCCGGGGCATGTCGGCGCACCGGACCCACACGGTCGGCGCGTTCGTGCGCGACGCCTCCACCCCGTTCTACGGGCACCTGCTGACCGCGTTCCAGTTGCGCGCGGCGGAGCGCGGGTACCGGGTCGTCACCGCGACCGGAGCCGGGTCGTTCTCGATCGCGGAGGAACGGCGTGCGCTCGAGACGCTCGTCGCGCTGCGGGTCGAGGGACTCATCGTCTGCAGCGGCGCCCTGCCCGTCGAGGACGTCCTGCCGTTCGCGCAGCGGATCCCCACGGTGGTCGCCGGGCGTCCGGAGCAGGACGAGTCGGTCAGCAGCGTCTACTGCGACGAGCACGGGGGCGGGACGGCGCTGGCGGACCGGGTGGCGGACCTCGGCCACGAGCGGGTCGCGGTCTTCACGGTTGCCCGGTCGGGGTCGCTGACGCAGTCGGCCCGCACGGACGCGATGGCCCGGCAGCTGGGCGCGCGGGGTGTCGACGTGGTGCTGGTCCGCCTGGAGGACCACGGCGACGACCCGCGCCGGCTGGACTCCGCCGTGGACCACGTGGTGGCGGTCGGGGGCGTGACGGCGATCATGGCCCCGAGCGACCACTGGGCCGTCGGTGTCCTCGAGGCGATGCGCCGCCGCGGGCTCCGGGCGCCGGAGGACCTGTCCGTCACCGGGTACGACGGCATCATGCCCTTCGCCACGGAGCTGTTCGGCATCACCTCGTGGCGGCAGCCGCTCGACGTGATCGGGTCCCTGTCGGTGGACGACGTCGTGGACCAGATCGACGGGGTGACCTCGCGGGCGACGCACACCGCCATCGACGGCACGCTCGTGCCCGGTCGGACGCTCGCTCCGCGCTGAGCAGCACGGCGGCACGGCCGCGCGGCGCCCGCTCGCGTCACCACCCGTTCACCTGCTCGTCGCCGTCCAGACGACCACGGCGGTGTGCTCCCGACCACGATGGGGAACGTTCCCTAAACGTGCTCGACCGAACGGATCCCATGTCCCAGCCCGACCCCGCCGTCTCCACCCGCCTGCCGCTCGACGCCACCGACCCGTACCGCTACGGCGTCTACCTGCGCCCCGATGCCCGCACCTGCCGCGCCGTCACGGTCGTCACCGACCAGCTCCGCGCCCAGTACGGCCTGGTGTCCGCCGGCGCGTTCCCGCCGCACGCCACCCTGGTCGGCAGCCAGCCGTTCGGCCGCGACGTCACCGAGGTCGTGCAGGCGCTGACGACCCTGCTCGCCGACCGTCCGGCGTTCGACGTCCACAACGCCGGCGTCCGTGGACAGGGCATCGGGTACGTGTACGACGTCGCCGAACGCCCCGACGGCACCCTGAACCAGGACTTCGTCCAGCTCGCCGCGGACGTCGACGCCGCGGTCGACCCCTTCCGTCGGACCATGGACTCGCCGCCGTCGAACGACTTCCTGCCGGAGAAGTGGCGCGCACACCTCTCGCTCGCCTCCCACGACCTCTACGGCCGTCCGGACCTGCGCGACGAGGTCGGTGCGTTCATCCGCGACCTCGACATCGACGTGCCGTCCGGCTTCCGCGGCGACACCGTCGTCCTCTACCGGACGGCCAGCCCGGACTGGAGCGGCCGCTGGTGGCACACGATGACCTGGGAGCACGTCCACACCTGGACCCTCACCGGTCGATGACGGTCACCCTCGCCGAGGTGGCTCAGGCGACCGGGCTGTCCCGGTCGCTCGTCTCCCTGGCCCTCCGCGGCGACGACGGGGTGTCCGTGCCGTGTCGGGAACGGGTGGTGCGCGCGGCAGACGAGCTGGGCCTCCCGGTCGGTGCCCTGGCGCGGCGACGCGCCTCCGGTGAGCCGCTCGTCATCGGGGTGCTCGTCACCGACGCGGCACACCCGTTCCACGCCGAGGTGCTGGCGAGTGCGCGGGAGACCGCCGCGACCTTCGGGTTCGCCGTCCGGGTCGTCGACGCGGGTCGCGACGACGCGCGGCTGGCCGCCGGACTGGAGGCCCTGGTCGCCTCCGCCGGGACGGCCGACGGTGTCCTCGGGGTCGCGGTGGTGAGCAGTCGTCTCCCGCGGGCACGGGCCGTGTCGGCCGCGCGGCGGGTCCCGGTGGCGGTCCTCGGATCGGGGGCGGGCCTCCTGGCCGGGACGGGGATCGACACCGTGAGCGTCGACGAGGAATCCGGCATGCGGGAACTGCTGCTGTACCTGGCGTCGCTCGGGCACGTCCGGACCTGCTTCGTGGCGGAGTCGGCGTTCCCGTCGACCACACGGCGTGGGCGGGTGCACGCCGAGGTGTCGGGTCGGCTCCAGGTGACGGCGGACCGGTGCACGGCGGACATCGACGTGCTCGTCGCCGAGCCCGGACGAGTGCGGAGCTTCCTGGACGACGGCGTGACCGCGTTCGTCGCGGCGAACGACGCGACCGCGGGACGGCTGCTGGCGGCCGCCCGCGCAGCCGGGACCGACCTACCGGAGGTGGCCGCCGTCACCGGGTTCGACGGCACCGCGCTGGCGGAACGGCTGGACCTGACGACCGTCGAGCAGCCGTGTCGGCGGATGGGGGCACGGGTCGTCGAACTCGTCGTCGAACGGCTGCGGGGTCGGCGTGTGGTCCGACACGAGGTGCTGCCGACCGTGCTCGTGCCGCGGTGCCGACCGCGGTCGGTGCCTTCGGCGGGTTAGACCGCGCCGATCGCTTCCTCGTCCGCCGCGGCCTCCTTCTGCACCGCGAACTGCGTCCGGTGCAGCTCCTCGTACCGCCCACCCGCGGCGAGCAGTTCCTCGTGCGTTCCGCGCTCCACGATCGAGCCGTCCTCGACCACCAGGATCAGGTCCGCGCTGCGGATGGTGGAGAGGCGGTGGGCGATCACCATCGCCGTCCGGCCCTCGAGCGCCTCGCTCAGGGCCGCCTGCACGGCCGCCTCGGACGTCGAGTCCAGGGCGGCCGTCGCCTCGTCGAGGATGACGACCCGCGGCTGCGCGAGCAGGAGCCGTGCGATGGTCATGCGCTGACGCTCACCACCGGACAGCCGGTAGCCACGCTCACCCACCATGGTGTCGAGCTGGTCCGGCAGGGACCGGATGAGTGGCTCGAGGCGGGCCCGCCGGACGGCGTCCCACACCTCGTCGTCGGTGGCCTCGGGCCGGGCGAGCCGCAGGTTCGAGCGGATGGTCTCGTGGAACAGGTGGCCGTCCTGCGTCACCATGCCCATGGTGTGCCGCATCGAGCTGAACGTGACGTCGCGGACGTCCGTGCCGGCGAGCCGGACGGCGCCGCTGTCGACGTCGTACAGGCGCGAGAGGAGCTGCGCGACCGTGGACTTGCCCGCACCGGACGTGCCGACCAGGGCGACGGTCTGCCCCGGCTCGATCCGGAACGAGACCCCGTGCAGGACCTCGTCGCCACCGCGGGTGTCCAGCGTGGAGACCTCCTCGAGTGACGCCAGGGAGACCTTGTCGGCGGACGGGTAGGCGAAGCGGACGTCGTCGAACTCGACCGCGACCGGACCGTCGGGGATCGTGACGGCGTCGGGCTTCTCCTGGATGAGCGGTTCGAGGTCGAGCACCTCGAAGACGCGCTCGAAGCTGACCACGGCGCTCATGATCTCGACCCGGGCGTTCGCCAGGCTGGTCAGCGGCGCGTAGAGGCGGGTGAGCAGGAGGGCCAGGGTGACCACGTCGCCGGTGTTCAGCTGGCCGCCGAGGGCGAGGGAACCACCGACCCCGTAGACGAGCGCGAGGGCGAGCGCGGAGACCAGGGTGAGCGCGGTGACGAAGACGAACTGCAGCAGTGCGCTCCGGACCCCGATGTCCCGGACGCGGGCAGCACGGACGCGGAACTCCTCGGCCTCTTCGTCGGGGCGGCCGAACAGCTTGACGAGGGTGGCACCAGGCGCCGAGAACCGCTCGGTCATCTGCGTGCTCATCGCCGAGTTGTGGTCGGCGGCCTCGCGGCGGAGCGCGGCCAGGCGGCTGCCCATCCGGCGTGCGGGGATGAGGAAGACCGGGAGCATGACCACCGCGAGCACCGTCACGAGCCAGGAGGTGCTGAGCATCACGACCAGGGTCAGGACCAGCGCCACGACGTTCGTGACCACACCGGACAGCGTGCCGCTGAAGGCCTGCTGCGCGCCGATCACGTCGTTGTTGAGCCGGCTCACGAGCGCGCCCGTCCGGGTGCGGGTGAAGAAGGCGATCGGCATCTTCTGCACGTGGTTGAACACGGCGGTGCGGAGGTCCAGGATCACGCCCTCACCGATCCGCGCCGAGTACCAGCGGGTCACCAGCGACGTGGCGGCGTCGGCGACGGCCACCAGGGCGATGACGACGGCGAGCCAGACGATGGTGCCGACGGCGCCCCGGGCCGCGATGACGTCCACGACCTGGCCGGCGAGCACCGGCGTCGCGACCGCCAGGAACGCCCCCACGACGGACAGCACGATGAAGACGAGGAGCTTCGCGCGGTAGGGCACGGCGAACGTCAGGATCCGCCGCACGGACTCACGGGAGATGCCGTGCTTGCCGTCCCTGGCGGTCGAGATCTTGTAGAGCGAGCTCCAGGCCACGCCTTCCATGCTCATGACAGTTCCCTCCGTGGTCGACCGGGGCCTGCTGCGGTGGTGGGGAGCCCCGTGGCGGGGCCCTGCAGCGGCGACGGCGACCAGGGAGTCAGGATACGGCTCGTCCGGCACGGAGCGGGCGGGCGTCGTGCGCAACGCGGCTGGTGCGGGCGCTGGACGGAAGCGGTCCCGGACTCGGAACTGTGCCTCAGCGCCGGACTCCGATCCACTGCACGCTCCGTGGGTCGTCGCAGAGCCCGTCGGCCCAGTCCACCGGGAGGAGCGCACCCGGTCCGGACGGGTCGACGAAGTCGCCCGTCCAGGCCTCGCCGGCGATCGCTTCGGCGCTGTCGTCCGTGAACAGCGTGCGCTCGGCGGCCAGGTCGTAGCGGCGGCCGAGGACCGGGCCTCCTGGGCGGTCGCGGTAGAGCACGACCGCGACGTCGTCGGTCAGGGCGCGACCCGCGACCCATTCCGTGCCGTCGTTCCAGTCGGTGTCGGTCGCGAACAGGTGCTGCAGGTGCACGAGGAACGCGTCCGCGGAGGCGCGTCGTTCGCCAGGGGTCATGGACGGCATGTCGAGATCAAGGCGCACCCCGAGTCATCCCTGAACTGCGCCGACGGCGGAGCACGCGTGATCGCGGAGTCCTGTGCGACGCATGGACCCACGGTGCGGTCCCTCGCCCGTTCGGGCAACGTGGTGACGGACCACTCGCGTCAGGCCGTGATCGTGCTCGAGAGCTGCTGCACCTGCTCGACCAGGGCCCGGTGGTCGACGCCACCGCCGGCAGCCACGTAGTCCTCGGCCCGGTGTGCCGGGTCGGTCGCGACGCCGGAGGTGAACCCGCGGAACCAACCGCCGGCCCGCTCGAGCACCAGCGCACCCGCGGCGACGTCCCACGGGTGGGTGGCGAAGCCCATCGTGACGTCCGACCAGCCGGCGGCCACGTGCGCGAGGTTCAGCGCACCGCTGCCGGTGCTGTGGTGGTGCCGGTACCGGAGCGTGAGGTCACGGACCAGGGCGAGTGCAGCCTCCTCGCCGAGGAGTTCCAGGTCCTGCTGCACCGGGAAGCTCGTCAGCACGGTCGCGGCGTCCTCGGGCAGGGACACGGACCGGATCGGTGCGCCGTCCAGGGCCGCGCCGGTGTCGTCGGCGGCGAACAGGTGGTCGGCGACCGGGTCGTACACGGCGCCGGCGAGGACGACCCCGTCGACCTCGGCGGCGATCGAGACGCACCAGTAGGCCAGCCCCCGGGCGAAGTTCGCGGTGCCGTCGATCGGGTCCACGATCCACCGGAGGGACGCGTCACCGGTGCTGCCGCCCTCCTCCCCGAGCACCACCGAGCCGGGGAACGCCCTGGTCAGCGCGGTGGTGATGGTCTCCTCCGCGGCACGGTCGTGCACCGTGACGACGTCGTGGGCGTCACGCTTCGTGGCGATCGCCATGTCCGACCGGAACGCCTCGAGCAGCTGCGGTGCGACCGTGCGGCAGGCGGCCTCGGCGGCGGCACGGAGCGCGGCGGGGGTGGGGGAGACGGCGGGCGTGGCGGGCGACGACATGGGACCGGTCTACGACGTGGCCGGTCCTGGACGGGGAACCACGCGGTGCTCCGAGCCGAACCGGAGGTGAACACCGGGGGTGCGTCGACCGCCGTCGTGGTTCGTCCGTTGAACGCGGTGTGAACGGACGGCGGCGGGTCGCTGACGTCGCTTGACCGGCTCCTCCGACCGCCCGCACAGTGGACACCGTTCCCGGATAGGGAACGTTCCCTACCCGAAGGTTGCTCGACATGACGGTGTCCGTCCGGCCCGGCCTGCTCGCCGGTCCCGCCCGCCCCGCCAGGACGACCCGGTCCTGGCTGCGGTCCGACCGCCGCGTCGGCATGGCCCTGCTCCTGCCGGCGTCGGTCGTGTTCGGCGTGTTCGTCTTCTACCCGCTCGTCCGCGTCATCGTCCTCAGCACGCAGGGCACCGACATCTTCGGCCAGCCCGCCGGATCGGTCGGCCTGCAGAACTACGTCCGGACCTTCACCGACCCGGCCTTCGCCCGGACCATGCTCAACACGGCGCTGTTCTGCGTCGGCGTGGTCGCCGGCCGCATCGTGTTCGGACTGCTCATCGTCGTACCGCTCACCGCGAAGCTGCGCGGGATGCCGGTCTTCCGGGCTCTGCTCACCTCGCCGATGGTCGTGTCCGTGTCAGCGGGGTCGGTCGCCTTCGCGACGATGCTCGCCCCCGGCACCGGCCTGGTGAACACCGTGATCCGGCAGTTCGGCGGCCAGGGGATCCCGTGGCTGACGGACACGCACTGGGCGCTGGCGAGCGTCGTCCTCGTCACCGTCTGGGGCTCGCTCGGGTTCACCGTGCTGCTGCTCGTCGGGGCCTTCGGGGCGATCGACCCGCAGGTCGTCGAGGCCGCGCAACTCGACGGCGCGGGCCCGGTCCGCACCTTCTGGTCGGTGTCGCTGCCACTGGTCACGCCGACCCTGTTCTTCGTCGTGGTCACCGGCACCGTCGAGGCGCTCACCACGTTCGGTCAGATCCAGATCCTCACCTCGGGAGGCCCGGCCGACTCCTCCCGCACGCTCGTCTACGCGATCTACCAGCAGGCGTTCGGCTCGGCGAGCGCGAACTTCGGGCTGGCGGCAGCGCTCGGCGTCGTGCTGTTCCTGCTCGTCCTCGGGCTGTCCCTCGTGCAGTTCGGTGTGCTCGAGAAGCGGGTGAACTACTGATGCGACCCGTCACCGCCCGGCGCTTCCGCAGCGCCCTCGTCTACGCCTGGCTGATCGCCGCCGTCGTGGTCGTGTGCTTCCCGCTGTACTACGTGTTCGAGGGCGCCCTGACCCCGAACGAGTACCTCGACCAGGGGCTGCCCGGCCTGCTGCCCGTCCACCTGACGCTCGACAACCTGGTCCGTGCGACCCAGGTCGTGCCGCTCGGACGTCAGTTCCTCAACAGCGTGCTGGTGACGTTCTGCCAGACGGTGCTGCAGGTCGTGATCGGCATCATGACCGCCTACGCGCTGGTGTTCTGCCGACTCCGCGGCACCCGGGCGCTGTTCCTCGTCCTGCTCGCCAGCATGATGATCCCCGGCGAGACGACCCTGATCGCGAACTACCTGACCGTCTCCTCGTGGCACATCATCGACACCCTGCTCGTGGTGTTCCTGCCGTTCGTCGCCTCGGCGCTGACGATCTTCCTGTTCCGGCAGGCGTTCCTGAGCTTCCCCGACGAACTGCGCGAAGCCGCGGTGCTCGACGGTGCCGGCCACTTCCGGTTCATCCGGTCGATGCTGCTGCCGATCACCCGGCCGACCCTGGTGTCCGTCACCCTCGTCAGCGCCACGGCCGCGTGGAACGGGTTCTTCTGGCCGCTGCTCGTCACGAACTCGCCGGAGAACCGGACCGTGCAGGTCGGCATCGCCCAACTCGCCGACGCCCAGGCGTCCGACGTCGGTGTCGTCCTGGCCGGCGCCGCGATGGTCACCCTGCCGGTGCTCGTCCTGGTCCTCGTCGCCCAGCGGTTCCTGGCCGGTGGCCTGACCGCCGGCGCCCTGAAGTGACCGGCGCACTGCAGTGACCGGCGCCCTGCACGGCCACCGCGCAGCGGTGACCGCCGACGCGCTCACGTGACCGTCCGTCCCTCCCGTCTCCCGCCCCGCCCCAGCTCCCACCCTCACCCCGAACAGGAAGCAGCACCATGTCGTCTCGACGCTCCACCGCCGCACTCGTCCTCGGCGCCGCCACCGTGCTGGCGCTCGCCGGGTGCTCCGCCTCCGGCACCGCCGCCTCGTCCGGTCCCGTCACCGTCGACTTCTGGCACGCCATGGCCGGCCCCGCCGCCACCGAACTCGGCTCCCTGGTGTCCGAGTACAACGCGCACAACGCCGACCACGCCACCGTCAAGGCCTCGTACCAGGGTGACTACGCCGCGGTGCAGACGAAGTACACCGCCGCCGTGCAGTCCTCGTCGACGCCGGACCTGCTCATGATGAACGACGTGTCGACCGGCTTCATGATGGACTCCGGCCAGACCGTCGCCCCCACCACCCTCGGCAAGGTCGACACCTCGTCGATGGCCCCGGCCGCCGAGCGCTACTACAGCGGGAAGGACGGACTGGCAGCGATGCCGTTCTCGGTGTCCGTCCCCGTCCTGTACCTCGACAAGGCGCTCGTCGAGCGGGCCGGACTCGACCCGAAGTCCCCGCCGAAGACCCTCGACCAGGTCGCGACCTGGGCCGAGGCGATCCACAAGGCGACCGGCGCCTACGGCTTCAGCATGAACATGGCCGACTCGTGGATGCTCGAGGAGCTCTCCGCCTCCGGCGGCAAGCCCTTCTGCTCGCCGGACAACGGCCGCGGGTCCACGAAGGTCGACGGGGTCAGCCTGACCTCCGACACCCAGGTCGGCTTCATGACCCGGCTGCAGTCGCTGTACCAGGACGGCGTCGCGCTGAACCCGGGCACCGACTCCGCCGCCATGAACTCCGCCTTCGCCAGCGGCAAGGTCGGCATGCTGATGACCTCGTCCGGTGCGTACACGACCGTCGACCCGGACGGCTCGAAGTCCGTCGTCACGACCTTCCCCACCACCGCCTCGTCGAAGGACGCTGGCCAGGTCATCGGCGGCAACGCGCTCTGGATCTCCGGCAAGGGGCACTCGACCGCGGAGCAGCGTGCCTCGTACGACTTCGCGAAGTGGCTGCAGACGCCCGAGGTGCAGGCGAAGTGGGCGAAGGCGACCGGCTACCTGGCGATGGACACCGGGGCGGCGTCGACCAGCGTCGGCAAGCAGTCCCTCGCCGACCCGAACGTCGCGGCCATGTACCGGCAGCTGGCGGCCGACCCGTCGAGCACCGCAGCGGCGGGCTGCGTGACCGGCGCGTTCCCGACCGTCCGCGCGACCGTCATCGGCGCGTTCAACCGGGTGGTCGAGGGGGCGGACGTGCGCGCCACCATGCGGACCGCCGAGAAGCAGGCGTCCGCGCAGATCGCGGACTACAACGCGGCTGCCGGCAAGTGAGCTGAACCGTCGCGGACGGGAGGCACGGTGCGGGCCCGCACCGTGCCTCCCGTCCGCTACTGCGCGCCTTCCGGCGCCATCAGACCGTTCCGGTACGCGAACGCGATCACCTCGTTGCGTGACCCGAGGTCGAGCTTGCTCAGGATGTTGCCGACGTGGGTCTTCACGGTCGCCTCGCTGATGTACGCCTGCCGCGCGATGTCGGCGTTGGAACAGCCGTCGGCGAGGAGCCGGAAGATCTCGCGCTCACGCGTCGACAGTGTCGCGACCACCGCATGGTGCGTCACCGGGGTGATCGGGACCGGTGCGGTGTCCGGTCGACGTGCGCCGATCCTCCAGGACAGCGCTGCGGCCGCGACCGACACGACGACCCACGCCGCGATGTCACTGGCGATCCGGCCACCCCACGGGAGGCCGTTGACCGTGCCCCACCGGCCGGACAGCGAGACCGTCGGGACGGTCAGCAGCGCGCCGACACCGACCGCAGCAGCCAGGACGCCGGCGAGCAGCCGACGCCGGTGGGCGGGGTCAGCCGACCGCGCGACGAGCGCGGGAAGCGGCAGGAGGACCAGGTAGCCGACCCAGCTCGCCTGGCTGAACCGGGCCGGCCAGAAGAGCAGTTGCAGGGTCACCAGCAGCACCGTGCCGACGACGGCCCAGGTCGGCCGCAGGCGCGCCATGCCGAGTGCCGCGGCGTACCCGACCATCACCAGGACCGCGTACGGGTTCGTGGCGAAGGTGTCCTCCCGCAGAGGGACGTCCACGGTGAACTGGCCGTGTTGCGTCGCGACCCAGGCGGCGAGGATGGCCAGGGCGACGGCCGGCACGATGGAGGCCTGCAGCAGTTTCGGCATGTTGATCACGGTAGGACCCGTGGTCGCCTCGTGGGCCGGGTCAGGGGTGGAATCCCCCTGGAGTCGGAGTCGTCCATCGGGGGGAGTGGCCCGTGATCGGGGCCAGTGGCGGGCGCGCGACCCCCTCCGCTCTCGTCCTGGCCATGTCCGGCTCGACGACGCGGTTGTGTCTCCTGCGCCCGGATCTGGTACTAATGAGATCCGTTCTCATCAAGGAGACCCATGTCCGAGTCGCTGCCGGCGGTCCGCCCGACGTCCTCGGCGACGCTCCCGGCCGACGCCGTCGTGCTCCTGATGCACCGATCGCGTCGTCGCGCAGCGGCCCGGATCACCCTGCTCGTGGCGGTGCTCGCCGTCGTCGCCGTCGCCGCGATGATGACCGGTCCGGTGTCGATCGCTCCGACCCAGGTCATCGGCATCGTGGTCGACCACGTCAGCGGCGTCCGATCCGGTGACTGGTCCGCGTCCGCCGACCAGATCGTCTGGGGCACGCGGGCACCTCGGGTCGCGATGGGGATCATCGCCGGCGCCGTACTGGCCGCCGGGGGAGCGGTCCTGCAGGCCCTCGTCCGGAACGGTCTGGCCGACCCGTACCTGCTCGGCATCAACTCCGGCGCCAGCACCGGCGTCGCACTCGTGGTCCTGGTCATCGGCGGAGGCGGCGCGCTCCTCTTCTCCGGCGCGGCGCTGGCCGGGGCGATCGGCGCCGTGCTGCTGGTCGTGGCCCTGGCCGGGACCGCCAGCCGTCGCGGTCCGATCCGGCTCGTGCTCGCCGGGCTCGCCGTCGGGTACGCCCTCAACGCGGCGACGAGCTTCCTGGTCTTCTGGAGCGACTCCCCGGAGGCCGCCCGCTCCGTCCTGTTCTGGCTGCTGGGCTCGCTGGGGTCGGTGCAGCCGGTCGCACTCGCCGCCGCAGCAGTGTCAGCCGGTCTCGGACTCGTCGCGCTCGTCGTCATCGCACCGTTCATCGACGCGCTCGCGTCCGGTGACGACTCCGCGCGGTCCGCGGGCATCGACCCCGAACGCGCACGGCTGGCCTTGATGGTCGGTGTCTCCGCCATGGTCGGCGTCATCGTCGCCGCGGTCGGCGGTGTCGGGTTCATCGGGCTCGTCGTGCCGCACCTGGCACGTCGGCTCGTCGGCGGCCGACACCGGGCGGTCCTGCCGGTGTCGGCGTTGCTCGGCGCGGTCCTGCTCGTCGTCGCGGACACGGTCGCGCGCACCGTCTTCGCGCCCCAGGAGATCCCCGTCGGGGTCGTGACCGGTGTGCTCGGTGCGCCGTTCCTCCTGGTCCTCCTCCGCCGCACCGCCCCCACGTCCACCCCCTGACCGCCAACCCCACGGTCGACCCCCTTTGGAGACCCCCTTGCGAACCCGAACCCGAACCCGAACCCGAACCCGAACCCGGCGCCGGTCCTCCACCCGGCCCCGGTCCACCCCGGTCCTGACGGCGATCGGTCTGCTCGCGACCGCCGCCGTGGTCAGCCTGAGCGGCTGCGCGGCATCGTCCAGCGCCACCGAACCGACCACGAGCCCGAACGGCGCTGCGCACTTCCCGGTCACGATCGAGAACTGCGGCACCCCGGTGACGATCACCGCCGCCCCGCGCCGCATCGTGCTCGTCAACAACGACGAACTCCCGAACCTCGAGGCGCTCCATGCCGTCGACCGGATCGTCGGCATCACCGCACCGCTCGCCCCGGACCTGTACGCGAAGCAGACCTACCGCGACCTCGCCCGCCTGCACGTGCTGTCCACGAAGCAGACATCGACCGGCGGGTCCGTCGTGTCGCAGGAGAGCCTCCTCGGAGCGAAGCCCGACCTGGTGATCGCCCCCGCGAACGCCGTCGACCGGGACGCACTGCAGGCCGCCGGCATCCCGCTCTACACACCCTCGGCGTACTGCACGGACCCCGGGCCCGAGCTGAGCCGCACGGCGACGTTCGGCCGGGTCTGGAGCGAACTGCGGACGCTCGGCACGGTCCTCGGGCAGCGGGCGCTGGCCGAGGACGCGGTCCAGGCCGGACGCGCCACCTTGTCGAAGCAGTCCGCCGCCACCGACCGCGGGACCGCTGCCGCCCTGTACGTGTCGTCCGGCGGGGGCGTCCTCTCGCCCTACGGCGGACCGAGCATGGTCACGCCGGTGTTCCACGCGGTGGGGCTCCACAACGTCTACGCGGACGCGAAGCAGCGGGTCTTCGACGCCAACGTGGAGGACATCATCTCCCGCGACCCGTCGACGATCGTGTTGCTCTACTCGAGCGGGACGGCGCAGGACACCATCGACAGCTTCCGCACGGCACCCGGCGTCTCCGGACTCTCCGCGGTCCGACACCACCGGGTCGTCGCGCTCCGCTTCCCCTTCACCGACCCGCCCTCGACCCTGTCGGTGGCCGGGCCGGCCGAGCTCGCCCGGCAGCTCGACGCGCTCGGGTGATCGAGGCGCACGCCGTCACCGTCCGTGCCGGGCGCCGGGTGCTGCTCCACGGTGTCGACCTCAGGGCGCCGACCGGCTCCGTGACGGCGATCGTGGGGCCCAACGGCAGTGGCAAGACGACGCTGCTCCGCGCACTGCTCCGAGCCGTGCCGGTCGACGACGGCCGTGTGGAGATCGACGGGCAGGACGTCCGACACCGCTCACGCCGGTGGATCGCCCAACGCGTCGCGAGCGTGGCGCAGCGGCTCGACCCGGACCCGGCGCTCACCGTGGCGGACGAGGTCGCGCTCGGCGGCCTCGCCCGAGCCAGCCTGCTGGACCGCGGAGGCGCGGGATCCGATGCGCGGGTCGCCGCAGCCCTCGACGCGGTCGCGCTGGCACACCGAGCCGGCGATCCGTTGGCCGCGCTGTCGGGCGGCGAACTGCAGCGGGTCGGTCTCGCACGCGCGATCGCCCACGGAGCCGACCACGTCCTCCTCGACGAACCGACCAACCACCTCGACCTGCGGCACCGGCTCGAGGTCCTCGAACTCCTGCCGCGCATCGCCCCGACGGTCGTCGTCGTCCTGCACGACCTCGAGGTCGCCGCACGCGTCTGCGACCACCTGGTCGTCCTCGCTGCGGGCCGCGTCGTCGGTGCCGGGCCGCCCGCCGACGTCCTCCGCCCCGCGCTCCTGGACGCCGTGTACGACGTCCAGACCACTCGCCGGGACGACCCCGACGGCGACCTCCACCTCACGTTCCGCCTGCCCACCTCACCGGCCGTCCCCTCGGCCCCTCCGGAAGGACCCACCGCATGACCGACACCACGACCACCACTCTGACGGCCACCCCGGACGACACGGCGCGGGCACGCGACCTGGCGACCCGGTGGGACGCCCAGCAGACCGCCTACATCCGGCACCGGGCGGAACGCTTCGCCACGATCGCCCGCGTGGTCGCGGCCGTCTGCGCGGACACGTCCGCCCCGCGGGTCCTCGACCTGGCGGGTGGCACCGGCTCGCTCGCGGAAGCAGTGCTCGCCGCCGTCCCCGGCGCCACGGCAGTGGTCGCCGACAAGGACCCGGCCCTCCTCGCGATCGCCGCGGACCTCGCCGCCGCCGACCCTCGGCTCGTGATCGCCGAGGTCGACCTCGCCGACCCGCACTGGGCCGAACACCCGGCCATCGCCGACGCGCCGTTCGACGCCGTCGTCAGCTCCACCGCTCTGCACTGGCTCCAGCCGGGGACCCTCGTCGACGTCCTCCGACGCACCGCGGACCTCCTGCGCCCCGGCGGCATCCTGCTCAACGGCGACCACCTGTCGTACCAACGGGACGAGAGCACGATGGCTGCCATCGCCGCGGACGACGACGCGGCGACCCAGCGCGAGGGCTTCGCGAGCGGCGCGGACACGTGGGACGCCTGGTGGGCCGCGGTGGCGGAGACGCCCCGCTACGCCGAGGCCCTCGCGCGGCGCGACACCGTGTGGGGCGCGGAACTGCACGAGGCGCCGCCGAAGGTGACGCCCGGGTTCCACGTCGAGTCGCTCCGCAGTGCGGGCTTCGCAGAGGTCGGCACGGTCTGGCAGTACCTCGACGACCGCGTCGTGTACGGCGTCCGCTGATGGTCGAGGCGCGAGATGATGGGGTGTGATCTCGCGCCTCGACCTCCCCGTCACCGTCCCCACCCGGAGTGCGGTGGTGGTGATCCGTCGCGCGACGCTCGACGACCTCGGGACGGTCCTGCGCCTCCTGACCGACGACCCGATCAGCGCCGCGCGCGACGGTGCGTCCGGTGCGTCCGGTGCGTCCAGTGCGTCCGGAACGTTCGGCCGGGAGGCGCTCCTCGCGCACTCGGAAGCGTTCCGGCAGATCGCGGCCGACCCCGGCAACGACCTCGTCGTCGCGGAGGACGCGGACGGCGTCGTCGTCGGCACCCTGCAGCTCACGCTGATCCCCGGACTGTCGCGTCGGGGGAGCGCGCGCCTGCTCGTCGAGTCCGTCCGGGTCGCGAGCGAGCAGCGTTCGGCCGGGGTCGGCACGGCACTGATGCGCTGGGTCACCGACCAGGCGGCGCCGGCGCTCGCCGTGTCACTCGTGCAGCTGACCTCGGACGCCGCTCGGGTCGACGCCCACCGGTTCTACGAGCGACTCGGCTTCGTCGCCAGCCACGTCGGCTTCAAGTACGCGGTCGAGCGCCGCGGGAGCGATGCCTGACGACGACCGTCGTGCGGCAACTTCGGGTGGGCTGTCGGCGTCGCGGGCCTCCTCGTCCTCGGAGCCTCAGGACTGCTCGCGTTGACCGCCAGAGGTCGAGCTGTGAGGACCTGACGCTCGACCAGGGCTGCTCACCAGGTCGCTGGGTAGAGCTTCGCTTCGGAGGTCGACGGGGCGACACGGTACTTCTCCAGGACCTGGGACATCAGGGTCCGGAAAGCGGGAGCCGCGGAGCTGGAGAACTTGTGGCCCGGTCCCGGCTTCGTGAACGTCACGGTGACCACGTACTTCGGGTCTTCCGCAGGAGCCATACCGGCCACGGAGATGATCCGGTCTGCACCGTAGCCAGCGGCACCGTTCGCGACTTCAGCAGTGCCGGTCTTGGCTGCGACGTTGTACCCGGATATCGGCTGCATCCCGACGAGCGTTCCGCCCTTGACGACGCTCTGCAGCATCTGGACGACCTGATCGGCGGCAGCGGTCGAGACGACGCGTTGACCCGTGATGTCGGGGGCGTCGATCGTGGAGCCGTCAGCCAGTCGGCACCCGGCGACGAAGTGCAGAGGGATACGGACACCGCCGTTGCCGAGGGTCTGGTAGATGCTGGCCACCTGCATGGCAGTCGTGGAGATGCCCTGCCCGAACATCGAGTTGATGTTGGTCTGCGAGTCCCAATTCGGCGACGCGGGGTAGTCCATGCCTGGCTGGCCGCCGTAGGTGATCGCCGACTGCGGCTCGAACAGACCGAACTTGCGCATGTAGTCGTAGCGTTGCTGTGCGGTCAACGCTTCCCCGAGACCAGTGATCCCGACGTTCGACGAGTCGCGGAGGATGCCGGTCAGCGTCAACTGCTCCGTCGGATGCAGCTCAGCATCACTGATCCGTCCGCCCCAGGGGAACGTCCGGGAGTACGGCACGGTGGCCTGTGTGGTCGGGGTCGCTCTGCCCTGGTCGATGAGTGCCGCTGCGATCGCGGCCTTGATGGTCGATCCCGGTTCGTAGGTGTCCGTGAGTGCCCGCGAACCGTAAGCGCCCTTGTCATGCGTTGCGTCGACGTCGTTGGGGTCGACTGTCGGGTAGTCAGCGACGGCCAGTACCTCGCCGGTCTTGGCCTTGGTGACCGTGGCAGTCGCGGACACGGCGCCGATGTCCTTCGCTGCAGCCGCGACGTCCTGTTCGGCCATGTACTGCAGGTCGCTGTCGATCGTGGTGAGGAGCGTGCCGCCGTCCTTCGCCTGCTTCGTCGTCACCGTCGACCCCGGCAGCTGCACACCGTCAGCACCTCGTTCGTAGGTCTGCGCCCCGTTCGTCCCGGCCAAGCACCGGTCGTAGGCGAGTTCCAACCCAGCCTGAGGTCCGTCGGTGCCCATGAACCCGGTGAGGTTCCCCGCGGTTGCGCCGGTCGGGTACGTCCGCGCTGACTGCGGTTGCGGGTAGATCCACGGGATCTCCAATCGCCGCAACTTCTCGAAGTGCTCTGTGTCCAACCCCTTCGCGAGGTACGCGAAGTTCGACTTCGGGTCGGCAGCGATCGCCGTGCGCATCGACTCCACCGATGCTCCGGAAACCCGCGAAACCGCCTCGAGCGCATCGCTGACGCTGACCTTCTGCAACCGCGTCCCGCCGAACTTCCCCCGGAACCCCTTCACCAGCGCCGGCGCGGTGGTGATGTCGTACCGGGTGACACTGTCCGCGAGTTCGACTCCGGATCTGTCGACGATCGCGCCTCGTTCCCCGTAGACCGTCACGGGGATGCTGCGCTTCAGCTCCGCCTGCCTGTGGAGCGCCGACGCGTGCACGACCTGGATGTCCACCAGCCGGACGACGAACACCACGACGAGCGCGATGACCGTCACCATCGCCACGGTGTACCTCATGCCGGTTCGCCGTCGAAGATCTGGCAAGAGTCCCCCTCTTGGTCCCGCCCCGGCAAAGCTGAGGCGTCCCCATGCTGGGGCACAGAGCACCTTTCGCGCAGACGACGCACGCAGGTCACACCAACAACGCGGGCGGCTTGATCGCCGATCGGAGCGTGAGACGACGACGCGGCCGTCAGTACTCGAGGACCGGCCACTCCCTCAACCGAGAGAACCGTGGGCGCGGCGGCACCGGCTCGTCGTCCTCCATCACCCGAACGTCCGTGAGCACCGTGATCTCGCCGGTGCCGTACGAGCGGTATGCGATGCCGTCTCGCTCGTCCACGACCATCGTCACGCGGTCAGCTGGATCGCGCTCATGCTCGAACGTCACGAGCAGCCAGTGCCCGTGAACCCGTTGGACCAGGATCGGCGCGAAGCTCCCGGGTGATCCCCACAGCAAGAGGAGCTCCGGTGTGAGGAGCCGGACGGGAGGAGCCACCGCGCCGCTCCGGGCGAAGCTGACCTCGACCGCTCCGTCGACGGAGTCGAGGACACCCTCCGCGTAGTGGTCACGGTGGCGGTCGCCCTCGTGGTCGAACGTCCAGCTACGGTCGCACTCGTCGATGACGACCTGGAACTGACGGGGCTGCGCCGAGCCGCCTCGCGTCATCGTCATGCCGCGAGCGAGTCGTCTGGCGGGACGTCGGAGCGCAGCGATCTCGGACTGGAGGACCGGCGCGTCAGCCGGAACGAGGACAGTGTCGAAACGCACACCCCAGTGTGACGCGAACGGCGATCCGAGGGGCCGGACGCCTGGGCGGATGTCGGACGGGCTCAGCCGCGCAGCTGTGCCGCTGCGTGCTCGAGCTGCTCGGTCGCTGCTGGACCCCACCCGTTGGGGTCATCGCCCGGGGGCACGAGGGCCAGGGAGAACCAGCACACCAGGACCGGCCACCAACGGAGTTCCTCGTTCGTCATGGCGTGGACCGCTCGGTACCCGTCGAGGAACTGCTCCCGCACGGACACACCGACCGGTCCCCAGTCCCGGAAGAGCGTGCCGAGCATGACCGCTGATCGAGCGAGTTCCACGATGCGATGGTCACGTCGGAGTTCCTCGAAGTCGAGGACGCCGACGACCTCGGTACCGGCGCACAGGATGTTCGCGGCGCGGTAGTCGCCGTGCACGATCTGCACGGGCGGGAGCTCCGGTGGCATCCGATCGAGCAGCTGCCTGAAGACGTCGCGGGCCCGTGGGGACAGCGTGGACGACTCGGAGGCGAGCCAGCCCGAGATCTGCGCGGTGAGCGGTGCCGGCGGGGACAGGACCTCGTGTTGCAGGTCGCTCACTGGGCTCGAGCGCAACGCGTCGTGCAGTCGAGCGAGTGTCGCCCCCGCTGCACGGACCTGATCGGCGTCCTCGACATCGAGGTGCGCTCCTTCGATGACGCGTTGCAGACCCATCGAGACGCCGGCGTCCGCCACCTGGACGCCACCCGCGAGCGTCGTCACCGGAGCAGACACCGGCAATCCCTGTGCTCCGAGCCGAGCGGTGAGCTCAGCGGCGAGCGCGAGCCGTGGGAACCGGTCGGGGACGACCGACCACTTGAGCAGGAGACGTTGGTCAGCGCTGCGAATCCATGCAAGGGCGTTGCCGTCGCTGATCACCACCCGCTCCGGCGGACCGACACGAACACCCCAGTGGCGTTCGACCGCTGCGGTCACCCAGTCGGCCACCGACGCGGTGTCCGCGAAGCCGAAACGGTTCCGCAGCACCTCGTCCGGGTCGTCCTGCTCCCACAACATCTCGATCGTCATCGATCCCCCTGCATCAACCGTCGAGCGCCGAGCCCGACACCCCCGCCGATCCTGCCTCGCACCGGCGGCCATCATCGCCTTTCTCGGCGTCCTGGAAGCCGAGTCTCGTCAGGCCAGGATCGTGAGGAGCCGGTTCCCGAAGAGTGCTGCGTACCGTCCCTGCCGCCGCAGGATGTGCTGCACGTGGTCGGCGGTCCGAGGGAGCCGTCGAGCGAAACGGTCGAAGCCGGAGAGGACCAGCACGAGGCCGGTCTCGGATGCGTCCCACCCGTAGTCCGCCTCGGCCACGTCCGACATGCAGTCGTCGAGCGCGTCCAGGTTCTGCCCGAAGTGGGGCGGGAACTGGAGGCCCTTCGCGAAGTCCAGGTGCATCTGCTCGTCGTCACCCCACGCCCCGGCGTCCATCTCGACGACCCGGTAGCCCTCGCGTCGAAGCCACGTCTCGGCGTTGCGCAACACGGCAGCGTCTCGAAGCTCGCGGACGAAGCCGTCGCGAGCGATCTCGAAGTCCAGCCTGTTGCCGAGGACGTCGTCAGTGGAGAATGCCGGCACGCTCGCACCCTAGTGCGAGACGAGGTCAGGACAGCGGCAACGCTGATGACGGCGATCGAGCGCTCCGGGAACGACGCCTGCAGATGAACGCCACACCGATGATCCCGAGCGCGAGTTCCACAGCCCACACGACGTCGTTCGTCGGGGTCCGACCACCACTGAACGCGACCCCGAACGCCGCGACCGGTTCGAGGACGAACAGCGCGGGCAGGCAGAGCGTGAGCCACCAGAGCTCCGACCGGCGACTGAGTGAGGCGATGCAGCCGACCACCGCTCCTGCCACGGCTCCCGCGGTGCAGAACAGCAGGTAGTTCGAGGTGACATGGACCGACAGGGAGTGCGTGCGGGCCTCGAGTGCCGCGTAGAAGGCCATCAGGCTGACGATGGCGAGCACCGCACCCACCAGGGCGCCACGTGCGGGCGACCGGACCGCGCGATCGCCGACGAACGGGATCACGAGCCACGGCGCCGCGAGGTTGCCGAGCACGTACCGCAGCGCGTCCGTGCCGTCCCCCTTGAGCACCTGGAACCCCACGCCGACCACGGCAGCGGCGAGCACCAGCGCGATCAGCCGGGGAACCACGGAGCGCCCCGAGATCACCCGGAGGTCTGTCACGAGCCGGACCCCGCGAACCCGTCGAGCGCCGCCGTCAGCGCCGCACTCCCGCCGGGCCCGCCGTGCCCCTCGTCCTCGACGATGGTGAGCGTGCTCGCCGGCAACCCGCGGTGCACACGCCAGGCCGTGACGGCGGGTCCGCTGATGTCCCGCCGTCCGTGCATGAGCGCCGTCGGGACGTGCGCGATCCGGTCCAGACGTGCGAGCACGGCCTGGTCGCCCGGCAGGAACCCGTCGTGCGCCCAGTAGTGCGTGACGAGGGTGGCGAAGCCCTCGCGCAGCTCCGGACCCAGGTGGCCGCGCTCGCGGAGCGCGGGGTCGTCGAGGGAGACGTGGACGTTCTCCCACCGGTCCCAGGCCTGCGCGGCGTCCGCACGGGCCTCCCGGTCGGAGCCCGCCAGGCGACGCGCGTACGCGTCGACCACGCGCTCACCCGGGAGGCGCTGGCTGGCTTGCTCGAACGCCTCCCACTCCGCCGGGAACACGCGTCCCACACCTTCGGTGATCCAGTCGACCTCGTCGCGGCTCGTCGTCGTGACGGCCATGAGGGCCAGCGCTCGGACCCGTGCGGGGTGCTGCTGCGCGTACGCGAGGGCGAGCGTCGTTCCCCACGAGATCCCGGCGACGACCCAGTCCTCGATGTCCAGGTGCTGCCGGACCGCCTCGATGTCGGCGATCAGCCGCTGCGTGGTGTGGGCGGCGAGCCGGTCGCGGGACTCGGTGACGAGGGGGCGGCTCCGGCCGCTGCCGCGCTGGTCGATGCCGATCAGGCGGTACCGGGTGGGGTCGAAGTGCGTCCGGTACCAGCCGCTGCCGATCGAGCCGCCGGGGCCGCCGTGCAGCCAGAGGGCGGGGATGCCGTCGGGGGCGCCGGACTCCTCCCAGTACAGGGACGTGCCGTCGCCGACGTCGAGCATCCCGGAGGCGGTGGGTCCGGTCCTCGGGTAGGCCATGAGTCGACGGTAGTGGCCGGATCAGCCGTACAGGGCCTCGGTCGGCCCGTGGCGCGGAACGCGCTGCGCCCCGCCGTACCGTCGGGGGTCGCCAGCATGATCAGGGGGTGTTCATCCCCACCAGAGCTGCCGGCCTCGACGCCCTCGACGAGTTCGTCCCCCGCGCCGGCCGTGACTACGCCCGCGACCGGAACGCGGACCTCGGCGCATCGCGGGACAACGTCTCGGGCCTGTCGCCGTACGTGCGCCACCGCCTGGTGACCGAGCACGAGGTCGTCGCAGCCGTCCTCGACCGCCACAGCCTGCCGGCCGCCGAGAAGTTCGTGCAGGAGGTCTTCTGGCGCACGTACTGGAAGGGCTGGCTCGAGCAGAACCCCGAGGTGTGGCGCCGGTACCGGCGTGCGGTCGACGAGTTCGCGACCGGGACCCTGCCGGAGGGCCACGACGACGCGGTGCACGGCCGGACCGGCATCGACGCGATGGACGCCTGGGCACGGGAGCTCATCGAAACGGGCTACCTGCACAACCACACACGCATGTGGTTCGCGAGCATCTGGGTCTTCACGCTCGGCCTGCCGTGGCAGCTCGGTGCCGACTTCTTCCACCGGCACCTGCTCGACGGCGACGCCGCTTCCAACACGCTGTCCTGGCGGTGGGTGGCAGGGCTCCAGACCCGCGGCAAGACCTACCTGGCGACAGCGTCGAACATCGCGCGGTACACGGACGGGCGGTTCTCGCCGACCGGACTCGCGACGACGGCCCGGGCGCTCGCCGAGGAGCCGCTGCCACCACGCACACCGATCGAGTCCGACGATGTCGTGGGCGTGATCGGCGACCGGGTCGGTCTGCTGCTGCACGAGGAGGACCTCGAGGCATCGAGCTTGCTCGCCGAGCACCCCCAGCTGACCGCCCCGGTGGCGACGGCGGTCGCCGCGGACCCCGGCGCACGGTCCCCGTTCGTGGTCTCGGACCTCGTCGAGGCCTTCACGGCCACCGCCGTCGACGACGCCGCCGGCCGGACGCCGGACGCCACCGGCCGTCCGGCGCAGGTGCTGGCCGACACGCTGCCGTCGACGGTCCTGCGGTGGGCGGAGTCCGAGCAGCTCGACACCGTGGTGGTGCCCTACGCACCCGTCGGGCCGGTCCACGAGCGGCTCGGCGCGCTGCGTGCCGCCCTCGCGGCGGAGGGTGTCGCCCTCGTCACCGTCCGTCGCCGCTGGGACAGCGCGTCGTGGCCCTTCGCGTCCCGCGGGTTCTTCCCGTTCCGTGAGCGCATCCCGGCGCTGGTCCGTCAGCTCGTGGCGGGCTGAGTCCGGCCCACGGACGGGAGGCGCGGTGCCAGCTGGCACCGCGCCTCCCGTCCGTCTCGCCCCGGTCGTGTCGCGGCGGGTCAGTCGTGCAGGGCGTCGGCGAGGCTGAGGCGGGCGGGGAGGTCGTCGCCCTCGTCCATGCCCCGGCGGAAGTCGGTCCGACCGTCCTCGGCGACGTACACACCGGCGGCTCCGCCCGTGACGAAGAACTGCTCGGCCAGGTCTCCCGCGAGTGCGGACGGGGCCAGGTAGAGCAGGTAGGTGGTGCCCTGCCGGAGGAGCATCCCCGGGTGCGACGACCCCGCGGTGCCGTGCTGGCGGACGATGACCGTGGATGCCGCCGGGTGGTCGGCGTCGGTCTTGGCGGTGTCCACGACCCGGACGGTGGACAGTGTGGTGGGGCCGGCGCTCGCGACGTCGTTCGCGACCCGTTGCTCGTCGACGGTGCCGGTGACGACGAGGGAGCTGCTGTCGGCCATGCTGCTGACCGAGTCGTACATCCGCGCCCTCGAGCCGCTCGACCCGGACGCGCAGGCGGTGACGGACACCAGGCCCGCTGTGACCAGCGCCGCTGCGACGAGGGTGTGGCGCCGGAGCCGGGTCACGACTCGCTCCGGGTCGGCTCGTCGCTCGGGGTCGGCCAGACCAGCCGGAAGCGCTCGCAGACGACGGGCATGTCCGGCGCCCAGCCCCGCGGGTCCTCGGAGTGCTCCCGCCAGTACCGTTCGTGCGAGGCCCGCCAGTACGCCAGCGTCCGGTCGCCCTCACCCTCGGCTCGGGCGTGCTCGGGGTCGACCCGGTCGAACGGCACGGTCCGGACGTCCGTCGTCACGATGACCGCGCGAGGCTGCCCGGTGCCGTCGAGGACCACGCTGTGTTCGCCGACCTCGGGCAGGGGTTCCGCGGTCGCCTCGTAGTCCCAGAGCGACGACGCCGTGCCGTCCTTCACGCCGTTCAGGACCAACGCGAGCAGCTCGTCGGCGTGCTCGGGTGTCGCGCCGAAGCCCCAGGCAAGAGGGACCTCCACGGGCAGGTCCCGGGACTCCAGACGGCGGGCGGCCCAGAAGGCGGCCACGGCAGGCGACACTGCGTCCATGGCGCCGACCCTAGCGGTGTCGACTCGGTCGGTGCCAGAACCCCTCAGAGCGCGGCCGCGAGGAACCGCAGCTGCTCCGGAGCCACACGCCGCCAGTACGACCAGTCGTGTGCGCCCAGGGTGAAGCTCGACGTGGGCGCCGGCGTGATCCGGTGCACGAGCTGCTCGTCGCCCGGGCAGAAGGCGTCCGCGGTGCCACAGGTGATCCGGGTGTGCAGGGCTCCGAGCGCCGCGGTCCGTGTGGTCAGGTCGTGCTGGGCGAAGTCCGCGGCGCTGTCGAACGCCCCCGAGGCTGCGCGCTGCGGGGTCGGCCAGAGCGCCACCGAACTCGCTGCGACGGCCCGGACCCGCTCGGGCCCCAGCGTGCTGCCGACCAGGAGTGCCCCGTACGCCCCCATCGACCAGCCGAACAGCCCGAGCCGTCCGACGTCCAACCCGTGGTCGTGCAGCAGGGGCAGGAACTCGTCGACGAGCATCCGGTGCGGGTCCCGGCCGGAGGCCCGGGGGTGCCAGTAGTCGTTGCCGCCGTCGACCGAGGCGATCGCGACCGCCGGCTCGCCCGCTGCCCGGCCTGCCGCCTGGAACCGGTCGAGGTGCATGCCGTGGTCGAAGCTGCTGCGGTGGTCGCCGCCGTACCCGTGCAGGGACACGACGACCGGCAGCGGGTCACCTTCGCGGGAGCCGGGCGGGTAGCTGATCGTCCACCCGGTCTCAGCGCCGCCGCGGGCAGCCGAGGTGAACGAGCCTTCGAGGCGCCGACCGGGTGCGGTGGAGGGGACGACGCCCGCCGGTCCGGTCATGCCGAGCAGCCGTTCCGCCGCGGACCGTCCGGGCAGCACGCGCTGTTCGACCAGGACGGCGCCGGCCGCGGCCGCCAGGACCACCGACCCGCCGCCGATGAGCAGCGTGCGTCGCGACAGTGCGGTCATCGGACCCCTCTTCCGTTGTGGTGCGACGACGTTCCCAGGGAGCACTGGGGAAGCCCTCGCGACACGCTGCGCAACCCTTCAGCACCCGATCAGCCCGGAAGACGCTGGGAGACTCGGCCACTTGGCCAAGTTCGGCGCTACGGTCGCAGCATGACCACCACCCAGGAGCACCGCAGCGTCGAGGAACGCCGTGACCAGCTCGTCGACGCCGCGCTCGCCGTTCTGCGCGACGAGGGCGTCGCCGCCGTCACCACCCGCGCCGTCACCAGTCGCGCCGGGCTGCCGCACGGCGCCTTCCACTACTGCTTCGCCACGAAGCCAGCGCTCTTCCGTGCCGTCCTGGAACGCCAACTCCGCACCGCGATGGCCGCCGCCTTCGCCACCGACACCGCCGCACTCGCCCCGGAGGCCCGGATCACCGCCGGCCTCACCGCCCACCTCGACACGACCCGCGCCGACCCCGCGACCGCGCTCGCCCTCGTGGAGCTGTTCGCCCTCGCACGACGTGACCCGGGCCTCCAGGACGTCGCCGACTGGGAGCAGCGCGCCTATGTGGCCGCCGTGCGTGCCCACCTGGAGGCGTGGACCGACGACCGGCGCTTCCGGTGGACCGCACCCCCGGAGACCGTGGCCCGTCTGCTCGTGGCGCTCGCCGACGGCGTCAGCACCGCCTGGCTGCAGGACCGCGACGACGCCGCTGCCGCCGCGACCATCGCGCTCGCGGCCCGGACGACCGCCACCCTCGTGGACGGCAGCGCATCGTGAAGTGGGTGTTCCTGGCCTCCGCGATCGTCGCCGAGGTCACCGCCTCCCTGGCGCTGCAGGCCGCCGTCGAGCACGCCGGTTGGTACGCGCTCGTCGTCGTCGGGTACCTGGTGGCGTTCGGGATGCTGGTCCTGGTCCTCCGCCGCGGGATGGGCATCGGGGTCGCGTACGGCATCTGGGGAGCGTCCGGGGTCGCCCTGACCGCGGTGCTGGCGGCGGTGCTGTTCGGGCAGGCGCTCACCCTCGTGATGGGGATCGGCATCACGCTCATCGCCGTCGGGGTGCTGCTCGTCGAGCTCGGCTCGCAGCGGGCGCTGGCCGCACGGAAGCGGGAGGCGCACTGATGGGATGGGTCCTGCTGACGATCGCGATCGTCTCCGAGGTTGCCGCGACGATCAGCCTGAAACTCGCCACTGACGGCAAGAAGCGCTACTACGTCCCGGTCGTGGCCGGGTACGTCGTCGCGTTCAGCCTGCTCGCGGTCGCCCTGACCCTGGGGTTGCCGATCGGGGTCGCCTACGGCATCTGGGCGGCGACCGGGGTGGCGCTGACGGCGGTGCTCGGGCGCGTGCTGTTCCGCGAGCCGCTGACCCGGCTGATGCTCGCCGGGATCGGACTCATCATCGTGGGGGTGCTGCTCGTCGAGCTCGGGCACTGAGGCGGAGGGTGCTGATCCGGAGGGTGCTGGTCGGGAGTGTCGGGCTGTTCCGAACCGGTTCATTGCCATATCAGTCTGCATGTCGTACACATGAGGACGTTGAAACATCAGCGTCCAGATCCCACCGGTCGGGCGCTCCACCGATCCCCGGGAGGGACGCCCGTGTTCACCACCATCACCCCGATCGCGACCCGGATCGACCCCGCCGACGTCTCCCTGCCGCCGACCCGGTCGATCAGCCTGGGCCGGTGCCGACGGCCGCCCGTGCCCCCGCGCGAGACCCTGCACCACGACGACCGGCGGGACGGTGCCCGTGGCTGACCGGCACGCGATCAGCGCCACCCGGGCCGATCCGGCGCAGTGGCGGCGGCACGGCCTGACCCCGCCGGAGGACCTGGCGGCCATCGTGACCTCGCGGCTCTGGGAGCCGGGAGAGCCGCGGTACTCCGACTTCTTCCGCGCCGAACCGCGGCTCCGCTAGCTGCGGTCCCGCGCGACGCCCCCTGCCCGCCGGCCGGTCTTCCGGTACGCGCTGAGGCTCATCGTGTGCACCGCCGTCGGGTCGTCCAGCAGCCGCAGGTCGTACGCGGCGCAGTCCCCGAACGTCCCGATGCCCGGCGTCCCCTCGGTCCGTTCGAGCACGCCCTTCGAGGGGCCGTCCGACCCGATGCCGGCGCGGTGCACCATCCACTCGAGGTCCATCGCCTCGTCGGCCAGGTACCGCATCACCGCCTCGTTGTCCCGGTGCTGGCCGTCGTAGCTGCGGGCGACGGTGTTCCGGATCGCCCAGAGCGTCGGCGTCAACCGTGCGTGCGGCGGTGCACTGAGGGCACCTGCCTGGTACAGGAACCGGCGCACCCCGGTCCGGCGCATCGCGGGCACCAGGCGTCGGACGAACGCCGTGTTCACCATCGCGGTCCGCTGCGCCTGCACGTCTCCGAGCAGCGAGACCACCGCGTCGACACCGTCGAGCAGCCCGTCGAGGTCGAGCTCGTCGGTCACGGATCCCTGCCGTACCTCGAGTCCGGCACGTGTGGGTCCGGCCTTCGCGGGCGTGCGGGCGAGGACGCGGACGCGGTGTCCGGCCGCGAGGGCGAGGTCGGTGAGGTGGCGGCCGGTCTGTCCGGTCCCGCCGAACACCAGGATCGTGCGCTGCGACGGCATCAGGCGTCCATCCCGACGACGATCTTGGTCGCCGAGACGCCGTTCCGGAGGGTCTGCAGGGCGGTGGGGAGGGCCTCCAGTCCGTGGCCGACGACCGTCGGCTCGGGTGCCGGGCGGAACCGTCCGTCGGCCAGGGCCGCGGGCAGGAAGTCGCGGAAGACCGCCGGTCCGACCGGGGAGACGACGGGGGTGCCGCCCCAGATCGCGGTGACGTGCATGCCGCGGAGTCGTTCGATGCGCGAGCGCATGCTGGTCACCGGGTCGGGGTAGGCGGATGCGATCCGCTTCGTGCCGGGGGCGGAGCGCGCGATGCGCAGGGCGTGTCCGAGGGAGCCCTTGCCGATCGCGACGGTGCCGACGAGGCGCCGTCCGCCGAGTGCCGCGACGACCTGACGGTCGACGTCGGCGTCGCGGTAGTCGACGACGGCCTCGGCGCCCAGGGCGCGCACCAGGTCGTGGTTCGTCCGTCCGGCCGTCGCGACCACCGTGTAGCCGCTGGCGCGGGCGAGCTGGACGGCGTTCATGCCGACGCTCGTCGATGCGCCCCAGACCAGGACGACCTCGTCCGCGTGGGACGCCCCGACCGTCGGGAACGGCAGGCCGAGCTGGTCCGCCTCGTACAGGCCGGCGGCGGCCGTGGCGAGTGCCAGCGGCAGGACCGCGGCACGGTCGAACGCGACGTCGGCCGGGAGGCGCGTGGTGACGCGTTCGAGGACCGTCACGTACCGCTGGAACCCGCCTTCGGACGGGCGGTTCCGCGCCTTCTCCTGTCCGGCGGCGAACGCGGTCACCCGGTCGCCGACCCGGAGGTCCGTGACGTCGGGGCCGACCGCGACGACCTCGCCGGCGACGTCGCTGCCGAGGACGGTCGGGAACCGCACCCACGGCGAGACGAGGCGGCGGAGCGGGCCGGTGATGGCGTCGACGGGGTTCACCGCGACCGCGCGGACCCGGACGACGAGTTCGCCGGCGCCGGGGGTGGGCATCGCGGTCGGGCGGACCTCGAAGGGGCCGCGCGGGCCGAGCAGGAACAGTGCTTCGTTCGGCGGGGTGGTGATGGGGTCGGCGGCGGTCATTTCGGTTCCTCGTTCCTCGGTGCCAGCGTGATGACACGTGATGTCATCGTATGCCCTCATGGCACGTCGTGTCATCAGGTACGATCGACCGATGCGATGGGCTCCCGATGCACGAGGACGACTCGAGCGCGCGGCCTTCGAACTCTTCGCCGAGCAGGGCTTCGCGGCCACGACCGTGCCGCAGATCACCGCACGTGCCGGCCTGACCACCCGGACGTTCTTCCGGCACTTCGCCGACAAGCGCGAGGTCGTCTTCGCCGGCGACGAGATCCCCACCACCGCCGCACGGCTCATCGCCGAGGCCCCGGCCGACGTCGAGCCGGTCGAGGTCATCCGCCGCGTGCTGCACCAGGTCGCCGCCGCCCGGTTCGACGACAACCACGCCCAGACCGCGGCCTGGCGTCGGATCGTCGAGAGCAACGACGAACTGCGCGACCGCGACGCCCGGAAGCGCGCCGACCTGGTCCGCGCTGCCCGGGGCGCCTTCGTCGAACGGGGCGAGACGCCGCTGCAGGCCGCCGTCCTGGCCGAGTTCGGCGTGCTCGTGTTCCAGGTGGCGCTGGACACGTGGGCCGGTGCGGAGCCGGAGTCCCGCTCGATGTCGGCGACGATCGACGAGGTCCTCGCCGCGCTGCCCCTCGCCGCCCGGCCCTGATCGTCGGGCCCGGACTGCCCGGGTGGCAGGATCGGGCACATGCGCGCCGTCACCTTCGACTCCTTCTCCGCGACGCCCGTCGTCACCGACGTGCCGGAGCCCGCGTGCCCACCGCACGCCGCCGTCGTCCGGGTCGTCGCCACCGGCGTCTGCCGCAGCGACTGGCACGCCTGGCACGGCCACGACGACACCGTCGCGCTGCCGCACGTCCCCGGCCACGAGTTCGTCGGCGTCGTCGAGCGCGTCGGCGACCAGGTCCGGCAGTGGCGGCCCGGCACCCGCGTGACCGCACCGTTCGTCAACGCGTGCGGCACCTGCCCGACGTGCATCGCCGGGCGCCAGAGCATCTGCCCGAACCAGACCCAGCCCGGCTTCGACCGGCCCGGGTCCTTCGCCGAACAGGTCGTCGTGCACCACGCCGACACCAACCTGGTCGCCGTGCCCGACGCCATCGACGACGCCACGGCCGCCGGGCTCGGCTGCCGCTTCGCCACCGCCTACCGGGCCGTCGTCAACCGTGCACGGACTGCGGCGGGGGAGCACGTGGTCGTCTTCGGCTGCGGAGGAGTCGGGCTGTCGGCGATCGTCGTCGCGGTCTCGCGCGGTGCCCGGGTCGTCGCGGTCGACGTCTCCGCCGAGGCGCTCGCCCTCGCTCGGACACTCGGCGCCACCACCACGGTCGACGCACGGTCCGATGACGTCGACGAGCGGATCCGGGTCGCCACGGACGGCGGCGCCCACGTCGTCATCGAGGCGCTCGGACGCGCCGCCCTCGTCCGCCAGGGCATCGCCGCGCTCCGCCCGGGTGGTCGGCACGTGCAGGTCGGACTCCTGGCGGGGGCGGACGCCACCCCGCAGGTCGACCTCGGCCGGGTCATCGGACTCGAGCTCGAACTGCTCGGCAGCCACGGGATGTCCGCGCACGAGTACCCGGCGATGCTCGCCGAGATCGCCGACGGCCGGCTCGACCCTGCTCCGCTCGTCGGCCGGACCATCCCGCTCGACCAGGCGCCGGCAGCGCTCGAGGCGATGGACCGGCCGGCGACGTCCGCGGGGACGACGGTCGTCGTCCTGTAGTCGGCCCGAGGCGGACGGGAGGCACCGGACCAGCCGGGCACGGGCCTCCCGTCCGTCGAACCGTCGGCCGCGAGCATCTCGCCGGACCGCTGTCCGGGCAACGTGGTTACGATGCCGAGCATGGGGGTCGAATTCGACGACGCTGCAGCGGGGGCGCTGATCAGGGCGACGCGTTCTGCAGACGGTGCGTCCACCGGGCAGAGCGGTGCGCGGCGGTGACACCGTCACGGCGGGTCGTCGGACCCGCGGTCGCGGCCCTCGTCGCGGCCCTCGTGGTCGTGCTCCTCACCGGCTGCGCACCCGGACCCGACGGACCGGCATCAGCCGGGTCGGCCAGCTCCGACGGAAACGAGCACGGCGTGAGCCATCGAGGCCCCGAACCCACCGCACGGTCCTCCGAGAACGGGATCGAGACCTGGGACCTGACGGTGCCGCCCTCGGTCGAGGCGTTCGGGATCGACACGGACGTCCCGGACGGCGCGCGGACCCGGGTCGGTGCGTACGGCTCGGAGGCCGGTGCGTGGGACCCGGTGCGGATCCCATGACCGCCAACAGCGGCGGAGTCCGTCCGCCCGTGCGCGGGCCCGACGGGGAGACCGCGGTCGCCGTGCCGGTTCGTCTCCACTGGCGGGTCCTCGCCTGGCTCACGCTCGTCGTCGACGTGCTGCTGGTGGGCCTGCCGTTCCCGATCCTGATGTTCGCCCAGGCCTCCGGTCTGTCCGCGCTCGCGAGCATCGCGTTCCCGATGCTCGTCTGGGGTCCGCTCGTGGCTGCCGTCGTCACGGTGGTCGCCCTGTGGGTGGTGCCCGCGCCGCGCGCGCCCGTGAACTCCGCCGGGATCGTGCTGGCCATCATCTCGGGGGGCGCCGGACTCCTCTGGCTCGGCGTGGGTGCGAGCTTCGGTGGTGCCTCGATCGCGTTCGGCCTGCTGCTGCTCGGGGTGACGGTGCTCCTCGTCGTGCTCGTCGTCGGTGATGGTCCGCATTCGCGTCGCTGACCGTTCGAGTTCGCACTGGCTGGCTGAACAGGTCTTGTACATGTAGTCTCCTGTCCATGCCGGTCTCATCGAAGCGACGCCTCGTCGCCGACGCCCTGCGCGACGCGATCGCCACGGGTCGGTACGCCCCGGGCCAACGCCTGCCGGGCGAGCACGACCTGGCCGAGCGCTTCGCCGTCAGCCGCGGCACCGTGCGGGCGGCGCTCGCCGACCTGGCCGACGAGGAGTACATCGCCATCCACGGCGGCATCGGCTCGATCGTCACCTTCGACGGTGCCGCGCTCGACCCCCGCAGCGGGTGGGCCCGTTCGCTCGCCGCCACCGGTACCGAGATCGCCGTCCGGGTCCTGCGCATCGAGCGTGTCAGCCGACCCGGCCAGGCAGCCGAACTCGGGCTCGACGACCCCGACTTCATCGCGGTCGACCGCGTCCGTCACGTGGTCGGTGGACCGGACGTGTCGCTCGAGCGCAGCCTGGTGCCGCCGTTCGGGAGGCTCGCCCGCGCCGTCGACGAAGGGCTCGTCGACGACTCCCTCACCGCCACGATCGCCAGTGCGGGTCTGGTGCCCGCGCTCGCCGAGCAGTGGGTCGACCTCCAGCCCCTCACCGCAGACGAGGCAGCCTCCCTCCACAGGGCGCCCGGTGAGCCGTTCCTCCACAGCCGACGGGTCTCCCGCACGGCCGACGGCACGTTCGTGGAGGCTGTCGACAGCCTGCTCGACCCGAGCCGGTTCCGCCTGCACATGAAGTTCGGGAGCGCGTCGTGACGACCACCGCCGAGTACGAGCACGCGCTCGCGGCCTTCCGGGGGCTCGCGATCGGTGATGCCCTGGGCATGCCCACGCAGTCGATGTCCCTCGACCAGATCCGTGCCGACCACGGGGTGATCGACGGGTTCGTCGACGCCGGGCCCCACCAGCGGATCGCGCACGGCATGCCCGCGGCGAGCATCACCGACGACACCGAGCAGGCCGTCCTCGTGGCGCAGCTGCTCGTGCAGGGCGACGGACGACTCGACCCCGTCGACTTCGCCCAGGCGCTCATCGCCTGGGAGCGGACGATGGCGGCGAAGGGCTCGCTCGACCTCCTCGGACCGAGTACCAAGACGGCCGTGCAGCGCATCCTCGACGGGGTCCCGGCCTCTGAAGCCGGCTCGACGGGCACCACGAACGGTGCCGCGATGCGGATCACCCCGGTCGGCATCGCGACGCCCCTCCATGGTGTCGGTGAAACCGGATCAGGCGGTGTCGCGGCACTCGTCGACGCGGTGCAGGACGCCTCGCGGGTCACCCACGACACCGGCCTCGGCATCGCCGGCGCCAGCGCGATCGCAGCTGCGGTCTCCGCTGGCATCGACGGTGCGACCCGGTCCGAGGCACTCGACGTGGCGATCGCTGCCGCACGCCTGGGTGCGACCCGGGGGCACTGGGTCGCCGGCGCCTCGATCGCCGAGCGCACCGAGTGGGCCCGTGGACACCTCGCCAGCGTGCCGGCCGACCAGCGGATCGACGTCGTCTCCGGACTGATCGGGACGAGTGTCGCGTCGCAGGAGTCGGTCGTCGCGGCCCTCGCCCTCGTCGCCCTCGACCTCGACCCCTGGCAGACCGTCTGCACCGCGGCCAGCATCGGCGGCGACACCGACACCATCGCCGCGATGGCCGGAGCCGTCCTCGGCGCCGTGCACGGTGCTCCGGCCTGGTCCGACGACGCCGTGCACCAGGTCGAGACCGTCAACGACCTGCACCTCGACGAGCTCACCCAGCAGCTCCTCGTCCTCCGCGCCGCCGCTCGCCGGTAGCGCCCTCCAGACCGCCGGGCGGCGGTGTCCCCCCTTCACCGTCGCCCGGCCTCACCCCTCGCACCCTTCCGATGACGTAAGAGGACCTGATGACCACCACCCCCACGGACTCGGGCACCAAGTCCGGCACCCTGACCACGATCGAACAGCGCGGCATCGAGCCGGTCCCGGTCGCCGAACGCACCGGCACGCCCGGTGCGCTGTTCTGGGTCTGGTTCGCCGCGAACATCTCGATCCTCGGGCTGCCCCTCGGCGCCACCCTCGTCGCGTTCCAGGGCCTCACCGTCTGGCAGGCACTGCTCGTCGCCGTCATCGGTGCCGCCGGCTCGTTCGCCGTCGTCGGGGTCATCTCGATCGCCGGTCGTCGCGGCGGAGCGCCCGGTCTGACCCTCAGCCGCGCGGTCTTCGGCGTGCGCGGCAACATCGGCCCGACCGCCGTCTCGCTCCTCAGCCGTCTGGGCTGGGAGACCGTGAACACCACCACGGCCGCGTTCGTGCTGCTCTCGCTGTTCACCATCCTGTTCGGCACCGACGGCGGCTCCAAGGCGCACCCGGTCGTCACCGTCGTCGCGATCCTGCTGTTCGTCGCCGCGACCGTGCTCATCTCCGGCCTCGGCCACGCGTTCATCGTCGCCGTGCAGAAGTGGGCGACGTGGGTCTTCGGTGCCCTCAACGTCTTCGTCGCCGTGTTCCTCGTCGCCCGCATCGACTGGGACGTCGTCGGTGCCCAGCCCGCCGGCCCCGTCGCCGCCATGGTGATCGGCATCGGCACCATCGCCGCCGGCACCGGCATCGGGTGGGCGACCGCCGGTGCCGACATCGCCCGCTACACGCGCACCAGCGTCCGCGCCGGCAAGCTCGTCGCCGCCAGCGCCGCGGGTGCCGGCATCCCCCTCGTCGTCCTGGTCGGGCTCGGTTCCCTGGTGTCCGCCGGCGACCCGACCCTCGCCCAGGCCGGTGACCCGGTCGCCGCGATCCGCGACATGCTGCCCAGCTGGATGGCCGTGCCGTACCTGATCGCGGCGTTCGGCGGGCTCCTGCTGTCGAACCACCTGTCGGTGTACTCGGCGAGCCTCACCACGCTGACCCTCGGCGTGAAGGTGCCGCGGGTGTGGGCCGTCGCGGTCGACGTCGTCATCACCACGCTCGGCGCCATGTACTTCATGCTCGTCGCCGACGGTTTCTACGCCCCGTTCATCACGTTCATCTCGGTGCTCGCCGTGCCGATCACGGCCTGGCTCGGTGTCTTCATCGCCGACATGCTCCGCCGCACCTGGTACGACCCGAGCGCGCTCCTCGACCTGCGCCGCGGCGGCCGCTACTGGTACGCCGGCGGCATCGCCTGGCGCGCCGTGACCGCCTGGGTCGTCGCGATCGTCGTCGGCTTCCTGTTCACCAACGTCCAGGTGGGCGACGCCGACCCGGTGTTCGTCGGCGCCTTCTCGGACACCTGGATCGGCGCGAACGGTCTCGGCTGGGTCGTCACCTTCATCGTCGCCGCGGCGGTCTACCTGCTCACCGGCGGCCCGCGCGGCACCCTGCACGAGCAGCCCGACCAGTCCGCACCGCTCCCGCGCACCGAGCACACCGTCCGATGAGCCGCCTCGTCTCCGTCGGCAACGTCATCGTCGACATCGTGATGCGCATCGGTGCCCTGCCCGAGCCCGGCGGTGACGTCATCGCCGACGGTTCGGAGATCACGGCCGGCGGCGGCCTCAACACGATGGTCGCCGCCCGTCGCGACGGCATGGACGTCGTCTTCGCCGGGCAGTACGGCACCGGTCCGTTCGGCGACGTCGTCCGCCAGGCACTCGAGGAGTCCGGGGTCACCGTCGTGCAGCCCGGGCTCGCGGACGTCGACAGCGGCTACTGCGTGGCCCTCGTCGACGCCACCACCGAACGCACCTTCGTCACGAGCGTCGGCGCGGAAGGGCAGCTCACCCGGGCCGACCTGGACCGTGTCGAACTGCTCGACGACGACATCGTGTTCGTCTCCGGCTACGGTCTGGCGCACGCGGTCAACGGTGCGGCCATCGCCGGCTGGCTCGGCACGGTGCCGTCGTCCGTCCGCGTGGTGTTCGACCCGTCACCCCTCGTCGACACCCTGCCGGCAGCCGTCCTGGACATAGTGTCCGCCCGCTCCGACGTGGTCAGCGCGAACAGCCGGGAGGCCCGCCTGCTGTCCCCGACGTCGGCCACCCTCGCCGAGGCTGCCGCCGCCATCGCCGCGGCAGCGCGGGGCACCGCCCTGGTGCGGGACGGCGCGGACGGCTGCTGGCTGGTCGAGTCCGGCAGCGAACCGGTCCTGGTCCCCGGGTTCCCCGTCGTCGCGGTCGACACCAACGGGGCGGGTGACGCACACGACGGCGTACTGGCGGCGGCGTTGGGTCGTGGGGCGAGCCTCCAGGACGCCGTCCGCCGGGCCAACGCGGCGGCAGCACTCGCGGTGACCCGCACCGGACCGGCGACCGCTCCGACGGCGGACGAGACGGACGCGCTGCTCGCCGGGGCGTGAACCGTGAGCGGAAGTGCGAGCAACTGGTTGCACTACCGGACCCCTGGCAGGCGGCATAGTGTGCACGGAGGGAGGGTCACCATGGACGAACGAACCGTACGCAACCGGTACACCCAGCTGCCCCCGACCGTGGACCCGGCCGCCTTCGTGGTCGAGGTCCCGGCGTTCGAGGACGACCGACCCGCTCCGCCACCGATCCCGCCCGCCGCTGCGCCGGAACTGGTCGCGGCCACGGAGTTCGCCCGCGGCGCCGGCGGCCCCCGGACGATCCGACGGACGCAGATCCCGGCCGCGCTGGTGATCGCCGGCGTGCCGATCGGTGCCGTCATCGTCATCGCCGCAGTGCAGATCCTGTTCATGCGCTGACCACCCGCATCGTGGGACGGACGCGCCCCGCCTCAGTCGGAGAGGTCGAGGGCGTCGCCGGGAGCGCACTTCGAGGCACCGGTGATCCGGTAGCCGCCGTAGTACGACACGTACCCGATCGACGTGACGGGGCCGCCGAATCCCCGGAGCCCGACGGTCGGGTTCTCCCCCTTCGTCGAGAACCGCTCGACGGCGATGCCCGCGTGTTCCCACGATCCCTCGAGCTTCCGCATGTCGGCGGCGACGTCGTCGTCCGCGCTCTTCGGACGCTCCACGATGTAGACGTACCGGACGTGGTCCTCGTCATGGTCGCTGCACGATTCCACGTCAGGCCCGCGGTAGACCCGCCAGTCGCCGCCGATGTCCGACGTTGCGAGCGTCACGGAGTGGACGATCTCCTTCTTCACGACCGATGGCCGCGCGTCGGTCTGTCCGGCACTGCAGCCGGACAGGGCGACCACGGCCAGCACCACGACGAGTGTTCCCCGAAGCCCTCGGATGAGATCCGCGCCGGTCATCGCGTCATCACTCGTCCTCGAGCAGGTCGCTCACGTTGCCGTCAGCGCACGCGGAGACCGCGGTGATGCTGTACCGCTCCGGGTACGCGTTGAAGGCGATCGTCAAGATCGGACCCCCCTTTCCCCGCATCCCCAGGAGGGGGTCCGCCCCGCCGCTCTTGTACGCCGTGGTGGCGATCCCCTCGCCGTCCCAGAACTCTGCCATGGCTTTCACGTCGTCGTCCGGCTCGTCACCGGTCGAGCCGGACCGTTCCATGATGTAGACGTAACGGGCTTTGTCTTCCACACCGTCCCCGCACCCTTCGACGGAGGGGCCGCTGTAGACCTTCCAGTTCCCGCCGACAGCGGCGGCCGAGCGCTCGACGACATCGACCACGGACTTCCGCACGGTTGCTGGTTCGCGGCCGCTGTCGCCTGAGGTGCTGCTGGCGCTGCAGCCCGCCAGCGTGCCCAAGCAGAGCAGCGCGCCGATCGCTGCCACGGCTGCCCGTCGAGCATCCACGAGTGGTCTCCTGTTCGTCATGCCGGTCACTCCGACTTGCGTAGTTCGCTCACGTTCCCGTCAGCGCACTGGGACACCCCGGTGATGCTGTAGCCCTTCGGGAAGGCGTCGAAGCCGATGGACGTCGTCGGGCCGCCGGATCCGCGGACGCCGAGCAGTGGGTCCGCACCGCCGCTCTCGTAGTCGGAGAACTCGATACCGGCGCCCTTCCAGAGCGCCTTGATCTCGTCGAGGTCCGCGGTCGGGTCGCCGCCAGGTCGGTCGACACGGTCCATGATGTACACGTAGCGCGCGCTGTCAGAAGCGCCGTCGCCGCAGGCTTCCACCGACGGACCGCTGTACACCTCCCACTTGCCGCCGAGTGCTGCGGTGGAGCGCTCGACGAGATCGACGATGGACTTCTCGACGGTCGACGGCTGTCGCCCGGTCCCGCCGGAGTCGCTGCTCCCACAGCTGGTGAGGAGGAGCGTGACGGCAGCACCCGTGGCGACCGCGCAGATGACGCGTGTTCTCACTCCGCCTGGCGCAGTTCCGCGACGTCACCGTCGGAGCACTTCGAGACTCCGCTGATCGTGTAGCCCTGCGGGTACGCGTTGAACCCCACGGAGGTGACGGGACCGTCCACCCCGTTGATGCCGGTGAGGGGGTCAGCGCTCCCGCTCTCGAAGCGCTCGGTCGTGATCCCCTTGCTCTTCCAGAGATCCTCCACCGTGCGGATGTCGGCAGCCGGAGCGGCACCGTCCGCGCCGGCGCGCTCGAGGATGTACACGAAACGTGCACCCTCACCGCCACCGGGCTGCTCGCAGACCTCAGCGGAGGGACCTCGGTAGAGCGTCCATTCGCCACCGACAGCGTCAGTCGACTCCTTCACGAGGTCGACGACGGACTTCTTCGCATCCGACGGTTTCACTGTGCTGCCTCCGGGGCTGTCGCTACAACTGGTCATGGTCAGGCCCGCCGTCAGGACGAGAGCGACGCCGATGCTCGTCCTGACGGGGCCGTGGCTTCCTCGATGCACCATCACAGTGTCCACTGCGGCGTCTCGAGGATGGACCTCTGGTACTGGGTCGGGCCCTTCGGCGGGTCGGCCGTGATGTCGTCGGCATGCCCGGTCGTGGCGTAGCCGACGTTCCGCAGGGACTCGGTACCCAGATCGAGGTACCCCCGGTCGTTGCCCGTGTGCGTGCCGTGGTCCTCCACCGGGTTCACGTCGCCCCCGTCCGTCACGATCCCGTCGGTACCGAACGGTGTGGCTCCGAAGTCGGGGTCGATCGGGTTCTGGCTGTGTTCTGGACTGAGGCGCCCTGTCCAAGCCCATTGGTCGCCCTTCTCCGGCTCGATCAGCCACACGTCCTGCGCCTGTCCGGCGTAGACGTCGTCGACGTGCAGATCGGTCGCCTGGTCGATCTCGTTGGGCAGGCCGGCGGACCCGACAGTCGTGAGCGTGTCCACGTGGACGTCGCTCTGGGTCAGCGCGTAGGCCGAGGCGGTCGTCCCGTAGGAGTGCGCGACGATGTTCGTCGTCGGTACATCGCCCGAGCGCACGGCGTCCAGGCCTCGGATGGAGTCCGCGAGGTTGTCGCCGCCCTTCTGGGCGTACTCGCTGCCGAGGACGCCGAAGTCCAGTTCCCCCGAGATGACCGGCTGCGGCGGGGTGTCGTAGCCCATCCAGCTGATGACGGCTCGATCGTCGGGACCGATGTCCTTCTGCTGGTCGTAGATGTTCTGCGCCGAGTCCGTCCAGCCGACCATGCCCGTCGTGTCCGAACCCATGCCGGGCACGGCCCAGGTGACGTTGTCGGCGGTGTCGAGATCGCCGATGGAGACCGCTGCGAGCGGTGGGACGTCGTCGGTGAGGGAGACGATGAACCGCTCTCCGGCCTTGCTGTCCCCCTGGAACTTGCTGGCGGTCTTGATCGCCTGGAGCGCTTCGAGGTTCGTCGACGCCTTCCCCCACGAGGCTCCGTTGTCGTAGGCGATCGTGTTGCGCAGGGACTCGACCTCCTGCTCGGCAGCGGTGATGCGGGCGTCGAGCACCGCACGGTTGGCGGTGTCCCGTGCCCAGTAGTCGACCCCCTCCAGGTTGCCGATCTTGCTGAGCACCGGGATCGGGAGGGCTTCGAGGTCGCGCTGGTCCGCCTTCGAGTACCCGAGCGCCGCCCAGCGCTCGGCGACCTGCGCGGGGGTGAGGTCCGGGTCGAGCAGCTCCGTGATGGCCGCCGGCAACTCCGCAGCGGCCGAGACGTCGAGCGTCGCGTTCGAGATCGACCCCTGACCGCCCGCTCGTTCGAACGCGTCGGCGATCCGGTCGGCCCAGGCAGCGTCCTCGCCGTTCTCCTCGAGCAACCGGTCGAAGCCGATGAAGAAGGTCGCTGACGAGACACGCACCCACCCGCACGAGCCCGTGAAGCCGTTCCACGCGTTGCGCAGCGTCGTCTGCTTCTCCGTCGTCGCCAGGTCGAGAGCCCGGTAGTCCGTCGCGAAGGACCGCAGGTGGTCCGGGTCGGCTGAGCTCTTCCCGCCGGACGTCCCGCTGCCGGTCCGTGTCCGAAACCGCGCCGAGAACGCTGCCGAGATGCTCGGCGGCGCGATCGGTGTCTCGGACGGCTTGAAGTCGAAGCCCAGTGTGGGCGGGGGCTCGAAGAACGTGGTCGGGGACTCGGCAGCCTTACGGTCCCGTTCGTCCTGTCGGACCTGCCACGCGGCCAGGTCCTCCTGCCGCTCACGTTCGCGCTTCGCGGCCGCGGTCGCCGCGGTCACCTGGTCGCTCAGGTCGTCGAGCACGGTCGCGAGCTTCGGCCGGTCCGCCGCTTCGATCTGCGCCGACTCCTCGAAGCGTGTGGCGTAGGCGCCCGAGAAGTCGTCGGTGCCCTTCTCGACCGCGGCCCGGCGTCCGGTGCCCTGCCCGCGCAGCTGCTCGGCAGCGGCATCTGCCGCGCGCACGAGTGCGTCGGCGGACGCTTCGTCGTACTGGATGTCCCCCACGATGTTCCCCCCTGCGCACCCTCACAGGTGTGCTCGTCCGACTGTACCCACCGTGTCGCTCGTTGCCCATGGTCGAGTTCCCGGCGCGACCACGCGGCTACTGTCGTGCTGGTGCGTCCGGGCGCACCGGGGGAGGCACGGGGATGCAGCAGGCGGCGACCACCACGAAGGGGCGCCGGACGACCGAGGTCGGCCGCGTCCGCACCCGCAGCGTCGTTGCGGCATCGGTCGTCGCGCTGACGCTGGCCCTCACCGCCTGTACCGGTGGCGCGCGCGTGCAGCCCGAAGCAGCCGAGAGGTCGATCGTCAGCGCCGTGGACGACACGACAGCGACGATCGGCGGCCACTGGAAGGTCTACAGCGAACCGACCGCTGAGTCCTGCACCGAAGCAGCCGACGACGGCCTCACCTACACGTACATCCTCATGCAGGACGGGCCACGGACCGATCCGGCGAAGGCCGTCGCAGCGATCGAGCAGCTGTGGAAGGACAGGGGCATCACGACCGAGCGGTACCGGTCGGGAGCCGCAGACCCGATCCTCGGCATCCGCGGACGTGGCGGCCCCGCGACGTCGATGGACTTCCGCGCCGACGCGCGCCGCTTCAGCGTCGTCGGCGTCTCCGAGTGCGCCGAGGGCAGCGCGGTCGAGGAACGAAGACGACAGAGCACGTCTTCTCCGACGCCATGACCCAGCCCAGTGCAGCGAGCGGGGCCGCCCCGCTCTGGTGACCCGGTGTCGGACGGGAGGCGCGGCCCGGCCCCGCCCCGCGCCTCCCGTCCGGCGGTCCCGCCACCACCGCGCCCACGCGACCCGAAGACGGGGCTGGTGCCGCAGCCCGCGGAGCGCTTGACTCGTTCCGGGGGGCACACGGCCCCCTTCCTCGACACAGGGAGGCCGGCGATGCGCTCGCTCGTCTACACCAGCACGCAGACCCGCCCGATCTCGGACTCGGAGCTCGCGCAGATCCTGGCCGTCGGCCGCGAGAAGAACACGCGCATGGGCGTCACCGGCATGCTCGCCCACCGCGACGCCAACTGCATCGGGATCATCGAGGGCGAGGACGACGTCGTCCACGAGCGCCTCGAGCAGATCCGACTGGACCCGCGGCACACCAACGTGCGGGTGCTCTGCGACGACCCGGTGCAGCAGCGCTCGTTCCCGGACTGGTCGATGGCGTTCCAGCCCCTCGACCCGCTGATGCGCGAGGTCCCCGGCTTCAGCGACCTGTTCGACACGCAGCGTCCGACCGATGCCGAGGCCGGCGCCTCCCGGGCCCGCGCGCTGCTGGAGTGGTTCCGCAAGCACCCGCTCGCACCGCTGACGAGCCAGGACTCGGCAGACGCCGAAGCACCGCGCACCCGGGTCCTGAACGGTGCGATCGCGGTGCTGCACGACGCCGGCACGGTCGCGTTCTCGACCGAGGCGGTCGCCGAGCGGTGTGGGATGCGCGTCGCCGAGGTCGAGGGGCTCTTCCCGAACCGCCACGCCCTGCTGGCCGCGACCGTCGAACGCTGGAGCCTCGCCGTCTCGGCACCGCTCCTGCCGATGATCACCGAGCGCGGCACGGTCGCGTTCCTGCACGCGCTGCTCGCCGCCCATGTCGAGGAACCGGGCCTGATGCGCCTGCTCGCCTCGATCCTCGGCGCCGCCACCGACCCGACCGTCGACGGTGCCGACTACTACCGCTCGGCGTACCTGCAGTTCCGGCAGACGATCCGGACGGCGCTCGCCGCGGACGTCAGCGACGGTCGCGAGCCGGCCACGATGGACCCGGAGCGGGGTGCGCAGCAGCTGCTGGCGCTCTACGACGGGCTCCGGCTGCAGGCGCTGCTCACGCCGGACACGGACCCCATCGACGCGTTCGACCGCGCGGCCGCCCGGATGCGCCGCGGCTGGTCCGAGCAGTACGAGCAGCCGACGTACTGGGACATCCCGGTCGCCCCGTCCCGCTGAGCGGAGCGGAGCGCGCTGAACGGAGCGCGCCGCGCCCCCGTTGCTCCGCCCCGACCAACCGGTCTAGCCGTGGAGTGGGGGCGGTGGAGCGCTCCCGGTTCCGCCATGATGGTCCCCAGGGCGTGGACCGGGTATCTGCGCCCTGCTCTCTCACCCAGGGTGGTGAGCCGGCCGTCTGGTCGCCTTCGGGTGGTGATCAGGCGGCCGAACGCGTTCCCCGGGTCGGCACTTGTCCGCCGTTCGTGGGACTGCGGAGCGTGCTCGACCAGGTCTAGCGTCGCGACCGTGCGGCAACGACGCCGCACCGGTCATGAATCGAGCATCATGCAACGACGGATGAGAAGTCTCGTCGCCCTCGCCGTGAGCGCCGGCGTCGTGGGGGCGCTGGTCCCGGCGATGTCGGCCCAGGCGATCACGACGAGCGACACCCCGGACTTCGGCAGCAACGTGAAGGTCTACAGCCCCTCGACACCGACGTCGACCATCCAGGCCGACGTCGACGCCGCGTTCAACGCCCAGCTCCGCAGCCCGACCGCGCAGTTCGGCACGCAGCGGTCGACGTTCCTGTTCAAGCCGGGCAACTACGGCCGGGTGTGGGCGAACCTGGGGTTCTACACCTCGGTCGCCGGCCTCGGGAAGAACCCGGACGACGTCACGATCAACGGCGCGGTCAACGTCGACTCCGGGTGGAACGCCGGTGACGAGTCGAACGCCACGCAGAACTTCTGGCGCTCGGTCGAGAACCTGGCGATCGTGCCCGTCTCGCCGGCATCGTTCCGCCCACCACGGACGTCGTCGTCATCGACACCCCTCCGCTCGAGGAGAACGCCGGCATCGTGGTCGCCGCTCTCCGAGCCGCTGACGTCGCCATCGTCGCGATGGCGCCGACGATGGGCGAGTACGAGCGACTTCCCGAAGTCTGGGCGGCGATCGAAGACGTCGACCCATTGCGTGCCGACCCACTCTCCGTTGCCGTGCTGATGAACCGGACCATCACCAACGCGAACAGCACGCCGATGTTCAGGGAGCTCATCACTGATGATGGCCACACGGTCCTCGCGACGACAATTCCCCGACGGGAACCGATCGCACAAGCGTTCGGAGGCCCGGTAGTCGACCTAGGCAAGTACGCGGCAGCCGCCGATGAGATCAGCACCCTTGGAGGCATCCGATGAGCAAGGCCGAAGAGATGCGAGCCCGCGCTGCTCGCGTAGCTCAGCGATCAAACCAGGGCGGTGGCTCTGCCTCTGATGAGATCGCGCCACCGGCCGCGGCCGCGACTCCTGCGAAGCCGGCGGTCGTGAGATCGAAGCCCGTGAGAATCACTGCGGACCTTCCGCCTCAGAGCTACAGAAGCCTCGTCGACTACGCGGCATCGCTCGCCACGCGGTTCGGTCGGGCCAGGGTGCCGCACGTGAACGTCATCCGCGCTTTGGTGCTCGAGCTCGAAGATGACCAAGCGCTGCAGGGACGCATCGCTGCCCGCATCGCGCAGGACCTCGACGAGTGACGCCGCGCAAATACGCGGTTCAGTAAGTCCGTACTTCCTGAGGCGCGTAACTACAGATTGGCCAGGTCGAGGCCGGTGCGCCGGGCCTGCGCCTTGTGGTCGGCGCCAGGCACCAGGAGACTCGCAGTCGTGTTCGCCGGGTTCGAGATGCCCGCATCGCGCAGGACCTCGACGAGTGACGCCGCGCAAATACGCGGTTCAGTAAGTCCGTACTTCCTGAGGCGCGTAACTACAGATTGGCCAGGTCGAGGCCGGTGCGCCGGGCCTGCGCCTTGTGGTCGGGTGACCGACGTGCAGTCATGCGTCCACCCGGGGGAGTGCCAGATCTGCCGTGACGTCGTCGGCGTGCCGGTCGAGAGCGCGGTACACGGTCGCGCGGCCGATGCCGAACAGCTCGACGAGCTCGGCGATCGAGTGGTCGCCGGCGCGGTGTAGTGCGACGAGGTGACGTTCCTGCGCGGGGGAGAGCTTGGGCTTCCGCCCCTTGAGCTTCCCGCGGACCTTCGCTGTGGCCATGCCTTCCCGGGTGCGGGCCCGGATGAGATCGGACTCGAACTCCGCGTCCATCCCGAGCGCGTTGAAGAGCAGCCGTCCGACGGGATCGGTTGGGTCGTAGACCGACATCCGCTACCGCTAGCGGCGTCGATTTAGCCGGCGTTGCAGCTAGCTGCGGATCGATGCCTGTCGCATCGTTCGACGAAGGGCCTGCAGACGCCCTCGTCGAATTCACACTGACATCGGGGTTTCAGGTAGCTGTGGCAAAGACGACGCGATCTCGCTCCCTTTCCCCGTCCCCTTCGCTGGATCCGCACGAGATCGTCGTTCGTGTCAGAGCCTCGATCCAATCGGACGAGTCCGCGACGCACACCCCGAGGCTGCGAAGATGAACCCGTGGGTGGACTGCATCACGTCGAGCTCTGGACCGACGATCAAGAACTGGACGAGCGACCCTGGGATTGGCTTCTCACGACGCTCGGCTGGTCCCACGGAGACGTGTGGGAGCGGGGACGTTCGTGGGCGCTCGGCTCCACTTACCTGGTTCTGACTACCGCGCCCTTGGTGAAGCAAGGACATCACGATCGTCGCCGCGCTGGTTTAAATCACCTGGCCTTCCACGCGGGCACAGATGCGGAGTTGGAACGGCTCGTCGTCGAAGCACCCAACAACGGTTGGCAGCTCCTATACGAAGACCGTTACCCCGGGCCCAACGACAACGGCTCGCTCACTGCCTACCTCTCCACTGAAACTGGATGGAAGGTGGAGATAGTCGTCGGCGAGAGCAGGGCAAGGAACGATCGAGACGAGAACGCCGGCCGGCGGCCAGTCGGTGGCAAGAATCATGCAAATTAGCGTGATCAGTCACAGTCGGAGCCCCGGAAGTACGTGGACGGAGACACCCGACGCTCCGTCTCGGTGAACGACCGGCTATCGAGACGCTGCTGCCAGCAGGTTCGTGAGGTGGAACGCCCAGCCGTCCTCGTGTGCCGATCGGACGACCGATCCGTCAGGGAGCTGCGCGAAGCCAGCCTCGCTCAGGGTAACGAGACTGCCTCGACGGGCCTGCTTGATGTCGAACCGAACGTGCAGCGACGCAGGCCAGGCCGCCTGCTGCCACACGAAGCCGAGCGTGTTCGGTGGGGCTGCCTCCGTTACGTGACCGTCGGCGTACCGCTCTTGCCCGCCCTCAGTCCACGTCTCGCGCACTGCGGCGCCGACTTCCGGCCTCAGTGAGAGTTCCGGCCACCAGCTGTTGCGACCGTCGGTGAGTGCGAACCAGACCGCTGCGATGGAGGCTTCTGACGTCACTGTGAGCGACAATCTGTCATCGGACATGCAGCGAACCTAATCCCACCGTTTCACTGACGGATCCTGTTGGGACTGCTGCAGGTTCGGTTGACTCGTTCGTTTAGGCCGCGAGTGCGGCCTGTGGGTTGATGATGGTCTCGTACTCGATCGGGGTCAACTTCCCCAGACCACGTTGCCGCCGTTTCCGGTGGTACGTCGCTTCGATCCAGGTGATGATCGCGAGGCGGAGCTCTTCCCGGGTCGCCCAGCGTCTCCGGTTGAGGACGTTCTTCTGCAGGAGCGCGAAGAACGACTCCATCGCCGCGTTGTCCGCGCACGCACCGACCCGCCCCATCGATCCGAGTAGCCCGGCGTCCGATAGCGCCCGGACGAACTTCTTCGAACGAAGCTGGCTGCCCCGATCCGAATGAACCACCGTCCCTGACGGGTTCCGGCGGGAGATCGCCATCTGGAGAGCGGCGACGGCGAGCGAGGACCGCATCCGGTCGCTGATCGAGTAGCCGACGACGCGCCGGGAGCACGCGTCCTTGATCGCGCAGAGGTAGAGCTTGCCCTCACCTGTCGGGTGCTCGGTGATGTCCGTCAGCCACAGCCGATCCAGGTCTGGCGCTGTGAACGCTCGCCGGACCCGGTCGTCGTGCACCGGTGGCCCGGCCTTGCGGTTCAGGCCGCGTTTCTTCGCATGCAACGACCAGAGCCGCTGCTGTGAGCACAGCCGCCAGACCCGCCGCTCTGATGCTCGGTGGCCGGCCGCTTGAAGGTCATCGGCGATGAACCGGTACCCGAACGTCGGATCGTCGCGGTGCGCATCGATCGCAGCGTTGGTCAGGTGCGCGTCGTCCCAGTCCCGCTTTGACACGGGGCTGGCACGCCACCGATAGAACGCCTGTTTCGAGAAGCCCAGCACCCGGCAGGTCACCGCGACCGGGATCCGGTCTGCGGCGAGTTCGAGGACCAGCGGGTAGATCATTTTGGGAGTTGCGACTGGGCGAAGTACGCGGCCGCCCGGCGGAGGATCTCGTTCTCCTGCTCGAGCAGCCGGATCCGCTTTTGGGCGTCCCGCAGCTCCGCCTGCTCGACCGCTTTCGCCGACGGCGCCATGGCAGCGCTGATGCCGTCGTCGCGGTCCGCGAGCCGCAACCAGCGGGCCAGGCAGGACTCGGACACCCCGAAGTCCTTCGCGACCTGCCGCACCGATGTCTCGCCCTTCCGGGCGACCCCGATCACATCACGGCGGAACTCTTCCGGATACGCCTTCACCATGGCGCACATCCTTCCAGCAGGAGCCAACGCCCCTACCTGTCAGGAGTCAACCGAACCTGCAGCAGTCCCAAACGTCCACCTCACCCCGTTGTTGACCTAGCCAGCACCGCACGCTCAACGTGAACTTTCCTCGCTCGTCAGAGCGCCTGCGATGGCCACTCTCACTATCCCGCATGGGTAACGCGACAGGTCAGCGATGGCATCTTGAATACCTGAAGTTATTACCAGTTTGATAGCGGTACTTGTTAGAGACGCGAAATGGATCTAATTTAAGGGTTCTAACACCAGATGCCGAGGGGCTCAATCTGGGGTCTGTACACGTACTGCAATGCTGCTGGGGGTGAGGCGAGCGTGCTGGAAGCACCTATCGGGACTGAGCTGTCGAGCCCGAAATTGCAGCGCAGACGCTATGTTCTATGGTTATTCGGCACAGGCGTGACCGTTGCTGGCAACGCGCTTTTCAACATTGCAATCGGTTGGCAAGCGACAGGCTATGGCGCGCAGGAAGCAGGGATTGTTCTCGGGGTCTCGAGCCTCGTTGGATCCGTCTTTCTCCTATTCGGAGGCGCTCTCTCTGACCGTCTGCGACCGCGTCAGGTCATGCTGGTCTCCACTGCGATCATGTTTCTTGTTGCAATCGGAGCTGCAATTGTTGGCTGGTTTCACGCACTGAACCCCGTCTGGCTTGTAGTCTTTGCGGTCGCGCTGGGCCTTGAGACTGCGTTCTACACGCCGTCCTCCGCGACCATGACCCGTCAGCTTGTTTCAAAGCAGGGATTTGCGCGGGCTCTTTCGCTCCGGCAAGTTGTGGGGCAGCTCGCGAGCATTGGTGGCCGGCTCGTCGGCGGCGTGATTGTCACCGTTGGCGGGCTCGCTTTGGCATCCGTCATGAATGCTGCAACGTATCTCGTGGTGTTCGCAGTACTCCTGTTCCTTCAGGTGCATCTCCCGCGTCCCCAAAAGCGCACCGTGGGCGCCTTTCAGTCCATCGCTGAGGGGCTGACGTTTGTTGCCCGCGATCGACTGCTTCGTTCAGTCGTCGCGCTGACTGGCGCCGTAGCCGGGTTCCTCCTCCCGTTGTCCACCCTTCTCGTGCCGCTTGTCGCTCGAGAACGCGCCATGGGAAGCGTAGGGGCGGGGGCCCTACTCGCGACAATCTCCGGTATCACAATGTTGGTAGCCCTAGTTGTCAGTATCCGGGGTGCTTCCAAACATTTGGGCGCCTGGGCTCTCGCAGGAGTCTCCCTTGCTGCGGTGGGCTTTTCCGTGCTTGCCGTTGATGGCCAAATCAGTGCCTTCATCGGTTGTGCAGTGGCGGGCCTAGGACAAGGGCTCTACATCGCGCACGGTGCGCCGTTGGTGCGCTCCGTGCCATACGCGCTCATGGGGCGGGTGCAATCGACCCAGGCGCTGGTGCAGACGGCCCTCCTCGGCCTCAGCACCGTCTTTCTTGGCGCCTTCATCGCAAAGACCGGCGTCGAGCTTGGAATCGCGCTCTGCGCGGCGGTACTCGGCATATCGGCCATTATCGGGTGGTGTAACCGGTCGCTGCGGAAAGCATCACTATAGGCTTCCAGGCAAACCGCCTGGAATAAAGGAAGGGAACTATCATGAAGAACGACAAGCAGAAGTCGCAGCCGAAAAAGGCCTTCAAGATCGTCGTGAAGAAGGTCGACAAGGCATCGGCGAAGGAGCCAGTGAAGCTGTTCTGACGCCAATGTGGAGCGGGGCGATACCGTGCCCCGCTCCACATTGTCCCACACTGTTCCATCCAAATGTAAGGAGTGTTGACTTGTCGCATATTGAGGCTTTCTCGCAGCTCGCTGAAAAGATCCTATCTGCTTATAACTCCACAGGGAATAAGCATGATGCGCTCGGCGCCATCTCGAACGAGCACCTGCAAGCCTTCATGGCTCGATCAGAGTTCGATCCAGGCGATTTCCTGGCGTGGTCGATCGGTACAAAGGAGTTGCCGGTTCAAGGTTGGAACTTCGACTTCGGCGAACCTGCTATCACGGTGGCGCGTAACGACCTGCTCCGAATCGACCTTCTCTTTTGGATGCAAAAAGCAGCACCGGTACACGATCACGTGACTTGCGGTTCATTCGGTGCGTTGCTCGGCGACCGCTTGCACACTCGGTATTCGTTCGACGGCGTTTCCGCGGAGGACGCGGACATCACCGTCGGACAGCTCAATGTTCATGATTTCCACTTCATGCGGGAAGGCGAAGCTGCAGAAATTCAGCCGGACCTCATTCACGACATCTACTGGCTCGATACGCCCAGCGTAACCATAGTGGTTCGCTGCAACGAGCACCCGGGAGTCACTCGCCGACCCGCCGACTATCTATGGCCTGGGCTTCGCATCGTGGACCCGCTGCGCCTGCAGGACTCCCTCGTAAAGCGACGTACCGAGGCGCTCGACCTGCTGGCTCAAGCGGACGAAGGTATCTACGTTGAAGCGATGACCGAAGTTTTTCGTTCCGGAAGCGCATCGCAGAAGGTCGCGGCCTTCGTTGGAGCTGCTGTGGCGCACCCGGACGCCCTGGACGGCGCTCTCGCCGGTCTGCACCAGCACGACGAAGTCCTCACACAACTCACGAGGGGTAGGGCAGCACTAGTGAAGCGTTCCACCTTTGGAGGAACGTTCGCTGGCGAGGACGACGAAGCGCAGATGCTCGCTGGGCTGCTCTGGGCAAACGTCGAGCGAGCTGTTCTGCTTGAAGCTCTGGCGGAGATAGCCCACGATGGCGACGGACAGGCGGCGCTCGGACGCGCATACGCAGGACTACTCGAACTTGGCGATCTTCAGGTCGAGCTCGACACCGCACTCGGCGCCCTCGGACTCCTGCCTGCGCGTGTCTGAACGACCAAGCATCTCCCCGCGAGTCTTCCTTCAGGCGGTAGACAACCAATTTGTGGCAGGTTTCACCGACGACCCTTTCACGACTGTCGAAATGACAACCGAAGCCGTTCGGACCATGCTCGATGTCGTGGACGTCGACCGCCCTCAGGAAGACGTACCGGACGACGCTGATAATCACGTCGCTCAGCTCGAAGCGGCAGGAATATTGGTTCGACGGCATACCGACGTGCCCGACAGACCCGGTAACAGCCAAAACCGCAACGCGGACTGGTTGCCGGCCGAGCGGTCGGCACCCTACCTCGACATAGCCATTACGCGACCAGACGTTGCTTATCTGTTCCAGCGCGTGCAGGAACGAACTTACGTTACTCCCGCAACAATTCTGGCATCGATTCGCGCACTTGAGTATGTCAACGCCAATACGCTGGGAGGGGACGTCGTCGAGTGCGGGGTGTGGCGTGGGGGATGGCTTAGAGCGATGGCGGAAGCGCTCGGCCCTACATCTCATCGATCATTGTGGGGATACGACACTTTCTCCGCCACTTGGGAACCTCCAACCACTGACGACCACCTCATCACAAATCCCGACGTCGATCTCCAAGTAGCGGAGGAATTTGGTGACGCGTCGGACGGGCTGGTTTCACTTGCATCAGTAAGGTCATATCTCCTCGAGGGGAGCTTGCCCGAATCGCGACTTCGACTCATTGCTGGATTCGTGCAGGAAACTCTTCAGCAGACTACGCCAGCCCAAATCGCAATTCTTCACCTTGATACGGACCTGTATGATTCGACCAAGGTTGAGCTCGAAGTGTTGTATCCTCGCGTGGTAACTGGTGGCGTGGTTATAATTGACGATTATGGGAAGTGGGCAGGCGCGACGCGAGCAGTTGATGAATTTCTCGAACGGCTCGACCACATGCCGCTTCTCCAACGGTTAGAGAGGCAGGGATGTCAGTTCGTCAAGCCCTGAACGGACGCGGTTATAAGGTTCTGGTGGACAGTAGCGCGTTCTCCGAGTGGTGGGAATTAGCGGCCACCTCAGGGCTATGGAAAAGTGCCGCAGAAGACAGCCCTGACATCCTTAATGACCATCTTCGAGGGCCGGATACCAACGCTCGGGTCTATATCGCCTACTTGGGAGGAGAGCCGGTCGGTGTCGGTTACGTGTACCCAGAGCATTTCTCTACTGCGACTGGGCATGCTCGCGTCGGAGTTGTACCATCCGCGCGAGGGAAGGGGGCAGGAAAGGCGCTCACGCATCAGATCATTGCTACAAGTGCATCCCTCGGAGTGACAAGACTGTTCGCACAGCATCGGGTTCCGGATGTCATCGATAAACCCGCCTCCGCTCTTGCAGCCGGAACGGGTTTCCTGCTCGAGGGGGTAAGTGCTGAGCAGTCGTTGGACCTCGCGTCGCTCAAAGAGGCGGCTGTGCAGGCTCCTTGCGGTGAGATTGTCTCGTGGGAGGGCGCCTGCCCCGAAGAGTTAGTTGCGCAGTACGCACCTTTGGTGGCATCGGGTTTCGGATCTAAACGCGTCGGATCAGATGAAGTTGTCGTGGCTTATCGGCGGGCCGAGGCGCAGGCTGCCGCGTTAGGTAAAACGATGTTTGTATCTGTAGCTCTAAGTGGCAACGGTGAATTGATTGGGCACTCTCGGATTAGCGTCAAAAAAAGTGACCCTGTCGAAGCCACACAGGGCGTGACGCTCGTTCGACCTGAATATCGCAGGCAGGGTTGGGCGTCTGGCTTGAAGAGTAGCAATACAGCGCTTCTGCGGAGCCGGAGTCCTGCGTCGAAATATCTAGTGACGGTGAATCGGACCACAAACGAGCCGATCCTCCGGTTGAATGAATCTCTGGGGTTTGTAAAAAGGGCGAGCCTCTATCAGTATGTTTTCGGGGCTGCGAGGGACGCTGATGCCGACTAGAAGCTCCCCAGGGGGCGTCGTGTGCTGCGCGGCCGGTCTTGGCTTGTCCGGTCGCATAAGGAAACCTCATAGCCTTTCGCTGCGACCAAGGGGCACGCGGGCGCCACAACGACAACCCCACCCAGCGCTGGCAGTCCACTGGTTCCCGCGCCGTTGGTGAACTCGGTGATGGCGCTGTCCAGTCACGGCGATCGGACCTCCATCGCAAGCATCAGAGTCGGCTCATCCAACAGGGCGACGCTGCGGTCGGACGAGGACGGGGTCGCTAGCGACAGTCCACCGCGAGCTCACCTGACGACTCACTGTCGACGCAGACCTCACACCAGTCTGCTCTTCGTGGAGTTGTCGGAAAGATCTATTCATAGCGGGTGACGTCGCCGCTGGATCCGGTCCGGACGGGTCTGGCGATGCGCAGCCACCGGGTCACCGCGCAGGCGGCACAGGACTCCGGGTCGTCCGTTGAGGGCACGACGTGGCCGCGGATCCGGATGATGCTCGTCACCGCGACGTCGGCAGGGGTGATGGTGCGGGCTTGTTCGCGGGTGAGGTGGAGGACCCCGAGGAGGAGGATGAGGAAGGCGTCGCGGCGGCCGCGGAGCCCGATCGGGTCCGAGACCTCTGGTGATCTGCGCGGAAGCAGAAGGGCAGTCGTGCTCGTCGGTAGAGAACGTACGGCACGAGACGCAAACCATTTCCACCGTGGCTTGAGTGGGTGCCGGCGCCTTGTGCGGCAGTACTCCTTGCCAGGTGTCTCGGCACGAGGTGGTGGAGCGCTCCGGAAATGAACCAGATCAGGCCCGCGCAGCCGACGGCCCTCAAGGGAACATCGTCACCCGATCCGAAGCTGACCACTCACGGGCTTGCCGCATGCACTCCCCTTGGTTCATGCCACCAGCCCTCGGCGCTTCCACCCACGCCGTAATCATCCGAGAATCGCTATTATCGGAACTGACCCGGCAGGCGTGCACAGTGCCGTCGCCGGCAGAGACGAAGGCACGTGGACGACGTGAGCGAGACGGATAGGGCGGGCGTCGCGACGAGCTCGCGGGGCGTTCGCTCCGTTGGTCGCGGTGCGTCTGCTGAGGAGCGTGCCGCTGCGGAGCGGTCCCGGACGGCGTTCGCGCGGTTCCGCACCGCAGCGGGGGAGGGGCATCCTGCCGAGTTGGGGGCCGTGGTGGTGCCGGCGGACGCGTCGCCGCGGGTTTTCGCCGAGGCGTCCCTGTCGCCGAACACGATCCGCGCGTACCGTTCGGACCTGCGACAGTTCGCCCGGTGGCGTGCGGGGTTCCTCGACCACGAGATCTCCGAACCGCACGAGCTCGAGCAGATCACCACCGCACCGGTCGATCCGGCCGAGGTTGCAGCGTTCCTCGCGGACAAGGCCAACGCGGTCCTCCCCGATGGCGGGCAGCGGTACGCGCCGGCGACGATCAGCCGGTACGTCGCCGCGATCGACTGGGAGCACGCCCGCCGCGGCCACACCCCACCCGGCTCCACGCCGATCGTCCGCGATGTCCTGAAGGGCATCCGCCGGACCCGGTCCGTGCCGGTGCGGCGGGCGAAGCCGATGACGTTGAAGGCGCTGCAGACGACGCTGCTGAAGATCGACGTCGCCGACCTGCAGACCGGCGCGCTCGGAACCCGCGATCAGGCGTTGCTGCTGTTCGGGTTTGTCGGCGCGTTCCGCGAGTCCGAACTCACCGCCCTCACCGTCGACGATCTTCGCCTCGTCGACGGCGAGGGCGTCTACGCCCGCGTGCGGAAGTCCAAGACCGACCAGGACGGCCTCGGCCGGATCAAGGTGCTGCAGCAGGGCGCGAACCCAGTCACCTGCGCCCCCTGCGCCTACGTGCGACTGTCCCGGCTCATGGCCGCGCAGGACGCCCGCGGGGAAGCGGGCCTCTTCGCCACGCTCACCGGCGCGAGTCTCGCCGTGCACGTCTGCGCCGACGGACTCGGAACCGACCGGTTGCCGCCGTCGACGCCGTTCTTCCGCGCCGTGTCGAAGTGGGGCTTGTTCCGGAACACCGGTATCAGTCCGACGACGGTCGGGAAAGCCGTCGCCCGCCGCGCGCTCGCGGCCGGGTTGGGGGAGGACGGTTGGTCCGGGCACTCCCTGCGCGCAGGGTTCGTCACCGAAGCACGCAACGCCGGCGCGACGGATGTGGAGATCATGAACCAGACCCACCACACCAACGCCGCCACCCTGCAGATCTACGACCGCGAATACGCACCCCTGGTCCGCAACGCCGTCACCCGGATGCGCTTGTGACCCCCCAAACTTCCCCCAAACTCGACCCCAAACTCGGGCCCAACAGCGAGGCTCTGCTCGAGGCGCACTGGGGTCGGTTCGTCGCGTGGTGTGAGGCGGCAGGTCACGAGTCGCTTCCGACGACGGCAGCCACGATCGGACAGTTCCTGACGCTGTTCCCCGGCAGCGCGTCGACACAGCGGCTCCGCCGGCGCGCGATCCGCGCACACCACATCGCAGCCGGTCTCCCGGACCCGATACCCACGGTGGAGGCGCGGGTGTGGCCGCGACCAGAAGCCCCCGACCAAGCGGCCGTCGAAGAGGTACTCGCGGCGATCCCCAAGTACCGGTACCCGATCGGGCTCCGCGGCCGCCGCGATGCCTTCCTCATCGTCCTCCTCGGGGTCCTCCACCTGACCCGCGAACAAGCCCGCACCATCACCCCTGCCGACGTCGCGGTGACGAGCATCGTCCGGATCCGCGGACACGTCGTGCCCTCATCCGATGACCCGGTGTCCTGTGCTGCCTGCGCGGTGACCCGGTGGCTGCGCATCGCCGGACCCGTCTGGACCGGATTCCGCGGCGACGTCATCCGCCTGCTCGACCCGACGAAAGGGAACCTCGACCAGCACGACTGCGCACAGCCGGTACCGGGGGAGTGGCGCCGAGCGGAGCAGCTGCTGTTGCCGTTAGACGTCCACGGGTGGGCGCGCACCGGGGTGAGTCTGTCAGGTCGGTCCATGACGAGCATCATCCCGACACGACGTGCTCAAGCTGCGGACGGCCCAATCGCGGAAGCCGTCGGCGCGATCGCGCGACAGCCCTCACGATTCGACGCGCTCACACTGCAGGAGACCTACGCCGAGCTCGGCGCCACGGAGGATGCCGTTGACGCCGCGATCGCGAGGCTCACCGCCATTTGGAACGACGCGCAAGCGCTCGACTCTGACCTGGAACACGCCGCTACCCCGCACGAGCGAGCGATAGCACCAGATATCTCGAGCTAGCCGGTCCGTCCTCCACCTCGACGTCGAAGTGCACCCGGTGCGTCGGCCCACGAGACGACGGGTGGGCACAATTTTTCCACTGTGCACTGTCCCGCTCGGTACCGTGCAGAGGTGAGCTCTCTGCGTTTGCCGGTCATCTCCTGCAGTCTCGACCCGGCCAGCAGGAGTCGCCGTCTTGCCGAGCGGTCGGCCAGGTTGCTCACTGTGGCTGGACATCAATCGGAGGTCATAGATCTCGCAGCAGTTGACCTGCCGCCATTCGACAACGACAGCGTCTTCGACAGTGAGTCGGTCCGCGCCCTGCACGCTCTCATCCGTGAGGCTGACGGGGTGGTGTTGGCGTTTCCGATCTACAACTGGGCGCCGTCCTCAACCGTCAAGTCACTGCTTGAGGCCACGGGCGCAACCGGAAATGGGCGTCGTGCGGCGTGGTTCGACAAGGTGATCACGTTCGTGTGTGCCGCGGGCCTGCCGCACAGTTACATGGCGACCGCGGCGCTGAGTCAATCCCTGATGCTCGACTTCAAGTGCGTCGTGAACCCGTACGCGGCGTACTTTTCGGAACGAGATTGGGACGCGGAATCGCTGACCGTTGGTCGAGCCGCTCGGCTGGATAAGGCCATGATGGTGCACGCCGAACTCGCGACCTTGCTTCGGGGGCGAACGTACTCGTCGGACTGGGAAATCTGAGCCCGATCGCTGTCCTCAACCGCAGGCGCCGTATGAGCGAAGAGGCGACGGCTGGCACCTGCCAGGTGCCAGCCGTCGGGCGCTCTTCCTGTCGAGGGCGCTGGGGAGGATCAGGTGAGGATTAGAGCATCAGCGTCCGCAGCATCTCACGTGCGCCACTGAACGTGAGCCGGCCGTGGAGGTAACGTTCGTTGTCGATGATGTATCCATCCCCAGGTTCGAGCGGGAAGGTGAACGTCCTCGCCGCGATGGCTTCACGGAGCACTTCGACGGCATGCAGAGCTTCGGCGGAGAAGAATCCGTTCGAGTCGATCCGGAGCCGGATCTTCCAGCGGCCGTTGTCCTTCCAGATCACGGGGCCGCTGTACTGCTCCGAACCGGACTTGTAGATCGCAGCGTTCTCAGCAGCGAGCTTCTCGACCACCCAAGGAGTGTCACGCAGGAGGTCTTCAACCACGGCCTGACCATCCGCCATCGTGCACTGTCCACCGCTGCCCTCGTTCTTCGCGCACCACAGGGTGATGTATTTCGGGACGACGTCGTTCCCGGACCCATCAGTGTGCGGACGCAGCGGGCCGGCAGCGAGCCCCGCGTAGCCGTCGAGGCCCTCTTTGTCAGGAACGTGCTTCACGACGGTGACGGTGTCGGGTTCCGCATCGCGGTGCATGAGGAGGTCCCCGAATCCTCGACTGAAAGTTAGGAGTTCGTCTCGGGAGGCGAGCTTGAACAGTGCGATGCCGTCGCTATCAACTTGGTGCTTGAGTTCTGCTGCGCGGTCGACGTCGCTGGGTCGTGTCAGTTCGATGGTGTCCGTCATTGGATCCCTTTCTGTTGACGGTCGTGCAGGTACGTGGCGGCGGCTCTGATGGTCGTGGCGTACTGCGAGGGCATTCGGAGCCCGTCGAGTTCGTCGATGGAGAAGAACGCAAGCCGCGAGTGTTCGTGGCTTGCCTGGAGGGTCGCGGGTCCGATGAAGTGCGCGAGGTAGCTGGCAACCGCAACGCGACCTTCATGCGGTATGTCGTAGTACCAGATGTCGATGAGGTGGCCGACTCGGATGGGAACGCCAGCCTCTTCAACGAGTTCGCGGGTGATGGTGTCGGCGGGTCCCGAGTCTTCGGGGTCTGCTCGCCCGCCGAGCAGCTCCCACTCGTCGCGAGGGTTGGTGCCCAGGAGCACGCGTCCTGCGTCGTCGAAGAGGACGGCTTTGAACGAGACATCCATCAGTTGATCCGGCTTCCGGTAGCTGGCGCGATCGTCGTCATGATTTCCTCCCGGCTTTCGCGCATCCGCGGACGCTCGTGGTGCAGGTGGGTCAGGAGCTCAGGGTGTCGACGGACGTTGGTCCGGGCCTCGATCCGGTTGATGAAGTCGCGGTCCTCCCCACCCCAGCCGACGAAGCGTTCATCGAAGCCGTCGATGGCTCGGTAGAGCGCGGCCGTGAGGAACACACAGCCGCCGGGAGGGTGCGTGATGACGTAGCCAGTACGGGCGGTGTCTCCGGGCTGCTCACCTCGTCGGATCGCTGCGCTGTCCTCGGGCAGTAGGCAGAACATGTCCGAGTACGGCAGGTGCGCCTCGTCGGGTCGCGTGGCAACGCGAGATGCGTTCCGGGCAACGAAGTGCTCGTCCGGTGCGATGTCGCCATCGAGCAAGCAGAGCACCGCATCGGAGGGCGCTGCGTCAACACCCGTGTTGAGGGCGAGTGCCTTGTTGAACGGGCCCGTGTAGGGGAGTCGTATGAACGTGTCGACTCGAGCGACGAGATCGTCTGGGACGGTCGTCTCTGCTGCTTCTTCGACAACGATGATCGAGTACTGATCTCTGGGTAGTTGCTGGCGTTCGAGGGCATGGACAACCGTGCGGAGATTCGCGGTGCGCAGGGGTGTGTCACTGCTCGAGCGGAACGGGATCACGATCGCAACGTGCTGGCTGGTGGGCCGCGCGGGCGGCATGGCCGCCTGCTCGGCTGTGGAGCGGTGGAACAAGAGCCGACTGTGCGACTCGACCTCATCCGCGAGCCTCACCATCTCCGCGCTGGCCGTTTGAGTCTCGAGCTCGGCGCGGAGCTCAAGGAACAGGGCGGCAGCGTCGACCGGTTCTTCGAGGTCGCGAGCGACCAGTCCGAACCAACGCGCAGCGGCAGCATTGGCGTCTTGGCTCGACGCCCAACAGGTCGCGCTCACATCCCGCGAGCTCGGATCCAGATAGGCGACTGCTGCGCCGGCGATCGAGTTTCGAGGATCGAAGGTTCGCCCGCGGATGAAGCTCATCCACGCACTCCCGACTGGTATCCCCAAGCAGTCGACGGCGCGGCAGTGATCGGTTTCCACATCGTGAGAGGCCCCCCTTGGCCTGGTACGAATTGGTTGGCGCTCAGCGCCGTAGAACGTATCGTTCACCTGCACGCTACGTCTTGTTCACCGTCGAGTCCAGGGGGAGCCATCCGACGTCCAGGGTCAGAGCCGACCGCCTCAACCACGCCAGGCGACTCTGCAAGAGCGGCTACGTCGCCCAAACCGGGACACGTTCAACCCCCACGCGTTGCAGGGGTTGTCCCGACCGCGGCGTTCGCTTGGGGGTTGCAGTTCGCGTTCTTCAACCCGGCGCTCGCCCTCATCCTCGCGGGCCACTTCAACGCCACCGCAGCGCAGATCGGTCTCGCGCTCGGGCTCTACAACGTCAGCGGCTTCGTCAGCTCCCTCGTGATCCCGGCACTCGCGGACCGCCGCCGCAACTACCTGACACCGATCATGTGGTCGGGACTCGCGACCATGCCGCTGATGGCCGTCCTGGGGCTCACCACGAACCTGTCCGCAGCGGTCGCTGCGCTGATCGTGTTCGGCGGTCCCGCAAGCGTCGGCTCGTCACTGCTGTTCGCGCACCTCCGGTCCACCGGGTACCCACAGCGCTCCATCATCAACACCCGTGCCGTTGTTTCCTTCGCCTGGGTGGCTGGCCCTCCGATCGCCACCCTCCTCGCCGGAGCCTTCGGGGACCGCGCCGTCCTCCTCGCGATCGCGGTGATCGCAGCGCTCGGACTGATGACGACGTTCATCCTCCGACGGCGGTCCTCCGTACTCGACGTAGCACACGCTGCCGCCATGAACGAGGCCGCGAGCGGGCAGCTTCCCGTCATCGCGATCGGCAGCATCGGCATCGCGTTCGTCGCACTGCAGGCCACGAACTACGTCGTGACGTCCGTTCTCGCGCTCTACGTCAGCCGCACACTGCACCTGCCCGTCGTCTGGGCCGGGGTTGCACTCGCTGTGGCTGCCGCTGCCGAGATTCCAGCGCTCCTGTTCGCGGGCAGGCTCGCCACCCGTTTCTCCAACCTGACCCTCATTGCCGCTGCCTGCGTTGTCGGCGCCTGCTACTACGTCGCGGTGGCATTCGTGCAAGGGCCCATTGAGCTTGTGGCCGTACAACTTCTGAACGCCGCGTTCTTCGCAGTCATCGCCGGTGTCGGACTGACGCTTTTCCAGGACGTCATCCCTCGACCAGGGCTGGCGTCAGGGTTGTTCACCAACGTGCGACGCATCGGTGCAGTCGTCTCCGGTGGACTCGTCGCACTCACGACCCTCATCGGCGGCTACCGGAACATGTTCCTGATCTGCGCTGGGCTGACGCTTGTAGCGCTGTGCATCATCCTCGCCGTCAGCTTCTCAACACGTCGACGAGCAGCAGCTCAGCCGTAACGGCGGAGCGTCGCCGGCTCGTTGCTCGCGTGCGATGCGCATCTGCTGCCGTGCGCCGCTGCCACAGCGCGGTTGGTGCACGGTCTCTAGACCTACGAGCCGATGTGTTGAGGCATCCGAACGTGGACCCTAGAACCACAGCGAGGATCGACGCGCCAGCGCCCGCGGTGGGGTATACCCCAACGCAGTGCCCAAGCTCCTCGCGCTGAGCGATACACCCCATGGCTGGCGAGCGAAGAAGGTGGCGCAAACCCCTGTGAGCAGCCAAGGTGCGACCGCGAGACTTCGAGCTGGTGACAGGTCTAGGCCACACGTGGCAGCTAAGGTTCGTGTGTGAGCGATCCCCAGGTACCTGTCAGTGAGCCACTGAACCTGGTTCCACTTGCGCCAAATTATTCAGACGCAGACCATGGCCTGTACGTCGCTGCGCTTGAGCGAGCAATTGATGAGCACCCGACCACGGTGCGCAACATCGCGTTGGCTGGACCGTATGGAGTCGGGAAAAGCAGCGTGCTTGATGAACTCGCGCGCCGACGCAAGCGGCGAGTGATAGGCATATCTCTGTTGACCCTGGGTGTCGCCCCAGAAACTCCCCCCGCAGGCGAAGGTGTCAACCCGGCCGCAAATACGACGTCCAACCGAATTCAGAAAGAGATTGTCAAACAGCTTCTATACCAGCAGAGCCCGAAGAGGACGACACTGTCGAGGTTTCGCCGGATCGACCGACCGCACTGGGGTGAGGAATCCCTAGTCGCTCTTGTCATTGCCGTCATCACCGTCGGACTACTCATGGTGTCAGGCATGCTCACTGGAGTGGCCGACCTCCTCAGTCTTCGGCTGCCTACATTCCCAGACTCGGTTCGTTGGTGGACTGTAGGCGCTCTTGCCTTGGGCGCCGTAGTGGCTGTCGTGTTCCTGCTTCGCATGATCGCGCGTGGCCGCGTCGGGATCGACAAGGTCGCGGCTGGCCCCGCGGCCATTTCGCTTTCACCCCGCTCCACAAGCTACTTCGACGAGTACCTCGACGAGATTGTCTACTTCTTCGAATTAAATCCGAAGCGCGACATCGTCATTATCGAGGACCTCGACCGCTTCGACGTCCCCGCAATTTATGAATCTCTGCGCGCCCTGAATTCACTATTGAATGCATCACAGCAATTGGGTACCCGGGATATCCGGTTTGTATACGCAGTGCGTGACAGTATTTTTGAGAAGCTTGGTCGATCAGAACGCGATGCAACTGTTGATGATACGCGAGCCGAACTTGCACGCGCGAATAGGACGAAGTTCTTCGAGCTCATTATTCCTATAGTGCCCTTCATTACTCATAAGAACGCGCGCGAGGTAATGCATGGGGTTCTCGAGGAACGCGGTCACAAGATTGATCGTAAACTTATTGATCTTGCAGCGCGGCACCTCCCTGACATGCGCACCATTCACAATGTAGTGAATGAGTATGAAGTCTACCGGCGGAAGCTGATCGAGGTTGAAACGCCCGTCCCCGGTCTTACCCCGGAGCGCCTCTTCGCGATGATGCTCTTCAAGAACACCCAGGCCGCCGATTTTGAAGCCGTGCGACGCAGTGAGAGCAGTTTGGACCAGCTTTATGACGTTTGGCGACTGCTGGTCACGCAGAACTTGATGAACCTCCATAGCGAAAACGAGCAGCTGCGAAGTCGGCTCAACAGCACCAGGGCTGCCAACGAATACGCAGCGCGTCTCTCGAAAGCCTTGCATGGCTCCATTGCAGCGTTCGCATCAGTCCATAACGGCCTGACTGAGAGTACGATTTACGACGAGCAGGGACCCGTCAGTGAGAGCGCAATGTCGACCGCGTCGTTCTGGCGCGCTGTTATTCACGGCACTAAAACACTCACAATTCATTATACGGTCAATTACTATCAGCAGTCGGCAAATCTCACTCCGGCTGCCATCAGTGGCTTGACGGGTCTTTCCCTGGATGACTCGCGTTTCGTCGAACAGGTGGCCGTAGGGGTGCAACAGAACCTACAACGGAATGCCTCGCATATTGTGTTCCTGCAGAGGCGGCATACCTGGAAAGAGTTGTTTGAGCGTCCGGACCTCCGATTTGCTAGCGAAGAGACCGGGCAACGGTCGTTCGCGGAGTGGGCTGATGCGCTCCTGCCCTCATCCCTTATATACGAAATGGTAGAAGCTGGCTTTATTACTTCCTATTTCCCGCTCTATGTTTCGACTTTCTACGGCAAGCTGCTTCCTCCCGACGCGATGACGTACATCATGCGAAACGTGGACGGAGGCACTGCGGACATGGACTTCCCGCTTTCGGCTGACGATGTCGATGCAATCCTTGAAGACCAGGGGTCGCCTGTCTTCAATAGCCGGAGCATGCGAAATCTAGACATTCTGAATCGGCTCCTGGATACCCGACCGGATGGTGCTAAAACCATCATCGAACGCGCAATCCGCGACAGCACGGGTGTTCTACTTGTTGACCGGTACCTCGAGAGCGGCTCGGAGAAAGAAGCTTTCGTTACTTTCCTCGCACCCCATTGGCCAGCGGTCATCCGATACGTCGTCGAGGACGCACCGCTGGATGCGGCAGAGCGGTTGCGGCTGGTCAGTATCGCTATGAAACATCGGGACGACGCCGAACACGATTACGAGTACGGCGATCAAGTGCGCGAGTACATTGAGGAGCACGTAGTCGAGTTTGCGACCTTCCGCGAGGCTCGTTCGGCCGAAGACGCAAATCATGCGGTAGCGGCGCTCACAGCGTCGGGGGCGGTCCTACCATCTGTTGATGGTTTGCCGACCGCCATTGTGCGAGCTCTCCAACCAACTCGTAATTATGCGTTGACCGCAGCAAATATCCTGCGCGTCAGTGGGTCTGACTCTCTTGCTCTTGACAGGCTACGGGGCACCGCCCCCGAGGTATATGCCTACGTTGTGTCAGATCCAACGGGGTATCTCGCAGCCTTAAGCGATGCTCCTGAGGATCAGCTTACGGTCGAGCAGGCCTCGGTGTTCGTGGACGTGGTCACTGACGTTGCGGAATGGCGCCCATCGGCGCTTGATGCTGTTGTCCGGCGCGCTGAACCAACAGCCGTCGTCGGCAGTTTGTCTGACGTCCCTAGTTCCGCGTGGGTAGCTCTCGTCGCAGCGCGACGTACAACCGCCTCCTTCGCGAATGTTCTAGCGTACGTGAAGGAGCGAGGCGAAGTCGACCAGCCCTTAGTAGACCTAATTCTCGAGTCCGGGTCGATTGAGGGGGCGGTGGATGAAAGTGCCGAAGATCTGACCTTGGTCGCTCTCGCAGTAGTGAACTCCCCTTCGGACTCTTTCACGGCGTCGGATCGTGCGCGTATCGTGGCGGCGCTCGAGCCCGGGGTGCTTCCAAGCACGGATATCGAGCCGCGCGCAGGAGACCTGATCGCGGAACTCATCGCCGCGCAACTCATTGGTGATGACGAGGAGGCTTTCACGGTACGTCTGATGGTGGACTGGTCAACACAAGAGCGCGCAATCCGCGCCTCGACCAAGTACGTGGAGCTTGTCGGTCCGTCGACGCTTCAACCACGTTTCGTTGCTCAGCTCCTCAGCAGCAACTCCGTCGCGTCGGCGGTCCAGGCACGCGTGATTACCTTGTTGGGGGAGTGGGAGTCGCTGCCTCAAGCCTCGTTTGAAGCAGCGGCAGACTGCTCGCTGAGCGGACGCGTCCGGATCGGTGCGCCCACTATTTTGAGGCTGCATCGTGGAGGTGTGGCCCCTGACCGCATCATCCGCCTCCTCACGGTCAACAGTGAGCGCATATCGATCGACGAGTTGCGGGAGATCCTCCGGGCACTCAAAGGCGAATATGCTGCTGTCGCTGACCCGGGACGGAAGCGTCCTAGGCTTCCGGACAATGATGCTGTTCGGACGGTACTCGAAAGACTGAGGGTGGCAGGGATTGTATCGCGATTCACCCCAGAAAAGGCGGATAAAGTTCGAGTTTTCCTCCATCACTTCTAACTGGCACCCTTTTGCACACTTGTTCGTCAAGTGCAAACCTGATCTTCGGGCTTTGACAGCGCTCAAATAGCCGCTCCGAACGCCACCTGACATAAGAGACCGCTATCAGCACACGCGACGAAGGCCGGCCGCCCATGCGGTCGGCCTTCGTCGCGGTCGGGGGAGTCTGGTCAGTGTGCGGCGTCGAGCTCGCCCCAGTTGCCTCGCTTGCGCGCGTTGCCGCCAGCGCTGCCTGCCTGATGGCCACCGAACTTTCAGGCGGCCGCGACGTGGTCAGAGACAGCATCGTGCAGCGCGTCCGCGTTGTCGTCGGAGAGGTCGATCTCCGCCGGCCTTGCGAGGCGGCTCACCCACCGTGGAAGTGGCTCCGCTCGAGGGTAGGGCATTACCGCGGGGGCTCGCCGGCAGCCCGGTGCTGAGGATTAACTCCACGGTCCCAGAGTCAAAACCCGAAGTTCCGCACCGCCCTCGAGGTGAATTTTGCTCGAAGAGAGTAGACAAAGCGGTCTGCCTAGTTCTAAGTTGCCCGAGGGCGACATCTCGCTCGCTGATCAAAGGGGACAGTGTGATTCGAAGCAAGATTTTCGCGACGAGTGTCGTTGCTGCAGCGCTCGTCGTTGGTTCACTCGCCTCGGGGGGAGCAGCAAACGCAGCCGCCCAGGCGGTAGGTACCTGCTCCACCTCCAAGACGGTGACTGCCACGTCCGGCGCCTCGATCGTGGTACCGGTCACCTCGGGTGGCAGTGGCGACTGCCGCATGGACCCGGGTGCTGTGAGCGGCGCAGTCAGGGCGCTGCAAGCGGAGCTCAATTCCTCGTGTGGTGTGCGGGCAGGGCTCACACAGGACGGGAACTTCGGGCCTGCGACGAAGGCAGCGTTGCAGCGTGCGCAGGCGAAGTACGGTGTCACCGCCGATGGCATCTACGGCACGAACACCGCTCGTGCCCTGGGATGGCCGATCTTCGATCAGAGCGGAAGCTGCGGCTTCCAGCGCATCTAGGCAAGTAACAGAGCGGGCCCGGTGCTCTCCCGGGCCCGCTCTGCTGTTACTTGACCGCGAGCTGCGCGAGGTCCAGGCGCGAGTTCGTGCCGTCGTATGGCACGCCGGTCACGCCCTTCCGGACGGCCGTGATCGCCGTCGCGGTGTACAGCCACTCGCCGGCGGCGTCCTCGCTGACGATCTTCGCGGCCGCGCGGAGCGCCTCGTCCTTGGCCTGCTCGGTGGTCGCGGCGACGGACTGGGCGTACAGCGCCTGCACCTGCGGGTTGTCGTACCCGAAGTAGTAGTCCGGGTTCGCCCAGTTGCCGAAGTCGCGGGACTCGACGTGGTTGACCATCGACAGGTCGAAGTCCCGCTCGCCGGTCTTGGGCTGCTCGAACACCTGCGACAGCCACGTGGCGAAGTCGACCCGCTTGACGCTCAGGGTGATCCCGACGTCGGCGAGCTGCGACTTCAGCACGTCGCCGATCGTCGCCGCGTAGATGTTCGGGTAGGTCAGCGTGAGCTCGAGGTCCTTCGCCCCGGCCTCGCTCAGCAGCTGCTTCGCGGCGGAGGGGTCGTACGCATCGACGCCGGTCAGGTCCTGGTAGCCCGGGTCGAGCTCGGGGATCGGGCCCCCCTGCGGCACGCCGGTCCCGCCGATCGCCTTGATGAGCGCCTTCGGGTCGATCGCCTGGCGGATCGCCTTGCGGACGCGCACGTCGGTGAAGGGTGCCTTGCGGTCGTTGAACGCGAGCGTGTACTTGTCCGTCGTCTTCCCGGTGTGCAGCGAGATGTCGGCGTTGCCCTCGAGCTGGCTCCTGAGCGTGCCGTCGACCGACGTCTGCACATCGAGGTCACCAGCCGCCATCGCGTTCACCGCCGCGGACCCGTCGGTGATGTAGCGGAACTCGACCTTCGCGACCTTCGCCTTCGTGCCCCAGTACTCGGCGTTCCGGGCGAAGACGAGCGCGTCGCCCTGCTTCCAGCTCGACACCTCGTACGGGCCGGTGCCGTTCGCCGAGTCCGACAGGTCGTTCTTCGCGGCCCGCTCGAGCACGAGCCCGGCGCGGCCGGTCAGGTTCCAGAGCAGGTCGGAGTCCGGCTTCGACAGGCGCAGCACGACCTGGTCGGCGGACGGCGACTCGATCGACGCCACGTTCGCGAGCTGCGCGGAGTCGACGTACGACGCGTCGTCCTGCACCTGCTGCAGCGACCACACCACGTCGGCGGCGGTGACCGGCTTGCCGTCCTGGAACGTCGTCCCGTCGCGGAGCGTGAACGTGTAGGTGAGCCCGTCCGCCGAGACCTCGTGCTCCGAGGCGAGCACGTCGCGGATGCCACCGTCGGAGCCCGACCGGCCGACGAGCCCCTGGTACACATTGTCGATGAGCACCTGGTCGAGCGCGGCACCGGACTGCGTGCGGATGTCCAGGCTGGTCGGTTCGAGGACGAGCCCGATCCGGACGGTCGCGTCGGCGCCGCCCCGTTCGTTCGACGATCCCGAGCACCCGGTCAGGGCGAGGGCCGAGACGACCGCGACGGCCGTGCTGGCGAGGGCGACGCGTGCTGCACGTCGACCCAGGCGGGGGAGGAGCGGACTCATGGGTTGTGGGTTCCTTCCGGGCGCGTGGGAGCGACGGTCGTCGCGTCGCGCTCGCACGAGGTTACCGACCAATCTCGTTCATGGAACGATTCACGGCCGATCAAGTTCACGTCTGACAGTGCTGACCGTCAAGTGAAATCGATGAATCCGAGCAACGACCAGCGCTGCTGCCGTGAACGAAAACGATCGTTCATGGTAAATCGAGGGGTGGGAACAACGACGGCTCCGTAAACGCCGAGCTGCGCCTCGGTCATGCCCCGGTGACCAGCACCACTCGTCCTTCTGCATAGCGCGAGTTCTGTAGGGTGGTTCGGTGCAGGTGCTATGGCATTCGGGTTGCTATGCCGCCTGCACCTTTCCACCAACCAGCGGCAAGCCGCTGGTTGAGATTGTATGAAGAACGGCCGGCCCCCGTAGCGGGTGCCGGCCGTTCTTGCGTGAAGTGACAGTCAGTGTGCGGCGTCGTACGCGTCGCGGACTGCCTGGCTGATGCGGCCACGGCTCGAGACCTCGTGCCCGTTCGCGTTCGCCCACTCGCGGATCTTCGCGAGCTCGTCGGAGTTGCTGCGCTTGGCCGTGCTTCCGCCGCTCGAGCGGCCCTGGCGGTTGCCACTGACCTTCCGCGCTGCGGCAACGTAGTCGGAGAACGCTTCGCGAAGCGCGTCAGCGTTGTCGTCGGAGAGGTCGATCTCGTAGTGGCTGCCATCGAACGAGAAGGACACGGTACGGCCCTTGCCTTCGTCGATGGTGTCGCCGGTCAGGTCATCGACCAGGGTCGTGGTGACTTTCTGCGCCATAGGAACGCCGCCTTTCATTCGAGGATTGCGGCTCTACTGTGACACATGTCTCCCCTTGATTACATGGCCCGCGCGCGGTGGCCCGGGATCCGGGGTGCAAACTAGGACGGTGAGTGCGAATACGGCTGTCCCGTCGAGCTACGCGGCAACATTGGCGAGCCTGAAGGAGCACGTGAGGAATGCGCGGTTCACGGCGCAACGTCGCGTGAACTCGGAACTCGTGGTGCTGTACGGCCAGATCGGTACGACGATCCTGCATCGGCAGCAACAAGAGGGGTGGGGCACCAAGGTCATCAGCCGTCTCGCGGAGGATCTCCGAGCCGAGTTCCCGGAGATGCGCGGCTTCTCTCCCCGGAACCTTGCCTACATGCGCGCGTTCGCTGCTGCCTGGTCGCAGCAGGAGACTGTGCAACAGGCTGTTGCACAACTGCCCTGGGGGCACATCACCGTGCTCCTCGACCGGCTCGACGACCAGCAGACCCGCAACTGGTACGCCGAGCAGGCCCTGCAGCACGGGTGGTCCCGGAACGTGCTCGAGCACCACATCCGCACCGATTCCCACGTGCGGCTGGAAGCGGCGCCGACGAACTTCGCCGAGGTCCTGCCCGCCGGCGATTCAGATCTCGCGCAGCAGTTGACGAAGGACCCGTACGTGCTGGACTTCCTCGCCCTCGACGGCGATGGGAAGGAACGCCACCTCGAGCAGGCCCTCGTCGACCGGATCATCGACACCCTCCGCGAGCTCGGAGAGGGGTTCGCGTTCGTGGGCCGGCAGGTGCACTTCGACGTCGACGGCGACGACTTCTACGTCGACCTGCTCTTCTTCCACGTCGAGCAGCTCCGCTACGTCGTCATCGAACTCAAGACCGGAAAGTTCAAGCCCGAGTACCTCGGCCAGCTCGGCTTCTACGTATCCCTCGTCGACGACCGCCTCCGCCGCACCCAGCACGCCGACACCGTCGGCCTGCTCCTCGTGGCGGACAAGAACGACGCCGTCGTCCGGTACTCCCTCGCCGGACAGCAGACACCCATCGGGGTCGCCAGCTACGACCTCCTGCCACCATCCGTGCAGGCCGCACTCCCGACTGAGGCTGACCTCGCGGCCGCCATCCGCCCCGACACCGACTCGCCCTCGACCGCTCGCCTCTGAGCCTGTCATCGGTTCCGGAGCAGGGTCGGCACGACGTCGCCTCCGCCCTGTTCGCGCGAACGAGCCGGACGGCGACGGCAACGCGGGTGGGGGCGGTGCGGTTTCCTCCGCCTAATGAGCGGATGTGAGCGCCCCCACGCGCGGAAGGCACTGCGGCTGGTCACCGTACGCCGTCGCGGTACCGGCTCCAGCTTGGTCGGTGACGGTCGTGCCCGCCACGACCCGCGTCGCGGCACTACTGCCCCATCGAAGCATCAACACAGTGGCGCGTTCCCCAGCACTCGCGCGGAACACCGCTGGTACGTCGCTGTCACCCAGAGGAAACATCTTGTCGGTGTGCTGGAGGCATGGAACTTGCTGCGTCGAATCGGGCCCCCGCACGCTGGTACCGCTCACTGTTCGTGCAGATCGCGGTTGCCGTCGTGGCGGGAATCATCGTCGGGGTCTGCGCGCCGGCCGCTGCGCCAGCCTTGAACGTGGTGGGGCAGGGCTTCATCCGCCTGATCGAGATGGTGATCGCACCACTGGTCTTCATCGTGGTCATCACCGGCATCGTGCACGTCGGCAACCTGCGAGCAGTCGGTGCGGTCGCCGGTAAGGCGATGCTGTACTTCCTCCTCGCGTCCTCCGCGGCGCTGGTCTTCGGCCTCATCATCGGCAACCTCGTCGCCCCGGGCAGCGGGCTCCGCATCGACCCGTCCACACTCGACGCATCCGCCGTCACGGCGAAGACGGGAAACGCTGCCGCACCGAGCCCGGGGGAGTTCGTTCTCGGCCTCATCCCCTCGAGCGTGATCAACGCGTTCGCCACCAACGACATCCTGCAAGTGCTGGTCGCGGCGGTGTTCGTCGGCGCCGCGATCGCTGCGATCGGCCCGGAACGTACCGCACCGCTCATCCGCGGGCTCGACCTCTGCCTCGAGGTCGTCTACCGAATCCTCGGTTGGGTGATGCGTCTGGCGCCGCTGGGTGCCTTCGGGGCGATGGCGTACGTCGTGGGACAGTACGGGCTCACAACGCTCAGCTCCTACGGGTGGCTCATCGCCGCCTGCTACGGCGCCGCGGCCGTGTTCATCCTCCTGCTGCTGGTCATCGGGCAACTGCTGTCCGGCGTGCCGATTTGGCGGTTCGTCTGGCACACCCGCGCCGAGTTCGGACTCGCACTCGGGACAGCGTCAACCGAGGCGGTCCTGCCACGGATGATCACCCGGCTGACCGAAGTCGGTGTATCCCGCAGTGTCGCGGGGCTCGTGGTACCGACGGGCTACTCGTTTAACCTCGACGGCGCCGCGATCTACCTGTCCATCTCGCTGCTGTTCCTCACGCAGGCGTTCGGGATCCCGCTGACGCTGGAACAGCAGGTCGCAGCCCTCGGGGTGCTGCTGCTGACGTCGAAGGGGATGGCGGGCGTGCCCGGCTCGTCGTTCCTGGCGCTGTCCGCGACGGCGACGACACTCGGCCTCTTCCCGGTCGCGGGCGTCGCCCTGCTGCTGGGGGCTGACCGAATCATGGACTCGATGCGGGTAAGCGTGAACCTGCTCGGCAACTGCGTCGCCGCACTCGTCGTCGCGCGGTGGCAGGGGGAACTGGATCAGGCCACAGCATCCAAAGCGCTCATCCCAACCCGGCGACCCCTGGTCGCCGCGGGCGCGCGGCAACACTAGACGCCGAAAGCGGAAGCGGGAGCGGAGCGAACCTCCGACGTTCGCTCCGACTCCGCGAGGCAGCACTCCGGTCGACAACCCTTTGGCTGAACCCTTTCGGCGCCGCGCCGACCGGCATGCAAGACGGCACCGGACTGGTGGATACATAGTCTTCCGGAAGCACCAGGGCTGTCGATCAGTGGCGTAGCGCCGGCCGGTGCAGCCAACACAGCAGAAGCACGTCCGCACCGGTAGCGGCGGCGATCACTGCGACCGTTGCCGGGTAATTCGGGACGACGAGAAGCAGCGTGCCACCGCACACGAGCGCCTCAACCGCGAGCACGAGGACCACAGCTGCACTGCACGCGCGTCGCACTGCACGTGACTCGGGCTGACGACTCTGAGTTGCTCCAATGAACTCAAGACCCACCCAGCACAGAGCGGAGGCCACGAGTGCCATGAGCGGGATGTAGAGCAGCCCGAATCCGAAGTTCGTGCCGACCGTGTGGTCTAGGAACGGGTCGCCGGTTACCGCTCGCGTGATGGCGAATGTCACTTGCTGCACAACGAGAAGCACGAGACGGCTTCCGACCCATGCGACGCTTCGTGTGGCACCGGTGAAACGCGGGGTGGTGAGGGCACGCATGCCCCCACCATCCCGCGTGGTGGTCAATTGGTCCAATACCAGGACCCGTCCGGCGCCATCATCGACAGCATGTACTGGTTCACGAACTTGCCCCATTCGCTCTTCGCGCCCGCGCGGTAGAGGGGTTGTCCGCCGGGTACGTCCTCGTTGAGGACGTACCCGGCGACAGTGAAGCGCATTTTCTCGCCGGCGACCGGGTTGTCGGCCCCCGTCCACCAATCGAAGCTGATCGTTGAGCCTGCTCCATCGACGTGGCCCTTATCCGCGGTGAAGTAGAAGCCGAAGTCTCCGCCGGGGAAGAGTGGGTTGCCGGCAGGCAGGAACTGCTCCTGCTCGAAGATGCAGGCGAAGCTCATCGTCAGCACCGTCAGGGGCAGCTTCTGGTGGTACGTCGGGAACGCCTTGGGGGCGCCGGAAACGGGGAAGATGCAGTTGAAGCAGTCATGCATCCGCTTGTGCAGGTCCGCGGGTGAACCCTTCTTGACCACTGCTGTCCATGTGTACGACCAAGCGGGGTCCGCAACGACCGGGAACGCGGCATCGTCAGGTACTTGAACGTCTTGGACCAGGGTTGACCCGTCCCAGCGGTAGCCGGTCTCAAGCGACGTGCCGTCAGCATCGACAGCCCATGCGGGATCGAGAGCCCCGACGATGTCGTCACCGATCTTGAAGTAGTAGCCGCCTCCCGGACGAGGAGCGACGTGTTCCCCATCGACGAACGTGAACGTCGTGCGGCTCTCGTAGCTTCTCTGCGGTGCCGCGTACGCCGTCAGGACTCGCGCACCAGTTCCAGCGTCGGAGACGTAGCGCGCTACGGTCGCATCAGCCGTCGCGAACGACGTCACGCCGTCAGAGGTGCCGGCCGTGGTTGTCGCTCCGTCGAGGGCGAACTGCACGGACAACGGTTCACTGTCTTTCGGTGTCGAGGTCACTGCGATCGTCGGCGCGAGGGGCGCCGCTGCCCGCAGTCGAGCCCGTCCGGATGCTGGCTCCTGCACGCTGATCTGCGTGGTGGCGGTGTCTCCTACGACAGTTCCCGGCGCGACCGCCAAGAGTGTCGACGCCCCATCGGTGATGGCCGGCTCGTCCGCCATGGCTGCCGGCGCGAGCGCGACGCCCGCGATCAGTAGCGAGACGGTGCTCACCCCGGCAAGTGCGACTTTATTGATGTATTTCACTGTTTCCCCCAGTTGGTTTCACAGTAAAACTAGGGGTGTTCCGAGCGCCCCCGCAACCTCTGCGATCAGGAATTCTCGTTTCCGGATCGCGGATCGTCCACCGCTTGCCGCTTCACCCAGCTGTCGTCTTCACGCTCTCGGTTCAGGTCGGCGCTCGAGAGTGCGGAGGAACATCGCCGTGGCGATGTTCCTCCGCACTTTCTGTGGCTCCCGCTAATGAGTGGACTAGATCCCAGGCGTGTAGCAGAGGTTTCCGTCGGTGGTCAGCCACGCGAACTTGCTCGCGCTCTGGCTCCCGTAGATGCCGTCAGCGGAGATCCCCAGGCTCTTCTGTGCGTCCTGCAACGCCGACTTCGTCGCTGGCCCGAACTGCCCATCAACGGTGATGTTGTGGTCGCCCTCGCATCCGTTCTTGAGTTCCTGCTGCAGTCGCGTGACTGCCGAGCTCTGGTTGCCCTGCTCGAGTCGGCAGTCGCGGCTGCCGCCCGAGGTCACGGGTGCGGTGTACTTCTTGCCCCCGGGTGCACTGAAGGTCTTGACCGTCGTGCACGTTCCGACGCTCTGCGTGCTCGCCGGAGCGGCGTTCGCGGCGGTCGGCATAGCAACCACCGTCGCGGCGAGGAGCAGCCCTGCTCCGAGCGTTGCGAGCTTGATTGTGTGCTTACGCATAGTTTTCCCCTAGCTATGTCATTGCCAGTCCCAGTAGACCGACATGTGCACCCTTGCAGGCGACCACACGAGCCGACAAGGTACGGGACGTAGACTTTTCATGTGAAGTTACGAAGTTTGCTCGTTGTTGCCGTCACCCTCGCCCTCGGCCTTGGCGCCGCCAGCTGCTCGAGCGACAACGACTCACTGGCGAATCAGTACAAGTCAGGCGACACCAAGAACTACATCTCCGGTGACGGGGCGGTCAGCGAGTTCGGAGCGAAGGACCGCGGCGCGCCGGTCGACTTCACAACCAAGGACCTTCAAGGGGCGGAGGTCACCGCCGAAGGGCTCCGAGGCAAGGTCGCAGTACTCAACTTCTGGTACGCCAGCTGCGCTCCTTGCCGAGCGGAAGCGAAGGATCTCGAGTCGGTGAGTCAGAAGACCACCTCGGATGCGACCTTCGTCGGCGTCAATGTGCGTGACTCCAGCGGCACGGCCGAAGCCTTCGTTCGCTCCTTCAACGTGCAGTACACCAACGTCCTCGACGCGGACAGTGGGGCCGTGCAGATCGCCTTCGCCGGAAAGAACGCCCCCAACTCCACCCCGGCCACGATCGTGCTCGACAAGCAGGGCCGAGTGAGCTCGCGCATCCTCGGCCAAATCAACGCGAATGTGCTCGAGACGCTCGTCAACGACGCAGCGAAGAGCAGCTGAGGCGTCCCACCGGGCCTCACCGAAATCTCGCGTCATGGTTGCGCACACCACCGCCTGTCCTCTTGGCAGGCCCGGCGAGCGATCACCGCTTCGGGTTACTACTGCTGGACATCCTGCGGGTCGAGGCAGCGGTGCCCGTCTTTCGGAAGGGTGTTCACGGCATCGCTCAGATCACTGAGCATCGTGTTCGTGTACGTGGCCGCCGCCACTGTCACCTGCACAGCCGGAGCTCGACCGAAAGTCGTGAAAGTGATGGCGTCCTTCTCGGACCCATCGCGGATCCAGTCGATGCCGCCGAGGGAGAAACACGGCAGGTCAGACACCGCGGGTGCCGGCACGCCGCAGTGCAGCAGCATCACCGTCGGATCCCCCCACGCAGCGGTTGACTGAGCGTTGGTGTTGCGGAGCTCGTACTTCGTCGCCACCGTGCCGGGGAGGCGCACCTGCACGGCAGCGCACTGCGGAGCGTTCGCGGAGGGTGCCGCGGTCAGCGAGACCGCATTCGTGCAACCCGTAAGCGCCGCTGTCAGCACCGTGATGCCCAAAGCGAGCTGGATCCGATAGGCGCTTCGTTGTCGTGACACAGCCCTACCGTAAGCGACTTCCCGAAGTGTCCCCGCCCTGCGCTATGGTCCGTTCCAGGTGCCAAGGGGGCACCAGGACAGGGGGAATTATGAGGAAGAACATCGCGATGGGCGTGCTTGCTTTGGCTGCCGCCGCGACGATCACGGTTGGGGTGCCGAGGGCGGGACCGACCGCTGGGCGGTGTCGCAGGCCGCGCCGATGCGGCGTGTGCACATCAAGGGCAACCTGACGATGGGGCCGTCGAACCAGGACGGCGGTCAGGGCTACTCGTCGGGCGGCTACATCGCGGACAGCAAGGTCGACGGCACGGTCACGTCGGGCTCGCAGCAGCAGTGGTACACCCGCAACTCCACGCTCGGGTCGTGGCAGGGCGGCAACTGGAACATGACGTTCTCGGGCGTGCAGGGTGCTCCGGCGAACGACTTCTCGAAGAGCTACACGACACTCGCCACCACGCCGACGACCCGCGAGAAGCCGTACCTGTACATCGACTCGTCGAACAAATACCACGTCTTCGTCCCGTCGCTCAAGCAGAACTCGAGCGGTGTCACCTGGCCGAACACCGGCGGCACGGACCTGCCGATGCGGAACTTCTACGTGGCGCACCCGGGCGACTCCGCGGCGACGATCAACAGCGCGCTGGCGCAGGGCCTCAACCTGTTCTTCACGCCCGGCACGTACCAACTCAGCGCCGCGCTCAACGTGACGCGGCCGGACACGGTCGTCACGGGCATCGGCTTCCCGACGCTCGTGCCGACGGCCGGCAACGCCGTGCTGACCTCGTCCGACGTCGCCGGCGTCAACGTGTCGAACCTCGTGGTCGACGCGGGCTCGCAGAACAGCGCGCAGCTGCTCCGTCTCGGCACCAGCGGCTCGCACGTCGACCACGCGGCAGACCCGCAGAGCATCCAGGACGTGTTCTTCCGCGTCGGTTCGAGCATCCAGGGCCGGGCGACGACGACGCTGCAGGTGAACGCCGACGACACCCTCGTCGACCACATCTGGGCCTGGCGCGCCGACCACGGTGGGGCCGCGACGGGCTGGACGGTCAACACCGGAGCGACCGGGGTCGAGGTGAACGGCAACGACGTCCTGGCCACCGGACTCTTCGTCGAGCACTACCAGAAGTACGAAGTGCAGTGGAACGGCAACAACGGGAAGACGATCTTCTTCCAGAACGAGATGCCGTACGACGTGCCGGACAACGCCTCGTGGCAGAGTCCGACCGGCGCCGGGTACGCCGCCTACAAGGTCGCGTCGACGGTCACGACGCACGAGATCTGGGGCGGCGGTGTCTACTGCTTCTTCAACACGAACAAGTCGGTGCACGCCGACCGCGCGTTCGAGGTGCCGCAGACCGCCGGCGTGAAGGCACACGGGCTGGTCACGGTGTCCCTCGGTGACACCGGCACCATCTCGAGTGTCATCAACGGCGTCGGTGGTGCCGTCCCGACCCCGGCGGGCAACACCGCGCCGAACCGGTTGGCCAGCTACAACTGAGCGCGGTCGCGACGCGACCACCTGACGGACGGGAGGCCCGGTGCCAGCTGGTACCGGGCCTCCCGTCCGTCAGGTGGTGCCGGCTACGAGCGTCCGGCCCGGAGCCTCGTCGTGGCGTCCGACGCGGCGGCGGCCATCGTGCGGACGAACGCCGTCGAGGTCGCGAGCTCGGCGGTGGACGCGCCCTGCAGCGCGGCGGCGATCTCGGCGCTCGACTCCGCCAGGAACGCGCGCGCACGCTCCCGCGCCGCGGGTGTGGGCCGCAGGGTCACCCGGCGGCGGTCGCTGTGCTCGCGGCTGCGTGCCAGCAGGCCCGCTGCCTCCAGACGGTCGACCAGGACCGTGACGGAGCCGGAGGTCATGCCGATCCGCTGCCCGAGTCGCGCGGGTGAGAGCGGATCCCCGGACGAGTCGGCCCAGAGCACCTGTCCGAGGGCGTTCGCGTCGGTGGTGGGCAGGTCGAGCCAGGACGACATCTGCTGGTTGAGTTCCGCGAACGCAGTCCCGGCTGGCGCTCGCGCTGCGCGGGGTCATGGGTCGGGTGCTGATGGCGAAGCCGCTCCGCCCGCTCGCGGCGAAGCTCACCGAGGTCGCCGAGACCGACCGCGCGTTGCCGGCGCTCGTCGAGCACTGAGCGGCGCTTACTGCAACATCACATTGAAGTTCCGGCCACGCTTCGGTACGGTTCCGACACGAGTTGCCGGTCCGGCGACCTGAACGTGTGAGGAACGAGGATGTCGAACACCCGGAAGTCCCTCGTCCGTGTGCTCACGAGCGTGCGGTTCGCGATCATCGTCTCCATGGGCGCTCTCGTCGGTGGCTCCGCCTGCTTCGCGGCGACCAGCGGCACCCCGAGCCACTGGATCGGAGCGTTGGCCTCGAGCGTGGCCACCGGGGCGAGCGGGATCTACGTCGGTACCGTCGCGCGCCTGCGCCTCCGCAACCGCAGCGATCGGCGCTGATCGCGTTCCTGGCACGGACGGGAGGCGCCCCACCAGCTGGTGGGGCGCCTCCCGTCCGCCGCGTGGTGCGTCGGTCAGGGCCGCAGCGCCTCCAGGTCCTCGAGCAGGGACGGGTGCGTCGGTCAGGGCCGCAGCGCCTCCAGGTCCTCGAGCAGGGACGGGTGCGTCGGCACCCATCCGAGCGCCTGCCGGGTGTGCGCACTGGAGGACGACTGGTCCATCGCGAAGATCGGGCCGAACGGGCCGAACGTCTCGTCCGGGACGGACTGCACCGGCAGGCCGAGGCGACGCCCGACGACGGTGGCGATGTCGAGGACCCGGTCGCCCTCGTCGGCGACGGCGTGCCAGGCGGTGCCGCCGGGTGCGGACTCGAGCGCGAGCCGGAACAGCGCAGCGGCGTCGCGTGCGTGCACGGCGGGCCAGCGCTGTTCACCGTCACCCGGGTAGCCGGCGATCCCGGAGCGCCGGGCGGCGTCGGTGAGCAGCCCGGCGAAGCCGCCCTGCCCGTCCTCGTGGACCGTGCGGGGCATCCGGACGGCCGAGGCCCGGACGCCCTGCGACGACAGCGCGAGCAGGTCGGTGACGGCGATCGCGCGGCTGGCGACCGGGCCCTCGGTCGGCAGCGGGTCGGCCTCGGTCGAGGGGCGTCCCGTCACCCACGGGGTACCCGAGACGGTGACGAGCGGCTTGTCCGTGCCGATCAGCGCGGCACCGAGGGTCGCCATCGCGTCGCGTTCCTCGGCCAGCCCCTGCTCGAGTGCCTCGGCACTGCCGTAGTCGCGGCTGAAGGCGAGGCTGATCACCCCGTCGGCCCGGGTGGCGCCGTCGCGCAGGACGTCGAGGTCGGTGAGGGAGCCGCGCAGTGGCTCTGCGCCGGCAGCGGTGAGGGTGGCGGCGGAGGCGTCCGAGCGGGCGAGCCCGAGGACGGTGTGGCCGTGGGCGAGCAGTTCGGCGACGACGGCGGTGCCGATCGTGCCGGTGCCACCGGTGACGAAGACGTGCATGGGGACTCCTCGAGTCGAGTGATGGGACATGTGTACCGTCACTGTAGACCCGTGATGGGACAATTGTCTCATCGACTAGGATCGGACCATGGCGCGATGGGAACCAGGAGCACGCGAACGGCTCGTCCTCGCCGCCGTCGACCTGTTCACCGAGCAGGGCTACGACGCGACGACCGTCACCGAGATCGCCGAACGCGCCGGGGTCACGAAGAGCACCTTCTTCCGGCACTTCCCCGACAAGCGCGAGCTCCTCGTCGCCGGGCAGGAGACCCTGAGTCGCCTGCTCGCCGAGGGGATCACCGCAGCCCCGGCCGACGCCAGCCCGCTGGAGGCCGTCGCCGCCGGACTCGAACGGGCCTCCGGCGAGATGGGTCCCCGGAACCGCGAACTCGGCCCGCGCCTGAAGGCCGCCGTCGCCGCCAGCACCGAACTGCAGGAGCGCGACGCGTTGAAGAGCGTCGGGATGGCTGCGGCGATGACCTCGGCGCTGCTCGAGCGCGGCGTCCCCGAGACCACGGCGCACCTGGCCAGCGAGATGGGGGTCCTGGCGTTCAAGCAGGGCTACGCGCGCTGGTCAGAGGGCGAGCGGAGCGACGACGACGGGCTCGCGCGTCACGCGCTCGACGTCCTGCAGGAGCTCCGGACCGCGACGGCCGCCCTCGGCTGACCCGACCGGTCAGGCTGACCGACCCGTGGTGCTGACCCGACAGCTCAGTCGCGGACGACGACGCCCTGCCGCAGCATGTCGCGCGCCACGCGGGACCGCGGGATCACCCACAGCGCACTCCACAGCGCCAGGCCGGCCCACAGCCCGAGCAGCAGCAGTGTGATCACGGTGCCGTGCTGGTCACGCATGGACCAGGTCATCGCACTCCAGAACACGGCGAGCACGATCTTGCCCCAGCCGGCGGTCTGCTGGTCGGCCTGGGCCTGCAGTCGCGGGACCCAGATCTCCGCGGGCACCCCGGTCGGCACCTGCCGCTCGGTCACCCAGCGCTCGACCATCACGACGGCCTCGTAGCCGCCGTCGACCCGCCAGGAGCGGAGCTGCAACCAACCGGCGACCCCGGCACCGATCAGCGCCGCGGGCAGTCCGACCGACACGAGCACCTGCGGCGTCGCGGTCTGGAACGAGGACAGCACGAGCATCGTGAACACGAGCGCGAAGCCCGCACCCGCCGCCGCGCTGCCGAGCAGCCGCAGCCGTCCGGCCTCGTCGACCTCACCGATCCCGTGCACGCTCCGACCGTACCCGCGTCGGCGTGCGTGGCGCTGGTCGCCGGGGCAACGCACAGGAGGCCCGTCACCGGTCCCGCAGACCGGTGGCGGGCCTCCCGTCGGTGCGTGTCAGCCCTTCGACACCATGATCCAGCTCACCTGGATGCCGTACTTCGTGGCCGGCGAGATGCGCAGGTCGACGATGCCGTCCTTGCCCACGGTCGCCGTGGTCGCGAGGGTGCGGAAGGTGCCGTCGATCGGCTGGTCCGTCGCCACGGTCTCGCCGTCGACGGCGACCGCGGCAGCCCGACCCGGAGCGCTCTTCGTCCACGGGTCCCAGAACCCGACGTCCACGCGGTACGAGCCCTTCTTCAGGCCGCCCAGGGCGTACTCCAGGTCGGTCTTGTCGGCCTGCCAGCGGACGGTGTCCGTGATGGTGCCGCCGCTCGTCCCCGAGGTGCCGCCGGTGGTGCCGAGGTACCCCCAGTGGTTCCCGGTGGCGGGGTCGACGCCGAAGCGCTGGTCCTCGACGCTGTTGAGCAGACGGTCGCCGCGCTTCTGCAGGAAGGCCAGGTCCGCGGTGTGGTCCGCGGTGCCCTGCCCACCGGCGTCGACGAAGTACGACATCTTCTTCGGCAACACGGTGACGGTGCGGGTGAAGGTGCGGCCGTCGTCGAGCGTCCCGGTGACGGTCCGCTCGCCCGCGGTCGCCAGGGCGTCGTCGGCCCAGGTGACGCGGTGGGTGCGGGTGGTGGAGCCCTCGCGGACGGCGACCCTGCCCGGCAGCGCCTTGGTGTCGTCGTCGAGCGTGGCCTGGCCGGCGATCGGCGTCGTGACCGTCCACGGGGTGGAGGGATGCAGGTCGGCGAGCGACCACGAGGTCGTGTCGCACGAGAACGACATCGCGCCGCCCTCGCCGAACGTCACCGGCAGCCAGACCGACGGTGCCGTCCGCAGGTCGGTGGCGTTGTTCCACCGGTCGCCGATGTACACGACGCGGCCGTCGCCGAGGTTCAGCAGCGACGTGCTCTGCGAGTTGCAGGTCGTGTCGGCGCCGGTGCCGGTGGCCGGGTTGCCGCGCGCGGTCCAGGTGCCGAGCAGGTCGGTGGCGGTCGCGTACGCGGCGGCGTTCGGTGCCCAGCCGGTCGCGCCGGAGGTGACCAGGTAGTAGGTGCCGCCGACCTTCGTCAGGGCCGGTGCCTCGCGCTGCCCGCCGATCCACGGCTGGGGGCGGCGGAAGTCGACGCCCTCCACGGCCTTGCTCGGTTCGGCCGACAGGTTCGTGTAGTCGGCGTCGAGCTTCGAGATGTAGAGGGTCAGGTTCTCCTCACTGGCGTAGACGATGTACGCGGTGCCGTCGTCGTCGACGAACAGGTTCATGTCGCGGGCCATGCCGGGGGAGTCCGGCTGGTGGTTGGTCGGGTCGTCGGCGGGGACCCGGTCCAGGCGGTACGAGTCGATGTAGCGGAACGGCCCGGTGGGGGAGTCGGACACGGCGACGCCGGCGGTGGCCTTGGCGTACTGCGCGTCCGAGTCGGCGGTGGGACCGTCGGCGTGCACCCACATCACCCACTGCCCGGTCTTCGCGTTGTGGATGACCTTCGGCCGCTCGAGGATCGCGCCGGGGCGGGTGCTGCTCTCGGCCGTCACCCCGAGGTCGCGGTACACGGCGTCGCGCTGCGAGCCGTCGTAGCCGCCGTAGAGGGCCGAGAAGTACGGCTGGTCGAAGTCCGACCGTGCCGTCATGGTCCGGAGGGCAAGGCCCTGGTCGGTCCAGTTCGTCAGGTCCCGGGACGAGTAGACGTGCACGCCGCGGGTGTCGGTGTACCCGTTGACGCGGTCCTCGCCGTACCAGTAGTAGATGGTCCCGCCGGCGTCGTCCGTGCTCGTCACGACCTGGCCGCCGTGTCCCTGGATCGGCTGCCCGGTGTCGTCGAGCCACTGCTGGCCCGGGTGGAAGGTCGTGGGCGTCGTGTCCGCGAGGGCGGGTGCGGCACCGAGCCCCCCGATCGCGAGGGCGGCTACGGTCACCCCTGCTGCGAGGCGCCACCACCGGCCCGATGACGTCGTGTCGCGCTCTGTCCGTCGTTGGCGAATCCCCATCGATCCGGCCTCCTCAGCTCGTGCTGCCTCCGTTGGCAACGTCAACATCCTGTGGCCAGGCCACGGGGAGCGCAAGGTTCCGGGGTGGAACGGACAACGAGACGGGAGGCGCGGTGCCAGCTGGCACCGCGCCTCCCGTCCGTGTCGTGGTCGCCCCCGGAGCGGCGTCCGGAAGTTCCCGGAGTGCTCAGTCTCCGGCGTTGATGAGTCCGAGCCAGCGGCCGAAGCCCGTCGGTTCGTCGTCCTGCAGGCGGAACTGCGGGTGCTGGGCCACGTCGGTGCGCTGGCCTGGGGTGCGGTCGTCGTCGATCACGGCGGACTCCTTTCGTCGAGGTGATCATCTGTACACGCGGAGCCCTGCGCGCATTCCCGCTCTCGCCCACTTCGCGGGGGACGCGCGGGCGGGCGCCTCTCGAGCAGTCGGCGGTCGGGGGACAAGTCCGCAGAGGCGCTGGACCGGCACCCCGACGTGCTGGTACTCCTGGGGGATCGGCCGCACCCCGTGGTCGAGGACGAGGTGGGACGCCATGGTCGACGCGAGGACCTACGACGAGTCCGGGTACTGGTACCCCGACCGCGCGACCAAGACCGGCGTGGAGCTCCTCAACGCGATGCGCCGCTACCGGTCCGCCGAGGTCGCCATGCGGCAGCGCACCCGCGACACCATGCAGCTCGGTCCGACCGACATGGCCGCCGTCCGCTTCCTGCTGCAGGCGCGACAGCGCGGCACCGTGGTGAAGCCGACCGGCCTGGCGGCGCACCTCGGCATCACGACGGCGTCGACCACGGCGCTGGTGAAGCGACTCGTCGCCGCCGGCCACGTCGAACGACAGACCGACCCGAGCGACGGCCGCGGGTTCCTGCTCGTCGCCACGGACAACGGCGACGACACCGTCCGGTCGCACCTGACCGGGGTGCACGCGCGGATGATCGCCGCGGCGGACCGGCTCTCGGCGACGACCCTGACCGAGATGAGCGCCTTCTTCGAGGACCTGACCGCCGCGATGGACGAGGCGGCCACCGGCGACGTCGTGCCCGACGACGCTCGGGGCGCCGGGGCCGTGGCACTGCCCGCGCACCACTGACCCCGGCACGGCGCCGTCAGAGGCGGAACGGGTTCGTCCGGGTCACCGCCAGCAGGTACCACGCCGTCGCACCCGTGTGCAGGCTCGCGTAGTACAGGTCCCCGAACCCGGTGTCGAGCCCGTCCGACGACGCCGACACGATCCCCTTGCCGTCCCCGTTCGGCTGCGTCCGCTGCGCGAGCTGCACGCTGTCCAGGACCGACGAGGCCCGGGCCCGGTCGCCGCGTGCACCACGGACCTCCAGCGCGAGCGCGAGTTGCCCCGAGCCCTCGAACCAGACCTTGCTCGTGTCGGTGTCCGAGAACGACGGCCCGGTGTACGGACCGTCGTGTGCGATCAGGGTGTCGAGCACCCACGTCACCGATGCCGAGTACCGGCGGTCGAGGGTCGCCAGGAACGCCCAGACCTGGACGTCCTCGGGGATCGGCACCCGGTTGATCGTCACGCCGTCCGGGTCGGTGCCGGTCCACAGGTGCCCGTCCGTCCGGTCCTGCATGGCTCGCACGAACGACTCCGCCAGTGCTGCTCGACGCTTCCACGTCCGGTCGCCGCTGAGCTGCGCCAGCTGGGTGAAGAACGCGGTCACGTCGATGTTGTGCTCGGTCGACTTGTAGGTGATCGGCTGGTCGTCGGCGTTCCGGCCACCGGTGTACCCGGCGGGCTGACGGACGTCGTCGCGGGTGTGCTCCTCGATCCACGTGCCGAGGCGGAGGGCGCCGTCCAGGAACCGTCGCTGCCGCGTCACCGCGTACAACCGGCAGAACGCCATCCCGACCCACGACTGGTTGCCCGTGTAGGCCGCGGCGGAGCCGATGTCGATCGGCCGCGGGGGCGTCGCGACCGGGAACGTGTCCGGTTGGTACGACGCCCGCGTCCGGCCGTCCCCGATCGGGTCCGCCGCTTGCAGGGACAGCAGGGTGTCGCCGAGGACCGTCGCCCGCTGCACGTCACCCCGCCGCCCGCGTCCGAGCCACGCCAGGACCATCAGCGCGTCGTCGTACGCGAACGAGGACACGAACTCCGTCGGCAGGGACGCGAAGTAGCCGCCGGAGTAGCTCCGCGGCAGCCGGAGGGCGGTACCGCTGCCGTACTCGTCCATCCGCAGGTCGAGGTACTCGTACGCCAGGTCCCGGGAGCGCGTGCGGGACAGCGTGGGAGCGCCGGGCCGGCGGCCGGTGCTCGCGACGGTCGCCGCGCCTCCCGGGCTGGCCGAGGCGACCCCCGGTGAACCGAGGGCCACGGCTGCGGCGGCGACGGCGGCGGCGCCACCGAGGACGACGCCACGGCGGCTGAGCGAGCCGGACGCGCGGTGGTCGGCAGGGGCGGACGGCTCGGAGGGACGTGTCGGGTCGGTCATGGCGTGCTCACTTCCAGCCGCGGCGGTCGCGGCGGACGGTGGATCCGGACGGGAGGGGCGCCGGACCGACCGGGTGGTCGGCGCCGACAGGGGCCGTGGCGACCGACGCGGCGGACGGGAGGCCCGGCTCGGCCGGGTCCCGCCCCTCGCGTCAGGCGGTCGTCACGGCGGACTCGGGAGCCAGGTGGGCGGCACCGAGTGCGGCGAGCGGCTGGTCGAGCGGTGCGAGGCGCACGCGGGACGACAGGCCGAGCGACGCGACGAAGGGGGAGGAACGTGCCGCCGCGTCGAAGTCCGCCCGGAGCGGCAGGAGGAGGCGCTCGCCGAGGGTGGCCAGCCCGCCACCGATGACGACGGACTCGACGTCGGCGGTCACGACGAGGATCCGGACGGCCGAGGCGACGCCGGCGACGAACCGGTCCCGCACCGCGGTCGCGGCCGGGTCCCCGGCGTCCGCGCTGTCGAAGACGTTCGTGGCGGTGCTGCCCGGGTGTCCGGGCCAGGCGGTGGCCAGGGCCGAGCCCGACGCGACCGTCTCGAGGCAGCCGCGCTGCCCGCACACGCAGACCGGGCCGTCGGCGAGGACGGGGATGTGACCGACCTCGCCGGCGTTCCCCCGGGCACCGCGCCAGAGCCGTCGGTCGACGACGATGCCCGCCGCCAACCCGGTGCCGATGTTGAGGTAGGCGTGCGGCCCGTCGAGCTGCATGGCCTGCGCCGCTCCGAGCGCGGCGACGTTGACGTCGTTCTCCACCTGCACGGGCAGTCCGACGTGTTCGGCGACGAGCGGCCCGAGGGCGACCTCGGACAACCCGAGGTTCACGGCGTGCCTGACCCAGCCGGTCTCGTGGTCGATGAGCCCGGGGATCCCGATGCCGACCGCGGTCGGTGCCGTGCCGGTCCGGGCGCGGAGCGAGTCGATCACCTGCAGCGTGTTCCGGACGACGGCGTCGGCGCCGAAGCCCGTCGGCACGCGGACCCGGTCGACGGTCTCGCCGGTCGGGGCGACCGCGACGGCATCGATCTTCGTCCCGCCGATGTCCAGGCCGATCCTCATCGGGAACCGGTCGTCGGGGTGTCCGGCCTCGGCGTCGAGGACGCGGCGTCTGGGCTGCGCATGCGGGTTAGTAAACACGCCTTACGCATCCGTGGCAAGCGATGACTTCCGCCTGTTTCCGCCAGATCACGCACGTGTTACGGCTGCAGATCGGGTCTTGACAGGTGATTAGGAACGGTCCTTTACTAAGGCAACCGCTCGGAGGGAGGAGATCTGATGCCGAACGAGACGGACGTCCAGACCACCTTCGGCGCGCAGCTCCGACGCTCCCGCAGCAAGGCGCTCCCGCAGCACAGCCGAGCCCACAACCGCTCGCTGATCCTCCAGACGCTCTTCACCGACGGGGCCATGAGCCGCGCCGACCTGTCCCGGCAGTCGGGCCTCACCCGCCCCACCGTGTCCGGACTCGTGGCGGAACTCGAGGTCGACGCACTGGTCACCGAGCTCGGCCCGCGGGAGGACCTGCGGGTCGGCAAGCCCGCGACCCTCATCACCCTCAACGTCGACGCGTTCCACATCGTCGTCGTCGACCTGTCCCTCCCCGACCACTTCGTCGGCGCGGTCACGAACCTCCGCGGCGACGTGGTGGACAGCGCCAAGATCGAGGTCGACGGTGCCACCGGGGAACAGGCCGTCGTTCGGATCATCCGGCTGGTGGAACGCCTCGCGACGATGACCACCCGCCGCCTGCTCGGCATCGCGGTCGGCTGCCCCGGGGTCATCGACGCCGACGGCACCGTGCTGCACTCGGTGGCCCTCGGAGCGGACCTGCCGCTACAGGCACAGCTCACCGAGCACTTCCGGCTGCCCGTGCACGTGCTCAACGACGCCAACACCGCGGCCCTCGGGGTGCACGCGTTCGAGGCCGAGCCCGGCAACGACCTGCTCGTCGTCGCACTCGAACACGGTGTCGGCACGGGCATGGTGCTCGGCGGCCGCCTGGTGCTGGGCGAACGGTTCGCCGCCGGTGAGATCGGGCACCTGACGATCGACGAGGACGGCGAACCCTGCCTCTGCGGTCGCCGGGGCTGCCTCGAGGTCCTCATCGGCGCCGAGCACCTGACCCGCCGGATCGCCGCGTCGCCCGACGGCCGCGACGCGGTCCTGCGCTCCGCCGGCAGCACGCTGGGCGGTGTCCTCGCGCCGATCATCAGCGCGGTGAACATCACCGAGATCGTCGTCACCGGCCCCGCCGACCTGGTGCAGGGTCCCTTCATCCAGGCCGTCCGCGCGACCGCCACGGCACGGACCCTCGCGAGCGTCGGCAACGACCTCGCCGTGACCGCCACCTCCACCAACAGCGACCTGATCCTCCGGGGCGGAGCAGCCTTCCTGCTCGCCGCGGAGCTCGGCGTGAGCTGACCCGACCCGACACCGACACCGCAGAACGACCACCAAGGAGAAGCAATGCGTACGACGAAGTTCGCGGCAGCAGCTGCCGTGGCCCTGACCATCGCGATGGGCCTGACGGCCTGCTCCAGCGCCGGCAACGCCGGTGGCGGGGGCGGCGGTGGGACCAAGGACGTCGCCGACGTCAAGGGCGACGGCAAGACGCTGACCGTGTGGGCCATGACCGGGGACTACTCCGACAAGACCATCGCCGCGATCAACAAGGAGTTCGAGGCGAAGACCGGTGCGAAGGTCAAGGTGCAGATCCAGCAGTGGGACGGCATCACGACGAAGATCTCCACCGCCCTGGCGACGAACACCCCGCCGGACGTCCTCGACCTCGGCAACACCCAGGTCGCCAGCTACGCCGCCAACGGGGCGCTCCTCGATCTGACGCCCTACAAGAAGGACCTGGCGCAGGGGCAGACCTGGCTCGCCGGGCTCTCGGACCCGGCGACCGTCGACGGCTCGCTGTACGGCGTCCCCGGGTTCGCCGGAGCCCGGTCGGTCATCTACAACAAGCAGATGTGGGCCGACGCCGGCATCACGACGGCCCCGACCACCTACGAGGAACTGACCGCGGACCTCGACAAGGTGAAGGCGAAGAACACCGCGAACGACTTCTCGGCCTTCTACATGCCCGGTCAGTACTGGTACGCCGGCATGCAGTTCGTCTGGGACGCCGGCGGTGAGATCGCGACCGAGCAGGACGGCACCTGGAAGGCCGGCTTCGGTGACGCGAAGGCGCAGCAGGGTCTGACGGACTTCAAGGAGTTCGCGAACGACCACTCCTCGAAGGCCTCGGCGACGCTCAACACCGACAGCCCGGACATGAACCAGGTCTTCGCCGACGAGAAGGCCTCGGCCATCCTCAGCACCAGCGGCACGCTCGGGCTCATCGAGCAGGCGAACCCCGAGATGACGGCGGACAAGCTCGGCACCTTCCCGTTCCCGGGCAAGTCCGGCAAGACCCAGCCGGTCATGCTCGGCGGCTCCGACTGGGGTGTGGCCGCGAAGTCGAAGAACACCGACCTGGCCCTGCAGTGGGTGAAGATCGCGTCCGGCCCGGACATGCAGAGCAAGTACGTCTACGGCGACAACGGCTGGATCCCGAACAGCACCGACGGCATCAAGGCCGCCGACTCGACGCTCAGCGACATCAACAAGGGCTTCTTCACGGCAGCCCTGAACTCGAAGGCGACGCCGGCGAACTCCCGCTGGGCCGACCTCGAGGGTGACCAGAGCATCAACGACCTGTTCTCCAGCATCGTCTCCGGCTCGAAGACCCCGGAGGAGGCCGCCGCGACCTTCGACAAGGCAGCCGACGCGACGCTCAACAAGAAGTAGGCCGCACTCCTCGACGTCCACCCCTCACGGAAAGGCCAGACGTGACCGTCTCCGCCACCCGCCCGAGCCAGGAGCGCACCGGCCGTCCCGCTCGCTCGTCCGCCCCGCTGTGGCTCCTCACGCCGGCGGGCCTGGTGCTCGTCTTCGTGACGATCGCCCCCATCGTCTTCCTGGTCTTCACGTCCTTCACCGACTACGACCAGCGCTCCCTCTACACCGGGGCCTACGACGCCGTCGGCCTGGCGCAGTACGTGCAGATCCTCACCGACCCGACGTTCTGGGCCTCCCTGGTGCGCACGGTCCTGTTCACCGCCGCGATGGTGCTCGGCAGCATCCTCATCGGCGCCGGCGTCTCCCACCTGATGACCCGGCTCGGCGTGGTCCTCCGGTACGCCGTGACGATCGTCCTGATCTGCGCCTGGGGCATGCCGAACGTGGCGTCCTCGCTCGTGTGGAACTGGTTGTTCCAGCCGGGCTACGGCGTCGTGAACTGGGCGCTCACCCAGCTGCACGTCTTCGGCGACATGACGAACACCGACTGGGGCAACAGCGCCGGACTGGCGTACACGTCGATCTGGATGCTCGTCGTCTGGCAGGCGGTGCCGTTCATCGCCCTGACGCTCTACGCGGCCGAGACCCAGATCCCGCTCGAGGTGAAGGAAGCCGTCCGGCTCGACGGCGGCTCCGAGTGGACCGTCTACCGCGTCGTCACCATCGAGTACCTCCGCCCGACGCTGCTCCTCGTGACGATGCTCTCGATCATCTGGGACTTCAACGTCTTCAACCAGATCTGGCTCGTCTCGCAGGGCGGTCCCGACGGTGCGACCTCGACCCTCGGCGTCTTCACCTACATCACCGCCTTCGTCGGGCACGACATCGGTACCGGGTCCGCCGTCGCCGTGATCGCCGCGCTGATCCTGATGGCCCTCAGCGCCCTCTACATCCGGAACCTCGTCCGATCGGGAGAAGAGCTGTGACCACCGCACTGCCGACGGGCGTCCCCGTCGACGCCGACGTCCCCGCCGCCGTCCCCACCCCGGAGGGCGTCGCGGCCACCGGGCGCAACCGCCGCCGCCGCCGACCGGTGCGGTGGATCAGCAGCACCATCGCCGTGGTCTTCTGCGTGGTGTGGATCTTCCCCGTCTACTGGATGGTGAACACCGCGTTCAAGCCGCGGTCGGAAGCGCTGACGAGCACCCCGCTGTTCGCCCCCGCACACCCGACGATCGACAACTTCGTCACCGCGTTCACCCGCGCCGACTTCCTCGTCTACCTGAAGAACTCGAGCATCGTCGTGGTCGGGGCGGTCGTCCTGTCGCTGGTGCTCGGGATCCTGGCGTCGGCGGCGCTGTCGCGCTTCCGGTTCCGCGGACGCCGGACGATCCTGGTCGTGATCCTGCTCGTCCAGATGCTGCCCGGCACCGCACTGCTCATCCCGCAGTTCCTCATCTTCAACCAGACCGGGCTCACCGGCAGCTACTTCGGCCTGATCCTGGCCTACGTCGCCGCGGTGCTGCCGTTCTCGATCTGGGTGATGCGCGGGTTCTTCCTCGCCATCCCGATCGAGATCGAAGAGGCGGCCCGGATCGACGGCGCGAGCACCTGGCAGGTCCTGACGAAGGTGCTGTTCCCGCTCGTGATGCCCGGCGTGATCGCGACGAGCGTGTTCGCGTTCATCGCCGCGTGGAACGACTACATCGTCGCCTACACGTTCATGCAGGACCAGGCGCACTACACGCTGCCGGTCTGGCTGGCGTCCTTCACCACGCAGACCGCCGGCACCGACTTCACCGGGCAGATGGCCGCCTCCGTGCTGTTCTCGCTGCCCGTCGTGGTGTTCTTCATGATCATCCAGCGCAACCTGGTGTCCGGCATGTCCGCCGGAGCGGTCAAGGGCTGAGCCTCGGGGACAGCCGGACTGAGTAGCGTCGACCGGGACACGAAGGAGACGGAACACATGTCGAAGAAGAGCCGGACCACCAGCACCTTGACGCGAGCCCTGCTGCTCGGGATCCTCAGCGGCGGTCGCTCCGCCACGCCGCTCGCCGTCCTCGGACTGCACCACGGCGACAAGGACCTGCGCGGTGAGTGGCAGGACTGGAAGACCTTCGACTCGTCGATCGGTCGCGCCGGTCTCGTCGTCGGAGCCGCGGGCGAGATCGTCGCCGACAAGATGCCGAAGACCCCGAACCGGATCGCCTTCCCGGCGCTCCTCGGCCGCATCGGTGCGGGCGCGTTCGCCGGTCTCGCCCTCGGCACCACCACGAAGTCCGGCAAGTCCGACTTGCGCATCGAGGGCGCGATCCTCGGCGCGATCGGAGCCCTCGTCGGCTCCTACGTCGCCTGGGCCGCCCGCAAGGCCGTCGGCACGGTCCTGCCGGACCCGGTCGTCGCCGTCGCCGAGGACGTCGCCGTCATCGCCGGCTCGCGCGCGGTGGTGCGCGCCGGCTGACGTGACCACCTGACGGACGGGAGGCCCGGCACGCGACGTGCGCCGGGCCTCCCGTCCGTCAACAACACCTGTTGCGTAGACTCCGGACATGTCCAGGATCACGACCCCGTTCGACGCCACGACCACCGCCGCGGAGGTCCTCCGCGGCATCGACCTCACGGGGCTGCGGGTCATCGTGACCGGCGGTGCCGCCGGGATCGGCGCGGCGACCTCGGCCGCCCTCGTCGGTGCCGGGGCCTCGGTCGTCCTCGCCGTGCGGCGGCCCGAGCAGGGGGAGCGGACGGCCGGACGCCTCCGCGCCGACGTCCCCGGTGCCTCGGTCGAGGTCCGCCCGCTCGACCTCGCCGACCGTGCCTCCGTCCGCGCCTTCGTCGCCGGGTGGACGGGGCCGCTCGACGTCGTCATCGGCAACGCCGGCGTCATGGCGACCCCCGAGCTCCGGACGCCGGAGGGCTGGGAGCTGCAGTTCGCCACGAACCACCTCGGGCACCACAGTCTGGTCGCCGGCCTCCGTGACGCCCTGCGCGCCGGGGCGGACCGGACCGGACGCGCCGCACGGGTCGTCGCGTTGAGCTCCGCGGGGCACCACACCGCCGGGATCGACCTCGACGACCTCATGTTCGAGCGGCGCCCCTACGACCCGTGGGTGGCCTACGGGCAGTCGAAGACCGCGAACGCGCTCTTCGCGGTGGAGGCCACCCGACGCTGGGCCGCCGACGGCATCGTCGCGAACGCCGTGCACCCCGGCGGCATCCTCACCGACCTCTCCCGGCACCTGTCGCACGAGCAGGCGCTCGCGATCGGCATCGTCCACGAGGACGGTTCGCCGGCCGAGGGCTTCAAGACCCCGGAGCAGGGCGCCGCGACCTCGGTGCTCGTGGCGGCGTCACCGCTCGTCGAGGGTGTCGGCGGCCGGTACTTCGAGGACTGCGCCGAGGCGGTGCCGGCGAGCGACGACCGGCCGCTCGTGGGAGTGCGCCCGGAGGCGCTGGACCCGGAGTCCGCCGAGAAGCTGTGGGACGCGAGCGACGCGTTGCTCGCCACGCGCTGAGCGGTCAGCAGAGCACGCTGCCGTGCCGCCGTCGGGCGCGCAGGTGCACACGGACCGCCCGGGAACTCGTCGGCGCGTCAGGCCCCGGCCGCGGTCGTGCCGGCCGCAGTGGTGCCGGCCGCCGTCGTGGCGGTGGTCGCCGAGTGGCCCGCGGCGACGATCGCCCGGGCGAACCGCCGCGCGATCGCGATGTTGGCCGTCGCCGTCGGGTGGATCCCGTCGAGCGTCGTGCCCGGGGCGTACGCGCCGTCTGCGGTGCGGACGGCGGCGAACGGGTCGATGACCGTCCAGCCGTGGTGCCGGGCGTCGCTCGCGAGGTCACGGTTCATCTCGGCGTTCCCGGTCCGCCGGTCGACGCCCCACAGGCTCGTCGTGTGGTCGGACGGCGGGGTGTCGACGACCAGGACGTGCTGTGCGCCGGCACGGGCGACCAGGGTGTTGATCGCCGCGATCGTGCGGGTGGCCGGGACGTCCTGGTTCACGTCGTTCGTGCCGAGCTCGACGACCAGGACGTCGGCTCCGGGCACGGCGGGCATGAGCGCGGTGACCTGGTCGGCACGGTAGCCGCTGTGGGCGTACCCGCCCACCGCGTGGACGGCAGGATCGGCGGCGAGGTCGCGCAACCACGAACCGGGGCGGGCGGTGACCGAGTCTCCCGCGTACGCGAAGCGCACGGCACCGGGTGCTGCCGTCCCGAGCGGCCCGGTCAGCACCTGGTCCGGCGTGTGGTCGAGTTCCCACGTGCGCTCGGCGTCGGCCCGGACGGTGCCCGCCGGGACGACGCCCGCGACGCGCTCGTGGGGCGCACTCCCGACGACCGCCGGGTGTTCAGCCGCCGAGACGATGCCCGGCACCACCACCACCACCACGCCCGCGCCGAGCAGGGCGGCGGCACCGAGGACCCCCGCGACGCACAGCATGCGTCGGCGACGACCCGGACGGGGCTCGTGGACGCGGGGCTGACGGAGGGCACGTGGTTGCACGGCATCACCGTAGGACCGACCGGCCCGCGCAGGCCGCAGGCCGGATGTGAAGTGGTCACGCTTCCTGAGGTCCTTCCGAGCGGACCACAGGAACCCGGGACGTCAGCGGGCCCCGGGGCCGCCGGTCACCAGCGCTCGTGCACCGTCGCGCGGAACCACCGGTCGTAGAGCTCGTGCACAGTCGCGTCGAGGTCGTCCGGCAGGTCGAGGGACCCGGCGGCCGCGTTCGACCGGGCCTGCTCGGCGTTCCGTGCACCCGGGATCGCGGCGGTCACGCCCTCCTGGGCGACCACCCACGCCAGCGCTGCCTGCGGGACGGAGACGCCCTCGGGCAGGGACGCGGCGAACTCCTGCGCCGCACGGACGCCGTCCTCGAACGGCACGCCGCTGAAGGTCTCGCCCTGGTCGAAGGCCTGACCCTCCCGGTTGTAGGTGCGGTGGTCCTCCGGCGCGAACGTCGTCTCCGTCGTGTACTTGCCGGTGAGCAGCCCCGAGGCCAGCGGGACGCGCGCCAGGATCGCGACCCCGGCCTCCCGGGCGGCGGGCAGCACGCGGTCCAGCGGCTTCAGGCGGAACGCGTTGAGGATGACCTGCACGCTCGCGACCCCCGGGCGGGCGATCGCGGTCAGGGCCTGGTCCGCGGTCTCGACACTGACGCCGTACGCCGCGATCGACCCGTCAGCGACCAGGGCGTCGAGCGCGTCGTAGACGGCGTCGTCGGAGAAGACCTCGGTCGGCGGGCAGTGCAGCTGGACGAGGTCGAGCGTGTCCTGGCCGAGGTTCTCGCGCGACCGGTCCACCCACTGCCGGAAGTTCGCGGCGACGTAGTTCGACGGCACCTGGTCGACGCGGCGACCCATCTTCGTCGCGACGGTCACCCCGGCCTCGGGGTGCGCGGCGATCCAGCGGCCGATGAGCTGCTCGCTCCGGCCGTCCCCGTACACGTCGGCGGTGTCGAACAGGGTGGTGCCGGCCTCGGCGGAGGCGTCCATCACGGCGAAGGCGTCCTCGGCCGCGACCGGACCCCAGTCGCCGCCGAACTGCCAGGTGCCGAGTCCGATCACGGAGGTCTCACGGCCCGTACGGCCCAGTGTGCGTCGCTGCATGGGATCGACGCTAGCCCCTGGTCGCCGGGCGGACGGTGGCATCGTCCGCTGCGCGTGGCGAGCGGCGGGCCGCGCGTACGGTGACGGCATGAGCAGACAGCGCGTCGTCGTCATCGGTGCCACCGGTCACATCGGCACCTTCCTCGTCCCCCGTCTGGTGCGTGCTGGCCACGACGTCGTCACCATCAGCCGCGGCACCCGCGCCGCCTACGTCGACGCCCCGGAGTGGCAGCAGGTCGAGCAGGTCACCGCCGACCGCGAGCAGGAGGACCGCGACGGCGTCTTCGGCGACCGCATCGTCGGACTGCGCCCCGACGTCGTCATCGACCTCGTCTGCTTCACCCTCGAGTCGGCCACCGCCCTCGTCGACGCGCTCCGCGGCACCGACGTGCACCTGGTCCACTGCGGCTCGATCTGGCGCGCCGGACCCAGCACCGTGCTGCCCGTCACCGAGGAGAACGCGACCCCGCCGGTGGGCGAGTACGGCACGCAGAAGGACGTCATCGCCCGGATGCTCAAGGAACAAACCGCCCGTGGGGGTCTCGCCACGACCTCGCTCCACCCGGGGCACATCAGCGGCCCGGGCTGGGCGCCGATCGGCCCGGTCGGCAACCTCGACCCGTCGGTCTGGCGCACACTGTCCGCCGGGGAACCGCTCCTCGTGCCCGGCTTCGGTGCCGAGACGATGGCCCACGTCCACGCTGACGACGTCGCCCAGGCCTTCGCGCTCGTCGTCGAGCACCGTGATGCAGCAGCCGGCCAGGACTTCACCGTCGTCGCCCCCACGGCGCTGAACGTGCGGGGGTACGCGGCGCTCGCCGCGTCCTGGTTCGGCCAGGAGGCCCGGCTCGAGCCCGTCACGTGGGACCGGTTCCGAGAGGGCACCGCCGCCGAGCACGCGGACGCGAGCTGGGAGCACCTGTCGCGCAGCCACGTGTTCAGCATCGACAAGGCTCGGCGGCTGCTCGGGTACGCGCCGCGGTACACGGCGGAGGAGACGGTGCTCGACGCGGTGCGGTGGCTCGTGGAGCACGGGGAGGTCGAGGCGGCGGGGGCGCTCGTCGTGTGACGCGTCCGCACGCCTGAAATACGGCATACTCCTTCCCAGGTGTTCCCAACCGGCACCCTGGTCATGACAGCTCCCTGGTCGTGACTGCTGCTGCGTGGAAGGAGACCCATTCGCATGCGCTCGGTGCGTCTCGCCTACGTCATCCCACCAGTGCTCGCCGTCGTCCTCGCCTTCCTCGGCGCGACCCGACTCAGTGAGTCCGGCGTGGTCGGTGTCTCCTCCGTCGTGACGGCCGTGGCCGAGCGCGGGATCACGTCGAACGGCCGGATCGCCGCCGCCCTCGAAGACGTCGCACGACGACACCAGGCCACGGTCGTCCGGACCGTCGCCGACCGGTCCGCACCGACCGCCCGGCGCACCGCTCTGGTGACCGCCGCGCCGGGGACCGACGGTGCCGAGTGGCTGCGAGACGGCTACGCGGACTTCTCCCGGACGGTACGCACGACGGTGCGGCCGATGGCGGCACTCGACCGCTACGACCCCGCCGGCTCGTACGAGGTCATCGGTGACGACGGCGCCGGACGGGCCACTGTCGCAGCGCTGCAGGCCGCCGGTTTCACGACCAGTTCCGAGTCGGTCCCCGTCCTCGACCGCCTCGGCGTCGCCGGGGGCGTCAAGGGCACGTCCGGACTCGTCGGTTGCCTCGTGCTCGGTTGTGTGACGCTCTGCCTGGTCGGGACGGTCGGATCGCCACGCCGGACGGCTGTCCGCGGTCTGCACGGTCGCAGCGCCTGGGCGATCGTCGGCTCCGAGTTGTCCGAGGCCCGGGCGACCGTGCTCGTCGCGCTGGTCGGAGCACCGGTCGTCGGACTCGTCCTCTGGTGCCACAACGGTCTCGCGGCGTGGGCGACCTTCGCGACCTCGGCAGCGGTGTTCCTGGCAGCCCTGCTCATCCCGGTCATGGTGGTCCACGTCGTCGGAACGCTCATCGCGGCCCGCCGTCCGATCGCGGCCACCCTCAGGGGAGCTCGGCCTCCGGGGACGATCGTCCTGGTGGCACAGGTTGCTCGACTCGCCGCGACGTTGCTGCTGGTCGTAGCGGTGTTCGACCTCACGGCGGCAGTCGCAGCGGCCCGGTCGGGATCCGGTGACCGTGAGCTCCGTGCGGCCGGCGAGGCCGTCCAACTGTGGGTCACCCCGGACCCCCGGCCCGGATCGACGACGCAGGACTACTGGGACCGGATCGGTGATCTCGTCGGCACCGCTCTCGACCGGCACGACGCCCTGCTCACCGCCGCGGTCGAGGTCGGCACGGGAACCGGTTCGCGTTCCGCACCGGCGCTGTTCGTCGACGCCGAGTACCTGCGTCATCAGGACCTCCGGGCCGAGAACGGTGACCGCATCACGGTGACCGACGACCGCATCGCGGTCTGGACCCCGCCGGGGTCCGACCTCGACCGAGCGGCGGTGATCCGTGCGCTGGTGGGCTGGGAACTCCGCGGGGCGTCCGACGAGCAGCGACGGCACATCGGCGGTGGGGTCCTCCGATCCGCCGGGGCGTACACGTACGCCGGTGACTCGTCGGCGGTCTCCTGGCTGACCGACGCCGTGGTCGTCGTCGTCCCGGATGCCTCCCGTGTCTTCACGCCGGACCAGCTCGGGGCTTGGCTGTCCACCGGTGATGTCGTCTTCACCTCTGAAGCCGCTGCCGATCGCGCCATCGACGCGGCCGATCTCGGCGACGAGTTCAGCGCAGTCGTGTCCGTGGGGCAGGCGGCAGCTGAACGTCGACGCCAGGCCGAGACCGCCGTGGGCATCGCGGTGCTCGCGACGATCAGTGGTCTGGCGGTCGTCGTCGCCCTCGCCGTGATCGGTACCACGGCACATCACCGACGTCACGGCCGTCGGCTCTTCACCGACATCGCGGCCGGTCGCCCGTCGGCCCGTGCGAACGGCGACCTGCTGCTCGTCGAGTGCCTCCTGCTGGCAGTGGGCGGTATGGCGGTCCTGAACCGCTGGTGGCGAGCACGACCTGACGGGTCGGGAGCCGTCTCGGCACTGGATCCCGCCGCACGCGCGTCGGGCGTGGGTGGAGCATCGGCAGCCGCGGTGCTCGTGCTGCTCTCGCTGGTGGCCGTGGCCGTGATCGCCGTTTCGACCCGGGCGGTCGTCCGGTCCCGTGGAGGTGGATCGTGATGCTCGAGGTGGACCGTGCAACGAAGCGCCGGGGTGGACGGCTGCTCTGGCAGGACCTGTCGTTCGGTGTGGCGCGAGGCGAGGTCCTCGCACTCACCGGACCGAGCGGATCGGGCAAGTCGACCCTGCTCGACTGCATCGGGCTCATCGACTCACTGGACTCCGGGGCGGTCCGCATCGACGGGACGACCGCGGGCAGGAGCTTCGGTCGAGCCAGACGACTCCGGCGGGACCACCTCGGCTACCTCTTCCAGGACTTCGGCCTGGTACACGACATGACGGTCGACGCCAACATCGACATCGGACGTCCGGGTCGTGCACGAAGGGGGTCCCGGATGCGGACTGCCGAGGCGTTGGAGCGGGTCGGACTCGCAGGACGCGGAAGCGACCGTGCGCACGACCTCAGCGGCGGTGAGCAGCAGCGCGTCGCACTCGCTCGACTCCTCGTGAAGCAGCCCGACGTCATCCTGGCCGATGAACCGACCAGCGCACTCGACGACGACAACGCCCGGATGGTGTCGGAGACGCTCACCGACTTCGCATCGGCCGGAGCTGCTGTGCTCGTCGCGACGCACGACCCCTCCGTCGTCGCCTGGGCGGCGAGCGTCCTGCGGCTGGAGCCGACGGGTCTGAGGTGAGCCACCGGCAGTGGTCCTGGCGTGCGGTGTGACCGCTGCTCCGCGACGGTCGTGGTCAGGGCCTCCCGGCTGCCGCCGCGGCGTCACCACCACCTGGCGGCGCGAGTGCCCCGCGGCGGTGGACTGCCCACACCGTCAAGGCGAACCCGAACAGGACGGCTCCACCGATCGTGACCGCTGTCCACCCGCCGAGCCCCCAGAGCACCGAGGCCAGCGCGGAACCGACGGCGCCCCCGATGAAGTTCCCGGTCACGAAGGCCGTGTTGAGCCGACTCCGGGCTGCCGGGTCGATCGCGAACAGCCGGGTCTGGTTGAGCACGTTCGCCGCCTGCACTCCGACGTCCAGCAGGACCACTGCGACGAGGACCACCACGATCGACCGCGCTCCGAGCCCGGCGACGACCAGTGACAGGAGCCCGAGCGCGAGCGCCGTCCCGGTCACCGGCACCGACAGCCCGCGGTCGTGCAGACGTCCGACACGCTGGGCAGCGACAGCCCCGGTGAGCCCGGCCAGCCCGACGAGGCCGATCGCGGCAGGGGAGTACCCGAACGGCGGAGCGCTCAGCAGGAACGTCAGCGCCGTCCAGAACATCGTGAACACCGCGAACGCCGACGCGCCGAGCACCAGGGTCACCTGCACCGACCGGTGGTGCGCGACCGCACGGAACACCGACCCGATGAGCTGTGGGTACGGCACGCGGTCGCGACGGTCGAGGTGGGGGATCGCTCGGCGCAGCAGGACTGCGAGCACGAGGGCGGCGACCGCGGCGACGACGTAGATCGCGCGCCAGCCGGCCACCTGGGCCACGAGCCCGCTGACCGTCCGCGACACCAGGATGCCGGTGAGCATGCCGGACGCCACGGTGCCGACCACACGACCTCGGGCGGCCGGGTCGGCCAGGTCGCCGGCGAGTGGCGTGAGCAGCTGCCCTGCGACGGTCGTCAGCCCGACCAGGCCGAGGGCACCGAGCAGCACGCCGAACGAGGGTGCGACCGAGGCGAGCAGCAGCGCGACGGCCGACGCGACGAGCACCCCGGGGACCAGACGCCGACGGTCCAGGACGTCACCGAGGGGGACGACCAGGAGGATCCCCAGTGCGTACCCGACCTGCGTCACGGTGACGAGCAACCCGGCCAGCGACGACGAAGCGTGCAGGTCCGCGGCGATCTCGTCGAGCAGCGGCTGGGCCCAGTACAGGTTCCCGACCGCGGCGCCACCGCCGACGGCGAACAGGAGGGTACGGCCGGTCGTCATGCCGTGCGGTCCGGACGGGTTCGGGGTCTGTGGTGTCACCTCCACGACGGTAGGCGCAGACGACCACACGAGGGAGGTCACGTCCGTACCTCGTGCAGGAGCACCCCGCACCGGGTGGTGCGGGGTGCTCCTGATCGGGCAGGACGGACTACTGGGCGAGGATCGCGGGGCTCGTTCCTGCCTTCATGCCCACGTTGAACGAGGTTGCGGCGTTGTCGTTCGTGACCGTCCAGAGGTCGTTGCCGTTCGTCTGGACCGCCACGACGTAACCGCTGCCGACCGCGGCGATGGCCGGGCTGGTGCCCGATGCCATGCCGATGTCGAACGCCGTCGCTGCCTTGCCGTTCGTGATCGTCCACAGCTTGCCGGTGTTCGTCTGCGCAGCGATGACGTAGCCGCCGTTCGAGAGCGCGAGGATCGACGGGCTGGTGCCGTCCTGCATGCCGATCGGGAAGGCGGTTGCGGCCTTCGTGTTCGTCACGCTCCACAGCGCACCGGTGTTCGTCTGCGCGGCGATGACGTAGCCACCGTTCGCGGTGGCAGTGATCGACGGGCTGGTGCCGTCCTGCATCCCGACGCCGAACGACGTCGCGGCCTTGGTGTTCGTGACGCTCCACAGGTCACCGGTGTTCGTCTGGACGGCGACGACGTAGCCGCTGCCGACAGCCGCGATCGAGGGACTCGTCCCGGCCGCCATGCCGATGTCGAACGCGGTCGCTGCCTTCGTGTTCGTGATCGTCCAGAGCTTGCCCGTGTTGGTCTGCACCGCCACGACGTACCCACCGCCGGAGGTGGGGATGATCGACGGGCTCGTGCCGGCCTTCATGCCGACCGGGAACGACGTCGCCGCTCCGCCCGAATCGACGGTCCAGAGCGCACCGCCCGCAGCCTGGAACGCGGTCACGTACTTGCCGCCGCCGAGGGTGGCGATCGCCGGGCTGGTTCCCGCAGCGACGCCCACCGGGTAGGCGGTCGCTGCGTTGCCCGCCGTGACACTCCAGAGCTTGCCGGTGTTGACCTGTGCAGCGGTGACGTAGGTCGTGGTCTTCACGGCGCTGCCGCCCGAGCCCGAGCCGCTCAGCGAACCGGTCGGTCGCCCGACGACGTCGAGGAGCTGCTCACCGGGTTCCGACCAGAGCGTCTGCTCCTTGACGCCTTCGCCCGGAGCGGCCGCTGCGACCATGTACCCGTTGCCGAGGTAGATGCCGTCGTGGAGGAAGTCGCCGCCGGTGGTGCCGGTGCTCGTCCAGAACAGGATGTCGCCGGGCTCCGCGTTCGCCCGGGACACGAGGTTGCTCTTCAACGCGTTGTACTCGTCACCGACGACCGGGCGGGACGCACCGTTCGACAGGTCGATGCCGGCCTGGAGGTACGACTTCCAGACCAGGCCCGAGCAGTCCCATGCGCTGGGGCCGTTGCCGCCGAGTGCGTAGTAGGTGCTGTTGTTCTGGCCGCCGTCGCTCGTGCTCCACATGCTCTCCGCGTAGGCGATGGCGTCGTTGGCCGCCGTGGAGGGCCCGCCGCCCGTGTTCTGTCCGGGCTGTGCGGCGAGGGCCGGTGTGGCGAGCCCCACCGCCCCCACCAGAGCGATCGTGGCTGTCACGATCCCGATGAATCCGACCTTGACCCGGGAGCGCGCCGTCTTCGGCGTCGATCCGAGTTCCCCTTGAGTGTGCTTCACGATCGAATGCTCGGGCCGCTGCCAAGGGTCGACAAGTCCGGCATTCGGAGGACCGCTGGGGGACATCCCGCTCCGGTACTGGCATCGCGGCCGCAGAGGTGTGCGGAGTCTCAGCGGGGCGGGCTCGGGGAGGACCACGCGCGGGACGGAATGCACACAGCCGACAGGTGTTGTCTCCGGTTCACCGCCCTCCACCGGAAGGACCCGCATGACCGCGACCCCGCACGCCCTCGTCGTCGGCGCCACCGGCATCGCCGGATCGGCGATCGTCGACCACCTCGTCGCCGACGGCTGGACCGTCACCGCGCTCTCCCGCCGCCCGGGAGCCGAACGCGACGGCGTCACCTGGCGCTCCGCCGACCTGCGCTCCGCGGAGTCGTTGACCGCGACCCTGGCGGACGTCCCCGCCACCCACGTGTTCTTCACGGCATGGTCGCGGCAGGCGACCGAGGCCGAGAACATCGCCGTCAACGGGGGCATGGTCCGCGACCTGCTCGCCGCGCTCGCCGACGCGCCGGTGCAGCACGTGGCGCTGATGACCGGGCTGAAGCACTACCTCGGCCCGTTCGAGGCGTACGGGCAGGGCGCGATGCCGGACACCCCGTTCCACGAGGACGAGCCGCGCCTGGACGTCGACAACTTCTACTACGCGCAGGAGGACGAGCTCTTCGCCGCCGCCGCGCGTCAGGGCTTCACCTGGTCGGTGCACCGCTCGCACACCGTCCTCGGGTACGCGGTCGGCAACGCCATGAACATGGGGCTCACGATCGCGGTCGCCGCGGCGATCAGCCGGCACACCGGCCGACCGATGGTGTTCCCCGGCAGCGAGACGCAGTGGAACGGCCTGACCGACGTCACCGACGCCGACCTGCTCGCCGCGCAGATGATGTGGGCGGCGACGGACCCGGCCGGGGCCGACGAGGCGTTCAACACCGCGAACGGCGACGTGTTCCGCTGGCGCTGGATGTGGCCGCGGATCGCTGCGCACCTGGGCGTCGAGGCCGAGGGCTTCGACACCGCCCCGCGCCCCTTCGAGGAGCAGATGGCCGAGGCGGCACCGGTCTGGGCCGAGATCGTCGCCGAGCACGGCCTGGTCGAGCCCGACCTGGAGCGCCTGGCGTCCTGGTGGCACACCGACGCGGACCTCGGTCGGGACATCGAGGTGATGACCGACATGTCGAAGAGCCGGCTCGCCGGGTTCACCGAGCACCACCGCACCCTCGACTCGTTCACCCGGCTGTTCGACCGCTACCGGGCGGAGCGGCTCGTCCCCTGACCGGATCGGGCGCGGCACCGCGTGGCGCGGTCAGGACCCGGTGGTCAGCGGGACCTGCACGATCCGGTCGGCGCCCGCGCCGGGGTCACCGCGCCCGTCGGTGTTGTTCGTGACGAACCACAGCGTGTCGTCCGGCCCGGCCAGGACCGTGCGGATCCGGCCGTACTCGCCGGCGAAGTACTCGTGCGCGCTGCCCGGGTCGGCGACCGGGACGCCGCGGAGCACCCGGCCCTGCAGGTTCGCGATGAACACCGTGTCGCCGACGACGGCCAGACCGCTCGGGCTGGCGTCGTCGGTGGCCCACTGCTGCACCGGGTCGACGAACCCCTGGTCCTCGCCGCCGGTGCCCTCGACCTCGGGCCAGCCGTAGTTGCTGCCCGGCTCGATGACGTTGAGCTCGTCACGCCGGTCCTGCCCGAACTCGGAGGCGAACATCGTGCCGTCCGCACTCCACCCGAGGCCCTGCACGTTCCGGTGCCCGAGGCTCCAGACGGGGGAGTCCGGGAATGGGTTGTCGTCCGGAACGTCGCCGTCCGGGGTCAGTCGCAGGATCTTGCCGGCGAGCGAGTCCTGGTCCTGCGCGTCCTCGCTCGCGCCGGCGTCCCCGACGCTGGCGTAGAGCATGCCGTCCGGTCCGAACGCGATCCGGCCGCCGTCGTGGAAGGTGTTCGCGGGCAGGTCGTCGATCAGCGTCGTCGCGTCACCGAGCTCGTACGAGCCGGTCGAGCCCCGTAGTTCGTAGCGCTCGATGCGGTTGCCGTCCTCGCCGGTCGAGTAGACGAACAGGTCGTCGTCGTGCAGGGCGAGCCCGAGCAGTCCGCCCTCGCCGCCGTGCCGGACGCCGGGGACGGTACCCACGGTGCGGGTGTCGCCGTCGGCCGACAGCTCCAGCACCTCCGCCGAGTCGCGCAGGCTGACGAGCGCGTCGGCACCGTCACCGGTGCGCACGACGGACCAGGGCGCCTCCAGTCCGGTGACCACGTCGCTCGCTGGCCCGTCCGGTGCGACCTGTCCGGTCGCCAGATCGGCCGGGGCGGAGGCCCGGGGTGCGCCCGACGGGTCGCTCCGGTCGTCGCCGGTGCAGGCGGTGAGGGCGAGGGCGACGAGCGCGACGCTCACGGCCGAGACGGTACGACGGGTCTGCGTCATGGGGTGCCTCCGGGGTGGGTGTGGACCGATTGCACCCCGCGGAGGTGCGGACGGGCTGGGCGTGTGCGGGTCACGGACACGACGCGGACACGACACGGACACGCTCGTCGTGTCGGTCGGCCGTGCCATGCTCCGGGCATGCAGACCACCGCCGGCAGTCGTCGCCTCGCCGTCGTCGCCGCACTCGTCCTCGGCGTCCTGGCGCTGACGGCGTGCTCGGGCACCGACGGCGACCGGCAACGTTCCGCCCAGGCATGGCTCGACCGGACCGCGGACACCGTCGCCGACCCCGACGGCTGGGACAGCGGCGGTGGGCAGCTCCTCCGCAGCGGCGACGTCGCCGAGGGCGGGTTCATCAGCGACTCGACCCCCGCCGGCCACTACGACGTCGTCGCGGTCTGCCGCGATGCCGGAGCGGTCCGGGTCACGGTCCGGGTCTTCCCCGAGGGCCGCGACGGCGAGGACGGCGTCGTCGCTGGCCGGGCTGCGCTGCGGTGTGGACGGACGGCGCGCATCCCGGTGACCGTGCCCGCTCGTTCCGGGGTGTGGATCCAGGCGCGCACGAGTGACCGGTCGGAGTACGCGCTCTGGTACGGCACGATCGCCACACCCGGGTGGACGCCGCAGGTCTCGGAGGCCCGCTGAGGGGTGTCCGACCAGAACCTCCCCACGTCGACCCGATCGTCCTACCGTCGACGGCATGCAGATCGAACCGAAGCAGCCCACCACGAAGAACCCGCCCGAGATGTTCGCCGGCGACGTCTGGCTCGACCCGATCGCGGCGCCGAAGGAGCCCGGGCAGACGATGACCGTCGCGATGGTCCGGTTCACACCGGGAGCCCGGACCGCCTGGCACTCGCACGCCAAGGGGCAGACGCTGCACGTCACCGACGGGGTCGCCCTCGTCGGCACGCGGGACGGCCAGGTCGTCGAACTGCACCCCGGCCAGACGCTGTACACACCCCCGGGCGAGGAGCACTGGCACGGCGCGGCCCCCGACGACTTCATGGCGCACCTGGCGATGCTCGACAACGCCGAGGACCCCGCGACGACGACGACCTGGCTGGAGCACGTCGCCGACGACGAGTACCACCGCCCCTGAACGAACCGGCCACCGATCCCGGGCTGCCGCACCGGGCCGCCTGGTTCAGTGGAACGACCACCAACCGTCCCCGGAGGACCACATGACCACCATCGCCATCGTCGGCGCCGGCAAGGGCCTCGGGCTCGCCGTCGCGGAACGCTTCGCCCGCGAGGGCTTCGCCGTCGCCCTGATCTCCCGCAACCAGGCGCGCCTCGACGAGCTCGCCGCGTCCCTCCGCGAGCAGGGGCACCAGGCAGCCGGCTTCGCCGCGAACGTCCGTGACGGCGACTCGCTCCGCCACGCGCTCGAGCAGGCCACCGAGCAGCTCGGCCCGATCGAGGTCCTGCAGTACAGCCCGCTGCCCGCGAAGGAGTACATGCGGCCCGTCCTCGAGACGACCGCCGAGGACCTCGTCGGCCCGATCGAGTTCTCGGTCTACGGCTCGGTGAACGCCGTCCGTCAGGTCCTGCCCGGCATGCGCGCGCTCGGCCACGGCACGATCCTGTTCGTGAACGGCGGCAGCGCCGTCCGCCCGGGAGCCCGCGTCACCGGCACCTCGGTCGCGTTCGCCGGTGAGACCGCGTACGCGCAGCTGCTCCACGACGCCGTCCGCGACGAGGACGTCCACGTCGGCCAGCTGATCATCCCGTTCGGCATCGACGACGGCCAGGACGAGCACTCGGGTCGGTCGATCGCCGAGCGTCTCTGGGCGATCCACACCGAGCGCGGCGAGTTCCGCACGTACGCGGAGCCGCTGCCCGAGTGACCGCCGCCGGACGGGAGGCGCGGTGCCAGCCTGCCCCGCACCTCCCGTCCGCCGCGGCCCCACGGCCCGCTGGCGCGCGGCGGCCCGCTGGCGCGAGCTGCCGCCGCACAACCGCAACCGGCTCGAACCACGGGAGTCCGTGGTTCGAGCCGGTTTCCGTTGTGCGCAGCCCGGACGCGCCGCCGGAGCGCGTTGGCCCAGCTCGCCGCGGGCCGCGGGCCGCGGGCCGCCCGACCGTCGCCACCGGTGGCCCCGCGCCTCCCGTCCGCCGCGGCCCGCGGGCCCGCTGGCGCGAGCTGGCGCCGCACAACAGCAACCGGCTCGAACCACGGCAGTCCGTGGTTCGAGCCGGTTTCCGTTGTGCGCAGCCCGAGCGCGCCCCGCGGCCGCGCCGGTGGCCCTCCGGGCACCCGCGGGCTACCGTGGGCGCATGCGACGCAGGGACCGTGCGACGGGCGACACCGCGCTGACGGTCGACGAGGCCACCGCCATCGCCGAGCACGCCGAGAACGGCGACCTCGACATGGAGGACCCGGAGGTCCGCCGCCTCGTCGGCGAAGCGAACCGCCTGCTCGTCCGCGCCGGCGTCTGGGGCATCGCGGAGAGCCCGAAGCAGCGCAGTCGCCGCCGCCTGCTGGCGGTCGGTGCCTCGGTGCTCGTGCTCTCCTGGCTCGCCGGGCTCTTCTTGCCACTGCTCGTCCGGCTGACCGAGTAGCGGTCCGCGACCACACACCGGACGGGAGGCACGGTGCCCGCTGGCACCGCACCTCCCGTCCGCCGGTCAGACCGTCCGCCGCTCAGGCCGTCCGGCGCACCGCGACCCGCCGCCGACGCCCGGCCACGGCCCACACCCCGGCGGTGACCAGGAGCGGCAGCCCGATCGCGAGCACCACGAGCGAGGTCGGGTCCGGCGCGAACGGCAGGTGCGAGACCCCGAGCGGCGTCGGCGTGAACCGCAGCGTGAGCGCACGGAGCGGCAGGACCCCGAGCGCGACCCCGACCAGCGAGCCGACCAGGGTGAGCACCGCGGCCTGCCAGGTGGAGACCCGGCGACGCACCCCGGGGGAGGCGCCGATCGCGTCCAGCACCTCGTCGTCACGGCGACCGTCGGCGCGGGCCAACCCGATCGCGACCGTCGTGGCACCCAGCGTGACGATGCCGGCGAGCAGGACGACGACCAGGGCGATCGGACGGAACGGGTCCTGTGGCCCGGACTCGACGGTGAACGACGGGTACCAGGTGTCGGCCTGCTGCCCGGCGGCGGCCCGCCAGGTGGCGGCGAGGGTGTCCGCGCGTTCCGTCGACATGCCGTCGGGGAAGCTGCCGACCAGGTAGTTCGGCGCGGTCTCCAGGCCGTGCCGTGCGGCACCCTGCGGGGTGAGGAACACGGCGATCTGCAGCGGCTCGTCAGTGTGCTCGACGACGGCCGGCACGGTGGTGGTGCGCAGGGGTTCGCCGGTCGGCTGCTCCCCGTACATCGCGAACTGCGAGGCCTTCCGGGTGTCGAAGCGGACGGCGCCGTCCTCGACGAACTCGCTCCGGACCGCCACCGCGTCGCCGCGCTCGAGGGCGGCGCGCGCTGCTCGGGACGGCTGGTGCCCGATCAGCACGCCGAGGTCGTCGGCGCTGCCCGTCAGGACGTGCGGGCTGCTGCTGTCCGGCCCCGCCAACCAGGCCGAGCAGGGTCCGCTGTCACCGCTCGCGCAGTCGGGCCGGTGGACGTCGACGGGCAGGGTGACCGGTCCGTCGTCCGAGCGGTTCTCGATGCTCGCCCCGAGCACGCGGACGTGCGCCTCCGGGACGACCTGTCGCACGACGCGTACCGCACGCGCGGTGAGGTCGGCATCCGCTGCCCCGTCGGTGTCGGTGACCGAAGTCGTACCGACGCCCATCGCGGTGCGGAACGCGTACTGCTCGTTGCTCTGGGCCGACTGCGACGCCGTGAAGGTCAGGACGACGGTGGCGACGAACACGACGCTCATCACGCTCGCGAGCACCGGGACGGTCCGGACCGGGTTGCGGACGGCGTCCCGCACGGCGATCCGGGCGGGCAGGCCGAACCGTTCGCCGACCCGGGCGACCGCGCCGAGCAGCCGCCGGGCGGCCAGGACGATGCCGAGCTGTGCCAGGCAGGGCCCGAGGGCGACTCCGGCACCGACGATGAGGGCCAGGTGGTCCTCCTGCACGGGGCGGGCGTTGAGCGCGAGGACGACGACACCGCACACCAGGGTCATCGCGATGCCGACGACCGTGAGCACCGGTCCGGCCGCCGCTGCCCACCGCCGCCGGGAGACCGGGGCGGGACGGGTGGCTCCACGGAGGGCACTGTCGACGTCGACCCGGCTGGCGCTCCGGGCGGCGACGAGCGACGCGGCCCAGCCGGCCAGGACGCCGAGCACCAGCACGACGAGCAGCACCAGCCAGGGCAGGTGCACGCCGGGGTACCGCAACCGGTCGCCCGAGTCGAGCAGGTGGAACGCGACGACGCCACCGACGATGCCGAGCGCGGTCCCGACGGCCGCCCCGACGGCACCGAGCACGAGCCCGGACGAGGACACCACGGCGAACAGGAAGCGCCGGTCCCCGCCGACGCTGGCGAGCACGGCGTGGGTCCGGGTGTCGGCGCGGGAGCTGACCAGGAACGCGGCCGCGGCGAGCAGGCCGACCTCGAAGAGCGCGAACACCCCGGCGAGCCCCACGTACCCGTAGCTGACGAGGGACCCCGAGCCGCGAGAGCTCGCGCTCGGGAACGGCGGGTGGAGCACGACGGCCCGCGACTCGACGACGATGCCGTGGTCGTTGTACCGCTGGATCTCCGGCCACGTGATGCTGCGGTCGGGCAGGAACACCTGCGTGGTGCTGTCGTCTGCGAGCCCGAGCGACCCCCACTCCCCGAAGACCGCGAGGTTCGAGTTCGGCATGCCGAGGTCGCGGAGTGTCCCGACGACGGTGACCTGTCGCTGGACGGGGTCGTCGAGCTGCAGGGTCTGGCCGATCGCGATGTGCAACCGGTCGAGTGTCGCCGGGGTGACGAGGACCTGGTCCCCGGACTCCGGGACACTGCCCTCGAGGTGCTGCCAGTGCCCCTGCAGTGCGCCGGCCCAGGTCTGCCCCTCGACGGCGTTGACCGTGACGGGGACCTTCGGCCCGCTGACGACCGCGGTGCTCTGCCGGACCGGGATCGACGCCGCCCCGTCGGGCACGGAGCCGAGCAGGTCCGGCGTCGGGAAGGCGCTGGCGTCGGCGTCGGAGGTGTCCGGTCGGTCGTAGTACCGCTGCAGCGGGCTCTTCTTGGCGATCGTCGAGGTGTACCGGTCGACCGGGTCCTGCCGCATGCCGGCGAGGTCGGGGCCGTTCGCCTCGAGCATCGCCGCGGACTGCCCGAGTTCGACGTTCAACCGGTCCTGGGTGCTCGGTGTGGTCGACGCGATGAGCACCCCACCCGCGGCCAGGCCGGCGATCGGCAGCCCGATGAGCGCCGCGACGAGCACGGCCCGCCCGGGTCGGGCGAACGCCAGACGTCGGGCCAGCAGCAGTGCCGGCCGGACGGCGAACGGGGTGCGACTGCGGATCGTCGGGCGGTGCGTGTCCCGACGGGGCCGCTCGCTCACGGGTGGTCCTGCGCGTCGGTCAGGGCCAGCTCGACGCCGGCGTACACGGTCTCGTCGACGATGCGGCCGTCGCGGAGGAACACGATCCGGTCCGCCCACGCAGCGTGCCGGGCGTCGTGCGTGACGAGCAGTGCACCGGCACCGGAGTCGACGTGTCGGCGGAGCATGCGGAGCACGACCTCGCCGGTCTGCGAGTCGAGGGCCCCGGTCGGTTCGTCGGCGAGGACGAGCTTGCGGTCGCCGACGACCCCGCGGGCGATGGCGACCCGCTGCCGCTGCCCGCCGGAGAGGTCGTCCGGCCAGGCGTCCAGCCGGTGGCCGAGTTCGACGCTCTCGAGCGCCAGCTCCGCCGCCTTCCGTGCACGTCCGGTGCGCCAGCCGTCGAGCTCCAGCGGCAGCGCCACGTTCTCGACCGCGGTCAGCGAGGGGATGAGGTTGAAGTCCTGGAACACGAAGCCGAGCACGCGTCGCCGCAGCGCTGCGAGTTCGCGGGCCGGGCGGTCTGACACCCATTCGCCGTCGATGCGGACCTCGCCGCTCGTCGGGGGCATCAGGGTGCCGGCGACCGACAGCAGCGTCGACTTCCCGGAGCCGGAGGTGCCCATCACGGCGACCATCTCACCGGGACGGATCGTCAGGTCGACACCGGCCAGGGCGGTCACGGCCTGCGCGCCGCTGCCGTACTGCACGGCGACGGCGTCGAGTTCGAGGAGCGCCATCGTGCTCATCGGACGACACCCGTGCCGCGGCGGCCGGTGGGCTCGCTGCCGTACACGTCCTCGTCGTCCGGGGTGTCGGCGCTCGCCCGGGGAGCGGGTCGGTACCGCGCGACGCTCGATTCGACGTGGTCGAGCCACCGCACCTCGGACTCGGCCTGGAACACCATCGACTCGAGGACGAGCGACCACGCCAGCTCCGTCTCGGGGTCCGTGGTGCGCTTGAGTCGGGTCAGGTCCTGCAGCGCCCGGACCGCCGCCGTCCGCTGCACCTGCACGAGGCGCTGCACGTCCACGCCGGGCACGGTCACCGCGATGGCGAACTTGATCGCCAACTCGTCGCGGCCGCGCTTGGCGGGCACCGGTTCGCTGAACCACCGGTCGACCGCCTCGCGTCCCGCGTCGGTCGCCGTGTAGACGACGTGTCCGTCGTCGTCGGCGTCGCCGCGGGCCACGAGGCCGTCGCGCTCCAACCGGTCGAGCGTCGTGTAGACCTGGCCGATGTTCAGCGGCCAGCTGCCCCCCGTGCGGTGCTCGAACTCCCCCCGGAGCTGGTAGCCGTAGCCCGGCTCGGCCACCAGCAGTGCGAGTACGCCCATGCGAACGCTCATCGTTCCCCCTCGACCCGGCGGAGCACTTCCCCGCGGGCATACCGAGTATGCACATACTCGGTATGGGTCGGCAAGCGAACGCCGCGAACATCATCCGGACGACGGACGGGAGGCTCCCCACCGGACCGGTGAGGAGCCTCCCGTCATGCAGTCGGTGCGTCAGCTGTGCAGCTTCGACAGCTCCTGGAACTCGTCGTCGGAGAGTTCGATCGTCGCGCCCTGCAGGTTGTCCTCGAGGTGGTCGACGCTCGAGGTGCCCGGGATCGGGAGCATGACGGGGGAGCGCTTGAGCAGCCAGGCCAGCGCGACCTGCGCCGGGGTGGCGTCCTTCTGCTTCGCCAGCTCGGTCAGCGGCGAGTCGGTGCCCGTCAGCCCGCCGGTCGCGAGCGGGAACCACGGGATGAACCCGATGCCCTGCTGCTCCGACCAGTCGAGGAGTTCCTCGGCCGAGCGGTCGGTGAGGTTGTAGAGGTTCTGCACGGAGACGATCGTGGCGATCTCCTGCGCGGCCTTCACGTCGTCGACGGAGACCTCGGACAGGCCGATGTGGCGGATCTTGCCCTCGTCCTGCAGCTTCTTGAGCTCCCCGATCTGGTCCTCCAGCGGGACCTTCGGGTCGATGCGGTGCAGCTGGAACAGGTCGATGCGCTCCAGACCCAGACGACGGAGGCTCATCTCGGCCTCCTGGCGCAGGTACTCCGGGCGGCCGACCGGCGGCCACTCGTTCGGGCCGGTGCGGGTCAGGCCGGCCTTCGTCGCGATGACGACGTCGTCGCCGTAGGGGTGCAGGGCCTCCTTGAGGAGCTCCTCGGCGACGTAGGGGCCGTACGAGTCGGCGGTGTCGAAGAAGTTGACGCCGAGCTCGACGGCGCGCTTGAGGACGCGGATCGCCTCGTCGTGGTCCTTCGGCGGTCCCCACACGCCGGGGCCGGTGAGCTGCATGGTGCCGTAGCCGAGGCGGTTGACCTCGAGGTCCCCGCCGATGCGGAAGGTGCCGGACGAAGCGGCCGGACGGTTCGTGGTGTCAGTGCCAGTGGTCATGCACCCGGTCTACGCCTGCCCGGCACCACGGTCCTGAGGGTCCACCCGGGGACGGGGGTACGGCGTCTCTCCACGCTCGAGCATCCCGACCAGCTTCGCGACCCGGTTCGCCCGCGCAATCGGGCTCGGGGCGGTCACCACCCGGTGCACGACCGCGTACCGGTTCGTCGCGTCGAGGTCGGCGAACAGCGCAGCTGCCGTGGGTACGGCGTCGAGCGCCGACCGGAGGTCCGCCGGCACCTCGGCGGTCGCCGCACCCGCGTACGCCCGGTCCCACCGGCCGTCGGACTTCGCCCGGTCGATCTCCGCCTGACCGCGAGGACGCATCCGTCCGGCCTCGACCAGCGCCGCGACCAGCCCGACGTTCCGCTGCGACCACAGCGACGCCTTCCGTCGCGGCGTGAACCGCTGGAGGAACGTGGCGTCGTCGAGGCCGCGCTTCGACCCGTCGATCCAGCCGGAGCAGAGCGCCTCGTCGAGGGCCTGCGCGTACGTCAGGCTCGTCGGACTCGTCGTGCCCTTCTTCGCGAGGACCAGCCACACCCCGTCGGACAGCTCCTCGTGCCCGTCCAACCAGGCACGCCAGGCAGCGGCGTCGGCGACGACGAACGGCTCGATCTCGGCGGCCACGCTCAGCCCCGGTCGTCGCTGCTGATCCGGACGGACGCGGCCCACGCCGACACCCAGGCCGGCAGGGTCAGGTCACGAGGTGACCCGCCGGTCGCCGCGAGCAGCTCGTCGGGCGACACCGAGCCTCCCGTCCGTCGCAGGAACCGGGCCTGCACCACCGCGCGCGCCACGACGTCCCCGCGGCGGACGAACGTCTGCTCCATGTACACGGCGCGCTCGTCCACCCCGAGCACCCGCGACCGGAGCTCGAAGCGCTGCCCCAGCGTCAACGACCGCTTGTAGGTGATCGTCTGCGCGGACACCACCGAGTACCAGCCGCGCTCGGCGTACGTGTGCCACGCGCCGGAGCGGAGCAGCAGCTCGAGGCGGCCGAGGTCGAGCAGGGACAGGTACTTGCCGTTGTTGACGTGCCGGAGCGGGTCCAGGTCGGTGAGCGTCACGCGGAACGGGGTCCGCGACTCGTCCCAGAGCGACAGCCGGCGGCGCGGCGACAGGCGCACGCGCAGGGTGAGCAGCAGGAGCCGGAAGGTCAGGTTCACGGCACGATCCGACCACGCGGAGAACGGACATCAGCCGTTTCGAAGACTACGTTCAGGTTCACTGCTGTCAACCGGCTCACCGAGCCACGAAGGGAACCCTCCGATGAGCACCAACTCCGCCACCGGTCGTCCGACACCCGTCACCGTCTCGTTCATCCTCTGGCTGGTCACGGTGGTCCTCGGGATCATCCGCGGTGTGCTCGGCTTCATCGGTGCTGGTTCGTCGCCGCAGGTCCAGGCGCAGGCCGAGGGTCAGGGCGCCGCGATCGGAGCAGCCGTCACCATCGGTGCCGTGTTCGCGATCATCATCGCGCTCGTCCAGCTCTTCATCGTCTTCAAGATGCGCGACGGCCGCAACTGGGCCCGCATCGTGCTGCTCGTCCTCGCGATCCTGCAGGTGCTCGGCATCGCAGCCGCGTTCAACATCGTCGGCACGATCGGCGTCATCGTCGTCATCATCGCCGCCGTGCTGATGTTCCTCCCCAGCTCGAACGCGTACTTCCGCAAGCGCTGACCACCAGCTCGCACCACTCGACGGACCCGGCACCGCGCACCCGCGTGGACCGGGTCCGTCGTCGTCCGTGGCGGCCCCGACCGATGACGGCCTCGGGCATTCCCACCAGGCGGGCACGGTCAGTGCCTCCCTCCGACGCGGCCGGGGCGAGTAGACCGGGACTGCAGACGAAAGGACCACGCATGCAGACACGCACGCTCGCCGACCTCCAGGTCGGCGCGATCGGCCTCGGCACCATGGGCATGAGCGCCTTCTACTCGGGCGCCGGCTCCGACGACGCCGAGTCCATCCGCACCATCCACCGCGCCATCGACCTCGGCGTCACGCTGTTCGACACCGCCGAGGCGTACGGCCCGTACACGAACGAGGAACTCCTCGCCGAAGCCCTCAAGGGCCGCCGCGACGAGGTCGTCATCGCCACGAAGTTCGGCCTGTACAAGCACGAGGCCGACGAGGAGACGCCGAGCCAGGAGCGCGGACTGACCTCGGCCCCGCACTCCGTGCGCACCGCCCTCGAAGGCTCGCTCCGCCGCCTCGGAACCGACCACATCGACCTCTACTACCAGCACCGCGTCGACCCGGCCGTGCCGATCGAGGACGTCATCGGGCAGCTCGCCGGCTTCGTGCAGGAGGGCAAGATCCGCCACATCGGTCTCTCCGAGGCGAGTGCCGCGACGATCCGCAAGGCCCACGCCGTGCACCCGATCACCGCGCTGCAGAGCGAGTACTCGCTGTGGACCCGCGACCCCGAGGGCGACGTCCTCGACACGCTGCGCGAGCTCGGGATCGGTCTCGTGCCGTACTCGCCGCTCGGCCGTGGGTTCCTCACGGGCGCCATCACGAAGCCGTCCGACCTGGACGCCGACGACTTCCGCTCCGCCAACCCGCGCTTCCAGGAGGAGGCCTTCGCGGCGAACATGAAGATCGTTGACGCCGTGAAGGGCATCGCGGACGAGGTCGGCGGCACCCCCGCCCAGGTCGCGCTCGCGTGGCTCCTCGCCCAGGGCGACGACGTCGTCCCGATCCCGGGCACGAAGCGCGTCTCGCGGCTCGAGGAGAACGTCGGCGCGGCCGACCTCACCCTCACGCCCGACCAGGTCGAGCGCCTCTCGGCGCTGCCGCTGCCGACCGGGGACCGCTACCCCGACATGTCGAGCATCGGTCGCTGACCGACGCCACCACCTGACGGACGGGAGGCACGGTGCCAGCTGGCACCGTGCCTTCCGTCCGTCGTCGAGTCGCGTCAGACCTCAGCTGCGAACGCCGCGACCCGCAACTGCAGGTCGTCCATCCGCTGGAGGCGGGCGGCCTCGACGTCGTAGCCCTCGTACGCCGGCGGCGGGGTCTTCCGGACGTTCCGCGAACACTGGAAGTCCTGGCAGACCAGCGTGCCGACGGTGTCGCCCTTCCGACCCGCCGGGCCGGAGCGCTTGGCGCTGTAGAAGACGACGTCGTTCGGCAGTTTCACGTCCTGGCACCACGAGCACTGGGCGCGGGAGCGTGGCGAGGCCTCGGCCTGCCGGAACACGACGCCGATCAGCTCGCCGTCCAGGGTCGGGATGACCGCGGAGGCGCGGCGCGGGGTCTTCGGGTCCCGCCACCCCAGGAAGGTGAGGTCATCCCAGCGGACGGCGTCGAGGTCGGGGACGGTCATCTCGGTGACCTCGCGGCGGGAGGCGTTGACGAAGGAGGCGCGGAGGGCCTCGACGGTGATCGGGAGCATGGGTGAGCCTGTCGTTCTGGCACCGGCGCAGCAGGGTGCGTCACGGGTGCGGTTCGTTCGGAGGGTTCGACGACGACGCCGTGTCGAATGACACGGCGGGGGCGTCAGGCCCTGATGCCGGCGCAGGCGCCGACGACCTCCTCGGAACGGTTGCTCACACCAGCACCCTACGGCTGCGCGACGACGAGCACCAGCGAGCCCTCGTACGACGGCTGCACGCGGAGCCGGCCGTACCGGGCGTCCCACGAGCCGTCCTCGAGCGCGGTGCGGAGGGCGGCGACCGACCGGGCCGCGGTCATCTCGTCGACGGCTGCCCAGGCGGGGTCGGCTCGGCGGGCGGCGGCGTCGAGCAGGCGCTCCGGTCGTGCGTAGTACGCCTCGGAGAACCCGTCGACACACGTGAAGGGGATCGGCAGGCGGGTCGTCGAGACCTCGCCGCCCAGGGCATCGGCGATGCGGTCGAGCGTCGGCCAGCGTCGGGCGTCACAGGCCAGGACCTCGGGCGCGTAGGTGGCGAGCCAGTGGTCTGGGATGCGGGCCGGGTCGCGGGTGAGCAGGACGACCGGGCCGCGGGTGACCCGTCGGACCTCGGCGAGACCCCGTTCGAGGTCCGACCACTCGGGCCACTCGGGCAGCGAGAAGGCCGACGAGGTGGCGTCGAAGGAGTCGTCGGCGAACGGCAGGGCCTCGGCGGTGGGATCGACGACGGTGACATCCCGGTCGCGCGGTTCGTACGGGACGCCCCCGGGGCCTGCGGTGACGTGGAGGACCGTGCGGGCCTGCCCGAGCGCCACCCGGATCGCCCGTTCGAAGACCGGTTCCGGACGACGGTGGCGGGACGGGCTCGGGCCACCGTCGGCCCCGCCGTGCTCGGCGTCGCCAGCCGGTCCGTCCGCAGTCCTCGTCACGTCGTCAGCCTACGGCGGGCAGGTCGACGGCAACCGGGCCGTCGCAGGCGGCTTCGGGCCGGGGCCGGGGCCGAGCGCGCTTCCGGTCCGGGGTCCGTCTCAGTCGACCTGGTCGACCGACTCCGTCGACCGCACGGCGGCCCGCTGCTCCGCCAACTCGGTGGCGGCCCAGGTGCCGAGGAGCGACAGGGACCGTTCGGACTCCGACCCGGCATCGGCGCCGTAGGTGAACACCGTCAGCCCGGGGTCGGCGACCAGTTCGAGCGCCTCGAACGTCAGCTCGAGCTCGCCGACGATCGGGTGGTGCAGGTGCTTCCGGCCCGAGCGGTGCACGTGCACGTCGTGCTCGGCCCACCAGGTGCGGAACTCCTCGCTCTTCGCGGAGAGCTCGCTGACCAGCGTCATCAGGCCCGGTTCGCACGGGTTCGAGGCCGCCGTGGTGCGGAGGACGGCCACGGCGTCGCGGGCGGTCTGCTCCCAGCGGGGGAAGAAGTCGCGGGCGGCGGGGTCGAGGAACGCGAAGCGCGCGGTGTTGACCGGGCGCCCGGCACCGGCGAACACCGGTGCGTACAGCGCGTGGCCGAGGGTGTTCGCGGCGACGATGTCGAGCCGCTCGTTGCGCACCCACGCCGGGGCGCCGGTGATGGCGTCGAGCAGACGCTGCACCGCGGGCCGCACCGAGGTCGGCACCGGCCGGTGGGTGGTCTTCACGCCCGCGTTCGCCAGGTGTGCGAGGTCCGCCAGGTGGGCGCGCTCCGCCTCGTCGAGCTGCAGGGCGGTGGCCAGGCCGTCGAGCACGCCCTCCGAGACGCCCTTGAGGGTGCCGCGTTCGAGTCGCGTGTAGTAGTCGACGCTGACGCCCGCGAGCATCGCGACCTCGTGCCGACGGAGCCCGGGGACTCGTCGGGTACCGCCGCCGAACGACGGCATGCCCGCCTGGTCCGGGGTGAGCCGGGCTCGTCGGCTGGACAGGAAGTCGCGGATCTCGTTGCGGACGTCGATACCCATGTGCCCAGGCTACGTGCCCGTCGGTGTGCCCGGCTGCGGGCGTCGGACGGGAGGCTCGGCACCGGTCCGGAGGCGCGCCTCCCGTCCGTCCTCGGGTTCCGCCGGCACGGCGCTGCCGGATGCGCTGTGGCTAGAGGGCGCGGCCGGTGTGCGCGGCGAGCCAGGCGGCCGGGTCGATCGGCAGCGTGCCGTCCATGAGGACCTCGAGGTGCAGGTGCGCCCCGGTCGAGACCCCGGAGGACCCGACGCTGCCGATGAACTGGCCGGGCTCGACGCGGTCGCCGACCTTGAGCGGCGACGAACCGGGGATCATGTGGCCGTACAGGGTCGAGACCTTCCGGCCGTCCACCTCGTGGTCGATGATCACGGTCTCGCCGTACGAGAAGTAGATCCCCGACACCCGCACGGTGCCCGCGGCGACGGCGCCGATCGGAGCGCCCATGCCCGGGTTGAAGTCGAGTCCCTGGTGCAGGGACGAGCAGGCGCCGCACGGAGCGGCGCGGTACCCGAAGCCGGAGCTCATCCGCACCGGGCCCGGGAACGGCGAGCGGACGTCGCCGCCGTACGTGACCGTTTCGCCGGCCGCCACGGCACCGGCGCCCGTCGAGGCGACACCGCCGCCGACCGTGAAGCCGTCGCGCGAGGTGCTCGGCAGCGCCACCTGGGTGACGGCGAAGTCCTGGGTGCTCACGGCGGGGGCGAGGGTCGCGATGGCGGCGGAGGTGCCGGTGCTGGCGTGCGCGGGCATCGCGGCGGCGCCGAACATCGCGAGTGCGGCGGCGGCGCTCGTCAGGGTGAGGCGGCTGGCGCGGGCTCCGCGGCCGCGGCGGCGGGCGACAGGGGTGGCGGGGTTGGCGGCCGTCTTGCTGGCGACGGCGACCGCGCGGCGGGGGACCCGGCGGATGCGGGTGTCGGCGTGCGCGGCGGCCGGCGTGGTGACGACCGGGGTGGTGCGCGCCTGAGCGGTGACGACCGGGGTCGTCGCGGTCGGCGTGCGCTCGGGTGCCGGTCGCGGTGCACGCGTTCGGGGCTTCGTCGCGGCGGCCTGCTCGGCCCGCTCCGCCGCCAGGGCAGCCCGCTCCGCCGCCAGGGCAGCACGACGCGTCAGGTGCACGACGGGCGTGCTGCGGGGGTGGTCTGCGTCAGGGAGAGTCATGGCCGGAGCCCATTCTGCACGAACCTGTCCGGTTGTACAGCCCCTCGTTCCCCGGCCGACTGCGGTCGGGGGTGCGCAGATCGACGGGATCCGGGCCTCCCGGCTGTGGATCAGTAGTGTCGAGACGAGCGACGGAGAGGACCCCTCATGTCCCGATCGCCGCGGGAGCGGCACGAACCCATCGACCTGCGGTCGGCGGAGGTCGTGCTCGCCGGCACCCAGGACCTGCTCCCGATCCTGCGGGCCGCTGCCGTCCGTGCCGGAGTCGATGCAGCGCGGATGCGCGTGGTCGGTGTCGACGACGTGCCGGAGCTGCACGAGACCGCCGATGCGGAGCTCGCGGTCATCGCGATCCGCCGGCCCGGCGAGGACCCCGCGTTCCACCGGGCGCAGGAAGCGGCCGAGCTCCTCGAACCCCTGCTCCGGCCGGGTGCGGTGCGCATCGTGATCACCGTGTCGCGGGTGACCCGACTGGCCCCGAAGCTCGAGCGCGCCCTGACCGCCGAGGTCCTGCACCAGCTCGGTGCGGCGAGGGCCTGGTCGGGGTTCCGTCGGCCCTTCCGGAACCTACGCACCCGGCTCGGTACGGCCGGTCTGCGGGCGGCCGGGCTCCGGGTGTTCCGCCTGACGGTCTGAGCGTTCCGCGGCGGACACGGCTGGTCGCTTCCTCCACAGGTCCGGGGATCACTGGCGCTCCTCCACAGGACGGGTATCTTGATGTCGAGACATCTCACGCCGCGAGTAGCGTGGGGGGCACGGACCGCGCGAACAAGGGAGTACCCGCCAGCATGGCCAAGATCATCTACACGCTCACCGACGAGGCCCCGTTCCTCGCCACCCACTCCTTCCTGCCCGTCATCGCGTCCTTCGCGAAGACCGCGGGCGTCGAGGTCGAGACCCGCGACATCTCGCTGTCGGGCCGCATCATCGCCCTGTTCCCGGAGCGGCTCAGTGCTGAGCAGCGCCTGGACGACGCCCTGGCCGAACTCGGCGAGCTCGCCGGGACGCCCGAGGCCAACATCATCAAGCTGCCGAACATCTCGGCCTCGATCCCGCAGCTCAAGGTCGCCATCGCCGAACTGCAGTCGCAGGGCTACGACCTGCCGGACTACCCCGACGAGCCGACCACCGACGACGAGCGCGACGCCCGCGCCCGCTACGACCGCGTCAAGGGCAGTGCTGTCAACCCGGTGCTGCGCGAAGGCAACTCGGACCGTCGTGCGCCCCTGTCGGTGAAGAACTACGCCCGCAAGCACCCGCACCGCATGGGCAAGTGGAGCTCGGACTCGAAGACGAACGTCGTCACGATGGGCGTCGACGACTTCCGCTCCAACGAGAAGTCCTGGGTCGCCCCGGCCGACGACACCCTGACGATCACCTTCGTCGGGCAGGACGGCAGCGAGCAGGTGCTCAAGCAGTCGATCCCCGTCGTCTCCGGCGAGGTCGTGGACGGCACCGTGCTGCACGTCGCCGCGCTCGAGCAGTTCCTGCAGAAGCAGATCCAGCGCGCCGCGGACGAGGACCTGCTGTTCTCGGTCCACCTCAAGGCCACGATGATGAAGGTCTCGGACCCGATCATCTTCGGGCACGTCATCCGGGCGTTCTTCCCCGACGTGTTCGCGCGGTACGGCGCCGACCTCGCCGCCGCCGGGCTCACCCCGAACGACGGCCTGGGCTCGATCTACGCCGGACTCGACGCGCTGCCGAACGGCGCCGAGATCAAGCGGGCGTTCCAGGACGGCATCGACGCCGGCCCCGACCTCGCCATGGTCGACTCCGACAAGGGCATCACGAACCTGCACGTCCCGAGCGACGTCATCGTGGACGCCTCGATGCCCGCGATGATCCGCACCTCCGGCCACATGTGGGGCCCGGACGGCGACGAGCACGACACCGTCGCGGTCATCCCGGACTCCAGCTACGCCGGCATCTACCAGGCCGTCATCGAGGACTGCCGTGCCCACGGCGCCTTCGACCCGGCGACCATGGGCTCGGTGCCGAACGTCGGACTCATGGCGCTCAAGGCCGAGGAGTACGGCTCGCACGACAAGACCTTCGAGCTGCCGGGCGACGGCGTCGTCCGTGTCACGAACGCCGCCGGCGAGACCGTCCTCGAGCACGACGTCGAGCAGGGCGACATCTGGCGTGCCTGCCAGACCAAGGACATCGCGATCCGCGACTGGGTGAAGCTCGCCGTCACCCGCGCCCGCGCCACCGGTTCCCCCGCCGTGTTCTGGCTCGACGAGACCCGCGCCCACGACGCGGTCCTGATCGGCCTGGTCCGCACGTACCTGCAGGAGCACGACACCGACGGCCTGCAGATCGAGATCCTGTCGCCGGAGGACGCCATGCGCTTCTCCCTCGACCGGATCCGCCGTGGCGAGGACACCATCTCCGTCACCGGCAACGTCCTGCGCGACTACCTGACCGACCTGTTCCCGATCATGGAGCTCGGCACCTCGGCGAAGATGCTCTCCGTCGTCCCGCTCCTCGGCGGTGGCGGCCTGTTCGAGACCGGTGCCGGCGGCTCCGCACCGAAGCACGTCCAGCAGCTCGTGCAGCAGAACTACCTGCGCTGGGACAGCCTGGGCGAGTTCCTGGCCCTCGCGGTCAGCCTCGAGCACCTGGCCGGCGTCACCGGCAACGCCCGGGCGAAGGTCCTGGCGGACACGCTCGACCGCGCGACCGGCACCTTCCTCGACGAGGACAAGTCCCCGGGCCGCAAGCTCGGCTCGATCGACAACCGTGGCAGCCACTTCTACCTGGCGAAGTACTGGGCCGAAGAGCTCGCTGCGCAGACCCAGGACACCGAGCTCGCCGCGGCGTTCCAGGGTCTCGCGACGACCCTCGCCGAGCACGAGGACACCATCGTCGAGGAACTCGTCGCGGTGCAGGGTCACCCGGCGGACATCGGCGGCTACTACCGGCCCGACGACGCCAAGACCAGTGCGGTCATGCGTCCGTCGGCGACGCTGAACGCGGCGCTCGCCAGCCTGTAGGCGCGACCACACGACGGACGGGAGGCCCGGTGCCAGCTGGCACCGGGCCTCCCGTCCGTCTGTGGTGCTGCCGCGCGACCGAACCGGTCGCGACCCGTCAGCGCGACGGGACCGGCGGGCCGATCGTCAGCAGCACCACGAAGACGAGCGCCACCAGGACCACCCCGATCGCCGCGGCCAGGAACGGGTGCGCCACCACGACGAAGAGCAGCCGATCGAGCGGACCCGGGCGCTCCCCGGCCTCGGGGCCGCGACGCCACCCACCGTCGAGCATGCCGCGGCGGGCGACACCGACCTCGAACGGCAGCGTCGTGTACGGCACGATCGCACTCACCCAGCCGAGGACCGTCGCGCCGAACGACCACCGCTGGTTCACCGCGACGACCGTCGTGACGACGAGGTACGCCAGGAACACGAAGCCGTGCACTCCGCCACCGACCCGGACCGGCCAGTCACCGGCACCCAGGCCGTACTTCAGCAGCATGCCCACCAGCAGCAGGGTCCAGGTCACGAGTTCGGCGATCGCGAGGCCGCGGAACAGGGATCGAGGGGTCATGGCCCCCATCGTGGCGGACGCCGGGTGGAAGACGGGTGGACGGCCGCCGCACGCCAGGACGCCCCGGGCCGTTGTGCCCGGGGCGTCCTGGCGTCAGCGACGGCCGACGACGATCACGACGCTCAGCGCCGGACGGTCACCACCTGCCCGAGACGGTTCACGCCGGTCGTGGCGTCCCACGTGCCGACGTTCGCGGTCTGGATCGCGAAGGCCGGGTCGCGGGAGACGGACCGCTCGGCGGCGGGCATCGCGAGGGCGACGTCCCACTTGCCGGTCGGCACCCCACGGAGCGAGGCGGTGACGGTCGCCGTCGTGCCCGGCTGCCACGAGGACGCGTCGGCACGGACGGGAACGGTGACGTGTCGGTGGCCGTTGGTCAGGACGAGCTGGACCGGGCGGTGGTTGTACGGCGCTGCCCAGCCGTCGTTCCGCACGGACACCGAGACCGCCGCGTGCTTGCCGGAGGTCACCGTGCTCGAGGTCAGCGTGAACCGGTAGCCGAGCTTCTTCGCCGCGTCGGTCATGCCGTCCTGACCCCAGGTCGACAGGACGTCCTTGTTGTAGTCCAGGTTGAGGTAGCTGTAGTGGTACTTCGCCATCTCGGCCGAGGCGGACGGGTACTCGGACCGCGGCGCGTTCACGGCGCAGGTCTCCCCGCCGACCGGGACGTACCGCGAGTCGGCGGCCAGGTAGTCCTGGTCGAGCGACAGCGGGTCGGTCAGGAAGGTGCCGAAGTCGTCGGGCGAGGCCAGGAAGCAGTCGTTGTGGTGACCGATCCTGGACGCGGCCGACCCGTCGTGCGCCTGCCGCGGCGTGAGTGCCCCGGCGGCGCCCGAGGTGGTGCGGAGCGCGTCCTGCTTCATCTGCATGGTGCGGACCTGGATGGAGCGGCTGGACGGCAGGGCTGCCAGCTCGGCCTGGATCACCTGGCGTCGGGCGTCCTTGTCCGCCTCGGTCAGCACGCCGGGGTTGGCCGGGTCGCTGGCGAAGTGGTCGGTGTAGTAGCCCTCGCCCCAGAGGCCGATGAAGCCCTCCTGCAGGGTCGGGATCACATCGGCGTTCCGGCGGAGGGTCGGCGTGAGCTGCTTGATGTGTGCGAGCACCGTCGGCAGGTCGGCGTCGCCGTACGGAGCCGAGTACGGGTAGCTGCCGCCCTGGACGTAGGCGAAGCGGGTGATCACGCTGACGCCGGCGGCTCGCGCGGTGTCGTAGTCGTGCTGCACCAGCTGCAGCCAGGCGGGGCTGAGGCGCCGCTGGTCGACGAACGCCTCCATGTAGAACACCCGGACGATCTGGGTGACGCCGTCGGCGCGGTAGCCCTGCAGGGTGCCGGCGTCGAGCGGGGTGTAGCCGCTGCCGTCGGCGCGGTAGTGCGTCTCGGTGGTGTGGTCGAACCCGCGCTGGGGGTTCGGGATGACGGCGTCGCTCGCCGTGTACGACACGGTGGAGCTGGTCGGCGCCGGGTGGTGGTCGCTGTGTGACGACGACGCCCACGCGTTCGTCGGCACGGCGAGTGCGATCACGGCCGCGAGTGCGGCGGTGGTGATGGTGCGGTGCTGCATCGGACGAGCCCCTGACCTCGGCGCAGGTGCGGATCGACACCCCCTGGTGTCGGAACCTGCGCGAATGTGATCTGAAGGTAGGTCAAACGATCAGAAAACACCACCCCCGGTTCCTCGTATCGATTCGACCCGTTTCTCGGTAGCGTGGTCGACATGTCGCAGACGACGGACGCATCGAAGACGCTGCGCGTGGGGGTGGTCGGGCTCGGGTACGCCGGGACGACGCACCTCGACGCCTACACCGCACTCCCCGGCACCGAGGTGGTGGCACTCGCGGGCAAGGAGACCGAGCGGCTCCACGAGCTCGCCGAGTCCCGCCACGTGCCGCACACGTACCCGGACTGGCAGGACCTGGTCGCCCGGGACGACCTGGACATCGTGTCGATCGGCGTGCCGAACTCCCTGCACGCCCCGATCGCCATCGCCGCACTCGAGAGCGGCAAACACGTCTTCTGCGAGAAGCCCCTGGCGACCACCGGCGCCGAGGCCCAGGCCATGGTCGACGCCGCCGTCGCGAACGACCGTGTGCTCGAGGTCGCCTACAACCACCGCCGCCGTGCCGACGTGCAGTTCCTGGCCGACCACGTCCGCCCCGTCGACGGGCAGGACGGTCCGCTCGGGCACGTCTACCACGCCCGCGCGAGCTGGCGTCGACGCGCCGGCATCCCCGGGATCACGTCGTGGTTCACGAACAAGGACGCGGCCGGCGGGGGCCCGCTCATCGACCTCGGCTCGCACGTGCTCGACATCGCGATGTACCTGATGGGGGAACCCCGGGTCGTGGCCGTCAGCGCCGTCGCGTACAACGAACTCGGCACCGCCGGACGCGGTGGCAGCACCGGCGGCGGCCCCGTCTCCGACGCGACCGGTCGCCCGTTCGACGTCGAGGACTTCGCGAACGCCCTGCTCCGCTTCGAGGACGGCTCGAGCCTGCAGCTGCAGGCCTCGTGGGCGTCGTACTCCAAGGACGACGAGGACATCGAGGTCGAGCTCCTCGGGTCCACCGGCGGCGCCCGGCTGTTCGTCCGGAACTACGCCACCGAGGGCACCGTCGAGCTGTACTCCGACATCGACGGCGTCCCCGCGGTCACCCGTCCCGCCGTGCACGTGCCGGCCGGCCACCACCAGCGGGTCATCGAGGAGTTCCTCGCCACCATCCGCTCGGGTGCACACGAGGGCCACCACGGCGAGTTCGCGCTGCACCGCACCCGGGTCGTCGACGCCGTCTACGCCTCGGCGCAGGCCGGTCACGAAGTGGAGGTCGTCCGGTGAACATCGTCGTCTGGAACGAGAACGTCCACGAGACCCGCGGTGACGAGACCGTCCGCGAGCACTACCCCGACGGCATCCACACCGTGGTCGCCGCCGGCCTGGAGGCACGACTCACCTCCGCCGACACCGTCACGACCGCCACGCTGCAGGAACCCGAACACGGGCTGACCGAGGAACGTCTGGCCGCGACCGACGTCCTGTTCTGGTGGGGCCACATCGCCCACGACGAGGTCGCGGACGAGGTCGTCGACCGGGTCGTCCGCCACGTGCACGCCGGCATGGGCCTGGTCGTGCTGCACTCCGGCCACTACTCGAAGCCGTTCACCCGGCTGATGGGGACGACCTGCTCGCTGAAGTGGCGCAACGACGGCGAGCGCGAGCTGGTCTGGACGATCGCGCCCGAGCACCCGATCGCCGCCGGGGTCCCGCACCCGATCGTCATCGACCGCCAGGAGATGTACGGCGAGTACTTCGACATCCCGCGCCCGGACGAAGAGGTCTTCCTGTCGACGTTCGCCGGCGGCGAGGTGTTCCGCTCCGGCGTCGCCTACCGCCGCGGACTCGGTCGGGTGTTCTACTTCTCGCCCGGCGACCAGGAGTACCCGGTGTACCACCACCCCGACATCCAGCGGGTCCTGGCGAACGCCGCCGGGTGGGCCGCACCGACCGGTCCGCGCCGCCAGCTCACCGCAGACCCCCACCCGAGGGACTGGTTCCTGGACGACGCTTCGCGTAGACAGGGGGGATGACCGGACCGCAGGACGTCGACCACCGCACGGCCCTCATCGAGGCGCTCGACGTCCTGGGTGCCGGCCCCGAGGAGCGCTTCGACCGGATCACCCGGATGACCCACGACGCGTTCGGGGTCCCGCTGACCTTCCTCAACCTGGTGCACGGCGACCTGGTGACCACGCAGTCGACCTACGGGTGGAACCAGGGCACGAGCGTGCCGGCGAACGAGCAGTTCTGCGCCACCACCGTGCTCACGCCGGAGCCGATGGTGATCCCGGACGCCAGGCTCGACCCCCGCTTCGCGCACACCCCGGCCGTCGCCGAGCACGGCATCCGCTTCTACGCCGGAGCGCCGCTGTCGATGCACGACGGCACCCGCGTCGGCACGCTCTGCATCATGGACGCCGAGCCGCGCACGTTCTCGGCGACGGACCTGGCGCTGCTCCGGGACCTGGCGAGGTGGGCCGAACGCGAGCTCGGCTACGCGATCGAACGCGACCGGCTCGCCAAGGTACGGGAGGCACTGGTGCCGGATCCACTCGACGTCCCGGGGCACGAAATGGCGACGCTCGCTGTCCAGCGTCCGGACGGCGGTGGCGGCCTCACCGACTGGCGGATCGCCCCCGACGGCAGCCTGCACCTGACGGTCGGCGCGGTGGTCGCCGGACGTGTGTCGGCCCTCCTGGCCGCCGACGTGCGCGGTGCCCTCGCCGCCCGGACGCGACTGCCGATCACCGAGGCGATCGCCGGACTGGAGGCCCAGGTCGCCCCCGACCTGCGGGTCGCCGACGCGGTGGCCGAGCTGGTGCACGCGCGCCTCGACCCGACCACCGGGCACGTCGACCTGGTCGACGCCGGACTCGGCACCGCGGTGGTGGTCGCGGCCGACGGCAGTGTCCGACCGGTCCGCTCCACGGAGCTGCCCGTCGGGCTCGGCACCGCGTCCGCACCCGGGTCCCGCTCGACGCTGTCGGTCGACCTCGCTGCCGGTGACCGGCTCGTCCTGGCTTCTGATGCCTGGGCGACCGTGCCCGGAGTCGAGGGGCCCGAGGCGATCGCAGCCCTCGTCGCCGCGCAGCCGGACGGGGCGGCGGCCGTCGAGCACGTCCGCGCGCTGCTGCCCGAGGGCGACCCGGCGACGGACCTGACGCTCGTGGTCGTCACCCGGCGCTGACCACCGGACCCCGGCCGGACGCGTCAGCGGTACGACGTGCCGGGCTTCCCGGCGAACGCCGCGACGAGCAGGGTCGCGAGCATCCCGAACCCGGTGAGCACGACCCCGAGCCCCGCGAGCTGCCAGTACGCACTGGTGACGTGCTGCGGCTGCGTGACGATCTGCGGCCACCACGGGTCCAGGAACGGCACCGAGCCCGGGAACGGGTCGAGCCCGAACATCGCCAACCCGCCGAGCAGCAGCACGACCCCGAGGGCAGCCATCGCACCCCGGCGTCCGCCGAGCATCCGGACCACGAGTGCCGCCCCCATGCCGACCAGCCCCACGACCGCGAGCGCGAAGGCCGCGACGAACACGGGCTGCGGCACGAGCGAGAACCAGTCGAGCACGGCGATCGGCACGAGCAGCCACCGCCCGGTCCTGGCCCAACGTGCGGGCGTGCGCCATCCATGCATGCCGGGAACGGTACGACACGAACCCGGACGACCGCCCGGCTACCATCGCGACCTGCACCCCTGCACCCCTGCACCCCTGCAACCTGCTCGTCGAGGCCGGCCCGCAGGGCGACCACCTGTCGGCGGTCGTCGACTTCGGCGACGTCACCGCGGGGGACTCCGCCGTCGACCTCGCGACGGCCTGGCTGACGCTCGACCGGGAGGCCCGGGCCGACTTCCGCCGCCGGGTCACCACCGCGGATGCGAGCCTGGACGAGCACTCGTGGGGACGTGCCCGCGGATGGGCGGTGTCGATCGCGTCGGCGCTCGCGATCAGCGACGAGCCGTCCTTCCGCACGGTCGCGCGGCGGGCGATCGACGCGGTGCTCGACGACTGACGGTGCGTCGGCGCCTCTCGAGATCCCTACTGGCATCCAGAACTGCAATGTTGGTATGTTCGCACGGTCCGCTCACGAAGGGATCACCATGAACAAGCGCCTCACCGTCGCCGGCCTGTCACTGGTCGCCGCGCTCTGCCTCTCGTCGCCTGCTGTCGCCGCCGAGGGCGGGTCGGCGGATGCTGACGCACCTGCATCCACCCGGTCCATCGTCCGTGTCGGCGGTGGGTACTGGGAGTACGGCACCTCGAACGGCTTCGTCCAGTCCTTCTACAGCCACGCCAGCAAGACCCACAAGGCGACCGCCTGCGACGGCAAGAACCGCTGTGCGTACAGCGGCTGGAAGCCCAAGGGGGCGTACGCCAGCGCCATCCGGGACAAGACCGCGAGCGGCAACACCGCCTACTGGGGCGTGAAGTAACGCGCCAGCGCGCCGCTTCTCCACACCATGCGTCCTGATCGGTCCTCCTGGCTCGTCCTCGTGGCGATGACCTTCTCCGCCGCCGTCGCCATCGCGCTCGCCCTGCTCGCGACGCTCGACCGGTCCGAGCAGACCTTCCCCACCGCGCGCACGGTGGTCGTCGTCCTCGACGTCCCGGAAGACGTCGACTTCGCGCGGTTGCTCCGGGAGCAGGCAGACCAGGACCACATCGACTTCTACCGGGTCCAGGCCGACCCCGACCGGGTCGGCCGACGGCTCGTCCACGCGGTCGTCGGGGACCCGGGCGCGTTCGCCCGTGTCTTCCGCGACGGCGAGTACCGCGGTGGTGTGGCTGAGCAGCCAGTGGTCCTCAGCGAGCGCGAGACATCGACGCGTGGTGTGTACTTCTCGACCGCGTCGTCGGATCAGGCTTCGGCGTTCGTCTCCGAGCTCCGCAGCGCGGGCGTCGACGCGCGGAACGAACCGGCTGGCTGGTGGACAGCGATCGTGTTCACGATCGGCCGACCCGGGGTCGGGGTCGCCCTCGGCGCCTCGGGCGTCGCGGTCATGATGCTCGGGCGGCTGTGTGGGAGATCGGCGGCTCGTCGGCTGGGCGTCGCGGAAGTCCTCGGTGTGCCCCGGGTGCGGTACGCGGAGACCGCCCGAGCACTGCGGTGTCAGATCGTCGTCGCGCTCGCTGCGGCCGCTGCCGGGTCAGCCGCCGCGCTCGTCCTGGTCGGCTCACAGCTGCCGGCCGTCCTCGCGGTCGCTGCTTGTGCGTACTGGACCTCCGCCGGCCTGTTCCTCGGAGCGATGGCAACGGGCTGGCCACGCACCGCGGCGGAACGGCTGCGGGCCGGTCGGAGCGCTTGGCGACCGCGGGGCAGTACCGCGCTCGCCACGTCGGTCCTCCGGATCACGGCGGTCACGAGTGTTGCGCTCGTGGCCGGTCCGCTCGTGGACCGCATCGTCCTGCTCGACCAGTACCGCCTGGCGGGGGAGACCCGCGTCGACTGCTCGCAGTGCGTGACGCCGCTGTTGTCGGGGACGCTGCTCCCCGACGAGATCGAGTCGGCGGCACCGGCGTTCGCTCGTCTCTACCGGACGGTCGACGACGGGCGGTCGGTCTTGGCGAGCCATCCCGTCATGCCGGTCGGGCGCGGCGTGGAGCCGGACGTGGGCAACACGCTCGTGGTCAACCGCGAGTACCTCGACCGTGTGCAGCCCGCACTCCCCGAGCCGTGGCCGGGGCGGACCAGCACGAGGTCCGGGGAGTGGGCGCTCTTCGTACCGGAGCGCGGCGTCCCGTCGACAGCGGGCGTCGTCGAACAGTGGCGTGAGTGGTTCGCGTTCCAGCGCGAGGTCGACCCGACGCTCGCCGCACCCCGCGCCCCGGTGGTCATCGAGTACGCCCCCCGCCCGGTCTTCACCTTCGGCGCGGCGACGGACGAAGCGCCCCTGTTCGCGGACGCACCCGTCATCGCTGTCGTCCCTGCGGCGTCCGAGCTGCTGAGCGGCGACTTCCTGACGGCCGCTGCGTCGAACGGTCAACTGCTCCTCGACGTCGACGACCCGGAGCAGGTCATCCGCGCCGCTGGTCTGGCTGACGCCGTCGGTTCGCTGCATCGTTGGCCGGCGGTGACAGCCGCTCATCGGAGCGCTCTCCTGCGGACGGCCCTGGCGGAGGCGATCGCTGTGGCGCTCGTGCTGGCGGTGATCGCCATGGCCGTCTCCACCCGCGCGCAGACGCTCCGCTGGTCGGACGCGATGCGGGTGCGGGAGGCGACCGCTCTGGGCCTCCGCCCGCTCCGTGTCCACGCGCGGACACTCGTCGCCGAGTGCGGCGTCCTCGTCACCTCCGTCGGGGTCGCGGCGGCAGTCTCGCTGGCACTCGGAGCTGCGTCGGCTCCTGCTCTCCTCGCGGCGTCGGTGCTCGCGTGCGCGACGTCGGGAGCCGTCGTCGGGGCAGTGGTCCGGAACGCCGGAGTCGGAGGCGACGCGGATGCGACCTGAGCAGACGGTGGAGGTCCGGGCGCATCGGCATGCGCGGAACGGGCGTGTGCTGGTCGCCGTCCCCGAGGTGGTGTTCGGGCCGTCCACGCTGACGGCGGTCACCGGTGCGAGCGGTGTCGGCAAGTCGACGTTCCTGCGTCTCGTCGGCGGAGTCGAACGTCCGGTACCCCGAGTGGTCCTGGTCGACGGCAACGACCTCGGCCTGCTCTCCGACCGGCGGCTGCGGCGGTTCCGTCGCGACCGGGTCGGTTTCATGTCGCAGGACGCGGGGCTCGTCCCGTCATGGTCCGTGCGCCAGAACCTGGCACTCGCGCAGCGAGCGACGCCGGACCGCCCGGTCAGCCGACCCGCTCCGCCGCTGCAGGCATGCGCGTCGCTCGGCATCGATGCCCTCATGGACACGCCGGTGCATGCCCTGAGCGGGGGCGAACGACAGCGGGTCGGGCTCGCCCGGGTGCTCGTCCGCCGTCCGGGTCTCGTCCTGCTCGACGAGCCGACCGCCGCGTTGGACGCAGGTACCACCGCAGTCGTCATCGAGACGATCGACGTCCTCCGGAGCGAGGGCGCGACCGTGATCGTCGCGACACACGACGGCGACGTCGTCCGGGCGGCGGACCGGACCCTGTCCCTCGACGGGACCGCACCCGGGCTCCACTTCCCGCAGGAGGGGTGACGGGGGCTACCGCGAGCGCGACGGCGGGGTTAGCGTCTCCCCACACCATCCGTGCACGTGAAGATCGGGAGGGGCCTCATGACCCTCGAGTTCCGCGTCCAGCACGACGTCGCCACCGACGCCGACCCCGCACCCCGGACCGCACCACGCGGTCGGGTGCGCCGGGTCCTCGAGCACCTCGCCGCCCGACGGACCGCTGCGCACCTGCGTCGGCTCGACACCGACCTGGCCGAACTCGCCGACCTGCAGCGCGTGCTCTCCGAGGCCCGGGCCGTCGTCGACCGTGGATGGATCCAGCACGCCTGGTTCGCCTACGTCGACGAGCGGGGCCGGACCCGGACCGCGTCGAGTGCCGCCGCGACCGAGGTGGCCGGCCGTCCCCTGGTCGGTGCGTGCCTGGTCGGGGCCGTCGTGGACGCTGCGGGCGGGCCGCACGCGGTGCACTCGCAGCCGGTGCAGCGTTCCCTGGACCTCGTCTGGCACGCCCTCGCATCGGCCGAGGGGTCGCCCGTCACGTGGTGCCCGGCGCCGGACATCCGGATGGGCCGGGTGCGGGACCTGACCCGCTGGAACGACAGCGCGGGACGGACCGCGGAGCAGGTCTCCGGGCTGCTGCTCACGGCGGAGCGGGTGGCGTTGCACGAGTCGGATCGGGTCGCCGGTCTGGCCGGTGCACTGCGGTCCCGTAGCGCAGGAGTTCCCGTCCTCAGCTGAGATCGTTACAGACCTCCCAGGGTCAACCGGGCCAAGTGCTGCTGACCAGGGGTTCTCGCCGCACAGGATCCGCCGTGGAACCGTCGTTCTCCTGATCGGGATTCGGCGTGGGCTGAGCATCTGCGTAGCTTGGGGCCCGTTCGTGCCCCGATCCGTGGGTCGAACTGCCGACCCGAGGGAGTGCAGAACCGGTGTTCCAGTACATCGCCGAGCGATGGGACCAGATCTGGTTCTCGTCCTGGCAGCACTTCTCACTGGTGGTCCAGTGCGTCGTGCTCGCGACCGTCATCGCCGTGGTCCTCGCGGCGCTTGTCTACCGGGTGCCCGGGCTGCGATCCGCCGCGAACGAGATCTCCACGATCGGCCTGACGCTGCCGTCGTTCGCGGTCATCGGCCTCCTGCTCGTCCCGCTCGGCTTCGGCGTCGTGCCGTCCGTCGTCACGGTGACGTTCTTCGCCGCGCTGCCGATCCTCCGGAACGCGGTCGTCGGGCTCAACGAGATCCCGCCCGCGGTCGTCGAGTCGGCGCGGGGCATCGGCATGAGCCGCTTCCGCACGCTCGTGCAGGTCGAACTGCCGATGGCGTGGCCGATCATCCTCACCGGCGTCCGGGTCTCCGCCCAGATGGTGATGGGTGTCGCCGCGGTCGCCGCGTACGCGCTCGGCCCGGGACTCGGCAGCTTCATCTTCTCCGGACTCTCCCGCCTCGGTGGCGCGAACTCCCTCAACTCCGTCGTCGTCGGCACCGTGGGCGTCGTCCTGCTCGCCCTGGTGCTCGACCTCCTGCTCCTCGGCCTCGGCCGCCTGACCACCTCGAGAGGTATCCGTGTCCAGCACTGACTCCCCGACCACCGCGCCCGACTCCGACGTCACCGGTCGGAGCATCCTGCTCGACCAGGTCACCAAGCGGTACCCCGGTCAGGCGAAGCCCGCGGTCGACGGCATCACGCTCGAGATCCCGGCCGGCAAGATCGTCATGCTCGTCGGTCCGTCCGGCTGCGGCAAGACCACCACGCTGAAGATGATCAACCGGCTCATCGAGCCCACCGAGGGTCGGATCGTCGTCGGCGACGACGACGTGACCAAGATCGACGGCGACGAACTGCGTCGCCGGATGGGCTACGTCATCCAGGCCGGCGGGCTCTTCCCGCACATGACCGTCGCGGCGAACATCGCCGTGGTGCCGAAGATACTCGGCTGGTCGAAGGACAAGATCGCCGCCCGCGTCGACGAACTGCTCGACCTGGTCTCGCTCGACCCGGACACCTACCGCGACCGCTACCCCCGCGAGCTCTCCGGCGGACAGCAGCAGCGCGTCGGCGTCGCCCGCGCCCTGGCCGCCGACCCGCCCGTCCTGCTGATGGACGAGCCGTTCGGTGCGGTCGACCCGATCACCCGCCAGCGCCTGCAGGACGAGCTCATCCGGATCCAGGCAGAGCTGCACAAGACGATCGTCATCGTCACGCACGACTTCGACGAGGCCGTGAAGCTCGGCGACTGGATCGTGGTGTTCTCCGAGGGTGCGCACATCGTGCAGTACGACTCCCCGGAGCGGATCCTCGCCGAGCCCGCGAACGAGTTCGTCGAGAACTTCATCGGCTCGGGTGCCGGGCTCAAGCAGCTGACCCTGACCCGTGTGCGGGAGGTCGGGCTCGCCGACGCCGTCACCTGTTCCCCCGGCGAGCAGGCCCAGGCCGTGCTGCAGCGGATGCGCGAAGCCGGCGGTCACGGTCACGCCGTGGTCGTCGACCAGCGCCAGCGTCCGATCGGGTGGCCGTCCCGCCGCCAGCTCGAGCGGCTCGACCGGATCCCGGACGGCACCGAGGCGAACCTGCCCGTCGTGTCCGAGGCCTCGACCCTCAACGACGCACTCGACACCATGCTCGTCTCGAGTGCCGGCGCCGCCCTCGTGACCGGTCGACGTGACGCGTTCCAGGGCGTCATCACGGTCGAGACGGTGATGGACGCGATCACCCGCACCCGTGCCGCCGCGGCCGAGGAGCAGGCGTACACACCCGTCGGCACGAACACGAACCCGCTCGAGACGCTGCCGAGCTCGCCCGTCGGCGCCCGGGACGACCAGTGAGCGACGTCGTCACCGCGTCCCCGGCCACCGGGAAGCGGACCAGCTGGCGCGGACTGGTCATCCAGCCCGTCGCGATCCTCGTGGTCCTCGGCGCGTTCGCCCTGTGGCTGGCGAACGCGGACCTGACCGCTTCCGAGCGCTCGACCCTCAACCCCTCGGGGCTGCTCGACCTGACCTGGCAGCACATCATGCTCACGATCGTGTCGACGGTCATCGTGCTCGTGATCGCCATCCCGCTCGGCATCGCGCTCACCCGCGGTCCGCTGCGGAAGGCGAGCGGGGCGATCCTGGCGGTCGCGAACTTCGGCCAGGCCGCACCCGCGGTCGGGCTCGTCGTGTTGCTGGCCTTCTGGCTCGGCTTCACGTTCTGGGCCGCCGTCGTCGCGCTGGTCCTCTACGCGATCCTGCCGGTGCTCCGGAACACGATCATCGGCATCGAGAGCGTCGACTCCCGACTGGTCGAGGCCGGTCGTGGCATGGGCATGAGCGCCGCCGCCGTCCTGCTCAAGGTCGAACTGCCGCTCGCCGTCCCGGTGATGCTCGCCGGCATCCGCACCGCGCTCGTGCTGCTGGTCGGGTCCGCCGCCCTGGCGACGTTCATCGGTGCCGGCGGCCTGGGCCTCCTGATCACCACCGGCGTGAACCTGTTCCTGCCGAAGGTGCTCGTCTCCGGGGCGCTCCTCATCGCGCTCCTCGCCCTCTCCATCGACTGGCTCGGCCGCATCGTCGAGACGTTCGCCCGACCGAAGGGACTCCGATGACCCGCACGCGCACCACGGGCCGCCGCGCCCGCCGTCTGCTCGCCGCCGTCGTCCTGGCGGGCGCGACCACGAGCCTCCTGGCCGGCTGCGGTCTGCAGCCCGCTGCCGCCTTCGTGCCCGCCGCGGCACCCGGCACGATCAAGCACATCGACGGCCTGCCGGAGGACGCGAAGCTCACCGTCACGTCGAAGAACTTCACCGAGCAGCTGGTCCTCGGCAAGATCTCGGTGCTGGCCGCCTCCGCCGCGGGCTTCGACGTCACCGACGAGACGAACGTGCCGGGCTCGGTGGCCGTCCGCCAGCTGATGACCGGGCACGACGCCGACATGACGTACGAGTACACCGGCACCGCCTGGTTGACCTTCATGGGGCACAAGCAGGGGATCCCGGACAAGACGAAGCAGTGGCAGGCCGTCAAGGACGAGGACGCCGGCAACGGGCTCACCTGGCTGAAGCCCGCTCCGATGAACAACACGTACGCGTTCGCGGTGCGGAAGGAAGCGGTCAAGGACCTCGGCGGCATCACGAAGCTGTCGCAGATCGCCGACCTGCCGGCCGACCAGCGCACGTTCTGCGTGGAGTCCGAGTTCAACTCGCGCGCCGACGGCTTCAAGCCGATGCTCGCGAAGTACGGTCTGACGCTCGGCGGCTCCGGCGACGGGGCGATCCCGAAGGGGAACGTCGACATCCTCGACACCGGCACCGTCTACACGGCGACCGACCGCGGCACGTGCAACTTCGGTGAGGTCTTCACCACCGACGGCCGCATCAAGTCGCTCGGGCTGCAGGTGCTGCAGGACGACCGCGGGTTCTTCCCGGCGTACAACGTCGCCCCGGTGCTCTCGAGCGCGACGCTGAAGAAGTACCCGCAGCTCGAGGGGATCTACGACCAGATCTCGCCGAAGCTCACCGATGCGGTGCTGCAGGAGCTCAACCGGCAGGTCGACGTCGAGGGCCGCGAGCCGGCGGACGTCGCCTTCGAGTGGATGGTCAAGGAGGGCTTCATCACGAAGCCCTAGTCGCGACGTCGCGTCGCGACGCGACCTGCTGACGGACGGGAGGCGCGGTGCCAGCTGGCACCACGCCTCCCGTCCGTCTGTCCGGGGGACGCGGTCGACGTTCGGACCGGGCCCATTACGCTGTCCCCGTGTCAGAGCCACGACGGAGTCCGGGCAGCCAAGCTTCACTGCGTGAAGCCAACCGGGGTCGTGTCGTCGCAGCGGTCAAGCGCCACGGCGGTCTGACCCAGGTCGAGCTGGCCGGCGCGACCGGCCTCAGCCCCGCGACGGTGTCGAACATCGTCAAGGAGCTCGTCGCCAGCGGTGCCCTGCACGCGACGCCGAGCACCTCGAGCGGCCGCCGGGCGCTGCGGGTGACGCTGCCGCACGGCCTCGGCCTGGTCGCCGGCGTGCACGTCTCGCCCCGGCACCTGCGCCTGGCGCTGTCCGACCTCAACGGGACCGTCCTGGCCGAGCGGCACATGCCCCTGGCCCGCGACCACCGGGCGGACGCCGAACTCGACAAGACGGCGCTGCTCGTGATGGACATGGCCGAGTCGGTGGAGTCCTCGATGGACGAGGTGCTGGCCGTCGGCCTGGCCGTGGCGGCGCCGATCGACCGGCGGACCGGGATGACCGCGCGGGGCGGGATCTTCCGGGGTTGGGACGGACTGCCGATCGGGGAGTCGCTCGCGCGACGGGTCGGCAAGCCGGTGCAGGTGGACAACTCGGCGAACCTGTCCGCGCTGGCCGAGCACCGGAGCGGGGCCGCCCGCGGGCGGGACACGTCGATCACGCTCGACGTCGGCACCGGCATCGGTGCGGGCCTGATCCTGGACGGCCGCTTGTTCCGTGGGCACCACGGCGTCGCGGGCGAGTTCGGGCACACGCCCGTCGTCCCGCACGGCCCCATCTGCCGGTGCGGCAACCGCGGCTGCCTGGAGGCCGTGGCCGGTGCGCCCGCCGTGCTCGAGAGCATCCGCGACGAGGTCGGGACCCTGAAGACGGCGGACCTGATCCTCCGGGCGATGTCGGGCGACCCGGTGTGCATCCGGGCGATCGCGGACGCGGGGCGGGCGATCGGGACGGCGGCGGTGGGGCTCTGCAACGTGCTCGACCCGGAGCGGCTCGTGGTGACGGGGGAGTTCGCGCGTGCGGGGGAGCTACTCCTCGGCCCGATGCGGCACGCGCTCGAGTCGATGCTCATCGTCGACGCGGACGGCACCCCGGACGTCGTGCAGGGCCAGCTCGGCGAGAAGGCCGCCGTGACCGGGGCGCTGGCGGTCGCGATCGAAGCGGTGGACGTCCGCCACTGACGATCGCTCGATAACGATTCCGTCACGGCACCGCACCCTTGCGTTCAACTCTTGCAGCCAAGAACCGCCACTGGCACACTCAGGTCACCGCCAACGTGGGCGGTCCACCTGTTGGAGGACATTTCGATGAAGAAAGCCACCACACGAGCCATGCTGGGCGTCGGCGCCCTGCTGCTCGCGATCACCACCCTGGCGGGCTGTTCGAACGGAGCCGGTGCCGGAACGGGCTCCGGCGGCGGCGGGGGCGACGCCTCCAAGGCCAAGATCGGCCTGCTCCTGCCCGACTCCGTCACGGCTCGCTACGCCAGCGCCGACCGCCCGCTCTTCACCGCCGAGGTCAAGAAGCAGTGCAGCGGCTGCTCCGTCGTCTACGCGAACGCGGACGGCGACGCGTCCAAGCAGCTGCAGCAGGCCCAGTCCATGCTCACGCAGGGCGTCAAGGTCCTGGTCCTCGACCCGTTCGACGGTGAGGCCGCAGCCTCGATCGTGCAGCAGGCCAAGGCCAAGAAGGTGCCGGTCATCTCCTACGACCGACTCATCAACAGCCCGGACCTCAGCTACTACATCTCGTTCGACAACGAGAAGGTCGGTCAGCTGCAGGGCGAGGCGCTCATCAAGGCCCTCAAGGCGAAGGACGTCCCCGAAGGCTCCGGCATCATCATGGTGAACGGCTCCCCGACGGACAACAACGCCTCGCAGTTCAAGGCCGGTGCCCACAAGGCGATCGACGACAGCGGCTACAAGGTGCTGGCCGAGTTCGACACCCCCGGCTGGGACCCCGCCAAGGCGCAGGACTGGGCAGCCGGACAGATCAGCAAGCTCGGCGCCGACAAGATCACCGGCGTCTACGCGGCCAACGACGACACCGGCGGTGGCGTCATCGCGGCCCTGAAGTCGGCCGGCGTCTCCGAGCTCCCGCCCGTCACCGGCCAGGACGCGTCCCTCGCGGGCATCCAACGCATCCTCTCGGGTGAGCAGTACATGACCGTCTACAAGGCGTTCAAGCCCGAGGCGTCGAAGGCGGCCGACCTGGCCATCCAGTTCGCCAAGGGTGAGACCCCGAAGGGCGACACCACCACGAAGACGGCGGGCGGCGCGAGCGTGCAGTCCACCCTCCTCGACCCGGTCGCCGTGACGACCGAGAACGTGCAGGACACCGTCATCAAGGACGGCCTCTACACGGTCAAGCAGGTCTGCACCTCGCAGTACGCCAGCGCCTGCTCGAAGAACGGCATCGAGTAAGCAACACCCCCCGGCCGCCCGGTCCGATCCGGACCGGGCGGCCCGCACGCACTTCCGATGATCGAGGACGACACCGTGAGCACCGAGCCCCCAGCAGCACACCCCACCACCGAACCCGTGATGTCCCTCCGCGGCATCGACAAGCGGTTCGGTGCCGTCCAGGCCCTCAGTGACATCGACTTCGACGTCTACCCGGGTGAGGTCGTCGCCATCGTCGGCGACAACGGCGCCGGCAAGTCGACGTTCGTGAAGATCCTCGCCGGCGTCTACACACCGGACGGCGGCACGATCACCTTCAACGGCGACGAGGTCACCGTTCCGAACCCGGCAGCGGCCCAGTCGCTCGGCATCGCCACCGTCTTCCAGGACCTGGCCCTCGCCGACAACCTCGACGTGGTGTCGAACCTGTACCTCGGTCGGGAGATCGCCAAGCCCTTCCTCGACGAGGAGGAGATGGAACGCCGCTCGTGGGAGCTCCTGCAGCAGCTCGCGGCACGGATCCCCTCCGTGCGCATCCCGATCGCGTCCCTGTCCGGGGGCCAGCGGCAGACGGTCGCGATCGCCCGGTCCCTGATCGGCGACCCGCAGGTCGTCATCCTCGACGAGCCGACCGCAGCACTCGGCGTCGCGCAGACCGCCGAGGTCCTCAACCTCGTCGAGCGCCTCCGTGAGCGCGGCCTCGGCGTCGTCCTCATCAGCCACAACCTCGCCGACGTGCAGGCCGTCGCCGACCGGGTCGCGGTGCTGCGACTCGGTCGGAACAACGGCACCTTCCGCATCGACGACGTCTCCTACGAGGAGATCATCGCGGCCATCACCGGCGCGACTGACAACGCCGTCACCCGTCGTGCCGCGGCCCGGACCGAACAGGAGACCACCGCATGAGCAAGACCGACGAGACCCTCACCGCGTCGAACCCGACCCCGTCGGCGGCCGACCTGCAGGACGAGCGGCTGCTCCGCGACCAGGGCATCGGCGGCGCCGCGAAGGCGTTCATCCGTCGGGTCCGCGGCGGCGACATCGGCTCGCTGCCGGTCGTCGTCGGCCTCATCGTCATCTGGGCGGTGTTCCAGGCGCTCTCGCCCGACTTCCTGTCCCCGGGCAACCTCGTCAACCTCGCCCTGCAGTGCGCGGCCGTCGGCACCATCGCGATCGGCATCGTCCTGGTGCTGCTCCTCGGCGAGATCGACCTGTCCGTCGGCAGCGTCAGCGGTCTGGCGGCCGCGATCCTCGGTCAGGGGCTGACGTCCCTCGGCTGGCCGCTCTGGCTGGTCATCGTCGTCGCGCTGGCGGTCGGTCTGGCAGCCGGTCTGCTCTACGGCCTGCTCTTCACCCGCTTCGGCGTCCCGAGCTTCGTCATCACCCTGGCCGGTCTGCTCGGCTTCCTCGGCCTGCAGCTGCTCATCCTCGGCCCGAACGGCTCGATCAACCTGCCGTACGACTCGCCGATCGTGCAGTTCGCCTCGGCGTCGTACCTGCCGCCGTGGCTGGCCTACCTGTTCGCCGCGGTCGCCGCCGGTGGCCTGTTCGTCACCGAGGTCCGTCGCGCCGGCCGTCGTCGTCGCGCCGGCCTGTCCACCGGGGCGATGTCCCTGACGATCGCGAAGTCCGCCGCCCTGTTCATCGGGCTCGCCGTGATGGTCTGGTACCTGTCGCAGGACTTCGGCACCGGCACGTCCTTCGTGTTCTTCGTCGTGCTCGTCGTGCTCATGAACTTCCTGCTCAAGCGCACCCGCTGGGGCCGTTCGGTCTTCGCGGTCGGCGGCAACGTCGAGGCCGCCCGCCGCTCCGGCATCCGGGTGAACCGCATCTACATCTCGGTGTTCATGCTCACCTCGCTGTTCGCCACGATCGGCGGCATCCTGGCGGCGGCTCGGCTCAACTCGGCCAGCCTGTCCTCGGGTGCCGGCGACACGAACCTCAACGCGATCGCCGCGGCGGTGATCGGTGGGACGAGCCTGTTCGGCGGCCGCGGCAGCGCGTGGTCGGCGCTGCTCGGCATCATCGTGATCCAGTCGATCTCGAACGGGCTCACCCTGCTCAGCCTCGACTCCTCGATCCGCTACATGATCACGGGCGCGGTCCTGCTGCTCGCCGTCATCATCGACTCGCTGTCGCGTCGCAGCCGCGCCAGCCACGGAGCGGCCTGAGCCGACGGCCTGCGTCGCGACCCGATCCGGACGGGAGGCACGATGCCAGCTGGCACCGTGCCTCCCGTCCGTCGGTCCCACGGTCGTCGGACCGGTCCTCCACAGCAGACCGGTCCTCCACAGCGGGTCGGTCCCGCAGCCCGCCGGCACCCGGTCGCCGGTATCGTCGACGCATGGCACTGTTCGGACGACGCAAGCCCGACGTGCGCGATCGGCCCGTCAGCCAGGTCGAACTGAAGCGCGCGGTGGACGAGGGGTTCCTCATCGCCAAGGCGGCGGTGACCGTCGCCGTGGCGAACCGGATCATCACCAACGCCCTGCGCGACCAGGGGTACTTCGACCACGCGCTCATCGCCGACGCCGCACGGCAGGAACTGCACCGGATGGCCGAGGAGCAGCGCGGCGACGCCGAGCGGATGCGGGAGATCCGGGTCCGGTCGAGCAAGCAGGGTGGGCGCTCGCAGCACCAGCACGACTACCGACGCGGGGACGACCTGAAGCTCCGCACGCGCGAGGCCACGTACGAAGAACTGGCCAAGCGCCTCGACGCCCGCCGCGACGACCAGCACTTCGTCGACGGCATCGTCCTGGCCGCCCGGGCCCGCGCGTGGGACGACATCGGCACCACCGTCGTCGGGCGTCTCGGGTGGGCCCAGCGCCCGGCCGACGACTACGAGATCGGGCGTGACGAGCGGGTGCAGCAGCTCCTCGACGAGGACTTCGCGACCCTGGTCGCCGAGCACCCGGTCAGCTCCGGCACCCCCGTCGGCGCCGACGAACCGGACGCCGACGGACCGGACGACGGCACCGACCCGGCCGAGGCGGACACCACCACGAGCTGACGCTCGGCCGTCAACGCACGGGACCGCCTCGACCCGTGCCCAGCCGCCACTCCGTAGGCTCGTCCGCATGGTTGATGCGGTGGTCGTCGGAGCCGGACCGAACGGGTTGGCCGCAGCGGTCACCCTCGCTCGGGCCGGCCTCAGTGTCGAGGTCGTCGAACGGAACGACACCATCGGCGGCGGTGCGCGCACCAAGGAACTCACGCTGCCCGGGTACCTGCACGACGTCTGCTCCGCCGTGCACCCGATGGCGCTGCAGTCCGAGTTCTTCCGCGCCTTCGGCATGGAGCGGCGCATCGAACTCCGCCTGCCCGAGGTGCAGTACGGCCACCCGCTCGACGGCGGCCGGGCGGGCATCGCGTACCAGGACCTCGACCGCACCGCCGATGCCCTGGGGGTCGACGGCCGCGCCTACCGGCAGCTGATGGCCCCGCTGGTCGAGCACGCCGACCGCGTCTCCGACTTCGCCACCGACGCCCTGCTGCACGTCCCACGGCACCCGGTCACGGTCGCCCGCTTCGGTCTCCGCGCGCTCGAGCAGGGCTCCCGCGCCTGGAACCTCCGCTTCCGGGACGACGTCGCCCCGGCCATGATCAGCGGCGTCGCGGCGCACTCGATCCAGCACATGCCCTCGCTCGCCACCGCGGCCGCGGCCCTGTCGCTCGGCGTCTACGCCCACGCCCGCGGCTGGCCGGTGCCGATCGGCGGCAGCCAGGCGATCGTCGACGCGCTCGCCGCCGACCTCGTCGCCCACGGCGGCACGATCGAGACCGGGCGGGAGGTCCACTCCCTCGGCGACCTCACCCCGGCCAAGGCGGTGTTCTTCGACACCAGCGTCCCGTCGATGCTCCGGATCGCCGGCAACCAGCTGCCGGCGCCCAAGCGTGGAGCCCTGCGGCACTTCCGGTTCGGCAACGCCGCCGCCAAGGTCGACTTCGCCCTGTCCGAGCCGGTGCCCTGGACCAACCCCGAGCTGCACCGCGCCGGCACCGTGCACATCGGCGGCACCCGGGCCGAGATCGCCGAGGCCGAGGCGCAGGTCGCCCGCGGGCAGGACCCCGACCGCCCCTACGTGCTGGGCTCCGAGCCGACCGTCGTCGACCCGAGCCGGGCACCCGAGGGCGGGCACGTCTTCTGGGCGTACGCCCACGTGCCGGCCGGCTCGACCGTCGACCACCAGGAGAGCGTCATCCGGCAGATCGAACGATTTGCCCCCGGCTTCCGCGACACCATCGTCGCGACGAACAGCAGGACCGCCCACGACATGGAGCAGTACAACCCGAACTACTCCGGCGGGGACATCGCCGCCGGTGCCGCGAGCTTCTGGCAGCTGGTCAAGCGGCCCGTGCTCTCGAGCGACCCGTGGCGGATGGGCGGCGGGATGTACCTGGCGTCGCAGTCCGCGGCGCCCGGGCCCGGGGTGCACGGCATGGCCGGGTGGCACGCCGCGAAGAGCGCCCTCCGGCACACGTACGGGCTGCCGGTGGACGTCGACCTGGCACCGAGGAGCTGACATGGCGAAGAACGTCCGGATCATCCACTGCACCCCGGAGGACGTGTTCGACGTCCTCCGCGACGGCTGGCTCTACCCCACGTGGGTCGTCGGTGCGTCGCGGATGCGCGGCGAGGACCCCGGGTGGCCCGCGGTCGGCACCGAGATCCACCACTCGTTCGGCGTCTGGCCGTTCGTCATCAACGACACCACCACCGTCCTGGAGTACGACGAGCCCCGGCGGATGGTGATCCAGGCCCGCGGGTGGCCGGTGGGGGAGGCCCGCGTCGAGGTCGAGGTCGAGCCGCACCCCCGCGGCTGCCGGATCACCCTGCGCGAGAACCCCGTGAATGGTCCGGGCACGCTCGTCCCCGGGTTCCTCGCGCAGCCCGGCATCTGGCTCCGGAACCACGAGACCGCGCGGCGGCTCGGCTGGGTCGCCGCGGGGCGCGCGCGCAGCCGCTGAGGCGGCCCCGTCTGTGGGAGACGCCGCGCTCTGCGCGAGGCGCCGCGGAAAGTGGCGGCGTCTCGCGGGCTCGGCGGCGTCTCGCCGTGGCGCCGGTGTGTGGCGGACGGGAGGGTCGGTGCGGGCCCGCCCCGACCGTCCCGGCCTGGGACGCCTCCCGGCCCGAGACGCCCCCGTCTGTGGGAGACGCCGCGCTCTGCGCGAGGCGCCGCGGAAAGTGGCGGCGTCTCGCGGACTCGGCGGCGTCTCGGCGCCGCCGCCGCGCCTACTCCTGGCGGGAGAACGCGCTCGCTCGCGCGACCTGGTCGGCCGTCAACGCGACGCCCGTGTACCGCTCGAACTGGCGCGCTGCCTGCAGCGCGATGACCTCGGCGCCCGTGATGACGTGCGCACCGGCATCGCGGCCGGCCCGGACGAGCGGGGTCTCGGACGGGAACGCGACGACGTCGAACACCGTGCCTGCCGCGGTGATGCGGTCCGGGGCGAAGGACAGCGCGTCCTCCTGGTCGCCGCGCATGCCGAGCGGGGTGACGTTGACCAGGACGTCCGCGTCGCCGACCTGCTCCTCGGCACCGACCCAGGCGTACCCGTACTGGTCCGCCAGGGCGCTGCCGGTCGCCTCGTTGCGGGCGACGACGGTGAGGTGCGCGAACCCGGCCCCACGGAACGCCGCCGTGACCGCCTTCGCCATGCCGCCCGAGCCCCGGAGCAGCACCCGGGCGTCGCGGTCGACCCCGTGCGAGTCGAGCAGGGCGGCGACGGCCTCGTAGTCGGTGTTCGATGCGGTCAGGACCCCGGCGTCGTTGACGATCGTGTTGACGGAGCGGATCGCGGCGGCGGACTCCTCGAGCTCGTCGACGAGTGCGATCACGTCCTCTTTGAACGGCATCGACACCGAGCAGCCGCGGATGCCGAGCGCACGGATGCCGGCGACCGCACCGGGCAGGTCCGTCGTGGTGAACGCCTTGTAGACGTAGTCCAGCCCGAGCTCGTCGTAGAGGAAGTTGTGGAACCGGGTGCCGATGTTGCTCGGACGGGCGGCCAGCGAGATGCACAGCTGCATGTCCTTGTGGAGGATGGGCATGTCGTCAGTCTCCCACGAGCGGTGTGATGGAGCGGTCCATACCGCCGCTGTCAGCGTGGAGTGCGACGACCGCGGCCGGCCTGGCGTACCGTCTGCGGGGATGACTGCTCTCCCTGACACCATGCGCGCCGTCCGCTTCGAGGAGTGGGGCGACCGTTCCGTCCTGCACGTCGCCGAGGTCCCCGTTCCCGAGGTCGAGCCCGGCCGCGTGCTCGTGAAGGTCCGCGCCGCCGGCATCAACCCCGGCGAGTCCGCCATCCGCCAGGGTGTCGTCGACGACCACGACCCCGAGAAGCTGCCGTCCGGCCAGGGCACCGACCTCGCCGGCACCGTCGCCGCGATCGGCCTCGACGTCGACGGGTTCGAGGAGGGGGACGAGGTCCTCGGCTGGTCGTGGGAGCGCTCGAGCCAGGCGGAGTACGTCTCCGTCCCCGCCGGCCAGCTCGTCCCGAAGCCCCGCATGCTGTCGTGGGAGGCCGCCGGTGGCCTGGACGTCGCCGCGACGACCGCCGCTGCCGCTGTCCGCGCCGTCGACCCCCGCGCGGGCGAGACCGTCGTCGTCTCCGGTGCCGCCGGTGGTGTCGGCTCCTTCGTCACCCAGCTGCTGACGAACGAGGGCATCGACGTCATCGCGATCGCCTCCGAGTCGAACCACGAGTGGCTGCAGTCCAAGAACGCCCGCCCGGTCGCGTACGGCGACGGCCTGGAGGACCGCATCCGCGAGCTCGCCACGAACGGCATCGACGCCGTCATCGACACCTTCGGCGCCGAGTACGTGCACCTCGGCATCACGCTCGGCGTCCCGGCCGACCGCATCGAGACCGTCATCGCCTTCGAGGCCGCGGCCGAGGTCGGCGCGAAGGCGTCGGGCAGCGCGGACACGGCCGACCCCGAGATCCTGTCGGCGCTGGCGAACATGGTCGCCGACGGCTCCGTCGAGGTCCCGATCGCCGCCACCTTCCCGCTCGACGCGGTGCAGGACGCCTACGCCCAGCTCGAGGAGCGCCACACCCGCGGCAAGATCGTCCTGCTGCCGTAGGACGGCGGGCCGGACCGGCCGGGAGGCCCGACCACCGTCCGCCAGGCTCGTCCCGCCTCGGTGGGGTTGTCCCCACCCCGGAGTGGGGGCCTGGCCGGATGCCGCCACGCAGTCTCGACCCGTAGCGTCGAGGACATGACGAACACACTCCACCGCCCCCGCTCCGGTCGCCTGCTCGCCGGGGTCTGTGCCGGCATCGCCGACCGTTTCGGCTGGTCCCGCACCGCCGTCCGCGTGCTCTGGGTCCTGCTCAGCCTGTTCCCCGGGCCGCTCTGGATCGCCTACGTCGTGCTCTGGATCGTGATGCCGACGCAGGGCGGGCGCCGCTGATCCCGCCCGCTCCCGCGGGTCCGTCCGGCGACGCGGACGGGACGGGAACGACGAACAGGGTCCGGACGCATCGCATCCGGACCCTGTTCGTCGTTCAGGCACTCAGCGGCGGCTGCGGCCACCGGCGAAGCGCGTGTAGAGGAGCAGCACGATGATCGCGCCGATGATGGAGCCGATGATGCCGGCGGGCTGGAAGAAGCCGTCCATCGGGTCGTGCTGGAAGATCAAGAAGCCGAGGAAGCCACCGACGAACGAGCCGACGATGCCGAGCACGATCGTCATCACGAGGCTGATGTCCTGCTTGCCGGGGACGATGAGACGGGCGAGTGCGCCGGCGATGAGGCCGACGATGATGAGGCTGAGGATGAGACCGAGCATGGGCTGACTCCTTGGTGCGTTCTGCACGACCGGTAGAAGGGCCGAGCGCGTCCGTCACCCGATCGGGTGACGTCGACAACCCTTCCACCCCCAGGGGTGTTCCGTCTCACCCCTTGGGGTGGAAAGGTGGCCCCATGCCGGTCGACGCTCCCCCCACTCCGCTCCTCGTGACGCTCGTCGACGACTACGACGTCGTCCTGAAGGGCCTCGCGCACATGTTCGACGCGCACCGCGACCGGATCGTCGTGGCCGAGATCGACGCCAACGCAGAGCTCGACGACTCGATCGACATCGTGCTCTACGACTCGTTCGCGCAGCCGGAGTCCGACCAGGTCGAGATCGCCGCACTCGTCGCGAACCCACGAGCACGGCACGTCGTCGTCTACACCTGGAATCTCCAACAGGAGCTCGTCGACGCAGCGCTCGCAGAGGGGGTGCACGGGTACCTGTCGAAGACGCTGGGTGCCGCCGACCTGGTGGACGCGCTCGAGCGGATCGCTGCCGGCGAGGTCGTGGTCAGCCGCGCCGGACGTCGCGCCCCGAGCGCCGACGGCCTGGACTGGCCGGGCAAGGGCGTCGGCATCACCGATCGCGAGTCCGAGGTCCTCGCGCTCATCACCCAGGGCAAGAGCAACGCCGAAGTCGCTCAACTGACCTACCTCAGCCCGAACACCGTCAAGTCACACATCCGTTCCGTCTACCGCAAGATCGGGTCCGACAGCCGCACCCAGGCGGTGCTCTGGGGCGTCGCGAACGGGTTCAGCCCGGACCACCACCGGATCGACCACTGGCTCGGCGGGCCCTGATCCACTGGTGGCAGGCCCGACCAGGCCACTGAGCCTGCCGTCCGGACGGCGTAGGCTCGATGTCGTGCCGGTCTCCGTCTTCGATCTGTTCAGCATCGGTGTGGGGCCGTCGAGTTCCCACACGGTGGGCCCGATGCGCGCCGGCGTCGACTTCGCCGAACGGGTCGCCGACCTGCCCGTCACGAGCATCCGCGTCGACCTCTACGGCTCGCTCGCCTCGACGGGGCACGGGCACGGAACACTCGGCGCGGTCGCGATCGGGCTGATGGGTCACCGGCCCGAGGACGTCGACCCCGACGTGATGACGGCGGCGCTCGACGCCCTGGAGTCCACCGGCCGCCTGACCCTGGCGGACGGCCCGACCGTGGCCTTCCGGCTCGGCGACGTCGTCCTGCACCCGCTGACCATGCTGCCGCGGCACCCGAACGCCATGCGCCTGCGGAGCTTCGACGCGACCGGCACCGAGACCGCCGTCGAGACCTACTACTCGATCGGCGGCGGGTTCATCGCCCGTGACGGTGACGAGGAGCCGGGCGAGGACGTCGCCAGCACCGCGATCCCGGTCGAGACCGACGCGGTGCCCCACCCGTTCTCCAGCGGGGCCGAGCTGTTGGCGGCCTGCGCGACCACGGGCCTCCCGGTCAGCGGCGTCGCCCTCGCCAACGAGACCGCGACCCGCACCGAGGACGAGGTCCGCGACCGCCTGCTCCGCATCCACGCCGTGATGGAGGACTGCGTCGACCGCAGCGTCCGTCGCACCGGCACGCTGCCGGGCGGACTCGAGGTCCGACGCCGCGCCGCCGACTGGTTCGCGCAGCTCACCCGCGACGACCCCGGGCACGACCCCCTCTTCGCGATGGAGTGGACGAACCTCACCGCGATGGCCGTCAACGAGGAGAACGCCTCCGGAGGCCGCGTCGTCACCGCCCCGACGAACGGCGCCGCGGGCATCATCCCCGCCGTCCTCTTCTACGCGCTCACCTACGTGCCGACGATCACCCCGGACCGCCGGGACGACGCGATCGTCCGGTTCCTGCTCACCGCGGGCGCCGTCGGCTCGATCTACAAGGAGCGGGCCTCCATCTCCGGCGCCGAGGTCGGCTGCCAGGGCGAGGTCGGCTCGGCCGCCTCGATGGCTGCGGCCGGACTCGCCGAACTGCTCGGCGGCACCCCGGAGCAGGTCGAGAACGCCGCGGAGATCGCGATGGAGCACAACCTCGGCCTGACGTGCGATCCGATCGGCGGCCTGGTGCAGATCCCGTGCATCGAGCGGAACGCCATCGCCGCGAACAAGGCGGTGAACGCCGCACGGATGGCACTGCGCGGGGACGGCGTGCACCACGTCTCCCTCGACCAGGTCGTCGAGACCATGCGGCAGACCGGCGCCGACATGTCGCACAAGTACAAGGAGACCGCGATGGGCGGTCTCGCGGTGAACGTCCCGCTCTGCTGACGCGGACGTCCCCGCACCGAGCCGAGGCCCCGGAACTGGGGCTGCGGCGGGTGGGGTGCGCCGGGGTACCGTGCACCGTCCGGCACCCCGGACCGACGGCCAGGGACGGTCGTCGTCCCGGATCCCCGGAAGCGATCGCCGATGCCACGCCGTACCCCGACCCTCCTCGCCGCGACCGCCGTGGCCGTGGCGCTCGCCGTCACCGGCACGGGCCTGCCGGCGCAGGCGCTGCCCGCGGCGACCGCGCCCGTGGCTGCCACGACCACACCGGTCGCCCCCGCGACCGCGGTGCCGGCCGCCGCCGGCGTCCCCGCACCGGCCGACCCCACCGCCGGCGCGACGCCCGGTGACGCCCCGGTCGACCTGACGCTGGTCCTCCGCCCGACGGATCCGGCCGCCCTCGCCGCCCTGCCCACGGCGACCACCGGCGACACCGCCGAGCAGCGCGCGGACGCAGTGGAGGCCGTGGCCCCCGCCGACGACGCCCCCTCGCGCACGCGATCGGTGCTGACCGGCGCCGGCTTCACCGTGACCGACACCGACACGTGGGAGGTCGAGGCGCACGGCACCGCCGCCCAGGCCGAGGCGCTCTTCGGCGTCACCCTGGTCGGCACCGGTGACGGCATGCACCCGACCACCGCACCGGTCGTCCCGCAGTCCTTCGGTGGCGCGGTCGTCTCGGTGCTCGGCCTCGACACCCGTCCGGCCCTGGCGCACGCTGCCGTCCCCGCCGGGTACGCGCCCGCCGACCTCGCCGGTGCGTACCGGTCCACGGGCTCGGCCACGGCGGGCGCCGGCGCGACGATCGCCACCGTGCAGTTCTCCGGGTGGGACCGCAACGACCTCAGCGCGTACGCCGTCGCGAACGGGCGTCCGCTGCCCGCGCTCGACCAGGTCGCGGTCGACGGCGTCGACCCGCACGTCGGCGACGGCTCCCAGGGCGAGACCGAGGTCGCGATCGACCAGGAGGCCCTGCTCGCCGTCGCGCCCGGCGCCCGGCAGCGCGTGTACGTCACCGAGAACTCGTTCCAGGGCAGCTACGACGCCTACAGCCGGATCGCGGACGAGGTCCGGAGCGCCGGCATCACCGCCGTCAGCATCTCCTGGGGCAGCTGCGAGACCCGGACCCCGGCGGACGCCAGGGCCGCCCTCGACGCCGCCCTGTCCCGGATCGTCGCCGCCGGCGCGACGGTCTTCGCCGCCACCGGTGACGACGGCGCACGCTGCCCGACGGGCCCGAGGACGACCATCCGCGACGTGTCCTACCCGGCGTCCTCGCCCGCGGTCGTCGGCGTCGGCGGCACCTCGCTCACGAAGACGAAGACCGGCTGGACCGAGGCTGGCTGGTCGAACACCCTCGGTGCCGGTGGTGGCGGGACCTCGAGCGCCTACGCCCGACCCGCGTGGCAGACCGGGACGGGGACCAGCGGCACGAAGCGCCAGCTGCCCGACGTCGCCGCACTCGCCGACCCGGCGAAGGGACTCGGCGTGTACCTGTCGACCGCACACGGGTTCGTGCTCGGCGGCGGGACCAGCCTGGCATCCCCGGTGCTCGCCGGACAGCTCGCCGTCGCGCTGACCGCCCGCGGGTGCGCCGCCGGCGTCGGTGACGTGCACCAGGCCCTGTACCGGAACCCGGCTGCGTTCCGTGACGTCGTCACCGGCAGCAACGGCACGGCGCGGGCCGCCCGCGGGTGGGACGCGGCGACCGGTCTCGGCTCGCCGAACTGGTCGGCTCTCGGACGGCTGCTCCCGACGGCGAAGGACTGCACGGCACCGACCACGACGGCCGCCGCGGCCGGGGCGACCGCGACCGCGATCGCCTCGGGGAACCGGACCGTCCCCGCCGGGACCTCGATCCACTCGCCGTCCGGGCAGTACTGGCTCGACCTGCAGGCCGACGGCTCGCTCGTCGAGTGGGGCAACGGGCGCCGTCTCTGGCGGAGCACCGGCTCGGCCGACGGCGCCGTCCTGCGCCTCGATGCGAGCGGGGTGCTCGCGGTGGTCGCACCGTCGGGCACGGTCCTCTGGTCGACGTCGGCCCGCACCGCGACCGGCGGCGCTCGCCTGACCGTCGACGACACCGGCGACGTCCGGGTCACCGCGCGCGACGGCGCGATCCTCTGGCGCAACGGTGCACCCGGTACGGACCAGCTCGTCCCCGGTGCCACCCTCGTCGCCGGCCAGGCGATCCACGACGCGAGCGGGCTCCGGCGCTTCGCCGTCCGCTCGAACGGACAACTCGTCGTCACGGTCCGCGGCGCCGCGGTGTTCCGCAAGGCGGGTGGCGGCGCCGGTGCATCCCTCCTGCTCCTGCCGAACGGGGACCTCCTGCTCGCCGGGCCCCTCGGCGACCGGCGATGGTCGACCGGTACGGGCGGGAAGGGCGGCACGGGGGTGACCCTGCGCATGGGGACGGACGGCAACGTCGTGCTCCGGAAGGGCCGCTCCGCGCTCTGGGCGAGCCACACCCGAGGCTGAGCCGGTCGGCTACCCGGCTACCCGGCGAGCAGCGTCAGCAGCCGGTCGGTCTCGGCCGCGACCGCATCACGTCCCGCCGACACGTACCGGCGCGGGTCGACCAGGTCCGGTCGCTCGTCGAGCACGTCCCGCAGCGCCCGGGTGAACAGCCCGTTGAGGTGCGTCGAGATGTTGATCTTCGTCATGCCCGCACGGACCGCGCCCCGCAGCTCCTCGTCGGACAGCCCGGAGGATCCGTGCAGCACCAGGGGCACCGGCACGGAGGCCCGCAGTCGTCCCACGAGGTCGCGATCGACCGACGCCTCCCGCGTCTGCATCGCGTGCGACGTCCCGACGGCGACCGCCAGGGTGTCGACCCCGGTCGCGGCGACGAACGCCGCGGCGTCGGACGGGTCGGTACGGACCCCGGGGGCGTGCACGCCGTCCTTGCCGCCGACCTCGCCGAGCTCGGCCTCGATCGCGATGCCCGCTGCGTGGCAGCGGTCGGCGAGCTCGTGCGTCGCGGTGACGTTGGCGTCGTAGTCCAGGTGCGAGCCGTCGTACATGATCGAGTCGACACCGAGGTCGATGCCGGCGTGCACGAGTGCGGTGTCCTCGATGTGGTCCAGGTGCACGAGCACCTCGACGTCGGCGGCACGGGCGACGGCCTGGGTCGCGGTGACGATGGGCGTCAGGCCACCGTGGTAGCGGATGCAGTTCTCGCTGACCTGCAGCACCACGGGCAGCCCGGCCCGCTCGGCGCCGGCGACGATCGCCTCGGCGTGCTCGAGCAGGACGACGTTGAACGCGCCGACACCGCGGTGGGCGGTGCGTGCGGAGTCGAGGAGGCCGGTGAGGGCGAGGGCGGTGGTCATGTGGGGCTCCCGGTTCGGTCGAGCAGGGCGGTGAAGCGGTCGACGGCGGCCAGGTCGACCTCGCCCGCGACGGGGCGGAGGACCGCGGCGGCGCCGTACGCGGCAGCGGCGACCAGGGCGTGGCGGAGATCGGCTGGGGCGAGGGTTGCGGTCGGACGGCTGCCCGGTCCGGTCAGCGCGAGGACGAGTCCGGCGGTGGCAGCGTCCCCGGCTCCCGTGGGGTTGCCGTGCACGTCGGGCACCGCGGGGACGGTCACGACGGCGTCGCGGGTGTGCGCGGTGATGCCCGACGAGCCGGCGGAGACGACGATGACCCCGGCGCCGCGCGCGAGCAGGTCGAGCGCACCGGAGCGTTCGTCGGGCGCGCCCGTGGCGTCGAGCAGTTCCTCGCGGTTGGGCTTGCAGACCGTGGCGCCCGCCGCGGCGGCCCCGAGGAGCGCCGGACCCGACAGGTCGGCGACCACGAGCAGCCCGGCGTCGACCGCGCCGCGGATCCAGGGCGAGACCACGCCGGGGTCGGTGCCGCGGGGGAGCGACCCGGAGACGACGAGCGCGGTCGCGTGCCGCTGGGCGGTCCGGACGGCATCGGTCACGGCCGCCCACTCGTCCGTCGAGACGACGGGCCCCGGCTCGCCGTACATGGTCGGGTGCGCGTGGTCGTCGACGACGGTGACGGTGGTCCTCGTGTCACCGCCGACCGGCACGGGCGTGGTCGTCAGGCCGTCCTGCTGGAGCGCCGTGGCGACCCAGGTCCCGGACGTCCCGCCGAGCGGCAGGACCGAGGTCGTCACCGTGCCCGCGGCGGCGAGCACCCGGGCGACGTTGACGCCCTTCCCGCCCGGGCGACGGACGACCTCCAGGACACGCTGGGTGACCCCGACGGTCTGCTCGGCGACGCGGTAGGTGACGTCGACGGCGGGGTTCGGGGTGACGACGACGATCACGCGGGGACCTCCAGGACGGTGGGGCGGCCCGCCGGGTCGAGGACGACGAGGTCGGCGGCGGACCCGACCGACAGGGGTGGACGCAGGCCGAGCAGGGCCGCAGCGTGCACGGACGAGGCGGCCACGGCCTCCCGGACGGCACCGGGGTCCGCGCTGGCGGAGGAACCGGCGGCGAGGACCCGGGCGACGGCGTCGCCGACCGTGATCGTGCTGCCGGCGAGTGAGGAACCGTCGGCGAGCATCGCGACCCCGCCCTCGACCACGACGTCGGAGCCGGCGATCCGGTACGCCCCGTCGGCGCAGCCGGTGGCGGCCATCGCGTCCGAGACGAACACCAGGCGGCTGGCGGCGGCACGGCGGACCAGGCCGACGGCGACCGGGTCCAGGTGGTGGCCGTCGACGATGCACTCCACGGTCAGCCGCTCGTCGGTCAGGGCGACCCCGACCGGACCGGGCTGTCGGTGGTGCAGCGGCGGCATGCCGTTGAAGAGGTGGGTGACCAGGGTCGCTCCGGCGTCGACCGCGCGCTGCACCTGCTCGGTGTCGGCGTCGGTGTGGCCGATCGCCGCGATGACGCCGGCGTCGACGAGTCGGCGGACCGCGTCGACCGCGCCGGGGAGTTCGGGGGCGAGCGTGACGATCCGGAGGGCGGGGCCGCCGGCGTCGACGAGGAGCTCGACCTCGGCGGCGGTCGGCGGGTGCAGCAGGGCGGCGGCGTGCGCGCCTCGACGTGCGGGGGCGAGCCAGGGGCCCTCGAGGTGCAGCCCGGCGAGCGTGCCGTCGGCGACCAGCGGGCGGAGCCGGTGGAGCGCGGCGACCGTGTCCGGCACCGTGCCGGTCGCGATCGAGGCGACCAGGTGGGCCGTCCCGCGGTCGGCGTGGTGGGCGCCGGCGGCGCGGGCCTCGTCCGCCGAGCACGAGGCGAAGTCGTGGCCGAGGGCGCCGTGCGCGTGGAGGTCGACGAAGCCCGGCACGACGGTGCCGGGTGCCTCGACCACGGCGTCGTGGTCCGGAGCCGGGCCGGTGCCGACCGCGGCGACCCGGCCGTCGGTGACCGCGATCCAGCCGTCGGTGAGGTCGGCCGAGGCGGTGACGACGCGGGGGGCGCGGACGAGCGTCGTCACGCGGACACCGCCCTCGGGTGGTCGAGGCCGAGGTCGTGGTTGCGCTCGTGGGTGCGGGCGAGCAGCCCCTGCGCGAGGAGGGCCGCGCCGATCGCACCCGCGGCGTCGCCGTGCCGCGCGCCGACGAGCGCCGGGACGCGGACGCCCACCAGACGGTCGGTCACGGCCACGGTGAGGGGGTCGAGCAGGAGCGTGCCGGACTGCGCGAGCCCGCCGCCGATCACCAGGGTGTGGCAGCCGGCGGTCGCCGTCAGCCAGGCGAGCGCGTCGGCGAGGACGGCGACGCACTCGTCCCACACCCGTCGGGCGACGGGGTCGCCGTCGACGACGCGGAGCATCGCGGCGTGGGCGGACGGGGCACCGCTCCGGCGGGCGACGGCACCGGCCGAGGCGACCTCCTCGACCCGGAGGCCCGCGTGCGGCCCGGTGGGGATCCGCACCTGGCCGATCTCGCCGGCCCAGCCGTCACCGCTGACGACCCGGCCGTCGACGACCAGGGCGCTGGCGAGCCCGGTGCCGACCGGCACGAACGCGACCGTGCCGTGGTCCAGCCCACCGGACTGGACCTCCGCGAGGGCCCCGGCGCGGACGTCGTGGCCGAAGGCGAGGGGGACGTCGGTGCCCGTCGCCCGGAGTGCCTCGGCGACCCGCTGGCGGACCGGGACGTCCTGCCAGCCGAGGTTCACCGACAGCACCGAACGACCGGCGGCCTCGTCGACCACGCCGGGGACGACCAGGCCGACGGCGTCGAGGGTCGTCCCCTGCTGTCGGGCGACCGAGCGCGCGTGCACCGCGAGCTCGGCCACGACGACGGCGAGGGACTCTGCAGCGGGGTCGTCACGCGGGGTCGGGACGCGCTGCTCGTCGAGCACCTGTCCGTCCGTGCCGGTCAGTCGGGCCTTGATGCCCGTGCCGCCGACGTCGACCCCGAGCACTGCCCCGCGCGCGGCCATCAGGTGAGGATGACCGAACGGGTGAGCGAGCGCGGGTGGTCCGGGTCGAGACCACGGCGCTCGGCCAGGGCGACGGCGAAGCGGTGCACGACGACGAGTCCGGCGAGCGGGTCGAGGTCGTGGTGCACCAGGCGGGCTCCGGTGGCGGCGACCTCGTCGGCGAGACCGTCCGGCACGGGGCCGAGCGACCAGACCAGGCGGCCGGGCTGTGCGATCGCGATCGGACCGTGGCGGTAGTCCATCGCCGGGTACGACTCGGCCCAGAACTGTGCGGCCTCGCGGGTCTTCAGGGCGGCTTCGAACGTCAGGCCCACGGCGGGGCCACGGCCGACGAACGTGACCTGCTCGGCGTCGAGCAGGTCGTCGATCGGCAGCGTCAGCGCGGTCTCGGCCTGGACGGCCAGGGCCTCGACGTCCTCGCCGAGCGAGGCACGGAGCAGTGCGAGTGCGGTGGTGGCGAAGCGGGTCTGCACGACCGAGCGCTCGTCGGCGAACGGCAGCGCGACGACGTCGTCGGCGTCCGCGGCGGCGGGGCTGTCCGGCACGGCCGTGACGAGCACGGTGCGCTGGGTCGGCAGGGCACGGAGCAGGTCGATGATCTCGGTGGTGGTGCCGGAGCGCGAGATGGTGACGACGCGGTCGTACTGCCGGTCGGCGGGGTACTCGGAGCCGGCGAAGGCGTCGGTCTGCCCGAGGCCGGCGGACTCACGGGCGACGGCGTAGCTCATCGCGATGAACCAGCTCGTGCCGCAGCCGATGACGGCCACGCGCTCGCCGGGCTGGGGCAGGACGTCGGTGAACGAGGGCAGCAGGGCCGCGGCGGAGCGCCAGGAGGCCGGCTGCGATGCCAGCTCGTCGCCCACGAAGGTGTCGGACATGGTGTCCTTCCGGTCGGACCGATCCTTGGTGATCGGATATCGGCCAGCATGACGATCGATCGTGCTCGATGCAAGTGCAAAACGTCATTTCCGATCATCCACGGGCCGGAGGAGCGCCCGTAGGATGACGCCATGACCCCGCAGCAGAGGCTCAACGCCCTCCTCGAGTTGGTGAGCGACCGCGGCAACGTCTCGATCACCGAGATCGGGGACGAGCTCGGGATCTCCGCCGCGACCGCCCGCCGCGACCTCGCCACCCTCGCCGACCAGCGGCTGGTCACCCGGACCCACGGCGGTGCCGCTGCCCTCGGCGCCGGGTACGAGCTGCCGCTGCAGTACAAGATCGCGCGGCAGGCCGAGGCGAAGACCGCGATCGCCCGCGCGACCGCCGCACTCGTGGCCCCCGGGGACACCGTCGGCCTCAACGGCGGGACGACCACGACCGAGGTGGCGCGGGAGCTCGGCAAGAGCGAGCGCTTCATCCGCGCGGACGGCGAGTACGGCATCACGATCGTCACGAACGCGCTGAACATCGGGTACGAGCTGTCGGTCCGGGCGAACGTGAAGATCGTGGTGACCGGCGGTGTCGCACGCCGGCAGTCCTACGAGTTGATCGGGCCGCTGGTCCGGGACACGCTCGACGAGTTCGCCCTGGACGTCGTCGTGCTCGGCGTCGACGGGCTGACCGGGCAGTACGGGGCCACGACCATGCACGAGGGCGAGGCCGAGGTCAGTCGACACTTCGCCTCGGTCGGGCGTCGGGTGATCGTGGTCGCCGACTCGACGAAGATCGAGCGTTCCACCTTCGCCCGGATCTGCCCGCTCGACCGCATCGACGTGCTCGTCACGGACCGCGACGTCCCGGCCCCGTTCGTCGCGGACCTGGCCGCCGCCGGCGTGGAGCTCGTCGTCGCGGACTGACCTCCGGGCCGCACGCCGCGCGGGTCAGCCTGCGCGGGGTGCCCGGGCGAGCCGCGTCGGCAGCCGGGCCGGCCCCGGGGGCGCACCTCGTGCCTCCCGTCCGAGCGCCGTCACGTTACCGGCGTGTTAAACCCTCGTATCTCGCTTCCGTGAGCGATCCGTGAGCGCATATTGTGCATTCATGATCGGTTTGGCATCATGGGCGTCACAATCACGCAAGGGAGCGAGATGAGCATCACGAGCACGCGCACACTCCGAGTCGGCGTGGTCGGCATCGGCCAGCGGTCCTACATCGCGGACCACGTCGCTGCCGCCGGACTCGACGCCGACGGGGTCGACGCCCGGATCGTGGCCGCAGCCGACGTCACCGGACCCGGCCGCCAGCGCGCCGCCGAGGCCTGGCCCGACGCCACGGTGGTCGACGGCCACCACGCACTGATCGGCACCGACGGCGCCCCGAACCTCGTGGACGCCGCCATCGTCACCACCCCGGACTGGACCCACGCCGAGATCGCGATCGACCTGCTCCGTGCGGGCATCGCCGTCTACCTCGAGAAGCCCCTCGCCATCACGGTCGAGGACGCCGACGCGGTCCTCAACACCGCCGCCGAGACCGGCACCCCGCTCTACGTCGGCCACAACTTCCGGCACGCGGCCGTCGTCCGCCTGATGCGCGACGTGATCGCCCGCGGCGAGATCGGCGAGGTCAAGGCCGTCTGGGTCCGCCACTTCGTCGGCAACGGCGGTGACTACTACTTCAAGGACTGGCACGCCGACCGCAGCCGGGTGAACTCGCTCCTGCTGCAGAAGGCCAGCCACGACCTCGACGTCGTGCACGCCCTCGCCGGTGCTTACACCAGCCGGGTCGTCGGCATGGGGTCGCTCTCGGTCTACGGGGACGTCACCGACCGTCGCGACCGCAGCGACGAGCTCATGACCGACTGGTTCTCGTTCGACAACTGGCCACCCGCCGAGCAGACGGGCCTGAACCCCGTCGTCGACGTCGAGGACGTGTCGATGGTCATGATGACGCTCGAGAACGGCGTGCAGGCCAGCTACGAGCAGTGCCACTTCACGCCCGACTACTGGCGGAACTACACGGTCATCGGCACCCACGGGCGTCTCGAGAACATCGGGGACACCGGTGGTGGCGTGGTGAAGGTCTGGAACCACCGCCGCAACTGGGACGTCGCCGGGGACGTCGAGTACCCGATCGACGGCGTCGAGGACGGGCACGCCGACGCCGACCTGCTCACCATGACCGAGTTCCTCCGCTCGCTGGCGTTCGGCGAGCCCACCACCCTGTCCCCGATCGCGGCCCGCGCCGCGGTCGCCGCCGGGGCACTCGCCACCCGCTCGCTCCGCAACGGTTCGGTCCCCATCGACGTGCCGCCCCTCCCCGAGGCCACCCTCCGACACTTCGCGACCACTCCCGACCGCGACGACGTTCCCGAAAGGACCACCCGATGACCGCTCCGACCGCCCGCCCGGGCCACGGCCGCCGCCGCGCACTGCTCGGTCTCGCCGCCGCTGTCAGCGCCGTCGCGCTGCTCGCCGGCTGCAGCACCTCGTCCTCCGGCAGCTCCGGCGGCTCCGGCGAGGTCGCGAAGGACACCAAGGCGAACCTGACGTACGCCGTCTGGGACCAGAACCAGGTGAAGGCCATCAAGGCCAACATCAAGGGGTTCAACGAGGAGTACCCCGACATCAAGGTCAACGTCGACGTCACCCCGTACGCCAGCTACTTCACGAAGCTGCAGACGCAGGGCTCGAGCAACACGCTGCCCGACCTGTTCTGGATGAACGGCCCGAACTTCCAGCTGTACGCAGCCAACGGCAAGATCGCCCCGATCACGGACGAGGTGAAGTCCGGTGCGATCGACCCGGACAACTACTCGGCAGCGCTCAACAAGCTGTACACGTACGACGGCACCCAGTACGGCGTCCCGAAGGACTTCGACACGATCGGCGTCTGGATGAACAAGGCCCTGTTCGAGAAGGCCGGCGTGCCCATGCCGTCGAAGGACTGGACCTGGAGCGACTTCCAGAAGACCGGCGCCGAGCTGTCCCAGAAGCTGAAGTCCGACGGCGCCTACGGTGCCGCGGCCGGCATGGACGGCCAGACGACCTACTACGACACGATCTTCCAGGCCGGCGGCTCGGTCATCGACGGCGAGAAGTCGGAGTACGACTCGAAGGCCGCCGAAGCCGGGCTGGCCTACTGGACCGACCTCATCAAGTCCGGCGCCTCGCCCTCGATCAAGCAGCTGACCGACACCACCGCAGACCAGTGGTTCACCTCCGGCAAGGTCGCGATGTACCAGGGCGGCAGCTGGTTCCGCTCCGCGCTGATCGGCTCCGACATCGAGAAGGACGTCGTCGCCTACCCGCTGCCGAAGGGCAAGGAGCAGGCCACGGTCATCCACGGCGTCTCGAACGTCGTCGCCGAGGGCTCGAAGGACAAGGCCGCCGCGCAGGCACTCCAGGCGTACCTGGCCAGCAAGCCCGCCCAGCAGCAGCAGGGCGACATGGGTGCGGTCATCCCCGCCTACACGGGCACGCAGGACGCCTTCACGAAGACCATGCCGGACGCCGACCTGCAGGTCTTCCTCGACGCGGTCGAGTACGCCAAGCCGCTGCCGGTGTCGAAGAACACCGCCGCGTGGAACACCCTCGAGACGAACCTGCTCCCGAGCGCGTTCGACGGCTCGGAGCCGGTCGACCAGGTCGCGAAGGAACTCGCCCAGAAGATGGACGCAGCACTCGCCAAGGAGTGACGACGAGCCGGCCGGTCGGGCACCCGCCCGACCGGCCGGCCGTCGCACGTCCACCATCCGCACCGCCCGGACCACCCGATCCGACCGCCCTGGCCGAGGAGCGACCTGATGACGATCCACACCCAGCGACCCGACGCCGCCGAGGCGTCCCCACCGCCCGAGACCCGCCCCGCCGACCGCTCGCGACCGACGCAGGCCCCGCGCACCGACGGCTTCTGGCCGTGGCTGTTCGTCCTGCCGCTGCTCATCGGCGTCGGCACGTTCTTCATCTGGCCGATCCTGCAGACGTTCTACTACTCGTTCACGAGCTGGGGCGTCTTCGGTGGCTCGAGCTTCACCGGGCTGGCGAACTACACCCGCCTGATCGCCGACCCGCAGCTGTACCAGTCGCTGCTCAACACGATCATCTACACGGTGATCGTCCTGCTCGGCATCCCGATCGCGGTCTGGCTCGCCAGCCTGCTGAACACGCCGGGCCTGCGCTTCGCCCAGTTCTACCGGGTGCTGTTCTTCCTGCCCTACGTGGCGATGCCCGCTGCGATCGCGCTGGTCTGGCGCATCATGTTCAACGGCGACTTCGGCATCGTGAACTCGTTCCTCGGGCTGTTCGGCATCGCCGGCCCGTACTGGATCTCCACCCCGGGGTTCGCCCTCGTCGCGGTCTCGCTCGTCGGCCTGTGGTCGTCCCTCGGCTTCTCGATGATCATCCTCGGCGCCGGGCTCAAGGACATCCCGCCGGAGCTGTACGAAGCAGCCGAGCTCGACGGTGCCAGCCGGTGGCGGCAGTTCCGCTCGCTGACCGTGCCGCTGCTCAGCCCGAGCATCTTCTTCGTGCTCATCGTCACGACGATCTCGAGCTTCCAGCTGTTCGACCTGCTCTACGCGATCCTGGGCCCCCTCAACCCGGTGATCCCGAAGACGATGTCCCTCGTCTTCTACTTCTACAACTCCGGGTTCGTCGACGGCGACAAGGGCTTCGCGGCGGCCATCGCGATGGTGATCTTCCTGCTCATCGGCATCATCACGGTCATCCAGTTCCGTGTCCAGAAGAAGTGGGTGCAGTCATGACCGGCATCATCGAAGCGCACGGCAGCAAGCTGTCCGCGGCGACCAAGGCCGCCAGCCGCACCCGTGTCCGTGGCCAGGTCCGTCCCGGTCGTCGCGGCGGCAGCCACTGGTGGATCCACGTGGTGCTCGGCGTCGGCGGGTTCGTGATGGCGTTCCCGTTCCTCTGGCAGATCATCATGGCGCTGTCCACCAACGCGCAGGTGACGTCGCCCACGCCGGTGTTCTGGCCGGGCCAGCTGCAGTGGCAGAACTTCGCGCAGGTGTTCGAGCGGCTGCCCTTCCTGAGCCAGCTCGGCACGTCGATCTGGGTGACCCTGATCCGCACGGCAGCACAGATCGTGCTCTGCACCCTGGCCGGGTACGCGTTCGCGCGGATGCGCTTCCGGGGTCGCGGACTCATCCTGGGGATCGTGCTGTCGATCCTGCTGGTGCCGTCGCAGGTGTACCTGATCTCGCAGTACCAGATCGTGCAGGGGCTCGGCTGGCTCGACACCCTGGCCGGCATCGTCGCGCCGGGCCTGTTCAGCGCGTTCGGCACCTTCCTCATGCGGACCGCGTTCCTGAGCATGCCGGCCGAGCTCGAGGAGGCCGCGCGCATGGACGGTGCGAACCCGTTCCAGACGTTCTGGCGGATCATGCTGCCCCTGGCCCGGCCGTCGATGAGCGTACTCGCGATCACCACGGTGCTCTGGTCGTGGAACGAGCTCCTCTGGCCCTTGGTGGTGTCCACCCGGGCCGAGGCGATGCCGCTGGCCGCCGGGCTCGCGACGCTCTCGAGCGACCGGACCGTGAACTACCCCGTGCTCATGGCCGCCAGCCTGATGGCGATGGCGCCGGTGCTCATCATGTTCATCGTGCTCCAGCGCCGGGTGATCGACGGGCTCGCCTCCTCGGGTCTCAAGTGAGTCCGGCAGCCGTCGGCCGGGAGGCCCGCCCCGACCCCGTCGCGCTCCTCACCGCCGCCGTCGGGTCGCGGGACGAGCCCGCCGGGCTGGCCCCGGCGCTCGAGGCGGCCGTGCAGCACGTCGGCCCGGCGGGCCGGGAGGCGGCGCTGCTCGCCGCCCTCCGCGCGGTGCTCCCGGTCACCGAGCGGTGGCTGGTCACGCACGGCTGCAGCGCCGAGGACGCCGCCGCGAGCGTCGCGGACGTGGACCGGAAGGCCGACCACTACGGGCTCGACGGCACCGGGCTGGACTGGTTGGCGCAGGTCGCGACCGGTCGTGTGGTGGCCGTGGGGCGCCTCCAGTTCGAGCGGGCCGCCCACCTGCCGGACGGGACGCCCGCGTGGGGCGTGCACGTGCCGGAGGCGGGTCCGCTCGACCCGGCGGCCTGCGACCGGTCCTTCGCGGCGGCACCCGCGGTGCTCCGGCGGCTCGACCCCGACCTGGCGGTCGACACGTTCGTGTGCTCGTCGTGGTTGCTCGACCCCCAGGTGACCGCCGTCCTCGGGCCGTCGTCGAACACGGCGCGGTTCGCAGCACGGTTCACGCTGCTGCCGGAGTCGGACGACCCCGACGAGGTCAACGAGGGTGACGAGTCGATGGCGAAGTTCGTCTTCGGCACCGACCTGGCCGCGGCACGGCAGGCCGTCCCCGTCGGCCGACTGCAGCACGCCGTCCAGGAGCGGTGGGCGGCCGGCGGGCACTGGTCCGAGCGCACCGGGACCGCCCCGGTCGGCGTACCGTTCCGGACATGAGCGCACCCGACCGAGACCACCTGGACGACGGCGTCGACATGACCTTCGAGGAGCGTCGCCACGACACGTTCCGCCGGATGTCCGGGTCGGACGAGCACGACGAGGCACCCCGTGTCGAGGTCGAGGAGACCGAGTCCGGCGACGTGCGCATCGACGTCGCCGACAGCGCGGCCGTCCGACCGGGCGACTGAGCACCTCCCTGCACCGACACCGGCGAGCTGGCCTTCGTCCACTGCGCGGAGCCCGCGTCCGCCGGTGACGGCGGCGCACGGCAGAATCAACGGCGTGCACCTCGTCCTCGCCCGTGTCGACGGCGGCCTCACCGCGACGCCGCTGACGGACGCGGGAGCGCCGGACGGTCAGCCGACGCGCTTGGACGAGTCGGGCCTCCCGGCCTTCGTCGCCGTGCACGACGGCCCCGGCGTCCGCTGGGTGTGGTCCGACACCGCCCGCTGGTACCCGGCCGTGCTGGCGGCCGGCGGACGCGTGGCTCGTTGCGTCGACCTGCGCCTCGGGCACCGTCTGCTCCGCACCGCGCTCGCCACCCGCGGGTCCGCACTCGCGCAGGCGCCTGTCAGTGCGTGGGACGCCGCCGCCGCTCCGGAGGCCCGACCAGCGCCCGTCACGCAGGCCTCGCTCTTCGACGACGACCTGTTCACGATCGCCCCGGCCGACGACGACCTCGACCCGGTCGCCGAACTGCGTGCGCAACTCGAAGCGGTCGCGGGAGCGACGGAGCCGGGAGCGCTGCGGCTGCTCCTGGCGGCGGAGTCCGCCGGCGCACTCGTCGCCGCCGAGATCAAGCACGCCGGTCTGCCCTGGCGGACCGACGTGCACGAGCGGCTGCTCGCCGACGCCCTCGGGCCGCGCGTGCCGTACGGGGTGCGGCCGCGGAAGCTCGAGGAGCTCGCCGTCGTCCTCCGTCAGCGACTCGACGACCCCGACCTGAACCCGGACTCGCCCGCCGACGTCCTGCGCTCCCTGCGGCGGGCCGGACTCGTCGTGGACAGCACCCGGAAGTGGGAGCTCGAACGACTGGAGCACCCGGCGATCGAACCGCTGCTGGAGTACAAGCGCCTCTACCGACTGCTCACCGCCAACGGGTGGACGTGGCTGGACGAGTGGGTGCAGGACGGCCGGTTCCACCCGGAGTACGTCGTCGGCGGGGTCGTCACCGGACGCTGGGCGGCGAACGGCGGCGGCGCGCTGCAGCTGCCGAAGCAGGTGCGCGGCGCGGTGGTCGCCGACCCGGGCTGGGAGCTCGTCGTGGCGGACGCGGCACAGCTCGAACCGAGGGTGCTCGCGGCGATGTCCGGCGACACCGACATGGCCGCCGCCGGGGACGGGCAGGACCTGTACGACGGGGTCGTGGCCTCGGGCGCGGTGCAGACCCGGCAGCAGGCGAAGATGGCGATGCTCGGCGCGATGTACGGCGCCACCCAGGGCGAGGGCGGACGGTTCGTCCCACGGCTCGCCCGGGCCTTCCCGCGGGCACTCGACCTGGTCGAGCAGGCGGCCCGGGCGGGGGAGCGGGGCGAACCGGTGACCACCCGGCTCGGTCGGACGTCGCCGGTGCCGGAGCAGTCCTGGTTCGAAGCCCGGAACCGCGCGTACTCGGTGGACGGCGCTCCGGCGATGCAGCGGGCCGTCGAGTCCCGAGCGCGGAGCTGGGGGCGGTTCACGCGGAACTTCGTGGTGCAGGGGACAGCGGCCGAGTGGGCGCTGTCCTGGATGGGCGGCCTGCGCACCCGGCTGGCCGCGCGGACGGACGGACCGGTCACCGCGGGCCCGCACATGGTCTTCTTCGTGCACGACGAACTCGTGGTGCACGCGCCGGCCGCCGACGCCGAGTGGGTTGCCGAGCAGGTGCGGGCCGCGGCGGTCGACGCCGGGCGGATCATGTTCGGCGGGTTCCCGGTCACCTTCCCGCTGACGGTCGCGGTGGTCCGGTCGTACGACCAGGCGAAGTAGCCACCCCGGCCGTCCCCGCACAGCCGCGGACGGGCAGGGTGGTCGGATGGAACAGCACCACGCCGACGGTCGCCCACCCGTGCCCGGCCGCGCACCCGCGATCGGCGGCGCCGAGCGCGAGCGCGTCGACCGGACCGTCGGCGACGTCGACCTCACCCGCTGGCGCACCCGTGCCGGCCGGACGATCGCCGACTCGTGGGCCGCCCTCGGCCGCCGCTTCGGAGCGCTGCCGCTGCTGCTCATCACCCTGCTCATCGGGATCGGCATCGCCGCGGTCGCGACGTGGGTGGCGTCCGAGGTCTACGACGCCGTCCGCGAGTCCGACGACGTCGCCGTGCTCGACCGGCCCGTGCTCGACTGGATGATCGCGCACCGCACCCCGGCGCTCGACCAGGGCGTGACGTGGTGGACCGACATCGCCGGCACCATCGGGATGCCGATCGTCGCCGTGCTGTTCCTGGTCGGCCTGACGATCCAACGCCGGGCGTGGACGCCGCTCGTGCTCCTCGTCGCCGCGAGTGCCGGCTCCCTCGCCATGACGATCGCCGGCAAGGACCTCATCGGCCGCGCCCGGCCGCCGCTGTCCGACGCCGTCCCGCCGTTCGAGCACTCGCCGTCGTTCCCGTCCGGGCACACCCTCAACGCGACCGTCGTCGTCGGCACGATCGTGTACCTGCTGCTCCTCCGACAGAGCCGTGTGGTGACCCGGGTCTGGACGATCGTCGTCGGGACGCTGTTCGTGCTGTCGGTCGGGGTCTCGCGGGTGTTCCTCGGGCACCACTGGACCACCGACGTGCTGGCGGCGTGGGCGCTCGGGCTGGCCTGGCTCGCGCTCGTCGTCACGGCGCACCGGCTGTACCTGACGGCGCTGCACCGGGGCGCGGAGCCGACCCCCTCGTGACGCGGCTGCGCGCCCTCGTCAGGTCGGCCCGGTAGGTTTCCCCGCATGGAAGAACGGCTGATCGGCGGCAGGTACCGGGTGACCGGGACCCTCGGGCACGGGGGGATGGCATCGGTGTACCGCGCCGTCGACGAGCAGCTCGGACGAGAGGTCGCGGTCAAGCTCTTCCGCATCGGACCCGTCGACCACGGTGAGCGTGCGCGCGCCGAGGCCGAGATCCACGTGCTCGCCGGCCTCCGCAGCCCGAACCTCGTCACCCTGTTCGACGCGGCCCTCGACACCGACGACGGCGACTCGTTCCTCGTCATGGAGCTCGTCCCGGGCAGCGACCTCGCCACCCGGCTGCGCGAGGGGCCGCTCGACCCGACGACCACCGCCCGCGTGGGCGCCCAGGTCGCCGAGGGCCTGGCCGCCGTGCACGCGCAGGGCATCGTGCACCGCGACGTGAAGCCCGCGAACGTCCTGCTCGAGCAGGACGGCGAGCACGTCAAGCTCGCCGACTTCGGCATCGCGCTGCTCCGCGACGCCGCCCGCGTCACCGGGACCGGCACCGTCATCGGCACCGCCGCGTACCTGGCGCCGGAGCAGGTCCTCGGCCAGCCCGTCACCGGCGAGGCCGACGTGTACGCGCTGGGTCTGATGCTCCTCGAGGCCCTCACCGGCAAGCAGGCGTTCCCGGGCAGCGCGGTCGAGGCCGCCACCGCCCGACTCGCCCGAGCGCCGGAGATCGACCAGCACCTGCCGACGGCGTGGCGCACGCTGCTCCACGTCATGACGGCGCAGCACCCGGGAGACCGCCCGTCCGCCACCGAGGCAGCAGCACGCCTCCGCGCCCTCGGCCGGGACGACGTCGCGCCCGCCACGCAACTCCTGCCGGGAGGCCCGGGGGCCGTCACGCGCGCCGCCGGCGGTGCCGGCGTGGCCGGTGCCGCCGCGGCAGCTGCCGCTGCCGGAGGTGACCCCGCGGACGCGGCGACGCGTCAGATGCCGGTGAGCGGTGCCTCCCGTCCGGACGACGCCACGCGCCGACTGCCGACCCAGTCCCAGCCGTCGCGGAGCGCGGACGACGACGTGGCGACCACGATCCTCGGCACACCCGGAGCCGCAGCGGCGGGTCCGGGTGCCGGTGGTGGTGGGCGCTCCGGCGGCACCGCCACCCCGGCCCGGCCGCTCGCCACCGACCCCGACGAGCCTCGGCGGAAGCGATGGGTGCTGCCGCTGATCGTCCTGGCGGTCCTCGTGGTCGCCGGCATCGTCGTGGCGGCCCTCGCGTTCAACCGTGACGACAGCAGCACGCCGAACCCGACCGAGTCGACGCAGCAGACCGCACCGACCGACGATCAGCCGAGCTCGGAGCCGTCCGACGAGTCGAGCGAGCCGGCGCAGCAGCAGCCGAGCCAGCCGGCCGAGCAGCCGTCCCAGCAGCCCTCCGAGCCGGCGCAGGAGCAGCCGTCCGACGAGCCCTCCGAGCCCACGGACGAGTCGAGCGACCCGACCGACCAACTGCCGACGACCGACCCGGTGCCGGGCAACGACACGACCCTGCCGGTGCAGGACCCGCTGGACACCGGAGTCGACACCACCTCGCGGCAGGGCCCGGGTGCCGGCGGCGGGACCGGTCCCGGCATGTCCGGCGACGCTCCGGGGCAGAACAAGCCCGCAGGCTGACCTGTCGTTCACCTCGGCGGAGCACACTCGAGCCATGTCGATGAGCGCACCGTTCGATCCCCAGCAGCCGGGCAGCGACGTCCCCGTGGACGGCTCCGACCAGGACGAACTCGAGGTGGAGGAGTCCCGCGGGACGGCCTCGGGCTCCGAGCCGTCCGGAGCTGACGTGACCGGAGCGGACGCGAGCGGCGACCCGGCCGACTCCCCGGTCCGGCACGACGACGAGGACGAGGCCGGCGGTGGCCCGGTGTTCCGGCGCCCGCAGCCCGGCGACCGGCTGCATGCGGAAGACCTCGACGGCTAGTCAGCTCGACGGCTGGCCAGCTCGACTGCTGGACAGGTGACGTTGCGGGGACTCCCGGGTCTGCCGTGCATGCTCGTCGGATGTCGATGAGCAGCGCGTTCGACCCGTCGAAGGGTCTCGCCATCCCCGAGGAACAGGTCACCGGCGACGGTCTCGAGCTCGACGAGGACCCGGCAGTGCTCGGGATCCAGTTCGAGGTCGTGTCCGGCGGCACGGCGGACCCCGCGGCGGCCGCGATGCCGACCGACCGGATCGCGGCTCCGGACTGCGACTGAACGCAGCGTCGCGGCCCATGGTGTCTGGTCAGTTTTCTGTGTAGATTCGGACCATGACCACCATGAGCATCACGGAAGCGTCGCGCGCCGGCATCTCGGCGCTCGCCGCCGCTGCACAACGCGGGGACGGCATCGCCCTGGCCCGCCACGGCCGAGTGATCGCCGAGGTGGTCGGCTCCGACGAACTGGCCGACTTGCGGCGTGACCGCGATGTGCTCCGGGACGCGGCGCTCGTCATGGCACGGTTCGCCACTGACGACGGCGGACGCACCGAGCTCGATGCCCTCATCGATTCGCTCGGGTTCTCCCGCGCGGAACTCGAGCTCGAGCTCGACGCAGAAGTCGCTTCCGACGCGGACTCCTCGGAACGAGAACGGTGACGTCCGACCGGCCGTGTCGCGTCCGCCTCACCGACGATGCTGTCGCCGACGTGGCCCGGCTGCACCGGAAGGACCCGGCCATCGTCCGGACGCTCGTCCGCAAGATGCTGCTGCTCGAGCGCTCTCCGGAGGCCGGTGAACCGCTGCTCGGGGCGCTCGTCGGTTTCCGCAAGCTGACCGCGGGGAACCGAGACTGGCGGATCGTCTGGCGAGTCACCGAGGACGACCAACACACGCCCGTGCTCGACATCGCCGAGGTCTGGGCCGCCGGTGCGCGCTCCGATGGCGAGGTCTACGCGGAACTGACCCGTCGCGTGGGTCGCGCCCAGCGCGACGGAGACGTCCGGGTCAGGGCGCTCGCATCCGTCGTGCAGGAGATGGGGCGGCTCTGGGAGGGGGTCGAACCCGCTCCCGAGCCGATCCGCGGCCCCGCGCTGCCGGAGTGGCTCGCGCGGGGCCTGGCCGAGGTGCTCCGTCTCTCCGAGGACCAGATCGCGAGCCTCTCGGAAGAGGAAGCACAGCAGCGACTCGCCGCACACTGGTCACGGCCTCGGGGGAGCTGACCTCAGGGGACGGTGTGCCCCGCGGCGGTCAGGACGCGGTACCACTCCTCGCGGGACAGCTCGACGTCGGAGCCGGCGGCCGAGTCCCGGACGCGCTGCGGGTTCGTCGTGCCGAGGACGACCTGGAAGTGCGCCGGGTGCCGGGTGATCCACGCCACGGCGATGCCGGTCGGGGTGACGCCGTGCGCCGCGGCCAGTTCCTCGAGCACGTCGTTCAGCTCGGCGTACTGCTCGCGGTCGCCCAGGAAGACCCCGTCGAAGAAGCCCTTCTGGAACGGCGACCAGGCCTGCAGCGTCACGTCGTTCAGCCGCGAGTAGTTCAGGATGTCGTTGTCGCGGTCGATCGCCTGGTCGAGGCCGCCCATGTTCGCCACGAGGCCCTGCGTGATGACGTTCGCGTGCGTGATGCTCAGCTGCACCTGGTTGAACGCGAGCGGCTGCTGCACGGACTTCTTCAGCAGCTCGACCTGCCCGGGGGTGTGGTTCGAGACACCGAAGTGGTGCACCTTGCCGGCCGCGTGCAGTTCGTCGAAGGCCTTCGCGACCTCTTCCGGCTCGACCAGGGCGTCGGGGCGGTGCAGGAGCAGGACGTCGATGTAGTCGGTGCGGAGGGCGGCGAGCGACTCCTCGACCGAGGACAGGATGTGCTCGTACGAGAAGTCGAAGTACGCGCCGTTGTCCGTCGGCCGGATGCCGACCTTGGTCTGCAGCACGATCTCGGCGCGCTCCGCCGCGGTCAGCGCGACCGCCGCACCGAACCGCTCCTCGCAGCCGTGCCAACCGCCGTACACGGCCGCGTGGTCGAACATGGTCACGCCGGCGTCGCGCGAGGCGGCGTACAGCGACCGGATGTCCTCGTCGCTCATGTCGTTGATCCGCATCAGGCCGACGACGACGTCGGATGCGGTGAGGTCCGTCTGTGGCAACTCCAGTGTCTTCACCCGACCGATCCTGCCAGCGGCCACCCGGGTGAGCCAGGCCCTGGCCGTACCCGCCAGCGCAGGGTGGACTGCCCCGCTGTCGCAGGGTGGATTGGCCAGCGCAGCCGGTCTACGGCAGCAGCACCGCGACGACCGCCGAGCCGTCGGCGCCCCAGCCTGCCGTCAGGGTCGCCCCGGCGGGGACGTCGCCCCCGAGCACCCGCAGCACGGCGAGCGTCCCGTGGTCGGTCGTGACGGTGGTGACCGAGCCGTCGGTACGGGCGTCGGCCGTCGTGACCGTCGGCGACGTCTGCTCGGTGCCGTCGCCGGACGCCCGGCCCTCCTTCTCGAGGGTGCCCGGCCCGGAGGCCCGCTCGAGTTCCGCCTCGTGGCCGCCGGTGGCGATCGCCCGCCGCAGGACGTCGGCGTACACCGGGTCGCCGACGGCGTCGTAGACCCATCGGTGGCCGAGGACGGAGTGCTCCATCTCGGTGACGAGGAACGCGTCGGCACCCGCGAGCGGCGCCCCGCGGTAGGTCAGCGGCACGTGCAGCACGGGGCCGTCGCCGGCGCGCACGAGGTACGTCTCCACGCCGACCTCACCGTCCGGGTCGTCGAACCGGAAGCGCCCGACCTGCTCGACCGTGGTGCCGGCGGGGACTGCGCTCCACGGCTGTCCGGGCAGCCAGGCGCTGATCGCGTCGAGCTTGCCGGGGGTGAGAGTCGCTTCGTGGATGACGGCCATGACGGCAACATACCGGCACGCCCGTACCCTGGACCGGTGCGTGACGACCTGCTGCCCGTGCTCGCGTGCCCGGTGTGCGCCGAGCCGCTCGCCCGCACCGCCCCGAGCCAGGCCGGCTGCGGGAACGGGCACCGGTACGACGAGGCGAAGCAGGGCCACCTGACGCTGCTGCCGGCCAGGCGCCGGGCACTCACCGCGGACACCCCGGCGATGGTCGACGCGCGACTGCGCTTCCTCGGCCGTGGACACTACGCCCCGGTCGAGCGGGCGCTCACCCGCTTGGTCGGCGAGGCGTCTGCGCCCGGTGTGGTCCTCGACGTCGGCTCCGGTCCCGGCACCTACCTCGCCCACACCCTCGACGGTGACGGCGACGACGGTGCCGGCGACGACACCGCCGCCGGTCCGGCCGGGAGGCTCGGGGTCGCGCTGGACCTGTCGGCCGTCGCCGTCCGCCGCGCGGCTCGCATCCACGCGCGCGTCGGGGCCGTCGTCGGGGACGTGACCGAGCGCCTCCCGGTCGTCGACCGTGCCGCAGCCGTCGTGCTCGACGTCTTCGCACCCCGCAACCAGCACGAGTACGCCCGGGTGCTGCACCCGGAGGGTGTGCTCGTCGTCGTCACGCCCCGGGCCGGGCACCTGGCGGAGCTCGCGGCGGCGACGATCAGCGTCGACCCGGAGAAGGAGCGGCGTCTGCACGACAGCCTGACCCCCGCGTTCACACTGCGGTCGAGCGAAGACCTGACGTGGACGATGGCGCTGACGGCCGAGGACGTGCACGACGTCGTGCACATGGGGCCGAGTCACCACCACGTGGCACCCGACACCGTGTTCGCGCCGGAGTCGGTGACGGCGGCGGTGACCGTCAGCACCTGGGCGCCCACGGCCTGAGCGGCGGGCTGCGGTCCGCGGTCAGACGGCCGACCCAGGGCGCTGCCGGGGGTGGCGTCCGACCCGGGCCTCGTACAGCCGACGTGCGACGAAGCCGAGGCCCGCGCCCGCCATCCCCGCGGTCAGGGACACGGGCTGCCCGTGCACACCGGCCGCACCCCAGGCGTTGAACAGGATGCCCCACTGCGCGGCGGCGACCGGCGCGCCGCCCACCGCGTACCGGCTCTGCGCCATCCCGTTCCACCACCCGGTCGGCACCGCCCATGCCAGAGCCAGCGTGACGAGCAGCAACCACGCGGGCAGCGTGCTGGGCGCCGGCAGCACGAAGAACAGCAGGGAGAAGACGAGCAGCCCGACGCTGGCCACACCCGACGGTACGAGGGACGCCCGTTCCGACCGGGTGAGCGGCGCCGGGCGTCGGGGGCGGCTCCGGTCGACGAGCTGCTGCTGTGGCCACGGGGGTGCGGACTGACGCCGTCGTCCGACCAGGAGCCAGCGGACCTGGATGCCGACCATCCACCCGGCGACCAGGCCCACGATCCCTGCGAACACGGCCCCGGGGACAGCTGGTCCGAACGTCAGCTCGGCGACGAAGAAGCTCACGACGATGACGGGGACGCCGATGAGCGGTGGTGCGGCGGCCACCACCAGGGCGCCCCAGACGACACCGCCAGCGATCCCGGTCAGGGCGACGGGGAGCCCGGCCACATCGAGGTCGCCGGGGTCGGCTGCACTGCCGTAGAGCAGGCCGGAGGCGACGGCGACGAGCGCCACCCACCACCCCAGCAGCGGGACGGGCCGCCCGCGCCAGTCCATCTGCAGCCGGAGCGCGCGGCGCAGGTCGCGCCGCTTCCGGCGCTTCCGCGCCCGGGCGGCTTCCTGCTCCGGTCCTGGTCCCACCGCGGCGCCCGTGTCCCCCATGCCACCAGCATGCCGGTCCGGACGCTCCCGGGACCGTCGGTCAGTACTTCGGCGCGTCCGGGCCCTGCGCGTTCGGCCCCGGCGTCTCGGGCGTGGGCCACGGCTCGGCGGGTCCACGCTGTGCGGGCCAGCCCTGCGGTGCAGCGCCCGGTGCCGGCCAGCCCTGCGTGGCAGCGGCCGGGTACGGAGCGCCCTGTGCCGGAGCGTTCTGTGCCGGAGCATTCGGTGCCGGCCAGCCCGGTGCCGACGCGTTGGCTGCCGGCCAGTTCGGAGCCGGGGTGCCTGCACCCGCGTAGGCGAACCACGCCCACGGCGCGCGTTGGGCCAGCCAGGCCTCGAGGTCGGGGTACCCGATCGCGATCGACACGGTGTCGAACAGCACGGCGTTGTTCGAGTCCCGCGCCTGGATGCCCCCGTACGGGCCGGTCCAGGGGCGGATCGACGCGATGGCGGTGTGGTGCACCTCGCGTTCGGCCCGGAAGCCCTTCCGTACGATCAGCCGGTCCGGCAGCGCGTCGATCCGCGTCCGTGCCAGCGCGCTGGCGAGCAGGACGAACGCGACACCGGCGAGCAGGGCGACCCCGCCCGTGATCCCCACGGGCAGCGCATCCGGTTCGTCGGTCGACGTGACCCCGGCGAGCAGGAGCACCGCGCCGACGACCGCGAGGAGGATGCCGACCGTCCGCAGGATCACCCGCTGCCACCGTCTCGGCCGCACCGTGAACAGTGCGTCCGGTGCTGCTCCGGCGAGCACACGCTGGTGCTTCCGCTTCCGGTCCCCCCGGCGGATGGCCGACGTCACGACCACCGGGACGACGGCGGCGATGACGAAGGCGATGGTCACGGATGTGATCGTGGTCCCCATGCGGTCAGCGTACGGACCGTCGGCGTGTGCGTCCGCCGACGGTCCGTACCGCCCCGCTGTCCGGCTCGGGCTCGGTCAGCCCTGCTGCGCCGGCACGTCGAGGGCCCAGACGACGCCGAACCGGTCGCGGAGCTGCCCGGCGAGCGGCGACCATGCCGAGGCTCCGAGCGGCTGCCGCACCTCGGCGCCCTCCTGCAGGCCGGCCCACACCGCGCGGATCTCGTCCTCGTCCGTTCCGGACAGGTAGACGTACGCACTGTTCGTGCCCTGGTCGTAGGGCTGTCCGGGCCACACGTCGAACGCCATCACGCGGACGCCGCTCGCCGAGGACACCTGACCCCAGACGACCCGGTCCGCCCAGACCGGGTCCGCCACGGCGCCGCTCTGCCCGTACGTCACGAGGACCGGCTCGGTGCCGAGGGCCTCGCCCCAGAACGCCAGGGCCGCAGCGGCCTGTCCGTCGAAGTTCACGTGGGGCGTGGTGGTGATGGTCATGTCGACTCCTCGTCTGCGAGGACCGGTCGTCCTCGTCACGAGGAGCATCGCGGCAGATGCGGTCAGATCGTGTCCGCTCCTCCTGGCATGCTCGGGGCATGCCCACCCCGTCCTCCCGCATGCTCGCGCTGCTGTCCCTCCTGCAGGTGCGCCGCGAGTGGTCCGGGCCCGACCTGGCCGGGCGACTCGACGTCAGCCCGCGCACCGTCCGGCGGGACGTCGACCGCCTCCGCGAACTCGGCTACCGGGTCGACGCGCTGCGCGGACCCGCCGGCGGCTACCGGCTGTCCGCCGGGTCCGACCTGCCGCCGCTGCTCTTCGACGACGACCAGGCCGTCGCGATCGCCCTCGCGCTCGCCGTCGCCCCGGCGTCCGGCGCGGACATCGCCGAGGCGGCCACCCGCGCCCTGACGACGGTCCGGCAGGTGATGCCGGCCCGGCTGCGCCACCGCATCGACGCCGTCCAGGTCGTCACCACACCGGGTTCGGTCGTGGTCGACCCGGGCGTGCTGGTCGCCGTGAGCGAGGCGGTCCGCACCCGTACGGTCCTCCGCTTCGGGTACGCGCCCGCCTGGCCGCCGGGAGTGGAGGACGACCGGCCACCCCGCCGTGTCGAACCACACGCACTCCTCGCGCGGAACGGCCGCTGGTACCTGCTCGCCTGGGACACCGACGCGGGGGACTGGCGCACCTACCGGGTGGACCGGATCCTGCCGAAGGTGCCCACGGGCCTCCCGTTCGTCCCACGGGACGTCCCGGGTGGCGACCCGGCCGCGTTCGTCGCGGCCCGCTTCCGGGGCGCCGGGCCGTCCGGCGACGGGCCCGCCTGGCCGTGCGTCGGTACCGCCGTGCTGCAGGTGGACGCGCGCACGATCGCGCCGTACCTCACCGAGGACGCCGTCCTGGAGGCCCTCCCCGACCACAGCTGTCGTCTCACCGCCGGCTCGTGGTCGTGGCCAGCCCTCGCGGCGCTGTTCGCCGGCTTCGACGCCGACTTCGTCGTCACCGGCCCCGATGCCCTGCGGGACGCGGTGCAGCAGGTGGCCGACCGTCTCCGGTCCGCCGCTCCGGAGTGAGCCGTTAGGGCGGTGCACGCGTCAACCACGGGGCCGTGAGGGAACCGTTAGGACCGTCGGTCGCGACCCCGACCGGAGCCACCATCGGACTGCACCACAACCGGTGCGGTCCACGGCAGCTGCCGCGGGCACCTCGATCTCCAGGAGTCCCACGTGTTCGACGTCTTCGTCGTCGCCGGTGTCCTCGCCGTGTTCGGCGTGGTGGCACTGATCGCCAAGGGGGTGGAGCGGCTGTGATCGCCATCACCATCGCCGCCGCCGTCCTCGGCCTCGCCGCTGTCGTGTACCTCGTCTGGGCGCTCGTCCGCCCCGAGAAGTTCTGATGGGCGCCGCGCAGACCTGGGCCGGCATCGCCCAGGTCGCCCTCCTCGTGCTGCTCCTCGTCGTGGCCCACCGGCCGCTCGGCGACTGGATGGCCCGCGTCTTCACGAGCACCCACCACGGTCGCATCGAGCGTGGGGTCTACCGCCTGATCGGTGTCGACCCCGACGCCGAGCAGTCGTGGGCCGCGTACCTCCGCGGCGTGCTGCTCTTCAGCGTCGCCGGACTGCTGCTCGTCTACCTGCTCCAGCGCATCCAGGTGGTGCTGCCGGGTGACCTCGGCCTGCCCGCCGTCGGCCCCGCGCTCGCGTTCAACACCGCGGCGTCGTTCGTCGCGAACACGAACTGGCAGTCGTACTCGCCCGAGGCCACCGTCGGGTACACCGTGCAGATGGCCGGCCTGGCGGTGCAGAACTTCCTGTCCGCTGCCGTCGGTCTCGCCGTCGCCGTCGCCCTGGTCCGCGGGTTCGCCCGTCGGAAGTCCGGCACGCTCGGCAACGTGTGGGTCGACGTGGTCCGCGGCACCGGGCGTCTGCTCCTGCCGCTGGCGTTCGTCTCCGCACTCGTGCTCGTCGCGGGCGGCATCATCCAGTCGTGGGGCGCCGGCACCGACGTCAGCACACTGGCCGGTGGCACGCAGCACATCCCGCACGGCTTCGTCGCCTCGCAGGAGGCCATCAAGGAGCTCGGGACGAACGGCGGCGGGTACTTCAACGCCAACTCCGCCCACCCGTTCGAGAACCCGCAGGCCTGGACGAGTCTCTTCGAGGTCTTCCTCATGCTCGTCATCCCGTTCTCGCTGCCCCGCACCTTCGGCAAGATGGTCGGCGACACCCGTCAGGGCACCGCGATCGTCTCCGTGATGAGCGGCATCTTCCTGGTGTCCCTGGCCGCGATGTCGATCGCCGAACTCGCCGGTGGCGGATCCGCGACGCACGCCGCCGGAGCCGCGATGGAGGGCAAGGAGGTCCGCTTCGGCATCCTCGGCTCGACGCTCTTCGCCACCGCGACGACCTCGACGTCCACCGGTGCCGTCAACGCCATGCACGACAGCTTCACCCCGCTCGGCGGCATGATGGCGCTGATCAACATGATGCTCGGCGAGGTCACCCCCGGCGGTGTCGGGTCCGGCCTGTACGGCATGCTCGTGCTCGCCGTCATCACGGTCTTCATCGGTGGGCTGCTCGTCGGCCGCACGCCGGAGTACCTCGGCAAGAAGATCCGCGCCAAGGAGATGACCTACGCCGCGCTGTACATCCTGGTCACCCCGACCGTGGTGCTCACCGGCACGGCCCTGTCGCTCCTGATCCCCGGCGTCCGGGAGCAGGTGCTCGGCACGTCGCTCTTCAACCCGGGCAACCACGGCCTGTCCGAACTGCTCTACGCGTTCACCAGCGCCGGCAACAACAACGGCTCGGCGTTCGGCGGTCTGACCGCGAACACGACGTGGATGAACTCCGCGCTCGGCGTCGCGATGCTGCTCGGCCGCTTCGTGCCGATGGTGTTCGTCCTGGCGCTCGCCGGGTCGCTGGCCAAGCAGGACAAGGTGCCGGCGACCGTCGGCACGCTGCCCACGCACCGGCCGCTGTTCATCGTGCTCCTGGGCGGCGTCGCCGTCATCGTCACCGCACTCACGTACTTCCCGGTGCTCGCACTGGGCCCGCTCGCAGAAGGACTGTCCTGATGACCACCCTGACTCCCGAGACGGAGCAGCACACCGCTGAGCAGCCGGGCCGACGCTCGTCGGCCTTCGGACCCCGCCAACTGGCGGCGGGCCTCCCGGGTGCGTTCCGCAAGCTGGACCCCCGGCTGATGTGGAAGAACCCGGTGATGTTCATCGTCGAGGTGGGGGCCGCCCTGACGACGGTCACCGCCGTCGTCGAGCCCTTCACCCGGTCGGGAGGCGCGGCCGACTCCGGCGCGCCCGTCCCGTCCTCCTTCACCATCGCGATCGCCGTCTGGCTCTGGCTGACGGTCGTCTTCGCGAACCTGGCCGAGTCCGTCGCCGAGGGGCGCGGCAAGGCGCAGGCCGAGACGCTCCGCAAGACCCGTTCGACGACCAGCGCCCGCCGCGTCGTCGGCTACTCTGCGTCCGACCCGGCCGCACTGTCCACCGCCACGGAGGACGTCGCCTCGGTCGACCTGGCGAAGGGCGACCTGGTGGTCGTCGTCGCCGGCGAGGTGGTCCCCGGTGACGGAGACGTCGTCGACGGCATCGCCTCGGTCGACGAGTCCGCCGTCACGGGTGAGTCCGCCCCGGTGATCCGCGAGTCCGGCGGCGACCGCAGTGCCGTGACCGGCGGTACCCGGGTGCTGTCCGACCGGATCGTGGTGCGCATCACCTCGACCCCTGGCGAGACCTTCATCGACCGGATGATCCGCCTGGTCGAGGGCGCCGCCCGCCAGAAGACGCCGAACGAGATCGCGCTGAACATCCTGCTCGCGTCGCTGTCGATCGTCTTCGTGATCGTCTGCCTCACCATGCAGCCGATCGCCGGGCTCGTCGGCTCGACGGTCAGCATCACGGTGCTCATCGCGCTGCTCGTCTGCCTCATCCCGACCACCATCGGGGCGCTGCTCTCCGCGATCGGCATCGCCGGCATGGACCGGCTCGTGCAGCACAACGTCCTGGCGATGTCCGGCCGTGCGGTCGAGGCCGCCGGTGACATCACCACGCTGCTCCTCGACAAGACCGGCACCATCACGTACGGCAACCGCCGCGCCTCCCGGGTCGTCCCGGTGCCGGGCGTGACCGAGCCGGAGCTGATGGCCGCCGCGGCGCTCTCGAGTGCCGCGGACGGGACGCCCGAGGGCCGCTCGATCGTGGACCTGGCGCTCGCTGCCGGGGTCTCCACGCCCCTCCCGGCCGGCGGGGTCGAGGTGCCGTTCACGGCGCAGACCCGGATGTCCGGCGTCGACCTGCCCGAAGGGTCCTCGGTCCGGAAGGGTGCTGCTGCGGCAGTGCTCGCCTGGGCGGACACCCGCGACGCCGGTGTCACCGCGGCGATCGACGCAACCGTCGCGGAGATCTCCGACCAGGGCGGCACGCCGCTCGTCGTCGGCCGTCGTGACGCTGCCGGCACCGTCCAGCTGCTCGGCGTCGTGCACCTCAAGGACGTCGTCAAGGACGGCCTGGCCGAGCGGTTCACCGAACTGCGCAGCATGGGCATCCGCACCGTGATGATCACCGGCGACAACCCGCGCACCGCCAAGGCCATCGCGGCCGAGGCCGGCGTCGACGACTACCTCGCCGAGGCCACCCCGGAGGACAAGCTCGCGCTGATCCGCCGCGAGCAGGAGGGCGGCAACCTCGTCGCCATGACCGGTGACGGCACGAACGACGCCCCGGCCCTGGCGCAGGCGGACGTCGGCGTGGCGATGAACACCGGGACGACCGCGGCCAAGGAGGCCGGCAACATGGTCGACCTGGACTCGGACCCGACGAAGCTCATCGACGTCGTCCGGATCGGCAAGCAGCTGCTCATCACCCGCGGTGCGCTCACCACGTTCTCGATCGCCAACGACATCGCCAAGTACTTCGCCATCATCCCGGCGATGTTCCAGGCGACGTTCCCCGGCCTCGGCGCGCTGAACATCATGCACCTGCACTCTCCGGCGTCGGCGATCCTGTCGGCGATCGTGTTCAACGCGCTCGTCATCGTGGCGCTCATCCCGCTGTCCCTGCGTGGCGTCAAGTACCGCGCAGCCTCGGCGTCGTCGATCCTCGGCCGCAACCTGCTCGTCTACGGGCTCGGCGGCGTCATCGTCCCCTTCATCGGCATCAAGTTGATCGACCTCGTCGTCGGTCTCATCCCGGGGTTCTAGTCATGGCTTCCTCTTCTCGCTCCTTCCTCCGCTCCACCGGTGTGGCCGTGCGCCTCACCCTCCTCGCCACCGTCGTCCTCGGCGTCGGCTACCCGCTCGCCGTCTGGGGTGTCGGCCAGGCCGCCTTCCACGACCAGGCGAACGGCTCGATGGTCACCGACTCCTCCGGCACCACCGTGGGCTCGTCGTTGATCGGGCAGTCGTTCACCGGCAAGGACGCGGCCCGCTGGTTCCAGTCCCGCCCCTCGGCCGCCGGCGAGCACGGGTACGACGCGAACGCCTCGTCCGGGTCGAACCTCGGCCCGTCGAACCCCGACCTGACCAAGGCGATCGAGGAACGTCGTGCCGCGATCGCGAAGGCCGACGGCGTGCCCGCGTCCGAGGTCCCGGCGGACGCGCTGACGGCTTCCGGCTCCGGGCTCGACCCGGACATCAGCCCCGAGTACGCCCGCCTGCAGATCGCCCGTGTGGCCTCGGCCCGCGGTGTCTCCGAGGCCCGGGTCCGTGCCCTGGTCGACGAGCACACCGAGTCCCGGCAGCTCGGGTTCCTCGGCGGCCCGGCGGTCAACGTCCTCGAGCTGAACCTGGCGCTGGCGAAGCTCGGCTGACCCCGGTGTCGATCGGACCCGCACAACCAGAACCCGTACGAACCACGGGCAACCGCGGTTCGAGCTGGATGCGGTTGTGCGGGTCCGGTTCGCGCCGGGCCCCGAGCAGGAGAGGATGAGCGCGTGAAGCGAGGGAAGCTGCGGGTGCTGCTCGGTGCGGCCCCCGGCGTGGGCAAGACCTACACGATGCTCGAAGAGGGCCGCCGGATGGCCGACCACGGCCGCGACGTGGTCATCGCCGTCGTCGAGACCCACGGCCGCGCCGCCACCGCCGCCCTCGTCGACGGGCTCGAGGTCGTCCCCCGTCGCACGGTCGAACACCGCGGGGTCGAACTCGACGACATGGACCTCGACGCCGTCCTGGCCCGCCGACCCGAGGTCGCCCTGGTCGACGAACTCGCGCACTCGAACGCCCCCGGCAGCCCGCACGAGAAGCGCTGGCAGGACGTCGAAGCACTGCGTGCCGCCGGCATCGACGTCATCTCGACGGTGAACGTCCAGCACATGCAGTCCCTCGGCGACGTCGTCCGCGAGATCACCGGCACCGTCCAACGCGAGACCGTCCCCGACGCCGTCGTCCGCGCCGCCGACCAGATCGAGGTCGTCGACCTCTCCCCGCAGGCCCTCCGCGACCGACTGTCCGACGGACTCGTGTACCCGGCCGCCCGGATCGACGCGGCCCTGTCGAACTACTTCCGCCTCGGCAACCTCACCGCCCTCCGCGAGATCGCCCTGCTCTGGCTGGCCGACGAGGTCGACGACGCGCTCAAGCGCTACCGCGCCGAACACGGCATCGCGAACCGGTGGGAGACCCGGGAGCGCGTCCTGGTCGCCCTGACCGGCGGCCCCGAGGGCGAGACCCTGCTCCGCCGCGGGGCCCGCATCGCCGCCCGCTCGGCCGGCGGAGAGCTCGCCGCCGTGCACGTCACCACCAACGACGGCCTGCGCGAACGGCACCCGGGCGCCCTCGGCAAGCAGCGCGCCCTGCTCGAACAGCTCGGCGGCACCTACCACCAGGTCGTCGGCGACGACGTGCCCACCACCCTGGTCCGGTTCGCCCGGTCGGTCGACGCGACCCAGATCGTGATGGGCATCAGCCGTCGCAGCCGACTCGCCGCCGCCCTCACCGGGCCGGGCATCGGCAGCACCGTCATCCGCGAGTCCGGGGACATCGACGTGCACGTCGTCACCCACGAGCGCGCGGGCGGCGGCTTCGCGCTGCCGAAGCTCGGCGGCAGCCTGTCCCGCTCCCGGACCGTGGCGGCGTTCCTGCTCGCCCTGGTCGCCGGCCCGGTCCTGACCTGGCTCCTCAGCCTGACCGACGACCCCGACTCGATCACCGTCGACGTGCTCGCCTACCAGCTGCTCGTGCTCGTCGTCGCGCTGATCGGCGGCATGCTGCCCGCCGTGTTCGCCGCCGTCCTGTCCGGGCTGAGTCTCGACTTCTTCTTCGTCCGACCCCTGCACCAGGTCACCGTCCAGCAGCCCTGGCACCTGTTCGCCCTCGTCATGTACGTCGTCAGCGCGGTGCTCGTCAGCTTCGTCGTCGACCGCTCCGCCCGACGCTCCCGCACCGCACGCCGGGCCGCCGCCGAGTCCGGGCTCCTCGTCGGGATCGCCGGCAGCGTCCTCCGCGGGGACGACGCCCTCCAGGCCCTCGTCGAGCGCACCCGCGAGGCCTTCGGCTTCGCCGGGGTCCGGGTCCGCCAGGGCGACGAGGTGCCGGCCACGTCGGGGACGTTCGGCGACGAGCCGGACGCGGCCACGACCCTCCCGTCCGGTGCCGTCCTGGAGTTCGCCGGCGCGCCCGACGACCCCACCCAGCGGCGGCTGCTGCGCGTCGTCGAGCAGCAGCTCGACGCCGCCCTGGAACACCGCGCCCTCACCCGCACCGCCGTCGACGCGGAACGCATCGCCGCCGTCGACCGGGTGCGGAGCGCCATCCTGGCGGCCGTCAGCCACGACGTGCGCCGGCCGATCGCCGCCGCCAGCGCCGCCGTCCAGTCCCTCCGCGCAAGGGATGTGCGGTTGGGCGAGGCCGACCGGGAGGCGCTCCTCGCGACCGCCGACGAGAGCCTCCGTCAGCTGGCGGTCCTGTTGGCCGACCTGCTCGACGTCAGCCGTGTACAGGCCGGAGTGCTCGCCGCCGCCCCCGTCCCCACGGCACTCGACACGGTCGTCGCGCCCGCACTCGACGAACTCGAACTCGGCCCGGAGGACGTCGACCTCGACCTGCCCGCCGAACTGCCGCCGGTCCTCGCCGACCCGGTACTGCTGCAGCGCGTCGTCGTGAACCTGCTCGCCAACGCCGTCCGCTACTCACCCGACGGCGAGCGCGTCCGGATCGCGGCGAGCGCCTTCGCCGGCAGGGTCGAACTCCGCGTCGCGGACCGCGGCCCCGGGATCCCCGAGGACCGCCGCGAAGACGTGTTCCAGCCGTTCCAGCGGCTCGGGGACACGGACAACGAGACCGGACTCGGACTCGGCCTGGCGCTCGCGCGCGGGTTCACCGAGGGCATGGGCGGCACGATCGAGGTCGACGACACCCCCGGCGGTGGGCTCACCGTCGTGGTGCGGCTGCCGATCGCGGGACACCTGGGAGTGGTGGGCAGATGAAGGTCCTGATCGTGGACGACGACGTGCAGCTGGTGCGGGCGCTCGCCGTGACGCTCGGTGCCCGGGGCTACGACGTCGTCACCGCCCGCGACGGTCGGGCCGCCATCGACGCCGTGATCACCGAGCGGCCGGACATCGTGCTGCTCGACCTCGGCATGCCCCGGCTGGACGGCATCGGGGTGCTCGAGGGCATCCGCGGGTGGTCGCAGGTGCCGGTGCTGGTGCTGTCCGGGCGCACCGACTCGAGCGACAAGGTGGACGCCCTGGACGCCGGCGCGGACGACTACGTGACGAAGCCGTTCCAGATGGACGAGCTCCTGGCACGGCTGCGGGCCCTGGGTCGGCGACGGGCACCGGCGGGCGGGGCCGAGGCCGCGCCGACCATCCGCATCGGGGCGCTCGTGGTGGACCTCGTCGCGAAGCAGGTCACCGCGCCCGACGGACCCGCGATCCGGCTGACCCCGACCGAGTGGCGGCTGCTCGAGGTCCTCGTGACGAACCCCGACCGGCTGTTGACGCGCGAGATGCTCCTCACCGAGGTGTGGGGTCCGACGCACGGCACCGACTCCGGGTACCTGCGGCTGTACATGGCGCAGCTGCGGCGGAAGCTCGAGCCGGAGCCGTCGCACCCGCGGTTCCTGGTCACCGAGGCGGGGATGGGCTACCGGTTCGCGCCGGCCGGCTGATCCGTCGCTGCGGCGCGGTACCGTGCCGTGTCGCGCGGTGCCGTGTCCCGTGGCGCCGATCGGACCCGCACAACCGTGTCCCGCTCGCGCCGCGGCATCCCCTGGTTCGAGCGGGATGCTGTTGGGCGGCGACGTCCGGCGACCGTCCGGAACGGGTGATGCGGCGCTGTCGGGAGGCTGTCGGGTCGCTGTCGTGCAGGTGGCGGGTCCCTGTCGTGGTGCGGATCGGCGCCGTTGCCTAGCGTTGGCCCCCTGAACGACGTGCGGATCACGGAGCTGCGACGACTGCGCGGCTGGACCCAGGAACGACTGGCCGAGGAGAGTGGCATCGCGGTGCGGACGATCCAGCGGGTCGAGGGTGGGAAGGACGCCAGCCTCGAGTCGCTGTCCTCGATCGCCCGGGCCCTCGAGGTGCCGGTGCGCGAGCTGTTCGCCGCCGACGGCGTCACCCTGCTGAAACCCGACGTGCAGGGGCTCGACGACCGGACGGCGGCGGACCAGGACCGGCGGGACGCCTTCAGCCGCAGCTGGCGGTACCTCTACTCGGGCGTCGGCATCGTCCTGGCGTTCCTGACGATCGCGCTCATCGCCAGCCGGGTCTGGCCGGGCGTCACGATCCTGCTGCTCGGTGCCTACTGGGTGGTCGGGTCCCTCGTCGGACGGTTCCTCATGACGACGGTCATCGACCCCTGGCTCGACCGCCGCTACCCGCTGTCCCGGTCGCGTCGGTCGGTGGCATCTTCCTGATCCGCCGACCGCCGAGCCGCCGCGGACCACGCGCCCGCCGCTCAGCCGGCGTGCGCGTGCGCCGCGAGCTCCGCCCGGGTCCGGGCACCGTGCTTCCGGAGCAGGTTCGCCACGTGGTACTTCACCGTGTTCACGGTGATGCCGAGGCCGTCCGCGATCTCCCGGTTCCCGACCCCGGTCGCCACGAGCCGCAGCACGTCGACTTCGCGGGGCGTCAGGTCGGAGTCCTCGGGGGCCGGGGCGGAGGCGACGGGCGGGTCCAGCGGCACGGTCACGTCGATCACGGATCCCCACCCGGGCGTCGAGTCGACCCGCATCTGCCCGGCCAGCGCCGCGACCCGTTCGGCGATCGGCCGCATCGCGTCGTCCTGCACGTCGTGCGTCCCGGCGCCGTCGTCGCGGAGCTGCATGAGCAGGTTCCGGCCGTCGCAGTCCCACTGGATGCGGACCCGGTTCGCCCGGCCCTCGTCCACGAGGGTGAGCACCGCCGTCCGCACCACCGCCCGGGCAGCGTGGGCGACGTCGCCGGGCAGGGCGCGACCGTTCGCAGGCGGCTCGACGAACTGCACGTCCAGGTCACCGAACCGGACCAGGGGGCGCAGGTCGGCCCGGAGGCGCGAGAACGCCCCGGCCACCGGCTCGAGCAGGACCTCGCGCTGCCGGTCCGTCGACGTCCGCAGGTCCACGAGTGCCGCCGAGGCGATCTCGACCGCCTCGGCCCGGGCGGCGGCGTCGCCCACCCGGGGGGAGCGGAGCACCGCCAGCACGGACTCGAGCGTGAGCGTGTGCCGGTCGGCCTGGTCGGCGAGGAGGCGAGCATGCTCGGCGGGGGTGATCCGGGCCTCCCGGCCGGGCTGCGTGTCCATCTGGACGAACCTACCCGCCCTGCCCGTCCGCGGACGGGGAGCCGTCCGAACGGGTGGGACGCCCGCCGTGTCGGGTAGCGGCACCCGCAGGTGCGGGGGAGCACTGTTGTTGCATGACCACACACACGCTCGCTGCCGCGCTCGACCTCGTCAGCCACGAACTCGACGACCTCGTCGACGGCGTGGCCGAGGGCGACCAGGCCGCCGCCGACCGGGCGCTCGACTTGCTCGACGGCGCCGAGCGCGTGTTCGTGCACGGCGCCGGACGCTCCGGGCTCGCGCTGCAGATGACCGCGATGCGGCTGATGCACCTCGGGCTCGACGTCCACGTCGTCGGCGAGGTCACGACCCCCGCGATCGAGTCCGGCGACGTCCTGCTCACCGCGAGCGGGTCCGGCACCACCGGCAGCATCGTGCAGGCCGCACGGACCGCCGTGGACGTCGGCGCACAGGTCGTCGCCGTGTCCACGACCGCGTCGTCGCCGCTCGCCGAACTGGCCGAGGTCACCCTCGTGCTGCCGGCCGCGACGAAGACCGACCGCTCCGGCACCGCCTCGGCCCAGTACGCCGGCGGCCTCTTCGAGCAGGGCGTCGTCCTGCTCGGTGACGCACTGTTCCACGCGCTGTGGCAGCGCAGCGGACACTCCGCCGACGACCTCTGGCCGCGGCACGCCAACCTCGAATGACCCCTTCGGAAGGAACCACCATGCAGCTCCAGTTCGCCATCGACACCCTCTCCACCGACACCGCCCTCGAACTCGCCGCCGCGGCAGCCCCGCACGTCGACATCCTCGAGCTCGGCACCCCGCTCGTGAAGAGCGCCGGCGTCGCCGCCATCACGGCGATGAAGGAAGCCCACCCGGACAAGATCGTGTTCGCCGACCTCAAGACGATGGACGCCGGTGAGCTCGAGGCCGACATGGCGTTCCAGGCCGGTGCCGACCTCGTCACCGTGCTCGGCGTCGCCGGGGACAGCACCATCGTCGGTGCCGTCAAGGCCGCGAAGAAGCACGGCAAGGGCATCGTCGTCGACCTGATCGGCGTCCCCGACAAGGCCGCCCGTGCCCGCGAGGTCACCGAGCTCGGCGTCGAGTTCGTCGAGGTGCACGCCGGCCTCGACGAGCAGGCCGAAGAGGGCTTCACCTTCGACACGCTGCTCGAGGAGGGCAAGGCCTCGGGCGTGCCGTTCTCGATCGCCGGTGGCGTGAAGGCGTCCTCCGTCGCTTCCGTCAAGGCCGCGGGTGCCCGTGTCGCCGTCGCCGGCAGCGCGATCTACAGCGCCTCGGACGTCGGCGCTGCCGCCGCCGAGATCCGCGCCGCGATCGACGCCGCGTAGTCCTTCCGCAAAACGCAACGTGGGCGGTTCCACGCAGCGGTACTCCGTTGCGTGGGGCCGCCCGCGTTGCGTTCCGCGGGGAGCCCGGCCGGGAGGCACGTGGCCGGCTCCGTCTTCCGGCTGACCCGGCACCACCGTTCGGCCGATGTCACCGTCCCCCGCGCTGCCTAGCGTGGAGCCATGACTTCGGGGTGGGACGCGTGGGGGCAGGACGACGATTGGGAACGGTGGACGGCCAGGCCGCCACGGGCCGAGCGCGAGCCGAGGGAGCGGGTCGAACGCCCGTCCCGGGAGCGGGCACGGACGCTGGCCGTCGTGACGAGCGTCGGGGTACTGCTCTGGTGTGCTGGACTGCTCGCGATCGTCGAGCGCGCCGGAGCCTGGGGTGTCCCGCTCGGCGGCGTGGCACCGAGCAACATCGACGGGGCATCACCGGACCAGATGGACCACGTCCGAGCGGCGTGGGGCATGCTCCAGCTGACGACGCTGCCGGTCATGGTGGTCCTGTCCGCCACGGCGGTGTGGACGGCCCGCCGACGTCGGATGCGGTGGAGTCCCGCGGTGGCCCTGGTCCTCAGCGGCGTCGGCGTGCTGGTCGGCCTCGGGCTCGTCATGCAGGGCATCCAGACCTGGGTGCTCAGTCGCTGAAGGCCTCGCAAGACGCAACGTGGGCGTCTCCACGCAGCGGTACTCCGTTGCGTGGGGCCGCCCACGTTGCGTTCCGCGGGGGAGCCGGCTTCAGCGGCGGTTCAGGCCGCCCGGCCATGCTCGGACGATGCGCGTGCTGGTGGTCGACGACGAGGTCCGGCTCGCCGAGGGCATCCGGAACGGACTGCAGGCCGAGGGCTTCGCCGTCGACGTCGCCCACGACGGGGTCGACGGCCTCTGGTACGCCCGCGAGAACCCCTACGACGCCATCGTCCTCGACCTGATGATGCCCGGCATGAGCGGCTGGAAGGTCTGCGAGACCCTCCGCACCGAGCAGGACTGGACCCCGGTGCTCATGCTCACCGCCAAGGACGGCGAGTGGGACCAGGTCGACGCCCTCGACGCCGGCGCCGACGACTACGTGACGAAGCCGTTCTCGTTCCCGGTGCTGGTCGCGCGTCTCCGTGCGCTCGTCCGGCGCGGGTCCCGGGAACGGCCCACGGTCCTCCAGGCCGGTGACCTGCGCCTGGACCCGGCGGCGCGACGGGTGTGGCGGGGCGAGGTCCTGCTCGACCTGACCAGCCGGGAGTTCACGGTCCTCGAGTACCTGATGCGCCATCCCGGGCAGGTGCTGTCGAAGCGCGACGTCATCGCGAACGTCTGGGACGACGACTTCACCGGTGACCCGAACATCGTCGAGGTGTACGTCGGGCACCTCCGCCGCGCGGTCGACCGCCCGTTCGGCCGGAACACCATCGAGACCGTCCGCGGGGCCGGGTACCGCCTCGACGCCGACGGTGGCTGAGCGCACCGCCCGGTCGCGTCGGCCTGCGTCGATCCGCGCACGCGCGACGGGAGGCGCGGCCCTCGTCGTCCTCGTCGCCCTGGCCATCGGGGCGGTCGCCTTCGTCGGGGTCCTCCGCACCTCGCTCACCGACGGCGTGCGGACCGCCGCCGAGCAGACCCTCGACGGCCTGAGTACCCGGGTGGAGGCCGACGGCGCACCCGCAGTGGAGGCGGAGGACGACGACGTGCTCGCCCAACTGCAGGACGGCGACGGCCGGGTGCTCGCCCGCGCCGACGACAGCCCGTCCCGGCCGCTCGACACCGCCGAGGAGTCCCGCTCCCGGCACGACGGCGAGCGGTGGCTGCTCGTCGCCGACGACGTCGACCTGCCGGACGGCGGGGAGGGCACCCTGGTCGTCGGCACACCCCTGGAGGACGCCGACGCCGCCGTCCGGACCGTCACCGTCCTGCTGGTGGTGGCGGTGCCCGTTGTGGTGGCACTGATGTCGCTCGTCACGTGGTTCGTCGTCGGCCGGGCACTGCGCCCCGTGGACCGGATGCGCCGCGAGGTCGACGCGGTCGAGGGCGCGAACCTGCACGCCCGCGTCGACGAGCCGGGCTCGGGCGACGAGGTCGACCGGCTCGCCACGACCATGAACCGGATGCTCGGGCGGCTCGAGGCGTCGCAGCAGGCGCAGCGGCAGTTCGTCTCTGACGCCTCGCACGAGCTGCGCTCCCCGCTCGCGACGATCCGGCAGCACGCCGAGGTCGCCCGTGCGCACCCGGAGGTCACCGGCACGGCGGACCTCGCGGACGTCGTCCTCGACGAGGGTGCTCGGCTGCAGGAGCTCGTGGAGTCGCTGCTCCTGCTCACCCGTGTCGACGAACGCGGCCGCGACCGCGACCGGGCGGTGGACCTCGACGACCTCGTGTTCACCGAGGCATCCCGACCCCGTTCCGTCCGCGGGACGGACGGAGCGGCCGTGCGTTCGGACGGCCGCGCGGCCGTCCGGGTGGACGTCTCCGGCGTGACCCCGGCCCGGGTCCGCGGCGACGACCGGTTGCTCGGTCGGGTGGTGCGGAACCTCGTCGACAACGCGGTCCGGCACGCCGAGCGGACGGTCGTCGTGGGGCTCGGGACGGCGGACGGCAGCGCGGTGCTCACCATGGACGACGACGGGCACGGTGTCCCCGAAGCCGACCGGTCCCGCGTGTTCGAACGGTTCGTCCGGCTGGACGAGGGACGGGCGCGGGACTCCGGCGGCTCCGGGCTGGGGCTCGCGATCGTCGACGCCGTCGTCCGGGGGCACGGCGGCACGATCGTGGTGTCGGCAGCGCCCGGCGGGGGAGCACGGTTCACGGTGCGGCTGCCGCTCCTGCGCGACTGAACGAGCGGGCGCGGGCGCAGGCAGGCGCAGCCAGGGGCACAGGCGCAGGCCCGACCGGCACCAGGCGTCGCCCCAGGTCGCTTCAGGTCTGCTTCAGTGCCCGTTGCCCAGGGTGGTCCCATGCAGACCACGACGAAGACCACCGCCCGCCGCATCGCCCTCCTCACCGCACTCCCGCTCGTCGGGGCCCTGGCGCTCACCGGCTGCTCGTCGGACGACGACGACCGCGACGACGTGGCCGCACCGGCAGCGCCCGCAGCGTCCGCGCCGTCGGTCGCGTCGGACGGCAGCAGCAGCGCCGCCGCCACCGCCGGCAACGACGCCCTCCCGACCGCCGCCGCGACCGCCCGGAAGGCCGTCGGCTCCGGCACCGTGACCGCGATCGAGCAGGAGGCCGGCGGCACCTCGTGGGAGGTCCTCGTCGTCACCGCCGACGGCCGTGAGCAGGAGGTCCACGTCGACGCCGACGGCCGGCGCACCACGGCCGGCCCGACGAAGGAGACCTCGGACGCGGACGACGTCGCCGAGGCGAAGCGGTTCGTCGGTGCCGCCGACCTGTCCGTCGCCCAGGCGGCCTCCGCCCTGACGAAGGCCGTCTCCGGCACCGTGACCGAACTCGGCCTCGACGACCACGCCGGCGCGGTCGTCTGGGAGGGCGACGTCCTCGACGCGTCCGGCACGAAGCACAGCATCCGCATCGACGCCGGCAGCGGCGAGGTCGTCACGAACACGGTCGACACCGACGACTGACCCCAGCGTCGTGCGGGTCAGGCGGTGGCAGTAGCGTCGGCGGCGTGAGCACCGACGGACGAACCACCCAAGCCCCCCGCCACCGCGTGCTGCGGATCGGCGGGTGGGTCCTGGCCGTCCTGCTCGTGCTGGTCCTGGTGTTCCTCGTCTGGGCGCACATCGTGATGCAGGGCACCCGCTCGGCCGCCCTCACCGTCTGGCGCGACGACCGGGTGTCCGTCCGCGACGCCGGCGACTCCGTCGTGATGACCCCGACGGGCACCCCGGACGGCGTCGGCGTCGTGTTCGTCCCCGGCGCGAAGGTCGATGCGTACGCCTACATGGCGACCTTCCGGCAGGTGGTCGCCGACGGTACGACGGTCGTGATCACGAAGCCGACCCTCAACCTGGCGTTCTTCGACACCCGGGCGCTCTCGGTCTTCCAGGCACACACCCCCGAGGTCCGCACCTGGGCCGTCGGCGGCCATTCCCTCGGCGGCGTCCGCGCCTGCCAGCTGGCCGACGGTCCCGACGTCGCCGGCCTGCTGCTGCTCGGCAGCTACTGCGCGAACGACCTGTCGGCCACCGACCTCGACGTGCTCAGCGTCTCCGGTTCACGCGACGGCCTGTCGACGCCGGACAAGGTCGCCGCTGCCCGCGACGAACTCCCGTCAGACGCCACGATGACGCAGGTCACCGGCGCGAACCATGCCGACTTCGGCGCGTACGGGGCGCAGCCGGGCGACCGGACGGCGACGATCAGCCCCGACGAGGCACGGCGGGCGATCACCGCCGCGATCGAGAGCTGGGTGCGCGACCTGCGCTGACGCGCACGGCCCGGTGCCCGACCTGGGTCACGTGGCGGACGTGGGGCGGGCCTCCAGACCGGCCGGGAGGCCCGCCCCACCCCCGTCAGGAAGCCGACGTCCCCGAGTCGGTGCGGTCGCGACCCCGCGTCGCACGGGCGACGAAGTACAGGACCACGCCGACCGCGAGCAGGACCGCCGCGTACAGCCAGACCTGCCCGCTCTGCTGGGTGAGCAGCAGGATGCAGGACGCGACCCCGAGCACGGGCACGAACGTCCACACCCGGAAGTGCTCGTGCTCCACCCGGTCCTTCCGCAGCACCAGGACCGCGACGTTCGTGCTGATGAACACGAAGAGCAGCAGCAGCACGACGGTCTCGGCGAGCGTGCCGACGTCCCCGACCAGCGTGAGCAGCATCGCGACCACGGTCGTCGCGATGATCGCCGTCCACGGGGTCTTCCGGTTCGGCAGGACCTTGCCGAGCAGCCGCGGCAGCAGGCGCTGCTCGGCCATGCCGTAGGTGACGCGGCTCGCCATGATCATGGTGAGCAGCGCGCCGTTCGCCACCGCGACCAGGGCGATGATGCTGAACACCCAGTCCGGGATCGGCACGCCGGTCGCGGCGACGACTGCGAGCAGCGGGCCGCTCGAGTCGGACAGCTCGGACGCGGGCAGGGCGATCGAGCTGGCGAGGGCGACGAGCACGTAGACGACGCCGGCGGTGGCGAGGGAGCCGAACAGGGCGCGCGGGTAGACCTTGCGGGGTTCGCGGACCTCCTCGGCGACGTTGGCGGACGTCTCGAAGCCGACGAACGAGTAGTAGGCGACGATGGCCGCGCTGAGGGTCGCGAGGGCCGGGTTCGCCTCGGCCGGGAACGCCCCGACGCGCGAGACGTCACCGCCGCCGCCACCCATCATCACCGCGACCGTGACGATCACGATGACCAGGCCGGACAGCTCGATGATCGTCATCACGACGTTGCTCCGCAGCGAGTCCGAGATGCCGCGGGCGTTGAGGCAGGCGACGAGGGCCAGGAACACGATCGCGGCCGGCACCGGCGGGACGTCGATGAACGTGCCGAGGTAGTCGCCGGCGAAGGCGAGCGACAGCCCCGCGGCACTCGTGACCCCGGCGGCGAGCATCGAGAACCCGACCAGGAACGACACCAGCGGCACCTTGTACGCGCGCTCGGCGAACACCGCCGCGCCTCCGGCCTTCGGGTACTTCGTGACGAGCTCGGCGTAGGAACCCGCGGTCAGCAGGGCCAGCAGCAGGGCGAGCAGGAGCGGTGCCCAGAGTGCCCCGCCGACGTCCTTCGACAGGGTGCCCATCAGGGTGTAGATGCCCGCCCCGAGCACGTCGCCCAGGATGAACAGGAACAGCAGGGGCCCGGTGATCGCCTGCTTCAGCTTCGATCCGGTCCCGTCCTGCGGCGGTGCTGCGGTGTCAGAGGTCATGCCCGCGAGCGTCCCGGCGCCCGGCTGGACGGCGGTCCAGATCCGCGCTCCCCGGACGGGGCGGCACACTCCCCAGCGTGGAACACGCGGCGGCGGAGCGGTCCTAGAGTTGACCCCGCAGCAAACGTGTTCGACACCGCTCCCCTGGAAGGTCTGCCCATGACGTCGTCGGATCGGCGAACCCCTGCACCGCTCGCTGACCAGCGAGCCCTCCTCTTCGACCTGGACGGCGTCCTGACGCCCACGGCCGAGGTGCACATGCGTGCCTGGAGTCGCCTCTTCACGCCCTACCTCGAGCACCACGGGGTCGCGCCGTACACCGAGCAGGACTACTTCGCGTACGTCGACGGCAAGCCCCGGTACGACGGGGTCCGGTCGCTGCTGCAGGCCCGCGGCATCGACGTCCCCGAGGGCACCCCGGACGACGACCCCACGCTCGACACCGTGTGCGGGCTCGGCAACCGGAAGAACGCCGAGTTCACCGCCGAGCTGCAGGAGCACGGTGTCTCGCCGTACCCGGGGTCGCTGCGGTTCCTCACCGCGGCGATCGACGCCGGGTACGAGGTCGCCGTGGTCTCCAGCTCCGCGAACGCGAAGCAGGTGCTCCGGACCGCGGGCATCATCGACCGCTTCGACGTCATCGTCGACGGTGCCGTGGCCCGCGCCGACGGCCTGGCCGGCAAGCCCGCGCCGGACACCTACCTGGACGCCGCCACCCGCTTCGGCCTGACCGCCGCCGAGTGCGTCGTGGTCGAGGACGCCACCAGCGGGGTCGAAGCCGGCCGCAACGGCGCGTTCGGGCTCGTCATCGGGGTCGACCGCGGCGCCGGTGCCGACGCCCTCCGCGAGCACGGTGCTGACCTCGTCGTGACGGACCTCGCCGACCTCCTGTCCGACCTGTCTGCTGCCGACTCCGGGAAGACCGCATGAACCCCATCACCTCCGACCCCCTCGACCGCGTCCGGTACCCGGTCGACGAGTGGGCGCTGATCGAGACCGAGTACGCGGACGAGCAGGGCGTCGACGAGACGAACTTCGCCGTCGGCAACGGGTACCTCGGTCTCCGCGGCAACTTCGACGAGGGCCGCGGCGGCGTGCAGTACGGCACGTACATCAACGGCTTCCACGAGACCTGGCCGATCCGGCACGCCGAGACCGCGTTCGGCTTCGCGAAGACCGGGCAGACGATCATCAACGTCCCCGACGCCAAGGTCATCCGGCTGTACGTCGACGACGAGCCGCTCGTCCTGTCCGAGGCCGACATCCTCCGCCACAGCCGCCGGCTCGACTTCCGCGGCGGGTACCTGCTGCGTGAGACCGAGTGGTCGACGCCGTCTGGCAAGCGAGTGCTCATCCGCTCCCGGCGCCTGGTGTCCTTCGTCGAGCGGCACCTCGCCGTCATCGACTACGAGGTCACCATGCTCGACCACGACGCCTCGGTCCTGCTGTCGAGCCAGGTGCTCAACCGCCAGGACGTCGCCGACGAGTACCACGCCGGCATGAAGGCGGCCGCGGCGGCGTTCGACCCGCGCAAGGCCGAGTCCTTCACCGACCGGGTGCTGCAGCCCCGGTTGAAGCGGAACGCGGGCTCGCGGTCCCTGCTCGGCTACCAGGCGACCAGCTCGGGCATGACGATCTGCGTCGGCGTCGAGCACCGGCTCGAGACCGAGAACAGCTGGGACGAGACCTCGAGCATCGAGGACGACCTGGCGAAGCACGTCTACCGGGTGCAGGCGAAGGCCGGGCAGCCGATCCGCCTGGTCAAGAGCGTCGTCTACCACACGTCCCGCGGGGTCCCGGCGCGCGAGCTCGCCGACCGCTGCGACCGCACCCTGGACCGCGCGAAGTACGAGAGCGTGGAGCAGGTCTTCGGTGAGCAGCGCAAGTGGCTCGACGACTACTGGGCCCGCAGCGACGTCGAGGTCGCCGGCCAGCCCGAGGTACAGCAAGCCGTCCGCTGGAACCTGTTCCAGCTCGCGCAGGCGACGGCTCGCACCGACGGCCACGGCATCGCGGCGAAGGGCGTCACCGGCTCCGGCTACGGCGGCCACTACTTCTGGGACATGGAGATCTACGTCCTGCCGTTCCTGTCGTACACGGCACCGATCGTCGCTCGGAACGCCCTCCGGTTCCGCTACAACATGCTCGACGCCGCCCGGTCCCGTGCCCGCGAGCTGAACCAACGCGGTGCCCTGTTCCCGTGGCGCACGATCAACGGTGAAGAGTCCAGCGCGTACTACGCCGCCGGCACCGCGCAGTACCACATCGACGCCGACATCGCCCATGCCCTGATGCAGTACGTGCGGGCCTCCGGCGACACCGACTTCCTCAAGCGCGGCGCGATCGACATCCTGGTCGAGACCGCCCGCCTGTGGGAGGACCTGGGGTTCTGGCGTTCGAACGGCGACCAGAAGTTCCACATCGACGGCGTCACCGGCCCGGACGAGTACACGACCGTCGTCGACGACAACATGTACACGAACGTGATGGCCCGGGCGAACCTCTGGTCCGCCGTCAACGCCTGCCGCCACCTCGCCGTGGACGACCCGGACGAGTACGCGCGGATGATCCGTCGGACCGGCCTCGACCAGTCCGAGGTCGAGAGCTGGGAGCGCGCGGCCGAGTCGATGGAGATCCCGTTCGACCCGCACCGCGGCATCCACCCGCAGGACGCCCAGTTCCTCGACAAGGAGCTGTGGGACCTCGAGCGCACGCCCGAGTCCAAGCGGCCGCTGCTGCTGCACTACCACCCGCTGGTCATCTACCGGTTCCAGGTGCTCAAGCAGGCCGACGTCGTGCTCGCCCTGTTCCTGCAGGGCCACGAGTTCACGCCGGCCGAGAAGCGTCGTGACTTCGACTACTACGACGCCCTGACCACGGGTGACTCGACGCTGTCGGCCGTCGTGCAGTCGATCATGGCGGCCGAGGTCGGGTACCACGAGCTCGCCGGACAGTACTTCCAGACCGCGCTCTACGTCGACCTCGCCGACCTGCACGGCAACACCACCGACGGCGTGCACATCGCGTCGACCGGCGGCATCTGGGGTGCGCTCGTCAACGGCTTCGGCGGCATGCGCGACCACGGCGGACGGCTGTCGTTCAACCCGCGGCTGCCGGTCGACTGGGACCGTCTGACGTACCGGATGACCGTCCACGGCTCGCGCGTGCGCGTCGACCTCGAGCAGAAGGCGCTGACCTTCACGGTCGAGACCGGTGACGGCTTCGACGCGTGGGTCCACAACCAGCAGACCGAGGTCCGCCCGGGCGACCCGACCGTCGTCCCGCTGCCGCACCAGGGTCCGCGGATGGCCGGCCACGCGCCGACCACCAGTGACATCCAGGGGACGCTCCGCGCCGACGGTTCGGTGATCACCGCCTCCATCCCGACGATCTCGCTGGAACGCGACATGGAGAACGAGGACACCACCGCCTGATCGCCTGATCGCCTGATCGCCTGATCGCCTGATCGCCTGATCCGGCCGGGAGGCCCGCCCTCCTTCCGCCACCGATGCCCGCCTCCGCCTGGACTCCCGTCCAGGGCGCGGCGGGCACCGTGGTCTCCCGTGTCCTCCGGGCCGACGGTGTCCCTGACGAGGGGACCACCGACGCGAGAGGAACACACCATGGGCAAGCGGTTCGAGGGCAAGGTCGCGATCGTCACCGGCGCGGGGTCCGGCATCGGCGAGGCCACCGCACGCGCGTTCGTCGCGGAGGGCGCCGGGGTCGTCCTGGTCGACAGCGTCGCGGACAAGGTGCGCGACGTCGCCGACTCCCTGCCGACGGAACAGGCACTGTGGCTGCAGGCCGACGTCGCCGACCCGGACGCGTGGCAGACGATCGTCGACGCGGCGATCGACCGGTGGGACCGGCTCGACGTGCTCGTCAACAACGCCGGGACGTTCACCTCGGGCGACATCACGGACATCTCGCCCGCCGAGTGGCACCGTGTCGTCGAGACGGACCTGTCGAGCGTGTTCTACGGCACCCGGGTGGCGCTGCCGTTCCTCCGCGAGACGAAGGGCTCGATCGTGAACACCTCGTCGGTGTCCGGTGAGGCCGCGGACTGGCGGATGAGCCCCTACAACGCGGCGAAGGGCGGCGTCTCGAACTTCACGAAGGCGGCGGCGCTCGACAACGGCGGGTTCGGCGTCCGCGTGAACGCCGTCGCCCCGGGCCTGATCTGGACGGACCTGACGCAGTCGCAGGCGGAGGACGAGGAGCTGAAGCGGGAGTTCTCGGAGCGGATCGCCCTCGGTCGCGGCGGCCGGTCCGAGGAGGTCGCGGCGGCGGTGCTGTTCCTGGCGAGCGACGAGGCGTCGTTCATCACGGGCGCGATCCTGCCCGTCGACGGCGGCACGATGGCGAGCAACGGGCAGCCGGCGCAGGCCTGACCCGGGCGTCTCCGATCAGAGCAGCTTGCGGAGCGTGTTCGTGTTGCGTGCCGTCGTGGTCCGCTTGAACCGGGCGGCACCGGCGCGCTTCGCGAAGGCGGTCGTCGTGCTCGACCCCTTCGGGCACGACCAGTAGACGACGCCCTCCCCGCGGGCGACCTGCTCGACCGACGGGTCGAGGTCGAGCCCGGTGAGCAGGTCGTCGAGAGCCGCGGGGTCGGAGGCGAACACCACGTAATCGTGCCGGTCGGCCGTCGATGCGAAGGGGAAGCCTGCGACGAGTTCGGCCAGGGCGTCGTGACGCACGAGCACGATCCAGGCGTCGTACCCAAAGCCCTTGCGCAGTGCCTGCTCCACGGACGACCGCAGCGCCGCGGGCTCGACGGGGTCCGCGGCGGTGAACACGACGTTGCCCGAGGCCAGGACCGTCCGGACGTCGGTGTGGCCCTGGGAGCGGAACAGTTCGGCGAGGTCGACGCTCCGGATCGTGATGCCGTTCACGTTGACCCCGCGCAGCAGGGCGACCCAGGTCGTCATGCCGTGACCGTAGCGCGGTGTCGAGTCGGGGTCCACGCCCACGCCGGTGCCGTCCACGGCGCTCACGTCGACGGTGCTCACGTCCAGGGTGCTCACGTCCAGGTCCGGGCGACGGTCCACCCGCTGCCGTCCGGGACGATGTCGACCACCAGGGTCTCGCCGTCCTCGGCGGTCGCCTGGAAACGCCACCCGGCGGTGCGTTCCGGTGCGTGGGTGATCGCGGTGGGCAGGTCGGTCGGGGTCGTGGTCAGTCGGGTCGGGACGTCGGTGACGCGCCAGCGCCGGCCAAGCCAGACCAGTCGGACGGGTGTGCCACCGGTCCACCACACGGTGACCGCGGTGTCGACGATCATCATCAGGAGCCTCCTCGTTCGAACGTGTGTTCGAATGCTAGGTCGGCCATCCGACACCCGCAACCGCTCCGGCGCGCCGCGTTCGCCCTGTGCAGATGCCGACAACCGACCGAGGAGCAGTCGTGTAGACGAGCATCATGACGAACGACGACAGCCAGGGTCCCGACGCCGCACACCAGGTCCCGGACGGGGTCTCCGAAGCGACGGTCGAGGCCCTCGGCAGCCTGTCCGCGGCGCTCGAGGTCATCGAGCACGCCCGCGGCCTCCTGTACGGCTTCCACCGGCTGACCGGCACCGCCGACCTGAACATCGGCGAGGCGGTGGAGCAGCTGCGGAAGGCCGGACACACCGAGCTCGCGGAGCGCATCGACACCGAGCTCGTCGGCCGGAACGTGATCGCCGGTCGGTGGACATTCCAGATCGTCGAGGACTACGACGACGGCTACTACGCGACCGCGAAGGAGCTCGAGCGCACCGCGCGCGAGCAGCTCGTCGGTGGCAAGCGCCACCTGTTCGAGGCGGGCATGAAGGAGGACCGGCGCACGCCGGCCCACCGCCACCACGAGGCGACGCCCACCGACCTGCCGGACTGAGCCGCGCCTCCCGTCCGTCCCCTCCCCGGAACGCAACGTGGGCGGTTGCTCGCCACGAGATGTCGTTGCGAGCAACCGCCCACGTTGCGTTCAGTGGGTCGGGTCAGCCGACGCCGAGCGCCGTCTCCAGGGGGCCGCGGGCGAAGTAGAGCAGGAAGCCCGCGGCGACGACGTACAGCAGCCACGAGACCTGCCGGCCCTTGCCGGACAGGGCCTTGATGAGCACCCAGCTGATGAAGCCCGCGCCGATGCCGTTCGCGATCGAGTACGTCAGCGGCATCACGACGATGGTCAGGAACGCCGGCAGCGCCGACCCGAAGTCCGACCAGTCGATGTCCGCGACCTGCGCCACCATGAGCGCACCGACCACGACGAGCCCGGCGGCGGCGACCTCGAGCGGGACCACCTGCGTCAGCGGCGTGAGGAACATCGACGCCAGGAACAGCAGGCCCGTCACGACCGAGGCCATGCCGGTCCGGGCACCCTCACCGATGCCGGCGGCGGAGTCGATGAACACCGTGTTCGACGACACCGAGGCGCCACCACCGGCGATCGCACCGGCACCCTCGACCACGAGCGCGGCGCGGAGACGCGGGAACGTGCCGTCCTTCTCCGCGACCCCGGCGGCCTTCGCGAGTCCGGTCATCGTGCCCATGGCGTCGAAGAAGTTCGTGAAGACCAGCGTGAAGACGAGCATCGACGCGGCGAGCGGGCCGATCCGGGCGAAGGCGCCGAAGTCGAACTGACCGACGAGCGACAGGTCGGGCAGGGCGAACAGGGCGCTCGGCAGGCCCGGGGCGTTGAGGTTCCAGCCGGTCTTCGAGTCGACCGAGGTCGGCACGTGGAACACCGCCTGCAGGATGATCGCGATGACCGTCGTCGCGATGATGCCGATGAGCAGCGCGCCCTTGACCTTGCGGGCCATCAGCGTGCCGATGATCACCAGGCCGATGAGGAACACGATCGTCGGCAGGGCCCCGACCGAGCCGTCCTCACCGAGCTGCAGCGGCGGCGAGGCGAGCCCCGAGGAGCGCACGAAGCCGGAGTCGACCAGGCCGATGAACGCGATGAACAGGCCGATGCCGACCGTGATCGCCGCCTTGAGCTGCGCGGGCACGGCGGTGAAGATCATCGTCCGGATGCCCGTCAACGCCAGGATCACGATGATCACGCCGTTGATGACGACGAGACCCATCGCCTCGGCCCACGTCACCTGGTGGACGACGCTGACGGCGAGGAACGAGTTGATCCCGAGGCCCGCCGCGATGCCGAACGGCAGGTTCGCGACCACACCCATCGCGATGGTCATGAGACCGGCGACCAGGCCGGTGGCCGCGGCCACCTGAGCGTTCTCGAGCCATCCGCCGCTGACGTCCTTGGCGGCCTGGTCGGCGCTGAACCCGCCGAGGATGAGCGGGTTGAGGATGACGATGTAGGCCATCGTCACGAAGGAGACGAGACCACCACGGATCTCTCGGGGGATGGTCGATCCGCGCTTCGTGACCGAGAAGAAGCGGTCGAGGCCGGATGCGACGCTGTTCCGGGGCGGGTTGGATGTCTGCGGGGCGCTCACCGGTGGAGTTTAAAGGAACCTGGGACCGCCGGCACGTCGCGGCCGCAGGGTAGCCATCCGGGAGGCCCGTTCCCCGTGATCGGGGTACGTCACCGCGTTCCGTGTCCAGTCGCACCCCCGCCGGGCGGTGTTGGATGACCGGGTGACGCAGCGCATTGACCGTGCCCGTGTCGAGGCCGCCGTGCGAGAGCTGCTGGCGGGCATCGGCGAAGACCCCGACCGACCCGGACTGGAGCGGACCCCGCAGCGGGTCGCCGACGCCTACACGGAGTTCTTCCGCGGGCTCGACCAGGACGCGACGCAGATCGCCCGCGACGGCACGGTGCCCGCCGGCGACGGTGAGCGCGGTGACCTGGTGATCGTCCGCGACATCCTGTTCCGGTCGGTGTGCGAGCACCACCTGCTGCCGTTCCTCGGCACCGCGCACCTGGCGTACGCCCCGGGCGAGCGGCTCATCGGCCTCGGGACGCTGGCGCGGGTGGTGGAGGCTCTGGCCTCCCGTCCGCAGTTGCAGGAGCGTCTCGGCGAGCAGGTCGTCCAGGCGGTGCAGGACGGCCTCGAGGCGCGGGGCGTCCTGGTCGTCCTCGACGCCCAGCACCAGTGCGTGACGACCCGGGGGGAGCGGCAGACGAGCTCCACGACCGTCACCGTCGCGGCGAGCGGGATCCTCGCCGACGCGGCGGGCCGGGCCGAGGCGATCGCGCTGATCGGCGGCGGAGCAGGAGCCAGCAGCGGCACCGGCAGCAGCACCGACACCGGGGCGGACGCCTGATGCGCGTCGGACTCGGCACGGGCCTCCCGTCCGGTGCGGCCGCGTCGTCCGGACCCGGGTGGGTGGTGCCGGACCTGCGCGAACCCGTCCGCACCATCGGCCGCCGCACGTTCGACTTCGACCACCGCATCGCCGTGATGGCGATCGTGAACCGCACGCCGGACTCGTTCCACGACAAGGGCCGGACCTTCGCGCTCGACCGCGCGGTCGAGGCCGCCGTCACCGCCGCCGAGCACGGCGCCGACTGGGTCGACATCGGCGGCGTGAAGTTCGCCCCCGGGCCCGAGCTGTCCGCCGCCGACGAGATCGAGCGCGTCCTGCCCGTCGTCGAGCAGGTCACGCAGCAGTCCGACGTCACGATCAGCGTCGACACCTTCCGGCCCGAGGTCGCGGCCGCCGCGATCGCCGCCGGTGCCAGCGTCGTCAACGACACCACCGGCCTCGCCGACCCGCGGATGGCCGCCGTCGTCGCCGACTCGGAGGCGACGATCGTCATCACGCACTCGCTCGCGGCACCGCGCCAGCAGTACCCGAAGCCGCAGTACGCCGACGTGGCGGGCGAGGTCGCGGCCTTCCTGCGGCTGCGCGTCGACCGGGCGCTCGAGGCCGGCATCCCCGAGGACCGGATCATCATCGACCCCGGACACGACCTCAACAAGACGACCGTGCACACGCTGGAGCTGACCCGGCGTCTGCCGGAGGTCGTCGCCCTCGGCTACCCGGTCCTCGCCGCGGTGTCGAACAAGGACTTCGTGGGGGAGAGCCTCGGCCGTCCCCGCGGTGAACGGCTGTCCGGGTCGTTGGCGGCCGCGACGGTCAGCGCCATGCTCGGTGCCCGCATCGTCCGGATGCACGACGTCGTCGAGTCGGTCGACGCGATGCGCATGGTCGAGACCGTCCTCGGCTGGCGCGCACCCCTGGAAGCGAGGCACAACACGTGACCCACCTGCCCGACCCGATCGCCGACCTGTCCGACGACGAGCTGCTCGCCGCCTACACCGACGGTGCCGAGGGCACCGCTGACGGCGGCTGGCTCCGCGTGAACTTCGTCAGCTCCCTCGACGGATCCGCCACCGCGGCCGGCAAGTCCGGCTCCCTCGGCGGTGACGACGACCTGCGCGTGTTCGACCTGCTGCGCCGCGTCGCCGACGTCGTCCTGGTCGCCGCGGGCACCGTCCGCGACGAGGGGTACGGGCCGATGGTGCTGCACGACGCCGACGTCGCCTGGCGTCGGGCGCACGGTCTGCCCGACCACCCGGTGTTCGCGATCGTGACGGGGTCGCTCGGCCTCGACCCGGCCTCGCGGGTGTTCACCGAGGCGCCGGTCCGACCGGTCGTCCTCACCTCGGCGACCGCGGACCCCGCGCGGCGACACGCGCTCGAGGCCGTCGCCGACGTGGTGTCCTGCGGCGAGGACTCTGTCGACCCGGCACAGGTCCGGGCCGCCCTGGTCGACCGGGGCCTCCGCACCATCCACTGCGAGGGCGGGCCGTCCTTCCTCGGCGCCCTGGTGGCGACCGACCTGGTCGACGAGCTGTGCCTGTCGATCGACCCGTCCCTCGAGGGCGGCGACGGCGGCCGCATCGTGCACGGGTCGTCCCCGGAACTCCGCCCGATGCGGCTCGCGCACGTGCTGCACGGGGCCGGGGACGTGCTGTTGACGCGGTACGTGCGGGCGCGCTGACGAGGAGCCCCCTGCTCGTCCCGCTGCACGTCACGCCTGCCGGGTAGGGTCGGGCGCGTGATCGACGTCGTGGTGTCCGGGGTCCTGTTCGACATGGACGGGACGCTCGTCGACTCGACCGCCATCGTCGAGGGTGCGTGGGGCCGCTTCGGCGCCGAGCACGACCTCGACCCGCAGACGATCCTCGGCTTCTCACACGGCCGACAGACGATTGACACCATCCGGCACTTCCTGCCCGACCTGGCCCCGGACGAACAACGACGGGTCGCGCTCGAACTCGTCAACGACGAGGTCGAGAACACCGACGGCATCATCGAGGTCCCCGGCGCCGGTGCGTTCGTCCGTCGGCTCCTGGCCGCAGGTGTGCCGGTCGCGCTCGTGACGAGCGCCCCGCGGGACCTCGCCGTGAACCGGATGCGCGCCGCCGACGTGCCCGTCCCGGACGCCGTGGTCGCCGCCGACGACGTCGAGCACGGCAAGCCGCACCCGGACGGCTACCTGCGGGGTGCCGCCCTGCTCGGGGTCGCTGCCGAGGACTGCCTGGCCTTCGAGGACGCCCCGGCCGGACTGGAGGCTGCGCTCGCCTCCGGTGCGACGACCGTCGCCGTCGGGACGCTCGCCCCCGCCGACCTGCCGGCGGACCTCGTGCGCATCACGGGGTACGACGGCGTCACCGTGACGGCCGAGGGCGACGGGTTCCGGATCCGGGGCTGACGGCAGGCCCGGTCCGGACCGGACCGTCAGGCCGGTCCGCGCGCTCCGGCTGAGCGTCCCCTGCGCTCTGCGAACACACCCAGCGGCGTCCGACGACCGTGGTGTGCGCAGCCGGAGACCCCGGCCTGCGGAAGGAGTGACCATGGCAGCCCTCGACGGCAAGAAGATCCTCGTCATCGCGACGAACTACGGCGTGGAGCAGGACGAGATCGTCGTCCCCACCGACCAGCTCCGTGAGCGCGGCGCCACCGTGACGGTCGCCGCCAAGGAGTCCGGCTCGATCCAGACCCTGGTCGGCGACAAGGACCCGGGCAAGGACGTCGACGTCGACACCACCCTCGACGGTGTCTCGGCCGGCGACTTCGACGCCCTCGTGGTCCCCGGCGGCACGATCAACGCCGACACCATCCGCCAGGAGGCCACCGCGATCGACCTCGTGAAGGCGTTCGTCGAGGCCGGCAAGCCGGTCGCGGCGATCTGCCACGGCCCGTGGACCCTCGTCGAGGCCGGTGTCCTGCCGGGTCGCACGATCACCTCGTTCCCCTCGCTGCAGACGGACGTCCGCAACGCCGGTGCCGAGTGGGTCGACCAGGAAGTCCAGGTCGACGAGACCGGCAGCACGATCATCACGTCACGGAACCCCGGCGACCTGCCGGCGTTCGTCGACGCGATCCAGGCCGCCCTCGCCTGACCCCTCGCAACACGCAACGTGGGCGGCAACGCGCAGCGGTACTCCGCCGCGCGACGCCGCCCACGTTGCGTTCCGTGGGGCCCGCGCCCGCGTCAGTCGGCGGGGACCGGGTGAGCGGTGCGGAGCACGGCTCGGCCGAGGGTGAGCACGCCGTCGGACTCCGGGTCGCAGCGCACCCCGCCGCGCCCGCGCATCGCCCGGAACGCCCCCGGCGCGACCTCGGTGTCCATCCACGCGCACGGGTTCGCCGGCCGGTACCCCCGGAACAGGACCGGGCCGTCGCCGGAGTCCAGGGAGAACGGCTCACCCCGCAGCGCCTCGACGTCGACGCCGCGCAGGAACACGTTCCGCCGGGTCGCCGCCGGGTCGACCGGCACGCCGAGTTCCCGTCCCACCGCCTCGAGCCCCGCGAGCCCGATCAGGGTCACCGACGCGTGCACGTGCGCGCGGGCCGCGAAGTAGCGGTCGCCGACGATCCCGAGTCCGGCGCGCAGCTCGATGCGGTCGCGGAGCTCCTCCTCGTCGGACGGTGTCGCCCCGTCCGCGGGACGGCCCTCGTAGCGGTGCCTCCGGGAGACCAGCAGCATCGTCACCTCGACATCGCGGGCGTGCGGCAGCGCGACGGAGGCGACCGGGTCGAGGACGGGAGGCATGCGGTCGACGGTAGCCGCGCCTCCCGGCCGTCCCGTCCACCCGGGGTGCTGCGACGTCCGATTCCCGCCAGTCCGGTGTCGTCGGCCCGTGCCAGGCTGACCGCATGACGACCACCGGAGCCGACGCGCCGCTCGACGCGCAGCCCGATCTGCAGCCCGTCTCACAGCACGACGAGCGGTACCGGATCGCGGCCTCGCGGGACGCGCGGTTCGACGGTCAGTTCGTCACCGCCGTGCACTCCACCGGCATCTACTGCCGCCCGAGCTGCCCGGCCCGCACACCCCGATCGACCGGCGTCACCTTCTACCGGACGAGTGCCGCCGCGCACCTCGCCGGCTTCCGCGCCTGCCGCCGGTGCCTGCCCGAGGCGACGCCGGGCAGCCCGGAGTGGGACCTCCGCGAGGACGTCGCCGCCCGCGCGATGCGCCTGGTCCTCGACGGCGTCGTCGACCGGGAGGGCGTCCCCGGCCTCGCCAGCCGCGTCGGCTACTCGGAACGGCAACTCAACCGGATCATGACCGACGAGCTCGGTGCCGGACCGAAGGCCCTCAGTCGCGCGCACCGGGCGCAGACCGCGCGGACCCTGCTCACCTCGTCCGACCTGCCGATGACGGACGTCGCGTTCGCCGCCGGGTTCGCGAGCGTCCGCCAGTTCAACGACACCGTGCGCGAGGTCTTCGCGCTCACGCCCACCGAACTGCGGTCCCGACGGCGGGTCGTGCCGGGCGGTGACGGCGCGCTCCGCGTGCACCTGCCGGCGCGGCCGCCGTTCGACGTGCAGGGGCTGCTCGAGTGGCACGCGTTGCACGCGCTCGCCGGCATGGAGCAGGTCGGCTTCGACGCGGCCGGGCGGGTCGCGTCCTACGGGCGGGTGCTGGACCTGCCGGGAGGCCCGGGCTGGTTCCGCGCGACGGCTGCGGACCACGACGGGGTCGCGTCCGGTACCGGCGGGGCTGGGTCCGGCGGGGCTGGGTCCGGCGGGGCCGGGCACGGTTCTGGTGGCTCCGGCCAGCGTTCCGGTCGGGGGCGGACCGGGCTGGACCTGCTCGTCCGGCTCACCGACCTGTCCGACCTGCCCACCCTCGTGGCCCGGGTGCGATCGTTGTTCGACCTCGATGCCGACCCGGTGGCGGTGGACGCGGCCCTCGCGGCGGTGCCCGAGCTCGCACCGGTCGTCGCACGGGTGCCCGGCCTGCGGCTGCCGGGGGCGGTGGACCCGCACGAGGTGGTGTTCCGCACCCTCATCGGGCAGCAGGTGTCCGTCGCGGCGGCGCGGACGGCGCAGACGCGGCTCGTGGCGGCGCTGGGGGAGCAGGTGACGGCGGGACTCGTGCCGGGGGTCCCTGACTCCGACGAGTCCGTCGTGCGGCTGTTCCCCCGTGCCGCGGTGATCGCCGAGCGCGGGCGGGAGGTCCTCCGCGGCCCAGCAGCCCGCGTCGACACGATCATGCGCGTTGCGGCGGCGCTCGCGGACGGCAGTCTCGTCGTCCACGGTGGTCAGTCGCTCGACGAACTCCGCTCCGGCCTGCTCGCCGTGAAGGGCATCGGCCCGTGGACGGCGGACTACGTCGCACTCCGGGTCCGGCACCACCCCGATCTCTTCCTGCACAGCGACCTCGCCGTGCGGAACGGTGCACAGGAACTCGGGCTGCCCGGGACGGCGCGTGAACTCTCCCTATGGTCGGAACGGGTGGCCCCCTGGCGGAGCTACCTCACGATGCACTGCTGGCGGCCGATCATCGATCGCGCGATGGACCGGACCGCAGCGACCTCCACGAACTCCGGGAAGGAACCCCGATGACCGACGCCGTCCTCACCACCCTCTCCACCCCCGACGGGCCCTTCACCGTGCTCGAAGACGACCGCGGGCGGGTCCTCGCCTCGGGGTGGACCGCCGACCCCGACCGGATCCTCGCGCGCCTGGCCGAACGGCACCGGCCGACCCGGGTCCTCGACGGGCAGGTCCGCGCGGCCGAGGCCGTGGACGCCTACTACGCGGGCGAGCCCGAGCACGCCATGCAGGTGCCCGTCCACCAGGTCGGCACCGAGCTCTTCGCCGAGGGCTGGCGGAGGCTCCGGGACATCCCCGCGGGGTCCACGTTGACGTACACGGCGTTCGCCAGCGCGATGGGGCGCCCGGACGCCGTCCGCGCCGCCGCCAGCGTCTGCGCCCGGAACGCTCCCGCCCTCTTCGTGCCCTGTCACCGGGTCCTGCGCTCCGACGGCTCGCTCGGCGGGTTCGCCTGGGGGCTCGACGTCAAGCGGTCGTTGCTCGAGCGCGAGTCCGTGGCCGCCGACGCCCTCGTCTGAGCGCCCCTCGGACGGGTCACGCGTTCACAGGGAGCATCAAGCGCTCCCCCAGGACGTGGGTGGTGACGCAGAGCCCCGGGCCTGTCAGACTCACGACGACGGCGTGGTCCACGGAACTCCGTGGACCGAGATCAGCGTCGAGCGCGATGCGTGTCGTACCCTCCGGGTGCCGCACGACCGGGGGCGCGCCACTCGCCGTCGAGACCGAACGAGGACGCCATGACGACCACCGCCGACCGATCGGTGCTGTCAGCGGACGGCACACGGATCGCGGTCTCGTCGAGCGGGGACGGCCCCGCGCTCGTCCTCGTGGGCGGAGCCTTCGACCACCGGGGCACCCCGTTCGTGGACGGGGTCGTCGCCGCGTTCTCCGACCGCTACCGGGTCGTCACGTACGACCGCCGCGGCCGCGGAGAGAGCGGTGACACCCGGCCCTGGTCGGTCGCGCGAGAGGTCGAGGACCTCGCCGCCGTGGTCGCCGACGTCGGCGCTCCCGTCGACCTCCTCGGCATCTGCGTCGGTGCCGCCGTCGTCCTGCACGCCGTCGCCACCGGCGTCCCGGTCGGCCGTGCCGTGCTCTACGAACCGCCGTACCGCGCGAGCGTCGACGCGCACGCCGACGACGTCCTCTTCGCCGACCGCCTCGACGAGATGATCGCCGGCGGCCGCCGAGCCGCCGCGGTCCGCGCTTACCTCACCCGGGTGCTCGGCATCCCGATGCTGCAGGTCTCCGCCGTGCCCCTCAAACCGAAGCTGTGGAAGGCGCTGCTCGCCGACGCCGGGGTCCTCGGCCGTGACGTCCGGGTCCTCAGTGGCCTCGTCGTGCCGGAGCGGGCACTCGCCGCGGTGGGGATCCCGGTGCTCGTCGCCGCGGGCACCACCGGACCCACCTGGACCCGGGCGGCCGCGCGCGCGGTGGTCGAGACGGTGCCCGGCTCGACGGCCGTGGTGCTCGAGGGGCAGGGCCACGTGCCGGATCCTGCGGTGCTGCGGAGCACGGTCGACGGCTTCCTCCAGACCCAGCCCAGTCCCGACGCGCACTGAATCGCACGCCGCGCCGTGGCTGCGCCCGCTGACCTACGCCAGGATGGACGGGTGAACGCACCCCGCCTCGGACTCCTGCTCGACGTCGACGGCCCGATCGCCAGCCCGCTCTCGCGGACCATCGCGATCCCGAGCATCGTCGAGGACCTCGTCGCCCTGGCGGCCGAGGGCATCCCCGTCGTGTTCAACACCGGACGCAGCGACGCCTTCATCCGGGAGCAGGTCGTCGGCCCCCTCCTCGCCGGCGGTCTCGCCGCGGGCGGACGGGTGCACGCGGTGTGCGAGAAGGGTGCCGTCTGGTGCTCGATCGGCCCGCAGTTCCCCGACGGCATGGGAGACCTGACCGTCGCCGAGGACCTGGCGCTGCCGCGGGACTTCGCCGACGAGATGCGCGAGCTCGTCCGTGAGGAGTACGCCGACCTGGTGTTCTTCGACGAGACCAAGCACGCCATGGTGTCGATCGAGCAGCTGGTGGACGTCGACAGTGCCGCGTACCTGGCCCGGCAGCCCGCGTTCGACGCGCAGGCGATGGCCGCACTCGAGCGCCGCGGGCTCGGCGTCCGCCGCCTCGACGACGTGCGTCCGGACGAGCACGGCGCGGTCGCGTGGCGCATCGACCCGACGATCATCTCGACCGACGTCGAATCCGACCGCAGCGGCAAGGACCTCGGTGCCGAGCGGGCGCTCGAGCTCCTGGCCGAGGACGGCGACCTGCCCCTCGAGTGGCGGACGGTCGGCGACTCCCGCAGCGACTACGCGATGGCGGACTGGCTGCACGCGAACGGGCACCGGGTCGCGCACGTCGACGTCCGACCGGCCGACGGTGTTCCCGAGACGCCGTACCCGGTGCTCACCGCGCCGGACGGGGTCATCCACGACGAGGCCGGTGCCCGGTTCCTCTGTGCGTGGCGCGAGGGGCGCTCCGACGCTGCCGTCTGATCGGCGACGCGCGGTCCCCGGTTGCACCGCTGTGCGGTATACCACTACCCTTCCGGGGTCCGCCTGCTCCGATGACAGGAACGTCCCATGGCCCTCCGCACCAAGTCCATCGAGGCGTCGCTCGCCGACGCCGACGAGAAGGGGCGCTCGCTCAAGCGCTCCCTGAAGACGTTCGACATCGCCGCGATGGGGATCGCCGTCGCGGTCGGCGCCGGCATCTTCTCGGTCGGCGCGAACGCCGCCGCGAACTTCGCCGGCCCCGGCGTGATCGTGTCGTTCCTGCTCGCCGCCGTCACGTGCGGCCTGGCGATCATGTGTTACGCCGAGTTCGCCTCGACGATCCCGGTCGCCGGCTCGGCGTACACGTTCACCTACGCCACGATGGGCGAATTGCTCGCGTGGATCGTCGGGTGGGACCTGATCCTCGAGACCCTGACCGCCAGCGCCGTCATCGCGAAGTACTGGGGCATCTACCTCAGCACCGCGTTCGACGTGTTCGGCGTCACACTGCCGAGCACCATCGCGATCGGCCCGATCGGCTTCACCTGGGGCCCGGTCCTCATCGTCGGCGTGTTCACGGCGCTGCTGGCGTTCGGCACGCGGCTGTCCAGCCGGGTCTCCGCGGTCATCACCGTCATCAAGGTCGCGATCGTCCTGTTCGTCATCGTGGTCGGCGCCTTCTTCGTCAAGGCCGCGAACTTCACGCCGTTCATCCCCGCCGCGGAGCCGACCAAGGGTGCCGAGGGCAGCGTGCTGACCCAGTCGCTCGTCTCCTTCGTGACCGGTGCGGCACCGGCGCAGTACGGCGTCTTCGGGCTGCTCGCCGCGGCGTCGCTGGTGTTCTTCGCCTTCATCGGCTTCGACGTCGTCGCCACGAGTGCCGAGGAGACCGAGAACCCGCAGAAGACCCTGCCCCGCGGCATCTTCATCGGTCTCGGCATCGTCACGCTGCTCTACGTCGGCGTCAGCATCGTGATCACCGGCATGGTGTCGTACAAGCAGCTCGCTGAAGAGAAAGCGCCCTCGCTGGCGTCCGCGTTCGACATCGTCGGGCTGCCCTGGGCGGCCGGCATCATCGCCATCGGTTCCCTGATCGGCCTGACCACGGTCGTCATGGTGCTGCTGCTCGGCCTGTCCCGCATCGTGTTCTCGATGAGCCGCGACGGCCTGCTGCCCCGCTGGTTCTCGGTCACGAACCCGAAGACGCAGACCCCGGTCCGCGTGCAGGTCGTCGCCGGCATCGTCGTCGCGTTCCTCGCCGGGTTCACCGCGGTCGACAAGCTCGAGGGCATGATCAACATCGGCACGCTCTCCGCCTTCGTGCTCGTGTCGATCGGCATCATCGTGCTCCGGAAGTCCCGCCCCGACGCTCCCCGCGCATTCCGGGTGCCGTGGTCGCCGGTGGTCCCGATCCTGTCCGCGGTGCTCTGCTTCTGGCTGATGCTCAACCTCGAGGTCGAGACCTGGGTCCGGTTCGTCGTCTGGCTCGTCATCGGCTTCGCGATCTACTTCGGCTACAGCCGCCGCAACAGCCGCGTCGGCAAGGCGATGCGCGAGTAGCACCTCCGCCGACCAGCGCGCCGCCCGGCGCCGATCGGATCAGCACCACAGAAGACGGCTCGCGCCACGGCATCCCGTGGCGCGAGCCGTCTTCTGTTGTGCGGCGCCCGACGACGCCGTCGGCCGGCGGGCGGCGGGCTGCGGCGGGCAGCGGCAGCGCCGACGAGGCCGCGAGCTCAGGCGCCGAGGAGCAGCGTCAGACCGAAGGCGAGCATCACGACGGCGACCAGGGCGTCGAAGACCCGCCAGGTCAGCGGCTTCGCGAACAGCGGGCGCAGCAGCCGACCCCCGAAGCCGAGGGCCCCGAACCACAGGCAGCTCGCCGCGACCGCCCCCACGGTCCACCACCACCGGTCGTCGACCCCCTGCTGGTTCGCGACCGACCCGAGGAACACCAGCGTGTCCAGGTACACGTGCGGGTTCGCCCACGTGAACACCAGCATGGTCAGGACCGCGGCGCGCATCGTCGGCCCCGCCGGGTCGCCTCCCGGACGCCGACCATCCACGTGCCGGTCGCCCAGACCGGCCCGGCCGGGAGGCACGCCCTCCCCCCGCGACGCCGGTGCAGCCTCCAGGCCGTCGACCCCAGGACCCGCGCACGCGCCCGCACCCGCACCCGCCGAGACGGGCACCTTGTCCTCGGCGGCCCGCTCGTCGAGACGGATCGCCTCGCCCGAGGGCCGCAGCGCCCGCCGGGCCGCGAGCACCCCGTACGTCAGCAGGAACGCCGCGCCCACGAACCGGATGACCAGCAGCGCTGCCGGGACCCGTTCGACGACGGCCCCGACGCCGAGCACCCCGGCGATGATGAGGGCCGCGTCCGACAGCGCGCAGACGGCCACCGCGACGGCGACCACCCCGAGTCGCGCGGTCACCGCGAGCCGCAGCAGGTACGTGTTCTGCACCCCGATCGCGACGATGAGGGCGAGCCCCGTGCCCAGGCCGGACAGGGCGGGGAGCAGAGCGTCGAGCGGTGTGGTCACAGGGGAACGCTAGGCCGGTGCGCACCCGTAGGCCAGCTCAGGTTCCTGGTGCGCCGTAAGCTGCGCTGATGGTGCAGTTCCAGCGTGACCACCTCGAGACCCTCCTGGCCGCCGTCGATGCGGGGACCTTCGACGCCGCCGCCCGCGAGCTGTCGATCACACCGTCGGCGGTGTCCCAGCGGGTGAAGGCGATGGAGCAACTCGTCGGCCGGGTGCTGCTGCAGCGGACCACGCCGATCGTGCCGACGCGGGACGGTGAGGTCGTGCTCCGCCATGCACGACAGGTGCGGCTGCTCGACGAGGAGACCTCCCGGGCGCTCGACGTACCGGACTCCGACGTGCCGGGACGCACGCCGTCGATCCCACTCGCCGTCAACGCGGACTCGCTCGCGACGTGGTTCCTCGACGCCCTCGCGATCGTCCGTGCCGACACCGAGGTGGTCTTCGACCTGCACCGTGAGGACCAGGACCGCACCGCCGAGCTCCTCCGTGCGGGCACGGTGATGGCTGCGGTGACGGCCGAGGCGGAGCCGGTGCAGGGGTGCTCGTCGGTGCCGCTCGGGGTGGACCGCTACCGGGCCGTCGCCGCACCGTCGTTCGTCCGGCGGTACCTCGACGGCGCGGACACCGAGCGGCGGATGACGGCCCGCCTGGACCGGGTGCCGCTCGTGGACTACGACCGCGACGACGACCTGCAGCAGGGGTTCCTCCGGCGGGTGCTCGGCCACGCGCCCCGTGGTCCACGGCACTTCGTCCCGAACTCGGCCGACTTCGCCCGGGCGGTGCAGCTCGGGTTCGGGTGGGGGTTGTTGCCGGAGGCGCAGTGCCTCGGGGCGATCGAGCGGGGCGACCTGGTCGAACTCACCCCGGGACGTCGGGCGGACGTGGCGCTCTGGTGGCAGCGGTGGAACCTGGCGTCGCCGCTGCTCGAACGGGTGACCGAGGCCGTGCGGGCGGTCGCGGCGGAGCGGCTGCACCAGGCGGGGTCGATGTGATGCACCTGCGGTGATGCGACCCTTGCCACTTGATCGGCGGCGTGGCAGCATCATCTCACCGGTGGAATACTGCCGGTCAGGGGAGGGGCACCATGAAGAACACGGCCGTACGTCGTCATCTCGCTGCAGGATGTGTGGCAGCAGTCGCTCTATCCGCGGTGCTGATCGCCGCACCTGCGTCCGCCACCGATACCGGGCGGGAGACGGCCGGTGGCTGGAGTGAGATCAGCGGGAGCTTCTCGGACGGCTCCGCGCCCCGTGCTGGGACGTTCGCGAGCGTGAGCCACCGTGGGACCGCAGAGTCGCGCGTCATCGGCGGGACGACGAACAAACGTGCACACGGATGGACCAAGTGGGCAGGCACCCGGCACTACACGACCGCCCAGCTCGAGCACTACTGGCCGGCGTCCGGCGTCATCGCGACCTCGGGTCGGAAATGGGGTACCGGCGCCACCGAAGCCGTGTCGCCGTGGAAGGCGTTCAACCCCAACGCGGCTAGCAACGGGAACGGCGCTGCGAAGACCTACTACGGCCGCTGAGCAGCAGCGGGGCGCCCACAGGCCGGCTCGGCCGGTCCGTGGGCTGTCGATCGAGAGGGAGCCATGACCTGGAGGCAGGCGTTGGCAGTTGCCGCGCTGCTGCTGATGACGACGGGGCTGGTCTGCGCCCTCGGTGTGTTCCAGACCCGCGCGCAGGCGCTCGCGGCAGAGGGCCGCGCCCTCCTCTCGCCCGAGGCGGTCGCCGTGCACGCGACCGTCGGCGAGCTGATGGAGCACCGAGCTGAGTTCGCGGTCGGGACACGGGCGTTCCGTGATCTCGAGGAAGTACCTCGTGCTCGAACTGTGGTCGTGCTCAACGGGAACTGGTCCGACGTCGCACCGTCGATCGGGATCCGGTTCTCGGCGTCCGATGTCGGGCGGGCGTTGGTCGGGGAAGCCGTGCACCCCGAAGTCGAGGGCGGCGTCCCCTTCGTCGAGGTCGCCGGTGCACAGTACGAGGTCGTCGGGCGTCTCGGGCTCAGGGAAGACAGCCTGCTCGCGGAGGACATCCTGATCGCAGCCCCGGCCCTCTTCGATGCGGCCCAGACCCGCACGGTCCTGGACGGGCCCGACATCGGCGCCCGCGCCGTGGCGGTCTTCGGCAGGGACCGGATCGAACCCGTGGCCGGTGGCGCCAACCGACGCACGACAGTCGACTTCGTCACGCCGATCGTCCTGACGCTCGGTGTCGCCGTCGCGACGATGGCGAGCGCTGTGGCGGCCGTCTCGGCGGCTCGGCACGAGGGCGATCGAGCGCGGATCCGCCGCCTGGTCGGACTCGACTCCGCAGCGGTGCTGTTCCGGACCGTCCTGGTCGCGTGCAGCACCCCGATCATCGTCTGTGCCGCGGTCCTCACCGGGCTGTCCTGCGTCGGCGTCCGCCTGGGCGGGCCGGCCCTGGCAGCCGTCTCGAGCCAGTGCATGGTGTTCGTCGTCGTGATGCTCCTCGTCGGGCCGGTGAGGCGGCGATCATGGAGTTGATCCGTGATCTTCGGCACAACGGTCTCCTGATCGCTGTCAAGGCGCTCGTCATGGCGGTCTTCGCCGTGTCGCTCTACACCTTCGGCACCTTCGCCCAGTCGACGAGTGGAGCGGTCAACGGCTCACTGGCGGCAGACCGCGACGTCGACCTCTACGGCCTCGTCGACACCTTCCTCGGCGACACCGACGGCTTCGAGCGCTTCCGAGCGTCGGACCGTGACCTCCGCACGCTCACCGACTTCGTCGCGCAACTCGGACACAACGACCGGCTGGACTTCCTGTCGGCGTTCGACCAGCCCGTCGTCATCGAGGACTTCCGCGGTGACGGTCGTTTCGACGCGAACGCTGGTTCCGGCCTGGCAGAGCGCGGCGAGTACCGCGGCGAGGGTGGGGAACGGCTCCGCGACGTGAAGTCGATGCAGATGAACCATGAGATGTTCGCGTTCTCGAGGCTCGATGTGACGTCCGGCTCGGCTCCGGTCTGGACGGACGTCGACTACAGCTCCGGCCTGGTGCCGGTCGTCCTCGGCACCGACTACCGCGGCCTGTACGAGATCGGCGACGAACTCTGGGCGGATGTCTACGGTGTGCGCGAGCGCCTCCGGGTCACCGGGTTCCTCTCGCCCGGCAGCGCCGTGTTCCACCGTGGCGACATCAACCACTACTTGGACGACACGATCGTCCTGCCCTACCCGGCTGATGTCGGTCGCTTCGTCCAGCAAGATCGGTACACCGGAGGCATCGTCGCCTTCGCGATGCTCAACACGGACATCGCGGCGTCGACGTCGATGACCTACGACGACGTGATCGGCGAGCTCGGTGCGATCGCCGCGAGGACCGGGTTCCACTCGTACTCCCTGCAGGGCATCCCCACGTACTTGGTCCAGCTCCGACTCGTGCGCCAGATCGTGATCGAGAACTTCGGGCTGTTGGGCGCGATCTCAGCGATGACGGGCGTGGCGACGATCGTCGTCTGCCGAAGGATCAACAGGGTGCTCGGTGACCACCGCCGACGATGGGTGCGGATCTGCAGGACCGTCGGGCGCAGCGACCGAGCGATCCTCCGGACGGTGGGTCAGACCTGGGCCCTGGAGTACTCGTTCGTCGTCATCCTCTACGCCGTGGGATGCGCGCTGCTCCCGAACCACCATGCCTACCCCTTCCTCGGAGTGATGGCCGCGCTCGGGGTCTGGTTCTCGCTCGACGCTGTGAGCCGCGCCCACCGGATCCTCGCCACGGAGACTCCTGGACGGCGGGGACGATGACGAGCCTCGAGCTCAGGAACGTGTCGAAGTCCATCCGTGAACCGAACGGAGCCATCCGGTCACTCTTCAGCGGACTGGATCTGGTCGTCGGCGACACCGATCCCTCCGTGGCGCTGCTCGGCCGCAGCGGCAGCGGGAAGAGCACACTGCTCCGGATGCTGGCGGGCCTCGACCTGGACTACGACGGTTCGTACTCCAGCGCCGGACGACCCCTCGTCCGGACGTCTGCAGTGATGGCACGGCATCGGCTCGAGACGATGGGGATCGTGACGCAGGGGTGCGACCTGCTGCATGACCGCAGTGTGCTCGCGAACCTCGTCCTCGGTGCGACGGACAGATCCGGTGCGCGGACCCGGGCGGCTGAATGTCTCGAGTTCGTCGGACTCCCGGGCATCCAGCGGAAACGTCCGGGTGCACTGTCGGGCGGGGAGGCGCAGCGGGTCGCGATCGCTCGCGCACTGATGAAGCGACCCTCTGTGGTGCTTGCCGACGAGCCGACGGGAGCGCTCGACGAAGAGACGGAAACGCAGGTACTCGATCTCTTCGAGCGCCTGCAGGACGAGGGCGCCACCTTCGTGATCGCGACACACAGCGAACGCGTCGCAGCGAGGTGCGCACGACGGTTCCGCATCGTCGACCAGCGACTCGCCGAGGTCTGACACGGAGCCGCAGCCTGGGCGACTGGCTCCTCGCGAACGAGGCGGCCTCGGCGGAGCGGGACGTCCTCGACCCGGACCTGCGGCCGTTCCCCGGGTTGCAGCACACCGTCGTCTCCCTGAACTGGGGCGGCAAGCGGGACCACGCCACCTGGTTCAGCGCGGACCCGGCGGCACCGGCCGGCATCGAGCTCATCCCGATGCCCGCCGTCGCCGCGGACTACGTCGCCGCCGGTGGCAAGGAGCAGATCGGGAAGGTCCTCGACGAGGCCGTGCCGGAGGGCGACTACGCGGTGCAGTTCGGCGACTACCTGCTCATGTACCGGGCGTTGGCGTCGGGCAGCCAGGCGACGGCGGCACTCGCCCTCGCCCGCGACCTGCCGGCAGAGGACATCGACACGGGCAACACCCGGTCGTACCTGCTGGCGTGGATCATGTCGCACCAGTAGCGCGAGTCGACTCATGTGCCGGACCCTCGTGTGCCGGAGCCACGGGACGCACTCCTGGGCTCCGGCACACCTGCGTCCGCCTACCGTCCACGCCATGAGCACGCGCGCGAAGACCACAGCCACCCTCGTCGGCCTCGCCACCATCGGCATGCTGCTCGGCGGCTGCTCGAACGCCGGCGCCCAGAACGGCGACCCGGTCGCGAAGGTCCCGGGCTCCGAGGAGTCCGCCACCCGCACCGACCCCGGCCAGCGCAACAGCGCCCCCTGCCAGGTCGCCTCGAGTGCCGCCGTCGACGCGATCGACAAGGCCGTGGGGCGGCACGACAACACGGACGTCGCGAGCGTCACGAAGGGCGAGGCCGGCTGGTACCTCGGCGTCTCGGTCGCCCCGAACCAGAGCGACGACCCCAACGACGACGAGGTCGCGGTCTTCGGCACCGAGTCCGACCCGACCGCCGAGGACTTCGACGGCATGGTCGTCCCGGTGAACAAGGTCGCCGAGGACGTCGTCGCCGACGAGAGCACCGCCACCGCCGCACCGGCCGACTTCTCCGAGACGTCGGACGCGGCGAAGCAGGTCCAGAGCTGCATCGTCGAGGCCGTCGACCACTGACGTCCGATCACGACCAGACCTGACCAGTCAGGTCTGGTCCGTGGTCAGCTCTGTCCTCCGCGGTCAGGTCTGGCAGCGCGGGCACCAGTAGGTGTCCCGCAGCGTCAGCTCCGACTCGCCCAGGTCGCCAGATCGGACCCTGGTGCCGCAGCGCAGGCAGGGCTTGCCGGCCCGGTTGTAGACCCAGAAGCGCTGCCCCGGGCGGTCGACGCCCGTGGTCACCCGGTTGCTGCGGTCGCGGTTCGCGACGATCAGCCGGGAGGCCATGGTCACCATCCGCGCCGGGTCCCGCACCTCGCTGACCGGCCGGGTCGGCAGAACGCCCCGGAGGAAGCAGAGCTCGTTCCGGTAGACGTTGCCGAGCCCCGCCATCACCCGCTGGTCGAGGAGCGCCAGGCCGACGGGTCGGTCCGGGTCCGCGATGAGGTTCCGGAGGGCGACGTCGGCGTCCCAGTCCGGTCCGAGCAGGTCCGGGCCGAGGTGCCCGACGACCTCGGACTCACGGTCGCGCGGGACGACCTCCAGGACCCCGAGGGTGAAGCCGACGGTCGAGACGTCGGCGGCGTCCAGGACGACCCGCGCCTGGAACGCCGGTCGGCGCCAGCGCTCACCCGGGGCGTAGACGTCCCACCGGCCCTCCATCTTGAGGTGCGAGTGCACGGTCAGGTCGCCGATCCGGTGCAGCAGGTGCTTGCCGCGCGGGACGACCTCGTCGACGGTGCGGCCGACCAGGTCGAGCGTGGCGAACGCGGGCACCCGGAAGTCGCTGCGAGTCAGGACCTTGCCCGCCAGCGCCGCGTGCAACCGGGCTGCCGCGCGGAAGACGGTGTCGCCCTCAGGCACGGAGCCGCAGTCCCTGGGGCGTGGCCGTGAAGCCCGCGGTGCGGAGGGCGTCCCCGAGCGGGGCTTCCAGCACGAAGACGCCGTCGACCCGTTCGACGGACAGCTTGCCGAGCCCGCTCCGGACGGTCGCCGCGATCGAGGTGGCCGCCGCTGCCAGGTCGGCCGGGTCCTCCGTGAACGTCAGCACGCTCTTGCCGCCGCGTTCGACGTAGACGGCCAGCCGACCGTCGACGAGCACGACGAGCGCGCCGGCCTTGCGACCCGGGCGGTGGCCGCGGGCACCGCCCTTCGCGGTGGCGGTGGCGGTGCTGATGGTGGTCTGGGCGACCGGACCGGCGCTCGCGGCCCCGGCCGGCTGCGCCGCCGCGGCCGGGTCGTCGGGGTCGACCGGTGCGGGTTCGTGCGGCCACGGCAGCGAGGCGCCGAAGGGGTTCGCCGGGTCGGTGGCCGACAGCGTCAGGGCCTCCCGCGCGCGGTCCGGGTCGGCGCGCTCCTCGTCGTCCAGGTCTCGGGCGTACGTGCGGAGTCGGTCGACGGTCGGGCCGGTGGCGAACTGCGCGGCACCGAGCCCCTCGACGAAGTACCCGCGTCGGGCACGGCCGGACTCCTCGAACTTGGCGAGCACACGGTAGACCCCGGCGAAGCCGCCGGGGACGCCCTCCACCTGCACGGCACCGCGGGTGACGACGCCGTAGCGCTCGAGCAGCAGCTCCGCGGTCGCCGCTGCCCGGACGGTGGCGTCGGGTTCGGCGAGCGGCAGCAGTGACCAGCGTCCGCCGACGTTCGGCGGACCGGACTGGCTGGGCAATGTCGGGCGCCGGCGTCCCCGGTAGGCGCGGGTGCGCGGTGCGCTCGAGGTCCGGGCCTTGCCGCCGAGCATCGCCCGCAGCGGGGCGAACGTGTCGTTGGTGATCTGGCCGGCCCACACCAGGTCCCACAGTGCGGTGGTCAGGCCGGAGTCGTCGGTGCTGCCGACGGCCTGCCCGAGCTGCCGGAAGAAGTACGCGCCGCCGCCGGCCAGGGCACCCAGGACGTCGCGCTGCAGTTCGGTGGTCTCGTCGCCCGCCGCCTCGGCCAGGGTGGTCGCGGCGGTGTCGGCGAGGTGCAGCCGGACCCAGCCGTCGTTGCCGGGCAGGGTGCCGCCACCGGACCAGAGGACCTCGCCGGTGGCGGTGAGTTCGTCGAGCATGCTCGGGGCGTAGTCGGAGACGCGGGCCGGCAGCACCAGCGACTCCCACGAGCTGGCGGGCAGGGCGACCCCGGACAGCTGGTCGACCACCTGCAGCACGCCGTCGATGCCGCGCAGCCCACCGCGGGCCCCGGGGACGCGGACGTGCTGCCACGCGGGCAGGAAGCGGGCGAGGGCGTCCGGTGCGACCGGTTCGACCTCGTGCCGGAGCGCCGCGAGCGACTTCGTCCGGATGCGTCGGAGCACCTCGGAGTCGCACCACTCGGCACCCTGGCGGTCGGGTCGGAACTCGCCCTCGACCAGGCGTCGGTCGGCGGTCAGGCGGCGCAGGGTGTCCTGCACCACCGCGACGCCGAGCCCCAGACGCGACGCGGCCTCCTGCGCGCCGAACGGACCGTGGCTGCGGGCGTACCGGCCGACCAGGTCACCGAGCGGGTCGGCGACCGGCTCGACGAAGGCGGTCGGCACGCCGATCGGCAGCGGCACCCCGAGGGCGTCGCGGAGTCGGGAGGCGTCCTCGATCACGGCCCAGCGGGTGGCCCCGGCGTGCGAGAAGGCGAGGACCCGGCGGTCGCGCTCGAGGGCCTCCAGTGCCGTGCGGAGCGTCGCCTGGGCCTCGCTGCGGTCCGTGGCGTCGGCCAGCCAGCTCCGGTCGACCAGCTCGTCGAGGTCGAGCGCCCCGACCAGCCGGAGGACGTCGACCATGCCCTCGACGTCCCGTGCGCGGCGGTCCGGGGAGAGCCGCTGCAGGTCGCGTTCGACACCGTCGATGACGGCCGGGTCGAGCAGTTCGCGCAGTTCCGCACGACCGAGCAGCTCGCTGAGCAGGGTCGAGTCGAGGGACAGTGCGGCGGCCCGGCGTTCGGCGAGCGGCGAGTCCCCCTCGTACATGAAGGCCGCGACGTACCCGAACAGCAGGGTGCGGGCGAACGGCGAGGGCTGCTCGGTCTCGCTCTCGACCAGGCGGATCCGCCGCCGGGCGATCTCGTCCGCGATGCCGAGCAGGGCGGGGACGTCGTACACGTCCTGCAGCACCTCGCGCACGGTCTCGAGCAGGATCGGGAACGTCGGGTACTTCTGCGCCACCTCGAGCAACTGCGACGCACGCTGGCGCTGCTGCCAGAGCGGGGACCGGCGCCCCGGGTCACGGCGGGGCAGCAGGAGTGCCCGGGCCGCGCACTCGCGGAAGCGTGCGGCGAACAGCGCGGAACCGCCGACCTCGTCGGTGACGATGGTCTCGAGGTCGTCGCGCTCGAAGACGAACAGTTCCGCTCCGGGAGGCTCGGCGTCCGTCTCCGGGATCCGCACCACGATGCCGTCGTCCGCGGCCATGGCGCCGCCGTCGATCCCGTGCCGCTCCCGCAGTCGGGCCGCGACCGCCAGGGCCCACGGCGCGTGCACGGTCATGCCGTACGGGGAGTGCAGGATGAGCCGCCAGTCGCCGAGCTCGTCGCGGAAGCGTTCGACGACGAGCGTCGTGTCGCTCGGCACGTGACCGGTGGCGGCGCGCTGGTCGCGGAGGAAGGCGATGAGGTTCGTGACGGCCCGTTCGTCGAGGCCACCGGCGGCGACCCGGGCCCGGGCGTCCTCGTCCGAGGCCGATTCGACCTCCCGCACGAAGGCACCGGTGGCACGGCCGAGTTCGGCGGGCCGGCCGAGTCCATCGCCCTTCCAGAACGGCACCCGGCCGGGCTGCCCGAACGCCGGGCTGACGAGGACCCGGTCGTGCGTGATCTCCTCGATCCGCCAGCTGGTGGCGCCGAGTGCGAAGACGTCGCCGACGCGGGACTCGTAGACCATCTCCTCGTCGAGCTCGCCGACGCGGGACGCCCGTTCGCCGACCATGAAGACGCCGAACATGCCACGGTCCGGGATCGTGCCACCGCTCGTGACGGCCAGGCGCTGCGCTCCGGGACGCCCGGTGAGGGTGCCGTGCACGCGGTCCCAGACCAGGCGTGGTCGGAGTTCGGCGAACTCGTCGCTCGGGTAGCGGCCGGTGACCAGGTCGAGCGTCGCCTCGAACGCCGAGCGGGGCAGTCCACTGAACGGGGCGCTGCGTCGGACGAGCTCGAACCAGTGCTCGACGTCGACCGTGTCGATCGCCCCGGCCGCGACGGTGTGCTGCGCCAGGACGTCGAGCGGGTTGGCGGGCACCGAGATCGACTCGATCTGGCCGCTGACCATGCGCTCGACGGTGACGGCGCTGTTGACGAGGTCGGCCCGGTGCTTCGGGAAGAGCACGCCGCGGGAGATCTCGCCGACCTGGTGTCCGGCGCGGCCGACGCGCTGCAGGCCGCTGGCGACCGAGGGCGGCGCCTCGACCTGGATGACGAGGTCGACCTCGCCCATGTCGATGCCGAGTTCGAGCGAACTGGTGGCGACCACGCAACGCAGCCGTCCGGACTTCAGGTCGTCCTCGATGATCGCGCGCTGGTCCTTGGACACCGAGCCGTGGTGGGCGCGGGCCAGCACCGGGATGTTCCGGTCCGAGCCGCCGCCGTCGGTCTGGCCGGACCCGCCGATCAGCTGGGCCGGTGGCCGGGTGGGCTGGGGTACCGGCGCATGTGCCGACGCCCGCCCCGGTGACTGCGAGACCACCGGCACGCCGACACCGGCACCCACGGGTTCGGCCACGTCCGTCGTCGCCAGGGCCCGTTCCTCATGGATCTCGTTGAGCCGGGCGGTCAGGCGTTCGGCCAGCCGGCGGGAGTTGGCGAAGACGATCGTCGACCGGTGCTGCTCGATGAGGTCCACGACCGACTCTTCGACGTGCGGCCAGATCGAGCCGTTCGTCGGGCTGGAGGTCGCGTCGGCCCCGACCGGCGGGGCGCCGAGCTCGGTCATGTCGTCGACCGGCACGACGACGCGCAGGTCGAAGGTCTTCTGCGCGGGCGGCGCGATGATCTGCACCGGGGCCCGACCGCCGAGGAACCGCGCCACTTCTTCCGCCGGGCGGACGGTCGCGGACAGCCCGATGCGCTGGACGGGTTTCTCGAGCAGGTCGTCGAGGCGTTCGAGCGAGACGGCGAGGTGTGCGCCACGCTTGGACGCCGCGACCGCGTGCACCTCGTCCACGATGACGGTGTCGACGTTGACCAGGGTCTCGCGCGCCTTCGACGTCAGCATCAGGTAGAGCGACTCGGGCGTGGTGATGAGGATGTCCGGCGGCAGGCGCAGCAGCTTCTGCCGGTCGGACGAGGGGGTGTCACCGCTCCGGACGCCGACCGTGACGTCGGGCGGTTCGAGCCCGAGCCGCTTGGCCGTCTGCGTGATGCCGACGAGCGGGGAGCGCAGGTTCCGTTCGACGTCGACGCCGAGGGCCTTGAGCGGCGAGACGTAGAGCACGCGGGTGCGCTGCTTGGCGGGCGGGGTGTCCGACGCCGAGATGAGCCGGTCGATCGACCACAGGAACGAGGCCAGGGTCTTGCCGGAGCCGGTCGGGGCGATGACGAGTGCGTGTTGCCCGGTCGAGATGGCGTCCCACGCGCCGGCCTGCGCGGCCGTCGGTTCGCGGAACGCCCCCCGGAACCACTCGGCGGTGGCGGGGGAGAAGCGCTCGAAGACGTCCGTCATGGTCCGCTCCATCCTGCTCCTCACCACCGACAGGAGCCCGGGGCGGATCGGTGCTTGACAACGAGAACACTACCGATCTATCGTTACTGCATCGCGACCGGTCCTGAACAGGTCGCGAACCAACTTCGAGAAAGGAGTCGTCATGCGCCCCATCGACGACGAGAACAGCTCCACGTCCCCCCGCGACCCCTTCGGTCGCGGCCAGCGCGGGCCCCGCTTCGGCAGCGCCCGCCAGCACCACGGCACCGGGTTCCCCGGCCGTGACCACGGTGACCACGAACACGGCCGCGGTGGCCGCGGTGGGCGGGGCTTCGGTCCCGGTTTCGGCGGACCGGGCTTCGGCGGTCCGGGGTTCGGTCCCGGCTTCGGCGGCGGCTTCGGTCCGGGCTTCGGCCCCGGCCGTGAACGCCGTCGCCGCGGCGACGTCCGTCTCGCCATCCTCGGACTCCTCGCCGAGGGCCCGCAGAACGGCTACGCGGTCATCAAGACGATCGCGGAACGCACCGGCGGCGCCTGGAAGCCGAGCCCCGGCTCGGTCTACCCGACGCTCCAGCAGCTCGTCGACGAAGAGCTCGTGGTCTCGACGGGCGACGGTCGGAAGACCCTCTTCGAGCTCACCGACGCCGGTCGGGCCGAGGCCGAGTCCAAGGCCGACGAGATCGCCGCCGCGTGGGAGTCCACGCCCGGCATGCCGGACTCGCAGCGCGAGCTGTTCGAGTCGCTCCGCAAGCTCGCCAGCGTCATGCACGTGTTCCGCACGAGTGCGACGGACGAGCAGACGAAGGCCGCCACCGAGAAGATCGACGGCCTGCGCCGCGACCTGCTCCAGGTCCTCAGCGACTGAGCGGTCCGCGCCACGGGGCCCCGGCGCCGCAGCACCGGAGAACCACACACCGGACGGGAGGCCCGTTGCCAGCTGGCAACGGGCCTCCCGTCCGTCTGTGGCCGGCTCCGGCGGTGTCAGCCAGCCGCGGGCGGGACCACGTCCCAGTGCTCGCGGATCAGCCCGCCGTCGACACGGAACAGGTCCGCGGCGAGGAACGGGCTGTCCGCCGAGGCGCCGACCGGGCGGGAGAACGTCCACACCAGGTCCCCGTCGGACAGGGAGACCACCGACTCCTGCGCCGGGAACCCGGTGCCGCCGCCGAACAGCTTCTTCAGCGCGGCCGTGCCGTTCGGCGCGACCGGGTTGTGCTGCAGGTACCCCGGGTCGAAGTCGCGGTCGAGCACCGACACGTCGTGGTCGCGGAACAGGGTGTCGTAGGCGCTGACGGCGAAGCGGCGGTTCCGCTCCTCCTGCCGCTCCGACGGGTGTCGCTGCGCGGCCGGGGCCCGGTACAGGTCACTGAACATCGTGTTGGTGTTGCCGCTGGCCGGCTTCCCGGTCGCCACCGGCTGGGCGAGCGACCAGTGCTCGACGACCCGACCGCCGCTGACCCGGAAGAGGTCGACCGCGGCCTCGCCCTGCCGTTCGTCGTGGACGTCCGCGGTGAGCTGCCAGTGCACCGCGACCAGGTCCCCGTCGGCCGCCAGGTGCTTGACGACCGCGTGGGCCCCGGCGATCCGGCCGTGGTCGGCACGGAACGCGGCGAGGAGCCCGGCCGGCCCGGACTCCCCGCCGTGGGAGACGGCGTCCGGTGCGACGATGCGGCCCGCGGTCCGGACTGCGGCGGCACTGGACGGGGCCGGGAAGACCTGGGTGAACAGCCGCCGGACCAGGCTGGCGTCGGCGCGCTCGGCGGCGGCGTCCAGGCGGTTCCCGGTGCCGCCGGACGCCGACCCGGACGCCGACCCGGTCGCGGCGGAGGTGGTCGCGGGGGACGTGGTGGTCGAGGGGGCGGCCGAGGCCGGACCGGCGGAGCAGCCGGCGAGCAGGGCGGCGCCGGCGGCTGCAGCGGCAGCGCGCGCGAACAGGAGTGCTGTCGTTCGTGGTGTCGTCATGGGCTCACCCTCGGGGCGGGGGCTGGGCCCTGCCGGCGAGACCCCGGTCCCGCTCGTGAGGACCCGCTCATCACGAGCACCGCTCACCAGGACGCAGGGCCGACCCAGCGACGAGCAGGGCGCACCGAGGACCGGGAGCGCACCGCGGCCGGGTCCGTCGCCGAGTTCGCCGCCGGGCCTGGTAGGAACGGTGCATGTCCTCGACCCGCACCCCTGATCCCGATCCCGACTCCGGCTCCGGCTGGCTGTCGGACGAGGAGCTCGCGTCCGTCCGCCGTCGTCTCCCGATCACCTACGTCGAGGCGGTGCCCGTGCGGCTCGACGGCCTCGGGGTCGTGACCGAGGTCGGCGTCCTGCTGCGGGTGTCGCCCAGCGGCTCGATCGCGCGCACGCTCGTCTCCGGCCGGGTGATGTACGGCGAGTCGATCCGCACCGCGCTGTTCCGCCACCTCGAGAAGGACCTCGGACCGATGGCGTTCCCGCAGCTGCCGGCGAGCCCGAACCCCTTCACGGTCGCCGAGTACTTCCCGCTGCCCGGCGCCTCGGTGTACACCGACGAGCGGCAGCACGCGATCTCGCTCGCCTACGTCGTCCCGGTCACCGGGACGTGCGAGCCCCGGCAGGACGCCCTCGAACTCACGTGGATGAGCCCGATGGAGGCCGCGTCCGACGCCGTCGCGGACGAGATGGAGGGCGGCCGCGGCACGCTCCTCCGCGCGGGCCTGGCATCGGTCGGCGCGCTGCACTGAGTCGCGCCCCACTGGGCCGTCCGCACCGGCTCACGACGAAGCCCCCGGATCCGATCGGATCCGGGGGCTTCGCAGCGCGGTACGAGACCGGCTTGGTTACTTGTCGTTCTTGAAGCTGTCGGCGACGCCGTGCGCCGCGTCCTTCACGTCCGTGACGCCCTGCTTGGCCGAGGCCTTGCCCTGGTCGGTCTGGCCTTCGGCCTTCAGGCGGTCGTTGTCCGTGGCGTTGCCGAGGGCTTCCTTGGCCTTGCCTGCCGCCTTCTCAGCGGCGTTCTTGATGTCTTCGATCCCAGCCATGTGCGCTCCTCTCGACAACGGAAAAAGTCGCCGGCAGTTGCTCGCGCTCCCGCCGGTGACCAGAACCGTACGCTCGTCGTCCGTGGTCTTCGGAGGAAGCGTTCAGGACCAGGGTCAGCGACCGGTACCGGCCGGACGGGAGGCGCGGCGCGAGCCACCACGACGGCCTGCGGGAGCAGCGTCGTCGCGCGGCGCACGGCCGGCGCTGTAGCCGCCGTCCGAGGACCAGACCGACGCCGAGCCACCGCGGGTGGTGTCGGAACCGGCACGACGCGGGGCACCGCCACGCTGACCGGCCGAGGCGCCACGACGGTCGTCACGACCGGCGCCCTCGGCGCGACCGCCACGGCGGGCACCGGAGCCGGCCGAGTCGGAACCGGCGGCGGAGCGTCCGGCGGAGGACGAGCCTCCCGAACGGCCACCGGTGCCACCGGCGGGGGCGCCACGACCACGCGAGCGGCCACGGCCCTGGCCGGCGGCGTCACCGGACGACTGACGGCGCGGCTGCTGCTGCTGCGGTGCCGGGGTGGTGTCCTCGCGGTACGGGGCCACCTCGCCGACGAGCTCGGTGACGGCCGCGGAGGTCGCGGTGACGTGCTGCGGGCTGACCTTGATCGCTGCGGCACGCATCATCTGCGCGACGTCGCGACGCTCGGCCGGCATCGTCACGGTGACGACGTCGCCCGACGAACCGGCACGGGCGGTGCGGCCGGAACGGTGCAGGTACGCCTTGTGCTCGGTGGGCGGGTCGACGTGCACGACGAGCTCGACGGCGTCGACGTGCACACCGCGGGCGGCGACGTCGGTCGCGACGAGGACCAGGGCGTCGCCGGAGGAGAACCGGGCGAGGTTCCGCTCACGGGCACCCTGCGACAGGTTGCCCTGCAGGTCGACGGCCGGGATGCCCTGGCTGGAGAGCTGCTTGGCGAGGCGCTTCGCGTGGTGCTTCGTACGCATGAAGAGGATGCGACGGCCGGTGCCGGAGGCGAGGGCCTTGACCAGGTCCTTCTTGGCGTCAGCGTCCGCGACCTCGAAGAGGTGGTGGGTCATCGCCTCGACGGGGCTGTTCTCGTCGTCGACCGAGTGCATCACCGGGTCGTGCAGGAACTTCTTGACGAGCTTGTCCACGCCGTTGTCGAGCGTGGCGGAGAACAGCAGGCGCTGGCCCTTGGCCGGGGTCGCCTGCATGATCTTGGTGACGCCGGGCAGGAAGCCCATGTCGGCCATGTGGTCGGCCTCGTCGAGGACGGTGACCTCGATGGCGTCCAGGTGCACGTGGCCCTGCTGCATGAGGTCCGCCAGGCGGCCGGGGCAGGCCACGACGATGTCGACGCCGCGGTTGAGGGCCTCGACCTGACGGCCCTGGCCGACACCACCGAAGATGGTCGTCGTGTTCAGGCCCATCGCCTTGGCGAGGGGGGCGAGCGTCGCGTCGATCTGCGTCGCGAGCTCACGGGTCGGGGCGAGCACGAGGGCACGGGGACGACCGGCGCGGCGGTTGCGGGACGACGCTGCCAGGCGGGCGGCGAGGGGGATCGCGAAGGCGATCGTCTTGCCGGAGCCGGTGCGCCCGCGACCGAGCACGTCCTTGCCCTGGAGCGAGTCGGGCAGGGTGTCGACCTGGATCGGGAAGGCGTTCTCCTTGCCCTGGCCGACGAGGACGTCGACCATCGGGGCGGGGACACCGAGGTCGGCGAACCGGACGTCGGTGCTGTCAGCGCTCTGGGTGGTGCTGGTGTTCTGTGTCGTGCTGGAGTTCTGGGTCGTGCTGGAGTTCTGGGTGGTCATGGTGACCTCTCGGGCCCGGGAGGGCCGGAAGGGCGCGCGGTCGAGGCCGGCGCGGGCGGGAGCGCATCCGCTCAGCGGTCCGGGTCCTGGTGGACGTCGGCGCTGGAGTGCGGGTGCTGTCGCCGCAGCAGAGAGCCTGGCACCGGGATCTGCGCCACCGGACGGATTCCGGGGCGAGGGTGGTGCGCGATACACATCGGTGTCGGTTCCGCACGCGATCCGACCAGACACGGGAGTCTGTTCGAGTGTGCGGGACACCGGGAGGTTTCGGGGGCGTCCGTACGACGCACGAGGCGATCGGCGCCTCGAGTGGTCCCAGCATAGCGGCCTCGGGCGTCGGAACGGGAGGGGCGTTCGCGTCGGGCGTTGCGATCCGGTCTCGACGACGGCGGCACGGGCGGGTCACCACCACGTGCGAGGATGCCTCGTGCTCTTCCGCAGGTCCCTCGTCACCACCGCCCTGCTCGTCGTCGCCGTCACCGGCCTGACGGCGTGCGCCGCCCCGTCCGGATCCGCGGGCACCACCCCCGGCGCGCACCGCACCGTCGACGACGCCGGGACGGGAGGCGCGACCGCCGGTGCCGACGTCGCCGCGCGTGCCCTGCCCACCGGCGGCATCCCCGACTACCAGCTCGGCGGCTCGTACACGCCACCCGCCGGCGTCACCGTGGTCGAACGGGACAGCACGGAGAAGGCCGCCGCCGGCGTGTACGGCATCTGCTACGTCAACGGGTTCCAGACCCAGCCGGAGGACCGGGCGTCCTGGCTGTCCGAACACCCCGACGCCGTCCTCCGCACGGCCGCCGGCAAGCCCGTCATCGACCCGGGGTGGCCGGACGAGCTCATCCTCGACACCCGGACCGCGAGCGCCCGGGCCACGATCACCTCGGTGCTGTCACGGTCGATCGCCCGCTGCGCCGACCACGGGTTCGACGCCGTCGAGTTCGACAACCTCGACTCGTGGACCCGTTCCGGCGGCCGGATGACCCGCTCGGGGAACCTGGCGCTCGCCGCGTCGCTCGTCCGGGTCGCCCACCAGCACGGCCTGGCCGCCGCCCAGAAGAACACCCCGCAGCTCGGCACCGCCGGACGGGAGCGCACCGGGTTCGACTTCGTGGTCGCCGAGGAGTGCGTGCAGTACGACGAGTGCGCCGCCTACACGGACGTGTACGGGGCGCGCGTGATCGACGTCGAGTACGCGGACACCCTCAAGGGGAAGTGGTCCGCCGTCTGCGCGATGACCGACCGCCCGCGGATGACGATCCTCCGCGACCGGGACCTCGTGCCGGCTGGCGAGGACGGGTACGTCTTCCGCCACTGCTGAGCGCGGCGGGCGTGGTTCGCGGCGGGCGCTGTTCGCGCTGAGCGACACCGCTCGTGTGTGCCGGGCCGCGCGATGTCGCCCAGCGCAAACCCGGGCCGGACCGGCTACGCGGGCCAGGCGTCGTGCAGCGCGGCCGCGGTCTGGTCGGCCGACAGCCCGGCCTCGCGTGCGGCGGCGACCAGGGCGGCCGCGGCGTGCGTGACCGACTCCGGCACCGCGGCCGGTCGGACCACCCGGGTGCCGGCACCGCGTGCGGTCTGCACGAGCCCGGCTTCCTCGAGCAGCTGGTAGGCCTTCGCGACCGTCCCGGCGGCCAGCCCGAGTTCGGCGGCCAGTCCGCGGACACTCGGCAGGCGCTCCCCGTCGACCAGGTACCCGGCGGCGATCTGGGCGGCGAGCTGCGAGCGCACCTGTTCGAAGGGCGGCACGCGGCCACCGGCGTCGATCGCGACGAATCCGGACATGCGGTCCACCCTAGGAGCCGTACCGCTCGCCGACCGGGACCGCCACGGGCAGGGTGTTGCCGGGAGGCGCGAGCGGGCACGCCCACGCTGGATCGTACGCGCACGACGGGTTGTAGGCGAAGTTGAAGTCGAGGACGAGCTCACCGTCCGTGTCGCCCAGGTCGGAGCCCTTGATCGTGTCGATCAGGTAGCGCCCGCCGCCGTAGGTGCCACCGGGCTTGCCGGCGCTGGCGTCCTTCACGGGGACGAACAGGCCGCCCGCGTAGCCGCCGTGCTTCCAGACGTCGAGCGATCCGACCCCGGGGACCTGCACGACACCGAGGCGGTCGAAGTGCACGATGCCGTCGGTGCCGGTCTCGACGTCGAGCACCTTCGGCTCGGCCTCCTCGATCCGGGCGTGGAAGCGCCAGGCCGGGTCGTAGGCCGGGAAGGGCAGCGACGTGAAGCCCTCGGCGTCCTCGGGCAGCAGCGGGCTGGCCGGGTGCCCCGCGAACATCGCGTCGCGACCCTCGCGCCACAGCGTGTGTGCCGCCTCGGGCTCGGGCGTGGCCCGGACCCGGCGGAAGAGGTCGAACGTCTCGCGGCGCCAGTCGGCGGTGGCGAGGGCGGTGCGGACGCGGTCGGTGGTCTCCGTCTGGGTCACGTCGACGAGCGTACGCTCACGCCCGCCAGGTGGGGGCGAGGGCGCGCATCCGGAACGCCCGCCACTGCCAGATGACCCACATGCCGGGCCAGAGCGCGATGCCGAGGAGCGCGGGGCGCGTGCGGTAGGTCAGGCGGTCGCGGAACAGGGTCCGGCCGTCGGGGAGGGCGGAGACGGCCATCCGGTGGCGCATGTCCATCCGGGCGAACAGACCGCTCGTGCCGCCGCCGCGGTCGACCTGGATCGGGACGCCGTCGGTCTCGTGCAGGTCGATGTCGACGTGGCTCGTCCCGCTCGGCACCAGGCCGAACGTGGACGCACCGATCGGGTGCGGCTGGTCCGGCGTCCAGTGCTCCGGGAACCCCGCGGGGTCGAGCGAGCGGTAGACGAGGAACGGCTTGGTGACGGCGACCATCACGGACGGCCGGAGGAGGGCGTCCCGGACGGCGTCGACGGGAGCGTCCAGGACGATGCGGAGACCGACGTGCATGCGGCGGACGCTACGCGGACCGGCTGGGGTCCGGCCGCACCGACCGGCTGCGGTGTGGGGGCGGCCAGGCGTGGCGCTCGGTCGTGGCGGGGCTCAGGCGTGGCGTGCTGACCGGCGGCGGGCACCCTCGGCCCGGTCGTGGCTGCGCAGACGTTCAGACAACGACAGACGGACCGTCGGCCACTCCGACTGGATGACCGAGAACACGACGGTGTCGCGCATGCTGCCGTCCGGCCCGACCGAGTGGTTCCGGAGGACGCCGTCCTGCTTCGCGCCGATCCCGGCGATGGCCGCGCGGGACCGCGTGTTGTGCCAGTGCGTGCGGAACTCCACGGCGATGCACTGCCACGTCTCGAAGGCGTGCGAGAGGAGCAGCAGCTTCGCCTCGGTGTTGATGCCGGTGCGCTGCGACGAGGCGGCGAGGAACGTCGACCCGATCTCCACCCGGCGGTTCGCGTCGTCGAGGTGCAGGAACGTGGTGGCCCCGACGACCCGCCCGGTCGGCCGGTCGCGCACGGCGAAGGGCACCATCCGGCCCGCCGACTGCTCGGCCAGCCGCCGTTCGATCTCCGTCTCGACCTGCGACGGCGCGGGGACCGAGGTGTACCAGGCACGCCAGAGGTCCCCGTCCGCCACCGCGGCCCGCAGGTCGTCCGCGTGCTCGAGCGACAGGGGCTCGAGCGTGACGCGGTCGCCGGTGAGGGTGGGCGCGGGGTCGGTCTCCATGGCATCGGATCGTACCGGCCGGCGCGGACACCCCGGCTGCGAGCACCCCCTGCCGTCTCGGTATCGTGTCGGCGTGCAGGAGCGAGGGCAGCGGGGGTACCAGGTGCGGTTCGGGTGGGGCGCGGCGGGTGCCGCACGGATCGCGGCGGACGCGCACCTCCTCGTCTGGGTCGACGTCCTCCCGGCAACGGCAACGGCAACGGCAACGGCACCGGCCCCCGGGTCGGACGGCGCCCGCGCACCCCTCGCGTTGCTGCCGGACGGACCGGAGGTCGTGCTCGGCCACCTGGGGAACGTGACGGCCGTCGCGGAACGGGTGCTGCGCCTCCAGGCCGACCGGGGGGACCGCTGTGTCGTGGCGGTCGTCGCGGCCGGCCATCTCGACGAGCCGGTCGGCGGCGGCACGGCGGACGACGCCGGCGAGTTCCCCGACGTGCCTGCGGTGCCGGAGTTCGCGGTCGAGGACCTGCTCGCGGCCGGCGCGGTCGTGGACGCCCTCGTGACCAGCGGCGTCGACCACACCTCGCCCGAGGCGGCGGCGGCCTGTGCGGCGTGGACGGACCTCCGGCAGGCGGCGACGCACCTGGTGACCGCGTCGGAGTCCGCCGGTGCGCTCGACGTCGACCGGGTGCACGCGGCCCTCGCCGTCGGACCGGAGCTGGTCACGCTGCGGCCGTCCACCGAGCGGGCGTAACGTCCCGAGTCGACCGCCGTCCCACCGACGGCGAAGAACGAGGAGTGAGCCATGCAGGCACTGATCGGTGACACCGTCATCGCGGAGGCCCCGGAGACGGACCTCATCCAGATCGAGGGCAACTGGTACTTCCCGCCGGCGAGCGTGAAGACCGAGCTCTTCAGCGAGAGCCCCACGCAGTACCACTGCCCGTGGAAGGGCGACACGCAGTACTGGACCGTGACCGTGGACGGGCAGCAGCACGTCGACGCCGCATGGTCCTACCCGCAGCCGATCCCGACGTCGTTCGACCGCGTCGGTAAGGACTACAGCGGGTACGTCGCGTTCTGGAAGGACGCCAAGGTCTCCGAGTGAGGCCCCGCGACCGCACTGCCCTCGGGCGGTGCGGTCGCCGCCCCGCCCGGTGTCCTCAGCCCGTGACGGTGAGCACGATCAGCGCGATGTTCAGCGCGACGATCACCGCCGCGATCAGCCACGCGAGCACCTTCGTGCCGAGCGCGTTGACGTCGTCACCCATGACGCTCCGCCGTGACGTGTAGGCCACCAGGGGGACGATCGCGAAGGCGATCCCGAAGCTCAGCACCACCTGGCTGATCACCAGCAGCTGCGTCGGGTCGTACCGCAGCGCCAGCAGGACGATCGCCGGCACGAGCGTGACGAGGCGCCGCACGACGAGCGGGACCCGCACGTGCAGCAGCCCGTGCATGATCTCCGCCCCGGCCATGCAGCCCACCGAGGTGGACGCGAGCCCGGACGCCAGCAGTCCGACCGAGAAGAGCACCCCGACCACGGGGCCGACGTTCTCGGCGATGGCGTGCTGCGCTCCCGGGATCGAGTCGGTGCCGGACACCCCCTGCAGCGTGGCAGCCGCGAGGACGAGCATCGCGATGTTCACCCCGCCCGCGAGGACGAGCGCCAGCGCCACGTCCCACCGGGTCGCGACCAGGATGCGCCGACGCTCCGGGCCGACCGGGGTGTCGCCGTGTCGGTCGCGGGCGAGCGCCGAGTGCAGGTACACCGCGTGCGGCATCACCGTCGCGCCGAGCATCGACGCGGCGAGCAGCACCGAGCCGGAGTCGGCGAACCGCGGGGCGATGCCGGCGACGAGTGCCGCGGGGGAGACCTGCGCGAACAGCAGTCCCGCGCAGAACCCGACCGTCAGCACCGCGAGCATCGCCGTGACGACGGCCTCGAAGGTCCGGGCGCCCCGGTGGTGCTGGAGCAGCAGGATCGCCATCGAGACCACGCCGGTGATGAGCCCGCCGACGACGAGGGGGACGCCGAAGAGCAGGTGCAGGGCCAGGGCGCCGCCGATCACCTCGGCGACGTCGGTGGCGGCGGCGACGACCTCGGCCTGGGCCCAGAACAGCAGGCGGGGCGTGCGGCGCATCCGCAGGCCCAGCAGCTCCGGCAGGGACCTGCCCGTGACGATGCCGAGCTTGGCGGAGAGGTACTGGACGACGACGGCACTGGCGTTCGCGGCGATGAGGACCCAGAGCAGCAGGTAGCCGTAGCGGGCACCGGCGGTCAGGTTCGCGGCGACGTTGCCGGGGTCGACGTAGGCGATGGCCGCGACGAACGCCGGACCGAGGAGCCCGAGTCCGGCGGCGCGGCGACCGGGCGGGCGCTGGCCCACGACCGGGGTGGCGGTGTCCGTCATGCACCCACCATGCCAGAGGTTTCGGCGCGCCGAATCCAGACTTTCGGTGCGCCGTCCGTTCTTCGCGGATCCTCGCCCACGCTCCGGACGCCGCGCGCTGCGCTCAGTTCAGGCGGCCGCGCGCTGCGCTCGGTTCAGACGGCCGCGCGGCGGGCCCGGTGGGCGCGGACCTTCGCCCGGTTGCCGCAGCGCTGCATCGAGCACCAGCGACGGGTCCCGCCACGCGAGGAGTCGTAGAACACGAGCCCGCAGTCCGGCGCCGAACAGCGGCTCAGGCGCGCCGGACGCCCGTCCGCCTCGACGTCGTCGAAGCCGACCTCGGTGAGCAGGGCCACGGCGTCACGCGCGACGCTCGACAGCGCCTGCGCCAGCCGCACCCGGTTCGCCCCGGCGCGGCGTCGGCCACCCGGGAGGCTCGGGGGCACGTCCGGCAGGGCGGCGAACAGGTTCACCGTGTCGATGTCGTCCGGCGCCGGACGCGTCCGGCCGGTCCCGGCGCGGAGTCCAGCGGCGACCGCGGTCCGTTCCGCAGCGGAGTCGGCGGGTGCCGGGGCAGCGGCGGTGGCCAACCGGGCGATCGCGGCCCGGAGCGCCCGAGCGTCCTGCAGCTCGCGGGCGGTCGCGCCGACGTCGATCGGTTCGGTGTGCAGCCCCAACCACTCGTCGAGGTCGGCGGGGGTGGCCAGCAGCTCCCCGAGGTGTCCCCGGGGGCGTCGGCGGTCCGGGTCGTCCGCGAACCCGCCGGTGTGTGCGAAGTCCAGGGCGATCCGGCCCGCGTCGAAGAACCACGAGGACCCGGCATCGGTCCGGATGTCCTGGCCTGTTCGCATCCGCCCAGGCTAACGGGTGAGCGGCGCGCCTCCGGCACGATCTGCCGAAGCTGGGGTAGCCGTTCCGCTCCGGCGGTGCCAGGTGATGACGTTCCGTTCGTCGAACCGCCGCCCGCAGCGTGCACACGCCAGCGGTCGGGTGGGCGTCCGGTACCGGAAGTGCTCGTGCCCCGCGGGGCAGGTCCCCACCCACGGGGCGAGTTCGCTGGCGATCGGGCCGTCGTGCAGCCGTGAGCCCGTGTACCCGAGGCCCTGGGCCGTCCGCCGCCACGTGGGACCGTGGCCGGCGCGCGGCCCGCTCAGCGCGTGCGCGATCTCGTGCAGCAGCACCTGATCGACGTCCTCCGGGGTGAACCGGACCGCCAGGTGCCGACTCACCGTGATCCGCCGCCGCGCGAAGTCGCACTGGCCGGCGCGGGTCTTCGCGTTGTCGAACGCGAAGGTCCACGAGCCGTCGGGCAGGTGGTCGCCCATCAGTTCCGCGGCACGGGTCCGTACGTCGTCGAGCAGCGTCACTCGTCCCGGTCCGTGCGCGACGGACGGGCCAGTCGACCCCAGAGCGAGTCGCCCTCGGTCCGGGCGGCGTCCGGAGCGCCGAGCACCCGTCGCGGGGTCGTCGGCAGCGGCGTGGCCGGCTCGGCCGCACGCGGCGTGGGCTCGGCGTCGGTGCGCACCGCGAAGTCGCGGGCGGTCCGGGGACGCTCGGCCTCGGGTTCCGCCGCCGGCTGCGTCATGGAGGCCCGGAGTGCGGCCTCGACGGCGGTCCGGAGCGCCTCGGTGCGCTCCGCCGGGGCGCCGGCAGCGCGGAACGCGTCGTACGACCGGCTGAGGACGGCGCGGGCCTCCTCGAAGCGGGACAGTTCGTAGAGGGACCAGCCCTCGAGTTCGGCGGCGGCGCCCTCGAGCTCCGGCCACTCTTCGGTCGCGGCGGTGTCCCGCGCCATCGAGGCCTCGGTCGCGGCGCGCTCGTACCGGCCGAGGTCGTGCAGGATGTGCGCGCGGCGGATCCGTGCGGACACCTTGTCCTGGCGCTCACCGGTGAACATCGTCAGGCGGAACACCTCTTCCGCGACGGTCAGCGCCTCGTCCAGGCGGCCGAGCAGCCGGAGCAGCTCGGCCCGTTCGGCCAGCGCGTCGGTGCTGCGGCTCTGCCCGAGGTCGCGCAGGCGGTCCTGCACGGCCTGGACGTCGACGGCGGGGCGCAGGCTGATCGGCGCGAAGGTGCTGCCCGGGCTGACCCCGGCGGTCACCGGGGCGGCATGACGGGGCTCCCGGGCCTGGTCGGCGCGGTCGTGGTCTCGGCGTTCGTCGGGCGGGAGGGACATCAGGGTCGAGGGTATCCGCGTCGCCCCGGGAGGTGACCGTGCCACGCGCACGAACGCAGACGGCCCGCCCCGGGAGTCCGGGACGGGCCGAGTGGCGTCGAGCTGGTGGTCACATGCCGGAGACGGATCCGGCGATGGCGCTGGCGTACAGGGCGATGGCCACGACGGCGGCGACGAGGGCGAGCACGACTGCCAGGACACCCCAGACGCGTCCCCGCTTGGTGGCGATCGCGATGATCCCCTGCACGATCGCCCAGAGGCCGAACAGCGAGCCGATCCCGAAGACGATCATGCCGGTGCCGAGCGACGACATCGCGGCGGGGTCCTGCATGAGCTGGCGCTGGAGTTCCTGCGGGTCGCCCGCGCCACCGTTCGCCGCGTAGTCCTGCAGGGCCTGGCTGTTCCCGAGGCCGTTGCCGAGCAGGACCCCGGCGACGACGCCGAGGACGAGCGCCACGACCCCGACGAAGAAGGCGATGATGCCGACGGTCTTCTTCTTCTTGGCAGGCTCGTCGTACGAGTGCCAGGCGGGGGCTCCGGCCTGCTGCTGATTGCCGTACTGCTGCGGCTGCCCGTACTGCTGCGGCTGCTGCCCGTACTGGTCGCCCGGCTGCCCGTACTGCTGCTGCTGCCCGTACTGCTGGTGCTGCTGCTGGTCGTGCTGACCCCATTGCGGCGCCGACTGCTGCTGGTACTGCTGCGTCGGCTGGTCATCGGAGCGGGGTGCGCCGCCCTGCTCCGGGCTGACGCGCTCGCCGTAGCGCGGCTGCTGCGGCTCGCCGTAGCGGGGCTGTTCCTCGTTGCGATCGTCGTTGGTCATCGGCGGCCTCCTCGTGGTGTGCGGTCGCGCGCTGGCGCGGCGTGCTCCGACCATCCTGGCAGCGTCCCCCGCCCGGGGTACGGAGCCCGCGCGATCCGCAGCGAGGCCCCAGGTCGGCGCGTGCCCGATCGTGTTCAGGCGCCGAAGACCGACTTGTTCGGCTCGGGCGACCCGACGGCCGTGGTGTCGGTGACGATCGGGGCGCCCGCGATGAAGGCCCGCAGCTCGTCGCCGTGCACGACCTTGCTCGGCAGCGGGTCGGACGAGTACCGCCGCGGCATGTCCGCGATCGGCAGCTCGCCGGGGGAGCCGAGCAGCACGATGTTGCCGAAGCGCCGACCCTTGAGCATGCCGGTGTCCGCGACCGCCGCCACCGAGGGCAACACCGACTGCAGCGTCGACGCCTGCCCCCGGGCGAAGGCCAGCCCGGCCCCGTCCGCGACGTTCACCGCGACCATCCCGGTCGGGGACAGGAACGACGCGACCGACCGGTAGAACTCGACACTCGTCACGTGCGCCGGTGTGCGGGCACCCGAGAACACGTCGACGACGGCCAGGTCGACGGTGCCGCGGAGTCCGGCCGGCAGCTTCTCCATGACCTCGCGGGCGTCGCCGTACCGCACCCGGATCGAGGCGCCGCGGGGGAACGGCAGGGCGTCCCGGACGTGGTCGACCAGGTCCCGCTCGAGCTCGATGACCTGCTGCCGCGAGCCCGGCCGGGTCACCGCCACGTACCGCGGCAGGGTCAGCGCACCGGCGCCGAGGTGCAGCGCCGTCACCGGCCCCGGCGGCAGCAGGTCGATCGCGTGCCCGATCCGTCGGATGTACTCGAACGCCAGGTGCGTCGGGTCCTCGAGGTCGACGTGCGACTGCGGCGTCCCGTCCACCACCAGGGTGAACGACCCCGGTCGGTGCCGGTCCGGCTCGACGACCGCGTACCCCGCACCCACCCGGAACCCGTCGAACGCATCAGCCATGCGTCCATGGAACACCACCCGGACCCCCGCCCGGTCCCCACCCGTGGGTGGTGGGCCGGCGGACGCCCCCTGGCGACGATGAGACCACCGGCGGGGAACTCCCCGCCGGACCACGACCGGGAGGCCCACCCCATGTCCGTCCAGCTCCTCACGAACGTCGTCATCGGACTCGCACTCGTCGGGTACCTCGCCTGGAAGCAGTCCACCTGGCAGTTCCTGGACCCGGCCCGGATCTGGCGCGGTCCGGTCGTGATGGCGGGCATCGGCATCGTGGTCCTCGCCCAGAGCACCGCCACGATCGACCCGCAGGACGTCGTCTTCCTCGGCATCGAGGCGCTGCTCTCCGTCGGCATCGGCCTGGCGATGGGCAGCCGCACCCGCTTCCGCACCGTCAGCACGCCCGACGCGAAGGGACGCACCCTGCAGTCCCGCACCGGCTGGATCGGTGCCGCCCTCTGGGTCGCCCTGATCGTCGTCCGCGTCGGCCTCGACGTCGTCGGCGCCCACCTCGGTGCACACCTGCTCACCTCGACCGGCGTCATCCTCCTCATGCTCGCCGTCAACCGTGCCGCCCGTGCCCTGGTCGTCGACCAGCGCCTCCAGCACGACGCCCGCGCCTCCCGCGGCATGATGGTGGGATGACCGACCTCCGCGGCCCCGAGGGGCGTGCCGCCGGGACCGACTCCGCACGGGGCCGGTCCCGCGCCGGGTTGTCGATCGGGCTCAACGCGGTCGGCATCGTCGTCGTGGCCTTCTGGTTCGTCCGGAACGGCGTCGCCCAGGAGCTCCCCGTCTGGGTCTGGGTGACCGGCGCCGTCGCGCTCGCCGCCTGGGCCGTCCGCGAGTACGGACCACCCCGCATCGCCGTGCCCGCCGCCGTGCTGATGGTCGGCGCCGGGTCGCTCGCGGTCGTCCACACCGACGGGCTCCTGCTCGTGCCGGTCATCATCGGGCTCGTCGTCCTCGAGGCCGCGCCGACCCTGCCCGTCTGGGTCGCCGTCGTCGCCGCGCTCGCCGCCGTCGTGGTCGTCGCCGCGGTCGCCACGGCCGCCGGCACCTCGGTCGCCCTGGTGCTCGGCACCGCGCTCGGCCTGGCGCTCGGCGTCGTGATCGGCGTCAGCCGCCGACAGCTCCGGGTCGCCGCCGAGCAGGCACGCGTCCTCGAGGAACAGGCCCGCCAGGCGGACCGCGACCAGCAGCGGGCACGTCTGCTCGCCGACCGGGCGCGGGTCGCCCGGGACGTGCACGACGTGCTCGCGCACTCGCTCGGCGGCCTGGTCCTGCAGCTCGACGCGGTGGAGGCGCTCCTCGAAGCCGGCCGCGTCGAGGACGCCCGGCAGCGCGCGACCGACGCACGGGCCCTCGCCGCCGACGGACTCACCGAGGCGCGTCGGGCGGTCCGCGCGCTCCGCGACGACCAGCCCGGCGACGCTGCTCCCATGGGTGTCCCCGGACCGGACGCGGGTGGCGTGGCGGAGTCGCCACGGGCCTCCCGTCCGGCTGGCGACGGCATCGCCGCCCTCGTCGACGCACACCGCTCCTTCGGCGGCACCGCCGTCGTGCAGGGCGACCTCGACCTGCCCGACGTCGACGAGGCCACCCGCGCGGTCGTCGTCTCCGCCGTCCGGGAGGCCCTCAGCAACGCCCGCAGGCACGCCCCCGGCCGCCCCGTGTCCCTGTCCGTCATCCGGGACGGCGACGCCGTGGACGTCGTCGTCGCGAACCCCGTCGCCGCCGACGGACACGGTCTGCTCGGGATGCGCGAGCGGTTCGCCGAACTCGGCGGGGACGCGACCGTCGAGGCCGAACGGTCCGACGGCGAGTTCGTCGTCGCGATGCACGTGCCGGTCGCCCAGGACGTCGAGCGTCCGGCCGTCGGCGGCACGAGCGGTGGCACGGGCGGTCGGACCTCGTGACGATCCGGGTCCTGGTCGCCGACGACCAGGCGATCGTCCGCGACGGTCTCGTCACGGTGCTGTCGCTCGTCGACGACCTGGAGGTCGTGGGCGAAGCCGAGGACGGCGCGGCCGCGGTGGCGATGGTCGCGGCGCTCGCCCCGGACGTGGTGCTGATGGACCTGCGGATGCCCGTCCTGGACGGAGCCGCGGCGACCGGGCGGATCACCGCCGAGCACCCGGGGACCGCGGTCCTCGTGCTGACGACGTACGCGGACGACGACTCGATCCTCACCGCGCTCGCCGCCGGCGCCCGGGGTTACCTGACGAAGGACGCGGGACGTGCGGAGATCGCCACCGCGATCCGGGCGGTGGCGTCGGGGCAGACCACCTTCGATGCGACCGTGGGCGCGATGGTCCTGGCACGGTTGGCGGCCGGGGCCACGGGCGCTGGTGCGGGTGCGGGCGCCGGTGCCGGTGCCGGTGCCGGTGCTGGTTCTGGTGCTGGGGAGCCGAGCGCGGCGGCCGGGGAGCCCGACGTGCGGCAGCGGTTCCCGGAGCTGACCCCGCGCGAGGCCGACGTGCTGACCCGCATCGCCGAGGGTCGCACCAACCCGGAGATCGCCGCCGAGCTGTTCCTCACCGTGCCGACCGTGAAGTCGTACGTCAACCAGGTCTTCGCGAAGCTCGGTGTCCGGAGCCGGGCGGAGGCGGTCGCCCGCGTCCTGCGCTGACGCTGCCCGTCGCCCGCGGCGATCCTGCGCCCGGTGGCGGCTCCTCGCCCGTGCTGGCTCAGGTCCTGGTCGATGCTCCTGCATCGACGGACAGGAGACGTCAAGCCTCGCGACGTACCGTGGACGGGTCCTCGCGACGACGAGCGACGCGACCGCGGATCCCCACCGACCGGTCGTGCCCGTCGTCCCGGACCCGCTCAGACCGCGTCGTCGACTGCCCGCCACCGGCAGCCGCCCGCGTGCCCGTCGGGACCGACCCGGACGCCTGCCCGACGACGAGCCCCGCGCCCGTCGCGGGTCCCGACGACGTGCTCCGCGTCCACCCGCACCGCTGCGCCCCGCACCGCCCTCACCAGCACCGCGGCCAGCACACCCCGCACGACGTCCGGGCGCCCGCCCGAAGGAGCACCCCCATGACCGCCGACACCATGTCCGTCCCCGTCCGACCGAGCCGACCGGGCCGGACCCCGACGCACGCTCCGGCCCGGGTGCGGAGCGAGGCGGGGGCGGGGCGGGCCTCCCGTCCGCTCGTCGAGGACCACCAAGGCGCACCGGTCTGGATGCGCGCCGTCGGCGGGGTCGTCCTGACGGCCGGTCTCGCGCTCACCGCGGCCGTCCTCGGCTGGCCGGGAGACGCTCCCGAGTCCGCACTGGTGATCCCGGGCCTCGTCGCGATCGTCGTCGGTGTCCTGGCGCTCGTCGCCCGGGCCGGCCTGACGGTCACCGAGGACGCGGTCGTCCTGCACTTCCGCCCGCTCCCGCCGCGGCGCATCGCCCGCCGGGCCATCACGGCCGTCCGGGTGACCGAGGCGGACGCGCGCACCTACGGCGGCATCGGGCTGCGGGTCGGTCGTCGACGGCGGGCACTCGTGCTGACGCCGGGGCCCGGCGTGGAGATCACCGACGTGTCGGGGCGGACGACGTTCGTGCGGAGCGACCGACCCGAGGACGCGGTGCGGGCGCTGGTCGGGGCTGCCCGATCGGGCTCCGCTCTGGCTCCCGCCGAGGGCTCCGCTCTGGCTTCCGCCGCGGGATGAGACAGGTCGTCCGGCGCTTATACACGCCGGACTCGATCTCGGTCAAGCCAGGGACTGGACAGCGCACTGCCGAGCCACCTATGATGACAGTTCGCGCTCCCTGGCATCCGTGTCGTCATATTGCGGTCGACCGAGTTCCACGAAGACGCCTCTCAGCAGGTGCTTCGCTGAACACGCCTGGTGATGCCGGTCCCGTATATGGCGGCGGGACCCGCTCACCGATCATCCCACACGCGGCTCCGGACCCGGAGCACACCGTACTCGTGTCCTGATCACCGGGTTGCGCCGAGCGATCTATCCACTCACCTACACACTGCTTCGTCAGTGTCGGCCCGACGGGGCCTACCGGAGGTCACACCCTTGGCTGCTGCGCCCAACGCATCCACCAACCCCAAGAACGGTCGCAACCACTCGCGACTCTCGTTCGCCAAGATCACGGACACCCTCACGGTTCCTGATCTGCTCGCCCTCCAGACGGAGAGCTTCGACTGGCTCGTCGGCAACGACGCATGGAAGGCCCGCCTCGCCGAAGGGCAGGAGCAGGGTCGTACCGACCTCGCGCTGCACTCCGGCCTCGAGGAGATCTTCGAGGAGATCTCCCCGATCGAGGACCTCGGCGAGACCATGCAGCTCTCGTTCACGTCCCCGGAGCTCGAGGACCCGAAGTACTCGATCGACGACTGCAAGGAGCGCGGCAAGACCTACGCCGCTCCGCTGTACGTCAACGCCGAGTTCATGAACCACATGACCGGTGAGATCAAGACGCAGACGGTCTTCATGGGCGACTTCCCGCTCATGACCGAGCGCGGCACGTTCATCATCAACGGCACCGAGCGTGTCGTCGTCTCGCAGCTCGTGCGCTCGCCGGGCGTGTACTTCGAGCGTGCGCAGGAGAAGACGTCCGACAAGGACATCTACTCGGCGCGCATCATCCCGTCGCGTGGCGCCTGGCTCGAGTTCGAGATCGACAAGCGCGACCAGGTCGGCGTGCGCATCGACCGCAAGCGCAAGCAGTCCGTGACCGTCTTCCTCAAGGCCCTCGGCCTGACGAGCGAAGAGATCATGGAGGAGTTCCAGGGCTTCGCGTCCATGGAGTCGACCCTCGAGAAGGACGCCGTCCTCACGAAGGAAGAGGCGCTCAAGGACATCTACCGCAAGCTGCGCCCGGGCGAGCAGGTCGCTGCCGAGGCCGCGCGTGCGCTCCTCGACAACTTCTACTTCAACTCCAAGCGCTACGACCTGGCGAAGGTCGGTCGCTACAAGCTCGACCGCAAGCTCGGCATCGACGCCCCGCTGTCCGACTCGGTGCTCACCGTGCAGGACATCGTCGCGACGATCAAGTACCTGGTGTCCCTGCACGCCGAGCGCACCACCATGGACGGCGTCCGTGACGGTGAGCCGGTGCAGCTCCGCCTCGACGTGGACGACATCGACCACTTCGGCAACCGTCGCATCCGCGCGGTCGGCGAGCTCATCCAGAACCAGGTCCGCACCGGTCTGTCCCGCATGGAGCGCGTCGTCCGCGAGCGCATGACCACGCAGGACATCGAGGCCATCACGCCGCAGACGCTCATCAACGTGCGTCCCGTCGTCGCTGCGATCAAGGAGTTCTTCGGGACGTCCCAGCTGTCGCAGTTCATGGACCAGAACAACCCGCTCGCGGGTCTGACGCACAAGCGTCGCCTGTCGGCCCTCGGCCCGGGTGGTCTGTCCCGTGAGCGTGCCGGCGTCGAGGTCCGTGACGTCCACCCGTCGCACTACGGCCGCATGTGCCCGATCGAGACCCCGGAAGGCCCGAACATCGGCCTGATCGGCTCGCTCGCGTCCTTCGGTCGGATCAACTCGTTCGGCTTCATCGAGACCCCGTACCGTCGCGTCGTCAACGGCGAGGTCACGAAGACGATCGACTACCTGACCGCCTCGGAAGAGGACGAGTTCGTCGTCGCGCAGGCCAACGCCCCGCTGACGAGCACGTTCCACTTCGCTGACGACAAGGTGCTCGTCCGCAAGAAGGGCGGCGAGGTGGAGCTCGTCGGCAAGGACGAGGTCGACTACATGGACGTCTCGCCGCGCCAGATGGTGTCGGTCGCGACCTCGCTCATCCCGTTCCTCGAGCACGACGATGCGAACCGCGCCCTCATGGGTGCGAACATGCAGCGCCAGGCCGTGCCGCTCCTCCGCTCCGAGTCGCCGCTCGTCGGCACCGGCATGGAGGGCTACACCGCCATCGACGCCGGCGACGTCATCACCGCCGACAAGGCCGGTGTCGTCTCCGAGGTCTCGGCCGACGCCGTGACCCTGCAGCTCGACGAAGGTGGCACGCAGACCTTCTACCTGCGCAAGTTCGACCGCTCGAACCAGGGCACCAGCTACAACCACCGCGTGATCGTCAGCGCCGGTGAGCGTGTGGAGCAGGGCGAGGTCATCGCCGACGGCCCCGCGACGGAGAACGGCGAGCTCGCGCTCGGCAAGAACCTCCTCGTCGCGTTCATGCCGTGGGAGGGCTACAACTACGAGGACGCGATGATCCTGTCGCAGAACCTCGTGAAGGACGACACGCTCTCCTCGATCCACATCGAGGAGTACGAGGTCGACGCCCGCGACACCAAGCTCGGCAAGGAAGAGATCACCCGCGACCTGCCGAACGTCAGCCCGGACCTCCTGGCCGACCTCGACGAGCGCGGCATCATCCGCATCGGTGCCGAGGTCCGCCCCGGCGACATCCTCGTCGGCAAGGTCACGCCGAAGGGCGAGACCGAGCTGTCCGCCGAGGAGCGCCTGCTCCGTGCCATCTTCAACGAGAAGTCGCGCGAAGTCCGCGACACCTCGCTCAAGGTGCCCCACGGTGAAGAGGGCACGATCATCGGCGTCAAGGTGTTCGACTCGCAGGACGGCGACGACGAGCTCGGCTCGGGCGTCAACCAGCGCGTGGTCGTCTACATCGCCCAGAAGCGCAAGATCACCGCGGGCGACAAGCTCGCCGGTCGTCACGGCAACAAGGGCGTCATCTCGACGATCCTGCCGGTCGAGGACATGCCGTTCCTCGCGGACGGCACCCCGGTCGACATCGTCCTCAACCCGCTCGGCGTCCCCGGACGCATGAACTTCGGCCAGGTGCTGGAGATCCACCTCGGGTGGCTCGCCAAGCAGGGCTGGCAGGTCGAAGGCATCCAGGAGTGGGCCGAGAACCTGCCGGAAGCCGCGCACAGCGCAGCCCCCGGCACGAAGGTCGCCACCCCGGTGTTCGACGGTGCGTACGAGCGCGAGATCGAGGGCCTCCTCGACTCCACGCTCCCGAACCGCGACGGCGAGCGTCTGATCGGTTCCTCGGGCAAGGCACAGCTCTTCGACGGCCGCTCCGGCGAGCCGTTCCCGGAGCCCGTGTCGGTCGGCTACATGTACATCCTGAAGCTGCACCACCTGGTCGACGACAAGATCCACGCCCGTTCGACCGGCCCGTACTCGATGATCACGCAGCAGCCGCTGGGTGGGAAGGCGCAGTTCGGTGGACAGCGCTTCGGCGAGATGGAGGTGTGGGCGCTCGAGGCATACGGTGCCGCGTACGCCCTCCAGGAGCTCCTGACGATCAAGTCCGACGACATCCTCGGCCGCGTGAAGGTCTACGAGGCGATCGTGAAGGGCGAGAACATCCAGGAGCCCGGCATCCCGGAGTCGTTCAAGGTCCTCATGAAGGAGATGCAGTCGCTCTGCCTGAACGTCGAGGTCCTCTCGGCGGACGGCCAGGCGGTCAGCCTGCGCGACACGGACGACGAGGTCTTCCGTGCCGCTGAAGAGCTCGGCATCAACATCTCCTCGCGGTTCGAGTCGTCGTCCGTCGACGACATCTGATCCCGCCCGCTGAACACGTTTCGAACCAGCAAGAGAGAAGAACATTGCTCGAAGCAACTTCCTTTGACGCCATTCGGATCGGCCTCGCTACCGCCGAGGACATCCGCCAGTGGTCGTACGGCGAGGTCAAGAAGCCGGAGACGATCAACTACCGCACCCTGAAGCCCGAGAAGGACGGTCTGTTCGGTGAACAGATCTTCGGTCCGTCCCGCGACTGGGAGTGCGCCTGCGGCAAGTACAAGCGAGTCCGGTTCAAGGGCATCGTCTGCGAGCGCTGCGGCGTCGAGGTCACCAAGTCCTCGGTCCGTCGTGAGCGCATGGGCCACATCGAGCTCGCCGCACCCGTCACGCACATCTGGTACTTCAAGGGCGTTCCGTCGCGCTTGGGCTACCTGCTGGACATGGCCCCGAAGGACCTCGAGAAGGTCATCTACTTCGCGGCGTACATGATCATCAGCATCGACGAGGAGGGCCGTCACGCTGACATGCCCGGCCTCGAGAACGAGATGCGCCTCGAGATCAAGACGCTCGAGGGTCAGCGCGACTCGATCATCGCCGACCGCCTCAAGAAGCTCGAGGACGACCTCGCAGCGCTCGAGGAAGAAGGCGCCAAGGCCGACGTGAAGCGCCGGACCAAGGACACCGCCGAGAAGGAGATGTCCCAGGTCCGCAAGTCCTTCGACGAGGACATCACCCGTCTCGAGCGTGTTTGGGAGGACTTCCGCAACCTCAAGGTGGGCGACCTCAAGCCCGAGGACGCCGTCTTCCACGAGCTCCAGGACCGCTTCGGGATCTACTTCGACGCCTTCATGGGCGCCGAGGCGATCAAGCTGCGGCTCGAGGCCTTCGACCTGGCCGCTGAGGCCGAGGCACTGCGTCTGCAGATCGCCGAGGGCAAGGGCCAGAAGAAGATCCGCGCGATCAAGCGTCTGCGCGTCGTCAGCTCCTTCCTCGCCACCGGCAACTCGCCGGCCGCGATGGTGCTCGACGTCGTGCCGGTCATCCCGCCGGAACTGCGCCCGATGGTGCAGCTCGACGGTGGCCGCTTCGCCACGTCGGACCTCAACGACCTCTACCGTCGTGTGATCAACCGCAACAACCGTCTCCGCCGCCTGCTCGACCTCGGTGCCCCCGAGATCATCGTGAACAACGAGAAGCGCATGCTGCAGGAAGCGGTCGACGCGCTGTTCGACAACGGTCGTCGTGGCCGCCCCGTCACGGGTACCGGCAACCGCGCCCTGAAGTCCCTGAGCGACATGCTCAAGGGCAAGCAGGGTCGTTTCCGCCAGAACCTGCTCGGCAAGCGCGTCGACTACTCGGGTCGTTCGGTCATCATCGTCGGCCCGCAGCTCAAGCTCCACCAGTGCGGTCTGCCCAAGCAGATGGCGCTCGAGCTGTTCAAGCCGTTCGTCATCAAGCGCCTGATCGACCTGTCGCACGCGCAGAACATCAAGTCGGCCAAGCGCATGGTCGAGCGTTCGCGTGCCCAGGTGTGGGACGTGCTCGAGGAGATCATCCGCGAGCGCCCCGTCCTGCTGAACCGTGCGCCCACGCTGCACCGTCTCGGCATCCAGGCGTTCGAGCCGCAGCTCGTCGAGGGCAAGGCCATCCAGCTCCACCCGCTGGTCTGTGCTGCGTTCAACGCGGACTTCGACGGCGACCAGATGGCCGTGCACCTGCCGCTGTCGGTCGAGGCCCAGGCCGAGGCCCGCATCCTGATGCTCGCCTCGAACAACATCCTGAAGCCGTCCGACGGCCGCCCGGTGACCCTGCCCGCACAGGACATGATCATCGGTCTGCACCACCTGACGACCGTCCGCGAGGGCGCCGTCGGTGAAGGCCGTTCGTTCTCCTCGGTCGCCGAGGCGATCATGGCGAAGGACCAGAACACGCTGCACCTCAACGCGATGGTGAAGATCCGCATGTCGGGTGTCCACTTCGCCGAGGGTGAAGCACCCGAGGGCTACGAGGTCGGTCAGTCGATCCTCCTCGAGACCACCCTCGGTCGCGCGCTGTTCAACGAGACCCTCCCGACGGACTACCCGTTCGTCCAGAAGGTCACCGACAAGGGCACGCTCTCCGCGATCGTCAACGACCTCGCCGAGCGCTACTCCAAGACGGAGACGGCCGCTGCACTCGACCGGATCAAGGACGCGGGCTTCTACTGGGGCACCCGCTCCGGTGTGACCGTCGCCCTCTCGGACGTCGTGACGCCTCCTCGCAAGAAGGAGATCATCGCGGGCTACGAGATCCAGGCCGCCAAGGTCCAGGGTGAGTTCGACAAGGGTCTGATCACGGACTCGGAGCGTCGCGCCGACCTGATCAAGATCTGGACCGAGGCCACGAACGAGATCGCGCAGGAGATGCGCGACAACTTCCCGAAGGACAACACCATCAACCGCATGGTGTCGTCGGGTGCTCGTGGTAACTGGCTGCAGGTGCGCAACATCGCCGGTATGCGTGGTCTGGTGAGCAACCCGAAGGGTGACATCATCGCCCGCCCGATCATCAACTCGTACCGCGAGGGCCTGACGGTGGCGGAGTACTTCATCGCCACGCACGGTGCTCGCAAGGGTCTGGCGGACACGGCTCTCCGTACCGCCGACTCGGGGTACCTGACCCGTCGTCTCGTGGACGTGTCGCAGGACGTCATCATCCGTGAGGACGACTGCGGGACGACCCGTGGCCTCGAGCTGCCGATCGCGACGATGGGTGCCGACGGCAAGCTCGTCCGCGACCCGCGTGTCGAGAACACCGTCTACTCGCGCACCCTCGCGACCGAGGCCGTCGACGCCTCGGGCACCGTGGTGGCCGAGGGCGGCGAGGACGTCGGTGACGTCCTCCTCGACAAGCTGCTGGCAGCCGGTGTCGAGAGCATCAAGGTGCGCTCGGTCCTGACCTGCGAGTCGGCCGTCGGTGTCTGCGCGCAGTGCTACGGCCGTTCGCTCGCCACGGGCAATCTGGTCGACATCGGTGAGGCGGTCGGCATCATCGCCGCCCAGTCCATCGGTGAGCCCGGTACCCAGCTGACGATGCGTACCTTCCACACGGGTGGTTCGGCCTCGGCCGACGACATCACGCAGGGTCTGCCCCGCGTGACCGAGCTCTTCGAGGCTCGCACCCCGAAGGGCGCGTCCCCGATCGCCGAGGCCCCCGGCCGCGCCACGATCGAGGACACGGACAAGGGTCGTCGGATCATCCTCACGCCGGACAACGGCGACGAGCCGTTCATCTACCCGGTGCTCAAGCGTGCGACCCTCCTCATCGAGGACGGCCAGCACGTCGAGCTCGGCGAGCAGTTCATCGCCGGCACCGTCGACCCGAAGGAAGTCCTCCGGGTCAAGGGTGTCCGAGAGGTCCAGAAGCACCTGGTCAACGGTGTGCAGGACGTCTACGGCTCGCAGGGTGTGCCGATCCACGACAAGCACATCGAGGTCATCGTCCGTCAGATGCTCCGCAAGGTCACCGTCGTCGACCACGCCGACACCGACCTGCTGCCGGGTGAGCTCGTCGACCGGTCGCGCTACAACGCGATCAACCGGGCTGCGCTGCAGGAGGGTCGCAAGACCGCCTCGGCTCGCCAGGAGGTCATGGGCATCACGAAGGCGTCCCTCGCGACCGAGTCGTGGCTGTCCGCCGCGTCCTTCCAGGAGACCACCCGCGTCCTGACGCAGGCGGCCATGGAGGGCAAGCAGGACCAGCTCGTCGGCCTCAAGGAGAACGTCATCATCGGTAAGCTCATCCCCGCCGGGACGGGCCTCAGCCGGTACCGCGACGTGGACGTGAACGCGACGGAAGAAGCGAAGGCGGAGCGGTACCCGAACCGCATCTTCGCGGACGACTCGTCGTTCTCGGACGCCGACCTGAGCTTCGTCGACTTCGACAGCTTCTCGTCGGACGACTTCACGCCGGGTACGTACAACTGAACCGAGTGAGTCCCTGAGGAGGGCCCCGCATCCAGTCGGATGCGGGGCCCTCCTTCGTTCGTGCGGTTGCGCCCGCGGGCGCCGGACGGGAGGCACGGGGAGGGCTCGCCACGGGCCTCCTGTCCGGATGGGGCTGGGTCCCAAGCGCAGACCGGCGTCGCTGTCGCGACCACCGGAACCACGGCCGCTTTCGTCGGCGGTGGAAGTCGGGCGCGGGATCCTTGTCCGTTCGATGGTGGCTCTGTCGCGGGATGTCAAACAGCACCAGCCCCCGAGTAGAACTGAACGTCTACACTTGATATGTTGCCACGAGTTCGGAAAGGGCGCCGGACCATGCCCGGTCCGGCGCCCGATGACTGCGAGGAGCAATCTGATGAAGTGTAAGCAACACAACTGGGCGACCACCACGGCGATCGTCGCCTGCATCACCGCTGCGTCCGTGCTCGGATCAGGGCTGTCGGCCCAGGCCAGCGCGCCCACCGCCCAGGGGTCCGCGGCGGTCCGAGGCGATCACGTGTCTGTCCGGGCCGAGGCGCTCTCGATCTCGGAGTCTCCCCGGGCAGCGCCTGCAGCGCCGACCGAGACCGCGACCGGCACCGAGACGCGGAGCTGGGGCACCCTCGTCCGCACTGCGATCAACGCGCTGAAGAAGGTGCCCGCACTCTGGAACAAGGTCGTGGACGGCGTCAAGAAGGCGTACGCGACATTCCGGACGAAGGTGTGGCCAGCGATCAAGGGCGTGGTCGGTGCGATCAGCACGGCGATCACCGCCTGGGACATCTGGAAGTCCTTCAACTGATGGGCGTGACCGGGGGCCGTACTGGGGTGCGGCCCCCGTCACCGGAGGCGGTGGAGACCACGGAGATGCCGACAACGAGAACAACACGACCACATCCGTTGCGGTCCCGAGGAGCGAGTGTCCTGTCCGTCGTTGCAGTCGTCATCGCGATGTGGGCACCGACGGCGATAGTCATGGACAAGCCGCTCGCGGTAGCGGCCGCGGGCATTGCCGTGCTGTGCTGCGCGGCCGCCGGGACGCTGGACTCAGCGAACCGTCGAGCCCCCGCTGCGTTCGTCTTCTGCCTGCTCCTGTGCAGTAGCGCGTTCCTGATCCACGCGGTGACACGATGAGCGTCGAGATCGCTCTCCACGGTGTGAGCAAGCGCTACGGACGGAACACCGTGCTCTCCGACGTGAGCTTCACCTGTCGACCGGGAACGATCACCGCTTTCTGCGGCCCGAACGGTGCAGGGAAGACGACCGCTCTGCGCGTCCTGGCTGGTCTGACCAGGCCTGACGCGGGTGCGGCACTCATCAACGGCCGGCGGCTCCTGGACATCGAGGAGCCCGCGCGTGCCATCGGGGTCGTCCTGGACGCGTCCGCCTTCCACCCCGGTCGCACAGTTCGAGAGACGCTGCGGCTGGGCGCGATGACGATGGGGGTCGATTCCCATCGCGCGGTCGAATGCGTCGAGCTGGTCGGACTCGGAGGCGTGCAGATGCGACGCGTGGGACAGCTCTCACTCGGTATGCGGCAGCGCCTCGGCATCGCACACGCCCTGCTGGGTGACCCGGGCGCGCTCGTGTTGGACGAACCGTCCAACGGCCTCGATCCCGGTGGCATCCTCTGGCTCGATCACGTGCTCACGACGTTCGCCGATCGCGGAGGGACCGTGCTCGTCTCGACCCATCAGCTCGCTGCTGTCGAGCGGACAGCCGACAGACTCGTCGCAGTGTCCCGTGGGAGGGTGGTCGCGGACACGGCGCTGAGCGACGTCCGAACAGAACGGACGACAGTCGGGTCGGACGACACCCGTCTCGGAAGCGTCCTCCGAGCAGCCGGATGGCGTGTTCAGCAGACCGGGAGCCGCTTCGTCGTGGAGGCTTCCCCCGTCGCCGTCGGGCGACTCACCTGCGACCAGGGCATCGCTCTGTGCGAGCTCCGGGCCGATGAGCACCGTCTGGACGAGTTCCTCGCAACAGTGTCGGCACCCGAGTACCAGGGGAAGGTCGACTGATGCGGAAGGTCTTCCGACTCACCACCGTCGAACTCAGGCGAGCAGTGGACACTCGGGGTCCTCGATGGGCGTTCATCGTCACGATCGGCGCTGGTATCGCGCTCGGCCTCGTCGTCCCCGGCGGGACATCCGGAACATTCGAGTCGTTCGTGTCCGCGGTGTCGCTCGGTCTGCCGCTCTTGGTGGGGATGCTCGCGGTCATGGTCTTCACTGCAGACTGGGGCACACGGGCCGCCCTGGTGACCTTCGTCCTGACTCCGAGGCGTTCTCGGGTCATCGTCGCCCGCTACCTCGCTGTCCTCGCGCTCACGGTGGGCTCACTCGTCGTGATCCACATCATCGCGGCCCTGGTGTTCCTCGTCGCAGATGTCCAGGCAGCCGGAACCATCGTGACTGCTGGAGTCGGCGCGCAGTTCGCTTCGATGCTGGGCACCACCATCGCGTCGGCCCTGACGGCCATGGCGGTCGGAGGGCTCATCCTGCGCACTGCGCCGGCGCTCGTGGTTGCGGTGTTCGCGCCGTTCGTCCTGACGATCGCACTCGCCTTCACCCCCGCTGTCCTCGTCTGGGCCAATCCCTACGGCTTCGCCAGCTGGCTTGCGGACCCGGTCCTCCGGTGGAGGGTCGATGACGACGCAGGTGCCGTCGGGGTCGGACCGGCACTCACGTCGTTCATGATCTGGACGGTGGTGCCTCTGGTGCTGGGTTGGTTCCGTCAGTTGCGTGCCGAGCCACGGTGACGGACGGGACGCCCGGGGCGGACCCCGCCACGTGCCTCCCGTCCGGACGGGGCGGGTCCTAGACGGAGCGCCCGGCGTCGCTGTCGCGCCCGCCGGAACCGCGGCCACTCTCGTCGGCGAGCGAGTAGAGGCTGAGGACGTTGCCGTCGGGGTCGCGGGCGTCGAACCAGTCGACGGCTCCGTCGACGCACTCGATCGGTCCGACGTCGATGCCGAGGGCCGCGATGCGCGTGTGCTGGGCGGCGACGTCGTCCACGCCGAAGCGGACGATGACGGGGTTGTCGTCGGCGTCGGGGTCCTCGAGGAGCTGGATCCAGATGCCGCCGACCTCGTACTCGGCGACGCCCTCGGTCGGTTCGAGGTCGGGCTCGAGCCGTTCGAACACCGCGCCGTACCAGAGGCAGGAGGCCTCGAGGTCGGTGACGGGCAACCCCACGGTCACGCTCGTGATGTCCATGTCTCATCATGGTCCGTCGATGCCGGGCGCGTCGAGGGGTAGGGCATGCTGGGGGCATGGCGACGCTGCGCGAACGGGTCACGGCTCCGGCTCACCTCGACTTCCCCGAGCCGGTCGGCGGGCTGACGTTCCGGCCGGCCACCATGGCGGACCTGCCGGCCGTGCACGGCATCGCCCTCGAGTCGGCGGCGGTCGACGAGCCGCACGCGCATCCCTCCACAGAGGACTTCGTGCACCGGCTGTCCACAGAAGGGCTCGACCCCGAGCGTGACACGGTCGTCGGGACCGATGCTGACGGTCATGTGCACGCGTACGCCATCGTCATCCCGGTCCCGACCAGGGACACCGCTGCCCGGATCCTCCTGGGCGGCTCGGTGCGACCCGCGTACCGCGGACAGGGCATCGGCCGACGGGTGCTCGCCTGGCAGACCGCACGGGCCCGACAGCACCTCGCCGGGCTCGACCTCGATCTGCCCGGTGCCGTCGACCTCACTGCTCCGCAGGGATCGTCCGCGCTCGCGCTGGCCGCACGGGCCGGACTCCACCCGGTGCGCACCTGGGTCGACATGCAGGTCGTGCTCGATGGTGACGAGCGCGCTGCGGAACGGGACCGCCTGCCGTCGCTGCCGGACGGCCTCGTGCTGCGTGCGGCGACCGGAGACGACATCGAGCCGATGCGGGCTGCCAAGAACGACGCCTTCCGCGACCACTGGGGCTCCCAGCCGATGGTCGAAGCGGACTGGCGCGGGTACCTCACCGCCGAGAAGAGTCGGCTGGACCTGTCTCGCGTGGTCGTGGACGAACAGGGGGACGTGCTGGCGTTCACGGTGGTCGAGTCCGACCCCGGTGCCTTCGCCGCCCGCGGCCGGAGCTTCGGGTACATCCACTGGGTCGGTGTCGTCCGTCGAGCGCGCGGGCGTGGCCTCGCACCGCTCGTCGTCCGGGCCACCCTCGACGCCCTGCGCGACGCCGACCTGTCCGCCGCGTCCCTCGAGGTCGACGCTGAGAACCCGAGCGGTGCCGTGGCGCTCTACGAACGACTCGGGTTCGTCGGCGGGACCGCCACGATCACGACCTCGATGGCGCTCTAGGCCCCACCCGCGGATCTCGATACCCGCGGGTACCCCTGTTCTGGGTCCAGTCAGAACCCCTCCGGCCCCTCCTTCTGGGACTGCTCGGCGGCCGGGCGCCGGACGTACCGTGGTCGAGCGCCGCAACCCTGGCGGCGCCCATCGATCCACGCCGATCCGTCGCGCGCGCAAGCAAGGAGGTACAGGGCACATGGCAACCCTGTCCGAGATCCTGATCCTCAACGGCGCCCTCCCGATCGAGTACCTCGACGCGATGACCGGTCACGAAGACGTCGACGAGCAGGCGATCCGCTCACTCGTCGAGCAGGGCGTCGTGAGCGAGGCGCAGTACATCACCGCGCGTGCGGCGTCCCACAACTCCAAGACGGTCCCGCTGACCGACTACCCGGTGGACGGCACGGCCGTCTCGGTGCTCCCCGCGCCGCTGTGCCGCCGGCACGCGGTGCTCGGCATCGGGTTCGAGGGCGAGACCCTCGTGCTCGCCATGGTGAACCCGGCGAACGTCCTGGCGATCGACGACGCTCGCACGGCGTCCGGCCGGCCGATCAAGCCGCTGCAGGTGGACGAACGGGACCTGCTGTCGGCGTTCGACCGGTACCTGCGGGCCGACGACGAGCTCAACGACCTCACCTCGTCGCTCGAAGAAGAAGCACGGACCACCGAGCACCAGGCCGACATCGGTGACGGCTCGCTCGACGACGTCCCGATCGTCCGCTTCGTCAACCTGCTGGTCTCGCAGGCGATCCAGGACCACGCGTCCGACATCCACATCGAGCCCGGCGAGCACGAGGTCCGGGTCCGCTACCGCATCGACGGTGTCCTGCACGAGATGACCCCGGCGCCCAAGAACATCCAGAACGGCGTCATCAGCCGGCTCAAGATCATGAGCGACATCGACATCGCCGAGCGGCGGAAACCCCAGGACGGCCGCATGTCCGTCCGGCACGGCGGCCGACAGATCGACCTCCGCGTGGCGACGCTGCCGACGGTGTGGGGCGAGAAGGTCGTCATGCGCATCCTCGACAACACGAACACGTCGTTGACGCTGAAGGACCTCAATCTGCTCGACCGGAACGCCGCTGCCTACCAGCGCTCCTACTCGAAGCCGTACGGCATGATCCTGGTCACCGGCCCCACCGGTTCCGGCAAGTCGACCACGCTCTACACGACCCTGAACGCGGTCGCGAAGCCCGAGATCAACGTCATCACCGTCGAGGACCCGGTCGAGTACCGGATGGCAGGTGTCAACCAGGTGCAGGTCAACCCGAAGGCCGGACTGACCTTCGCGTCGGCGCTCCGCAGCATCCTCCGCTCGGACCCCGACGTCGTCCTGCTCGGTGAGATCCGTGACCACGAGACCGCCCAGATCGCGATCGAGGCGTCGCTGACCGGCCACCTCGTGCTCTCCACCCTGCACACCAACGACGCCCCGTCCGCGATCACCCGGCTCACCGAGATGGACATCGAACCGTTCCTCGTCGGGTCCGCACTCGACTGCGTGGTCGCCCAGCGTCTGGCCCGCAAGCTCTGCGACCGGTGCAAGGCCCCCGCGTTCTACGAAGCCGAGCAGCTGCACGCCCTCGGTTTCCTCGACAGCGCCGCCGCCGAGGTGCCGGACTTCTTCGCGCCGATCGGCTGCTCCGTCTGCTCGAACACCGGGTACCGCGGCCGCATCGCCCTGCACGAGGTCATGACCGTGTCCGAGGAGATCGAGCGCCTCGCGGTGTCCCGGGCCTCGAGTGCCGAGATCAGCCGCGTCGCCCAGGAGCAGGGCATGCTCACCCTCCGCATGGACGGGTGGGAGAAGGTCAAGCTCGGGCTGACGAGCGTCGACGAGATCCTGCGCGTGGTCGCGTAGGCGTGGGAGACGGACAGATGACGGACTCCGTGTACGACCTGACCCCTGCCGGCGACGAGCCCGTCGACGGCTGGCACCCCGGGACGCCCGGCCTCGAGGTCGGTGGCCGCCGGGCCGCACGCCTGGCGCAGGCCGCGCAGCAGCACGTCGTGCAGCAGCACCCCGTGCAACCCGCCGAACCCGGCACCCCGGACGCAGGCGCCGCACCCGCGGTGCCGGCCACCCCCGTCTACGACCTGAGCGACGACCTCGCCGGCTGGGGTGCCCCGAGCGGCGCACCCGTCGCCGTCCCGGTCGCCCAGCCGTACGCTGTGCCGGCCACCCCGCCCGCGGCGGTGCCGCCCTCGACCGCGAGCTACGGCTACGCACCGGACTCCGCCCTCGGGTACCAGGCGACCGAACGGCTGCCGGTCGTGCCCGCGGTCGTGACCACGAGCCTCCAGGCCGTCACCGCACCGCCGGTGCCGATGGCCGCGCCGTCCGGCAGCGCCGAGATCAACTTCACGCGCCACGCGCGGGAAGACGCCGACGCCGACCTCGTCACCGCACTCGCCCAGGTCGTCTACCAGGGTGCGTCCGACCTGCACGTCACCGCCGACGCGCCGCCCACGGTCCGCGTCGACGGCTCGCTCCGTCCCGCCGTGCCGGGAGGCCCGTGGGCGCGCAACAAGGTCATCGCAGCCCTCAAGACCCTGATGTCCGCCGAACAGGCGGCGCAGTTCGACCAGGAACAGGAACTCGACTTCGCGTACTCGCTGTCGCCCGAGTTCCGCTTCCGCGTGAACTACTACCAGCAGCGCGGCAACTGGGGTGCGGCCTTCCGCATCATCCCCACGAAGATCAAGACCCTCAAGCAGCTCGGCATCCCCGAGCACGTTGGGGAGTTCGCCAAGCTGCCGCGCGGTCTCGTGCTCGTCACCGGCCCCACCGGCTCCGGCAAGTCGACCACCCTCGCCGCGCTCATCGACCTGGTCAACGAGACCCGGGCCGACCACATCGTGACGGTCGAGGACCCGATCGAGTTCATGCACGACCACAAGAAGTCGATCATCAACCAGCGCGAGGTCGGCGCAGACACGCAGTCCTTCGCTCGCGCGTTGAAGCACGTGCTGCGCCAGGACCCGGACGTCATCCTCATCGGCGAGCTCCGCGACCTCGAGACGATCTCCGTCGCCCTCACCGCCGCCGAGACCGGCCACCTGGTGTTCGCCACCCTGCACACGCAGAGCGCTCCCGGCACCATCGACCGCGTCATCGACGTGTTCCCGCCGCACCAGCAGGGCCAGATCCGCACCCAGCTCGCCGCCACCCTCGAAGGTGTCGTGTGCCAGACCCTCGTCCCCAAGGCCAACGGCACCGGGCGGATCGTGTCCACCGAGATCATGAAGACGACCCCCGCGATCGGCAACCTCATCCGCGAGGGCAAGACCTACCAGATCACCTCGGCCATGCAGGCCGGGCGTGACGCGGGTATGCACACGATGGACCAGGACCTGGCCGAACTCGTCAACGTCGGCACCATCACCCGCAAGGCGGCGCTCGAGAAGGTGCACGACCTCGAGGGCTTCGACCGACTGGTGCAGCGCGTCGAGTCGCCGTCCGACGCGTCCGCCGACGCCATCGCCGCGAGCGGGATCGACTTCGGCGACAAGTTCTCCGGAGGCTACTGATGTCCCTCGCATTCGACTACCGCGGACGGGACGGCGCGGGGAAGCTCGTCAAAGGCCGCGTCGACGCCGCGTCCGAAGGCGCCGTCGTCCAGCGCCTGCGCGGCATGGGCGTCTCGCCGATCGCCATCACCGAGGCGAAGGCCGGCACGGGGCTGCAGACCGAGATCAAGATCCCGGGCTTCGAGAAAGGCGTCGGGCTCAAGGACCTGGCGATCATGTCGCGGCAGGCGTCGACGATGTTGTCGTCGGGGTTGTCGCTGCTTCGTGCGCTGTCGATCCTGGCGGACCAGACGGAGAGCAAGAAGCTCAAGGACATCTTGGGGAAGGTGCGCGACGAGGTCGAGCAGGGTGTCTCGTTCTCCGAGGCGATCGCGCGGTACGAGGCAGAGTTCCCGCCGATCATGATCAACATGATCCGCGCGGGGGAGACCGGTGGCTTCCTCGACCAGGCCATGGACTCGATCGCGACGAACTTCGAGAAGGAGCACAAGCTCCGGACGACCATCAAGTCAGCCATGACCTACCCGGTCGTCGTGCTCATCATGTCCCTGGTGGCCGTTGCCATCATGCTCGTGTTCATCGTGCCGATCTTCCAGGACATGTTCGCGAACCTCGGGGGCAAGCTCCCGCTACCGACGATGGTGCTCGTCTACGCCTCGCACGCGATGAAGTTCGTGCTGCCGGTACTCATCCCCCTCGTCGTCATCGGCTGGTTGTGGTGGCGCGCGAACAAGAACTCTGTGAAGGTGCGGAGCGCGATAGACCCGCTCAAGCTGCGGGTGCCGGTATTCGGCGCGTTGAACCGGAAGATCGTCATTGCGCGGTTCTCCCGCAATCTCTCCGACATGATCGCAGCCGGCGTTCCCATTCTGCAGGGGCTGCAGATCGCCGGCCTGGTTTCCGGCAACATCGTCGTCGAGAATGCCGTAGGCCGAGTGGCGGAATCCGTTCGGAAAGGCACGACGATCGCCGAGCCGCTCATTCTCGAGTCGATATTCCCGAGTATGGTTTCGCAGATGGTCGCGGTCGGTGAAGATGCCGGGTCTCTCGAAGTGATGCTGGAAAAGATATCGGTGTTCTACGACGCGGAAGTGGAAGCAACCACCGAAGCGCTCACGTCGCTCATCGAGCCGCTGCTGATCGCTTTCCTCGGTGTCGTTGTCGGTGGGATGATTGTGGCGCTCTACCTGCCGATCTTCCAGATCACCACTCTCGTCAAGTAGTTGGCCGCTGCCCCCTTCTCGGGGGCAGAACTTCTTCGTCGTGCCCCCGTTAATGGGGGTATTTCGCTCGAATCTGCCCCCCGTTCTCGGGATTATGCGCTCATCGCGTCCCCATTACCTTTGACATTGCGGCGGAGCAGTCCCCGGCATCATCCTCTATTGCATTCCCACGAAACGGAAACCACCATGTACTTCGCTCTCATGGGCAAGCTCGACGCTCGCCGCAAGGGTCTCCTCGAGGACAAGGAGAAGGGCTTCACGCTCATCGAACTCCTGGTCGTCGTCATCATCATCGGCATCCTCGCTGCGATCGCCATCCCGGTGTACATCGGCGTCCAGAACAACGCCAAGGACTCCGCGGCGAAGTCGGATCTCACCAACGCGAAGACCGCGATGATCACAGCCTTCACGAACGACAACAAGTACCCGACCTCGCTCAAGACCGGTACGGCCTACATCAGCGGCTACACGCCGAGCAACTACGTCTCCGGCACCGGTGTCGAGCCCGCGATCGTCGGTACGCCGAGCAACTCGACGGGCGCGTTCTGTATCCAGGCGACGAGCAACGTCGGCGGCACGGACCACGTGTTCAAGGTGACGCAGGACGGGGGCGTCGTCTCCGGCGCCTGCTCCTGACCGACTTGAGGTGGACCGTGCCGTCGCGCGCGGTCCACCTCTCCGTACCCGCGCTACCAGAACGGAGGAGACCGGCATGATGCGGATCGTCAACCGAGTCCGCTCCGGTCTCGTTGTGGAGGACGGCTTCACGATCATCGAGGTTATGGTCGCGATGACCGTCTTCGCCATGATCGCGGCCGGCGTCGCGGCCGGCATCGTCTCGAGCGTGTACCTGACCCAGGACAACCGGTCACGGGAGGCTGCACTGAACCTCGCATCCCAGGAAGTCGACTTGGTCAGGAGCGCGAAGGACATCTTCGCGGTCACGAACACCTCCACGGTCCAGGTCGTCGCCGGGCAGGACTACTCGGTCCGGCGGACGACGAACTGGATCACTTCGACGGGGACCGACACCGTGTGCGGTGCCGGGGACGGCACGCTCTCCTACAAGCGCGTCAACGTTGATGTCTCGTGGACCAACGGGACGTCGAGTTCGCCCCGGTCCGTGACGATGGACACCCTGATCGCGCCGCCCTCGTCGGTGTCGAGCAGCACGAGCTCAACGATGGTCATCGCGGTCCAGACGGCCAACGGCTCGCCGAACGCCGGCGTCTCGGTTACCGTCACGCCCGCATCGAACGGCGGAGCCCTCGCGGCGCAACCGGCACCGACCGATGCGAACGGGTGCACGTACGCGCTGGACGTGAAACCGGGGGGCTACACGGTCGGCATCACGAAGAGCGGGTACACCGACCCGAAGCTCAACGCGAATCCGACCTACCCGGTCACGACGACGGCTGGGAGCGTCGGCAGCCAGAGCATGGTGTTCGACAAACCAGCGGTCCTGAACTTCCAGCTGGCCGCCAACGCGCGCGCCGGGAGCAACCCCAGGTTGCCCTCCGGGTCGAGCGTCTCCTTGCTCAACGGGGACGCGGTGACCCCGGTGACCGGGACCTCCACACGCGTTTTCCCCTCCGGGTACTCGGCAGTCGCTGGAGTGTTCGACAAGACAACCTGCCTGAACGTCAACCCGCTGCAGTGGACGACGCCGACGGCGAACGGGCTCATGGTCGACGCCCGCAGCGTGCCGACCGGCGTCGGCGGGATCGGCGGGGCGACAGAGACGGTCAAGGTGCCGATGGGGGTGGTGGACGCCAAGCTCCAGGGGACCGACACGGTGCTCGTGGCGAAGGCGACCGCAGGCGCGAAGGGCGTGAACGACCCGGGCTGCACGACCACCCCCGGCACGACCTACGTCTTCACCGGACTCACGGCGGCGAGTGCAACGACGATCGCGCTGCCGTACGGGACTTACGCGTTCAGCGAGGGGACGTCCGCCACGGCACTCGGTGCGAACACGCCGGTCTTCGCGGCGTCTCCCGGCGCGACGAACGTGAACGTGACGCCGACCGGGCGCACGGTGCTCTTCGATCCGCGGACCACGGCGGCTCCCTGATGCGCGCGGTACTGGCACTCATCGACCGGGTTCGCCGTGACGAACGCGGGATCAGTCTCGTGGAACTCATCGTCGCGATGACCCTCAGCGTCATCGTGCTAGCGGTCGCCGGGGCCTTCCTGGTCTCGAGTCAGAACGCCTCCGTGACGGCACAGGCCGTCAACATGAACACCCGCTCGGCATCGGCTGCGATGAACGAGATGACGAGGATCATGCGGTCGGCGACGAACAACCCCGTCGCGACGGGCGATGACTCCCAGTACGCGTTCCAGTACGCCAGCGCGACCAACGTGCGGTTCTTCTCCTACGTGAACACGACCTCGACCGTGACACAACCGGTGCAGGTGCAGCTTGGCCTCGATCCTGCGCGCGGCACGATCACCGAGACGAAGTGGACGGGTACCGCGGTGCAGTACACGGACTACTTCGCGTTCCCGCTCTCGACCCAGGCCACCCTTACGGCGGCGCCGGCGTCGACGAGGACTCTCGCGAACGGCGTCGTCTCGGCATCCGTCTTCCAGTTCTCAGACGCCAGCGGGGCCGTCCTCGGTTCGCCGACGGTCCCGCTCAGCGCCACTGACCTCGCGAAGGTCCGCCGGGTGTCGATCTCGGTGACGACCGGAACGAGTCCCACCGACCCACGGGCGACGACGCTGCAGAACAGCGTCAGCCTGGCCAACCTCTGATGGAGAGGGCATCGTGATCCGGATCCTCCGCGCGCTCCGCGCTCGCGACGACGAACGTGGCGTCGCGCTCGTCGCCGTGGTCGGTATCGGCATGGTCGTGATGGTGCTGGTGGCCACGCTCGTGACGGTGGCGACGAGTGGTGCACGGCTCACTACGAACGACCGAGACTGGGCTCGCGCCGCTGCAGCTGCCTACGCGGGGATCGCCGACTACCAGGCCCGACTCAACGCCGACAACGGCTACGGCAACTACGGCGATCCCACTTCGCCGTTCAGTCGTGAGACGGGCAGCGTCTTCCCGAAGGGCGCTGGCGGCAACTCTGCCTTCGACTCCCAGAGTGGCGGCCGTTGGGTCGATGTCCCGAGCGTCAAGGGTGCGACGAGCTCCGGTTCGTACCGCTACGCCGTGGACAACTCGAAGCTCACGTCGCAGGGCGTCCTCCGGGTCCAGGCCACCGGACGGTCGGGGTCGACCACGCGGTCGTTCATCGCCAACGTCCGTCCGGACGGCTTCTCCAACTACCTCTACTTCACCAACTACGAGTCCCAGGACCCGTCGGTGAGCAACGAGACGTACACATGCGCCGGTTTCGGGTGCAAAGCGCCCTGCACCAGCCAGTACCGACCGCTCGCGCTCCCCTCGACGTGTCAGTTCATCCAGTTCGCCGCCGGGGACACGCTGGAGGGCCCGGTCCGGTCGAACGACCAGTTCCGGATCTGCGGTGCCACCTTCAAGAGCACCGTGCAGAGCGTCTACGGCTGGTCGAACGCCGGGTGCACCGGGACCACGCCGAAGTTCACGGTGAACCCGACGACCAGCTCGACCCTCACCCCACCTGCGACCATCTCCGATCTCCGTGACTACATGCGGACGGATCTGGCGGCCACGACGAACACCGCCGAGGGCGCCGGGTGCCTCTACACCGGGCCGACGAAGATCACCTTCCTCGGCAACGGCAAGATGAACGTCGTCTCCCCGCTTACGGTGAAGACGACGGTCACCGGGACGGCGAACCGCTCCGGGGGACTCCTGTCCGGCGGCGACGCTCCTGCCAGGTGCGGTGACGTCGCCGCACTCCATGACGACGACGGTGCGACGATCGCCGTCCCGAAGAACAACCTGGTCTTCGTGCAGAACGAACCGTCGGCACGAGCAGGTGGGGCGCAGGACCCCAACCTCTGGAGTGCGTCGACGTTCAAGAACCAGCCGACTGCGTGCACCAACACCACCAGGGCGAGCACGGCCACCTCGTTGCCGTCCAACGGTGTCGGGTTCCCCGAGGTCGGTGCCACCAACGAGGCAGACCCGACGGCAGGGCTCGGCAACAAGGTGACGGATCCGTACGGGTGCGACAACGGCGACGTCTTCGTCAAGGGGGTGGTCGACAAGGCCGTCACCGTCGCCGCGGAGAACTACGCCTACGTCACGGGCGACATCACCTACCCCGCGACGCGGTCGGCCTCGACTGTCCTCGGGCTCATCGGACAGCAGGCTGTTTGGGTGTGGAACCCGGCGAACAGCGCCAAGGTCCCGTACAAGGCGGCCAACCGCCGGATCGATGCCGCCATCCTGTCGAACGACGGCACCTTCGCGGTCCAGAACTACACGCTGGGTTCCGGCCGCGGGACCCTGACCGTCAACGGGTCGATCGCCCAGAACTTCCGTGGTGCCGTCGGCACCGGGAGTGGGTCCAGTGGGTACCTGAAGGACTACGAGTACGACGACTCCCTCGCGACCTACACGCCGCCGAAGTTCCCCCAGCCGACCGTGACCACGTACCGCGTGGCGACGCAGCTCGAGTCGAAGACGGCGTACGCGGCGACGGGAGCTCCGTCTCCGTGATCCCGATCGCTCCGTTCCCCCTCGCCGGCTCGGCCGCGCTCGTCTGTGCCTTCGGGCTGGCCATCGGGTCGTTCCTCAACGTCGTCGTCCACCGTGTTCCGGCCGGGATGTCCGTCGTGAGTCCAGCCAGCGCGTGCCCTGTTTGCGGCCACGCCATCCGAGGACGTGACAACGTCCCCGTCCTGTCCTGGTTCACCCTGCGAGGCCGGTGTCGTGACTGCGGCACCGCGATCTCGAGCCGCTACCCGCTGGTCGAGGCAGCCACCGCTCTGCTCTTCCTGCTGGTGGGCGCAGTGTTCGTCCTCGCGCCGTGGTCACCACTCCGAACCAGCCTCCCCGGCGTGCAGGGCGTGGCCCACGGCGCCACCGTGCTCGCGGCGTACCTGTTCCTCATGGCCGTCAGCGTCGCGCTGGCACTCATCGACATCGACACACACACGCTCCCCAATCGGATCGTGCTGCCGACGTCCGTGGTCCTGCCGGTGTTCCTCACCCTCGCTGCGACGCTCGCCGACGATTGGGGAGCGATCCTCCGTGGAGTCATCGGCCTGCTGGGTCTCGCCGGCGTCTACCTCGCCTTGGCCCTCGCCGTGCCCGGTGGGATGGGGCTCGGCGACGTCAAGCTCGCGGGCGTCCTGGGCTTCGCGCTGGCGTACCTCGGATGGGGACCCCTCGCAGTGGGTTCTTTCGGCGCGTTCTTCCTCGGCGGTATCTTCTCCATCGTCCTGGTGGTGACGCGTCGTGTGGGTCGTCGGACCGGCATCCCGTTCGGCCCGTGGATGCTCGGCGGAGCTTGGCTCGGGATCTTCTTCGGCGCGCCGATCTGGGCCGCTTACCTCAGCGTGCTCGGGGTCGCCTGATCCCCGTCGTGCTGCTGACCAGGACGACCGAACGCCGAACACCAAGCGAGCCGATCGGCTCCGCAGACACTGCCGGTAGAGCGGCGACGGAAGGACCAAGGCATGGCCAAGAGCATCGTCGGCGTCGACATCGGCGCTGCCGCCATCCGAGCGGTCGAAGTCCAGGACGCAGACCGGTCCAAGCCGTTGATCACTCGTTTCGCCGAAGTGCCCGTGCCCGAGGGCGCGACGCGCCAGGGGGAAGTCGTCGAGCCGAACACCGTCGCCGCCGCGCTCCGGGAGCTGTGGTCCGTCGGGAAGTTCCGCTCGCGGGACGTCGTGCTCGGGATGGGGAACCAGCGAGTGCTCTCGCGCGACCTGACCGTTCCTCGTGCCCCCATCGCACAGATTCGCGAGTCACTGCCGTTCCAGGTGCAGGACATGCTGCCGGTCCCCGTCGGCGACGCGATCCTCGACTTCTACCCCACCTCCGAGGGGATCGGCGAGAGTGGGCCGACGGTGAGTGGTCTGCTCGTCGCCGCCGTCAAGGACGCGGTCCTCGCGAACGTCCGTGCCGTCCAGACAGCTGGGCTCCGCCCGGTCGGGGTCGACCTCATCCCGTTCGCGCTTGCACGCGTACTCGCGCCTGCCTCGGCGACGGGCACGGCGGCGATCGTCGAATGTGGGGCGAACACGACGACGGTCGTCGTCATGAGCGACGGCGTCCCGAAGTTCGTCCGCATCATCCCCACTGGCGGCGATGACGTCACACGCCTGCTCGCCGGTCAGCTCGAGGTGCCGCTGCCGACGGCCGAAGCCATCAAGCGGCACCTCGGCATGGACTCATCCCGCGCGCAGACCCATGACGACGCCGTCGCCGTCGGGGCGGTGCGGGAGACCGTCAGCGAGCTCCTCGCGAGCCTGCGGAACACGGTCAGCTACTTCGTCAACACCCACCCGAGCGAACCTGTCTCGCAGGTCCTCCTCGTCGGAGGAGGAGCCGCGCTCGCTGGGTTCCGTGACGCGCTCGCCGAAGCGACCCGACTACCGGTCGTCCTCGGTGACCCGTTCACGAGCGTCGGCCTGGCGAAGTCCATCCGCGGGGAAGACCTCCGCGTCCATGGGCCGTCCATCGCCGTGGCATGGGGCCTGGCCGCAGGAGGGAAGGCAGCATGAGCGAGGCGAAGATCAAGCAGCCGAGACTCACGGTCGGACGAGGCCGTGCATCGGCCAGTCGCGAACGCCGAGTCGTCGAGGACACTGCGCAGCGAGCGAAGCGACAGCGTGACCGGGGCACCGCGAACTCCCTCGTGATCGGTGCGCGTCCCCGTGCAGACCTCCTGCCGACGGAGGTGCTCACCGACCGTCGTGAGCGCCGCGTCGTCCGTCGACTCTGGGCCGGAGTGGTCGTGGTGGCCGTCGCGGTCGGGATCGGTGTGGGCAGTGCGTCCCTGGTCGCCACGAAGGCCTCCGTCGACCTCGCCGGTGCCCAGGCGCAGACACTCTCGCTCCTGCAACAGCAGGCGCGGTTCAAGGACGTGCGCGCGACGGAGTCCGCGACCACCATGCTCGAGTCGGCACAAACCGTCGCGGGCTCGACCGAGATCGCATGGGAGCCGTACCTTCGAGCGGTCCGGGCGTCGCTCCCGGCCGGCGTCGTGATCAACGGCGTCGGCGTGAACTCCGCGTCGCCGCTCGAGCAGTACGCCCAGACCGAAGCCCCGCTGCAGGGCCAGCGCGTCGCCACCCTCACGTTCGACGCAGTCAGTCAGACGCTCCCGACCGTTCCGGCGTGGCTTGAGTCCGTCCGTTCGCTGCCGGGTTACGTCGACGCCACCGTCAACTCGGTCACGCTCGAGGAGACGAGCGGTGACTACACCGTCAACATGACGATCCACGTCAACGAGAAGGCCTTCGACGGCAAGTACGCATCCGAGAAGGGCAACTGAAATGACCCGGAACCGTCTCAACATGGTCCTCGCGGTGATCGGCATGGTCGTCGTCGCGGTCGGTGGGTTCTTCCTCGGGGTCCAGCCGCAGCTCGCGCGGGCCGCCGCCGACGACACACAGCAGAGCACCGTCCAGCAGGAGAACGCCCTCAAATCGGTGGAACTCGCGCGACTCCGGAAACAGGCGAAGACCCTCCCGGAGATGCAGGCCGAACTCGGTCGGCTCGAGGCGTCGGTCCCGTCCGCGACCAAGATGTCTGCGTTCTACGACGAGATCGGGCAGGCAGCGTCTGCCGCCGGGGTGACGGTGTCCGCGATCACCACGTCCGATGCGGTCGCGTACACGCCGCCGGTGTCGGAACCGACGACACCCAGTGCGACGGGCACGCCGACACCGACACCGACACCGACCCCGGAGCCTGTCGCCTCGGCTTCGGCGAGCGCGCCACCGGTCGCCACCGATGCGAGCATCACTGCTTCCAACTTCTCCGTTGTGCCCGTGACCGTCTCGGTGGACGGCTCGTTCGACCAGGCGCTGTCGTTCGTCGGCCGTGCGCAGGCGCTGCAGCGTCTCTACTTGGTGAACTCGATCACCTCCTCGGCGTCGGACCCTTCCCTCGAATCGACCCAGACGTCATCCACGACGTGGAACTTCAGCGGTTACGTGTTCGTGCTCGACACCGACGCGACTGCTCCCACGAGCAAGTAATCCCCCCACACCGGGGCCACCTCGCCACGCCGCTCGCACTTCCGCCACGCCGCCGGCCCCGTTTACGATGCTGCTCGGGCCCGCGCTCGCGGCCGCCCATCTCCCTCTCGGACGCCCGCGAAACGGGTGCTCCTCGTCGTGCCCGGAGTCGCGCGTGTTCGTCGGTGTCATCGAGTTCCTCGGTTGGTTCGGAGCAGGAACCGTCCTCGCCGGTTATCTGCTCTTCTCGCTCGGCAAGATCCCGAACGGCCCGGTGTACCAGCTGTTCAACCTCGTCGGAGGGATCGCCGTCGCCGTCAACGTGGCCGCTCACCACGCGGTGCCGTCGACGATCGTGAACGGCATCTGGGCGGTCGTCGCAGCCGTCGTGCTCGTCCGGATGGGTCTCCGCCGGCGACGCAGCACGAGTGGGGCGCCCACTGCCCGCTCCACCGACCTCCATGCCGAGCTCCCGACGACCACGGCGGTCCTGCCGGTGATCGGCCCGGCACTGCGTGACCACGAGGCGGACGTCACCGCGACGCCGGAGCCGGCCCCGGGCCTCCCGGTCGTGTCCGGCGGCAGTACCGGAACCGGCACCGACGCCCCCGCCCCGATGACCGAGAGCGTCCCCGTCATCACCGCGACGATCGCGCTCGCCCTCGTCCGCGCAGCCACAGAGCAGCACGCCATCCAGCAGCAGGCCACCCAGCAGCACGCGACGCCGCAGCGCGCCTCGCAGCACCACGCCGCTCAGCACCACGCACCCGAGCCGGAACGCGCCGACGCCCCGTAGCCACCACCCCGACCGTCGGCGGGTGAGGGCTACGATCAGCCCATGTCCCGGTGGTTGGTGGCGACGATGACGTCCGTCCTGTTCATCGCGCTCGTCATCGCCGTGGCGGGCTTCGAAGCGCTGCTCGCCGACGCCGAGGCGATCCGCCAACCCGACGCCACCCCGTACCTCGGGCCGGGCATGGTGGTCGGCGCCGCGATCGTGGTGTTCCTCGCGACGGCGACGGGCGCCCGGGAGGGCAACCCCGGCATCACGGGCTTGGTCGCCGCCGCGACGACGTACCTGGTCATGCTCGGCGTGGGCGCGGTGGGCTACGCCCTGGTCCGGTCCGACGTCGCCGAGCTCCTGGTGTTCCCCGCGGGGTACGCCCTCAGTCCCTTCGTGGTGGGTGCGGTCGTCGTCGCCCTCCTGACCGTCGTCGGCGGCATCTCCGCCGTGCGCTGGCAGGCGGGTCATCCACAGGAGCACCAGCAGCCGCCGGTCCGTCCACAGGACTGACGGGAGGTCCGCACCACCCCCGCCTCGGCCGGTACGATTCCGGGGAAGCGCTGACCGACGCACCATGGGGGACCGATGACCGACCGAGCTGACCGCACGCCGGGCTGGGAGTCGGTGCCGGACGACGAATCACTGCACGGAGACCGCGCCCTGCCACCCGCCATGACGGCTGTCCAGCCGACGCCGGGCGCGACCGGGCGGCGGCGCGGAATGCGCCGCGGTGCGGTCGTCGGCATCGTGGCCGGGGCTGCGGCACTGGTCCTGCTCGTGGTCGCCGGGGGCATCGGCTGGTCCGTCGGATCGGACGCGCACTCGGCGGAGCGCCCGGTGCAGTCCTTCCTCGACGACGTCGAGCACGGCCACCTCTCCGCCGCACTCCGAACGGCCGGCATCGACCGTGAGAAGAGCGACGTGCTGCTGACCGACGCGGTCTACGCCCGTGCCGGCGACAAGATCACGGCGCACCGGATCACCTCGGTGGACCAGCAGTCGGACCACGCGACCGTCCGGACCGTCCTGACCCAGGCCGGGCGGATCATCCCGGCGACGTTCGAACTCGAACGCACGGGCACCGACTGGGGCGTCTTCCCGGTGTGGTCGCTGCGGGCGCCGGTGCTCGGGTCGGTACAGGTCGCGGTGCAGGGGCCGCCTCGGAGCACCGTGCAGGTCGCGGGCGCCGACGTCCGGACCGACTCGTCCGGCACCGCTTCGCTCCGGGCGTTCCCGGGGTCGTACGGAGTGCACCTCGACGGCGGCAAGTGGTTCACCGCGACGGACTCGACGGCGCCCGTCCCGGGGTTCGGCGCGACCGGGACCCCGGTGGTGGTGGCGACGACCCTGACTGAAGCCGGGTCGACGGCGGCGTCGGCCGCGGTGGACGCATGGGTGGACGCCTGCGTGGCCGCACCGACCGCGGCTCCCGACGGCTGCAGCTTCTACGCCTACGGCGAGGACCCGGACAACACCTACACCGACCAGAAGTGGACACTCGAGTCCCGCCCGTCCGTCGCCGTCGGGGGATGGGCGTCGAAGGGCTGGGCGGTCTCGACCCGTTCGGCGGGTTCCGCGACGTTCCGCGCACAGTTCACCGGTCCCGAGGGCCGCGGCACCGCGACCGCCGGGCCGATCACCGTGCGCGCGTCCGGCTGGATCACGGGGTTCGGCGACGACGGGGCGACGTTCGTGTCGGCCGTCGGCAACGCGCAGTCCGAGTCGGGGTCCTGACACCCCGTCCGGACCTCCGTACCGCCGTCACGCCCACAGCGGACGGGCCGGTCGGCGGGTTACCACGGATTGACCTCGTCTGTTACGACGGCTAGGCTCTTCTGGGTGTGCGCCTTCGGGCGCGCCCAGATCGTGCAGGCCTCCGGCCTCCCGATCACTCCATCCCCCATCTCCCTCCGCCGTCAGGCGTTGGTCCGCGTGGGATGAGGAAGCCGACGGACCGCGTCGGCCAGAGAGCACGAGCGAAGAACCAGGAGAACAGTTGCCTACCATCCAGCAGCTCGTTCGCAAGGGTCGTACGCCGAAGGTCGTCAAGACCAAGGCGCCGGCACTGAAGGCGAACCCCCAGCAGCGTGGCGTGTGCACCCGCGTCTACACGACCACCCCGAAGAAGCCGAACTCCGCCCTGCGCAAGGTCGCTCGTGTGAAGCTCTCGAACGGCACCGAGGTCACGGCCTACATCCCCGGTGAGGGCCACAACCTCCAGGAGCACTCGATGGTGCTCGTCCGCGGCGGTCGTGTGAAGGACCTCCCGGGTGTGCGTTACAAGATCATCCGCGGTGCCCTGGACACCCAGGCCGTCAAGAACCGTAAGCAGGCTCGTAGCCGCTACGGTGCGAAGAAGGGTTGAGTTAGATGCCTCGTAAGGGTCCCGCCCCGAAGCGCCCCGTCGTCGCCGATCCGGTCTACGGCGCCCCCGTCGTCAGCCAGCTCGTCAACAAGATCCTCCTCGACGGCAAGAAGGGCCTCGCCGAGCGCATCGTCTACGACGCGCTCGAAGGTGTCTCGTCGAAGAACGGCCAGGACGCCGTCGTCACGCTGAAGAAGGCGCTCGACAACGTCCGTCCGACCCTCGAGGTCCGTAGCCGCCGCGTCGGTGGCTCGACCTACCAGGTCCCGGTCGAGGTCAAGCCGCACCGCGCGAACACCCTCGCGCTCCGTTGGCTCACCTCGTACGCCAAGGGCCGTCGCGAGAAGACGATGACCGAGCGTCTCATGAACGAGATCCTCGACGCGTCGAACGGTCTCGGTGCCGCGGTCAAGCGCCGCGAGGACACCCACAAGATGGCCGAGTCGAACAAGGCCTTCGCGCACTACCGCTGGTAGTCATCCGGCACCGTCCGGGTGCCTCGGCCAAGAGCCGCGGCACCCGGACGGCCGCCACCCTCTCCTACAACTCTCCCGGAGGAACCTGTGGCACAGGACGTGCTCACCGACCTGAACAAGGTCCGCAACATCGGCATCATGGCGCACATCGATGCCGGCAAGACCACGACGACCGAGCGCATCCTGTTCTACACGGGCATCACGCACAAGATCGGTGAGGTCCACGACGGCGCTGCCACGATGGACTGGATGGCGCAGGAGCAGGAACGCGGCATCACGATCACGTCGGCCGCGACGACCTGCTTCTGGGACAACAACCAGATCAACATCATCGACACCCCCGGTCACGTGGACTTCACGGTCGAGGTGGAGCGTTCGCTCCGCGTCCTCGACGGTGCCGTCGCCGTCTTCGACGGCAAGGAGGGCGTCGAGCCCCAGTCCGAGACCGTGTGGCGTCAGGCGGACAAGTACAACGTCCCGCGCATCTGCTTCGTCAACAAGATGGACAAGCTGGGCGCCGACTTCTACTACACCGTCGACACCATCGTGAACCGCCTCGGCGCGGAGCCCCTCGTGCTCCAGCTGCCGATCGGTGCCGAGAGCTCCTTCGAGGGCATCGTCGACCTGGTCGAGATGCGTGCACTCACGTGGCGCGGTGACGCCAAGGGTGACGTCGAGATGGGTGCGAAGTACACCATCGAGGAGATCCCGGCCGACCTGGCCGACCGTGCCGCCGAGTACCGCGAGAAGCTCATCGAGCGCGTGGCCGAGGCGGACGACGCGCTCATGGAGCGCTACCTCGACGGCGACACCGACTTCTCGGTCGCCGAGATCAAGGCCGCCATCCGTGCCCTCACGGTGAGCAGCACGCTCTACCCGATCCTCTGCGGCTCGGCGTTCAAGAACCGCGGCGTGCAGCCGATGCTCGACGCGGTCATCGACTACCTCCCCTCGCCCCTCGACGTCCCGCCGATGATCGGCCACGACGTCAAGGACGAAGAGGTCGAGATCATCCGCAAGCCGGAGTCCTCCGAGCCCTTCTCGGCTCTCGCGTTCAAGGTCGCGGTGCACCCGTTCTTCGGTCGCCTCACCTACGTCCGCGTGTACTCCGGTCACATCGACTCCGGTGCCCAGGTCATCAACTCGACCAAGGGCAAGAAGGAGCGCATCGGCAAGATCTTCCAGATGCACTCCAACAAGGAGAACCCGGTCGACTCGGTCACCGCGGGCCACATCTACGCGGTCATCGGCCTCAAGGACACGACCACGGGTGACACCCTGTGCGACCCGTCCAACCAGGTCGTCCTCGAGTCGATGACGTTCCCGGAGCCGGTCATCGAGGTCGCCATCGAGCCGAACACGAAGGCCGACCAGGAGAAGCTCTCGGTCGCCATCCAGAAGCTCGCTGAAGAGGACCCGACGTTCCGCGTCGAGCAGAACGCCGAGACCGGTCAGACGACGATCAAGGGCATGGGCGAGCTCCACCTCGACATCCTCGTCGACCGCATGAAGCGTGAGTTCAAGGTCGAGGCGAACGTCGGCAAGCCGCAGGTGGCCTACCGCGAGACCCTCACCAAGGTCGTCGAGCGCTACGACTACACCCACAAGAAGCAGACCGGTGGATCCGGTCAGTTCGCGAAGGTGCAGATCGCGCTCGAGCCGATGCCCGTCACCGCCGAGAAGGTGTACGAGTTCGTGAACGGCGTGACCGGTGGTCGCGTTCCTCGCGAGTACATCCCCTCGGTCGACGCGGGCATCCAGGACGCGATGCAGGTCGGCGTCCTCGCCGGCTTCCCGACCGTCGGTGTCAAGGCGACCCTCAAGGACGGCGCGGCGCACGACGTCGACTCGTCCGAGATGGCGTTCAAGATCGCCGGCTCGATCGCGTACAAGGAAGCGGCCCGCAAGGCCGGTCCCGTGCTGCTCGAGCCGATCATGGCCGTCGAGGTCCGTACGCCCGAGGAGTACATGGGCGACGTCATCGGTGACCTGAACTCGCGTCGTGGGCAGATCTCCGAGATGACGGATGCGTCCGGCGTCAAGGTGGTCCGTGCAAGCGTCCCGCTGTCCGAGATGTTCGGCTACGTTGGCGACCTGCGCTCCAAGACCTCTGGTCGTGCTGTCTTCTCCATGGTGTTCGAGACCTACAACGAGGTCCCGCGCAACGTGGCAGACGAGATCATCCAGAAGAGCACCGGGGCCTGACGCTCCCGCGTCATCCCCAGGCGAGGGTGCCCGGCGACGGGCCCCTCGCCACCAGTTAAAGTAGATACACACAACCGCGCGCCAACAGCGCAGGACCGACCAGGTCCTGCCGGGGGCGACGCATCCGAGTCCTGAGGAGGACCCACAGTGGCCAAGGCCAAGTTCGAGCGGACCAAGCCGCACGTCAACATCGGAACCATCGGTCACGTCGACCACGGCAAGACCACGCTCACGGCGGCGATCACCAAGGTTCTGCACGACCAGTACCCGGACCTCAACGAGGCCCGCGACTTCGCGCAGATCGACAACGCTCCCGAAGAGCGCCAGCGCGGCATCACGATCAACATCTCGCACGTCGAGTACCAGACCGAGAAGCGCCACTACGCGCACGTCGACGCTCCTGGTCACGCTGACTACGTGAAGAACATGATCACCGGTGCGGCCCAGATGGACGGCGCGATCCTCGTGGTCGCCGCCACCGACGGCCCGATGCCCCAGACGCGTGAGCACGTGCTGCTCGCCCGCCAGGTCGGCGTCCCGTACATCGTCGTCGCGCTGAACAAGTCCGACATGGTGGACGACGAGGAGATCCTGGAGCTCGTCGAGCTCGAGGTCCGCGAGCTCCTCGGCTCGCAGGAGTTCGACGAGGACGCCCCCGTCGTGCAGGTCTCGGCGCTCAAGGCGCTCGAGGGCGACGAGAAGTGGGTCAAGTCCGTCCAGGACCTGATGGCCGCCGTCGACGAGAACGTCCCGGACCCGGTGCGCGCCACCGACCAGCCGTTCCTCATGCCGATCGAGGACGTCTTCACGATCACCGGTCGTGGCACCGTCGTCACCGGTCGCGTCGAGCGTGGCGAGCTGGACCTCAACTCCGAGGTCGAGATCGTCGGCATCAAGGCGACCCAGAAGACCACGGTCACGGGCATCGAGATGTTCCGCAAGCTGCTGGACAAGGCAGTCGCCGGTGACAACACCGGTCTGCTCATCCGTGGCCTCAAGCGCGAAGACGTCGAGCGCGGCCAGGTCGTCGTGAAGCCGGGTTCGGTCACGCCGCACACCGAGTTCAGCGCGAACGCGTACATCCTGAACAAGGAAGAGGGCGGTCGTCACAACCCGTTCTACGCGAACTACCGTCCGCAGTTCTACTTCCGCACCACGGACGTCACCGGCGTCATCACGCTGCCCGAGGGCACCGAGATGGTCATGCCCGGTGACACCGTCGCCATGACGGTCGAGCTGATCCAGCCGATCGCCATGGAAGAGGGCCTCCGCTTCGCCATCCGTGAGGGTGGCCGCACGGTCGGCGCTGGCACGGTCGAGAAGATCATCAAGTAATTCCAGTCACTTGCGCGAGCGGGGTCGGACCTTCGGGTCCGGCCCCGCTTCCGTTTGCCCGGCGCTGCTGCCCTGGGCCGGTCCACCAGACGCACCGGGGTACGTTCCTGCTCCGTCGGGCAGCGCCGGTGGTGTTGCATCGGGATCGTGACACGTCTTCGCCGTTCCTCGACCAAGGGCCGTGGCTACCACCGGGTCCGGAGTGGCACGGGCTTCTCCTACAAGGACCCCCACGGCACGACCGTGACCGATCCGGAAGTGCGGAAGCGCCTCGAGGACCTCGTGATCCCGCCGGCCTGGGACGACGTCTGGATCTCCCCGTACGAGAACGGGCACATCCTGGCGACCGGGATCGACGGTGCCGGGCGTCGCCAGTACATGTACCACCCGTCCTGGCGCGACCGGATGGACAAGATCAAGTACGACCGGGCACTCGCGCTGGCCGAGTCCCTGCCGACCGCCCGGCGGATGGTGACCCAGGACCTCCGCCGTCCGGAGCCCGACCGTCATCGCGCCCTGGCCGCTGCCTTCCGGATGCTCGACCAGGGTTCGCTCCGCGTCGGGTCCGAGCGCTACGCCACCGAGCACGGCAGCCACGGGCTCTCCACGCTCCTCTGCACGCACGCGCACATCTCCGGGGACGACATCGAGCTCGAATTCCCCGGCAAGAGCCACCAGGCGTGGTCGTCGACGATCCACGACGCCGACCTGGCGCGTGTCCTCGTCGGCATGAAGCGTCGGGGGCCGACCGCGCGTCTGCTGTCGTTCCGGGAGCGCCGCGGTGACGACTGGGAGCCGGTGACGGCGGAGGACATCAACGCCTACGTCAAGGAGCGTGCGGGGGAGGACTTCACCGCGAAGGACTTCCGGACGCTGCACGGCACGGTGGCGGCGGCGGTCGACCTGGCTGAGACGGGCGTGCTGTCGAGCCAGGCGAAGCGGAAGAAGGCGATCTCGCACGCCGTCAAGGCCGCCAGCGAGGTGCTGGGCAACACACCGACCGTCGCGAGACAGAGTTACATCGACCCCAGGCTGCTCGACGCGTACGAACACGGCGAGACGATCGACCCCGACCGACTGCACGCGGCCGAGTCCGAGGTCCGGGCGCTGCTCTACCGACAATGACGAGGTGGGATCGTGAACGGTCGTCGGCGGCGCCGGGATGACGTAGCGTTGGTGGTCGTGCCCGCTCACCCCACGAGGCACGGAAGGACCCATCAGTCGTGACCGACGAGTGCATCCACGGTTTCCCCATCGAACTCTGCGACATCTGCTCCCCACGGCAGCGTGATCCGGAAGACATCATCAAGACCCCGACGCCACGGCGGACCCGTGTGACCACGTCGCTGCGGTCGACCCCGTCGACGCCGGGTGGCAAGGTCCCCGAGCAGGTCCTGCCGGCGACCCGTGACTTCGGTGCGCTGCGCGCCCACCACGTCACCCACATCGACAACCTCGCCGGCATCGTCGCCGAGGGCGCCGTCCTGGCGTCCGACCAAGCGACGCCGGCGGTCGACGTCAGCTCCGCCGCCACCCGGGAGGCTCGTGGTGCGGCCACCGCCCCCGACGGTTCCAGCGTGGCCGGCCACGTGCCGTTCACCCTCTCGCCCGACGCCCGCCGGTGGGACGAGCTCCGCTCCGGCGCGGAGGAGGACCGCTGGTCAGATGCCGCTCGTCGGACGCGTGCGACCGAGTTCGTCGTCCTCGTGGTGCCGACGACCGCCTTCGGTGCGTCCGTGATCCTGGCGGACACCGACGCCGACGACCCGGACGTGCGCTTCGCGGTCGGCCCGGACGCGGCGACGAACCTCCTCCGCCGCACCGACATCACCGATCCGTCGATGCACGGCGTGGAGCTGCTGGCCGGGCCGCGCGTGCCGCTGTCGTCGGTCGCCCTGGTGGGTGTGCCGAACGACCGGGTCCGCCAGCAGGTGAAGGCCGTCTTCGCCGAGCAGGGTGGTCCCGCCCCCCGTGTGGCGGTCTTCCCGCCGTGGTTCGTCCCGCCGCTGCCCGAGGACTGATCCCCGGATGCCGAGAACGCCCCGGACCGCAGGAGCGGACCGGGGCGTTCGGTGTTCTCCGTCCGGAGGTCAGGCGTTCCGGCGACTGCGGGCGTAGAGGACGATGCCGGCGACGACGGAGACGTTGAGCGACTCGACACGACTGTCGATCGGGACCGAGACGGTGTCGGCCGCGAGGTCCTGCAGCACGTCCGACGCGCCGGTCTTCTCGGCGCCGAGCAGCAGCGCGACGTCGCCCTCCAGCGCGCCGAGTGACTCGGGGGAGAGCGAGCCGTCCATGTCGACGTCGACGACCCGCAGGCCGGACTCGCCGAGCCAGCGGGCGACGCGCTCGCGGGTCTCGAGCAGCACCGGGACCGAGAACACGTGCCCACGGCTGGCGCGGACCACACGGCGGTCGGCGATGGTCGCCAGGTCGCTGTCGACGAGGACCACGCCGCGCGCACCGAGACCGACGGCGGTGCGGACGATGGCGCCGATGTTGCCGACGATCTTCACCCCGTCGAGGACCAGCACGTCGCCCGTGCCCTCCGCCAGCGCCGAGAAGCGCGCGGGTGCCGGGATGTTCGCGACGCCGAAGACCTTCGGGCGCTTCTCGCTCCGGAACACCTTGGTGAGCACCGCCGGTTCGACGAGCCGCACCGGCACCTGGAGTTCGGCGCACAGGGCGGCCAGGTCAGCGGGGAACTCGCGCGTGGACTCACCGTAGACCTCGACGAACCGGACGCCGGCACGCAGGGCCTGCACGAGCGGCTCCTGGTCCTCGACGATCGCGGTCCGGACGGTGCCACGTGCGGGCTTGGCGAGGTCGCTGAGTCGCTGGACAGCCGGGTCGGAGGGGTCGGCGAGCACATCGAGTTCGGGCATCTCCGAAGGCTAACAGCGGTGCTGCGGAGCCTCGGTGGTGAGCCGGACCGGCGGGCGTGACCCGAGCCTCCAGACCGGGTCCGGACAGCCGTCGGGAGGCGGTCCGGGAGGCCCGTGGCGGGCTCTGCGACACGCCGACCAGATCGCGACACGCCCGGGTTGCATGGATGCGGGGCCTATGGGAGACTTGTCCGGTTCCGAAGTTCCGCGGGTGCTCGCGCCCGTGGGGTCACTGCTCTGACAGTGCACAACCCCCTTGTCCAGCAGGGCTGGGTTGGGCCGCAGGCAGCAGAACACGTTCGACATCCGCCAGCACCTCGGTGCGCGGGTGGCGACATGCCCACGCGTGTGCCCCGGGTACTCGCGCGGTTGACAGGAGAACAGCGGTCATCCCCTGCGGTGGAGCCGGTGGTTCACGTAAACAGCCGGGCACGCGACAGCGGAGCCCCGGCGGCGTCAGGCGGCCTGAGGGTGCGCGGCGCAGAGAGGACAGGAAAACACATGGCGGGACAGAAGATCCGCATCCGGCTCAAGTCGTACGACCACGAGGTCATCGACACGTCGGCCCGGAAGATCGTCGACACGGTGACCCGTGCCGGTGCAACTGTGGTCGGCCCGGTGCCGCTCCCCACCGAGAAGAACGTGATCCCCGTGATCCGTTCCCCTCACAAGTACAAGGACTCGCGCGAGCACTTCGAGAAGCGCACGCACAAGCGGGTCATCGACATCGTCGACCCGACGCCGAAGGCCGTCGACTCGCTCATGCGTCTCGACCTCCCGGCCGACGTCAACATCGAGATCAAGCTGTAAGGGGGCTGGAACTCATGGCGAACTCAACCAAGACCGTCAAGGGCCTCCTCGGCAAGAAGCTCGGGATGACCCAGGTGTGGGACGAGAACAACAAGTTCATCCCCGTCACCGTGATCGAGGTCGGCCCGAACGTGGTCACCCAGATCCGCAACATCGAGCGCGACGGCTACGAGGCGATCCAGATCGCCGCGGGCCAGATCGACCCCCGCAAGGTGAACAAGCCGGCCGCTGGCCACTTCGAGGCCGCCGGTGTCACGCCGCGTCGCACCCTCACCGAGATCCGCACGAACGACTCTGCGGAGTACTCGCTCGGTCAGGAGCTGACCGTCGACACGTTCGAGGCCGGCCAGAAGGTCGACGTCGTCGGCACCAGCAAGGGCAAGGGCTTCGCCGGTGTCATGAAGCGTCACAACTTCGCCGGTGTCTCCGCCTCGCACGGTTCGCACCGCAACCACCGCAAGCCCGGTTCGATCGGCGCCTCCTCGACCCCGTCGCGTGTCTTCAAGGGCATGCGCATGGCCGGTCGTATGGGTGGCGACCGCGTGACCGTCCTCAATCTCACGGTCCACGCCGTCGACGCCGAGAAGGGTCTGCTGCTCGTCAAGGGCGCCGTCCCCGGTGCTCGTGGCCGTTCCGTCTTCGTCCGCACCGCCGTGAAGGGTAAGTGATCATGGCCACCACGACCGCAACCACGATCGACGTCCTCGACGCCTCGGGCGTGAAGTCCGGCTCCGTCGAGCTCCCCGCAGCGATCTTCGACGTCGAGACCAACGTCCCGCTCATCCACCAGGTCGTCACCGCGCAGCTCGCCGCCGCGCGTCAGGGCACCCACAAGACCAAGAACCGTGGCGAAGTCCGCGGCTCGGGTCGCAAGCCGTTCAAGCAGAAGGGCACCGGCCGCGCCCGTCAGGGTTCGGTCCGCGCTCCGGAGCACACCGGTGGTGGCGTCGTCCACGGACCGACCCCGCGTGACTACTCGCAGCGCACCCCGAAGAAGATGATCGCCGCAGCTCTGCTCGGCTCGCTCTCGGACCGCGCCCGCGGTGGCCGCATCTCCGCTGTGGAGGGCTTCGTCGAGGCAGAACTGCCTTCGACCAAGACCGCTCGCACGCTGCTCGAGAAGGTCGCACCCGTCAAGCACGTGCTCATCGTGCTCGAGTCGGGCGACGAGCTGACGCTCAAGAGCGTCCGCAACCTGCCGAACGTCCACGCGCTCTCGTACGGCCAGCTGAACGCCTACGACGTCCTCCGTGCGGACGCCGTCGTCTTCAGCAAGAGCGCCCTCGACGCCTTCATCGCGTCGAAGACCGCGAAGGAGATCACCGCATGAGCGGCTTCAACAAGGACCCGCGCGACATCATCATCTCGCCGGTCGTGTCGGAGAAGAGCTACGGCCTCATCGACCAGGGCAAGTACACGTTCCTCGTGGACCCCCGTGCGAACAAGACCGAGATCAAGCTCGCGATCGAGAAGATCTTCGACGTCAAGGTCGCCGGCATCAACACGCTGAACCGTCCGGGCAAGACCCGCCGGACCAAGTTCGGGATCGGCAAGCGCAAGGACACCAAGCGCGCCATCGTGACGCTCAAGTCCGGTTCGATCGACATCTTCACGGCTGTCGGCTGAGGACCAGAGGGATAAATCATGGCTATTCGTAACTACAAGCCCACGACCCCCGGTCGTCGCGGCTCCTCGGTCTCCGACTTCGCCGAGATCACTCGTTCCACCCCGGAGAAGTCCCTGCTCCGTCCGCTGCCGAAGACCGGTGGCCGGAACAGCTCGGGCCGCATCACGACCCGTCACATCGGTGGTGGCCACAAGCGCCAGTACCGCGTGATCGACTTCCGTCGTGCGGACAAGGACGGCGTCGACGCCAAGGTCGCTCACATCGAGTACGACCCGAACCGCACGGCGCGCATCGCGCTCCTGCACTTCGTGGACGGCACCAAGCGCTACATCATCGCGCCGAACAAGCTCAAGCAGGGCGACGTCGTCGAGACGGGCCCCGGCGCTGACATCAAGCCCGGCAACAACCTGCCGCTGCGCAACATCCCGGTCGGTACGGTCGTGCACGCGATCGAGCTCCGCCCCGGTGGCGGCGCCAAGCTCGCCCGCTCCGCCGGCGCCTCGGTGCGTCTCGTCGCCAAGGACGGCCCCTACGCGCAGCTCCGTCTGCCGTCGGGTGAAGTCCGCAACGTCGACGCCCGCTGCCGCGCCACGATCGGCGAGGTCGGCAACGCCGAGCAGTCGAACATCAACTGGGGCAAGGCCGGCCGCATGCGCTGGAAGGGCGTCCGCCCGACGGTGCGTGGTGTCGCGATGAACCCGGTCGACCACCCGCACGGTGGTGGTGAAGGCAAGACCTCCGGTGGCCGTCACCCGGTCAGCCCCTGGGGCCAGGCCGAGGGTCGCACGCGCAAGCCGAACAAGCCGAGCGACAAGCTCATCGTCCGTCGCCGTAACGCCGGCAAGAAGCGCAAGTAGGAGTTCCGAAGATGCCACGCAGTCTGAAGAAGGGCCCCTTCGTCGACGAGCACCTGCTCCGCAAGGTCGTCACGCAGAACGAGGCCAACACCAAGAACGTGATCCGCACGTGGTCGCGGCGGTCGATGATCGTCCCGAACATGCTCGGTCACACCATCGCCGTGCACGACGGCCGGAAGCACATCCCGGTCTTCGTCACCGAGTCGATGGTCGGTCACAAGCTCGGCGAGTTCGCGCCGACCCGCACCTTCCGCGGCCACGTGAAGGACGACAAGAAGGGCCGTCGCCGCTAACGCGGCGACGCAGAGGAGGAACGAAATGGTGGAGTCGATCGCACGCGTGCGACACATCCGCGTCACGCCTCAGAAGGCCCGTCGCGTCATCCAGCTGATCCGCGGCAAGCAGGCCCACGAGGCGCTCGCCATCCTGAAGTTCGCCCCCCAGGGCGCTTCCGAGCCCGTGTACAAGCTGGTCGCCTCGGCGATCGCGAACGCACGGGTCAAGGCGGACTCGACGAACAGCTTCCTCGACGAGCGCGACCTCTACGTGAGCAGCGTCTTCGTCGACGAGGGCACGACCCTGAAGCGGTTCCAGCCGCGCGCCCAGGGCCGCGCCTTCCGCATCAACAAGCGCACGAGCCACATCACGGTCGTCCTCGCGACGCCGGATGAGGCCGAGGCCGCCGCGACGAGCAAGAAGGCGAGCAAGTAATGGGCCAGAAGGTCAACCCGTACGGCTTCCGTCTCGGGATCACGACGGACCACATCTCCCACTGGTTCGCCGACAGCACGAAGAAGGGTCAGCGTTACGCCGACTTCGTGGCCGAGGACGTCAAGATCCGTCAGTTCCTGACGAAGAGCCTCGACCGCGCGGGCGTTGCCCGCATCGAGCTGGAGCGCACCCGTGACCGCGTCCGCGTGGACATCCACACGGCGCGCCCGGGCATCGTCATCGGTCGCCGCGGCGCCGAGGCGGAGCGCATCCGGAGCGAGCTCGAGAAGCTCACCAAGAAGCAGATCCAGCTCAACATCCTCGAGGTCAAGAACCCCGAGACCGAGGCCCAGCTCGTCGCGCAGGGCATCGCCGAGCAGCTCTCCGCTCGTGTCGCGTTCCGTCGCGCCATGCGCAAGGGCCTGCAGGGTGCACAGCGCGCCGGCGCCAAGGGTGTCCGCATCCAGGTGTCGGGCCGCCTCGGTGGCGCCGAGATGTCCCGCTCGGAGTTCTACCGCGAGGGCCGCGTGCCCCTGCACACCCTCCGCGCGAACATCGACTACGGCTTCTACGAGGCTCGGACCACCTTCGGTCGTATCGGCGTGAAGGTCTGGATCTACAAGGGCGACATCACGAACAAGGAGCTCGCTCGCGAGCAGGCGAACCAGCGTTCGTCGCGCCCGGAGCGTCGTGGCGGCGGCAACGACCGTCGTGGCGGCGGCCCCCGTGGCGACCGCAACGAGCGCGGTGGCGACCGTCGCGAGCAGCAGGCCCCGCAGGACGCGCCGGCCGGCGCAGGAGTTGAGGCGTAACCATGCTTATCCCCCGTCGAGTCAAGCACCGCAAGCAGCACCACCCGAAGCGTTCGGGCCAGGCGACCGGTGGCACGAAGGTGTCCTTCGGTGAGTACGGAATCCAGGCGCTCACCCCGGCCTACGTGACCAACCGTCAGATCGAGTCCGCTCGTATCGCCATGACGCGTCACATCAAGCGTGGCGGCAAGGTGTGGATCAACATCTACCCGGACCGCCCGCTGACCAAGAAGCCGGCTGAGACCCGAATGGGTTCCGGTAAGGGTTCGCCCGAGTGGTGGGTCGCCAACGTCAAGCCGGGTCGCGTGCTCTTCGAGCTCGCCGGTGTGAGCGACGAGGTCGCTCGCGAGGCACTGACCCGTGCAATTCACAAGCTGCCCCTCAAGGCACGCATCATCAAGCGCGAGGAGGGCGACGCATAATGGCGATCGGTTCCAAGGAGCTCCGTCCGACGGAGCTCGACACGTTCGAGAACGAGCGTCTCGCTGACGAGCTGAAGAAGGCCAAGGAGGAGCTGTTCAACCTCCGCTTCCAGTCGGCCACCGGCCAGCTGGAGAGCCACGGCCGTCTCCGTGCCGTCAAGCGCGACATCGCGCGCATCTACACCGTGCTCCGTGAGCGCGAGCTCGGCATCCGTGCCACGCCCGCGCCCGTCGAGACCGCCCCGAAGGCCAAGAAGTCGTCGAAGAAGGCCGAGAAGCCGGCTGAGTCGACCGAGGCCGCGACCGCCGAGGAGAACTGATGGCCACCGAAGAGAAGGACTCCGCCGCCGTCACCCGCGGCTACCGCAAGACCCGTCGTGGCTACGTCACGAGCGACAAGATGGACAAGACGATCGTCGTCGAGGTCGAGGACCGCGTGAAGCACCCCCTCTACGGCAAGGTCATCCGTCGCACGTCGAAGGTCAAGGCCCACGACGAGCAGGGTTCCGCCGGTGTCGGCGACCTGGTCGTCATCAGCGAGACCCGTCCCCTCAGCGCCACGAAGCGCTGGCGCCTGGTCGAGATCCTCGAGAAGGCCAAGTAGGCCTCGGCCCGCTTCGGAACAGGAGACAACAGTGATTCAGCAGGAATCCCGCCTGAAGGTGGCTGACAACACGGGCGCCAAGGAGATCCTCACCATCCGTGTTCTCGGCGGCTCGGGTCGTCGCTACGCCGGCCTCGGTGACGTCATCGTCGCCACGGTGAAGGACGCCATCCCCGGCGGCAACGTGAAGAAGGGTGACGTCGTCAAGGCGGTCATCGTTCGCACCAAGAAGGAGACCCGTCGTGCCGACGGCTCCTACATCAAGTTCGACGAGAACGCGGCAGTGATCCTCAAGGCTGACGGCGACCCGCGCGGAACCCGTATCTTCGGGCCGATCGGTCGCGAGCTCCGTGACAAGAAGTTCATGAAGATCATCTCGCTCGCGCCGGAGGTGCTGTAAGCCATGGCGAACATCAAGAAGGGTGACCTGGTCCAGGTCATCACCGGTGCCACGCAGGAGCGTGGCGGCGACCGCGGCAAGCAGGGCAAGGTCATCGAGGTCCGCGGCGACCGTCTGGTCGTCGAGGGCATCAACTTCGTGACCAAGCACGTCCGCGTCGGTCAGACCCAGCGCGGCTCGAAGACCGGTGGCATCGAGCAGCACGAAGCTCCGATCCACGTGTCGAACGTCGCGATCGTCGACCCGAAGACCAAGAAGCCGACCCGCGTCGGCTTCCGCAACGAAGAGGTGGAGAAGGACGGCGTCACCAAGACCGTCCGCGTCCGCTACGCCAAGAAGTCTGGTGAGAAGCTCTGATGACCGACACGACTGCCGCGACTGCTGAGAAAGTTCAGCCGCGCCTGAAGCAGAAGTACCGCAACGAGATCAAGGCGGCCCTGACCGAGCAGTTCGGTTACGGGAACGTCAACCAGGTCCCCGGCCTGGTCAAGGTCGTCGTCAACACCGGTGTCGGTGAGGCCGCTCGCGACTCGAAGATCATCGAAGGTGCCATCAAGGACCTCACGGCGATCACGGGTCAGAAGCCCCAGGTCACGCTGGCCCGCAAGTCCATCGCGCAGTTCAAGCTGCGTGAGGGCCAGGCCATCGGCGCACACGTCACCCTCCGCGGTGACCGTGCGTGGGAGTTCCTGGATCGCCTGCTGTCGCTGGCGCTCCCGCGCATCCGCGACTTCCGTGGTCTGAGCGACCGCCAGTTCGACGGCAACGGCAACTACACCTTCGGTCTCTCGGAGCAGAGCGTGTTCCACGAGATCGACCAGGACCGCATCGACCGCGTTCGTGGCTTCGACATCACTGTCGTCACCACCGCGAAGACGGACGACGAAGGCCGCGCGCTGCTCCGTCAGCTCGGCTTCCCGTTCCGTTCGGGCGAGCAGACGGTCTAAGCTACTCCGGGCGGTGCGGGCCGGAGGAGTTCATCTCCTCCGGCCCGCACGCACGAAGTCACACCGATCCCGGGGAACCGCCCTGGGATCACATCGATCGTCGAGGTCGGCACTCGTGGAACGGGTGATCGAAACCGGACGAAGAACGGATACGCATCATGACGATGACTGATCCGGTCGCAGACATGCTGACCAGATTGCGGAACGCGAACTCGGCGCACCACGACGCCGTCTCGCTTCCGAGCTCCAAGCTCAAGCAGACCATCGCTGACATCCTCAAGCGTGAGGGTTTCATCAGCGAGTGGAAGGTCGAGGACGCCCGCGTCGGGCAGACCCTGACCATCGAACTCAAGTACGGCCCCGATCGCGAGCGTTCGATCGTCGGCATCAAGCGCGTCTCGAAGCCGGGCCTCCGTGTCTACGCGAAGTCGACCGAGCTGCCCCGTGTCCTCGGTGGCCTCGGCGTGGCGATCCTGTCGACCTCCTCGGGGCTCCTGACCGACCGCGAAGCCGAGCAGAAGGGCGTGGGTGGGGAAGTCCTCGCCTACGTTTGGTGATCGATCATGTCTCGTATCGGACGTCTCCCCATCGACATCCCGGCCGGAGCGACCGTCTCGGTCGACGGCCAGAACGTCGCCGTCAAGGGCCCGAAGGGCGAGCTCACGCTCGTCATCGCTGAGCCCATCCAGGCCACCGTCGAGGACAACCAGGTCCTCGTCAGCCGCCCGGACGACGAGCGTTCCTCCCGCGCGCTGCACGGCCTCACCCGGTCGCTCATCGCGAACCAGATCATCGGCGTCACCCAGGGCTACTCCAAGGGCCTCGAGGTCGTCGGGACCGGTTACCGCGTCGCCGCCAAGGGCAGCGACCTCGAGTTCGCGCTCGGGTACTCCCACCCGATCACGGTCAACCCGCCGGCAGGCATCAGCTTCGCCGTCGAGGGCAACAACAAGGTCACCGTGAACGGCATCGACAAGCAGCTCGTCGGTGAGGTCGCGGCCAACATCCGCAAGCTGCGCAAGCCCGAGCCCTACAAGGGCAAGGGTGTCCGCTACGCCGGCGAGATCGTGCGCCGCAAGGCCGGAAAGTCAGGTAAGTGATCATGGCCATCGGAACTCGTACTCGAGGCAAGAGCAAGGCGGCAGCCAAGGCCCGCCGCCACAACCGTCTCCGGAAGAAGATCACCGGGACCGAGACCCGTCCCCGCCTCGCCGTCACCCGGTCGTCACGTCACGTGTTCGTCCAGGTCATCGACGACGCGAAGGGTCACACCCTCGCCAGCGCATCGACGATGGAGGCCGACCTCCGCTCGTTCGACGGCGACAAGACCGCCAAGGCCCGTCGTGTCGGCGAGCTCGTCGCCGAGCGTGCGAAGTCGGCTGGCGTCGAGGCCGTGGTCTTCGACCGCGGTGGTAGCAAGTACGCCGGTCGCGTCGCCGCGATCGCCGACGGTGCCCGTGAAGGAGGGCTGAACCTGTGAGCGACATCGCGAACACCAACGACGACGCCGAGGTCAAGGCCGAGGCCACGACCGACGCCGAGGTCGACACGACCGCTGCGGCGCCGACCGAGGCGGACACCGCCACGGAGAGCACCGACGCTGCCGAGACGACTGACGCAGACGCCAAGGCCCCCGCGGCCAAGGAGCCTGAGGTCCCCGTCGTCGAGCGTCCCGTCGAGACTGCGGCGGGTTCGGCTTCGAACAACCGCGACTCCGTCGACAACCGTGGCCGCCGTGGTGGCGGCAGCGGTGGCGGCCGTGACCGCCAGCAGGGTGGCCGCGGCGGCAACGACCGGAGCGGGCGAGGTGGCGACAGCCAGTTCCTCGAGCGCGTCGTCACCATCAACCGCGTCTCCAAGGTCGTCAAGGGTGGTCGTCGCTTCAGCTTCACCGCTCTCGTCGTCGTCGGTGACGGCAACGGTCTGGTGGGCGTCGGCTACGGCAAGGCCCGCGAGGTCCCGACCGCCATCTCGAAGGGCGTCGAAGAGGCCAAGAAGAACTTCTTCCGCGTCCCCCGCGTCGGCAACACGATCCCGCACCCGGTGCAGGGTGAGGCCGCCGCTGGCGTCGTCCTCCTGCGTCCGGCCGCGGCCGGTACCGGTGTCATCGCCGGTGGTCCGGTCCGCGCCGTACTCGAGTGCGCCGGCATCCACGACGTCCTGAGCAAGTCGCTCGGCTCGTCGAACACCATCAACATCGTGCACGCCACGGTCGAGGCCCTCAAGCAGCTCGAGGAGCCCCGCGCCGTCGCAGCACGTCGTGGCCTCCCCGTCGACCACGTCGTGCCGGCTCGCCTGCTGAAGGCCGAAGCAGCTGCGCGTACCGCCGCGAACGAGAAGGCAGGTGCCTGATGGCCATGCTGAAGATCACGCAGACGAAGTCCGTCATCAGCGAGAAGCAGTACCAGCGCGACACGCTCCGCAGCCTGGGTCTCAAGCGCATCGGCCGTACGGTCCTGCGTGAGGACAATGCCCAGAACCGCGGGTACGTCGCAACGGTGGCGCACCTCGTGAAGGTCGAGGAGGTCGACGCATGAGCGACGAGAAGAACGAGCGCGTCCAGATCCTGAAGGTGCACCACCTTCGTCCGGCCGCTGGCTCGAAGAAGGACCGCACCCGTGTCGGTCGCGGTGAGGGCTCGAAGGGCAAGACCGCCGGCCGTGGTACCAAGGGCCAGAAGGCTCGTTACCAGGTCAAGGTCGGCTTCGAGGGTGGGCAGATGCCGCTGCACATGCGCACCCCGAAGCTCCGCGGGTTCAAGAACCCGTTCCGTGTCGAGTACCAGCCCGTGAACCTGGACAAGATCGCGGAGCTCTACCCGAACGGTGGCGACGTCACCGTCGCGGACCTGGTCGCCAAGGGCGCCGTCCGCAAGAACGAGAAGGTCAAGGTTCTCGGTCAGGGTGACATCAGCGTGAAGCTCACGGTCACGGTCGACAAGGTCTCGGCATCCGCCGAGGAGAAGATCGTGGCGGCGGGCGGCACCGTCACCAAGTAGTCCCCCGTCGGCGGCCCGCGCATTGCGCGCGGGCCGCCGTTACGGTTTCCTTGATGGCAGGCCCGACAAGACGGCGTCGTTCGACGTGCGTCAACGGGCCACGGGGTCGGCGCTTCCGGCCACGGGCACCTCGCCCGGCTCGACCGGCCAGACCGGTCACAGAAGTTCGGAGTAACTCGTGTTCAGAGCGGTCGCGCGCATCATGCGCACCCCAGATCTTCGCAAGAAGATCGGCTTCACCCTGGCGATCATCGCGCTGTTCCGCCTGGGCTCGTACATCCCCGCACCGTTCGTCGACTACGCCAGCGTCCAGGCCTGCCTGGCGTCCGCGTCGTCGTCCGGCGGCCTCTACGACCTGATCAACCTGTTCTCCGGCGGGGCACTGCTGAAGCTCTCGGTCTTCGCGCTCGGGATCATGCCGTACATCACGTCGTCGATCATCGTGCAGCTGCTGCGCGTGGTCATCCCGCACTTCGACTCCCTCTACAAGGAGGGCCAGTCCGGTCAGGCCAAGCTGACGCAGTACACGCGCTACCTCACCATCGCGCTGGGCGTGCTGCAGTCCACCACCCTGATCACCGTCGCCCGCTCGGGCGCGCTGTTCGGCACGAGCGCCTCGGCGTCCTGCACGTCGATCATCTCGAACGACAGCTGGTACGCGATCCTGCTGATGGTCATCACCCTGACCGCCGGTACCGGCCTCATCATGTGGATGGGCGAGCTCGTCACCGAGCGCGGCATCGGCAACGGCATGTCGCTCCTCATCTTCACCTCGATCGCCGCGCAGTTCCCCTCCGCGCTCTGGGCCATCGAGCAGTCGCAGTCCTTCGAGCTCTTCCTCTTCGTGATCCTTGTCGGACTGGTGATCATGATGGCCGTCGTGTTCGTCGAGCAGTCGCAACGACGGATCCCGGTGCAGTACGCCAAGCGCATGGTCGGGCGGCGGACCTACGGCGGCAACAACACCTACATCCCGATCAAGGTGAACATGGCCGGCGTCGTGCCCGTCATCTTCGCGTCGTCGCTGCTCTACCTGCCGGCGCTGATCGCCCAGTTCAACCAGCCCTCGGACGGTTCTGCGCCGGCCCCGTGGGTGACCTGGATCCAGAGCAACCTGACCTCGGGTGACAACTGGTTCTACATGGTCCTGTACTTCCTGCTCATCGTCGGTTTCACGTACTTCTACGTCGCGATCACCTTCAACCCCGAAGAGGTCGCCGACAACATGAAGAAGTACGGCGGGTTCATCCCGGGCATCCGTGCCGGACGCCCGACCGCCGAGTACCTCGACTACGTCCTGACCCGGGTCACGCTGCCCGGTGCGCTGTACCTCGGTCTCATCGCCCTCATCCCGCTCGCAGCACTGGCGCTGTTCGGCGCGAACCAGAACTTCCCGTTCGGCGGTGCCAGCATCCTGATCATCGTGGGTGTCGGTCTCGAGACGGTGAAGCAGATCGACTCGCAGCTGCAGCAGCGTCACTACGAAGGGCTTCTCCGTTGAGCGCACGTCTCATCATCGTCGGACCTCCCGGAGCCGGTAAGGGCACGCAGGCCGGCCGGATCGCCACGTCGTTCGGCGTGCCGGCGATCTCGACCGGGGACATCTTCCGGAAGAACGTCTCGGAGGGCACGCCCCTCGGACAGCGGGCCAAGGCGATCATGGACGCGGGGGAGTACGTCCCCGACGACCTGACGAACGAACTGGTGCGCGACCGCCTGGCCGAGCCGGACGCCGCACAGGGCTTCCTGCTCGACGGCTATCCGCGGACGCCCGCTCAGGTGGAGTACCTGGACGGGCTGCTCGCCGAGCAGGGCACCGGGATCGACGCCGTCGTGCAGTTGGTTGCCGACCAGGACGCCCTGGTCGGTCGGCTCATGAACCGTGCGAGCGAACAGGGTCGCGCGGACGACAACGAGCAGACCATCCGTCGGCGCCAGCAGGTGTACCAGGAGCAGACCGCGCCGCTCGTCGCCGTGTACCAGCAGCGTGGACTGGTCGTGGACGTCGACGGCCTCGGCGGCGTCGACGAGGTCGGTGACCGGATCGCTGCGGCACTGTCCGCCCGCGGTCTCGCCGCCTCGGTCTGACCAGGCAGTCCGTGTCTCGCTTCCGGAAGCCCTCGATCTACAAGACCCCCGAGGAGCTCCGCGCCATGGTGCGGCCCGGGCTCCTCACGGCACAGGCGCTCGAGGCCGTGCGTGCCGCGATCCGGCCGGGCATCACCACGGGTGAGCTCGACGCGATCGCCGAGCAGACGATCCGCGACGGCGGCGGTGTGCCGAACTTCCAGTTGGTGCCCGGCTACCGCCACACCCTGTGCGTGTCGGTGAACGACGAGATCGTGCACGGCATCCCGGGTGACCGCGTGCTCGAACCCGGCGACATCGTCTCGGTCGACGCCGGTGCCGAGGTGGACGGATGGAACGGCGACAGCGCCTTCAGCACCGTCGTCCCCGGCGGCGACGCGGACACGACGGCGGCCCGCCAGAAGCTGTGCGACACCACGGAGCGGTCGCTCTGGCACGGGGTCGCCGCGCTGGCGCACGCGAAGAACCTGCACGAGGTCGGTGCGGCGGTCGAGGACGCCATCGACGAGACCGGCGAGTGGGGCATCGTCGAGGACTTCACCGGTCACGGCATCGGTCGTTCGATGCACGAGGAACCGCCGGTCTTCAACTACCGCGTCCGCGGCGCGGGTCCCGCCGTCAAGCCCGGCCTGGCCGTCGCGATCGAGCCGATGGTGACCGCCGGCACGATCGACAGCTCGACGGACGCCGACGAGTGGACGGTGCGTACGCTCGACGGGTCCGACGCCGCGCACTGGGAGCACAGCGTCGCGGTGCACGCGGGCGGCATCTGGGTCCTGACGGCCGCCGACGGCGGTGCAGCGGCGCTCGAGCCGCTGGGCGTGACCCCGGTCCCCGTCCCGTAGCGCTCCGAGCGGAGCAGGCCGGCCCGTGCCAGCGCACCACCCGCATGACGGGAGGCCCGTCGCCAGCTGGCAACGGGCCTCCCGTCATGTCGTGGCCCGGCCACGTCGTCGCCGCGAGACGACGGTCAGTTCCCCACCGAGCAGGTCTGTTCGGCTGCGCTCTGCCCGGTGATCGACGACGGCAGCGGCGTCGAGGACGGGCTGCTCGTCGTCGTGGTCTCCGGAGCCGGTGTGCTGGACTCGGAGGTCGCCGCGGAGGAGGAGCCCGCCGGGGTGGACGGAGCGGACGTCGGCGACGGACTCGCGGTGCCGGACGACTCCCGGGACGCACGGCCCGTCGAGGAGTCGCTCAGCGACGTCCGCTCGTCCGTCTGCAGGGCCACGTTGAGGGCATGGGCGTTCGTCTCGTCCACGACCACCCGGGCCGGGTCGGCGGGGTCGTCGACGACCGGGTACTGCACGAAGAGCATGCTCGACGTGCTCATGCCGCGCAGGGTGGAGGCGAGTCCGACGAGGGTCCGGGTCTGGGCGAGGCCGTCCGACAGGGTCATGTTCGACAGTGCGGCACCGGCCAGTTTGTAGAGCGTGAGCGGGTTCGAGAGCGTGCCGTTCGACGTCACCTGACGGAGGAGTGCCGACAGGAACACCTGTTGCGAGCTGATCCGGGCCAGGTCGCTGCCGTCACCGACGCCGTGCCGGGACCGCAGGAAGGCGAGTGCGTCCGTGCCCTGCAGCGAGTGCGCGCCGGCGCTGAGGTGCAGCCCGGTGAAGGAGTCGTCGATCGGGGACGCCACGCAGACGTCGACCCCGCCGAGGGCGTTCGACATCTCGATGACGCCGTCGAAGGTGATGAGTCCGGCGTAGGGGACGGTCAGGCCGGTGAGGTTCTCGACGGTGTCGACGACGCACGAGACGCCGCCGTTGCCGAGCGCGGTGTTGAACTGCGCGGATGCCGCTGCGGGGTAGGTGGTGCCGGTCTCCGGGTTGGTGCACGCCGGGATCGGGACCATGAGGTCACGGGGGAAGCTGACGGCGGTGAGCTGCTGGTGGTCCTCGGAGACGTGCACGAGCATCGTGACGTCGTTGCGGGCACCCTCGACGTCTTCGTCGGAATCGAACTGTCCGACGCGGGTGTCACTGCCGATGAGCAGGATGTTCGCGCCGCCCTTGATGGCGGTGATGTCGGCGGTCTTCGCGGTGCTCTGGTCATCGGTGCTCAGCGGCACGGTCCTGGTCGAGGTGGCGAGCTGCGCGGCGGCGATCGTGGCGACGCTGGTGCCGCTGACCAGGACCACCGCGGCGGCTGCGGCTACGACGGTGAGCAGGGTCGTCCACCCGCGTCGGCGGGGGAGTCGACCGTGGCGCGCGACGGGGCGCGGGCGGCCGGGGGCGTCGGGCACGGGTGTCCTCCTTCGATCAGGGCTCCGGTCACCGTACGGCTCCGGGCTCCGTGTCGACGACGGGGAAGGCATGAGGTCGCTGTGGAACGGCGTCCCTGCGCACCGCGGAGCGCGCTCCGTCCCCTGCACTGGGGTGCTCCTCGGGCTCCGGACGGGCCCCCGACTCGCGGAAGGTCGAACCAGCACTTGGCAATCCGCCGTCTACCACATAAGATCGATCTTTGGTGTGCCATGCCTTCTGGCGTGGCGCCCGAACCCGCAGACCGGCTCGGGGATCACACCGGTAATCCAACCAAGCGACAGTGAGGCTATGGCCAAGAAAGACGGCGTCATCGAGATCGAAGGCTCGGTGCTCGAAGCTCTGCCCAACGCGATGTTCCGCGTTGAGCTGACCAACGGACACAAGGTCCTCGCGCACATCTCCGGGAAGATGCGCCAGCACTACATCCGCATCCTCCCTGAGGACCGCGTGATCGTCGAGCTGAGCCCGTACGACCTGACCCGCGGCCGGATCGTCTACCGCTACAAGTGATCCGCGAGCTGGAAAGGAACGGCAAGGCGAACCCGCCGAGCACGAAGCCAGCGAGCACGAGGAACGAACAATGAAGGTCAACCCCAGCGTCAAGGTCATCTGCGAGCACTGCCGCGTCATCCGCCGCAAGGGCCGCGTCATGGTGATCTGCAAGAGCAACCCGCGTCACAAGCAGCGCCAGGGCTAGTCCCTGACGGACCAGCGAGAGCTGCTCCGGAACGGACTCCGGTCCGCCTGCACGACCGGGGCCGCCAGTCGCGAGACTGCCAGCGGCTCGAGCACGACCCACAACTGAACATCGACAACGCAGTGTCAGATCCCGTCCGCATCAGCGGGTGGGGGACACCTCGGGTCGGAGGCCCGGGCACCGGCACTGCGCCACACCTCCATCGACAACAGGAGCAGCCAGCACAATGGCACGTCTAGCAGGCGTCGACATCCCGCGCGAGAAGCGCGTGGAGATCGCACTCACCTACATCTACGGGGTCGGCCGTACCCGCGCCGTCCAGACGCTCGCGGAGACCGGCATCTCCGGCGACATCCGCGTCAAGGACCTCACCGACGACCAGCTCGTCGCCCTCCGCGACTTCATCGAGGGCACCTTCAAGGTGGAGGGTGACCTCCGCCGTGAGGTCGCCGCCGACATCCGCCGCAAGGTCGAGATCGGTAGCTACGAGGGTCTCCGCCACCGTCGCGGTCTCCCGGTGCGCGGTCAGCGCACCAAGACGAACGCTCGTACCCGCAAGGGTCCGAAGCGCACCGTGGCAGGCAAGAAGAAGGCTCGATAGGAGATCACGATGGCTACCCCCAAGACCGCCGCGCGCAAGCCGCGCCGCAAGGAGAAGAAGAACGTCGCTGTGGGCCAGGCCCACATCAAGAGCACGTTCAACAACACCATCGTCAGCATCACCGACCCGTCGGGTGCCGTCCTCAGCTGGGCGTCCTCCGGGGCCGTCGGCTTCAAGGGCTCGCGCAAGTCGACGCCGTTCGCGGCGCAGCTCGCCGCCGAGTCGGCTGCTCGTCAGGCAGCGGAGCACGGCGTCAAGAAGGTCGACGTCTTCGTCAAGGGGCCGGGTTCCGGTCGTGAGACGGCGATCCGTTCGCTCCAGGCCGCTGGCCTCGAGGTCGGTTCGATCAACGACGTGACGCCGCAGGCGCACAACGGGTGCCGCCCGCCGAAGCGCCGCCGCGTCTGACGCGAGGAGCAACAGGCCGTTCCCCGCTCGTTCCCTGACCGGGACGAGTGGGGGCGGCCATTCCTGGTCGTTCGATCGCGCACTCCTGTGCGCGTGATCACAACTGAAACAGACCCGTCGGGGCCCGGCCGGCCCCGTCGTACCGCCAAGTGTCATATAGCGGACACTTCGCCGAAAGGAATTCCACAGTGCTCATTGCACAGCGCCCCACCCTGAACGAGGAGTCCATCTCCGAATTCCGCTCGCGCTTCGTCATCGAACCGCTCGAGCCGGGCTTCGGGTACACCCTCGGCAACTCGCTGCGCCGCACGCTCCTCTCGTCCATCCCCGGTGCTGCAGTCACGAGCATCCGAATCGACGGTGTCCTCCACGAGTTCAGCACCGTTCCCGGTGTCAAGGAAGACGTCACCGAGATCATCCTGAACATCAAGAGCCTGGTCGTCTCCAGCGAGCACGACGAGCCGATCACCGCCTACCTGCGCAAGCAGGGTGCCGGTCAGGTCACCGCCGCGGACATCTCCGCGCCGGCCGGTGTCGAGATCCACAACCCGGACCTCGTCATCGCGACCCTGAACGACTCCGCCCGCTTCGAGCTGGAACTGACGATCGAGCGTGGCCGCGGCTACGTCTCGGCGACCCAGAACCGCTCGGAGTTCAGCGAGGCCGGTCAGATCCCGATCGACTCGATCTACTCGCCCGTGCTCAAGGTCACCTACCGCGTCGAGGCGACGCGTGCCGGTGAGCGCACGGACTTCGACCGCCTGGTCGTCGACGTCGAGTCGAAGCCCGCGATCACGCCGCGCGACGCCATCGCGTCGGCCGGTCGCACGCTCGTCGAGCTGTTCGGGCTCGCCCGCGAGCTCAACACGGCAGCTGAAGGCATCGAGATCGGCCCCGCGCCGGTCGACGCCGTGCTGTCGAACGAGCTGCAGACGCCGATCGAGGACCTCGACCTGTCGGTCCGTAGCTACAACTGCCTGAAGCGCGAGGGCATCAACACGGTGTCCGAGCTCGTCGCCCTCTCGGAGACGCAGCTCATGAACATCCGCAACTTCGGCCAGAAGTCGGTGGACGAGGTCAAGGACAAGCTCACCGAGCTCGGCCTGTCCCTCAAGGACACCGTCCCCGGATTCGATGGTGCCCACTTCTACAGCGGGTACGACGAGGACGAGTCCAGCAACTGACCTCGCGCTGACGCGCACGCGCTCCTGACACGGGGCGCACCACCATCACCACTGGAGAACTGACATGCCGAAGCCCACCAAGGGCCCCCGCCTCGGTGGCGGTCCCGCCCACGAGCGCCTGCTCCTGAGCAACCTCGCCAACGCCCTGTTCACGCACGGCCGCATCACCACCACCGAGACGAAGGCCAAGCGCCTCCGCCCGGTCGCCGAGCGCCTCATCACGTTCGCGAAGCGTGGCGACCTGCACGCTCGTCGTCGTGTGATCGCAGCCCTGCGCGACAAGACCGTCGTGCACACGCTGTTCACGGAGATCGCGCCGCAGGTGGCCGACCGCCAGGGCGGTTACACCCGCATCACGAAGCTCGGCTTCCGCAAGGGCGACAACGCTCCCCTCGCCTCGATCGAGCTCGTCCTCGAGCCCGTCTCGAGCACGCCGGCTCCGGTCTCGCGCAAGGCTGCTCCGGCCGCCGCTGCGCCGGCCGCGACGGAGACCGACACCACGGAGGCCCCGGTCGACGAGACCGAGACCACCGAGGAGTCGACCCCGGTCGCCGAGGAGACCACGACCGACGCTGCTGCCGAGGTCGAGGCCGACGCCGCTGCCAAGTCGGACGACGCCGCGGACTCGTCCAAGTAGTCGCACCGCACCACCAGGAGGGCCCTCGCAGCGCAGGCTGCGGGGGCCCTCCTGCATGCCCAGGGGTCCCCGCCGCCCCGACAGGCCCGCCCCGTCAGGCCTGACCCGGAGGCGCGACCAGCGGCCGCCGCGTACCGTGTCGGCCGACGAGATGAGAGCACCCATGCAGTTCCAGCACATCGCCGGGGTCGGTACGCGCGTCTGGCGGTGGAGTCGGAGTTCCGGCACGCAGCCGCGCCTGCTCCACGCCGCCAAGGCCGCCGCTGCCGCAGCCCTGGCGTGGGTCCTCGCCCGGCACGTCCCCGGCGTCGCGTCCGACTACCCGTACTACGCCCCGCTCGGCGCCGTGGTCGCGATGCAGACGACGGTGTTCGCGGGCCTCCGGAGCGGCGTGCAGACCCTAATCGGCATCGCACTGGGCATCGCGGTGGCGGCGTTCACGATGCGGGTGGGGGACCCCGGTGTCCTCGCGGTCGCGCTGGCGGTCGGGGTCGGCGTGCTCGTCGGCGGGTTCCGGATCCTCGGCGAGGGCAGCTCGTGGGTGTCGACGGCAGCGCTGTTCGTGCTGCTCGTCGGGGGTGCGCACGCCGAGGGGTACTCGCTCGGCTACCTCGTGCAGATGGCCGTCGGGGTGGTCGTCGGCCTGCTGGTGAACTTCCTGGTGTTCCCGCCGCTGCGCTTCTGGGACGCCGAGCGCCGCATCGACCAGGTGAACGGCGTGCTGGCCGAGCACCTCGACGGCTTGGCGGACGTCCTGGAGCAGGGCGAGCGGGACGAGCGGGCCTGGGACCGGGCGCAGGACCGGCTGGACCGGGCGATCGCCGACGTCCGCAGCCGGGTGTCGATCGCGCAGGAGAGCCGGCGCATCAACCCCCGCGGGGCGCTCCGCGGTTCACGGGCACGGCTGCAGCACGACGGGTCGCGCTTCCGGGCGCTCGAGCGGGTCGCCTGGTACACGACGGACCTCACCGAGCTCGTGGCCCGGTCGGGTCCGGTGTCGTCGAACCTCGGTCGGCCGGACGAGGCGTTCACGGAACCCCTCACGACGGCGATCCGGCAGGTCGCGGCGATGGTGCGCGGCGACCACCCGCCCGAGGAGGGCGACCGGGCGATCTCGGAACTCGAAGAGGCACTCGACGCCTCCCGCGAGAACCCGTCCGACGTGGCGGTGACGTCGTCGGCGCTGGTCTCGCTCCGGGGGATCGTCGAGTCCGAGCGTCGGGCGACGCAGGACGTCGACACCGAGACCGGACCGTCGACCTGACGGGCTCGCCCTGACCGGCTGGCCCTGACGGACCCCGCGCCTAGACTCCTCACGTGTCCGCGCCGCGCATCGCCGTCCTCGGTCCGGTGCTCGCCGAGGACCCCACCGGGGCGCTCGTGCCGCTGCCCGGGGCACTGGCACGCACCTTCCTCACTGCGCTCGTGCTGGCCGGTGGTCGTGCCGTGACCACCGGGTCGCTCATCGAGGACCTGTGGGGCGACGCGCCGCCGAAGGGCGCCCGAGCGGCCCTGCAGACGCTCGTCTCGCGCCTCCGCCGCGCGACCGCCGACGGGATCGTCGTCTCGACCGCCGCCGGGTACGCCCTCGGGGTGGATGCCGACGCGACGGACCTGGGGGCGGCCGAACGGACGCTCGACGGCCCCCCGGACGCATCCGGGGACGCCGCGGCGCTCCGTGCAGCGCTGGACCGCTGGCGCGGTGAGCCCGGCGGTGACCTCGAGGGTCCGGTCGGGACGGCACTCGCCGACCGCGCGAGCGCGGTCCGACGCGACCTCCGTCGTCGACTGGCCACGGTCCTCCAGTCCGAGGGCGACCCCGACGCCGCCGCGGCCCTCTGGCGCGACGAGGCTGCGGCCGACCCCTTCGACGAGGCCGCCGTCGCCGGCCTGGTGCGTGCCCTCGCCGCCGGCGGCCAGTCGGCGGAGGCGCTCGCCGTCTTCGCCGCGCACCGCGACCGGCTGTCCGACGAACTGGGCGCCGACCCCTCGGCCGACCTGGTCCGACTGAACGCCGACGTGCTCCGGAGCGCCGGACCCGCCAGCGGCTCGGTCCGTCGGGTCGGGCTGCGGGCCGCCCCGAACACACTCATCGGACGGGAGGCCGACCTCGCCGCCGTCACGCGCCTCCTGTCCGACGCACGGCTGGTGACGATCCTCGGAGCCGGTGGACTCGGCAAGACCCGACTGGCCCAGGCTGCGGCGGCGACCGTGCCGGCGGCCTGCGGGGTCGTCGTCGTCGAGCTCGCACCGCTCACCACCGGCGAGGACGTCGTCCCCGCGATCGGCGCGCTGCTGGGGCTCGCCGAGGTGCGCAGTGCGCGGAGCCTCCGGGACGCGGTGATCGCCGACCTGCGCACCCGGGTGGTCCGGGCGCTCGGCGAGGAACCCACGCTGCTCGTGCTCGACAACTGCGAGCACATCCTCGAGCCGGTCGCCGCGTTCGCCGCGGACCTGCTCGCGGTGCTGCCCGGACTGCGGATCCTGACGACCTCGCGCGCGCCGCTCGCGGTCGCCGGCGAGGTCGTCGCGCCGCTGGCACCGCTGCCCGTCGAGGCCGACGGGGCAGCCGTCCGCCTGTTCACCGACCGGGCACGGGCCGCTCGTCCGGGGGCGGTGCTGCCGGTCGACGCGGTCCGCCGGATCTGCGCCCGGCTGGACGGCTCACCGCTGGCGATCGAACTCGCCGCCGCCCGGATCCGGGGGATGAGCGTCGACGAGATCGAGCGACGACTCGACGACCGCTTCGCGTTGCTCCGGGGTGGCGACCGGTCGGCGCCCGAGCGACACCGGACCCTGCTGGCGGTGATCGAGTGGAGCTGGCGGCTGCTCGACGCCGGTGCCCGGGACCTGCTGACCCGCCTCGCGCTGTTCCCGGACGGCCTGTCCGTCGACGCCGTCGAAGCGGTCGCCACACCCGAGCGGCTGCACGACGCCCTCGACGACCTGGCGGAACTGGTCGAGCAGTCCCTCGTGCAACTCGTCGAGCAGGAGGGGGAGCCGGTCCGCTACCGCCTGCTCGAGACCGTCCGCGAGTTCGGTGCCGCACGACTCGAGGAGTCCGGGGCGACCGCCGACGTCCGCGCCGCGATGACGCTGTGGGCCTGCCGGACCGCCGCCGGGCACGACCTGTTCATCGTCCGGACCACGGACCAGGTCGCCCGCTTCCGGGTCCTGGAACGCGAGGCCGACAACCTCGTCACGATGCTGCGGTGGGCCCTCCGCGCCGGGGACCCGGTCGCGGTCGCCCCGCTCTTCTCGGCGCTCGCCGGGTACTGGTCGTTCCGCGGGGCGCACGGCGAGGTCGCGGCCATCGCACCGGACGTCGTCGCGGTGCTCCGGACGCTGGGACCTGGCGGCGGCGACCCGGCGAACGCGCTCGCGAGCGACCCGGGCGTCCGCACCGCGGCGGTCCTCGGCCTCGTCATCGCCTGCGCGACGGCCGCCTTCACGGACCGCCGTACCTCGGTCCGTGCCCGCGCGGCGCTCCGCCGCCTCCGTCGGACGGGCGTGACCGGCGTGCCCGTGGTCGACGCGCAGGCCGAACTGCTGCTCACCCTCGGGCGTCGGAGCGTCGGTGAGGCCGCACTGACCCGGCTCCGCGAGGACCCGGACGCCGGCGTGGCGTGCCTGGCACACCTGCTCAGTGCCCCGCTGACCGAGAACGACGGCGAGCTCGAACGCGCCCTGGGCTTCGCGACCCGTGCGCGGGTGCTCGCCGAGCAGGCCGGGGACGTCTGGACCTCGGGCACCGCGGCCGTCTCGGTCACGCAGCTCGCCGGACAGCTCGGTCGGCACGAGCAGGCGCTCGACGCAGCCGACGCGGCCCGTGCGCGACTCGAGCAGTTCGGCGCCGAGGACGACCTGATCGAGGTGGGGTGGAGCGTCGGGCTGAGTGCCGCGGCGACCGGGGACGTCGAGCGCGCCCGGACGCTGGCCACCGAACTCGCCGCGCTGCCGGCGTCGCCCGGCGTCGGGCCGGTCGGCGGACCGGGCGGCGGCCCCGGCGGCGAACGTGCGCAGATGGCGTTGCTCGCGCACGCAGTGCGCGCCGAGGTCGCGCGCGCCGAGGGCGACCCGGTCCGTGCGGTCGGGGAGTACCGACGGGCGTGGGACGGCGTGCTGCCGCACCGACGTGCGGCGAGCCAGTGGGTGATGATCGTCGGTGCCGCCCTGCTGGCGGCGCAGGACGAGACGGCGGCGGGCGAGGCGGCGGCTGGCCGGTCCGCCGGGGCCGGGACGGGCCTCCAGGACGGCCGGGAGGCCCGTGCGGACGTCGCCCGACAGGTCCGGGTGCGCGCCCTGGTCGCCCTCCGCACCCCGGCACTGTGGAACGACTTGCCGGTGGTGGGGACGGCCGTCCTCGGCGCCGCACTCGAGGCGATCAGCCGCGGTGCCGACGCGCCCACCCCCGCCCTCGTCGCCGCAGCCTGGGGCAGCGCGCTCCGGCTCGGTGCACGGCAGGACTTCGCCGTCCTCGGCCACCGACGCCTCCGGCCGCTGGTGGTCGCCGCGGTCGGCGAGGCACTCGTTGCGGACGCCGAGACGGCCTCGGCCGGGACGTCCCGGGCCGAGGCCGTCGCTGCCGCGCGTGCGGTGCTCGAGGCGATCAGGCCTTCCGCATGTACGCCCGGACGGTGAGCGGGGCGAACACCGCGACGATGACCGCTGCGCCGAGCAGGCTCAGCCACAGGTCACCGCCGACCGTGCCGTGGTTGACCAGGTCGCGGACGGCCGTGATGAGGTGCGAGACCGGGTTCACGTCGGAGAACCAGTGCAGCCAGTCCGGCAGGGTGTCCGCGGGGACGAACGCGTTCGACAGGAACGTCAGCGGGAAGAGCACCAGGTTCGAGATGCCGGAGACACTCGACGCCGTCCGGGCAATCACGCCGAAGTAGGCGAAGACCCAGCTGATCGCCCAGGCCACGACGACCACGAGCAGGCCGGCGAGGAGCACCGCACCGATCCCGCCCGCGGGACGGAGCCCCATGATGAAGCCGACCGTGAACGTGATCGTGGTGGCGATCGCGTAGCGGACGGTGTCGGCGAGCAGGGCACCGGCGAGCGGGGCGATGCGGGCGATCGGCAGGGACCGGAAGCGGTCGAACACGCCCTTGTCCATGTCCTCGCGGAGCTGCACGCCGGTGACGATCGACGACGTGATGTTCGTCTGCACGAGGATGCCCGGGATGATGATCGGCAGGTAGCTGCTGACGTCGCCCGCGATCGCGCCACCGAAGATGTACGTGAACATCACGGTGAAGACGATCGGCATGAGCGTCACGTCGAACAGCTGCTCCGGTGTGCGCCGGACCTTGATGAGCCCGCGGTACGCCATCGTCAGCGACTGCCGGACGGTCGCGGCCAGGCCGGAACCGCCGACGCCCGGCCGCGGGGTGATGCGCGGTGCGCCGGACGTGGCCGAGGTCAGGTCGGGGGTGGTGAGCGTGGTCATGCGTTGCTCCCTTCGAGCGTGCGGTCGGCGGGCGCGGACGCGTCGGCGCCCACCCCTTCGCCGGTGATGGTGAGGAACACCTCGTCGAGCGTCGGCTTCTGCACGCTCATCTCGGTGAGGGAGATGCCGGCGTCCCGGAAGGACACCAGCAGGTCCGTGACACGGTCCGGGTCCGCCATCGGCGCGGTGAGCCGGGAGCCCTCGGGACTCGCGACCGCCGCGGTGCCGAGCACGCGGAGCACCAGGTCGGACGCCTCGGCCAGACGTGCCGGGGTGGAGTCGGCCAGCCGGAGCTGCAGCGACGCGGTGCCGATCGAGGCCTTGAGCTCGTCGCTCGTGCCCTCGGCCACCACCCGTCCGTGGTCGATCACCGCGATCCGGTCCGCGAGCTGGTCGGCCTCGTCCAGGTACTGCGTCGTCAGCAGGACGGTCGACCCGGTCGCGACGAGCTCCCGGATGGTGTCCCACATCTGCGCCCGGGTCCGCGGGTCGAGGCCCGTCGTCGGCTCGTCGAGGAAGATCAGCGGCGGCTGCGCGATGAGGCTCGCCGCCAGGTCCAGCCGACGGCGCATGCCACCGGAGAACCCGCGGAGCGGTCGTCGCGCGGCCTCGCTCAACCCGAAGCGCTCGAGCAGCTCGGTCGACTTCCGCTTCGCCTCGGTCCGTGACAACCCGAGCAGCCGGCCGAAGACGACGAGGTTCTCGGTGGCGCTCAGGGTCTCGTCGACGCTGGCGTACTGGCCGGTCACGCCGATGAGCTGGCGCACCACGTGGGGCTCCCGGCGGACGTCGTGGCCGAACACCCGCGCCTCGCCGCCGTCCAGGCGGAGCAGGGTCGCGAGCATGCTGATGGTGGTGGTCTTGCCGGCGCCGTTCGGTCCGAGCACCCCGTAGACCGTGCCGGCCTCCACGCGGAGGTCGACCCCGTCCACGGCCCGGTTGCTGCCGAACGTCTTCACGAGGCCAGTGGCCTCCACCGCGAGGGGTGTCGTGGTCATCGTCGTGTCCTTCCGTCGACGTCGTGTACGGGGACGACACTGTCGAGGACCGCTCACGCGGCACTGACGCGGCGCTGACATCGGTACCGTGGAGGGCGTGAGCGAGACGGCCCGGACACCAGACGACCCCGGCGCGGACGGCACCGGCGCGCGACTCCGGATCGACCTGGCGTACGACGGCTCCGGCTTCTCCGGGTGGGCACGCCAGCCCGCACTCCGCACCGTGCAGGGTGTGCTCGAGGACGCCCTCGCCACCGTCTTCACCCGGTGGGGCGAACCACCCCAGTTGACCGTCGCGGGCCGCACCGACGCCGGCGTGCACGCCACCGGACAGGTCGCGCACGTCGACCTCAGCCCGGACCAGTGGGCAGCGCTGACCCGGCCGAAGCGCCCCAGCGCCGACGGCACCGTCCGTGATGCCTTCAGCGGACTCCTCCGGCGGCTCAACGGGCTCGCGGGCGCCGACGGGGACATCGTCGTCCGCAGCGTGCGCGTCGCCCCGGCCGGGTTCGACGCGCGGTTCTCCCCGCTCTGGCGGCGCTACCGGTACCGGGTCGCCGACGTCGACGCCCTCCGCGACCCACTCCGCCGTGGGCACACGACCTGGTACCCGGGGCGCCTCGACCCGGCAGCGATGGAGCGGGGCGCGCTGCGGCTGCTCGGGTTGCACGACTTCGCGGCCTTCTGCAAGCCGCGCGTCGGCGCGACCACGATCCGGACCCTGCAGGAGTTCCGCTGGGAACGTGAGCCGGACGGCGTACTGGTGGCGAGCCTCCAGGCCGACGCGTTCTGCCACTCGATGGTGCGGGCGATGGTCGGCGGCACCCTCGCCGTCGGCGAGGGCCGGATGACGCCGGACGAGCTCGACGAGCTGCGGGTCGCGGCGGAACGGACCAGCGCCTTCACGACCGCCCCGGCACGCGGACTCACCCTCACCGAGGTGGGGTACCCGGACGACGACGCCCTGGAGGCGCGGGCCGCCCAGACACGCGCCCGTCGCGACGCGGAGGGACACCGGCCCGGCGACGTGCCGGACGAGGACGGGCGGTAGCGTCGGGGGATGGCTCCTCGTGCTCCGCGCTCCGTCGTCTCCGTCGCACCCGGTGTGGTCTTCGTCGAGGGGCCGGTGTCGAACTGGGTCGTCCTGGCGGAAGAGGACGGCGTCGCCCTCATCGACGCGGGCTACCCGGCCGACACCGACCTGGTGCTCGACAGCGTGCTGCTCGCCGGCCACGACCTCGACGAGCTCCGCCGCGTCTACGTCACGCACGGCCACGTCGACCACGTCGGCGGGCTGCCCGGGATCCTCGAGCGCTTCCCGCACGTCGAGGTCCTGGCGCACGCCGACGAACTCGACAACGTCCGCGGACCGGCGCGCCAGCAGGTGACGCCGGCCGAGATCGGCAGCCGACTCGCCGCACCCCGTGTGCTCCGCTGGCTCGGCCGCGCGATCGCCTCGGACGCCCTCCGCCCGACGACCGTGCCGAGCGCCCGCGCCTTCACCGCCCGCGACTTCGAGGGCCGGGCGATGACGCCGCTGCCCGTCCCGGGGCACACCGACGGCTCGACCGCGTACCTGCTGCCCGCGGCCGACGCGATCGTCACCGGCGACGCCGTCGTCACGCACCACGACACGCAGCCCGGGTCGTGGGCACCGCGGCCACGGATGATCACGCCGTTCTTCACGGCCGACCCGGCGCTCGCCGTGGAGTCCGCCCGGGCGCTGCCGTACCCGGCGATCGTGCTGCCGGGGCACGGGCCGGCGGTGCACCGGGTGGGGGCGGAGTGGGTGCCGATCCAGGGGTGAGCCCGGCTCGGCGGTCCGCACCGACCGCACAGGACGGATGGAACCCCCGGTCGACCCTCGTCCGGGGGAGAGGTTTCACCTCGTCGTAACCTGTGCGTCTCCGCAGGCCCGTACGGTTCACGGGATCACTCCCGACCACGAACCGAAGGTCCCCATGCCACGAACCGTCGGACGCACCCTGCTGTGCGCCACGGCTGCCGCGACCCTGATCGCCGCACCGCTCGTCACCGTCACCACCGCCTCCGCGAACCCGACGGGCACCGGACTCGTCATCTCCGAGGCGTACCTCAAGGGCGGCAGCGCGAACCAGCCGTTCACCAACCGGTTCGTCGAGATCGGCAACCCGACCGGCGCCGCGGTGTCCGTCGACGGATGGTCGCTGCAGTACCGCTCGGCGACGAGCACGGGGGCGTCGAGCACCGTCGTGCCGCTCACCGGGTCCGTCCCGGCGAACGGCACGTACCTCGTGCAGGGAGCGTCGAACGGGACGGTCGGCGCTGCACTGCCCACGCCCGACGTCGTCTCGACGTTGAACGCCTCCGGTGCGAGCGGGACACTCGTCCTCTCCGACCAGTCGACGGCGCTGGCGCTGCCCGCGGGTGCGGTCACGACGGCGACGCCCGGCGTGGTGGACCTGCTCGGGTACGGCGCCTCGAACACGTCGGAGACTGCTCCCGCCACGAACCCCTCGGGCGCGAACGGCACCCCGGACGCCCTCGTCCGGCAGGGGACGACCGACACCGACGCGAACGCCGCGGACTTCACCCTGACGCGGACGATCACCCCGCGGAACGCCGCCGGCGAGACGGCAGCGGGCGGCACGACGCCGACGCCGGGCGGCGGCGGCACCACCCCGCCGACCACGCCCCCAGTGGCTGCGACCATCCCGGAGATCCAGGGCACGACGGGCACCTCACCGCTCGCCGGCTCGAACGTCACCACCAGCGGCATCGTGACCGCGGTCTACGCCACCGGCGGGCTGAACGGCTACACGATCCAGACCCCGGGGACGGGAGGCGCGACCACCCTGGCCGCGCGGACCGCCTCCGACGGACTGTACGTCTACTCCGCCGCCACGGCCGGACTGGTCGCGATCGGCGACCACGTCCAGGTCACCGGCGCCGTGTCCGAGTTCAAGGGGCTCACCGAGCTCACCGTCGCGGACACCGCCGGGCTGACGGAGCTCACCACCCCGGCCGCCGCCCCGGTCCCGGCCGCCGTGGCCTTCCCCCGGACGGACGCCGAGCGCGAGGCGCTCGAGAGCATGCTCGTCGCACCGCAGGGTGACTACACGGTCGCCGACAACTACACGACGAACCAGTACGGCGTGGTCACGCTCGCCACGGGTCCGGGCCGGCTGCTGCAGCCGACCGAGGTCGCCCGCCCGGGCAGCGCAGAGGCCGCCGCGGTGGTCGCCGACAACGCCGCCCGCACGGTCACGCTCGACGACGGCGCGAGCACGAACTTCCTGCCGCGCGACGACCAGGACCAGTCGGCCCGGTCGATCCCGGTGCCGTGGCTGACGAACGCGGGCCCGGTCACGGTCGGCGCCGCCACGACGTTCACCGAGCCCGTGGTCCTCGACTACCGGAACGGCGTCTGGACGTTCCAGCCGACGACGCCGATCACCGGTGCGACCGCGAAGGCCGACCTGCCCGCGACGTTCTCGGACGTCCGCACCACGGCGCCCGCCGCGGTCGGCGGTGACCTGAAGCTCGCCGGGTTCAACGTCCTGAACTACTTCCCGACCACGGGCGACCAGCTGACCGGCTGCACCTACTACCGCGACCGCGCCGGTGACCCGCTCACCGTGAACTCCGGCTGTGCCGCCCGCGGTGCTGCCGAGGCGGAGGACCTGGCACGCCAGCAGGTGAAGATCGTCAAGGCCATCAACAGCCTGGGTGCCGACGTGGTCTCGCTCGAGGAGATCGAGAACTCGGCGGCCTTCGGGCAGGACCGGGACGCCGCGGTCGCCACCCTCGTCGACGCGCTCAACGCCACCACCGGCTCCGACACGTGGGCGTACGTCCCGTCGCCGACGAAGCTCGCTGCCGACGAGGACGTCATCCGCCTGGCCCTCATCTACAAGAAGGCCCGGGTCGCGCCGACCGCCGAGTCGACGATCCTCACCGACTCGGACGTCTTCCAGCGGCAGCCGGTCGCGGACGCGTTCCGCCCGGTCGGTGGGACCGCGGACGACGACTTCCTGGTGATCGCGAACCACTTCAAGTCGAAGGGCTCCGGCACCGGCGAGAACGCCGACCAGGGTGACGGCCAGGGCGCCTCGAACGCCGACCGGGTGCGACAGGCCCGAGCCCTCACGACCTTCTCCACCGCGATGCAGGCGCAGTACGGCACCGACAAGACCTTCCTGATCGGTGACTTCAACGCGTACAGCGAGGAGGACCCGATGGTCGTCCTCCGCGACGCCGGCTACACCGACCTGGCCCCGGCCCGTGACCGGACCGAGTACTCGTACGTCTTCAGTGGGCTCAGCGGGTCGCTCGACCACGTGCTGGCGTCACCGGCGGCGTTGGCGAGCGTGACGGGCGTGGACATCTGGAACATCAACTCGACCGAGTCGGTGGGCCTGGAGTACAGCCGGTACAACGTGAACGTCTCGGACCTGTACACGGACGACGTGTACCGCGCGAGCGACCACGACCCGATCCTGGTCGGCTTCGACCTGACCGCGGCCGAGGTGCCGGGCGGCCCGACGCCGGAGCCCACGCCGGAGCCCGGCACGGACGACCCGGCAGGCGACCCCACCGCTGACCCGACCCCGGCGCCGATCGCCGGTGGTGCGGGGACGACCCCGGGCGCCAGCGTGACGCCGACCACGGGTGGCGGCAGCCTGGCCTTCACCGGCGCGGAGATCGGCAGCGGCCTCGCGGCGGCCCTCGCGCTCCTCGCCGGCGGCGGGCTCCTCGCCCTCCGTCGCCGCCGGACGACGGGTGGCAGCGCCGAGTGACCTCGCGCTGAACGCGACCACCGACGGGAGGCGCGACACGGGTCCGACCCGTGCCGCGCCTCCCGTCCGTGGTGTCGCTGGGAGCGACGCCGGTTGACCGGGACGATCGGCGTCGGCTAGGCTCATCTCTTGGTCTGCGCGCTCTGTTGCGCCAGACAGTCAGATGGGCCCTCCACCGGGTCGTTCAGCGGGCATCTGCCCGCGGGAACGCCCACCGGAGTGGGATTCACGGACTCCTCACCTCGACACGAAAGCAGCACTCCTGTGACTCGTACGTTCTCCCCGAAGCCGGCAGACGTCCAGCACGACTGGATCGTCATCGACGCGACCGACGTCGTGCTCGGCCGCCTCGCTTCGCACGTCGCCGCCCTCCTCCGCGGCAAGCACAAGGCCACCTTCGCCCAGCACATGGACATGGGTGACTACGTCATCATCGTGAACGCCGACAAGGTCGCCCTGACCGGGTCGAAGCTCGCCAAGAAGGTCTACTACCGTCACTCCGGTTACCCGGGCGGCCTCACGGCCACCAGCTACCCGGAGATGCTGGAGAAGCACCCGACCCGCGCCGTCGAGAAGGCGATCCGCGGCATGCTGCCGAAGAACACCCTCGGTCGCGAGCAGCTCAAGAAGCTCAAGGTCTACGCAGGCGCTGAGCACCCCCACGCGGCGCAGCAGCCCAAGCCGTACACCTTCGACCAGGTCTCGCAGTAACAGCGGCCACGACGACTTCCAGGAACGAGAAAACACTCATGGCTCAGATCGCTGACTCCATCGACCAGACCCCGGAGACCTTCACCACCGAGAGCGCACCCGTCGCGTCGGAGGCGGCTCCCCGTCAGATCCTCAACGTCTCGGGCGGTGCCGTCGGTCGCCGCAAGGAGGCCATCGCCCGCGTGCGTCTCGTCCCGGGCTCCGGCACGTTCGTCGTGAACGGCCGCACCCTCGAGGACTACTTCCCGAACAAGCTGCACCAGCAGCTCATCAACGACCCGTTCAAGGTGCTCGAGCTCCTCGGCTCGTACGACGTCACCGCCCGCATCACGGGTGGCGGCCCCTCGGGTCAGGCCGGCGCGCTGCGTCTCGCCATCGCCCGCACCCTGAACGAGATCGACCGCGAGAACAACCGCGCGACCCTCAAGAAGGCCGGCTTCCTCACCCGTGACGCCCGCGTCATCGAGCGCAAGAAGGCCGGTCTCAAGAAGGCCCGCAAGGCGTCGCAGTTCTCGAAGCGCTGATCGCCTGACGGCGGGAGATCGCATGCCGCGTCTGTTCGGTACCGACGGCGTTCGTGGCCTCGCCAACGGCGAGTTGACGGCCGCGCTCGCACTGGGTCTTGCCCAGGCGAGCGCGGCCGTGCTCACGCACGGACACCATGCGGACGCTCGACGAGCGTCCGGTCGCACGCGCCCCAAGGCCGTGCTGGCGCGCGACCCGCGCGTCTCCGGCGAGTTCCTGGGTGCCGCAGTGGCAGCCGGGCTCGCCTCCGCCGGCGTCGACGTCCTCGACGCCGGGGTCATCCCCACCCCCGCAGCGGCGTACCTCGTCGCGGACATCGACGCCGACTTCGGCGTGATGATCTCCGCGTCGCACAACCCCGCGCCGGACAACGGGATCAAGTTCTTCGCCGCTGGTGGGCGCAAGCTGCCGGACGAGGTCGAGGACCGCATCGAAGCGGCCATGCACGACCAGTCCGCACCGACCCCCACGGGCGCCGAGGTGGGTCGCATCACGCGGTTCGCCGACGCCGAGGACCGCTACGTCGTGCACCTGCTCGGCACGTTGCCCCACCGGCTCGACGGCATCCACGTCGTGCTCGACTGCGCCAACGGGGCGGCGTCCGGGGTCTCGCCCGAGGTCTTCGTGAACTCGGGTGCGAAGGTCACGCTGATCGGTGCCGACCCGAACGGCATCAACATCAACGACGGGGTCGGCTCGACCCACATCGACAACCTGGCACGCGCCGTCCTCGAGGCCGGAGCCGACGTCGGCATCGCCCACGACGGCGACGCGGACCGGTGCCTGGCGGTGGACGCCGAGGGCAACGCGGTGGACGGCGACCAGATCATGGCGATCCTCGCGCTGTCCCTCAAGGAACGCGGCCGACTGGTCGACGACACCCTCGTCGCGACGGTGATGTCGAACCTCGGGCTGAAGCGGGCGATGGCGGACGCGGGCATCACCGTGATCGAGGCCGGTGTCGGCGACCGCTACGTGCTCGAGAAGATGAACGAGGGCGGCTACTCGCTCGGTGGTGAGCAGTCCGGTCACATCATCTTCAACGACTTCGCGACGACGGGTGACGGGGTCTTGACGGGCCTCCACCTGGTCGCCGAGATGGCGCGCACCGGCAAGTCGCTCGGCGAGCTCGCCGCGTGCATGACCGTGTTCCCGCAGGTGCTGCTCGCCGTCAAGGGCGTCGACCGGCACGGCCTGCAGGACCAGGGCGTGCAGGACGCGATCGCTGCGGCGACCGAGGCGCTCGGTGACACCGGCCGGGTGCTGCTGCGTCCCTCCGGTACCGAGCCGGTCGTCCGTGTCATGGTCGAGGCCGCGTCGCAGGAGGACGCCCAGCGCGTCGCCGAGGAGCTCGCCGAGGTCGTCCGCGAGCGTCTGACCCCCGAGGCCGCGTAGCCCGCCGGAGCCCCGTCCGCGGAGCCCGGCCGCGCCCGCTGGCGCGCTCCGGCCACGCACAACAGGAACCCGCTCGAACCACGGACGTCCGCGGTTCGAGCGGGTTCCTGTTGTGCGGCGCCACTCGGAACCGATCCGGGGGAGGACCCCGCCGGTCAGATCTTGCGGAGCAGGACGCTCGTCACCTTGTGGTCGGCGGCCTTCTTGAGCACGAGCGTCGCCCGGGAGCGCGTCGGCAGCACGTTCTCGAGCAGGTTCGGTTCGTTGATCGCGCGCCACACCCCGGTCGCCGTCGCCACCGCGTCCTCGCGTGACAGCGCGGCGAAGCGGTGGAAGAACGAGTCCGGGCTCGAGAACGCCTGCTCCTGCAGCGCCAGGAACCGGTCGACGTACCAGGACTCGATGTCCTTGGTCTTCGCGTCGACGTAGATCGTGAAGTCGAACAGGTCGGACAGTGCGAGGCGACCGTGCACCGGCGGCGCCAGCACGTTGAGCCCCTCGACGATGAGGATGTCCGGCTGCCGCACCACGATCTCGGCGTCCGGCACGATGTCGTAGACCAGGTGCGAGTAGTACGGCGCCCGGACCTCGGTCGCGCCGCTCTTCACCTGGCTGACGAAGCGCAGCAGGGAGCGGCGGTCGTACGACTCCGGGAAGCCCTTGCGGTCCATGATCCCGCGGCGCTCGAGCTCGGCGTTCGGGTACAGGAACCCGTCGGTGGTCACGAGTTCGACCCGCGGGGTGTCCGGCCACCGCTTCGTCAGTTCGCGCAGCAGGCGCGCGACGGTGCTCTTGCCGACGGCGACCGACCCGGCGACACCGATCACGAACGGCGTCCGTCGGGCGCGTTCGCCGAGGAAGCGGCTGGTCTCCGCGTGCAGGTCCCGCGCGCCGGCCGCGTACAGCGTCAGCAGCCGGGAGAGCGGCAGGTACACGTCCTGCACCTCGGTCAGGTCGAGCCGGTCACCGAGCCCCCGCAGCTGCACGATCTCGGTCTCGGTGAGCGAGAGGTGTTCCTTCGGCGCGAGCTGCGACCACTCGTCCCGCGGGATCTCCACGAAGGGGGTGGGGTGCGCGACGGTCGTCTCCGGGATCGGCATGGCATCGAGCGTACCCAGCCGGGAGGCCCGCCACCGGTCAGCGACGTCGGCTGCGGTGGACGGGCCTCCTGTCCGTCAGCGGGTGCACCCGCCGATCAGGCGGGGAGCGCCGCCTCGATGGCGGCGACGACCTCGGGGGCGTCCGGCTTGACCGTCGGGCGGAAGCGCGTGACGGTGCCGTCGGGGGCGACCAGGAACTTCTCGAAGTTCCAGATGACGCGTCCGGCCTTGCCCGAGGCGTCCGGGGCCTGTGTGAGCTCGCGGTAGAGCGGGTGCGCCGAGCGGCCGTTCACCTTGACCTTCTCGGACATCGGGAAGCTGACGCCCCACGTGGTGGAGCAGTACTCCTCGATGGCCTCGGACGAGCCGAGCTCCTGCAGGAACTGGTTGCTCGGGAAGCCGAGCACGGTGAAGCCCCGCGGGCCGTACGTGCGCTGCAGTTCCTCGAGCTGTTCGTACTGCGGGGCGAGGCCGCAGCGCGAGGCGACGTTCACCACGAGCACCGCCTTGTCACCGAAGCTGCCGAACGTGGTGGTCTCGCCCTTGATGGTGGTGATCTCGATGTCGTCGAAGCGTCCCATGCCCGGAGGCTATCCCCACCCGCCGTGCGGTTCGCAGGGTGCTCCCCGCGCTGCCCGTAGGATCGATCCCATGTGTGGAATCGTCGGATACGTCGGCAGCAACAGCAGCACGGACGTCCTCCTCGGAGGCCTGCGTCGCCTCGAGTACCGCGGCTACGACTCGGCCGGCATCGCCGTCGTCGATCCGGCCGGAGACCTGACCTCGGCGAAGAAGGCCGGCAAGCTCCAGATGCTCATCGACGAGCTCGACACCAACCCGATCGCGGACGGCGGCACCGGCATCGGCCACACCCGCTGGGCGACGCACGGCGGCCCGACCGACGAGAACGCACACCCGCACCTGGCGGACGACGGCAAGCTCGCGCTGATCCACAACGGCATCATCGAGAACTTCGCCCCGCTGAAGGACGAACTGCTCGCCGAGGGCGTCGTCTTCCACAGCGAGACCGACTCCGAGGTCGCCGCGCACCTGGTCGCGCGCGAGTTCCGCCAGACCCACGACCTGACCGAGGCGATGCGGCGCACGGTCGCCCGACTCGACGGCGCCTTCACGCTCCTCGTCGTGCACTCCGACCAGCCCGGCGTCGTCGTCGGTGCCCGTCGCAACTCGCCGCTCGTGGTGGGTCTCGGCGACGGCGAGAACTTCATGGGCTCCGACGTCGCCGCGTTCGTCGCGTACACGCAGCGCGCCCTGTCGATCGGCCAGGACGAGATCGCCACGATCCGTCCCGACGGCGTCGACGTCATCCACTTCGACGGCACCCCCGCCGACCGCAACGAGTTCGAGGTGAACTGGGACGCCTCGGCCGCCGACAAGGGCGGCTGGTCCTCGTTCATGGCGAAGGAGATCAGCGAGGAGCCGGAAGCGGTCCGCAACACCGTCCTCGGCCGCGTGCACGAGGGGGCGGTCACGCTGACCGACCTCGAGCCGATCGCCGAGCGCCTGCAGCAGGTCGACCGCGTCATCGTCATCGCCTGTGGCACCGCGGCCTACGCCGGCATGCTCGGCAAGTACGCGATCGAGCAGTGGGCCCGCGTCCCCGTCGAGGTCGAGCTCGCCCACGAGTTCCGCTACCGCGACCCGGTGTTGAACGAGCGCACGCTCGTCGTCTCGATCAGCCAGTCCGGCGAGACGATGGACACGCTGATGGCGGTCAAGTACGCCCGCGAGCAGGGCGCCCAGGTCCTCTCGATCTGCAACACCCAGGGCGCGACGATCCCGCGCGAGTCCGACGCCGTGATCTACACGCACGCCGGCCCCGAGGTCGCGGTCGCGTCGACGAAGGCGTTCCTGGCGCAGGGCGTCGCGCTCTACCTGCTCGGGCTGCACCTCGCCACGCTCCGCGGCACGCTGACGGCGGAGCAGATCGCCGCCCAGGTCGCCGAGCTCGAGGGGCTGCCGGAGAAGCTGCAGCAGACCATCGAGGACGCCTCCGGGGTCGCCGAGCTGGCCAAGTGGATGGCGGACACCCGCAGTGTCCTGTTCCTCGGCCGACACGTCGGGTACCCGATCGCACTCGAGGGCGCGCTGAAGCTCAAGGAGCTCGCCTACATCCACGCCGAGGGCTTCGCCGCCGGTGAGCTGAAGCACGGTCCGATCGCGCTCATCGAGCCCGGCCAGATCGTCTTCGTCATCGTCCCGTCGCCGCGTGACGCCCGGTCGCTGCACCCGAAGGTCGTCTCGAACATCCAGGAGATCCGCGCCCGCGGTGCCCGGGTGATCGCGATCGCGGAAGAGGGCGACGCCGCCGTGCTGCCCTTCGCCGACGAGGTCCTGCGGATCCCGCTCGCGACGCCGCTGTTCGAGCCGCTGCTCGCCGTGGCGCCGCTGCACATGTTCGGCATGGAGCTCGCCGCGGCCAAGGGCCTCGACGTGGACCAGCCGCGCAACCTCGCGAAGTCGGTCACCGTCGAGTAAGCGGACGTGATCATCGGCATCGGGGTCGACGTGGTCGACCTGGAACGGTTCGAGCGGGTCCTGACACGGACCCCCGCGATGCGGTCGCGGCTGTTCACCGACGCCGAGCAGCTGCGGGACGGTGAGCCGCGCCCGGTGGCGTCACTCGCCGCCCGGTTCGCTGCGAAGGAGGCCCTGATCAAGGCCTTCGGGTCGAGCGCCGGCCTGAGCTGGCGGGAACTCGAGGTCGTCGCGGACGACCAGCGGAACCCGTCGCTCACCCTGCACCAGGGTGCGCAGCGGGTCGCCGACGAGCGCGGCGTCGGGCACGTGCACCTCTCGCTGTCGCACGACGGCGGGATCGCGACGGCGTTCGTCGTCATCGAGGGCCGGGAGCGGCCCGCAACGGAAGGACCGATCGCGTGAGCGCGTTCACGGGGGTGACCGTCGACCGGGAGGCGTTGATCGCCAACTACGCCACGGTCGCGGAACAGGTGGCTCCGTCCGGCGTCGTCGCGGTGGTGAAGGCCGACGCGTACGGGCACGGTGCCGTCGAGGTCGCCCGGGCCCTGGTGGACGCCGGCGCGGACTGGCTCGGGGTCGCGGACCTCGACGAGGCGGTCGCGCTCCGTGAGGCCGGCATCGACGAGGGCGTCCGGATCCTGGCGTGGCTGCACGCCCCCGACGAGGACTTCCGCCGTGCGGCCCGGTACGGCATCACCCCGGCGGTCTCCAGCGTCGAGCAGCTCTCCACCGCGGCCGACGCCGACGTGCCGGAGGTGCACCTGGTCGTGGACACCGGCCTCAGCCGCAACGGAGCGGTCGAGTCCGAGTGGCCCGAGCTCTTCGCGACGGCCGCGGCCCTGACCCGGAACGGCGACCGCACCCGCATCGAGGGGCTGATGTCCCACCTGTCGAACGCCTCACGCTCGGACGACCTCGACCAGGACGCCGCACTGCAGCGGGCGATCGACGGCCTGGCAGCGGTCGGCATCCGCCCCGACGTCGTGCACCTCGCCGCCAGCGCGGGCAGCCTGGCGCTGCCGGAGACCCGCCGCGACCTGGCCCGGGTGGGTCTGGCGCTGTACGGACTCAGCCCGTTCCCGGACCGGACCTCGGCCGACCTCGGCCTGCGGCCCGCGATGCGGGTGACCGCCGCGGTGCTGCGGACGGTCGCGGTGCCCGCGGGGGACGGTGTCTCGTACGGGTACACCTGGCGTGCCGAGCAGGACACCCGGCTCGCGGTGATCGGACTCGGGTACGCCGACGGCTTCGACCGGGCGTACGGCAACCACGTCTCGGTGCGGATCGGGGACCGGCGGTTCCCGGTCGTCGGACGGGTGGCCATGAACGCGATGCACATCGACATCGGGGACGCGGACGTCGCGATCGGGGACGAGGTCGTGCTCTGGGGCGATCCGGCGAACGGCGACCCCGCGGTGGAGGACTGGGCCGCCGCGATCGGCACCATCAACTACGAGGTGGTCGCCCGGGTCGGCCGCAGCGTCGAACGGAGGACGACGTGAGCGCAGGACTGCGCCGGGCGGTCATCGACCTGGACGCCTACCGCGCCAACCTCGACCTGGTCCGGTCGTGGATGCAGCCGGTCGAGGTGATGGCGATCATGAAGGCCGACGCCTACGGGCACGGCCTCGAACCCATCGCCCTGACCGCGGTCGACGCGGGCATCCGGTGGATCGGTGTGCTGACGGTGCCCGCGGCGCTGCGGCTGCGCGCCATCGGCGTCGGCGAGGACGTCCACCTGTTCACCTGGCAGCACGACCCGGGGCTCGACTTCCGCGACGCCATCGACTCGGCCGTCGACCTCGGTGTCTCCAACATCGCGGAGCTGCGTCGCATCGTCGACGCGGTCGACCAGCGTCCGGCGCGCGTGCACCTGGGCGTCGACAGCGGCCTGCACCGTGACGGCGCGACCGCCGAGGACTGGACCGCACTCGTCGAACTGGCGCGCGACGCCCAGCGCGACGGCCGCATCGAGGTCGTCGCCGCGTACACGCACCTGGCGGAGTCCTCGGACGCCGACGACTCCGCCGCCGTGGCGCACTTCGACGCCATGGTCGAGCAGGCCGAGGACCTGGGGCTCGACATCCGGTGGGAACACGTCGCCGCCTCGCTCGCCGGCCTGGAGCGCAAGGAGTTCCGGAAGGACATGGTCCGGATGGGCGCCAACCTGTTCGGCATCCCCGGTGCCGACGGGGTCTCCGCCGCCGACCTCGGCCTGACGCCCGTGATGACGCTCTCCGCCTCCGTCGCGAAGACGAAGCGCGTCCCGGTCGGCACCGGCGTCTCCTACGACTACACGTACCGCACCGACACCGAGACGACCCTGGCGCTCGTGCCGGTCGGCTACGCGGACGGCGTCCCCCGTGCCGCCCAGGGGCGCCTCGAGGTCGCGATCGACGACACCCGGTACCCGATCGCCGGCCGCGTCGCGATGGACCAGTTCCTGGTCGACGTCGGCGACGACGACGTCCGGGTCGGTGACACCGTGACGCTGTTCGGCACCGGTGAGGACGGCGAGGCCACGGTCCTCGAGTGGGGCCGGGCGCTCGACACCATCGGCGAGGAGATCGTCTGCCGGATCGGCAGCCGGGTCCCGCGCGTGTACGAGGGGCACTCCGGCGAGGGCCGCGTGGGGGAGTACCTGCGGGGCGAGCGGTCGTGAGCGTCCTCCTCGACACCACGGTCGCCACGACGGACGAGATGGGCGCGCTCGGTGCCCGGATCGCCGCCGTGCTCCGGGCGGGGGACCTGGTCGTCCTCACCGGGCCCCTGGGCGCCGGCAAGACCACGATGACCCGGGGACTCGGTGCAGCGCTCGGCGCTCGCGGGCAGGTGTCCAGCCCGACGTTCGTGCTCGCTCGGACGCACCCGACGACGGCTGGTCCGGACCTGGTCCACGTGGACGCGTACCGGTTGTCCGACCCGGTCGAGCTCGACGACCTGGACCTCGACTGGGACGGCTCGATCGTCGTCGTCGAGTGGGGCCGCGGGATGGTCGACGGGGTCGGTGACAGTGTCCTGGACGTCGAGATCACCCGGCCGACCGGTGGCGGGGGCGCGGACGATGACGACGACGTCGATCCGGACGAGGTGCCGGACGAACCGCGCCGGGTCGTCGTGACCGGGACCGGGCCGCGGTGGCAGGACGCCACGCTCTGACCGTGGCGCGGACCGTCGGCTGACGCTCGTCGTCCTGGACGGGAGGCCCGGATCACCGGGCCCGTGTGGCGGACGTCGGGTGGGCCTCCCGTCCCGCTCTCCGCGGAGATCGGACAACCCGATCCGGAACGCTTGGCCGGTGGGACCGGGAAGCGTAGCGTCGCCCGCGCTACACCGCGGACCCTGGCCGCGGTCGCCCGTCCCCCCACTACCGGGTCGGACATCGTCGTGCGCCAACGTCGTACCCGACGGCGTCGTAGCGCGAGGACGCCTGTCGCGTGACCCGAACTCGAGGCAGGCGTCCTCGACCTCGTCGTGCGCGCCCGGAGCGCCCTGGACCGGCGGGGTGCGGACGTCAGCGGCGGGAGCGTCCGAGCAGGAGCACACCGAACAGCACGATGACGGCCACGACGACCACGACGGTGACGAACACGCCGGTCGCGTCCAGGGCACCGCCGCCGCCGTCGTTGCACGGCACGTTCTCCAGCGCACACGATGCTGCGGCCCACACGGCGTCCATGCGGTGACGGTACCGCCAAGCGAGCGGCGCGGACCAGGACCCGGCGGTGACGATCCGGCCACGAACGGTGACCGGTGCCGGTCAGTCGCGGCCCGCCCGGGTCCGCAGGCCGCAGCTCCGCCGCTCGAGGTCCGCCAGCGCCGCGACCGTCTGCGGGTCCCGCCCGCGCCACCGGTCCACCACACCGGGCCCGAGGGCGACGACGGCGTCCCGACCGACGAGGGCCCGCAGCGCGAGGAGTTCGGCTCCGTCCGGCGACCGGTCGACGCTGCTGGTGGCACTCGCCACCCGGACGAAGCGCCCACGGGTCCGGACCCACACCAGCAGCAGCAGGGCGATGACGACGACGGTCAGCCCGCCGCCGACCAGGTGCGCGAGGTGCAGGGCCGTGTCGTGCTGCTGGGCACCGGCGGCGGCGACGGCGCCCGCGTGCTCGCTGGCCTTCCGGAGCGGACTGCTGACGGCGTCCCCAGCGAGCGGGATCCGCGACAGTGCGCGTGCGGTGGCGGAGAGCTGCTGCTGGAACGCGGTCCCCTCGGACTGCACCCGGGTGCCGATCGTGGCGAGCCGGGCGATCGAACCGGCGACGTCGCGGCCGACGACCACCGCCAGGACGATGCCGACCAGCACCAGGACGTCCCCGACGAGTTGCCGGGCACGTCGGATCGGGCGGCTGTCGTACACGACCATCACGGGCCTCCTGTCGGGGGACCGGCGCCGGGTTCGGCGGGACGGTCGACGTCCCAGTCTGCTGACGTTGCCTGTGCACCGTCCCGTCGTACTAGGCTCGCTCTCCGGCCTCGGAACCGCCGGGCGGCAGCGACGCCGGACCACGACGATCGGAGGCCACGCGCATGCTCGTGACCATCACCACCCGCGGCGACGCGGCCCCGGACCTCTCCCACCTGCTGCACAAGCACCCCGGGAAGGCCCAGTCCTTCGACCTGAGCGTCGGCACGGCACACGTCTTCTACCCCGCGGACACCCCCGACGAGTGCACCGCCGCCCTGCTGCTCGAGGTGGACGCCATCGCCCTCGCCCGCAGCAAGCGGTACGGCGCCGACGCGCAGGCGCTGTCCCGCTACGTCAACGACCGTCCGTACGCGTCGACCTCGATGCTCGCGTTGGCGATCGGGCAGGTGTTCCGCAGCGCGATGGGCGGACGCAGCACCTCGCGGCCGGAGCGCGCCGCCGAGCCGATGGACCTCGAACTCGGCCTGACCAGCGTGCCCAGCGAGGTCGACGAGCACGGGATGGGCCTCGCCACCCGGCTGTTCGCACCGCTCGGCTGGGACGTCGAAGAGACCCGCCGGCCGCTCGACGACACCCGTCCGGAGTGGGGCGACGCCGCCACCGTCGGGCTGCGGTTGCGTGGCCGGGTCCGGCTGGCCGACGCGCTCCGCCAGCTCACCGTGCTGCTGCCGGTGCTCGACGACGCCAAGCACTACTGGGTCGGCGACGACGAGGTCGGCATGCTGCTCCGTCGCGGCGAGGGGTGGCTGGCCGAGCACCCGCTCCGCGAGCTCATCACGACCCGGTCGCTCGCGCACCAGCGGTCCCTCGTCGACGACGCGACCGGACGACTGCTCGGGCTCGACGGCACGGCCGGGGACGGTGGTTCGGTGGACGCGCCCGTCGACGAGGCGCCGGCGGACGACGACGGGGCGACGGATCGGCCCGAGACACCGCTGTACCGCCGCCGCGCCGAGGCCGTCCTGATGGCGCTCGCCGACGTCCAGGCCCACACGGTTGCCGACGTCGGCTGCGGCGAGGGCGCCCTGCTCCGACACCTGTTCGCCGACCGTTCCTTCACGACGATCATCGGCACCGACGTCGCACCCCGCGAACTCGCACGGGCCGAGCGGCGCCTGCGCCTCGACGACGTCAGTGACGAGCAGCGGGCCCGCGTGCGGCTGCTGCAGTCCTCGGTCACGTACTCCGACGACCGGATCGCCGGCCTCGACGCGGTCGTCCTGATGGAGGTCGTCGAGCACGTCGACCCCGAGCGGCTGCCGGCACTCGAGGCCTCGGTGTTCCAGGCCGCCCGGCCCGCCGCCGTCGTCGTGACCACCCCGAACGCCGAGCACAACGTCCGCTTCGCCTCGCTGGCGGCCGGTCGGTTCCGGCACCCGGACCACCGGTTCGAGTGGACGCGCGACGAGTTCCGCACGTGGGCGCAGGCCGTCGGGGACCGGCAGGGCTACACCGTCGAGCACCGACCCGTGGGCGACGACGACCCCGAGGTCGGCCCACCCACCCAGCTCGCCCTGTTCCGCCGCCACACGACCGGCGGCCAGACGACCACCAGCTCGACGACCACCAGCCCGACGACCGGAGGCACCGCCGCATGACCGCCCTGACCGTCCCCACCATGTCCCTGGTGCTGCTCGTCGGCACGAGTGGTTCCGGCAAGTCCACGTTCGCCGCGCAGCACTTCGGTCGCTTCGAGACCCTGTCCAGCGACTTCTTCCGGGGCCTCGTCTCGAACGACGAGGACGACCAGGCCGCGACCCCCGCCGCCTTCGAGGCGCTGAAGCACATCGCCGCCCAGCGACTGCGTGCCGGACTGCTCACCGTCGTCGACGCGACGAACGTGCAGGCCGAGGCCCGTCGCGACTTCGTGCAGCTCGCCCGCGAGCACGACGTGCTGCCGGTCGCGATCGTCCTCGACGCCCCCGAGTCGGTCTGCATCGCCCGGAACGCCGCCCGCACCGGTCGGGACTTCGGCCCCGAGGTCATCCGACGCCAGCAGGGGCAGCTCCGCCGCGGGCTCAAGGCCCTGGGCAAGGAGGGGTTCCGCCGCGTCCACGTGCTGCACGGCGAGGACGAGATCGCCGCCGCCACCATCGTCCGCGAGCCCCTGCTCAACGACCGCACCGGCGAGCACGGTCCCTTCGACGTGATCGGGGACGTGCACGGCTGTCGCTCCGAGCTCGAGACGCTCCTCGGCCGGCTCGGCTGGACCCTGGTCCGCGACGACCTCGGCCGACCCGTCGACGCCGTGCACCCGGAGGGCCGTCAGGCGCTGTTCCTCGGCGACCTGGTCGACCGCGGCCCGGACTCCCCGGGGGTCCTGCGGCTCGTGATGGGCATGGTGCGGAACGGCCACGCCCTCGCCGTCCCCGGCAACCACGAGGACAAGCTCGTCCGTGCGCTCGACGGTCGCAAGGTCCAGACGTCGCACGGGCTCGCCGAGACCCTCGCCCAGCTCGCCGCCGAACCGGACACCTTCCGCGACGAGGTCCGCGAGTTCTGCCGCGCGCTTGTCGGCCACCTGGTGCTCGACGACGGCCGGCTCGTCGTCGCGCACGCCGGGCTGAAGGAGCAGTACCAGGGCCGGGCCTCCGGCCGGGTGCGGTCCTTCGCGCTCTACGGCGACACCACCGGGGAGAGCGACGAGTACGGCCTGCCCGTCCGCCTGCCGTGGGCGGACGCCTACCGCGGGAAGGCGACGGTCCTCTACGGCCACACGCCGACGGTCGACGCCGAGTGGATCAACGGCACGATGTGCCTCGACACCGGGTGCGTGTTCGGCGGCAAGCTCTCCGCGCTCCGCTACCCCGAGCGCGAGGTCGTCCAGGTCGACGCCGAGCGGGTCCACTACGCCGCCGCCAAGCCGCTCGAGCCGCTGCGCGGACCGGGCACGTCGATGACGGGTGCCGACGGTGCGGAGGTGGGGCGTGCCTCCAGTCCGGCCGGGAGGCCCGTGGCCGGCCCCGCCGCACCGCGCCGCGTCCCCGGGCTGCTCCCGATCGAGGACGTCACCGGCAAGCAGATCGTCGAGACCCGTCATCACGGTCGGATCGGCATCCGTGCCGAGAACGCGGCCGGCGCCCTCGAGGTGATGAGCCGGTTCGCCGTCGACCCGCGCTGGCTGCCGTACCTGCCGCCGACGATGAGCCCGGTCGCGACCTCGGCGCACCCCGACCACCTGGAGCACCCGGACGAGGCGTTCGCGTACTACCGGGGCCAGGGCGTCGACCACGTGCGGATGGAGGAGAAGCACATGGGCTCCCGCGGCACCGTGCTGCTCGCACGCGACCCGGACCGCTTCGGGGCGCCGGCGGACTGGAACGGCGTCGTGACCACCCGCACCGGCCGGGCGTTCTTCGACGCCGCCGACTCCCGGACCTTCCTCGGACGGCTCGACGCAGCGGTCGAGGCAGCCGGCCTCTGGGACGAACTGGAAACCGACTGGCTGCTGCTCGACGGCGAGGTGCTGCCGTGGGCGGTCAAGGCCGAGGGCATGATCCGCGACTGGTACGCCGAGGTCGGTGCCGCTGCCGGCGGGGCGTTCCCGGACGCCCTGGCCGCGCTCGCCGCAGCACGTGACCGCGGCATCGACGTCACCGACCTGCTGGCCCGGACCCAGCAGCGCGCCGTCGACGCCACCGCCTACACCGAGTCCTACCGCCGGTACGCCGACCCCGCGACCGGCCTCGACGACGTGCGGTTCGCGCCGTTCCAGGTCCTGGCCGCCCGGGGACGGACGTTCGCGGACCGGACGCACGGCTGGCACATGGCGGTCGCCGACCGCCTGGCCGCCGCCGCGCCCGACGTGGTGCGGGCGACCCGGTCGCTGCTCGTGGACGTGCGGGACGAGACGAGCCGTGCGGCCGGGGCCGAGTGGTGGCAGGACCTCACCGGCGCCGGGGGCGAGGGTGCCGTCGTGAAGCCCGAGTCGAACCTGACCCGCGGGCCGAAGGGGCTTGTGCAGCCGGGAGTGAAGGTCCGCGGACGGGAGTACCTGCGGATCATCTACGGGCCGGAGTACACCGAGCCGGGCAACCTGGCGCGCCTGAAGGACCGGGACCTCGGGCACAAGCGGTCGATGGCGCTCCGCGAGTACGCCCTCGGGCTGGAGTCGCTCGAGCGCTTCGTAGAGGGGGAGCCGCTGTGGCGCGTGCACCAGGCCGTGTTCGGGGTGCTGGCGATGGAGTCGGAGGCGGTCGACCCGCGGTTGTGAGCGGTCGCGGGCTGAGGTTCGCGCTGAGCGACAGTCCTCGTGGCCGGCGGCCCGAGTGCGGTCGCTCAGCGCGAACCACGCTGGCGGTCGCTCCACCGTGTCAGAGCGTCGGAGGCGGGATCACCCAGGCACGCTACTGTCGATGCACAGTCCCGCAGTCGAACGGCTGCTCGGGTTCTGGAAGCCGTCGTAGTCCCTCGGGTCACGGCGGGTTCACCCGTCTCCGGGCATGCGGATGTCCGACCGTCGAACCCGCGAGCGGTACCGGATGTCTGCGGACTCCCGCGGGGCGAAACGCTCGGCGAAGTCGCGGTCGTTCGGGATCCAGACGTCGCGCCACAGGTCGTCATGCGAGCGTCCGAGTTCGCGGTCCCGAGCGATCCCTCGCCGGGCTGCCTCGTCGAGGTCGACGTCGCACCAGACCGCCAGGTCCAGGAGCCCCCGGACCTCCGGGTGGAAGAGCCCGATCAGGTCGACGACGAGCAGGTCGGTGGTCGGCAACGGCTCCGGTGCTCCGAGCGTGTGGGCGGACCAGTCGAACCGGCGGAACGTGCTCGCCCGACCGGCGCGGTGCGGCTCGAGGACCTCGGCAGCGAGCCGCAGGCGCTCGACCCCGTCCCAGTCCGTCGACCGCCGGTGAGAACGGGTCGGATCGAGGAAGTCGTCACCCCGGATCCGGACCGCCCCGGGCAGCGCGTCGACGAGCGCACGGGCAAGGGTCGACTTGCCGGACCCGCAGTGGCCGGACACCCCGACGACGAGCGGCGACCGTGCCGATCCGCGGAGTGTCCGGACGTGCTCGAGCAAGGCATCGCGGTCCATCCCGTCAGCGTAGGGCGGGCGCCGGTGCGCGCCTACGATGGACGGGTGCTGCTCGCGATCGACACCTCTGCCGGGACCTCGGTCGCCGTCGTCGACCCGTCGACCCGTCGGGTCCTGGCCGAACGCGAGACCGAGGACACCCGTCGTCACGCCGAGGTGATCGGCCCGTTCCTCGACGAGGCCCTGCGCGCCGCCGGCATCACGCCCGCCGACGTCACGGCAGTCGTCGCCGGCATGGGCCCCGGACCGTTCACCGGCCTGCGCGTCGGCATCGCGGCCGCCCGCACGTTCGCCGCTGCCCGGGAAGTCCCGTTCCTCCCGCTCGTCAGCCACGACGCCGTGGCTGCCGGTCAGCACGGCCCCCTCGTCGTCCTCACCGATGCCCGCCGCCGCGAGGTCGCGTGGAGCGCCTACGACGCCGACGGCGTCCGCGTCGCCGGCCCGGGTCTCGCCAGGCCGGCGGATCTGGACGACGTGCTGCGTGCCTCCCGTCCCAACCTCGTCGACTGGCCCCGGCACACCGCCGTCACGATCCCGGCCGGGAGGCTCGGGGTGCTCGCCGCCGACCGGCTCGCCTCCGGCACGCCCCTGGCCGCGGACACCCCGGTGTACCTGCGGGAGCCCGACGTCACCGTCCCCGGCACACCGAAGCGGGTCGCCCGGTGACGCTCGCCCTGCCGGACGGCCTGCGCCTGCGTCGGGCGCACCCGGCGGACCTCGACGACGTCATGTGGCTCGAGCGCGTCTCGTTCCCCACCGACGCGTGGTCGTCGTCGCAGATGTCCGAGGAACTGCACTCCCCGCACGGGTACTACGTCGTCATCGAGACCACCGGCGACGACTCCGCGCCCACGGTCGTCGGGTACGCGGGCCTGTCGTCGCTGCCGGGCAACCCGGTCGCCGACGTGCAGACCATCGCGGTCGCCGCCGAGCAGCGTGGGCGGGGCCTCGGCCGGCTGCTCTTCACCGAGCTCCTGGACGAGGCCGGACGCCGTGGCGTGCACGAGGTCTTCCTCGAGGTCCGCGCCGACAACCCGGTCGCGCAGACGATGTACGCCGGCTTCGGGTTCACCCACATCGCCACCCGGCCGCGGTACTACCAGCCCGACGGGGTCGACGCGTGGGTGATGCGTGCCGCACTCGAGCCCGCGGCGCCTGCGGTACCCACGGGTCCGGGCTCCGGTCCCGGCCCGATCGGACAGGAGGCCCTCGATGAGCGCGACTGAACCCCTGGTGCTCGGCATCGAGACGAGCTGCGACGAGACCGGCGTCGGCATCGTCCGCGGCACCACCCTGCTCGCCAACGTCATCGCGTCGAGCATGGACGAGCACGCCCGCTACGGCGGCGTCGTCCCCGAGGTCGCCGCCCGTGCGCACCTCGAGGCGATGACCCCGACCCTGCAGCAGGCGCTCGCGCAGGCCGGCGTAACGCTCGACGAACTCGACGCCGTCGCCGTCACCGCGGGCCCCGGGCTCGCCGGCGCCCTGATGGTCGGGGTCGGTGCGGCGAAGGCGCTCGCGGTGGCCACCGGCAAGCCGCTGTACGGCGTCAACCACCTGGTCGGCCACGTCGGGGCGGACGTGCTCCGACCGGACGGCTCCGAGATCGACCTGCCGACCGTGGCGCTGCTCGTCTCGGGTGGTCACACGTCGCTGCTCCTCGTGCGGGATCTGGTCGGGGACGTCGAGCTGCTCGGCGAGACCATCGACGACGCCGCGGGCGAGGCCTTCGACAAGGTCGCCCGACTCCTCGGCCTGCCGTACCCCGGCGGCCCCCAGATCGACCGGGCCGCAGCGGACGGCGACCCCACGGCGATCCGGTTCCCGCGCGGGCTGACGCTGCCGAAGGACATGGCGGCGCACCGCTACGACTTCTCGTTCTCCGGACTGAAGACCGCCGTCGCCCGCTGGGTCGAGCGCTGCCGTGACGAGGGCCGGGAGGTCCCCGTCGCCGACGTCGCCGCGAGCTTCCGGGAGGCCGTCGTCGACGTGCTGCTCACCAAGGCACTGAACGCCTGCCGGGACACCGGGGTCGACCGGCTGCTCCTGGGCGGTGGGGTCGTCGCGAACGCCCGACTGCGGCAGGTCGCCGAGGAACGCTGCGCCGCCGCCGGTGTCGCCCTGCGGATCCCGCCGTTCGACCTGTGCACGGACAACGGGGCGATGATCGCGGCCGTCGGGGCACGGCTCGTTGCCGAGGGCCACGCGCCGAGCGACCTCGGCATCGCCGCGGACTCCACCCTGCCGGTGACCACCGTCCAGGTCTGACCTCGTCTCCTGAACCGCTCAGGGACGCCTGTGGGAAGATCTTGTACGGCGGTCGAGTGGCTGCCAGGAGGGTGCGACGTGTCCGATCTGAACGACCGATCGAAGCCGGACGAGACGTCCGGACAGGCGCGGCAGGACCCGTACGGGCAGCAGAGTCAGGGCTGGCAGCAGCCGGGGCAGTACGGCCGGCCGCAGCAGCCGGCACCGTACGGCCAGGCGCAGCAGCACGGCCAGCCGCAGCAGCCCGGCCAGGCGCAGCAGTACGGCCAGTACGGTGCCGCTCAGCAGAACCCGTACGGCGCGCACGACCCGTACGCGAAGCAGAACCCGTACGCGGCGCCGCAGTACGGCGCCGGTGATCCCTACCGGGCCAGTACCCACAACCCGTACGCCCCGCGGCCGACCAGCACGCTCGCGATCCTGTCGATCGTCTTCGCCTTCGGCGGCATCGTCCTCGGGCCGCTCCTGATCCTGACGAGCCCGGCCGGCGCGATCATGGGCCACGTCGCCCTCGGTCGCATCAAGCAGACGGGCGAGCAGGGGCGGGGTCTGGCGCTCGCCGGCATCATCGGCGGATGGGTGTTGACCGGCCTCTTCATCCTGCTCGTCATCGCGCTCATCGCGATCATCGCCGCCTCGCCCGGCTCGGTCGGGTCTGAGTGGGACAGCTCCGGCGGTGGTGTCGGGGCGCTCATCGGCTGACCCGGACCGATCCCGCCGCGACGCGCGACGAACGCGCCGCGGGACAGCGCCCGGCGCGCGACACCGCCCGGCGCGCGACACCGCCCGGCGCGCGACGAGCGCGGGACACCGCCCGGCGCTCTGCTCAGCCGGCCACGTCGGTGAGCCGCTCGCACAGGACGGCGGTGTGTCGTCCCTCCAGTCGGGTGAGTACCAGCGTCACGCGACCACGGCCCCGCAGACGCAACCGCTTGCGGAACTCGGCGGGGTCGACGTCGACCCCGCGCTTCTTGATCTCCACGGTCCCGATGTCGTCCGCGGCCAGCCGTGCGGCCAGGCGCTTGACGTCGAGCGGCATCGTGTCGAGCACGCGGAAGCCCTGCGCGAACGGGGTGACGACGGCCTGGTCCGAGGTGACGTACGCGATGCCCTCGGAGAGCATCCGGCCGTCGATCGAGCGGGCGAGGTCCCCGATCAGACGCGCGCGGATGACGGCGCCGTCAGGCTCGTAGAGGTAGTCCCCGAGCGGTCCGACCTCGACGTCCTCGGCGTCGGCGGCGCCGGTCAGCTCGGCGATGCCGTGCGGGCCGACGACGGTCGCCGCCCGGCGGATCCCGGGGCGGGCGAGGGGGCCGAACCACAGGGCGAGTTCGACGACCTCCCGGTCGACGGAGGTCCACTGCGCCTCGGCCGTGTCGGGGATCAGGTCGCGGTCGATGCCCGGGCCGAGCTTCACGCCGGTCGGGGTGGTCGTGGCCGCCGCGAACACGGTGTCGAGCGAGGGTGACCAGTCATCCGGGTCGGCCAGGCGTCGGGTGTCGGAGTGACCGCTGGTCCGCCGGGCCGGGTCCATCCAGACGCCGTCGACGGTGGACAGGTCGAACGCGGCGGCGTCCCCGAGGGTGACCCGGGCGTTCGGCCACGGCGCCAGGTTGTGCGTCGCGACGGCAGCCGTCACCTCGTCGCGGTCGACCGCCGTGACGTCGAGGTCGAGCGCCGCCATCGCGAGCGCGTCCCCGCCGATCCCGCAGCCGAGGTCGGCGACCCGCTGCAGTCCGGCGGCGGCGAAGCGCCCGGCGTGCTGCGCGGCGACCTGCAGCCGGGTGGCCTGCTCGAGGCCCGCCTCGGTGAAGAGCATCCGCGCCGCGAAGTCGCCGAACTTGCCGCGGGCCTTCTGCCGCAGCTTCGCCTGGGTCAGGACCGCCGCCACCAGGGCGGGGTCGTGGCCCTCGGCCCGCAACCGGGAGACCACCCGGACGATCTCGCCACCGTCGGAGACCGAGGGCGTACGGTCGAGCAGGTCCATCCCGGCCGGGGTCAGCAGCTGGGTGAGTTCGGCGGCGTCCATGCCCTGATCCTCCCAGGCGGCGGACACGGCCGTGGCGCACTGGCACTCGGATTGACCGAGTGCCAGTGACGTCCTACAGTTGGGGTTGGCACTCTCCCGAGGGAAGTGCCAACCCGGTTTTCGTCAGTACCGAACACGTACCGAGAAAGAAGAGGTCACCGTGGCCGTCAGCATCAAGCCGCTCGAAGATCGCATCGTCATCCGTCAGGTGGAGGCGGAGCAGACCACCGCGTCCGGTCTGGTCATCCCGGACACCGCGAAGGAGAAGCCCCAGGAGGGCGAGGTCGTCGCCGTGGGCCCGGGTCGCATCGACGACAACGGCAACCGCGTGCCGCTCGACGTCGCTGTCGGCGACAAGGTCATCTACTCGAAGTACGGCGGCACCGAGGTCAAGTACTCGGGCGAGGACCTGCTGGTCCTCTCCGCCCGCGACGTCCTCGCGGTCATCGAGCACTGACACCTGCTCCACGAACGCCCCGTCGGCCTGGCCGGCGGGGCGTTCGTCGTCTGCCGGGAGGCCCGCCACCAGCACCCGACGTCGGCTCGCCTTCCTAGGATGGTTCCGTGAGTGAACCGAGTCCCACGCGCCCGGCGCGCAGCGAGGCATCCGTCGGCGTCGTGCAGGCGCTCGTCGCCTACGGACTCTGGGGCCTGATGCCCCTGCTCTTCGCCGCGATGGCCCCCGCCGGCGCGTTCGAGATCGTGTCGTGGCGGATCGTCTTCGGCCTGGTGTTCTGCGCCGTCGCGATCCTCGCCACCCGCTCCTGGCTGCGGACCCGTGCCCTGCTCGTGCAGCCCCGGGTGATGGGGATCATGGGCATCGCCGCCGGACTCATCCTGGTCAACTGGACCGTGTACGTCGCCGCGACGACCACCGGCCACACCGTCGAAGCGGCCCTCGGGTACTTCATCAACCCGCTCGTCACCATCGCCCTGGGCATCGTGGTGCTCCGCGAGCGCCTGCGTCCGCTGCAGTGGATCGCGGTCGGCATCAGCGTCGTCGCGGTCGTCGTCATCGCGGTCGGCTACGGGCGGATGCCGTGGATCTCCCTGGCGCTCGCGTTCTCGTTCGGGCTCTACGGCCTGGTGAAGAAGCGCGTCGGCGGCACTGTCGACGCCCTGAGCGGGCTGACGATCGAGACCGTGTGGCTGCTGCCGATCGCCGTCGGGGCGCTCGTGGTGCTCGGGGTGACCGGGCTCGCCGGTGGCGTGACGTTCGCGAGTGCGGGCGGCGTGCACGTCCTGATCACGGTGCTGACCGGGCCGGCGACCGCGGTGCCGCTGCTGCTGTTCGCGTCCTCGGCCCGTCGGGTCAGCCTGTCGACGCTCGGGTTGACGCAGTACCTCGCCCCCGTGATGCAGCTGCTCGTCGGGGTGCTCGTGCAGCACGAGGCGATGTCGCCCTCGCGGTGGGTCGGCTTCGGCGTGGTGTGGTTCGCGCTGGTGCTGCTCACGATCGACTCGTTCACCGCTGCGCGGCGGAGTGCCCGACGTGTCCCCGTGCCGGAGCCGGCCTGAACTGACGGGGGCGGGGCGGGCCTCCCGTCCGTCCCCTGTCCGGCCGGTGCCGGGTGCACGCGAACGGCCCCCGGCAGCTGCTGCTGCCGGGGGCCGTCGTGGTGCTGGTGCGGTTACTTCGAGACCGAGCCCTGGATGGCGCTCTGGTAGACCGGCTTGTTGTCCTTGTCGAACTTGTAGATGCCGATGTAGGCGCTCGACGGGTCGTTCTTCTTGTCGAACGGGCCGATGCCGGACGGGCCGGTGTAGTGGATGTCCTTCCCACTGTCCAGCAGGGCCTTGCAGTCCTTGAACGTCGAGCACTCGGTGCCACCGTCAGCGCCGGACACCGCAGCCATGTTGGCCTGGATGGTGCCGGAGTCGGTGCCCTTGCCCTTCACCGCGGCGAGGGCGGCGAGGGTCGTGGCGTCGTAGGACTCAGCCGCGTACGAGAAGTCCGCGAGGTCCTTGCCGGAGGACTTCTTGTAGAACGCGACCAGACGCTGCTTCAGCTCGTCCTTCGGGCTGGCACCGGGGATGGTGCCCTGGGCGCCGTCGAGGGTGCCCTTGTCGAAGTCCTTCGAGTAGTCCGCGGTGTTGCCGTCGGACATGTAGATCTTCGCCTTGTTCCCCTGCGAGACGAGCTCGGGGATGATCGACTTCGTCTCGTCGAAGGCCAGGACGACGATCGCGTCGGGCTTCGTGGCGAGTGCCGCGGTCACCTCGGACGAGAACGTGGTCTGTCCGGGCGGGAACTCCTGGCCCTTGCCCTTGGCGCCGTAGACGACCTGGCCGCCGGCGGCCTCGACTGCCTGCTGGACGGAGTTGCGGAGACCGGTGCCGTAGGTGTCGTTGAAGACCAGGAACGCGACCTTGGCGTTGCCGTCACCCGTGATGAGCTGGCCGAGCGCCGAGCCCTGCACGGAGTCCGGCGGAGCGGTGCGGTAGTAGTGCGACGAGTAGCCGGACAGGTCGGTCGCCGTGTTGGCCGGCGAGATCTGCACCATGCAGTTGCTCGTGAGCTGGTCGATCACGTTGAGCGTGACGGACGAGGACTCGGCGCCGATGACGACCGGGACCTTGGCGTTGACGAGCTTCGTCGCGGCCGAGCTCGACACGGTCATGTCGTTGCTGTCGCCGGAGTCGGTGGCGGGGTCGATCGTGACGTCCTTGTCGAGCACGCCACCAGCGGAGTTGATGTCCTCGACCGCCAGGCCGACGCCGGACTCGGCGGGCGGGTTCAGGTAGGCGAGCGACCCGGTCAGCGGCAGGATCGTGCCGATCTTCAGGGGGTCGGTGCCGGGCGACGAGGGGGCCTGGCAGCTCGCGGCCGGGTCCTTCTTGGCACCGCCGGCCGAGGCCGACTCGGAGGAGCCGCCACCGGCGTTGCTCGAGGTGGAACAGGCGGCGAGGAGCACCGCTGCAGCTCCCGCCAGTGCCAGCGCCGTGGTGGCGCGGGTGGTTCTGATCATCCGTGGAACCCTTTCTCTGCGCGGAGGCCCCACCGCATCGGGTCGAGCGCGGCGTCTCCGCGTGGGATGTGGAGAAAACTAGGGTCGATGTGTTTCGCCCGTGTGACGGAAGTGCACACCTGGGTGTTTCGTTACAGAGCCGTGACACTTCTGAACGGCCTCACCGGAACCCCTGGTCAGGAGTCCGTCCGGACGGTCTCCACCTCGCAAAACGCAACGTTGGCGCCTTCTCGCACCGGTATTCCGCTGCGCGTCGTCGCCGGGGTTGTGTTTTGCGAGCCGGCCAGCCCGCCGCGCTCACGGGCCGGTCGGGAGGCCCGCCCCCCGCAGCAACGCCTGCAACCGACCCGGGGTGCGGACCTCCACCCATCCCCAGCGGACGACCGTGCGGACATCGTGCCGGAGGAGCAGCGCCGACTGCCGGGCCTTCTCGTCCCGGACGGTCCCGGGCTCGTCGTACTTCGCCATCCCGTCGAACTCCCCGACGACGCCGTACCGCGGCCACCAGAAGTCCGCTCGGAACCGCCCGAAGGACTGCTGCAGTACCGGCGGAGTGAAGCCGTCCTCATCGAGTCGGACACGACTGACCGACTCGCCCGGGGACTCGGCGCGCGGGTCGGCGAACCGCAGTGCTCGACGTGCCCGTGTGATGCCCCGAGGCGTGGGCCAGTCCGCGAGGGCGCGTCGCAGGGTGTCGACGTCGAGCAAGCCCGCGTGTAGGACGTGGTCGAGCACCGCGACTGCGTTCTCGTACGACGTGCTGCGCGCCAGGTCGACCACGGTGCGCAGGAGCGAGGTGACCCGGCGTCCGTCGACGGTCGACACGGCAGCGGACTCGAGGGGAGCGGCGTGCCGCACGACCCGGCGGCCGGAGTGCGTCGTGCCGATCAGGGCATCGGTCACGTGCACCCGTGGGTCCGGCCGGTCGACGTCCGGCAGACCCCAGAGCAGGCCGGCGGAGCGGTGGGACAGCACACGCCACTCGCCCACGGTGGTGACCACAGCCTCCAGCACGAGCCGCTGGCGTTCCCGGACGGACATGCGCTCCCACTCGGCGGCGTCGACGGCGACACCGTGCGTGACGCGGGCGAGTTCGCCCCGGCGGATGCGGTGTTGCGACTGCCGGTCGTCGGAGCGGAGCAGCAGGAAGCGTGGTTGTTCGTCCATCCCCCTACAGTGCGAGCGGACCGGACGGCGCGACGCCCGTCGGCGAGATCTGTGGAGAGTGGACCCGCGGAACGCAACGTGGGCGGCACCTCGCAGCGGAATACCGCTGCGGAGCACCGCCCACGTTGCGTTTTGCGGAAAGGCTAGCCGCGGTAGTTCGGGGCCTCGACGACCATCTGGATGTCGTGCGGGTGCGACTCCTTCAGCCCGGCCGCGGTGATGCGGACGAACTTGCCCCGCGCCTTGAGCTCCGGGATCGTCCGACCGCCGACGTAGAACATCGACTGCCGCAGCCCGCCGACGAGCTGGTACACGACGTTGCCGACCGAGCCGCGGTAGGGGACCTGACCCTCGATGCCCTCGGGGATGAGCTTCTCGTCGGAGGGCACGTCCGCCTGGAAGTAGCGGTCCTTCGAGTACGAGGTCTTCTTGCCGCGGGTCTGCAGCGCGCCGAGGGAACCCATCCCGCGGTACGCCTTGAACTGCTTGCCACCGACGAACACGAGCTCGCCCGGGGACTCGTCGGACCCGGCCAGCAGCGAGCCGAGCATGACGGTGTCCGCACCGGCGACCAGGGCCTTGGCGATGTCGCCCGAGTACTGCAGGCCACCGTCGGCGATGATCGGGACGCCGGCCTCCCGCGCGGCGAGCGACGCCTCGTACACGGCGGTCACCTGCGGCACGCCGACACCGGCGACGACGCGGGTGGTGCAGATCGAGCCCGGACCGACGCCGACCTTGACGGCGTCCACCCCCGCGTCGATGAGCGCCTGCGCCCCGGAGCGGGTCGCGACGTTGCCGCCGATGACGTCGATCGCGTCGAAGGACCGGTCGGCCTTGAGGCGACGGACCATGTCGAGCACGCCTTCGCTCTCGCCGTTCGCGGTGTCGACCACGAGCACGTCGACCCCCGCGTCACGCAGTGCCTCGGCACGCTGCCAGGCGTCGCCGAAGAACCCGATCGCCGCGCCGACACGTAGGCGGCCCTCGTCGTCCTTCGTGGCGTCCGGGTACTTCTCGCTCTTGTCGAAGTCCTTGACGGTGATGAGCCCGCGGAGCTTGCCCGCCGGGTCGACCAGCGGCAGCTTCTCGATCTTGTGCTGCGCGAAGATCGCGATCGCCTCTTCGGGGTCGATGCCCTCCGGAGCGGTGATCAGCGGCGCCTTCGTCATGACGTCACGCACCAGCGTCGTGGCCATCTCGAACGGGGCGACGAACCGCATGTCCCGGTTCGTGATGATGCCGACGAGCGTGCCGTCGGACTCGACGACCGGCAGGCCGGAGACGCGGAACTGCCCACAGAGCGCGTCGACCTCGGCCACGGTGGCGTCCGGTGTGGTGGTCACCGGGTTGGTGATCATGCCCGACTCGGAGCGCTTGACCTTGTCGACGTAGGCCGCCTGGTCCGCGATCGAGAGGTTGCGGTGCAGGATCCCGATGCCGCCCTGCCGCGCCATGGCGATGGCCATGCGGGACTCGGTGACGGTGTCCATGGCCGCGGAGAGCAGCGGCACGTTGACCGAGATCCGCTTGGTGAGCCGGGACGCGGTGGACGCCTCGCTCGGGATGACGTCGGTGTGCCCCGGCAGGAGCATGACGTCGTCGTACGTGAGTCCGATGAATCCGAACGGATCCGGCTGGTCCATGGGTCCCCTTCGTGGGCGTGCGTGTGAAGTGGTCGAGACACCGGGAACGCTGCGGTGGGCTCCGGATAGGACATGGTAACGCGCGGGCTGCGCGCGCCATTCCGGGGCTCCGGCCCCTCCGGAAGTCGCTGTACCGGCCAGACGGGAGGCTCGTCTCCGGAATGCAAATCGACGCGCCTGTGCAACATCACGGTTCCGGCACGATTTGTGCAGGGAACGTGCCGGAAACACGGGGGACACAAAAAATCCCTATGGTCCTCGACTATCCGAACGAGAGGCTCATCCGTGGGTTCCATCACTCCGCCGGGGTCAGTGCTCGCGCACCGATTCCGCCGCGGGGCACCAGGCCGCCGTCGCCTGGTCCTCGCCGCCGTGCTCTTCCTCGCCTTCCTCGCCACCTTCGCGGTCGACTGGGCTCTCGCTCCCGTCGCCGGTGCAGCGACCAGCAGCCCGACCTCCAGCAGCGCACCCGCGAGCACCGGGCCCTGCGTCGTCAGCACCTCGAACGGCTGCATCCAGGGCACCATCCTCGACTCCGACCGGAAGCCTACCGAGGGCGTCGCCGTCGCGGTCACCGGACCCGGCTCGTTCACCGGCTCCTCGACCACGAACGCCGACGGACGCTGGTCCGTCAGCATCCCCGCCGCCGGCGCCTACACGGTCAAGGTCGACCAGGACTCGCTGCCGAAGGGGCAGTACCTGACCGACGCGAAGGACGCCGCCCGCACGGTCCAGGGCAACGTCAACGCCAACGCCGGCACGATCTTCCAGCTCTCCGACCAGGAGGGTGCGACGACCTCCACCGCCGCCACGAGCGTCACGGCCGCCCGGTTCTGGCAGCAGTTCGCCTCCGGCATCCGCCTGGGCCTGCTCATCGCCCTCGCCTCGATCGGCCTCTCGCTGATCTACGGCACGACCGGGCTGTCGAGCTTCTCGCACGGCGAGCAGGTCACCCTCGGCGGGCTCCTGGCCTACGTCTTCGCGAACCAGCTCGGATGGAACATCTGGCTCGCCGGGATCGTGACCGTGCTGCTCTGCGCCGCCTCCGGGTACCTGCAGGACGCCGGCATCTGGAAGCCGCTCCGGAAGCGTCGGATCAGCCTCACGCAGCTGATGATCGTGACGATCGGCCTCTCGATCGCCGCCCAGTACGCCTTCCAGTACTTCTTCGGCGCCGCGACCGTCCGCATCCAGCAGGGCAACCCCGAGACGGTGACCTTCGCCGGCATCACCCTCACGGTGCAGTCCTACGTCGCGATGGGCATCGCGCTCGTGGTCCTCATCGGCACCGGGCTCTTCCTGGCGAAGACCCGCTTCGGCCGTGCCACCCGAGCCGTGTCCGACAACCCGGCGCTCGCCGCGGCCTCGGGCATCGACGTCGACCGCGTGATCCGCTTCGTGTGGACGCTCGCCGCGGGCCTCGCCGGGCTCTCCGGTGTGATGCTCGGCCTCGTGCTCAACGGCGTGAACTGGCAGACCGGTCTGCAGCTCCTGCTCCTGATGTTCGCCTCGGTCACGCTCGGCGGGCTCGGGACGGCCTACGGCGCCCTCGTCGGCTCGATGATCATCGGCATCGTCGTGGAATTGACCAACCTGGTGCTGCCTGGCGACTTCAAGTACGCCACCGCACTCGTCATCCTCATCCTCATCCTGCTGTTCCGTCCGCAGGGCATCTTCGGCCGTGCCGAGCGGATCGGTTAAGGGAGCACCCGCATGGACTACATCCTCCAACTCCTCAGCTCCCTGACGCAGGAAGCACTCGCCCCGACGACCGCGGCGTTCGCCCTCGCCGCGATCGGCCTCAACGTCCACTTCGGCCTCACCGGCCTGGTCAACATGGGCCAGGCTGCGTTCCTGCTGCTCGGCGCCTACGGCTTCGCGATCTCGATCACGAACGGGCTGCCCTTCGGCATGGCCGTGCTCGTGGCCTTGGCCATCTCGATCGTGTTCGCGGTGATCCTCGGCATCCCGACCCTGCGGTTGCGCGGGGACTACCTGGCGATCGTCACGATCTCCGGCGCCGAGATCATCCGCATGGTCGGCCGGTCGAGTCTGCTGACGGACACCACCGGTGGCTCGAACGGCATCACCGGCTCCAGCTACCGCGACCCGTTCAACGCCCTGAGCTTCCTGCCCGACGGCACCACGACGATCCTCTGGTTCAGCTACTCGAACAACGGCGTCAACGGCTGGTGGATCCGCATCGTCGGTTGGGGCCTCGTCGCCCTGTTCACCCTCGTGCTGTTCCTGCTCATGCGCAGCCCCTGGGGTCGTGTCGTGAAGGCGATCCGCGAGGACGAGGACGCCGTCCGCTCCCTCGGCAAGAACGTCTACTCGTACAAGATGCAGGCGCTCGTCTTCGGTGGCGCGCTCGGTGCTCTGGGCGGCATCATCTACGTCCTGCCGAGTTCGGTACAACCGGACGCCATGGGCCGCTCGATGACGTTCTTCATCTGGACGGCGCTCATCCTCGGTGGTGCCGCGACCGTGTTCGGCCCGGTGCTCGGGTCGATCCTGTTCTTCGTCCTCCGGCTGTTCATCCGCACCATCGCGGGTGACTTCATCCCGAACTCGATCATGAACGCCCAGCAGGCCGAGCAGTTCTCCTACGTGCTCGTCGGCGTCGCGCTCATGCTCCTCATCGTCTTCCGCCCGCAGGGACTCCTCGGGAACAAGAAGGAGCTGACGTTCAGTGTCTGAACCGACCACCACCCCCGGCGTCCCCACCGCCCTCACCGCGGTGCAGCACGCTCCGGGCTCCCCGAAGCCCGACGCGATCCTGACGGTCGACAACATCACCCGGCGCTTCGGCGGCATGACCGCCGTCGACGTCGGCCACCTCGAGGTGCAGCGCGGCGCCATCACGGCCCTCATCGGTCCGAACGGTGCCGGCAAGACCACGTTCTTCAACCTGCTCACCGGCTTCGACAAGCCGTCGAGCGGCAAGGAGGCGCGGTGGCAGTTCAACGGGAAGACGCTCGGCAACACCGGGGCGGCGAAGGTCGCCCGGGCCGGCATGGTCCGCACCTTCCAGCTGACCAAGGCGCTGTCCCGCCTGACCGTGATGCAGAACATGCTGCTCGGCGCGAAGGACCAGCCGGGGGAGAACTTCTTCGCCGCGCTGATCAGCCCGGTGTGGAGGAAGCGCGAGCAGGAGATCACGGCGAAGGCCGAGGACCTGCTCGACCGCTTCAAGCTGCTCGAGAAGAAGGACGACTACGCCGGATCGCTCTCCGGCGGGCAGCGGAAGCTCCTCGAGATGGCCCGCGCACTGATGTCCGACCCGACGATGATCATGCTCGACGAGCCGATGGCCGGCGTGAACCCGGCGCTGACCCAGTCGCTGCTCGGGCACATCCAGTCCCTCCGCGACGACGGCATGACCGTGCTGTTCGTCGAGCACGACATGCACATGGTCCGGCACATCTCGGACTGGGTGGTCGTGATGGCCGAGGGCAAGGTCGTCGCCGAGGGCCCGGCCGCCACGGTGATGGACGACCAGGCCGTCATCGACGCCTACCTGGGCGCGCACCACGACACCGACCTGGGTGACGACTCGCTCCTCAACGAGGAGACCTACGAGGAACTCGCCGACGAGGTCGCAGAAGAGGACGCGGCGGACACCGCCGACGAAGGGAAGGCGACCCGATGACGGACGCGACGAACGGCACCGGCGCGGACCGGGCCTCCAGTCCGGAGCCGGCGGCCGTGGCCGCCACCTCGGCCGACACGACGCCCGGCAGCCCGACCCCGCGTGCCGCGCCCGGTGGCGCGACCGCCGTGCAGGACCGCGAGCCGGTGATGCGGGCCGACAACGTGGTCGCCGGGTACCTGCCGGGCGTCAACATCCTCAACGGCTGCGACCTGGTCTGCTACCCGGGCGAGCTCATCGGCATCATCGGCCCGAACGGTGCCGGCAAGTCGACGCTCCTCAAGGCGCTGTTCGGTCTCGTCAACGTCCGCGAGGGCGCCGTGACGCTGCAGGGTGAGGACATCACGAACCTCAAGGCGAACAAGCTCGTGCAGGCCGGCGTCGGCTTCGTCCCGCAGACGAACAACGTCTTCCCCTCACTCTCCATCGAGGAGAACCTGCAGATGGGGCTGTACCTGCGGCCGAAGAAGTTCAGCGAGCGGCTCGAGGTCATCTACGACCTGTTCCCCGTCCTCGGACAGCGCAAGGGCCAGCGTGCCGGGTCGCTCTCCGGTGGTGAGCGACAGTCGGTCGCGATGGCCCGTGCGCTGATGATGGACCCGAAGGTGCTGCTGCTCGACGAGCCGAGCGCCGGACTGTCGCCGGTGCGGCAGGACGAGACGTTCATCCGCACCCGCCGCATCAACAAGGCCGGCGTCTCCGTGATCATGGTCGAGCAGAACGCCCGCCGCTGCCTGCAGATCTGCGACCGCGGCTACGTCCTCGACCAGGGGCGGAACGCGTACTCGGGCACCGGGAAGGAGCTGGCCGACGACCCCAAGGTCATCGAGCTCTACCTCGGGACGCTCGCCAAGGACGTCGACGCCACCAAGTAGGGCGTCGACACCGCGGGTGCCGCTGTGGGGGCAGCACCCGCGACCGGTGGGGCCGTGCAGGCTGCGCATGCGCGCCGCACGGCCCCGCTCTCGTTCCCGCCGCCGCCGTCGCCGAGATGAGACGCCGCCGTCGCGCCGAGACGCCGCCGTCGTGCCGAGACGCCGCGGTCGCGTCGAGACGCCGCAGGATCCGGCGGCGTCTCGCGCACTCGGCGGTGCCGCGCGCAGACGGGGGCGTCGTTGGGGACGCGCGCCGGGCCTCCTGTACGTCGCGTCCCCGCCGTCCGGCCGGGAGGCCCGCCCCACCCCTGCCGGTCGGGTACCGTTCCAGCGTGCAACGCTTCGCGGACCGCGCGATGGACGCCCTGGTGTGGGTGGTGTTCGTCGTCCTCTTCATCGGTGCGGCCCTGCTCGTGAAGGTCGCGGCCGCGCTGCTCGTCGTGCTCGTGGTGCTGGCACTGCTGCTGGGGCTGACGCTCCGGGTGCTGCGCCGGACGCGGTCGACCCGTGGCCCGCGGTCGCCCCGTGGCCCGCGGACGCCCCGTGGCCCGCGGACGCCCGGGGGTCGCGGCCCGCGCTGATCCGCTCCACTGCTGCGACCCGCGCTGGTCCGCCCCGCTGCACGCGCGGACCGTCCAGCCGTGCCACCCGCACAGCCCGCCCGGTAGGGTTGCCGGGTGAGCGAAGTCGAGATCGGTGCAGGCAAGCGCGGACGTCGGGCGTACGCGTTCGACGACATCGCGGTGGTCCCCTCCAGGCGGACGCGTGACCCGCGCGACGTCAGCGTCCAGTGGTCGATCGACGCGTTCACCTTCGAGTCGCCGATCCTGTCGGCACCGATGGACTCCGTCGCCTCGCCCGCGACCGTCATCGAGATGGGCCGTCTCGGCGTCCTCGGGGTCCTGGACCTCGAGGGCCTCTGGACCCGCTACGAGGACCCGGAGCCGTACCTGGCCGAGATCCGCACGCTGACCGACGGCAACGTCACGAAGCGCATGCAGGAGATCTACGCCGAGCCGGTCAAGGCCGAGCTGATCACCCGTCGCCTGGCCGAGATCCGCGCCGCCGGTGTGCCGGTCGCCGGCTCGCTCAGCCCGCAGCGCACCGCCGAGTTCTCGCAGACCGTCGTCGACGCCGGGGTCGACCTGTTCGTCATCCGCGGCACCACGGTCAGCGCCGAGCACGTGTCGCAGAACCAGGCGCCCCTCAACCTCAAGAAGTTCATCTACGAGCTCGACGTCCCCGTGATCGTCGGCGGTGCCTCCACCTACACGGCGGCGCTGCACCTCATGCGCACCGGCGCCGCGGGCGTGCTCGTCGGCTTCGGCGGCGGCGCGGCCTCCACGACCCGTGCGGCGCTCGGCATCCACGCCCCGATGGCGACCGCCGTCGCGGACGTCGCCGGTGCCCGCCGCGACTACATGGACGAGTCCGGCGGCCGGTACGTGCACGTCATCGCGGACGGCGGTCTCGACACCGCCGGCGACGTCGTCAAGGCGATCGCGATGGGTGCCGACGCGGTCATGCTCGGCACCGCCCTGGCCCGTGCGCAGGAAGCGCCCGGCGGCGGCTTCCACTGGGGTGCCGAGGCGCACCACCCGGAGCTGCCCCGCGGCCGTCGGGTCGAGGTCGGCACCATCGGCTCGCTCGAGAGCATCCTGTTCGGCCCGACCCCGTCGTGGGACGGCCGCGCCAACCTCGTCGGTGCCCTCCGTCGCTCGATGGCGACCACCGGATACTCCGACGTCAAGGAGTTCCAGCGAGTAGAAGTGGTCGTGGCGCCGTACCACCGCTGACGGCGGTGCGCCCGCGGAGGTCCTGCGGGTGTCGCTCCGGTGCCGATCGGCGACGGAGGCGAGCATGACAACCACGGTCACAGGCCAGAAGGCACCCCGCGGAGCATCGACCACGGCGGGGTTCGACCCCGCCACGAAGCTCGGTCCCGATGAACGCGCCGCGGCGATCGAGACCCTGAAGTCCACCGAGCTCGACGTCCTGGTGGTCGGCGGCGGCATCGTCGGTGGTGGTGCCGCACTCGACGCCGTCACGCGTGGCCTGTCGGTCGGCATCGTGGAGGCCCGCGACTGGGGATCGGGCACGTCCAGCCGGTCGTCGAAGCTCGTCCACGGCGGCATCCGCTACCTCGAGCAGCTCAACTTCACCCTCGTCCGCGAGGCCCTCATCGAACGCGGTCTGCTGCTCCAGCGCATCGCCCCGCACCTGGTGAAGCCCGTGCGCTTCCTCTACCCGCTCAACCACCGCGTGTGGGAGCGGTTCTACATCGGCATCGGCATGGCGATGTACGACGTGTTCAGCTGGTCCGGTGGTCGCCCGCCCGGTGTGCCGCACCACCGTCACCTCACCCGCACCCAGGTGCTCCGCTCGATGCCGTCCCTGAAGAAGGACGCGTTCGTCGGCGGGATGACCTACTACGACGCCCAGGTCGACGACGCGCGCTACGTCGCCTCGCTCGTCCGCACCGCCGCCTCGTACGGCGCGCACGCGTCCTCCCGGGTCCGGATCGAGGGCTTCATCAAGGTCGGGGAGCGGGTCGTCGGGGCGCACGCGCACGACATCCAGACGGGCGAGCACTTCGACATCAAGGCGAAGCAGGTCGTCAACGCGACGGGGGTCTGGACGGACGACACCCAGGCGATGGTCGGCACGCGTGGGCAGTTCAAGGTCCGCGCGTCGAAGGGCGTGCACCTCGTCGTCCCGCGCGACCGCTTCCAGTCGAACTCGGGCATGATCCTCCGCACCGAGAAGAGCGTCCTGTTCGTGATCCCTTGGGGCCGGCACTGGCTGATCGGCACGACCGACACCGACTGGTACCTCGACAAGGCGCACCCGGCGGCGACCGCGGCGGACATCGACTACATCCTCGAGCACGTCAACAAGGTGCTCGCAGTGCCGCTGACCCGCGAGGACGTCGAGGGTGTCTACGCCGGACTCCGGCCGCTGCTGGCGGGGGAGTCCGAGGCGACCTCGAAGCTCAGCCGCGAGCACGTCGTCGCACACACCGCACCCGGACTCGTCGTCGTCGCCGGCGGCAAGTGGACCACCTACCGTGTGATGGGCAAGGACGCCATCGACGAGGCGGTCGCAGCGATGGACGGCAAGATCCCGGAGTCGACGACGCAGGACATCCCGCTGCTCGGCGCCGAGGGCTACCCCGCCGCGTGGAACAAGCGCGGCCGGACGGCGAAGTCGTCGGGCGTGCACAAGGTCCGCATCGAGCACCTGCTCAACCGCTACGGCACCCTCGCCACCGAGGTCCTGCAGCTCGTCGAGGACGACCCCTCGCTGGCCGACGCACTGCCCGGGGCCGACGACTACATCGGCGCCGAGGTCGTGTACGCGGCTTCGCACGAGGGCGCCCTGCACCTGGAGGACGTCCTGGCCCGCCGCACCCGCATCTCGATCGAGGCGTGGGACCGCGGCGAGTCGGCAGCGCCCGTCGCCGCCCGGCTGATGGCGGGCGTGCTCGGCTGGGACCAGGAGACGACCGAGAACGAGGTCGCGAACTACCTGAAGCGCGTCGCGGCCGAGCGGGAGTCGCAGATGCAGCCCGACGACGAGTCCGCGGACCGCGTCCGGCTCGAGGCGCCCGACATCGCGTTCGGCTTCGAGGAGGACGACGTGGTCGTCGGCGGTGGCCGCTCGAGCGGCGCCGAGGGCGCCACGGCGGACGACGAGCAGGTCGTCGGCGAGAAGACCACCGAGCCCAGCTGACCCACTGACGGACGGGAGGCCCGTCGCACCCCCGCCACGCGCCTCCCGTCCGTCCCCCTCCCGCAGAACGCAACGCCGGCGGCACGACGCAAGGCGATCGCGTTGCGTCACGCCGCCGGGGTTGCGTCCTGCGGCCTCCTGCTCCCGTGGAGTGTCCGCACCATCTCGCCGAACAGGACCGCCGGGATGGCGACGAGCGACAGGAGGCTCGTCAGCCACAGCACGCGCATCCACGGCGAGTGGTCGTGCGTCGTCGGGAACGAATCGAGGACGTCCATGACGAACAGGAACGACGTCGGGAACGTCGCGAGCGCCCCGAGGACGAGCACGCCGAGGTGCAGGACGGCGATGACGTGCGTCGGCAGGACCCTTCGGAGTCCGGCCGCTGCCACTCCGATGCCGAGCGCGATGCCGATGCCGGCGATGACGAGCACGCCGACGACGTCCGGGACCACCGCGTTGCCGTGTGCCGCGACCTCCCCGGAGATCCGTGTCAGCGACGTCCCCGGTACCAGGGTGAGCGGGTCGAGGACGAGTTGGTCGAGCGCGAGGAGTGCCGCGTAGGCCGCCACCACGATCGCTCCGGTGACGGCCACGACGGTGCGGGTGGTGCTGGCGGTCGGGGCGCTCATGCCGCCATCCTCCAGGCGCCGGTGGAACGGCGCGTCCACCGGCGGGATGACCTGTGGAGAACGGAATGGCGCGGCCCTCCCGGTGGTTAGCATGGGAGTCCTGGGAAAGGGAGCCATCATGGTCGACGTCCATCGCGTCAAACTCCCCGGCGTCGGCGTGCTGCACAGCTTCTACACCGACGACGGTGGCAAGTGTGGTGTCATCACGCACCGGTCGGGTCACTCCGACCTCATCTCGTTCGCGGACGTCGCCGACGGCGCGGACAAGTCCGAGAAGGTCTCGCTCCGCCTCAGTGAAGACGAAGCGCACACCCTCGCCGAACTCCTCGGCGGCACCCGGATCACCGAGGGCCTCGACAAGCTCGACGAGATCCCCGGGCTCTCCATCGACTGGTTCAGCGTCGACTACGACGACGCCATCGCGGGCAAGCCCCTCGGCGACCTGCACGACTCCGGCTTCATCGGCCTGACCGTCGTCGCGGTGGTCCGTGGCGACAGCGCCAACCCGGCTCCCTCGTCGGACTTCGTCGTGTTCCCCGGGGACACGATCGTCGTCGCGGGTGCGCCGGAGAAGGTCGCGAAGGCGTTCTCCTTCTACCGCAGCGGTCAGTTGGCAGCGGCCGCTGCCGAGGCGCCGCCCCGGAGCTAGGGCATGCACCTGGGTGGTGAGCTGCTGACCATCGGCGGCCTGTTCCTCATCGCCTACGTCCTCGGGCGGCTCGGCAAGACCATCGGTCTGCCGGCGATCCCGGTCTACATGGTGGTCGGGCTCATCGCGAGCCCGCACACCCCGTGGATCGGCCTGAGCGTCGAGTCGCACACGATCGAGCTGATCGCGACGTTCGGTCTCATCCTGCTGCTGTTCAACCTCGGGTTGGAGTTCGACCAGGAGGAGTTCTACGGCAACGCCGGCAAGCTCCTGGTCTCCGGTGGCACCTACGTCGCGATCAACATGGGCGTCGGGTTCGCCTTCGGGTTCTCGCTCGGCTGGGGAACGCGCGAAGCCCTGATCATCGCGGGCATGACGGCGACGTCGTCGAGCGCGATCGTGACGAAGCTGCTCATCGAGCTCCGGCGCCTGGCCAACGACGAGACCCCGATGATCCTCGGCGTCACCGTGATCGAGGACGTCTTCATCGCCGTGTACCTGGCGATCGTCTCCGTCGTGCTCTCCGGCGACACGAACCTGTGGGCCGTGATCGGCAAACTCGGGCTGGCGTTCGGGTTCCTCATCGTCATGTTCAGCCTGGCGCGCTGGGGCGGCAAGCAGGTCTCGAAGATCTTCGCGACCCGCGACGACGAGCTCTTCACGATCCTGTTCTTCGGCCTCGCGGTGATGTTCGGCGGCATCGGCGACCTGCTCGGCGTGACCGACGCCATCGGTGCGTTCGTCATCGGTCTGCTCTGCGGTGCCACCCGCTACCGGGACCGCATCGAGCAGCTGGCCCTGCCGATGCGTGACGTCTTCGCGGCGTTCTTCTTCGTCAACTTCGGGCTCGGCCTCGACGTCTCGACCTTCGGCGAGGTGCTCTGGCCGGTCGCCGGCGCGATCGGCATGACCGTCGTGCTCAACGCCGTCGCCGGACAGCTCGTGGCCCGGATGAACGGGTTGAGCGTCCAGCAGGGCATCAACACCGCCGTGATCCTGGTGAACCGTGGCGAGTTCGCGCTGATCCTCGCGACCCTGTCGGCGGCCGCCGGACTGGAGGCACGGATCACCGCGTTCGCGGGCCTCTACGTCCTGGTGATGGCCGTGTTGGGTCCGCTGCTCGCCGTGAACTCCGACCGCATCGGCAAGCTCGTGCTCCGTCCGGGTCGGGTGCGGAAGCTCCGCGGCCGGGAACTCGCCGCCGCGCAGGCCGCCGCGGCGCGCAAGGCCGAGCGGGACGCGAAGTTCGCCGAGGAGATCGCCCTCGTGGAGGCTGCGGGCAGGGAAGAGCGCGACAATGGTGCACCGGAGACGACGCCGTCGCGCGAGGACCCGGCCATCCCGGAACCCGTGAGCGCGAGCACGTCGTCGATCGAGGTCCCCGCCGAGCGTCCCGAGCGCCCGGCCCGCGTACGTGATCCGGAGTACTGATTCAGATGTGGGCCGTTGCCCGACGACCGAAGTGGATCGCCCTGCTGCTGCTGGCGATCCTGCTGGCAGGCGTGTTCGCCGCACTCGGCAAGTGGCAGCTCGAGCGCAGCATCGAGAACGGCAAGCCGCTCCCGGCCTCGACCGAGACGCGGAAGACCCTCGACGACGTCACCACGCCGGAGAAGCCGGTCGGGTCCACGCTCGCCGGGCAGAAGATCACGGTCTCGGGGCGCTTCGTCGCCGGTGACACGACGGTCCTCACCGGCCGCAGCGGGGGTGGGAAGTACCAGACCGTCGGGCATCTGGTCGACGACGCGACGGGGGCGAGCCTCCCGGTCGTGATCGGCTGGTCCGACCAGCGTTCCGCCGCGGTCGCCGGTGGTGACCGCCTGGTCGACGACGCGTCGATGACCATCCGCGGTCGGTACTACCCGGCGGAGTCGCCGGACCAGGACACGTTCGAGCAGCACGAGTACTCGGCCGTCGCCCCGGCCCGGTTCGTGAACACGTGGAAGGCGTTCGACGACCGGATGTACGGCGGGTACGTCGTCGCCGACCGGACCACCGCGGACGCCGCCGACCTCGGCACCATCGCCGACCGGGCCCCAACGCGGGAGGTCCAGTTCGACTGGCTGAACCTGTTTTACGCGGTCGAGTGGGTCGTGTTCGCCGGGTTCGCCGTCTTCCTCTGGTACCGCTTCGTCAAGGACGCGTGGGAGCGCGAACAGGACGAGGCGCGCGAGGCCGCCGAGGCAGCTGGCGCCGATCCTGTGGACGACGACGCCGAGCCTGTGGACGAGCCCGTGGTCCCGACGGACGACGCCCGGGCCGAGCCGGGTCGCCGGTAGGATCGACCACATGGCTCTGACCGTCCGGACCCGCGACATCCCCAAGATCCCGGGGGCCGTGCGGTTCTACCGCATCTCCGCGTACGTCACCGGCGTGCTCCTGCTCGCCCTGGTCGTCGAGGTCGTCATCAAGTACACCCCGATCCAGCGTGAGATGCAGCTCGGCGGTGGCGCGTTCTTCGTCCCGAACGGCACCGCGGGCGAAGCACCCGGCACGTTCAACCTGTCGATCGCGATCCTCATCGCGCACGGGTGGCTGTACGTCGTCTACCTGTTCGCGGACTTCCGCCTCTGGAGCATCATGCGCTGGCGGCCGTCGCGCTTCCTGCTCATCGCCCTTGGCGGCGTGATCCCGTTCATGTCCTTCGTGGTCGAGCACCGCATGCAGCAGACCGCACTGACCACCTACCACGAGCTGACCGCGCAGCAGTCGCGGGAGAAGGAGAGCGCTCGGTGAGCGAGACCGAACAGCGTCCCGTCCTCGTCGTCGACTTCGGCGCGCAGTACGCGCAGTTGATCGCACGACGTGTCCGCGAGGCCAACGTCTACAGCGAGATCGTCCCCCACTCGGTCACCGCAGCGGAGATCCGTGAGAAGAACCCGGCGGCGATCGTCCTGTCGGGAGGCCCGTCCTCCGTCTACGAGGACGGCGCACCGTCCCTGGATGGCGAGATCCTGGACCTCGGTGTCCCGGTGCTCGGCATCTGCTACGGCTTCCAGGCCATGGCGAAGTCGCTCGGTGGCGAGGTCGCGAACACCGGCCTCCGCGAGTACGGCGCCACCGCGGTCACCGTCAGCGGCACCGACAGTGTCCTGCTCGGCGGCCAGCCCGCAGCGCAGACCACGTGGATGTCGCACGGCGACGCGGTGTCGAAGGCTCCCGAGGGCTTCGAGGTCCTGGCGTCGAGCGAGTCGACCCCGGTCGCCGCCTTCGCCTCCGACGAGCGCAAGCTGTACGGCGTGCAGTGGCACCCCGAGGTCAAGCACTCCGCGTTCGGCCAGGCCGTGCTCGAGAACTTCCTGCACCGCGCCGCCGGACTGCCGGGTGACTGGAACTCGGCGAACGTGATCGAGGAGCAGGTCGAGCGCATCCGTGCACAGATCGGGTCGTCGCGCGTGATCGCCGGGCTCTCCGGTGGAGTCGACTCCGCCGTCGCCGCAGCCCTCGTGCACAAGGCCGTCGGGGACCAGCTCACCTGCGTCTTCGTCGACCACGGGCTCCTCCGCGCCGACGAGCGCAAGCAGGTCGAAGAGGACTACGTCGCCTCGACCGGTGTGCGCCTGGTCACGGTCGACGCCCGGGAGCAGTTCCTGGACGCCCTCGCCGGTGTCAGCGACCCCGAGCAGAAGCGCAAGATCATCGGCCGCGAGTTCATCCGCACCTTCGAGGCCGCGGCGGAAGCGCTCGTCCTCGAAGCCCGCGCCTCGGACGGTGACGCCGAGGTGAAGTTCCTCGTGCAGGGCACCCTGTACCCGGACGTCGTCGAGTCCGGCGGCGGGTCGGGCACCGCGAACATCAAGTCGCACCACAACGTCGGCGGACTGCCCGACGACATGACGTTCGAGCTGGTCGAGCCGCTGCGCACCCTGTTCAAGGACGAGGTCCGTGCGGTCGGTCGCGAGCTCGGGCTGCCCGAGGTCATCGTCGGACGCCAGCCGTTCCCCGGCCCGGGCCTCGGCATCCGCATCGTCGGTGAAGTCACCGCCGAGCGTCTCGAGATCCTGCGTGCCGCCGACGCCATCGCCCGCGCCGAGCTCACCGCAGCCGGCCTCGACGACGAGATCTGGCAATGCCCGGTCGTCCTGCTCGCCGACGTCCGCTCGGTCGGGGTCCAGGGCGACGGCCGCACCTACGGGCACCCGATCGTGCTCCGTCCGGTGTCCTCCGAGGACGCCATGACCGCGGACTGGACGCGCCTGCCGTACGACGTGCTCGCGAAGATCTCGAACCGCATCACGAACGAGGTGCGCGACGTCAACCGGGTCGTGCTCGACGTCACGTCGAAGCCGCCGGGGACGATCGAGTGGGAGTGACACACTCCTGACGCCCGAGGGCCCGGTACGCGACTGCGTGCCGGGCCCTCGCTCGTCCTGCGGGGCCGGCCCGGGCCTCCCGCCCGTCGCCCGCCCGCGCGCCGGGGTCGCGCGTTCTGCCGGGTCCCGCGCGCCGGGGTCGCGCGTCCTCCCGGGTTCGGCGCGCCGAGGTCGCGTCTTGCCGGGTTCGGCGCGCCGAGGTCGCGCGTTCTGCCGCCGGGCCGGCTCGCTGACGGCAGTTCGTGCGACCCCGGCGAAACGGCTGCGGCAGGTCGTGCGACCTGGCGGCGGAGGGGGCCGGCGTGCGGGAGACGCGACTGGTGCGCTCGAGGTCGCACGTTCTGCCGCTCGGGCGTCCGGCCGGCGGCCGGTTGCGCGACCCCGGCGAAGGGGCTGCGGCAGGTCGTGCGACCTCGGCGGGTGGGCGTGCCGGACGGGAGGCGCGGGTCGAGCCCGTCTGCCGCGCCCGGCCCCGTTCCGCCGACTGGTCACACGTCGTCGTTCTCGCCGGTGCTGAGCGACCGTTCGTGACCGCCCGGCGGAGGTGAGCGGGGTGTCGTGACCGCTCGGGCCCGCGGGACGGCCGCGTGGAGCTGGCGCGGGGCTGGCTGCCGCGCCCGGCCCCGTTCCGCCGACTGGTCACGAATCGTCGTTCTCGCCGGTGTTGAGCGACAGTTGGTGACCGCTCGGCGGAGGTGAGCGGGGTGTCGTGACCGTTCGGGCCGCACCGGCCGGGCCGCACCGCTCGGGGCGCGCAGCACCCGGCGGGCGCGCACGATGAAGGGCCCCGGCGGAAGCCGGGGCCCTTCAGGTGGGAACGCTAGTTGCGGGAGCTGCTCGCGAGGATCGCCAGGATGCGCAGGATCTCGAGGTAGAGCCAGACCAGCGTGACGATGAGCCCGAAGGCCGCCGTCCACGCGTAGACGCGGGGGGCGCCACGCTCGACACCAGTCTTGATCTGGTCGAAGTCGAGGATCAGCGAGTACGCCGCCATCAGCACCACGAAGATGCCGATCAGGACGCCCAGCGGGATGCCGAACAGCGTGACGCCGAGCAGACCGAACGCGCTCTGGGTCACACCGGTGAGCATCAGCACGATGTTGACGAGCGAGAACGCCATGTAGCCGACCATCGCGACCAGGAAGAACCGGGTCAGCTTCGGCGTCGCACGGACCTTGCCGGACGAGAACAGCAGCAGCGTGACGGCGAAGACACCGAGGGTGCCGAACACCGCCTGCGTGACGATGCCGTCCCACATCGTGTTGTACATGGCCGAGATGCCACCGACGAACAGGCCCTCGAAGAAGGCGTACGCCAGCACGAGTGCCGGCGACGGCTTCTTCTTGAAGGTGTTCACCAGGGCGAGGACGAAACCGACGATCGCGCCGACGATCCAGACGACCGGCGGCAGGTTCCAGCCGGCGACCGAACCGACGATGAGCACGCCGAACGCCAGGAGCGTCTTGACGATCGTGTCCTCGTACGACATACGGCCGGTGTCGACCTTGTCGGCCGAGGGGCGGTCGTACATGTCACGGAGCTGGTCCGGCGACATGCCGGGCTGCTGCGGCGCCTGACCCCAGCCGGTCTGGCCGGACGGGGCCTGCGGGTACCCCTGCTGCGGGTAGCCCTGCTGCGGGTAGGCGCCCTGCGGTGCGTTCGAGCCGGCGCCCCATGCGTTCCGGCCCGCGTCGTTGAAGGCGGGGGACTGGTCGAAACCGGGCTTGAAGGCCATGGTGTCCTCTGATTTCCTCTGGTGTGGAGTCGTGGATCCGGTACCCGGGTGGCATCGGATCGTGGGCTCGTGACGGAGTGCGGCGGTGCCGTTCCTTCGTGTCCTCACAGCCTACGGGCCGTCAGGGTCCGATGGCTGGGGATCCGCGGGAAGCGGAACCGGCGTCCGTGCTCCTGCGCGCGAGCCTATTGACGGTCGCTGTCGGTCCACCGTGGGAACTCCGCACGCTCGCTGAACGTCCGCGACGACGCCGGGGCGGGTGGACACCGTGTTCACCCGCGCTCCGTATCGTCGCCGACATGCAGCCGCTCGTCATCGCCCACCGTGGAGCCTCCGGGTACCGCCCCGAGCACTCCCGCAGTGCCTACGAACTCGCGATCGAGCTCGGCGCCGACGCCATCGAGCCGGACCTGGTGCCGACGAAGGACGGGGTCCTGGTCCTCCGGCACGAGAACGAGGTCTCCGGCACGACCGACGTCGCCGACCGACCGGAGTTCCGCGACCGCCGCACCACGAAGACGATCGACGGGCACCGGCTCACCGGCTGGTTCACCGAGGACTTCACGTGGGACGAGGTGCGCACGCTGCGGACCCGTGAGCGCCTGCCGGAGCTGCGCCGCGCCTCCCGGCAGCACGACGGCGAGGACACGGTCCTGCGCCTGGAGGACCTGCTCGCGATCCTGGACGCCGCCCCGCGACCGGTGGGCCTGGTCGCCGAGGTGAAGCACGCCAGTGCGTTCGCGGCGGCGGGGTTCCCGATGGCATCGCTGCTCGACGACGTGCTCGGCACGGCCGGGTGGCGCGGCGACGACCGGCTGACCGTCGAGTCGTTCGAGAAGGGCGTCCTCCGCCAGGTCGCCGAACACGGGACCGGTGGTCGGCTGGTGTACCTCCAGGAGGCCCGTGGTGCGGCCGCGGACGAGGTCACCGCCGACGGTTCCGCCGCCACGACCTACGCCGCCGAGCGGACGGACGCCGCGCTCGCGCGGCTCGCGACCGAGTTCCACGGCATCAGCGTCGACCTGCCGACCCTGATGGCCGGCGTCGACACCCGCGCCGTCGACGACCCCGGTCCGGTGCGGAGTGACGTGGTCGACCGGGCGCACGCGGTCGGCCTGGCGGTCTACACGTGGACGCTGCGGCCGGAGAACCGGTTCCTGCCCGCGGCGCTCCGTCGTGGCGGCGAGCTGGCGGCGCTCGGTGACTGGGAACGGTGGTTCACCTCGGTCCTCCGCACGGGCGTCGACGGGGTGTTCGCGGACCACGCGGACCTCGCGGTGCGGGCCCGATCGCTCGCCGCGGAACGGTCCGACCGGGCCTGATCGGACGTCGGGGGTCGCGCCTAGACTGTCTCGGACATGACGATCGTGCTCGACCCCTCCGACCCCACGCCCGGCCGCACCGACGGCACGGGTGCCGGTGACCGCGCCTACCAGGACCCGTTCACCGCGGGCCTGAACCCCCAGCAGAAGGAAGCCGTCGAGTACCGCGGCGAGTCCCTGCTCATCGTCGCCGGTGCCGGCTCGGGCAAGACGAGCGTGCTCACCCGCCGCATCGCGCTGCTCCTGGCGAACCGCGAAGCCTGGCCGTCGCAGATCCTGGCGATCACGTTCACGAACAAGGCCGCGGCCGAGATGCGCGAGCGGGTCCAGGCACTCGTCGGGCAGGCGGCCGAGGGCATGTGGATCTCGACGTTCCACTCGGCGTGCGTGCGGATCCTCCGGCGCGAAGCCGAACGGTTCGGGTTCCCGCAGTCGTTCACCATCTACGACTCGGCGGACTCGCGGGCGCTGCTGAAGCGGATCATCAAGGACCTTGAGGCGGACACCCTGGGGCTGACCGTCGGGGCGGCGGCGTCGAAGATCTCGAAGCTCAAGAACGAGCTGCAGGACATCGACACCTACGCACGCAACATCAACGCGAGCGACCCGCAAGAGGTCATGTTCACCGAGGTGTTCCGTCGGTACACGAACGACCTGCGCCGGGCGAACGCGTTCGACTTCGACGACCTCATCGGGCAGACGGTCTTCCTGTTCCGCGCCTTCCCGGACGTCGCGGCGCTCTACCAGCGGCGGTTCCGGTACATCCTGGTCGACGAGTACCAGGACACGAACCACGCGCAGTACTCCCTGATCCGCGAGCTCACTCGCCCGGTGCCGGTGGAGCAGGTCGACAAGCTCGAGGACTCCGGCCAGCACGTCGCCCGGATGCGCGAGACCGACGGCACGATCGCCCCGGCATCCCTGACCGTGGTCGGCGACTCCGACCAGTCGATCTACGCCTTCCGTGGCGCGGACATCCGCAACATCGTCGAGTTCGAGCGGGACTTCCCGAACTCGAAGGTCATCCTGCTCGAGCAGAACTACCGCTCGACGCAGAACATCCTCGACGCAGCGAACGCCGTCATCGCGAACAACTTCGACCGGCAGGCGAAGAGCCTGTTCACCGACGTCGGCGCGGGCGAGAAGATCGTCGGCTTCACCGGTTACACCGGCCACGACGAAGCCCAGTTCGTCGCGGACGAGATCCAGCGTCTGCACGAGGACGGCATGGACTACCGCGACATGGCGGTGTTCTACCGGACGAACTCCCAGACCCGTGCGCTGGAGGAGATCTTCATCCGCGCCGCGATCCCGTACCGGGTGCTCGGCGGCACGAAGTTCTACGAGCGTGCCGAGATCAAGGACGCCATGGCGTACCTGATCACCGTCGCGAACCCGGCCGACCCGCTGTCGCTCCGGCGCATCCTGAACGTGCCGAAGCGCGGCATCGGCGCCGTGACCGAGACCAGCCTGCAGCGCTACGCCGACGACCACGAGGTCTCGCTGCGGGAAGCCCTGCGGCACGCGGACGAGCTCGGCTTCGGGCCCAAGGTCCGGACGGCGATCACCTCGTTCGCCGCGCTGCTCGACGACGTCTCCGCCAAGGCCGCCGACCAGCCCGTGGTCGACACGCTGACCCAGCTGCTCGACGGGTCGGGGCTGCTCGAACAGCTCCGGAAGTCGCCGGACGCGCAGGACGCCGCCCGTGCGGACAACATCGACGAACTCGTGGCCGTGACGCGGGAGTTCCAGAAGAACAACCCCGAGGGCACGCTGTCCGACTTCCTGACCGAGGTCTCGCTGGTGGCTGCGGCCGACGAGCTCGACGACTCGTCCGGCACGGTGTCCCTGATGACCCTGCACACCGCGAAGGGCCTGGAGTACGACGCCGTGTTCCTGACCGGTGTCGAAGAGGACCTGCTGCCGCACCGGATGTCGGCGAACGAGCCGGGCGGCCCCTCGGAAGAGCGTCGCCTGTTCTACGTCGGCATCACCCGCGCCAAGAAGGTCCTGTTCCTGTCGCTCGCGATGACCCGGGCGCAGTTCGGTGACGTCAACGTGGCGATGCCGTCGCGCTTCCTGCAGGAGATCCCCGAGGGCCTCATCGAGTGGAAGCAGTCGCCCGGCATGGCGAACAGCCGCGGTGGCACGCAGCCCCGCGCGATCAACGCCCGACGTGACGGCGGCAGCGCCGGCGGGTTCGGCGGCGCAGGCGGTGGCGGTGGTGGCGGCTACCGCGGCGGTGGCGGCTGGGGCGGCGGGTCCTACGACCGCGCTGCTGCGGCGGCGAAGACCCGTCCGAAGACCGAGTGGGCGAACCGCGTCTCGGGGCAGGTCCGCGACAACGGGGACATGGAACTCGTCGCCGGCGACCGGATCTCACACGTCGACTTCGGGCAGGGGACCGTCTCGGCGGTGACCGGCCAGGGCGCGAAGCGGATCGCCGAGATCGCGTTCGACACCGCCGGGCGGAAGAAGCTCCTCATCAAGATCGCCCCGATCGAGAAGCTGTAGGGGTCCTCACCGGTCTCCACCGGACTGGCGGGTCCGGCTCGCCTGGCGTTCACCGGACGGCCCCGAGGTGTTCCCCGCCGGTGGCTACCGTCCGGGACTGTGCAGAACACTCCTCGTGACCCCGATCGCACCCCCGTCTCGCGCCGCGGCTTCCTCGTCGGCTCGGGCCTGGCCGGTGCCGCCGGCCTCGCCGCCGTCAACGGACTCGGCAGTGCGCCGGCCGTCGCAGAGCCCCTGACCGGTACTTCGCTGGCGGTACCCGGTGCGGCAGCGCACGCGGCGCAGTCGGTCGCATCCGCGGCGCACACCGGGCACACCGGGCGCTGGAAGCCGGACACCACGTCGCCCCGCTTCACCGTCGCGGTGATGCCGGACACGCAGTACATGTTCGACGGCGCCGCGGTGGACGAGGCGCCGATGCGTGCGTCGCTCGAGTACGTGGTCCGCGAGCAGTCCCGGCACAACACGGTGTTCCTCGTGCACCTCGGCGACCTGACGCAGAACGGTGCGGCGTCCGAGGTGCAGGCGGCCGGCTCGGTCTTCGACGTGCTCGACCGGGCGGGGGCGCCGTACAGCGTGCTCGCCGGCAACCACGACATCGACTCGTCGACGGACGACCAGCGTGGTCGGACGGCGTACCTGGACGTGTTCGGCCCGCAGCGGTTCCGACGCTCGTCCAGCTGGATCGGGTCGAGCCCGGACGGGTACAACAGCGCGCACCGGTTCACGGCGGGCGGCCGCGAGTGGGTCGTGCTGGCGCTGGACTGGCACACCAGCGCCGGCGGCCTCGCCTGGGCCAGCTCGGTGCTCGCCGCCCGACCGCACGCGCCGGTGATCCTCACGACCCACACGCTCGTCGACTCGGACCCGACCGGAGGTGCCGCGTTCGACGCCTACGGGCAGCAGCTCTGGGACGCCTTCATCGCGCAGCACGACCAGGTGTTCCTCACCCTCAACGGGCACTACTGGGGCCCGGGGCGCACCACGAAGCAGAACGCCGCCGGGCACGACGTCGCACTGCACCTGACGAACTACCAGAACCGCTACTACGGCGGCGCGGCCATGATCCGGCTGTACCACGTCGACCTGGAGCGGAACGTCATCGACGTCGAGACGCTGTCGCCGTTCCTGCTCGGCGGCGGACTCGACGACACGAACGAGCTGGCCGCGCAGGAGCTCCGACTCAGCGGCGACGTCGACCGGTTCACGATGGCCATCGACTTCGACGCACGGTTCGCGGGGTTCGCGCCGGTCGCACCACGGGCCTCCCGTCCGGCGGCACGCATGCTCGTGCCGGGGACGCTCGCGTACTGGCGGTTCGACGGCAACGCCGACGGCACGACGCTGGCGTCGTCCAGCCGGGTGCGCGACCAGAGCGGCCACGGGAACGACCTGGTGGTCGCCGCGCGGCCCGGCGCGGTCGCCGGCGCGCTGCGCTGGTCGACGGCACACCACCCTGACCAACCGGGCGCCGGCAGCCTGGTGCTGCAGGGCGGCAAGCCCGGCGGTCAGCACCTGCAGACCGTCGACGCCGCACCGCTCAACGCCGAACACTTCGCCCACGGGTACACGGTGGAGGCGTTCTTCTCACTGCCGACCACGTTCGACCCGAGCGCGAACGGGTTCAGCGCGCTGCTGTCCCAGTACTCGAGTGCGGGACAGGTCGGCAAGGCCCGGTCCGGCGACGGCGACCCGGACGAACCCGCGGTGACGCTCAGCCTGTCCGGCGATCGCGAGCTGCAGTGGTGCGTCTACCCGGCGAGCCAGGACGGGGCGCTCACGAACTGGGGCCACGAGCTGCCCCTCGGACAGTGGTGGCACGTCGCCGTGGTGAACGACCGGACCCACACCGTGCTGTACGTCGACGGGTGCCCCGTGGTGCGGAACCCGTCGACGCGGAACCGGGGGCTGAGCACCATCGGCAAGCCCTGGCTGCTCGGCGGGTACCGCTACGGCGGCGTGCTCGACCAGGTGTTCGTCGGCTCGATCGGGGACGTCCGGATCGTCGGTCGGGCGCTGGAGCCGCGGGAGTTCATGATCGCCTGAGACGGCAGCGGCAGCGGCAGCGCCTGGCGCCGGCGTCAGCGGACCATGCGGACCGCGACGAGGGCGTTGTCGCCGAGGTGCTCGGTCTTCGTCGCTCCGTCGCGCCGGAACCCGTTGCGCGCGTAGAACGCCTGGGCGCGGGGGTTGTCGTCCGCGACCCAGAGGTACGCCGGCACGTCGCCGAGCACCGCGTCGAGGAGCATCTGACCGGCTCCGGACCCGTAGGCGGCGGCCAGGACGTAGATGCCCTCGAGCTCACGGCTGCGGACGTGGTGCTCGTCGCGACCGGGACCCGCGGTCGCCCACCCCACGACGGTGCCGTCCTGCTCCGCGACCGCGACCGTGACGTCGGGGTCGGCCAGGACGCGCCGCCACCGGGTGGTCCGTGCGACGGGGTCGAGCGAGGCGAGGAACGCGGCGGGCAGCAGGTGGGCGTAGGCCTCACGCCACGCCTGCACATGCACGTCGGCGATCCCCGGGGCGTCCTGGTCGACGGCGGTGCGGACGGTGGTGCGTGGTGCGGCCGGCATGGTCCGACGCTACCGCCGCGCACCACCACCGTCGCACGCTGCTGTGGAGCGCTGCTGTCGAGCGCTCCTCGCGTCCGCCACGCCCGACCCCCTCGGACGGGTGACAAGGAGCAGAGGTAAGGTTAGCCTCACCTAACGTGACACCTCTCGACATGATCAGTCCCGACTCTGCCCAGCACTACCGGGAGGCCGTCGGTGCGACGGTCGACCGGCTCGCTGCCCGTATCGCCGCCGCCGACCTGCCGACCACGAGCACCCCGGCCGCCGAGCTGCACCGCCGCGTGCGGGCCATCGACCTCGACGCCCCGGCGATCGGCACCGACCGGGCACTCGCCGAACTCGACGAGCTCTTCGTGCAGGAAGCGGTGTGGTTCCACACCCCCGGCTACCTCGCGCACCTGAACTGCCCGGTCGCCCTGCCCGCGGTCGCCGCCGAGGCCGTCCTGGCCGCCGTCAACCCGTCGGTCGACACCTGGGACCAGTCCCGCATCGGCACCGACATCGAGCGGCACGTGGTCGACTGGCTCGCCGGGCGGATCGGCTTCGCGGCCGGGGACGGCGTCTTCACCTCGGGCGGGTCCCAGTCGAACCTGCAGGCACTGCTGCTGGCCCGCGAAGCAGCGACGGACCCGACGGGCACCGCGGCGACCGGCACCTCGGCCACCCTCGACACCCTCGCCCTCTTCGCCACCGCCGAGACCCACTTCAGCGTCAAGAAGTCCGCCCGGCTGCTCGGCCTGCCCGACGCCGCCGTGGTCGACGTCCGCACCGACCCCGCCGGTCGGATGCTCCCCGCAGCACTGGCGCAGGCGATCGCCGACGCCCGTGCCGCCGGCCGCACCCCGATGGCCGTCGTCGCGACCGCCGGCACGACCGACCGCGGCGTCATCGACCCGCTCGCCCCGATCGCCGACGTCTGCGACCTCGAGGGCGTCTGGCTGCACGTCGACGCCGCCTACGGGTGCGGCCTGCTCGTCTCGCCGACCCGGCGGCACCTGCTCGACGGCATCGAGCGTGCCCGGAGCGTCACGGCGGACCTGCACAAGTCCTTCTTCCAGCCGGTGTCGTCGAGCGTGCTCGTCGTGCGGGACCCGGCGGACCTGCGCCGCGCCTCCTGGCATGCCGACTACCTGAACCCGGAGGACGCGGCCGAACCGAACCAGGTCGACAAGTCGCTGCAGACCACGCGTCGGTTCGACGCCCTGAAGCTCTGGGCGACGCTCCGGGCCTCGGGTGCGGACGCGATCGGCACCGCGTTCGACGCCGTCATCGACCTGGCCGAGGCGACCCACGCGCTGGTACAGGCGCACCCGGACCTGGAGCTCGTCGCGCCGACGCAGCTGAGCACCGTGCTGTTCCGGTGGCAGCCGGCCGGCGTGACCGACGACGAGGCCGATGCGATGGTGGCGCCGCTCCGGGCCGCGCTGCTGGCGGAGGGACGGGTGCTCATCGCCAAGACCGTGATCGCGGGACGGCCGTGCAACAAGCTCACGCTGCTCAACCCGGCGACGACCCTCGAGCAGGTGCAGGCGTCGCTCGACCACGTCGTCGCGACCGCCGAGGGCCTCCGCCGAGCGACGACCCCCACCACGACGATCGGAGCGAACCGATGAGCACCCCGACCGCCCCCGACCACGTGCACGACGTCATCGGGATCGGCATCGGCCCGTTCAACCTGGGCCTCGCGTGCCTCACCGACCCGCTCGACGACGTGGACGCCGTGTTCCTCGACGTCGCCGACGGCTTCGCCTGGCACCACGGCATGATGCTCGACGGCGCGACCATCCAGGTGCCGTTCCTCGCCGACCTCGTGACGATGGCGGACCCGACCTCGCCGTTCTCGTTCCTGGCGTGGCTCAAGGAGACCGGGCGCCTGTACCCCTTCTACATCCGCGAGGACTTCCACCCCCTGCGCTCCGAGTACGACGCCTACTGCCGGTGGGCCGCGGACCGGCTCGACACCCTGCGCTGGGGTCGCCGGGTGACCGCGGTCGAGCACGACCCCGCGACGGACCTGTTCACGGTGTCCGCCGAGACCGCCACCGGCACCGAAGTCCGTCGGGCGCGCCACGTCGTCGTCGGCGTCGGCACCGAGCCGTCCGTGCCCCCGGCCCTCCGCGACCTGGCCGGACCGGTGGTGCACTCCGCCGACTACCTGCCGAACCGCGACGCGCTCCGGAGCGCCGGGTCGGTCGCCGTGATCGGCAGCGGGCAGTCGGCGGCCGAGGTGTACCTGGACCTGCTCGAGGGGCTGCGCGACGGCGGGTACCGGCTCGACTGGGTCACCCGGTCGCCGCGGTTCTTCACGATGGAGGACACCAAGCTCACGCTCGAGATGACGAGTCCGGAGTACACGGACCACTTCCACGCCCTGCCCGAGTCCGTCCGTGACCGCCTGGGTCGCGAGCAGCGGAGCCTGTACAAGGGGATCAGCACGGACCTGGTCAGCGAGGTCTACGACACCCTCTACCGGATCAGCGCCCGGGGCCCGGTGCCGACGACCCTCCGCACCGAGACGAGCGTGACCGACGCGGTCTGGGACGCCGATCGTGGCACGTACCGCCTGACGCTCCGGCACGAGCAGCTCGGCGAGACGTACGAGCACGAGGTCGACCGGGTCGTCCTGGCCACCGGGTACACCCCGCGTCCGCCGCGCTTCCTCGACCCGGTCGAGCACCTGGTGCAGCGTGACTCGCGAGGCCGGCTCGCCGTCGCCCGCGACCACCACGTCGACACCCTCGGCGGCCGCATCTGGGTCCAGAACGCCGAGGAGCACACGCACGGCCTGACCGCGCCGGACCTCGGCATGGGCGCGTGGCGGAACGCCTCGATCATCCGGTCCGTGACGGGGCGCGAGGTCTACGGCCTGGAGGCCCGGATCGCCTTCCAGGAGTTCGGCCTGCCCGCCTCGGTGCGGGCCGGGCACGAGGCGGCGTCCGCATGAGCGCGGACGTGACCCCGGGCCTCCTGTCCGTCGAACCGGTGGACCCGGACCGGGACGCCGCCCTGGTGCAGTCCTGGCTGGCACACCCGGCGTCGTCGTGGTGGGGCATGCAGCAGGCCGACGTGGCGGAGGTGCGCCGGTACCTCCGGGCGGTGCGTGCGGACCCGGCGCAGGACGGTTGGCTGGTCGTCCGCGACGGACACCCGTGCGCGTACGCCGAGACGTACGACCCGGCGCTCGTGCTGCTCACGGACGTCTGGCCGGCACGGTCCGGCGACGTCGGCATGCACCTGCTCGTCGCACCGCCGCCCGCGGACGGCCGGGTGCTCGGCCTGACCAGCGCGGTGATGCGGACCGTCGTCGAGCACTGCGGGGACGCCCTCGGTGCCCGTCGGGTGGTCGTCGAACCCGACGTCCGGAACGCGGCCGTGCAGGCGAAGAACGCCGAGGTGGGGTTCCGGGTGCTGCGGGAGGTCGACGTCGACGGCAAGCGGGCACTGCTCTCGGTCCTGGACACCGAGCGGATCGGGCAGCCGGACGACGACGGTCCCGCCGCGCACCTGCGACCCGAGCACCTGGCGGTCGCCGAACGGCACCTCGTCGCCAAGGCCATCGCCGAGTTCACCCACGAACGGCTCGTCACGCCCCGGCCGGACGGGGACGGCTGGCTGCTCGACACCGGTGCCTCGCAGTACCGGTTCCGCGCTCGACGGCACGCGCTCGAGCACTGGTCGATCGACGAGGCATCGCTCACCCGCACGGCCGGACCGGACGGGCCGCCGGTCCCGCTCGATGCGCAGGACCTGGTCCTGGAACTCCGGGACGTCCTCGGGATCCCGGACGCCCTGATCGGCACCTACCTGGAGGAGGTCGCGTCCACCCTCGCCAGTGCCGCCGCGAAGCACCGCCGCGGGGGTCCGTCCGCCGCACAGCTCGCCCGCGGACGGCGCGACGGGGACGTCGTCGCCGGGTTCCAGGGCGTCGAGGCAGCGATGACCGAGGGCCACCCGGCGTTCGTCGCCGCGAACGGCCGCATCGGGTTCGGCCTCGACGAGTACCGCGCCTACGCCCCGGAGTCCGGCGGACGCTTCCGCTACCGGTGGCTCGCCGCCCGTCGCGAGCACACGCACCTGGCGCTCGCCGCGGACCGCACCGAGGCCGAGCACTGGGCGGCCGAGCTCGACCCGGCGACCGTCGAGCGCTTCCGGCAGACGCTGCGCCGCCGCGCCCTCGACCCGGACGAGTACGTCTGGTTGCCCGTGCACCCGTGGCAGTGGCAGCACCGGATCGCGGTGACGTTCGCGCCGGACCTCGGACGGCAGGACCTGGTCGACCTCGGCGAGGGGCCGGACACGTACCAGCCGCAGCAGTCCATCCGCACGGCGTTCAACCGGTCCCGGCCCGAGCGCTCGTACGTCAAGACGGCGTTGGCGGTGCAGAACATGGGGTTCCTCCGCGGGATGTCGCCGGCGTACATGCGCTCGACCCCGGCCGTGAACGACTGGGTCGCCGAGCTCGTCGCCGACGACCCCACCCTGCGCGCGGCCGGCTTCCGGGTGCTCCGGGAGCACGCGGCCATCGGGTACACCGGCGACGCGTACCACCGGGTCGACGTGACGTCTCCGCAGCGGAAGATGCTCGCCGCGCTCTGGCGGGAGAGCCCGGTACCGCGGACCGAGCCGGGGGAACGCCTGCTCACGATGGCGGCGCTGCTGCACCGGGACGCCGACGGGCACGCGGTGGCGTCGGAGCTCGTCCGTGCCTCCGGCCTCGAGCCCGCCGAGTGGGTCCGCCGCTACCTCGACGCGTACCTCCGGCCGGTGGTGCACTGCCTGACCGTGCACGACCTGGCGTTCATGCCGCACGGCGAGAACCTGGTGCTCGTCGTCCGCGACGCGGTGGTGACGGGCGCGTTCATGAAGGACATCGGGGAGGAGGTCGCGGTCCTCGGCGTGCACGACGACCGCCCGGTGCCCGAGTCGATCGGGCGGATCGTGCACCCGGTGGACGACGACGAGGCGGCGCTCGCCGTCCACACCGACGTGTTCGACGGGGTGCTGCGGTTCCTCGCCGCGGTGCTCGACGACGACGGGGTGCTGCCGGAGTCGGCGTTCTGGGAGCTCGTCAGTGCGTGCATCGACCGGCACGCGGCGGAGCACCCGGACCGACGGCGACCGCTGGACCTCCGCGCGCCGTCGTTCGCGCACTCGTGCCTGAACCGGCTGCAGCTACGGAACACCCTGACGATGGTCGACCTGGCGGACCAGTCGTCGTCGTTGATCCGGGCGGGGGAGATGCCGAACCCGATCGGGCGCGGCTGACGCGGCCAGGCTGGGCCCGGTGACCCCGCCCGGCCGGGCGGGGTCACCGGGCTCGGGTCGTCACGGCTGGAGCCGCGTCGACGTCCAGGTGCCGTCGGCGTGCACGTACTGCAGGCGGCGGTGCATCCGGTCGCGGCTGCCGTGCCAGAACTCGACCGTGTCGGGCTCCAGGCGCCAGGCGTCCCACAGCGGCGGCCGGGGCACGTCGTCGTCGGACTCCGCGAGCAGCTCGTTGGCGTCGTCGATGAGGTCCTGCAGCGTCCGCGGTTCGAGCACGGCGGACTGGTCGGCGATCGCGGTGGCGGCGCGGGACTTCGGCGAGCGGTCAGCGAACAGGGCGTCGGACTCCTCGTCGGAGAGTCGCACGACCCGACCCTCGAACCGGAGCTGCTGCATCGTCTCGCGCCAGTAGACCTGCAGTGCGGCGTGCGGGTTCTCGGCGAGCTGGCGGCCCTTGGGGCTCTCGGCCGAGGTGCCGAACACCAGGCCGCGGTCCTCGATCCGCTTGACGTCGACGGTCCGGGCGCTGACCCGGCCGTCGGCGCCGGCGGTCGCGAGGGTCATCGACATCGGCTCGGACACCTCGTGGTCACCGGCCTGGTCGAGCCAGAGCCGCGCGAGGTCGAGCGGCGAGGCCGGAGGAGCGTCGAACTCGGGCAGGTGCAGGGACTCGTCCCCGGACAGCGAAGCAGACATGCCCCCACTCAACCGCGCTCAGTCCGTCCACGTCCAGGCTGCCGGGGGACGACCCGCCCGCCCGGTGCCGGTCCGCGTCACCGGCACGGCCGAGGGGTCGAGCCGGGTCAGTGCCGGGTTCGTGCGGAGCGCCCGGTTGAGGTTGCCCGCGTCCGGCGTCACACCGGTCAGGGCGACCACGAGCCGTGCGGCGTCCGGTGTGGTGAACCGCTCGCCGAGCAGCGCCCGGGTGAGCGGTGTGTCCGACCAGAGCCGGGTCCGGGCGTGGTCGAGCGCCGCGGCGATGATCCGGTCGTGGTCGAACGGCAGCCCGAGCGGCAGGTCCGTCGCGTCGTGCCACCGCACGGCGTCGTCCACCCGGGTCGCCCCGGCGGTCACGGCCAGGAACGCGACGCTGATCGCGGCGCTCCGCGGGTCGCGCTCGGGGCCGTCGAACGCCCCGACCTGGGCGAGGTGCCGGACCGCCGCCGCGTCCACCCCGGTCTTGGTCCGCAGGGCGCGTCGCGCACCGTCGGCGAGGAGTTCCGGACCGTCCAGCAGGACGCCGGGCAGGGCCTCCCGTCCGACGAACGGTTCGTGCAGCCGGCGGGCGGTGGCGACCCGGAGACCGCCCGGCCCCGCTGTGTCACCGGCGCCGGCAACGGCACCCGCGCCGTCGAACGCGACCAGGACGACGTCCACGGCGATCAGTGGCTGGTCGCGGACCGCCGCCGGGGCGGCCCCGGTCACGCGGTCGCCGCCACCGGGTCGGTGTCGGTGCCGGCGGCAGCCGCGCGGCGGGCGGCACGGTCGGCCCGTTCACGACGGAGGGTCTCGCGGACGTCCGCGAAGGACTGGAGGACCGTGAACCGCCCGTCGACCCACACCGGCTGGAGCAGGCTGGTCGCCTCGTCCTCCGGCGTGGCCTGGTCGGTCTGCCGGATCTCGCCGGTCGCGTCGCGGTGCAGGGCGATGCGGCCCTTCGCGCTCTTCTTGCCGCTGCCGGTCTTCGGGTCCTTCTGGATGTCGACCGGCTCGCCGTCCACCAGGGCCCACGTCGCCTTGACCGCGCTGCCGAGGTTGTCGCGGGTCATGAACTGGTACGTGTACGACCCGATGCCGAGCACCACGTTGTCGCTGGCGTAGCCCTTCGCGGCGAGGCGCTCGTAGATGCGGCGGGCTCGGTCGAGGGTGATGCTGTCGCCGTAGATGACGCCGATGTGCTGGTCGAGGACCTTGTAGCCGCGCTCGTTGACGGTGTGGCCGAACAGCTCGTCGAGCAGTTCCACGACGCCCTTCTGCTCGTCGCTGCGGTCGGCGGCGGAGAGCTCGGCCTCGTCGACGCCGTGCACGGTGCCGGTGACGATGTCGACCGGGTCGCCGGAGTCGGGGCGGATGACGAGCTTGCCGTCGCGGGCCATGATGCGGTCCTTGAGCTGCGGCAGCACCTCGGTGAGCACCTTGAACAGGTCGAAGCCGTCGCTGACCGCCGACACGACCCCGGTCGGGTACACGTCGAGGATCTGCCGGAAGGTCTCGAGCTCGCCGTCGGCACCGCGGACGCACATCACGCTGTGCTCGGTCGCCGGGACGCTCGCCGCCACCCAACCGTTGTCGCCGGGGTAGTAGCGGGCGATGTGGTCGAGCGACGGCATCGAGTCGGTGCCGAGGAACGAGAGCAGGTGTCCGGCGCCGGACGCGGCAGCGGACTCGATGCTGGTCTGCCCGCGGAACGAGAAGTCGTGGGCGGCGAAGTCGATGCTCGCCGGGTCCGCCCCGGTGCGTTCGGCCCACTCCTCCATCAGGTCGCGGTACTCGAGCGCCTTCGTGGCGACGGTGGACGGGTGCCAGATCGACGCCGACAGGGCGGTCTCGATGTAGTTCGGCAGCCAGGAGAACGCGTCGACGGTGTTCTCGACGGTCAGGGTCGCGACGCCGATCGGGGCGAGGGTGCCCTCCGGCAAGGCGCGGATCTCGAGGGGAAGGTAGCCGAGGCGGTGCAGGGCGCGGACGTGGTCGCTGCCGATGGTGTTCGGGCCGAAGTAGCCCTCGAGTGCCTGCTCGAACAGGTCGCAGACCAGGTCCTCGTCGGCGGCGAAGAACGGCGCCCACGCCTCGACCAGGTACCGCTGGATGAAGGCCTGCAGCCCGAAGACGACCGCGTGCGTCGACTCCGGCATGTGTGCGTTCGACCGGTTCGTCCAGTTGATGAGGATCCGCGTGGTGCCCTCGGGGTAGAGCTGCCGGTGCGAGTGCTTGTAGCCGTCGACGGCCAGGAGCGGGGCGATCGGGCTGGCGGTGGTGATCCGCGGCTCGAGGCCGGTGGTGGTCGGGGTCGTGTTCGTCATCGGATCTCCTCGGTGAGGTACGGGGTCAGGGGGACGGTGCGCAGGCCCTCGATGGCGTTCTGCGCGGGGTACGAGTCGGTGGTGACGATCTCGCCGAAGTGGTCGGCGAGCTGAGCGGCCCGGCCGGAGAACACGCCGTGCGAGACCCAGAGGCCCAGGCGCTCCTTCGGCAGTCCGGTGCTGCCCGCGAGGCCCATGAAGGTGCCGCCGCCGTCGCAGATGTCGTCGACGACGAGGAACCGACCGGTGTCGGGCAGCGGCTCGCAGGTGAAGCCGTCGAGCTTGCCGGTGTCCGGGTTGCGGTGCTTCTCGGCGCGGTACACCGGCAGCCCGCAGGCGTCGGCGGCCGCGGTGGCCCGGGCGACCGCGCCGGCGTCCGGGGCGATGATGCCCTGGTAGGCCTGCTCGGTGCCGGGTGCGCCGACCACCTCGTCGCGGACGATGCGGGCACTCGCCACGACGGTCAGGTCCTCGATCAGACCGACGATGACCGGCGAGTGCGGGTCGAACGCGATCACCTGGTCGATGTGGAAGCCGTTCACGATGTCCGCGTAGACCTTCGCACCGAACGGCAGGCCGCGGTCCTGGCGGGCGCCGGGCAGGTACGGCACGAGGGCGACGGAGCGGGAGCCACGCTGTCGGACGGCGTCGGCCCACATGCCGAGCATGACGAGGTCGTCGCCGCTCGTGCCGCGGAGGGTCGCGACCTCGACGAGGTCCGTCGCCGGGATCTGGGTGGCGGCGGCGTCCGCCGACTCGTCGGGACCGGCCGCGACCTTGACGTGTGCCTCACCCGCGGGGAACCGCATGGTGGTGAACGTCGGGGTGGTCGGCTGGCCGGAGCGGGTCCGGGTGCTGAGTTCGACTGCCATGACCCGACCGTAGCACTGTTCTTGTCGCTGTGACAAGAAACTGGTCGGATCGGGTTCAGGCCGCGGCGTACCGCCGGGCGGTCCGGTGCATGGCACGGAGGAGCAGCGGCCCCGGCAGACGAAGCAACGCCCCGGGCAGGACGGCACGGAGCAGCCGGAGCCCCGTCACGGTCCGGCGGAAGCGCCGGACCTCCCGCGGGCCCCACGGGAAGCCGTACTGCGTCCGGACCGGCGCCGGCAGCATCCCCACCGTGACGACCCGGACGACCGGCATCACGGCGCGGACCCAGACCGGTGCGTGCCGCGGGTGCAGCAGGTCGCGCACCACACCGCGGGCGTCGTCGGTGACCCGGAGCTGCGCCAGCGTCGACACCCAGTACCGCTCGAAGGCCGCCATCGAGTCCGGCCACCGCTCCGCCGGCACCCGCAGCGCGGTCGCGATCGGCGCGTACGCCCGGAGGACGTCCTCGGCCCGCTCGTCGTCGACCGGGCTGCCGAGCAGGCGGTGCGTCCGGAGCGCGGAGTCGACGAGCGTGGCCGCGACCCAGAGCTGCCGGTCCGGGTCGTCGGCGCCGGTCACCGGTCGGTGCGCGTGCGTCACGAACGACGCCGCGACGGCAGCGTCCTCGGGCGTCCCGACCACGACGGCGTAGACGTACATCAGGGTGTGCGCCAGGCGCTGCTGCGGTCGGCGCGCGAAGTCCGAGTGGCGCCGCACCCCGGCGGCCACCACCGGGTCCGCGATCTGCAGCAGGATCGCCCGGCCGCCGGCCGCGACGGGCGTGCTGTCGGCGAGGAACCGGCGGAGCGCCGGGTCGCGGTCGCCATGGGGGTGACCCGGGGACGGACGGGAGGCCCGGCGCACGTCGCGCGCCGAGCCTCCCGTCCGTCGGTCGGTCACGGTCGGTGCTCCGATCGGCCGGTGTCGTCGGATCGGCTCTGCTTCGTCCGATCCGCTCAGAGCGGCTTCGTGCCCAGGTCGCCACCGAGGTCGGGACGGTCGTCGCCGTGCTCCCACATGTCCGGCGACCCCTCGTTCGGTGCGCCACCGGTGGGGCCGTCGTCGGTGCCGTCGCCGAGCTGCGGCTCGACGGTCTCGCCGGCGACGGCGTCGTTCGTCACGGTCTCGAGTGCCTCTTCGGCGTCGTCGGCCTCGAAGCCGCCGACGTACTCGCGGTCGACGTCGTCGGCGCGGCCCTCGTCGTCGGAGTCGCTGACGCCGTCGCTGAACGCGTCGCCTGGGGTGGTTCCGGGGTCGGACATGGTCGCTCCTGTCGGTCGTCGTGGTGGTGCGTGGTGGGCGGTCCCGCGATGTGCGGCGTGGACCTTCCCACCGCTCCTTGGTACCCGGGTGCCGGTGGGAGTGCGCGCGGAGCCCGGGGGACGTGCCGGGTGGCGGCGGGCCGTGGAGCGCACAGCCGAGCGCCGGCGCTGCCGATCGTGGCCGGTTCGCGCGCCGTTCACCCGGTGGTCACCGACGGGTCACCCTCCCGGTGTCTACTGCACGTGCTCGGGGGAGTGGAGCGCGGTCGCCGACGGGTGGTCGAGCGACCGCGCCTTCCCCCACCAGACCCGCCGGAATCGCGCCCGGACGCGCTCGCGGAGTCGGTTCAGACCCGCTCGAGCAGGTGCCGTTCGGTGACGTCCTGCAGGGCGAGCGTGCGGTAGCCGGCGGACTCGAAGAACACCGTCAGCCGGTCGTCCTCGGTGCTCATCACGGTGCCGCGACCCCACTCGGCGTGCTCGACCGGCGCGTCCGGCGGCCACTCGGTGTCGTGCGACCCGTCGGCGCCGTGGGCGTCCGCGTCGGTGGCGGTGCCGGCGGAGCAGGTGTCGCAGTTGCCGCACGGCTCGGGCAGTTCGTCGCCGAAGTAGCCGAGCAGGAACTGCCGACGACAGCCGGTCGTCTCGGCGAAGCGCCGCATCATCTCGATGCGGGACTCCTCGACGCACTCCCGTTCCTTCGCGTGCCGCTTGGCGAGCTCGGCCGCGGCGACGGCGTCGGCGGGGCCGTCCGGGGCGCGACGCAGGCCGTCACGATCGTCGATCAACGCGCCGGCGTCCACCAGCGTGTTCACCACGCGGCCGGCGGTGCGGGCGGCGAGCCCGGCCCGCTCGGCGACCTCGGAGCGGGCGAGCGTGCCGGCGGCGGGCACCGCGTCGAACACCGCGCGGAGCGACGCCGGACGGGGCGACCCGGACGCGAAGAACCGGCGGAGCCCGAGGTCCTCGGACCGGTAGTGCAGCGTGGCGAGTCCGACGTCGCCGTCCCGACCGGCCCGGCCGACCTCCTGGTAGTAGGCGTCGACGGACTCGGGCACGTCGGCGTGCACGACGAAGCGGACGTCGGGCTTGTCGATGCCCATGCCGAACGCACTCGTGGCGACGACGACGTCCAGTTCGCCGTCCAGGAACTCGTGGTGCACGTGCTCCCGGTCCCGCACCCGGAGACCCGCGTGGTACGCCTTCGCACGACGGCCGCTCTCGACGAGTTCGTCCGCGTAGACGAGGGTCTCGGCCCGGGTGGCGACGTAGACGATGCCCGCGCCCTCGAGCCCCACGACCTGCTCGACGACCGCCTCGCGCTTCGCCACCTCGTCGGTGTGGCGCTGCACCTCGAAACGCAGGTTCGGCCGGTCGAACCCGGTGGCCACGACGAGCGGGTCGCGCATGCCGAGCCGCTCGACGATCTCGGTGCGGACCGGGGTCGAACCGGTCGCGGTCATCGCCAGGACCGGCGGGCGGCCGAGGCGTTCGACGACCTCCCCGAGGACCAGGTAGTCCGGGCGGAAGTCGTGGCCCCAGCTGGAGACGCAGTGCGCCTCGTCGACCGTGACCAGGGCGACGCCGGCTTCGCGCAGCCGGTCCACGACCTCGTCCTTGGCGAGCTGCTCCGGTGCGAGGAAGACGTAGCGGGCCTCACCGGACGCGACGGCCTGCCACGCGTCGTCGAGCTCCCGGTGCGCCCGGGTGGCGTTGATGGTCACGGCACGCGGTGCGTCCGGGTGGTCCTCGATGCCGACGACCTGGTCCTCCTGCAGGGCCACGAGCGGCGAGACCACGACGACGGGGCCGTCGAGGGCGAGGGCGGCGACCTGGTAGATCGCGGACTTGCCCGAGCCGGTCGGCATCAGGGCGATGGCGTCGCGTCCGGCGAGGACCGCGTCGACCACGGTCTCCTGGGCGTCGCGGAGTTCCCAACCGAAGACGTCGGCGGCACGGGTACGGAGTTCGTTCTGCACCTGATCGACCGTGCCCGCGCTGCGCTGGCGGGCCGTTCGGGGACTGCGCACCGCGGACGAGCGACCTGTACCCCGGTCGTCCCGGCGGTCGTCCCGGCGGTTCTCCACAGGTTGCCGGCGGCGGAACCGTCCGTCCACCTGCCGGCGCTAGGCTCGGACGCGGCCGTTGTCTCGACATCGAGCGACCCTCGATGGAGAGTGCTGCGACCCGATGACCGATGCCGATCGCACGAACCGTGCGGGAAGAAGAACAGCGTGGATCTTTTCGAGTACCAGGCCAGGGACCTCTTCGAGTCCTACGGCGTCCCTGTGCTGCAGGGCATCATCGCCGACACCCCAGAGCAGGCGAAGGCCGCAGCCGAGCAGATCGGCGGCGTGGTCGTCGTCAAGGCGCAGGTGAAGGTCGGCGGCCGCGGCAAGGCGGGCGGCGTCAAGGTCGCGAAGACCCCGGACGAGGCGTTCGCGCACGCGCAGGCGATCCTCGGCCTCGACATCAAGGGCCACACCGTCCAGCGTGTGATGGTCGCCCAGGGTGCCGACATCGCCGAGGAGTTCTACTTCTCGGTGCTGCTCGACCGGGCCAACCGCTCGTACCTGTCGCTCGTCAGTGTCGAGGGCGGCATGGAGATCGAGCAGCTCGCGGTCGAGAAGCCCGAGGCGCTCGCCCGGGTCGAGGTCAACCCGCTGACCGGCATCAACCAGGAGGCGGGCGAGGCGATCGCGCGCCAGGCCGGGTTCCCGGACGAACTCGTCGAGCAGGTCGCCGGCGTCTTCGTGAAGCTCTACGACGTCTTCGCTGGCGAGGACGCCACCCTGGTCGAGGTCAACCCCCTCGTCCGCACCGGCGACGGCCAGATCCTCGCGCTCGACGGCAAGGTCACGCTCGACGAGAACGCCGACTTCCGCCACGAGGGGCACGGGGCACTCGAGGACACCGCGAGCGAGGACCCGCTCGAGGCCAAGGCGAAGGCCCACGGCCTGAACTACGTCAAGCTCGACGGCCAGGTCGGCGTCATCGGCAACGGTGCCGGGCTCGTCATGTCGACGCTCGACGTCGTCGCCTACGCCGGTGAGCGCCACGGCGGCGTGAAGCCCGCCAACTTCCTCGACATCGGCGGCGGCGCCTCGGCAGAGGTCATGGCCAACGGCCTCGACGTCATCCTCGGCGACCCGCAGGTGAAGAGCGTCTTCGTGAACGTCTTCGGCGGCATCACCGCCTGCGACGCCGTCGCGAACGGCATCGTCGCCGCACTGGGCATCCTCGGCGACGCGGCCACCAAGCCGCTCGTCGTCCGCCTGGACGGCAACAACGTGGAAGAGGGCCGACGGATCCTGGCGGAGGCAGCACACCCGCTGGTCACCGTCGCCGCGACCATGGACGACGCGGCCGAGAAGGCCGCCGAACTCGCCGCCGCAGCGGCCTGAAGGGACTGACCATGTCGATCTTCCTCAACAAGGACTCCAAGGTCATCGTCCAGGGCATCACGGGCGGTGAGGGCACGAAGCACACCGCCCTCATGCTCAAGGCCGGCACGCAGGTCGTCGGCGGTGTCAACGCCCGCAAGGCCGGCACCACCGTGACCCACGGCGACGTCGAGCTGCCCGTCTTCGGCTCGGTGCGTGAAGCCATCGACACCACCGGTGCCGACGTCTCGATCGTCTTCGTCCCGCCGGCGTTCGCGAAGGACGCCGTGATGGAGGCCATCGACGCCGAGATCCCCCTCGTCGTCGTCATCACCGAGGGCATCCCGGTGCAGGACTCCGCCGAGTTCTGGGCACACGCCAAGGCCCTCGGCGCGAAGACCCGGATCATCGGCCCGAACTGCCCGGGCATCATCACCCCGGGGGAGTCGCTCGTCGGCATCACCCCGGCGACGATCACCGGCAAGGGCCCGATCGGTCTCGTGTCGAAGTCCGGCACGCTGACCTACCAGATGATGTACGAGCTGCGTGACCTGGGCTTCTCGACCGCCATCGGCATCGGCGGCGACCCGGTCATCGGGACGACGCACATCGACGCGCTCGCCGCGTTCGAGGCGGACCCCGAGACCGAGGCCATCGTGATGATCGGTGAGATCGGTGGCGACGCCGAAGAGCGTGCCGCCGACTACATCAAGGCGCACGTCACGAAGCCGGTCGTCGGCTACGTCGCGGGCTTCACCGCGCCGGAGGGCAAGACGATGGGCCACGCCGGCGCGATCGTCTCCGGTTCCGCCGGCACGGCCGAGGCAAAGAAGCAGGCGCTCGAGGCCGCGGGCGTCAAGGTCGGCAAGACCCCGTCCGAGACCGCGGCGCTGCTGCGCGAGGTCGTCGCGGCGAAGTAGTCGCAGGCCCCCACGGACAGGAGGCGCGGTGCCGGCTGGCACCGCGCCTCCCGTCGTTCCGTCGGCGGGTCTCCGTCGGCCGCGCCGTGCACAACACCGGTGTTCGTCGATCGCGCCGCGTCCGGACGCGATGTGACCGACGAACACCGGTGTTCCGCCGGAGCCGCGCGGCACCGGCCGGCGCGGAGGTGGCGGCCGTATCCTCGCTGCGATGAACCGCCTGGGAACCGCTCTGCTCGCCGTGATCGAAGCGATCGTGACGGTCGGCGTCGGCGTGGGCATCGCACTCGTCCCGCTCACCCTGCTGTGGGCGTTCGAGTACGGGCTGCAGGTGGACTGGAACGTGTTCTGGACCGCTGCCGGCAACGTCTGGCTGATCGGGCACGGCGTCGACGTGTCGTTCAGCCTCGGCGCCGCCGCCGCGAAGGCGACCGGGTTGTCCGGAGCCTCCGCGCCGATCGGGGTGAGCCTCGCCGCCCTCGGGTTCGCCGTCGTCACCGCCTGGCTCGGGGCCCGTGCCGGACGCCGGTTCGCCGAGACCGAGCACCGGGTGACCGGGATCCTGGTCGGCACCGCCGCCGTCGCCGTCCTCGGGCTCCTGGTCGCACTGAGCTCCACCACCGCGGCCACCCACCCCACCACCTGGCAGGCCGTCGTCTCCCCGGCACTCTGGTTCGGGATCCCCGCTGTGGTCTCCGCCGAGGTCTGCCGCCGCCGCCGAGGCCTCGCTGCCGACCCGGTCACCGCACGGGTCGTCGCCCTGGTGGACCGGATCCCCGACGTGTGGCGGGTCGTCGTCGGGTTCGGCCTGCGCGCCGGAACGGTCGCGACCGCGTGCGTCGTGGCGGTCGCCGCGGTGCTCGTCGGCCTGGTGCTGCTGGTGTCCTTCGCCGAGGTCATCACCCTCTACGAGCGCTCGCACGCCGGGCTGGTCGGCGGCTTCACCCTGACCGTCGGGCAGCTCGCGTTCATCCCCGACTTCGTAGCCTGGGCCACCGCCTGGCTGGTCGGGCCGGGCTTCGCCATCGGCGCCGGTTCGGCTGTGTCGCCGATCGGGACAGCCCTCGGTCCGGTGCCAGCGATCCCCGTCCTCGGAGCGCTGCCCACCTCCGGGCACACGTTCGGCCTGGTCTGGATCCTGGTCCCCGTCGTCGCGGGCTTCGCGGTGGGCGGGCTGATGCGGCCGCGTCTGGTGCGGTTGCTCGGCACGGCGGATTCCGCGCTGTACCGGGCCCTCGGCGGTGTTGCGACCGGACTCGTCGCCGGCATCGTCATCGGCGGGCTCGCCTGGCTGTCCTCGGGGTCCGTCGGACCCGGGCGTCTCGCCGAGGTCGGGCCGCACGCCTGGTCGGTCGGGGCCTTCGCGGCGCTCGAGATCGGCCTGCCCGCCGTCGTCGCCCTCGCGATCGGCAGCGACCTGGTGCGTCTGCCGGAGCGGTCGTGGATCGGGGAGCGGTGGCACGAGACCGAGGACGACCTCGCCGCCGCCGACGCGACCACGGAGGGCGGCTCGTTGATCGCCGCGCTCGAGTCCGCCGGAGCCGGGCGGACCACCGAGGTGCACCGCTTCTCGGTCGACGAGCAGCACGACGCCGTGACGACCGCGCACGCGGGGACCGACCACGATCGGCGTGTGTCGGGGGCCCCGGAGCGCGCCGCGACCGCCCGTGCTGCCGAGACTGCCCGATCCGCCGAGACCGGCCGAGCCGCCGAGACTGCCGCATCCTCCGAGACCGGCCGGGCCGCCGAGACTGCCCGCGCCGGCGAGCCGATGGCGACCCCGCCGGCGTCCGACCCCGTCCAGCCCGCCGTGACCGACGTCGACCTGCCCGACTGGGCCCGGACCGACGCCGTCGCGGCCGAGCGCCTGCCGGACCGGTCGGCAGCTCAGGCGGACCAGGACACCCACGCGCCGGGTGCCCACGGTCTGGGCGCGAGGGCTGGCGACGCCGTCGGCAACGTCCGGGCACGGCTCCGCGCAGCGGCGTCCGGTGCCCGGGACCGCGCGGGTGACCTCCGCGACCGTGCTGGCGGGCTCCGCGACCGTGCTGGCGGGCTCCGCGACCGGGCGGACGACCTGCGTCACCATGCCGGTGGGGCCGGTGGGGCCGGTGGGGCCAGTGGCACCGACGGTGCCGGCACTGCCGGCACTGCCGGCACTGCCGGCCGCCCGGCGGACCGCTCGTCCGTCGCGGCCGCAGCGGGTCCTGCGGAGCTGCGGGAGACGCCTCCCGTCCCACGGACCGACGAGCAGCCGGCGTTCCCCTGGAGCACCGAGGAGTTCGTCGCCGGGCGCGACGACGTCGACCCGGAGCCGCCCGCACGACCCGCGCGACGAGCAACCCCCTGGGACACGACGGACCAGATCCCGGAGGACGAGCTGCCCTGGTGGCGGAAGCCGAAGGGTGACGACCCCGCCTGAGGTCGACGGCAAACATCACATACCGGATGTTGTCAGCGCTGTTCTGGAGGATCGCCTCGGCTCGCTCCGAGTCGTTCCCCTCGCAGAACAGGACATCCCATGAACCGATCCCGACTCCTGGTCGCCGGCGCCACCGCGCTCGTCGGCGCCGGCCTGGTGCTCGCACCCGTCGCCGCGCAGGCCGCTCCCGTCACCACCGCCTCGTCCTCCACGCCCGGGCAGCCCGGCCAGCCCGGGCAGCCCGGGGCGGAGACGACCTCGCCGGTCACCAACGTGACGGTCCGCCACTTCCCGGAGTACGTCATCCTCGACGTCGACGTCGACCGGGTCACCGACCTGGAGGTGCTCCGCAACGGCGAGGCCTTCGACGCGCCCAGCACCTCGGACTGGCAGTCGCCGAGCCGACCCGGGCACTTCGTGGTGAAGGGCGTCGGCCTCGACGAGGAGGACCTCGGCATCTCGACGGCTGGCGGCGCTCCGGTCTACCCGGTGCACGTCGACTTCGGTCAGGCAGCCGTGCCGCAGGCCATCGACAAGACGAGTGAACGACAGCTCGAGCGGATCGCCGCTCAGGTGGAGGCCGGACGCTTCGACCACGTGCTCCCGTTCCAGGCGCTGCCCGGTGCGACGGTCTCCGTCACGACCAACGGCGTGACGACGACCGCCGTCGCCGATCGGTACGGCAAGGCGGAGGTCCCGGTGCGCTACCACGCCGGATCGAACCCGCAGTCGTCGTTCCAGACGTTCAACGGCAAGACCTCGTTCCCGGACGCCATCACCTGGGAGTTCTGAGCGGACGCCTGGGCAGCGACGGACCGTACCGGGTCCGGCGCTGCCCAGCTCAGGTCGCCCTCCTGGCCTCCGTCCCGTAGCCGCTGACCACCGCTTGGACATGACATTCCAGATGTTGTCAGCGCTGTTCTGGAGGATCTCCTCGGCTCGATCCGAGTCGTTCCCCTCGTAGAACAGGACATCCTCATGAACCGATCCCGACTCCTGGTCGCCGGCGCCACCGCGCTCGTCGGCGCTGGCCTGGTGCTCGCACCCGTCGCCGCGCAGGCCGCTCCCGTCACCACCGCCTCGTCCTCCACGCCCGGCCAACCCGGGGCGGAGACGACCTCGCCGGTCACCAACGTGACGGTGGTGCCCAACCCGCGGTCCGTCCTGATCGTGGTGGACGTGGACCGGGTCACGAACCTGAAGCTCGTGCAGGACGGCCAGGTCGTGGACGCCGTGATCTCGTCCGACTGGTCCTCGCCGAGCCGTCCCGGGCGGTTCCTGGTGAAGGGGACCGGCCTCGACGCGGAGGACTTCGGCATCACGACGACCGGCGGCGCCCCGGTCGTCCCGGTGCACGTCGACTTCGGCCAGGCAGCCGTGCCGCAGGCCATCGAGCAGACGACCGAACGACAGATCGACCGCATCGTCCGTGACGTCCGCGCCGGTCGCTTCGACCACGTGCTCGAGTACGAGGCCCTGCCGGGTGCGACGGTCTCCGTCACGACCAACGGCGTGACGACCACCGCCGTCGCCGACCGGTACGGCAGGGCCGACGTGCCGGTGCGGTTCCGCCCGGGAGTCAACCCGCAGTCTGCGGTCCAGACGTTCAACGGCAAGACGTCGTTCCCCGACACGGGCAACTGGCAGTTCTGAGCAGACGCCCGGGCAGCGCCGGACCGCTCCAGGTCCGGCGCTGCCCGTCCTCGAGGAACGCAGCGCAGCACGCCGCCCCGCTAGGCTTGTCCCCGTGCTCGAACTGGTCGTCCTGATCTCCGGTACCGGGTCGAACCTCCGAGCCCTGCTCGAGGCGACCCGCGATGCCGAGTACCCCGCCCGCGTCGTCGCGATCGGGGCGGACCGCGACGCCGAGGGCCTGCAGCTCGGCGAGGAGTACTCGATCCCGACCTTCACGGTCCCCTTCACCCGCTACGCCACCCGCGCCGAGTGGGGTGCGGCGCTCGCCGAGCAGATCCGCCAGTGGACGCCGGACCTCCTGGTCCTCTCCGGGCTGATGCGTCTGCTGCCGCCCGCCGTCGTCGCCGAGTTCGGCCCGTCGGTGATCAACACCCACCCCGCGTACCTGCCGGAGTTCCCCGGAGCGCACGGCGTCCGGGACGCCCTGGCCGCCGGCGTCACCGAGACCGGCGCGAGCGTCATCGCGGTCGACGACGGCGTCGACAGCGGTCCGATCCTGGCGCAGGAGCGGATCCCGGTCCTGCCCGGCGACACCGAGTCGACCCTGCACGACCGCATCAAGCCCGTCGAACGCCGGCTGCTCATCCAGACCGTCCTCGACATCGCCAACGGACACATCGACCTGAAGGGCACCACCCCCGCATGAGCGTGCACGCCGCCGACCCCAGCCTGTACCGCGACCGGGACGTCGTGCCCGTGCGTCGAGCCCTCGTCTCGGTCAGCGACAAGTCGGGGCTGCTCGAGCTCGCCGGCGCCCTCGCCGACAGTGGTGTCGAACTCGTCTCGACCGGTTCGACCGCGCAGACCATCCGCGACGCCGGGTACGCCGTCACGGACGTCGCGAGCGTCACGGGCTTCCCGGAGTCGCTCGACGGGCGCGTGAAGACCCTGCACCCGGCCGTGCACGCGGGCCTCCTCGCCGACCTGCGGCTCGAGTCGCACGAGCAGCAGCTCGCCGACCTCGGCATCGCCCCGTTCGAGCTCGTCGTGGTGAACCTGTACCCGTTCGTCGAGACGGTCGCGTCGGGCGCGGACACCGCCACCGTGGTCGAGAACGTCGACATCGGCGGCCCGGCGATGGTCCGTGCGTCGGCGAAGAACCACCCGAACGTCGCGATCGTGGTGTCGCCGTCGTCCTACGCCGAGGTCGTCGAGGCCGTCCGCGCGGGCGGCACGACGCTCGAGCTGCGCAAGCGTCTCGCCGCGCAGGCCTTCGGCCACACGGCGGCGTACGACACCGCGGTGGCCAGCTACTTCGCGTCCGAGGTCGTCGCCGCGTCGGCCCCGTCCGACTCGTCCGCTCCGTCCGCGGGCGCCGGCCAGGAGGCCCCCAGCGCGTTCCCGACGCACCTCTCGTTCTCCGCCGACCACGCCACGACGCTCCGCTACGGCGAGAACGCCCACCAGTCCGCCGCGCTCTACACGAGCGCGGACGGCACCGGGATCGCCCAGGCGACGCAGCTGCACGGCAAGGAGATGTCGTACAACAACTACGTCGACGCGGACGCCGCCGTCCGTGCCGCGTACGACTTCACCGAGCCGGCCGTCGCGATCATCAAGCACGCCAACCCCTGCGGCATCGCGGTCGCGGCTCCCGACGCCGGCGACCCGATCGCCTCGGCGCACGCCGCAGCCCACGCGTGCGACCCGCTCTCCGCGTTCGGCGGGGTCATCGCGGCGAACCGTACGGTCACCCGCGGCATGGCCGAGACGGTCGCCGACATCTTCACCGAGGTCGTCGTCGCCCCCGCCTTCGACCCGGAGGCGCTCGAGGTCCTGTCCCGCAAGAAGAACATCCGCCTGCTGACGCTGCCGAGCGACTTCGCCCTGGCCGAGCAGGAGATCAAGCAGATCTCCGGCGGGTTCCTGGTGCAGGACGCCGACCGCTTCACCACGTTCGACCAGTCGAGCTGGACGCTGGTCTCCGGCGAGCCCGCCGACGAGCAGACCCTGGCGGACCTGGCGTTCGCGTGGAAGGCCAGCCGTGCGGTGAAGTCGAACGCGATCCTGCTGGCGAACCAGGGCGCGAGCGTCGGGGTCGGCATGGGGCAGGTCAACCGGGTCGACTCGTGCCACCTCGCCGTGAACCGGGCCGGGGACCGCGCTGCCGGTTCGGTCGCGGCGTCGGATGCGTTCTTCCCGTTCGCCGACGGCCTGCAGGTGCTGCTCGACGCGGGTGTCCGTGCGGTCGCCCAGCCCGGTGGCAGTGTCCGCGACGACGAGGTCATCCAGGCGGCGACGGCGGCCGGTGTGACGATGTACTTCACGGGCGAGCGCCACTTCTTCCATTGAGTCCCGTCCGACCCGGCGGCGACCGGCACCGAACCTGCACGTGTTCCTGGTTGCGCCCTGGGAGTCCGTGCCGATAGTCTGCAAGGCTCCGCGACCTCATCGCTGACGACTTCTCAGGTCGGCAGCACCGCGGGCACGACGGTGACGACGACGAGACTGGAGTGACGATGGACACGACGACCGGCACCACCGCAACGGCTGCCCGGACACGATCGACGTCCACCGGCACGGCCGCTCCCGGCGTACCGACACCGCCGTCCGCCTAGGCGCACGACCGGCCCCACCCGCCCCACGGGCGACGCCGTACCAGCGGCGTCGACGCAACCCGAGGGTCTCCGCGTCCCCCGCGGCGGACCCCGAGCGGGCACCGGGCCGACCAGACCACGCAACGCACCCCGGGCCTCCCGTCCGGTCAGCCGCAACCTGACCGCACCGGCGCCCGTACGAAGCACGAGGACGCACACGCATGTCCCAGGTACCCCACCGGGAACCGGCGCCGACACCGGCGCGCCCATCCACCGCCCGCGCCATCGCGCGCATCTGGCCCTACGTCAAGCCGTACCGATGGCGGCTGTTCGGCGGGATGCTGGCAGCGCTCGGCGCCTCCGTCGTCGCGCTCGTCATCCCCTACGTGCTGCAGGCACTCGTCGACGGACCGCTCGCGTCCGGTGACGGCAGCCGCATCTGGCCCGCCGGCCTCGGCGTGCTGGCGCTCGGCATCCTCGAGGCGTTCTTCATCGCCTCCCGCCGGAAGATGGTCATGCGACCGTCGACCCGCATCGAGGCGAGCATGCGCAACGCGCTGTACGCCAAGCTGCAGGACCTGCCCGTCGCGTTCCACGACCGCTGGGAGTCCGGGCAGCTGCTGTCCCGCTCGGTGTCCGACCTGTCGCTGATCCGCCGCTGGTTGGCCTTCGGCATCGTGCTGCTGGTCGTCAACGTCGTCACGATCGTCATCGGCTTCGGCGTGCTGTTCACCTTCGGCTGGCAGCTCGGGCTGATCTTCCTGGTCGCCTCGATCCCGGTCTGGGTGAACAGCGTCCTGTTCGAGCGGAAGTACTCCATCGTCGCGCGCCGCAGCCAGGACCAGGTCGGCGACCTCGCCACCAGCGTCGAGCAGTCGGTGCACGGCATCCGCGTGCTCAAGGCGTTCGGCCGTGGTCGGTACAAGCTCGACGAGTTCGCCGAGCAGGCCGAGCAGCTGCGCGGCACCGAGATCGAGAAGGCGAAGGCGATCGCGGCGATCTGGTTCTGGCTGCTGCTCGTGCCGGACGTGGCGTTCGCACTCTGTCTGCTCGCCGGCATCTGGCTCGCCAGCCAGGGGGAGCTGAGCGTCGGCCAGCTGTTCGCGTTCTTCGCGACGGCGACGGTCCTGCGCTTCCCGATCGAGTCGATCGGGTTCTTCCTGTCGATGACCTTCGACACCCGCACCGCCGTCGACCGGTTCTTCGAGGTCATGGACTCCGAGAACACGATCACCGACCCGGCATCGCCGAAGACGATCACCGAACCGCGTGGTGCGCTGTCGTTCAACGCGACGCACTTCCGCTACCAGGACTCCCCGCCGCAGTTCCCCGACCTGGTGAACGGCGTCGAGCTGCAGCTCCGACCGGGCGAGACGATGGCGCTGGTCGGGCTCACCGGTTCCGGCAAGACGACGCTGCTCTCGCTCGTCCCGCGGCTGTACGACGTGACCGGGGGATCGGTGACGATCGACGGCGTCGACGTCCGCGACCTCACCCGCGCCGAACTCCGTCGGCACGTCGGCGTCGCGTTCGAGGACGCCACGCTGTTCTCGTCCAGCGTCCGCGACAACGTCCTGCTCGGCCGGCCGGACCTGTCCGGTGCCGAGGCCGACCGGGTGATGCGTGAGGCGCTCGACATCGCCCAGGCGTCCTTCGTCGACGACCTGCCGGACGGCGTCGACACCCGCGTCGGTGAAGAGGGACTGTCCCTCTCCGGCGGCCAGCGGCAGCGTCTGGCACTGGCCCGGGCGATCGCCGCGCGGCCGAGCGTGCTCGTGCTCGACGACCCGCTGTCCGCGCTCGACGTCGACACCGAGGCGCGCGTCGAGGCCGGCCTCCGCCGGGTCCTCGCCGAGACGACCTCGCTCATCGTCGCCCACCGTCCGTCCACCGTGACCCTCGCCGACCGCGTGGCACTCATGGAGAACGGCCGTGTCACCGCCGTCGGCACCCACTCGGAGCTGATGGCCACCAACGAGCACTACCGCTTCGTCATCTCGTCGCTCGACGACGACGACGCCGAGGACCGAGAGGAGGCGATGGCATGAGCAACGAGACCGACCACGACCGGCCCGTGACCGTCGACCAGGAGCCTGGGCCCACGCGGCCCGGTACCGACGCGTCGCGGAGCTTGCGGAGCGACGTGGCGGCCGAGGCCGTGGGGGGAGGTTCGGTGCCGATCGCGCAGGTCGGCACCGGCACGCAGGCGGCCGAGGCAGCAGCCCCGGTCACCGCGTCCATCACCGTGCACGGCACCCGCGGCGAGGAGCGCGAGGACTTCACGAAGGCCGAGAGTCGTCGCCTCCGCGGCCGGTCGCTGTCGCTGCTCAGCTCGCTCGCGGCCCCGCTCAAGGCACGGCTGTGGGGCATCGCCGTCGTCGTGGTGCTCTCCACCGGTGGACAGGTCGCCGGCCCGACGCTCATCGCGTGGGGCATCGACAACGCCCTGCCCGCCGTGCTCGACCGCGACGACTGGATGCCGGCGTTCCTCGTCGTCGGGCTGTACATCACGATCGCGATCGTCGGCGCGGTCCTCACCGCCTGGTACACCGTGCTGGCGGCGCGGATCAGCCAGGCGATCCTGTTCGACCTGCGCAAGCGGGTGTTCTTGCACACGCAGCGGCTGTCGCTGGAGTTCCACGAGACGTACACGTCCGGGCGGATCATCTCGCGCCAGACCAGTGATCTGGACTCCATCCGCGAGCTGCTCGACTCCGGCCTGAACCAGCTCATCCAGGGCGTGCTGTACATGGTGTTCACCGCGGTGGCACTGGTGTTCCTCGACCCGACCTCGGGCCTGGTGCTCGCGATCGCCCTGGTGCCGCTGTGGTTCCTGACCCGGTGGTTCCAGCAGCGCTCGCAGCAGCTGTTCCGCTCCACCCGCACCACGAGTGCCCGCGTGATCGTGCACTTCGTCGAGACGATGACCGGCATCCGGGCGGTGCAGGCCTTCCGCAAGGAGTCCCGCAACGAGACCGAGTACGGCGAGCAGGTCGAGCTGAACCGCCAGGCCAACGCCCGGGTGTTCAACCTGTTCGGGATCTTCGACCCGGGCCTGGTGCTCATCGGCAACGCCACCCTGGCGGCCGTCGTCATCGTCGGCGGCTTCCGGGTCGTCGGCGGCTCGCTGGAGATCGGCGCGCTGCTCGCGGTCGCGCTGTACGCCAAGCGGTTCTTCGACCCGGCGCAGGAACTCGCGATGTTCTACAACAGCTACCAGTCGGCCTCGGCGGCGATGGAGAAGATCTCCGGCGTCCTCGAGGAGCGGCCGAGCGTGCCGGACCCCGCGAAGCCGACGAAGCTGCCGGACGCCCGCGGTCGGATCGACTTCGACCACGTGGAGTTCGCGTACACGGCCGACCGGGTGGTGCTGCCGGAGTTCGACCTGCACATCCCGTCCGGTCAGACGATCGCGCTCGTCGGGTCCACCGGCGCCGGCAAGTCGACGCTCGCGAAGCTGATGGCCCGGTTCTACGACCCGACCGCCGGCACCGTGACGCTGGACGGCGTCGACCTGCGGGACCTCGACCCGAAGGACATGCGCCGCGCCATCGTCATGGTGACGCAGGAGGCGTACCTGTTCTCCGGCTCGGTCGCGGACAACATCGAGCTCGGCCGGCCGGGTGCCTCGCGCGCGGACATCGAGTCGGCGGCGAAGGCCGTCGGCGCGCACGAGTTCATCATGGCGCTGCCGGACGGGTACGACACCGACGTGAACAAGCGGGGTGGCCGCGTGTCGGCCGGGCAGCGCCAGCTGCTGTCGTTCGCCCGGGCGTTCCTCGCCGACCCGAAGGTGCTCATCCTCGACGAGGCCACGGCGTCGCTCGACATCCCGTCGGAGCGCCTGGTGCAGGAGGGTCTCGAGACCCTGCTCGCCGACCGCACCGCCGTGATCATCGCGCACCGGCTGTCCACCGTCGCGATCGCCCACCGGGTGCTCGTGATGGAGTACGGCCGGATCGTGGAGGACGGCACCCCCGCCGACCTCATCGCCGGCACCGGGCGGTTCGCCCAGCTGCACGCCGCCTGGCGGGACTCGCTGGTCTAGCCGTCCTGCTCGTCCCGTCCGCACATCGCGCCCCGTCCCGACGGGGCGCGATGTGCGTTCCGGGGTGCGATGCTTGGGGGATGAACCACAACGACGGACAGCCCGACGACGTGCAGCCGGGCGGTGTCGCCCTGCGCGACCCCTTCGTCGGGGCACCCTTCACGGAGGCCGTCCGACGGTTCTGGCGGAAGTACACCGTGTTCACCGGCCGGGCGTCGCGCTCCGAGTTCTGGTGGTGGTGGCTGACGTCGTTCGCGATCGGCCTGGTGCTGCAGCTCGTGCCGCAGGCGTTCACCCCGGACGCCCCGCTGCTCGAGAACCCGGTCGGCTCGTACCTGTTCGTGCTCTGGGCCGTCGTCACCCTGATCGGCGGGCTCGCCCTCGGTGCGCGCCGACTGCACGACGCGAACCGGTCCGGCTTCTGGCAGTTCCTGCACGTGCTGCCGGGCATCGGGTCGCTCGTGCTGTTCGTCATGTTCGTGCTGCCGTCGAACCCGAAGGGCACACGGTTCGACCTGCAGCCCGGCGCCGCGGCGGCGACGACGCGGAAGCGCTAGCCGTCCACGGTCGGCGACCAGCGCGCCCGGGGCATGTCGAGCCTCCAGGACGCACCGTCCCGCGACCACCGCAGCGGCGTGCCCTCGACGCGGTACTGCTCGAGGGCGCGCGCCTCGTGGTGCACGGGTGGCAGCCCGCCGGCACGGACGACCCGCCACCACGGCAGGTCGGAGCCCTCGTGCGCCATCACCTTGCCGACCGCGCGGGACGCACGCGACCCGAGCACCGCGGCCACGTCGCCGTACGTCATGACGTGCGCCGGCGGGATCGCCCGGACGACGGCGGCGACCTCGGCCCCGAAGTCGACCGGTTCCGGCACTACAGCGTCAGGGCTGCGAAGTGGTCGCCGTACTGCGTCTCGCCGACGACCGTGAAGCCGATGGCCTCGAAGAAGGCCTCGGGGCTGCCGGTGCCCGGTTCGTAGACCACGGTGAGGCGTTCGAAGCCGCGCTTCCGGGCTTCTTCCGCCAGGCCGTGCACGGCGAAGCGACCGACGCCGCGACCCTGCGCGTTCGCGGCCACGTTGACGCGCCAGATGCAGCTGCGGAGTTCTTCCTGCGCGTTCTCGGCGTCGAAGCTGCCGATGATGAGGCCCACGACCTCGTCCCCGTCGAGGACGACGCGGGGCCAGGAGGCGCTCGGCTTGACGTCCGACTCGGCCTGCGCGTACGAGGTGGGCTGGACGAACTGCTCCTGCCCCGGCTTCAGCGTCAGCGAGTTGGCCGCGGCGGCGGTCGCTGCGGAGAGTTCTTCGAGGCGGAGGTCCGTCATGTCGGTCAGGCTAACGGTGCAGGCCGGGGAGAAGCCAGCGGCGGGCTGAGTCGGTGCACACACCGTGACCGTCGCACGGCGCATGTCACCGGCGGTATGGTCGCCAGATGGCGGAGCATCGGCGCGGGGCGAACCTGCCGTCGCTGGGTGGGTTCAACCGCACGGTCGTGCTCGACGCCGTCCGCCGGTCCCGCGACGGGCTCAGCCGCGTCGAGCTCGCCGGCCGGACCGGCCTCAGCCCACAGACCGTGTCGAACGTCACCCGGTTCCTCATCGACGCCGGCATGATCGTCGAGTCCGGCACGGTCGTGTCCGGTCGCGGCAAGCCGCGCACGATCCTCCGACTGGAGGCGCGCAGCCGGTTCGCGATCGGGGTGCACGTCGACCCCGCGGTCGTCACCTACGTGCTGCTCGACCTGGCGGGCGCGGTCGTCGCCGAGGCCACCACCTCCACCCCGAACGCCGAGGACCCGGACCAGGTCGTCCGGACGATGGCCGCCGCGGTCGACGGGTTGGTCCGCCGCTCCGGCGTCGCCCCGGACAGCGTGCTCGGCGTGGGCATCGCGTCGCCGGGGCCGATCGACGCGGCGGCCGGCGTCGTGCTCGACCCGCCGTTCCTGCCACGGTGGCGGGACGTCCCGCTCCGCGACGCCCTGGGCGACGCGACCGGCTACCCGGTGCTCCTCGAGAAGGACGTCACCGCGGCGGCCGTCGGCGAGGTGTTCCTCGAGCGGGGTGCGGCGGCCCGGGACTTCGCGTTCGTGTACTTCGGCACCGGGTTCGGCGTCGGGCTCGTCATCGACCACGAACCCGTCCGCGGCTCGGGCGCGAACGCCGGCGACGCGGGGCACATCATGGTCGACCAGGGGGCGCTCGCCGGGACGGCCGACGGGGACGGGACACGCGGCGAGGTCGGTGCGACGGTGATGCCCGACCGGCTGGTGCGGATCGCGCTCGAGCGGGGGATCGCGCTGGGCGACGGCCTGCCCAGTGCTCGTGTGCCTGCGGACGGGACCGCAGCTCCGGACGACGGCGGCATCGCGGTGGACCTGGCGGCCGTCGACCGGGCGTGGGACGCCCTCGGAGCAGCCATCGCGGCGGGCGACCCGGCGGCACAGGCCCTCGCGGCGGAGATCGGCACGGTGATGGGGCGGGCCGTCGTCGTCATCGTGAACCTGCTCGACCTGGACCGGGTGGTGTTCGGCGGACCGTTCTGGTCCCGGATCAGTGCCACGGCCCTCCCGGCTGCGACGGCGGCGATCTCCGGTTCGCCGATCCTCGTGCCGAAGCACCCGGTCACCGTCGTCGAGAGCCGGCGGGGGACCGACGTGGCCGCGGTCGGGGCGGCCTGCCTGGTGCTCGACGCGGCCCTGTCGCCGCGGGCGAGCACGATGCTCATCGCGCACTGAGCGCTGCGCCGGGCCGTCGCGCGGAGCCGCGTTCGCGCGCAGCGACACGGCTCGCGTGCCGCCGCCCGCGGACTGTCGCCCAGCGCGAAACGGGCGGGTGCCGGCCCCCGCCGCCGACCCCGTCCGTTCACCCGGGCGTCACCGGGTGGTTCCGTGGATGCTGAACAGTCGTGCAGGTTCCCCGACACCGAAGGACCTCCATGCGCTCTCCCGCCCTGCGTATCGGCGCCTCGATCGCGACCGGCCTGGTCGTCGCGGCCGGCGTCCTCGCGGTCACCCCGGCCTCCGCAGCCCCGGCGCCGCCCGCCACCCGGGGCGCCCCCGCGGCCGCCGCACCGGTCGCCCCCGTGGCCGCCAACGGCATCGTCATCAACGAGGTCGAGTCGAACGGCGACGACACCGACTGGGTCGAGCTCCGCAACACCGCGACCGTCGCCGCCGACGTCAGCGGGTGGTCGATGCTCGACGACAGCGACGAGCACACCCGGTACGTCCTGCCGGCCGGCAGCGTCGTCGCACCCGGCGGGTACCTCGTGGTCGACGAGGAGTCCGCCACCGCGGACGGCTTCGACTTCGGCCTCGGCAACCCCGACGAGGTGCGCTTCTCCGACACCACGGGCGCCCCGGTCCTGTCGTACGCCTACACGACCCACGCCGACGTGACGTACGGCCGCTGCCCGGACGGCACCGGCCCACTCGTCGACACGACCAGCTCGACGAAGGGTGCGGCGAACGACTGCTCCTCGCCGATCCGCATCAACGAGGTCGAGTCGAAGGACGGCACCCCGGGTGACTGGGTCGAGCTGACCAACACCGGCACGACGGCGGTCGACCTCGGCGGGTACGTGTTCCAGGACGACGACGACACCCACGCGTACGCGATCCCGGCCGGCACCACCATCGCCCCGGGTGGGTTCACGGTCCTGGACGAGGCCGACTTCGGCTTCGGACTCGGCGGCGCGGACTCCGCGCGCCTCTCGACCCCGGCCGGTGTCCCCGTCGACTCGACGAGCTGGACGAAGCACGCCGACGTGACCTACGGCCGGAACCCGGACGGCACCGGGGACTTCGCCCAGACGTCCGCGGCGACGAAGGGCACGGCGAACGCCTTCGCCGGTGTCGTCACCGCCGAGCCCTGGCCCGGCGGCCCCGACGAGCGGGTGCTCGACGACGCGGACACCATCTCGGGTGACCTCAGCGGCCTCGACTGGCAGTCGTCCCGCACGGCCGTCGGCGGTGGCGTGCTGTGGGGTGTGCAGAACGGTGACGGGCTGCTCTACCGCATGGTCTCCGACGGCTCGGGTGGTTGGACGCCGTCGAACGCGGCCGGCACCACGCTGCACTACGCCGACGGTTCCGGCACCCCCGACTCTGAGGGCGTGACCGTCACCGCGGACGACCCCGGCGCGGTCTACGTGTCGACCGAGCGGGACAACGACCGGTCCTCGACCAGCCGTCCCGCGGTCATGCGCTTCGCCACCGCCGACGGCTCCGAGCGCACGCTGAACGCCACCGACGAGTGGGACCTGACCGGCGACTTCCCGGGGCTCGGTGCGAACGCCGGACTCGAGGGCGTCACCTGGGTGCCGGACTCCTGGCTCACCGCGCAGGGCTTCGTCGACGAGAGCACCGGCGCGGCCTACGCGCCGACGCGGTACACCGGGCACGGCGACGGGCTCTTCTTCGTCGGGGTCGAGGGCACCGCGAGCGTGTACGCCTACGCCCTGATGGACGACGGTTCGTCGAAGCGGATCGCCACGATCGCCACCCCGTTCGCCGTCGTCGCCGAGGTCCAGTTCGACCCGACGCTCGACGCGCTCTGGGTGGTCTGCGACGACGCCTGCGCCGGCCGCAGTGCGCTGTTCGACGTCCAGGACGGCGCGTTCACCGCGGCGACCGTGTACGACGCACCGTCCGGCGCGGCGCGCGACCTGGCCAACGAGGGCTTCGCGATCTCGGACGTCTGCACCGACGGCGAGCGGGCGACGTACTACGCCGACGACAACGACACCGACGGCTCCTCGCTCCGCACCGGGACGTTCCCGTGCACCGAGGAGACCGTCCCCGCACCCGGTGGCGACGGTGGCGCAACCCCGGCACCGGGCCCCGGCGGCGGTGAGTCCACCCCGACGCCGACCGCCCCGGTCCCGGCCCCGACCACGCCGGCTCCGGTGCCGACCACGCCTGGTTCGACCACACCCGGCGCTCCGGACCAGTCGTCCCTGACGTCGGCGAACCGCGGTGGCATCAGTGCACCGGCCTCGGCACGAGCGGGCGAGACGATCACGGTCACGATGGGCCGCGAGCACGCCGGTGAACGCGTCGCCGTGTTCCTGTACTCGGCGCCGGTCCTGCTCGGCACCCCGGTCGTCGCCGCCGACGGTTCGGTCCGGGTCACGATCCCCGCCGACACCACAGCTGGCGCGCACCGGATCGCGGTCGTCGGAGCGGACGGCGCCCTGGTCGGGTGGTCGCCGATCACCATCACCGCCGCGGGCGCCGGGCAGTTGGCGTTCACCGGCGCCGAACTCGCGTCGTGCAGCGCCGCGGCGCTCCTGCTCCTCGCGCTCGGCGCCGGCCTGCTGGTCGCCCGCCGTCGCGGGCGGACCGCCGAGTAGTCGCACCACCCACGGACGGGAGGCACTCCACCGGCTGGTGGGGCGCCTCCCGTCCGTCGTTCGCGCGCGCCAGCGCGCCGAGCCTCGCCCTGGCAGACAGATCGCGGCCTCCTGGCCCCGAGTCCTGTCCGCAGAGCCGAGCCTCGGCGCGCGCGCCGCCGCCGGGCCCTGGCCGCCGCCGGGCGCTGGCCCGGACCGGTCCACTGGCCCGGCGCGCCGAGCCTCGCCCTGGCGGACAGATCGCGGCCTCCTGGCCCCGAGTCCTGTCCGCAGCGGCGAGCCTCGGCGCGGCCCGTTCGCCGCCGCCGCCCGCGGCCGCGTTCGCGCCCAGCGACACGGCTCGCGTGCCGCCACCCGTGGACTGTCGCCCAGCGCGAGGACGGCCGCGGGCCCGCCCGGCCGAGCGGCCCGCCGAGGCTCGCCCTGGCGGACAGATCGCGGCGTCCGGACCACGAGTTCTGTCCGCAGCGCCGAGCCTCGGCGCGGCCCGGCCGCGGCTGCCGCCGCCGCCGCCGCGGCCGCGTTCGCGCCCAGCGACACGGCTCGCGTGCCGCCGTCCGCGGACTGTCGCCCAGCGCGAAAGCGGGCGGCAGGCGGGCGCCGCGGCGCGAGGCCGCACCCGGCAGGTCACGAACCGGACGCACTTTCCGCGCATGTCTTGACACCGTTTAATCCATACGGTGGACTAACTGCGCAACGCGGGCAACGGAGTCCGCGACCTTCACCCGTGCAAAGGAGCACCGATGAAACGCACCCGCATCATCGCCGGACTCGCAGCCGTGGCAGTCGCCGCAGTGGGTCTCGCTGGCTGCTCGAGCTCGGGGTCCGCCTCGAGTGACACCATCAAGATCGCGTACCAGAAGTACGGTGCCTTCCAGCAGCTCGACGCCCAGATGAAGGTCGTCAAGAAGGAGTACGAGAAGGACAACCCGGGCAAGACGGTCACGCTCGTCCCGATCCAGGCCCAGGGCAACGACTACTACACGAAGCTCGCGCTGATGAACAAGGCGCCCGCCACCGCGCCGGACGTCATGTACGAGGACACGTTCATCGTCAAGGCCGATGCCCAGGCCGGGTACCTCCTGCCGCTCGACGAGTACACGGCGAAGTGGAAGGACTGGAGCCAGTTCTACGACAACGCCAAGCAGGCCGGTGAAGGCGTGGACGGCAAGACCTACGGCGTCCCGATGGGCACCGACACCCGGGCCCTCTGGTACAACAAGGACATCTTCAAGAAGGTCGGCCTGCCCGTTCCGTGGCAGCCCAAGACCTGGGACGACGTGCTCGCCGCCGCGAAGACCATCAAGCAGAAGTCGCCGGACACCATCCCGTTCAACATCTACTCGGGCAAGGCGCAGGGCGAAGCGTCCACCATGCAGGGCTTCGAGATGCTGCTGTACGGCGCGGACGGCTCCGGCAACACGCTCTACAAGGACAAGAAGTGGGTCACGGGCTCGAAGCAGTTCCAGGACTCGCTGCAGTTCGTGAAGGACGTCTACCAGGGCGGCCTCGGCCCGACACCGCAGCAGGCGCTCGACCCCAACGTCGGCACCACCATCGCGCAGACGTGGCTGCCGAAGGGCAAGCTCGCGATCGACCTCGACGGTTCGTGGCAGTCCGGCACGTGGCTGAAGTCCGGCACCGCGCCGTGGTCCGAGTGGAACGACGTGATGGGCCAGGCCGCGATGCCGACCCAGAACGGTCAGGAGCCCGGCTACAACAGCATGTCCGGTGGCTGGACCCTGGCGGTCGGCGCCAAGACGAAGAACCCGCAGGCGGCGTTCGACTTCATCACGACCTTCCTCAACAAGGACGGATCGCTGAAGTACGACTCCGAGAACAGCCAGATCGCGGTCCGCAAGGACGTCGCCGAGGACCCGGACTACACCGGCGCCAACCCGACGTTCAAGTTCTTCTCGGGCCTGGTGGAGCACACGAACTTCCGCCCCGCCACGAGTGACTACTCGCAGATCTCGAACGCCATCCAGGTCGCCATGGAGTCGGTGATGACCGGACAGCAGTCACCGAAGGAAGCCGCTGCCGCCTACGACGACGCCGTGGTCGGTGTGGTCGGCAAGGAGCACACGGTCTCCGCGCGCTGACGCGACCGTGTCCTGACCCGACCGACCGTCGGACGGGAGGCGCGGTGCCAGCCCGCACCGCGCCTCCCGTCCCGTCCCCACTCATCACCGTGAGCTGTTCTGGAAGGCACCCAGCATGACCAGCACTCCCCTCGCGCCGGTGGTCCCGGCGCCCGGTGCGCCGAGACGCACCGACCCTCCCGTCCCACGGAAGCGCAAGCCGCTCCGGAACGTCGGCCGAGCGGTCCCGCTCCTGCCGGCACTCGTCCTGCTCGTGATCTTCCTGCTCGGCCCAGTCATCTCGTCGTTCTACGGGTCGTTCACGAACTCGGCCCTGACCGGCGCCGGCGCTGCCGACCAGCAGTTCGTCGGCATGAAGAACTACGTCGAGCTCTTCCAGGACAAGGACTTCCCGAAGTCCGTCATCCTGACCGTGGTGTTCCTGCTCGCCTCGGCGGTCGTCGGGCAGAACGTGCTCGGACTCGGCCTGGCGCTGCTGATGCGAGCGGCGAACAAGGTCGTCCGCTCGATCGTCGGCACCTTCGTCGTCGCGGCCTGGGTCCTGCCCGAGATCGTGGCGTCGTTCGCGGCGTACGCGTTCTTCAACGACGAGGGGACGCTGAACTCGTTCCTGTCGGTGTTCGGCATCACCGGTGCGAACTGGCTCTACACGTTCCCGATGGTCGCGATCATCCTGGCGAACATCTGGCGCGGCACCGCGTTCTCGATGCTCGTGTACTCCGCCGCCGTGCAGGAGGTCCCCGAGGAGATCACCGAGTCGGCCGAGGTCGACGGCGCCACCGGATGGCAGCGACTCGTCTTCATCACGCTGCCGGTGATCCGCCGGAGCATCTCCACCAACCTCATGCTGACGACCCTGCAGACGCTGTCCGTCTTCACCCTCATCTTCGTGATGACCGGTGGCGGGCCGGGCACCAACTCGTCGACCCTGCCGATCCTGGCGTACCAGGAGGCGTTCAAGTTCTCGCAGCTCGGCTTCGGGACGGCGATCGCGACCATCCTGCTCGTGGTGGGGGCGGTCTTCTCGATCATCTACATCCGGGCGCTCAAGCCGGAGGTGGACTGATGGCCATCACAGCCCCGTCCCTCGACCAGACCACGACCCGCTCGGTGACCGCGCCGGGGTCGCTGCACATGACCTCGCCGCGCGGCCGGACCATGCGGTGGGTGGCGAACACCGTGCTGCTCGTCATCGCGGTCTGCTTCGCGGTGCCGCTGCTCTGGCTCGTCTTCGCCTCGTTCGACGCCCAGGCGTCGCTGTCGGTGAAGCTGCCGTCGCAGTTCACGCTCGACAACTTCACCAAGGTGCTCACCCCGGAGCTGTCGTTCATCCCGCTCGCGAACAGCCTGCTGCTCTCCGGCGGGACGGCGGTCGTCACGGTCGTCGTCGCGATCCTCGCCGCGTACCCGCTGTCCCGGTACAAGATGCGCGTCAACAAGCCGTTCCTGTACAGCATCCTGTTCGGCACCGGCCTGCCGATCACGGCGATGATGGTGCCGGTCTACGCACTGTTCGTCTCGCTGAACCTCATCGACAACATCTACGGCTGCATCTTCTTCCTCGCCGCGACCAGCCTGCCGATGGCGATCTGGATGGCGAAGAACTTCATGGACGCGGTCCCGATCTCCCTCGAGGAAGCGGCCTGGACCGACGGGGCGTCGATGTTCACGACGCTGTGGCGGATCGTCATCCCGCTGATGCGACCGGGCATCGCCGTGGTGTTCATCTTCGTGTTCATCCAGGCGTGGGGGAACTTCTTCGTCCCCTTCGTCCTGCTGCTCTCGCCCGACAAGGTGCCCGCCGCGGTGAGCATCTTCAACTTCTTCGGACAGAACGGGGCGGTGGCCTACGGGCAGCTCGCCGCGTTCTCGATCGTCTACTCGGTGCCCGTCATCGCGCTCTACGTGCTGGTGTCCCGCGGCCTCGGCGGCGGCAACGCCCTCGCCGGCGGCATCAAGGGCTGACGGTCCACACCCCCATCCACGCCACGCGCGCGGGCGCAGCGCAGCGCCGCGCACGCGCACTGAAAGGAACCGCTCCATGCACCAGGACGAACCCCTCGTCGAGGCCCGGATCGCACGACTCGTCCGCGACCGCGTCGACCCGAACGTCCACCGTCGCGCCTCGCCGGTCACGGTCGAGGCCTGGCAGGTCCCCGACGAACCCGTGCCCTTCGCCGACGCCGTCACCCAGCAGTACGAACCGTTCACCGTCGGCTCCCCGTGGGGCGGCCGGCCGTGGGGCACCACCTGGTTCAAGGTCACCGGCACCGTCCCCGCCGACTTCGGCACCGCCCCGGGCACCACCGCCGAGCTGCACGTCGACCTCGGGTTCACCAAGCGGCAGGCCGGCTTCCAGGCCGAGGGGCTCGCCTGGCGTCCGGACGGCTCCACGATCAAGGCCATCGAGCCGCTCAACGACAGCGTCCCGCTGCAGGTCGGTCCGGGGGAGTCGTTCACGCTCTACATCGAGGCCGGCGCGAACCCCGACATCGGTGGCGACTCGTTCCAGGGCGCCACCCCGCTCGGCTCGAAGCACACCGCCGGCGACGCCCCGATCTACCGGCTCCGCGCCCTGGAGGTCGTCGAGCGCGACGACACCGTCTGGGAACTGCAGCAGGACCTCTGGGTGCTCCGCGGCCTGATGGCGGAACTGCCGACCGACGGCACCCGCGGCGCCGACGTCCTCCGCGTGCTCGAACGGGCCGCCGACGCGCTCGACCCGGACGACGTGGCCGGCACCGCCGCCGACGCCCGGGCCGTCCTGGCCGACGCGCTCGCCGTCCCCGCCAGCGGGTCGGCGCACCGGGCGATCGCGGTCGGGCACGCGCACATCGACTCCGCCTGGCTGTGGCCGGTGCGCGAGACGAAGCGCAAGTGCGCCCGCACCTTCTCGAACGTGCTCGACCTGATGGACCGCGACCCCGACTTCACCTTCGCCTGCTCGTCCGCGCAGCAGTACGCCTGGATCCGCGACGAGTACCCGGAGGTGTTCGGCCGCATCAAGCAGCGCGTCGCCGAGGGCCGGTGGATCCCGGTCGGCGGCATGTGGGTCGAGTCGGACACGAACCTGCCCGGTGGTGAGGCCCTGGCCCGCCAGTTCGTCGCCGGCAAGCGGTTCTTCCTGGAGGAGTTCGGCGTCGACACCCCCGAGGCCTGGCTCCCCGACTCGTTCGGCTACACCGGCGCCCTGCCGCAGATCGTCCGGGCCGCGGGCTCGAAGTGGTTCGTCACGCAGAAGCCGTCGTGGAACGAGACGAACGTCATCCCGCACACCTCGTTCCTGTGGGAGGGCATCGACGGATCCCGGGTCCTCACGCACCTGCCCCCGGCGGACACCTACAACTCGGACGTCTCGCCCGCCGACCTGCACCGCGGCGAGCGGAACAACAAGGAGCGCGGCGTCGCGAACACCTCGATGCTGCTCTACGGCTTCGGGGACGGCGGTGGTGGTCCCACCCGCGAGATGGTCGCGGCCGCCCGCCGGCAGCACGACCTGGACGGCTCACCGCGGGTCGAGCTCGGCACCCCGGCCGCGGTGTTCGAGGAGCTCGAGCGCGCCCTGCCCACCCCCGGCGTGTGGTCCGGCGAGATGTACCTCGAGTTCCACCGCGGCACGTACACGTCGCAGATCCGCACGAAGCAGGGCAACCGCCGCTCCGAGCACCTGCTCCGCGAGGCCGAGCTCTGGGCCGCCACCGCAGCCGTCCGGCTCGGTCAGGAGTACCCGTACGACGCACTCGAGTCCGCCTGGCACACCGTGCTGCTGCAGCAGTTCCACGACATCCTGCCCGGCTCGTCGATCGCCTGGGTCTACGAGAACGCCGAGGCCGAGTACGCCCGGGTCGCCGGGGTCCTCGAGGAGCTGATCGGCACCGCGACGACCGCGCTCGCCACCGGTGGTCCGGACTCCGACACCGCCGACCGGCCGGGAGGCACGCCCTCCGCCGCCACGCACGTCCGGTTCAACGCGTCCCCGGTCCCCGCCGACGGCGTCCGCGCCCTGGGTGCCGAGCCGGTCGACGCGGCGCGAGCCGTGCCTCCCGTCCGGGACGGCGACCGCTTCGTCTTCGACACCGGCGTCGTCACGGCGACCGTCGACGCTGGCGGGCACGTCGTCTCGCTCGTCGACCACGCGACCGGCCGCGACGCCGTCGCGCCGGGGGAGGCCGCCGCCGAGTACACCGTGTTCCGGGACACCCCGAACCAGTGGGAGGCGTGGGACATCGACCGCGCCTACCAGCGGCACGGGTCAGTGCTGCAGGCGACGAGCGTCACCGTCGAGGGGGACGCGCTCGTCGTGGTCCGCCCGTTCGGCCGCTCCACCGTCACCACCCGGTACACCGCGACCCAGGGGCAGCCGGAACTGGTCGTCGAGACCGAGGCCGACTGGCACGAGCAGCAGAAGCTCCTGAAGCTGTCGTTCCCGCTCGACCTCAAGGCCGACCAGGCCTCGAGCGAGATCCAGTTCGGGCACATCGACCGGCCGACGCACCAGAACACCTCGTGGGACTTCGCCCGCTTCGAGACGAGCGCCCACCGCTGGGTGCACGTCGCCGAACCCGGGTTCGGGGTCGCCGTCGCGAACGACTCCACCTACGGCCACGACGTCACCCGGCGGACCCGTGCCGACGGTGGGACCACGACGCAGGTGCGCGAGTCGCTGGTACGCGGGCCGAAGTTCCCCGACCCCGAGGCCGACCAGGGCCACCACGTGTTCCGGACCGTGCTGCGGGTCGGCGCCTCGGTGCTCGACGCGGCGGACTCCGGGTACCGGCTCAACCTGCCGGTCCGTGCCGTGCCGGGGGACCGTGTCGTGGAGCCGCTCGTGACGGTGTCGTCGCCGCAGGTGTTCGTCGAGGCCGTGAAGCTCGCCGAGGACCGCTCCGGCGACGTCGTCGTCCGGCTCTACGAGGCACTCGGCGGCCGGGCGACCGACGTCGGCGTCGACTTCGGGTTCGCCGTCGCCGGGGTGACCCGGGTCGACCTGCTCGAGCGCCCGCTGGACGGTGCCGGTCCCTGGGCGGACGACGCACCCGTGGTCCTGACCCTGCGGCCCTTCGAGCTCGTCACCCTGCGCATCCGGCGGGCCTAGGGCGGACGCGAGACCGCGGCGTCGGACGGGGCTCTGGGTGCACCCGTCCGACGCCGCTCGTGCGCTCCGGCCCGTCGGGGCCGGGGTCTGATCGTGTCCCCGAGAAGGGGGACATCATGCCACTCCTTCTGTGCGCCGGAGTCCTGCAGCCTGGGAATGTGTCCGAACGGCACCGCGCTTTCCGGCTTCTTCCCCGATCAGGGCCGATCACGCGCATACTGCGAACACGGAGATCATGCGCGCGTCGTCGACGGTCGCACTGTGTTTCTCCCTCAACCAGTCAGGTACCGCAATGGCCACCTCCCCGCTCGTCCGCAGAGTCATGACGGGCGGTGCCGCGCTCGGCCTCGCAGCGTCGCTCGTCCTCATGGCGTCGTCCGGCGCCTCCGCCGCCACCGAGATCGACGGGCCCGTGAAGCTCGGGACCGCGGCGACCTACGCCGTGCTGGGCGCCAGCGCCATCTCGAACACCGGGACGTCAGTCCTCAACGGTGACGTCGGCGGCCCTCCGAGTGCGTCCATCACGGGGCTCGACCAAGCGGTCGTCACCGGCACCGTGCGGACCGAGAAGGAGGCCGCCCCCGCTCTGCAGGCCGGCCTCACGGCGTACAACAAGGCCGCGTCCTTGACGCCGACCGGCGGCGACGTGACGAACCTCGACAACCGCGCACCGCTCGTGCCGGGGGTCTACTCCGGTGGCGCGCTGAACCTCTCGAACAACAGCACCCTGACGCTGAGCGGCAACGCCCAGTCGACATGGGTGTTCCAGGCGTCGTCGACGTTGAAGGTCGGGACGAACAGCAGGATCGTGATCACCGGTGGCGCGAGCTCGTGCAACGTCTTCTGGAAGGTCGGCAGCTCCGCGACCATCCAGAGCGGTTCGCAGTTCCAGGGCACGGTCCTCGCCAACACCTCCGTGACGGCTGTCACCGGAGCGACCGTCCAGGGACGGCTGATCGCGCTGAACGGCGCCGTGACGCTCGACACGAACACGATCACCCCGGCGCAGACCTGCCCGCCGCCCACCACCCCCGTGCCGAACGTCGCCCCGCAGATCACCTCCGGGACGCCGACGGCCGGCACCACCGGTCAGCCCTACAGCTACACCGTGACCGCCACCGGCACGCCGACCCCGACCTTCACCGCCACCGGTCTGCCGGCCGGTCTGACGATCGACAGCACCACGGGCGTCATCTCCGGCACCCCGACCGCCCCGGGCTCCTCGACCGTGACGATCACCGCCTCGAACGGCACCGCTCCGGTCGACACCCAGGTGGTCACCGTCCGGGTCGTGACGCCCACGCCGACCCCCACCCCGACGCCGACCACTCCGGCACCGACGCCCACCACACCGACACCGACGGCCACCACGCCGGCCGGGACGACCCCGACCGGCAGCCCGACCGGCGGCGCCGGCACCGGCAACGGGCGGACCCCGACCGGGACGCTGGCCTTCACCGGTAGTGACCCGACCGTCCCGCTGAGCATCGCCGGCGTACTGCTGGCCGCGGGCATCGGCCTGACCGTCGTCGCCCGACGTCGTCGCGCAGCGCGGGTCTGACACCGAGCCGCACCACTCGCACACCACACGGCACCGCTCGTCTCCGGACGGGCGGTGCCGTGCTGTGTGCCCCGGTCCCGTGATGGTGGCGCTGGGCCGTGGTCGCGAGTGACGGCGGGCCGACGCCCGCCCGTGAACCGGTCCAGCGCCTCCCGGCTAGCGTCGCGGCCATGGCCGTCACCGAGATCTGGCTCGTCCGTCACGGCGAGTCCACCGCGAACGTCGCGGCAGCCCGTGCGCACGCCGCCGGCGCCGACGTCATCGAGGTCGACCACCGCGACGCCGACGTCCCGCTGAGCCCCCTCGGCGAGGAGCAGTCGCGGGCACTGGGCGCCGAACTCGCCGAGCGCGGAGTCGACGACGTCCCCGTCGTGCTGTGGGTCTCGCCCTACCGCCGCGCGCAGCAGACGATCGGCATCGCGCTCGAGGCCGGCGGGCTCACCGAACCCGCGCGTCGGGTCGACGAGCGCCTGCGCGACCGGGAACTCGGAGTCCTCGACCGGCTCACCCGCACCGGGTGCGCGAACCTGCACCCGGACGAGGAACAGCGCCGGCAGTGGCTCGGCAAGTACTACCACCGGCCCGCCGGCGGCGAGTCCTGGGTCGACGTGATGCTCCGGCTGCGCACCCTGTTTGCCGACGTCGACCGCATCCAGGACGCCGACCGTCTGGTGATCGCCGCCCACGACGCGGTCGTGATGCTGGCCATGGCCGTGTGCCTGGACCTCGACGAGCCCGAGCTGATGGCCTTCGCCGAGGACCACACCGTCGCCAACGCGTCCCTGACCCGACTCCGACGTGACGCCCTCGGCGGTCCGTGGACGCTCGAGGAGTTCTCGGGCACCGGACACCTCGACGAGGACCCGGACGCCGCCGTCACCGAACACGAAGGCCGGAAGGACGACACCCGTGTCTGAGCCGGTCCCCGTCACCCCGAACCTGCTCCGCGAGTGGGCGTTGCCCGAGGTCGGCGGCAGCAAGTACGGCCGAGGTCAGGTGCTCGTCGTCGGCGGCGCCGCGAAGACCCCGGGGGCCGCGATGCTCTCGGCGACCGCAGCCCTGCGCGTCGGCGGTGGGCGTCTGACCCTCGCCGTCGCCGAGAGCGTCGCCCTGCACGTCGCGGTCGCCCTGCCCGAGTCCGGGGTGCAGCCGCTCCCCGAGGACGACGGCGGACACGTGGCCGTCGGGGCGATCCAGGGCCTGGCAGACGACCTCGGATCGGCGGACGCGGTGCTCGTCGGACCGGGGCTCGACGAACCCGACGGCAGCCGCGACCTCGTCGCCGGACTCGCCGCGGTGGTGGGCGACGAGGCGGTCGTCGTGCTCGACGCCTTCGCGCTCGGCGTCGCCGCCGACCTGGTCGACGAACTCGCCCCGTTGCGCGGCCGACTCGTGATGACGCCGAACTCCGGCGAGGCCGAACGCCTGCTCGGGCGCGACAGTTCCGACGACCACACCGACGCGGCCGAGATCGCCGAGCGCTACGCCGCCGTCGTGTCCCTCGGCGGGGTCGTCGCCGCCCCGGACGGCCGCTCGTGGGCGAAGGGCACCGGTGCCGGCGGCCTCGGCACCAGCGGTAGCGGGGACGTCCTCTCCGGCGCGATCACCGGGCTGCTCGCCCGCGGGGCCGACGTCGCGCAGGCGACCGTCTGGGCGACCCAGGTGCACGCCGCCGCGGGGGACCGGCTGGCGGTGCAGGTCGGGCCGATGGGGTACCTGGCGAGCGAGCTGCTCGGCGAGATCCCGCGCGTCCTGGTCGAGTTCGGCGCCTGACCCGCGGGCTGCTCGTTGGCAGGTCGTGGCGATGCTGGTACCGTTGGCTGCAGGAGATCGGCGCAGGCCGCAACCGGATCACGACCGGTGTCCCCACAGAAACGCGGAGACCCAGGTGCAAGTCCTGGCACCGTAGCTCAACGAGTAGAGCCCCGTTTTGTCTTCAGTCGTCGCGATGGTGGACGAGTTCCGATTCCACCTCGGCGCGACTCAGTCGGAGCGGCCCGTAGTGGTGACGGGCGAACCCGTGACACTTCCGCAGCGCGGTGCCTGAGCGCCGGGCCGACGGATGCTCGACGAGGGCGTCTGACACGGCCTCTCGGATCCAGTGGTCCCGTGGGAGGCCGATCTGCAACAGGCCGTTGCATGCTCGATCGACGGTCTTGGTGACGGCGAGCGCCAGGAGCATCTCCCCGTGACCCAAGCGGAGCACGTCCCCTGGCGCGAGTCCGCTCGGATCACTGCCCGACGCCTTCCGCCAGGCGAGTACCGCACCAGGCGAGAGGGCTGCGATCGCATCCACCAGGCCTCGGTCGACACGACCGCCGTCGTGGATGACCGCGTTGCGCATCCGTCGGAGGACCGCCAGCTGCTCGAGGAGCAGGCTGTCGATCCGCGACCCACATGCCTGCTGCAGCGCCTCGTGCTGACCAGCGGATCGGGTATCACGCGCGCGTCGGCGTGAGATCAGACCAGCTTCCGCAGCCATGCCGAGGCAGGTCTTCAGGGAGTCCTCGTGGAGCGCGAGGACGTAGGCGATGCTCATGGCCCCGAGGTGGACGTCGGCTTCGGCCAGGATGTCGCTCGCTGCCTCGGCGGTGAGGTTGAAGCGTCGGATGTGTGGCACGTTCGGGTACACCTCGGGCAGGAGCCGGTCCGAACCGCGGTTCAGCTGCAGCAGGTGGTTCGAGAGCTGCGCGCCTGCCAAGAGCCCCATGAGCGCGTTGCTGGCTTCGACGCGGAGGGCTTCGTAGCGGCGGTACGCGCGGAAGCGGACCACCCCGGGCTGTACTGGCATGTGGTACATCATGGCAGTCGGCTGCTCGACCATGCGACGGGCCCCGATGACCCGGCTGTGTGTGACCTGGCGGAACCGTACAGGCGCACGCGCTGTTCTGCCACCGTTCACCGTTCCAGCACGGACCGGAAACCGGCCGCGTCCACGATCGTCCCGACCGGCGCTCTCAGCCGGACCGGCCCGACGGGTCGGACCCGAACTCGGAAGGCACCCCGTGCAGTACAAGCGCACCCTCACCGGACTGGCCCTCGCCGCAGCGGCCGTCGTCACCCTCGCCGGCTGCTCGGCCACGAGCTCCGCCTCGACGAGCAGCAGCGACGCGAGCTGGAAGACCGCCACCAGCGCCCAGGGCACCGGCGGGATGGACGCCCTGGTGAAGGCAGCCAAGGCGGAGGGGCAGCTCAACGTCATCGCGCTGCCGCCGACCTGGGCGAACTACGGCAAGATCATCGACGGCTTCACGAAGAAGTACGGCATCAAGATCAACTCCGCGAACCCGAACGGGTCGAGCGCCGACGAGGTCGCCGCCGTGAAGTCGCAGAAGGGCCAGTCGACGGCGCCGGACGTGCTCGACCTCGGCAACGCGGTGCTGCAGCAGAACCTCGGCCTGCTGACGGACTACAAGGTCGCGAACTGGAGCGACATCCCCACGAACCTCAAGGACAAGGACGGCGCCTGGACCCGTGACTACACGGGCCTGATGTCGATCGGGTACGACTCGTCGAAGATCACGGACGCGCCGAAGGACCTGAGCGACCTGCTCGGCTCCGAGTACAAGGGCAAGGTCTCGATCGCCGGTGACCCCACCCAGGCGAACCAGGCCGCCAGCGCCGTCTACCTCGCGGCCCTCGAGAACGGCGGCTCGGCGGACGACATCACCAAGGGCGTCGACTTCTTCGGCAAGCTCAAGCAGGCCGGCAACTTCCAGAACGTGCTGCCGTCGCAGGCCACCGTCGCCTCGGGTGAGACCCCCGTCGTCGTCCAGTGGTCCTACAACAACCTGGCCTGGGGTCCGGCAGCCGGCGCGTCCGGCAACAAGAACTGGAAGACCGTCGTCCCCGAGGGGCAGGCGCTCAGCTCGTACTACTCGCAGGCGATCAACAAGGACGCGCCGCACCCCGCGGCCGCCCGCCTGTGGCAGGAGTACATCGCCAGCCCGGACGCCCAGAACCTGTACCTGCAGGCCGGCGCGTTCCCGTCGACCCTCGCCGCGCTCCAGAAGTCGGGCAAGGTCGACGAGGACGCCCTGCAGGCCGCCGGTGGCGCACCGAAGGACTCCGTCGAGCTGACCGACGCCCAGGTGACCGCGGCCGCAAAGGTCCTGGCCGCCAAGTGGTCGTCGATGATGGGCTCCTGAGCAGCATGACCACCGCATCGGCCCCCGGGGTCCCGGCCGCCACGCTCGTCACGAGCGAGCAGGCGACCGCGGCCCGCGAGGGAACGCCCGCCGATGCCACCGCCCGCCGCGGCGCCGGACCCCGTGTCCGGCGCCGCGGCGGCGTCGCGTGGCTCGGCCTCACCCCGTTCGCGGCGTACGTGCTGCTCTTCCTCGCCGTCCCGGCGGTCATCGCGGTCGGCTCCGGGTTCTTCGACGCGTCGGGCCACCCGACGCTCGCGAACCTCGCCGCGCTGGGCGACCCCAGCGTGCTGCGGGCCTTCGGCGGCTCGTTCGGGCTGTCCGCGGCCTCCGCCGTGATCGGCGCGGTGGTCGGTGCGCTCGTGTGCTGGGCGCTCGCCGCGCTCCGGCCGGACGGCATCGTCCGCTCGATGATCGACTCCGCCGCCAGCGTGCTGGCCCAGTTCGGCGGTGTGATGCTCGCGTTCGCGTTCATCGCCACGATCGGCACGCAGGGACTCGTCACGGCATGGCTCGTGTCCACGTTCCACTGGGACCTCAACGCCGACGGCGCCTTCCTGTACACGGTGCCCGGCCTGGTGATCCCGTACGTCTACTTCCAGGTGCCGCTGATGGTCCTGACGTTCATGCCCGCCCTGGAGGGCGTCAAGACCCAGTGGGGCGAGGCCGCCGCCACGCTCGGCGCCTCGCGCCTCACCTACTGGCGCCGCGTGGCCCTGCCCGTGCTGGCCCCGGCGTTCTGTGGCTCGCTGCTGCTGTTGTTCGCGAACGGGTTCTCGTCGTTCGCGACCGCCGCGGCGCTCATCTCGCAGGGCGGCATCGTCCCGCTGACGATCCGCGCGCAGCTCACCAGCGAGACGATCATCGGCCTGCAGAACGTCGCGGGCGTCCTGGCCCTCGGCATGGTCGTCGTGATGGCGGTCGTGATGACGGCGTACTCGCTGCTGCAGCGTCGAGCAGCCCGGTGGCAGCGGTGAGCGCGGGAGCGCCGGCCCGTCCGGCAGGTCCGGCAGGTCCGGCACGTCCGGCAGGTCCGGCCCGTTCCGCACGCACGTCCCGTCCCGCCCGGACAGGAGGCCCGGCCCGCGCCCCGCGGTTCGGCACGGCCCCGTCACTGGGTACCGCAGCGGTCGTCCTGGTCGTCGTCGGACTGGTCTTCGCGGTCCCGCTGGTCGCGCTGCTGCAGTTCACCTTCCGTCAGGGCACCGACGGCAGCCTGACCACGGCGCACTACACGGCTCTCGCCGACCCGGCGAACGCGGGCACCTACCAGCCGGTGTTCGACGGCCTCGGTGCCTCGCTCCTGATCGCGGTCATCGCCGTCGCGATCGTCCTGCTCGTGCTGCTGCCCGCCCAGGTCATCACCGCCCTGCACCACCCACGGCTCCGCCGCATCCTGGAGTTCGTCTGCCTGGTCCCGATCACGGTGCCGGTCGTCGTGCTCGTCGTCGGCTTCGTGCCCGTCTACCAGGTCGTCGCCCAGGTGTTCGGGTCCGGCGCGTGGACGCTGTCCTTCGCCATCGGCATCATCGCGCTGCCGTTCGCCTTCCGTCCGATCTCCGCCGCGATCACCGCGATGGACCTCATCACGCTGACCGAGGCCGCCCGGTCGCTCGGTGCCTCGTGGTGGACGGTGACCTGGCGGGTGCTCCTGCCGAACCTGCGGCGGGGCATCCTCGCCGCGTGCTTCCTCACGATCACAGTCGTCCTGGGCGAGTACACCCTGGCGTCGTTCCTCTCCCGCACCACCTTCCAGACGGCACTGCTGCTCGTGCAGGGCACCGACCCGTACGTCGCCGCGATCTTCTCGCTCGGCGCCCTGGTGTTCGGCTTCCTGCTGCTCGTCGCCATCGGCCGGATCGGGCAGCGCCGCACGCGCGTCCGTCGTCCCCACCCCAAGGACCCCGCATGACCACCACCGCACCCACCGCCCCCGCCGCCCCCGCGTCCCTGTCCGGCGCCGGCGCCGTCGTCGAGCTCGACGCCGTCGAGAAGCGCTACGGCACCCACCGGGCACTCGCGGGGCTGTCCCTCCGCGTCGAGCCGGGCGAGTTCCTGTCGCTCCTCGGACCCTCCGGGTGCGGCAAGACGACCGCACTCCGGGCGCTCGCCGGGCTCGAGGCGATCGACGCCGGCGCCATCCGCATCGACGGCGAGGACGTGGCCAACACGCCCGCGAACAAGCGCGACATGGGGATGGTCTTCCAGCAGTACTCGCTGTTCCCGCACATGACGGTGCGGCAGAACGTGGCGTTCGGGCTCGAGATGCGCAAGGTGCCGTCGTCCGAGCGGAAGTCCCGGGTCGTCGACGCGCTCGACATGGTGCACCTCGCCGACTTCGCCGACCGGTTCCCGCACCAGCTCTCCGGCGGCCAGCAGCAGCGTGTGGCACTCGCTCGCGCGCTCGTGACCCGCCCCCGCGTGCTGCTCCTCGACGAGCCGCTCTCCGCCCTCGACGCCAAGGTGCGGGTGTCCCTCCGCGAGGAGATCCGCCGCATCCAGAGCGACCTCGGCATCACGACGGTGTTCGTCACACACGACCAAGAGGAGGCGCTCGCCGTCTCCGACCGGATCGCGGTGATGAACGCGGGCGACATCGAGCAGATCGGGACGCCCGAGGAGCTCTACCGCTCGCCGTCGTCGGCGTTCACGGCGGACTTCGTCGGCCAGTCGAACCGGCTCAGCGGGGATCTCCGTGGCGGCGACGTGTTCGTCTACGGCTTCCGGGTGCCCGCGCTCGACCTCACGGTGGCGGACGGCCCGGTGCTGGCGTACGTCCGACCGGAGGACATCGCGTTCGCTGCCGAGGGCGTCACCGGACGGGTCGTCTCGTCGAGCTTCCTCGGGTCGATCCGGCGCACCACCGTCCGGCTCGACGACGACACCATCGTCACGGTCCAGCACGAGGTCGGCGACCGACGTGTGTCCGGCGACCCCGTCGCGGTCCGGTTGCTCGGCGCCCCGGTGGCCGTCGCACCCGTCTCCTGAACCGCAGGGGGCGGGGCGGACGCGGGTCGGGCCTCCCGTCCGGTCAGCGCTCGAAGCGCGCCGCGACCTCGTCCGCCAGGGCCGCGTCGACCCGTCGGCGCATGTTCTCCGGCATGTCCGGGAGGCTCGTGACCGGTGCCCAGAACGCCTCGGTGTTCTCGCCGTCGGCCGGGTACGGGTCCCCGGAGACCCAGCGGCAGGCGAAGACGAGGTCCATGTACTGGGCGCGGTCGCCGTTCGGGTAGGTCATCGGCTCCAGCGTCTGCACCCAGGCCAGGCGTTCGGCGACAGCGACGACGTCGGCCTCCTCGAGGACCTCGCGCTCGGCGGCGACGGCAGGTTCCTCGCCCGGGTCGACGATGCCGGTGACCGGGGTCAGCGCGCCGTTGTCGGCACGGCGGACCACCAGGAGTTCGCGGTCGTCGCCCTCGCCGCGGGTGACGACCGCGGTGACGCCGGTCAGCCAGAGCAGCTCGGTGCCGACCTTCTCGCGCAGGGACAGGACGAAGTCGGGGGTGGGCATGCCGCCACGCTACCGGGCTCGGCCGGCGGGTCGGCACCCCTGTCGTCGACTGGTCATGACCAGTAGACTGCGCTCGTGGAGATCATCATCCTGCCCACTCCGGCGGAGGTCGGTCGCGTCGCCGCGGCCAAGATCGCGTCGGTCGTCACGGAGAAGCCGTCCGCGGTCGTCGGACTCGCCACGGGGTCGAGCCCCGAGGGCATCTACGCCGACCTGCGTCGACGCGTCGAGGCCGGCGAGCTGTCGTTCGCACAGGCCCGCGGGTTCGCGCTCGACGAGTACGTCGGCATCCCGCTCGAGCACCCGGAATCGTACGCCAGCGTCATCGCCCGCGACGTCGTCGGCCCGCTCGGCTTCGACCCCAGCCGGGTCCGCGTGCCGGACGGGCGAGCCGGAGACCTGGCATTCGCCGCGAAGGAGTACGACGCCGCGATCCGGGCCGCCGGCGGGGTCGACGTGCAGATCCTCGGCATCGGGGCGAACGGGCACATCGGGTTCAACGAGCCGACGTCCTCGTTCGCGTCCCGCACCCGCATCAAGACCCTGGCGCCGTCCACGCGAGAGGCGAACGCCCGCTTCTTCGACTCGCCCGACCAGGTGCCGACGCACTGCATGACGCAGGGGCTCGGCACGATCCTCGAGGCCCGCGAGCTCGTCCTCGTCGCGCAGGGCTCGGCGAAGGCGGACGCGATCGCCGCCGCGGTCGAGGGGCCGCTGTCGTCCTTCGTGCCCGGATCGGCGCTGCAGCTGCACGAGCACGCCACGGTCGTCGTCGACGAGGAAGCGGCCGCGGGCCTCCGTCTCGCTGACTACTACCGCTACACGTACGCCAACAAGCCGACCTGGCAGCGCTTCGAGTAGGGGTCAGCGGGCGGCGGCCAGGCGGGACAGGCCCTCGCGGAGGGTGTCCTCGGAGCAGCCGAAGTTGAGCCGGGCGTGCCCGATGCCCTGGCGCCCGAAGTCCCGGCCGTTCGACAGCGCCACCTTCGCCTCGTCGACCAGCCGGAGCGCCGGGTCCTCGCCCCACGGCAGGGCCCGGAGGTCGAGCCACGCCAGGTACGACGCCTGCGGCTGCCGGTACCCCGCCCCCGGCAGCGCCGCGCCGAGCTCCTCGGCCAGGATCCGCCGGTTCGCGGCCAGCTCGGCGAGCAGTGACGCCAACCAGGGCCCACCTTCCGAGAACGCGGCGATGCTCGCGGTGTAGCCGAGGATCCCGGTGCGCTCGACGACCTCGACCGGCATCCCGTCGAACCACGCCCGAGCCCGGTCCGAGGCGCCGATCATCAGGGCGCACTTCGTCCCGGCCGTGTTCCACGCCTTGCTGGCACTCGTCAGGGCCACCCCGAGGGTCGCGGCCTCCGGGCAGCAGTCGAGGAACGGAGTGAAGGTCGCGTCGGCGTGCACGAGCGGCGCGTGGATCTCGTCCGACACCACGACCGCGTCCCACTCCGCCGCCAGCCGGGCCAGCGCCACCAGCGACTGCCGGTCGTGCACCAGGCCGAGGGGGTTGTGCGGGTTGCAGAGCAGCACCGTGCGGGCGCCCTCGGCGAACGCCTGCCGGACGCCGTCCAGGTCCATCCGCCACCCGGCCGTCGTGTCGTACGGGTCGGCGATGCCCGCCGGGGCCAGGAGCGGCACCTCGGTCACGGAGCCGCCGGCCTCGGTCACGTAGTCCCAGAACGGAGGGTAGACCGGCGGCATGACGACGACCTGGTCGCCGGGCTCGATCACCCGGCGGAGCGTCTCGACCGCCGCGACCGAGACGTCCGTCGTGGTCCGCACCAGGTCCGGGTCGACCGCCCAGTCCCACCGGTCGGCGGCGAAGTCGGCGAAGGCCTCGGGCAGCGCCCGGCCGTGTCCGACGTAGCCGGTGTCCCCGTCGGTGACCGCGCGCACCAGGGCGTCCCGCACCGGTTCGGCGAGGGCGCAGTCCATCTCCGCGACGAACATCGGCAGCACGTCCGCGTCGTACACGGTGTACTTCTCGCTCGTGCGGGTCCGGCGGGCATCGAACAGCGAGACCATGACGCTCATGCGGGTCATCCTCGCAGCACGGACGGCCGCCGACCAGGGGCAGCGGCACACCCGGCTCACCGCGCTGGACAGGTGCCTGGTCGACCACGACGTGAACACCACCCGACCGCTCCGTGACACCGCGTGCGTCCCCCGTCCGAGGGGGCTACCGTCGCCCTCGTGAACCGCTCCCGCGTGCACCGTCGCCCGCCCTTCCGTCCGGTCCCGCTCGCCGCAGCGGCCACGATCGCCGCACTGCTCGGCACGGGGGTGGTCGCGGCCCCGGCCACGGCGGCCACCGCGACCGGCACATCGGCGGCGACCACGGCCTCCCGGCCGGTCACCGACCCTGCCGCCTCCGTCGACCCGTTCATCGGGACCAGCCACGACGGCAACACCTGGCCCGGCGCGACCGCGCCCTTCGGGATGATGCAGTGGAGCCCGACCGGCACGAAGGGCGACCAGACCTCGACCCCGGTCGCGAACGGCTACTCGTACGACGTGAACCGCCTGCGCGGGTTCAGCCTGACCCACCTCAACGGCGCCGGCTGCGCCCCGGGCGCCGCGGGTGACGTCCCGATCATGCCGATCACGACGGCCGTGACCACCTCGCCCTCCGCGGACACCACCGACGCGGTCTACGCCGCCGGCTACTCCCACGACCAGGAGTCCGCCAGCCCCGGCCGCTACTCCGTCCAGCTCGACAACGGCGTCCGCACCGACCTCGCCGTCACGACCCGCGCCGGCATCGGCGAGTTCGCGTTCCCGGCCGGGCAGGCCGCGAACCTGCTGTTCCGCACCTCGAACTCGATCAACGGCAGCGAGTCCGCCGACACCCGTGTCGACGCCCGCACCCGCACGGTGAGCGGCAGCGTCCTGACCGGCGGGTTCTGCAGCCGCCGCGCGAACGGCGGCGGCGCCACCAACCCCGACCGCCGCAGCTACTACCGCCTGTACTTCACGGCCACCTTCGACCGCGACTTCACGACGACCGGCACCTGGAAGGACGGGACCGTCCAGCCGGGAGGCACGCACGCCTCCGGTGGGGAGGGGTACCTCACCGGCGCCGACCGTGCCGGACGCGGCTCCGGCGCGTGGGTCGGGTTCGACGCGCGTCGCGGGGCGACGGTGCACGCCCGGATCGGCATCTCGTACGTCAGCGCCGCGGGAGCCGTCGCGAACCGGGACGCCGAGGTGCGGAAGCACGCCAGCGTGGCCAGCGTGGCTGCGACGACCCGAGCCTCCTGGAACCGTGAACTCTCGCGCATCCGGGTCGGTGGCGGCACCGCGGACCGGACCACGCAGCTGTACACGTCGGTGTACCACGCGCTCATGCAGCCGAACACGCTGAACGACCGCGACGGCCGGTACCTCGGGCCAGACATGCGGGTGCACCGCATCGACCGGGGGCACGCGGCGGTCTACGGCACGTACTCCGGCTGGGACCAGTACCGGGCGCAGATCCAGTTGCTCGCCCTGCTGCGGCCGGACGTCGCCGGGGACATGGCGCAGTCGATGCTGCGGTTCGCGCAGCAGAACGGCGGGGTCTGGGACCGGTGGCTGCACCTCGGGGCACCGACCCACGTGATGACGGGCGACCCCTCGGCTGCGACCCTCGCCACCTGGTACGCCATGGGGGTCCGGAACTTCGACGTCCGTGCCGCCTACCAGTCGCTGCGGAAGCAGGCGACCGTGCAGAACGCCGATGCGCTGAGTGACATCGGGTGCCCGGGGCAGTGCCTCGCGCAGCGGCCCGGGCTCGACCAGTACCTGCAGCGCCAGTACGCGGCGAACGACGACTGCCACTGCTGGGGCGGCGCCGCCGAGACGCTCGAGGACTCGATCTCCGACAGCGCCCTCGGCTCGTGGGCCTCGTCGCTGGGGCTGCGGTCCGACGCCCGGATGTTCGCCGCCCGCGGCACCTACTGGAAGAACACGTTCAACCCGGCCGTCGGGTACCAGGCAGCACGGCAGGCCGACGGGTCGTGGACGCCCGGGTGGGCTCCGTCCACCGGCGTCGGATTCGCGCAGGGGACCAGCGCGCAGTACACCTGGCTCGTGCCGCAGGACGTCAGCGGCCTGTCCGCTGCCCTCGGTGGTGACGCGGCTGCGGTCGCACGCCTCGATGCCTTCTTCCACGACGCGTCCGGTGCCTTCGCGGTGACCGGCGGCGACGCGACGAAGTTCGACCCGACCAACGAGCCCGACATCCACACCCCGTGGATGTACAACGCACTCGGCCAGCCGTGGAAGACGCAGGAGACCGTCCGCCGGGTCGTCGACGACGCCTACGGCACCGGGCCGAGCGGACTGCCCGGCAACGACGACCTCGGCACGATGAGCGCCTGGTACGTGTTCGCCTCGATCGGGCTCTACCCGCAGACACCGGGGCGGGCCGAGATGCTCATCGGCAGCCCGACGTTCAGCACGGTCGACATCCGGCGGGCGACCGGGCAGCGGATCGTGATCCGGTCCTCCGGCACCGACCAGTACGTGCAGGGTGCGCGGCTCGACGGTCGGACGCTGACGGGGTCGTGGGTGCCGGCGTCGTTCGTGAACCGGGGTGGCACGCTGTCGCTCCGGGTCGGGGCGACGCCAGACACCGAGTGGGCGACCGCGCCGCGGGACCGGCCGCAGGACCGCTAGCAGGGCACCCGGCCCCGTGTGCGAGCATGCCGCCATGCGGAGCCACCACGTCAGTCAGGTCATCCCGGCGGCGCCGGAGGTCGTCTACGAGTACGCGTCGAACGTGGACAACCTGCCGGAGTGGGCGGCCGGCCTCGCCCAGGGCGCCGTCGTCCGGGACGGGGACGGGCTGCTGGTCGACTCCCCGATGGGGCGGGTCGCGGTCCGGTTCGTCGAGCGGAACCACTTCGGCGTCCTCGACCACGACGTGACCCTGCCGTCCGGGACCGTGGTGCGGAACGCCGTCCGCGTGATCGGACATCCCGACGGCGCAGAGGTGGTCTTCACCGTCCGGCAGATCGAACTCGACGACGCCGCGTTCGCGCGGGACGTCGAGGCGGTCGCGGCCGACCTCGAGCGACTCGCACGGTGCATCCGCCGCAAGCCCGGCAGCTGAAGTGCGGTCCGCGCGCTGGTCCTGCGCCGAGCGCTAGTGTTCGTGCCATGCAGCGTCGCCGCCCCACCGCCCTGATCGGGATCGTCCTCGTCGTCTGCGGGGCCGTGATGCTCGTCGTCGGCGGCGTCAGCAACGCGAACACCCCGGCGGGGGATGCGAACATCGGCGCCGGTGCGTGGTTCGTCGGCGGGATGGTCGTCGTCCTGGTCGGACTCGTCGTCTGGGCGGTCCAGGGCGTCCTCGCGCAACGCCGGGCAGCGCGCAGCCAGGGTCGCTAGTCCCCGGCCGACCGGCCAGTCGTCCGCGCCCGCTGAGCGCCCTCGCCGACCGCCGGGTCCGAGGCTCCGGAGACTTCCCACAGGAGTGCTCCGCCGGGTCCGAACGCTCCCTAGGCTCCCGCTGTCAGACGACCGTCTGACGAAAATCGACGACGAGCCGACGAGGACCCGATGAGCGCTGAGACCCCCGTGACCCCCGCGACCCCCACCACGACCACCGAGCACTGGACCGAGGGCGTGCCGCGCACCGCCGTCGACGCCCTGCTCCGCCCGGGCGGCCTGGCCGTCGTGCCGACCAAGGTCGGCTACATCCTGATGACCACCGACCGCGCCGGCCTCGAGCGCAAGTTCGACGCGAAGCAGCGCAACCGCAACAAGCCCGGTGTCGTGCTCGTCAGCTCGCTGGAGATGCTCCGGTCGATCGCTCAGCTCACCCCCGAGATCGATGCCCTGTACCAGCGGTGCTGGGACGAGGACGTCCTGCTCGGGTGCATCCTGCCGTGGAGCGACGCCGGACGAGCAGCGCTGCCCGAGGACGGTTCCGACGAGCTCATGACGGACACCCGGGGCACGTCCTGCTTCGTGATCAAGTTCGGCGTCCCCGGTGAACTCGCCGCCCGCGAGCTCTGGACGCAGCACGGCCGCTTCGCGTTCGCCAGTTCCGCCAACCCGTCGGGGACGGGCAACCGCGGTGTCGTCGCCGGCATCGGCGAGCGGATCGCCGAGTCCGCCGACGTCGTCATCGAGGCCGACGACTACGTGGCCTCGATCCAGCCGGAGGCGACCGCCGAGACCCGCTACGAACAGGGCGTGATGGTCTCGATGGTGGACGCGGCCGGTGTGCTCGTGCCGCAGCAGGACGGCCAGCGCTCGGTGACCCCGGCGCCGACGCTGATCCGGAAGGGCCTGGCCGTCGACCGGATCATGGGCCTGCTCGCCGACACGTTCACGAGCTGGGACTACCGGCAGGGCGAGTACTACTGATCGAGCGGCTGCCCGGCGCCCCACACCCGGAGCACCTCGAGCGCCGGTGACAGCGCGACCAGGTCCGCCGCGAACCCGGGCGCGAGCCGTCCGAACCGGTCGCCGAGTCCGATCGCCCGGGCCGGCACGCTGGTCAGGGCCGCCACGGCGTCGGGCAGCGACTGCCCGGTGAGCCGCACGGCGTTCCGCAGCGCGACGTCCTGCGTCAGCGTGGAGCCGGCGATCGTGTCCGTCCCGGTGACGTGCGCGACACCGTCCGTGACGGTGACGTCGAGCGACCCGAGTCGGTAGGGGCCGTCGGCAGCGCCGGCGGCCCCCATCGCGTCGGTGATGAGGGCGATCCGCCCGGGGGCGGCGCGGAACAGCGTGCGTGCGGCGGCCGGGTGCACGTGCACGCCGTCGAGGATGAGTTCGAGGGTCACCCGCTCGTCCTCGACGGCGGCACCGATCGGCCCGGGGCGGCGGTGGTGCAGCCCCGGCATCGCGTTGAACGCGTGCGTCAGGACGGTCGCGCCGGCGTCGAACGCGGCGCGCGCCTGCTCGTAGGTGCCGACGGTGTGCCCCACCGCGACGGTCACCCCGGCCTGGACGAACCGGCGGACCGCGTCGAGTGCGCCGGGCAGCTCGGGCGCGATCGTCACCTGGCGGATCACACGCTCGCCTGCTTCGAGCAGCGCCTCGACGGCGGCGGGTGTCGGAGCCACGAGGAAGTCCTCGTTGTGGGCGCCCTTGTTGTCCGGCGACAGGAACGGCCCCTCGAGGTGCGCCCCGAGCAGCAGCGGATCAGTCGCCATCACGTCGCGGATCCGCCCGAGCGAGCGCACCAGGTCCGGCACCGGGTTCGCCACCAGGCTGACGACCGAGCGGGTGGTCCCGTGCATCCGGTGGGCGGCCAGGGCCGCGCTGAAGTCGTCGTCCTCGTACGCCTGGGTCGCCCCGCCGTGTCCGTGCAGGTCGACGAATCCGGGCACCAGGGTCGCGTCGCCGAGGTCGACGACCTCGTCGGCGTCCGGTGCGACGCCCGTCCCGGCCTGGAGGATCGTGTCCCCGCCGACGAGCACCCACCCGTCCCACACGGGGCCGGCCCCGTCGACCAGGCGGGCGGCGCGGACCAGGGTGGTGCGGGCCTCCAGGTCGGCAGGTCGACCCGCGTCGGACGGACGGCCGGCGTCGGACGGGAGGCGCGTGTCGCTCATGCGGTCTCCCGCCGGGCCGTGACGATCCCGCTGACGGCGGCCACGAGGACGAAGACGAGTCCGACGGCCGGGTGACCGAGCGAGATCCAGGTGGCGCCGGCCGCGATGACGAGGGCGACCTCGACGATGGTCTTGCCGACCACGTCGGTCTCGATCGGCGAGCGCGGCGAGCGGAAGAAGTACCAGACCACCGCGGCGAACAGCGGGGCGCCGACGATGAAGAACAGCGCCGGGAACGGGTACGGCCAGGTCAGGTACCCCCAGTACGCCAGGGACAGCAGGCCGAAGGCGCAGACGACGAACCGGACGACGCTCCAGACGTCGATCCGTCGCTGCGGGACGGCGGGGGCCACCGGGACGTGGTCGTCACCGGGGTCGATCGGGCTGCGGGGTGCGTCGCGCATGACCGGCCCTACTTGAAGATGATCGTGCGCGCACCGTCGAGGAGCACACGGTCCTCGGCGATCCAGCGCACGGCCTGGGTCAGGGTGCGGGACTCCTCGTCCTGCCCGATCGACACGAGCTCGGCGGGTTCCTTCGTGTGGTCCACGCGGACGACGTTCTGTTCGATGATCGGCCCCTCGTCCAGGTCACTCGTGACGAAGTGGGCGGTGGCGCCGATGAGCTTGACGCCACGGGCGTGCGCCTGCCGGTACGGGTTCGCGCCCTTGAAGCCCGGCAGGAACGAGTGGTGGATGTTCACCGCACGACCGGCCAGGGCAGCGCAGAGTTCGGGGGAGAGGATCTGCATGTACCGGGCGAGGACGACGAGCTCGATGTCGTGCTCGTCCACCGCCTCGAGGATCCGGCGCTCCATGGCGGCCTTCGACTCGGCGTCGGTGACGGGCCGGTGCTCGAACGGCACGGAGTAGAACGACGCCAGCTCGGCGAGGTCCGGGTGGTTCGCCAGCACCAGGGGCACGTCGATCGGCAGCTGGCCGCCACGCTGCCGGTAGAGCAGGTCGTTCAGGCAGTGCCCGGCCTTCGACACCAGCACGAGGGTCCGCATCGGACGACCGACGACGTCGAGCTGGACGCGCATGCCGTAGCGCTCGACGACTGGAGCCAGGGACTCCTGGAAGGTCTGCCGGTCGACCGGCGCCATCACCTGCAGGCGCATGAAGAACGTGTTCGTGTCGGCGCTCGAGAACTGCTGCGACTCGGTGATGTTGCCCTCGGCCGCGACCACGGCTCCGGACACGGCGTGCACGATCCCCGGCTGGTCGTCGCAGACCAGCGTGAGGGTCCAGTGCGTGGGGTTCTCGGGCGTCGGGTCGGTCACCGGTTCAGGGTACCGGGGCGTCGACCGGGTCGCTGGCGTCACCGAGCAGCGGGCGCAGGGTCGCGACGAGGGCGGCGCTGCCGTCGGGGTCGTCGCCGAACCACCGGTTGCTGGCGTGCACGACCGGGAACGCCTGGCTCAGCAGGTCGCGGCCCGCCGGGGTCAGTCGGATCCGGGAGAGCCGGCCGCGTCCCCGCTCCGTGCCCCGGTCGAGCAGCCCGCGCTCGCCGAGTCCGGTGACGAGCGGCGTCATGCTCTGCGGTCGGACGCCCACCGCCCGTGCGAGGTCCGCCTGGCTGAGGCCGTCGGCCGCGGCGAGCTGCACGAGGACGCCGAACTCGACCGGGGTCAGGTCGAGCGGGTCCAGTTCGGCCGCCAGGCGTCGGGCGAGTTCGCGGGCGGCCCGGATGACGGTCCACGCGGCGATGGCGTCGACGTCGTCTCGCGTCGCTGAGAACTCCCGGGGCACACGTCGATCGTACGGCGTAGCGTTCAGTATCAGAAAGCTGATACCGAACGATGCGGGTCCGGCCCGCACCACCAGGGTCCGGCCCGCACCACCAGGAGGAACCATGCGCGACACCATCGCAGTCACCGGCGCGACCGGCGACGTCGGCGGCAAGACCATCGAGATGCTGCACGCCGCCGGCGCCGACGTCCGTGCCGTCGTCCGCCGCCCCGACCAGGTCCGCTCCTTCCGCGAGCGCGGCATCGACGCCCGCCTCGCCGACCTGGACGACGGCGAGGCCCTGACCACCGCACTCGAGGGCGTCGACCAGCTGTTCATCGTCACCGCCGCCACCGAACGCCAGGCGGAGCACGGCATCACCGCGGTCCACGCAGCCCGTGCCGCCGGGGTCCGTGCGATCGTCCAGCTCTCCGGCGGGGACGCGGCGGAACACTCGCCGATGCCCTGGGCCAGTGCCATCTGGCGGATCGACCGGGCAGTCCGGGCGAGCGGCCTGGAACGCACGATCCTGCACCCGTCCGGCTTCATGACGAACCTGGTCCCCTCCGGACCGGCGATCCGCCGCGGGGTCTTCCCACAGACGATGGGCGACGGCGTCATCGGCTGGATCGACACGCTCGACATAGCCCGCGTCGCCAGCACGGTCCTGCAGGGCGGGGTCCACCACGGCGACGAGCCCGTCCTGACCGGGCCGGAACTGCTCGACGGCCGCGGTGTCGCCCGAGAGCTCAGCGCCGGACTCGGTCGGCCCGTCCGCTACCTGCACCTGCCGAGCCGGGTCTTCGGCGGCATGCTGCGCGTGACCGGCATGCCCGCCTGGCAGGCCGAGGGGCTCCGGCAGCAGTTCGGCGTGGTCGCGCGGCGGGGCCTCGACGGGGTCGATGTGCTCACGCACGAGGTCGAGCGGATCACCGGCACCGCGGCCACGCCGCTCTCCGGGTGGGCGCGGGCACACCGGCGGGAGCTGCTGGGGCGGTGACCCGCCGGTTGCGGGACCGGGGCGGGACGGACGGGAGGCCCGTGGCGGCCGTGCTGCGTGCCTCCCGTCCGGCAGACGCATCGGCGAGCAGCGCCGTCAGCGTGCGGAGATCGTGACGACCAGGTGCTCCTGCACGTACCCGAGCCAGTCGTAGACGTCCCGCAGCCCGACGCTGCCGTCGTCCCCGTCCAGCCCGTTGTCCGCCGTCGCACGGTCGACGATGCCCAGCCGGTCCGCGATCGTCAGCCGCAGGTCTGTCAGCGACCGGAGCCACGCCTGCTCGTCCGACCGGCTCAGTGCGCCCTCGCGGGCGCCCGTCAGCCACTCGTGGACGACGGCCGCGTTCGCGGACTTGGCGGTGCGCAGGTCCTCCTGCGTGTAGCGGCGGAACTCGGCGCTGGCCTCGTCGTCCTCGGGGTAGGCGTCCGGGAACATCCGGACCGCCACCGGGTCCGTCGCCAGGTCGTGGTCCAGGACCTGGCGCAGCTGCTCGACCAGCGCGGTGAGGACGGCGCGCTCGCCGGCGGCCAGTCCGAGGTGCACGCCGTCGGCGCGGCGGACGAAGGGGATCACGCGGCGGGGGCCCGGTCGACGGTCGCCTGCAGGCCGTAGCCGTGCATGGCCTCCACGTGGCGTTCCATCTCCTCGCGGTGCCCGGTCGCGACGATCGCCCGGCCGTCGGAGTCGACCTGGTGCATCAGCCGCTCGGCCTTCGCGCGCGGGAACCCGAAGTAGGACTCGAAGACGTAGGTGACGTACGACATCAGGTTGACCGGGTCGTCCCACACCACGGTCGTCCACGGGACGTCCGCGCGCACCGAGGTCCGCTCGTCGACGTCCGGACTCAGCATGGTCATGGAGTCAAGGGTGACACGAACCGGTGGCCTCGGTACGATCGAGGGGTCGCGACTGGCGTTGGATGGGTCACCATCGGGAAGCGACACCTGACACGGTGCGCGGCCGTACGCCTGGGCCGCAACCAATCGTCCACCCCGTCGTGCGTCTGCTCGGCGGTGTCGCGCCCCGGCGCGCCAGACAACGAGGAGTCCCGTGTCCATCACCGACCTGTCGCCCGCAGCGACCCAGTCGTCCTTCAACGCCCCCCTCTCCGAGGTCGACCCGGAGATCGCCGCCGTCCTGCAGCAGGAGCTCGGGCGTCAGCGCGACTTCCTCGAGATGATCGCCTCCGAGAACTTCGTGCCGCGCGCGATCCTCGAGTCGCAGGGCTCCGTCCTGACCAACAAGTACGCCGAGGGCTACCCCGGCAAGCGCTACTACGGCGGCTGCGAGTACGTCGACGTCGCCGAGCAGCTCGCGATCGACCGTGCGAAGGCGCTGTTCGGTGCCGCGTACGCCAACGTCCAGCCGCACTCCGGCGCGACCGCGAACGCCGCCGTCCTGCACGCCATCGCCTCGGCCGGGGACACCATCCTGGGCCTCGAGCTCGCCCACGGTGGTCACCTCACCCACGGCATGAAGCTGAACTTCTCCGGCCGGATCTACAACGCCGTCTCGTACGGCGTCGACCCGGAGACCTTCGAGGTCGACTACGACGACATCCGCGCCAAGGCCATCGAGCACCAGCCGAAGGTCCTCATCGCCGGCTGGTCGGCGTACCCGCGCCAGCTGGACTTCGCGAAGTTCCGTGAGATCGCGGACGAGGTCGGCGCCAAGCTCTGGGTCGACATGGCGCACTTCGCCGGTCTCGTCGCCGCGGGCCTGCACCCGTCGCCGGTCCCGCACGCACACGTCGTCTCCTCGACCGTGCACAAGACCCTCGCCGGCCCCCGCTCGGGCATCATCCTGTCCAACGACGAGACGCTGTTCAAGAAGCTGAACTCGGCCGTCTTCCCGGGGCAGCAGGGTGGCCCGCTCATGCACGTCATCGCGGCGAAGGCCACCGCGTTCCTGCTCGCCGGCACCCCGGAGTTCAAGGACCGCCAGGAGCGCACCATCCGCGGCGCCCAGGCCCTCGCGGCCCGTCTGACCCAGCCCGACGCCAAGGGTGCGGGCATCGACGTCCTCACCGGCGGCACCGACGTGCACCTGGTGCTCGTCGACCTGCGCGAGTCCGAGGTCGACGGCAAGCAGGCCGAGGACCTCCTGCACGAGGTCGGCATCACCGTGAACCGCAACTCGGTGCCGTTCGACCCGCGTCCGCCGATGGTCACCTCGGGTGTCCGCATCGGCACCTCGGCGCTGGCGACCCGCGGGTTCGGCGACGCCGAGTTCGCCGAGGTCGCGGACATCATCGCGCTGACGCTGATGCCGAACCCCGACGTGGCAGCACTCTCGGCCCGGGTGAAGACCCTGACCGACGCGTTCCCGCTCTACGCGTGAGCGACACGACGGTCCCCCTGCCCGCCGAGCGGTGGGCAGGGGAGGGCTCCGCCGTGCGCATCGACGGCACCGCCCTCGCCGCCCGGACACTCGACGACCTGAAGGTCCGCATCGACCGGCTGCACGACCACGGCTTCCGGCCCGGTCTCGGCACGATCATGGTCGGCCAGAACCCCGGCTCGGTGTCCTACGTCGCCGGCAAGCACCGCGACTCGGCACAGATCGGGCTCGACTCGATCCGCATCGACCTGCCGGAGACCGCCAGTGCCGCGGACATCCGCGGAGCGATCCTGCAGATGAACGACGACCCCCGGGTCACCGCGTTCATCGTGCAGCTCCCGCTGCCGCAGGGGATCGACCCGATCCCGATGCTCGAGCTGATGCACCCCGCGAAGGACGCCGACGGCCTGCACCCGACGAACCTCGGCGAGCTCGTACTCGCCGTCCCCGGTGGTGCCGGCACGATCGACGCCCCGCTGCCGTGCACCCCGCGCGGCATCGTCGCGATGCTCGAGGCGTACGACATCCCGATCCGGGGCCAGCACGTCACGATCATCGGCCAGGGGCTGACCGTGGGCCGGCCGCTCGGTCTGCTCCTGACCCGCCTCGAGGCCACCGCCACGCTCACGCACTCGCTCACCGAGGACGTCGCCGCCGAGTGCCGCCGTGCCGACATCATCGTCGCGGCCGCCGGGGTCGCCGGGCTGGTGCAGCCGGACTGGGTGAAGCCCGGCGCGGCGGTCATCGACGTGGGCATCAGTCGCGTGGTCGACGAGGGTACGGGCAAGGCCAAGCTCCGCGGCGACGTCGACCCCTCGGTCGCCTCGGTCGCCGGGTTCCTCTCGCCGACGCCGGGCGGTGTCGGTCCGATGACCCGCGCGATGCTCATGAAGAACGTCGTCGAGGCAGCCGAGCGCCACCTGCACTAGCCGCGCTGCCGAGCCTCGCCCCTGCGGACAGGACGCGGCGCACGCGCGCCGAGTCGAGTCCGCCGGGCCGAGCCTCGGCCCGGCGGACAGGATGCGGCGCACGTGCGCCGGGTCGAGTCCGCCAGGCCGAGCCTCGGTCGGCGCGGCGGCCGGGAGGCGCGGCGTGCGCCGACGACGGCGGCGCCGGCCCGGCCGTGGTGCCGTTGGCTCCCGCGCAACAGCAACCGCTTCGCGCCACGGTTTCCCGTGGTGCGAGGCGGTTGCTGTTGCGCGCAGGCGCGGCCCGCGGCCCGCGGCCCGCGGCCCGGGGCCCGCGCGCTACGCGCCCTGCGCGGCGGCCGGGAGGCGCGGCGTGCGCCGACGACGACGGCGCCGGCCCGGCCGTGGTGCCGTTGGCACCCGCACAACGGGAACCGCCTCGCGCCACGGTTTCCCGTGGTGCGAGGCGGTTGCTGTTGTGCGGAGGCGCCGCGGGCGCGGCGGCGGCCGGCCCGCGCGCTACGCGTCGCGGCGCGCGCCCTGCGCCGCGCGCACCGTGAACACGGTCGGCTCGCGGTACCCGGCCGAGGCGAAGGCGGCGGTGACGGCCGCGGCGATCCGGTCACGGGCCTCCCGGTCGACGAGCGCGATGGCCGCGCCACCGAACCCGCCACCGGTCATGCGCGCGCCGACGGCGCCGTGCTCGACCGCGGTCGACACCGCCAGGTCGAGCTCCGGCACCGAGATCTCGAAGTCGTCGCGCATCGACTCGTGCGAGGCGACGAGCAACGAGCCGATCGCCCGGGGCCCCTGCTCGCGCAGCGTCCGGACGGTGTCGAGGACGCGCTGGTCCTCGGTCACGATGTGCCGCACCCGACGGAAGGTCTCGTCGTCGAGCAGCTCCTGGGCACGCGGCAGATCGTCGACCGACACGTCGCGGAGGGCCGGGACACCGAGCACCTCGGCGCCCTTCTCGCACGAGTCACGACGGGCCTTGTACCCGCCGGTCGCGTGGGCGTGCTCGACGCGAGTGTCGACGACCAGGATCTCGAGGTCGTTCGCCTCGAGCGCCAAGTCCACCACGGCGGTGTCGAGCGTGCGGCAGTCGAGGAACACGACGGCGTCCTGTTCGCCGAGCAGCGACGCGGACTGGTCCATGATGCCGGTGGGGGCACCGACGGCGTGGTTCTCGGAGTACTGGCCGACGCGGGCCAGGGTCTTCCGGTCGAGTCCGAGCTCCCACAGGTCGGTGAACGCCAGGGCGACACCGCACTCGATCGCGGCACTCGACGACAGTCCGGCGCCGACCGGCACGTCCGAGTCGATGAAGACGTCGAACCCGGTGCGGTCGGACAGATCCGCGCCGGCCTGCTCGCGGAGAGCCCAGGCGATGCCGAAGACGTACGCCGACCAACCCGTCATGTGGGCGGGGTCGAGGTCGTCGAGGGACAGCGACACCGGGCCGCCCTCCAGGTCGAACGACGACGCGACGCGGATGACCCGGTCCTCGCGCGGCGCGATGTCCGACGTCGTGCGCCGGTCGATCGCGAAGGGCAGCACGTACCCGTCGTTGTAGTCGGTGTGCTCACCGATCAGGTTGACGCGGCCGGGGGCGGAGTACCGCACCGCCGGCTCGTACCCGAACACCTGCTGGAACGTCATGCTCGTTCGATCCCTCCTCGGATGAACTCGGCGGCCTTCTCCGGGACGAGGTCCCCGATCCAGGCGCCCATCGCGGCCTCACTGCCGGCCAGGAACTTCAACTTGTCCGCCGACCGACGCGGGGACGTGATCTGCAGCATCAGCCGCACGGTGTCGCGGCCGGTGTGCACCGGGGCCTGGTGCCACGCGGCGATGTACGGGGTCGGGTCGCCGTAGAGGGCGTCGAGACCGCGGGTGAGCCGTAGGTGCAGGTGCGCGAGCTCGTCCTTCTCGGCGTCGGTGAGCCCGGCGAAGTCCGGCACGTGGCGGTGCGGCAGCATGTGGATCTCGACGGGCCAGCGCGCGGCGAACGGCACGAAGGCGGTGAAGTGCTCGCCGGCGAGGACGACCCGCTCGGAGCCGCGCTCGTTCGCCAGGTGCTGCTCGAACAGGTCCGGGCCGAAGCGCTCGATCGACGACAGCAGTCGCTGCGTGCGCGGGGTCACGTACGGGTACGCGTAGATCTGGCCGTGCGGGTGGTGCAGGGTGACGCCGATCGCCTCGCCCCGGTTCTCGAACGGGAACACCTGCTGGATGCCGGGCATCGCGGACAGCGCGGCGGTGCGGTCGGCCCAGGCCTCGACGACGGTGCGTGCACGCGACTCGGAGATGGAAGCGAACGAGCCGCTGGTCTCGGGGGAGAAGCAGACGACCTCGCAGCGGCCGACCGAGCGGAGCTGCCGGTTCAGGCCGACGTCCGACAGTGACTCGAGGGACGACGGCGCGTCGTCGCCGACCAGGTCCGGCCCGAAGGACGGCGACCGGTTCTCGAACACCGCGACGTCGTACCGGCTCGGGATCTCGGACGGGTTCGCGGCCGTCTGTGGCGCGAGCGGGTCCTGGTCGGCGGGCGGCAGGAACACCCGGTTCTGCCGCGCGCTCGCGATCGACACCCACTCGCCGGTCAGGACGTCCTGGCGCATCCGGGCCGTCGCCGGCCGCGGGTCCAGGACACGCTCGTCGATGCTGCGCTCAGCGGGCAGCGTCGAGTCGGCGTCGTCGAAGTAGAAGAGGTCGCGGCCGTCCGCGAGCGTCGTCGCACGTTTCGTGATCACCGCTGCACTCTACCCGCGCGCGAAGGGTTGCGAAAGCAAGTGGAAGCAGACGAAACTCGTGCTGTGACGTCTGACGAGCCTTCCGTCCTGCCCGCGCTGCTGCGGCAGGACCGCATCGTCGCGCTCCTGGACGGTGCCCCGGGAATGGTCCGGACCGCGGCGCTGGCCGCCGCCGTCGGCACGAGCGAGGTGACGGTCCGCCAGGACCTGGCTGCGCTCGACCGGGAGGCCCGGATCCGCCGGGTGCACGGCGGTGCCGTCCGCCTCGGGGCCGGGTCGCGCGAGCGTCCGCTCGAGGAGACCGCCGTCGAGAACAGCACCGCCAAGGCCGCGATCGGCCGGGCCGCGGCGGACCTGGTGCGCTCCGGGCAGTGCATCGTCCTCGACGTCGGCACCACGCCCGCGGCCGTCGCCGAGGCCCTCGTCGCCCGCGAGGACCTGGTCGACGTCACCGTCGTCACGAACTCGCTCACCACCGCACTCTCACTCGAACGGGCCGTCCCGCGGTTCACCGTCGTCGTCACCGGGGGCACGCTCCGGCCGCTGCAGCACTCGCTCGTCGCACCGTTCAACGCGACCGTGCTGCCGATGCTGTCTGCGGACCTGGTGTTCCTCGGTGGCACCGGGCTCGACGTGGCGCACGGCCTGACCAACGTGAACCTGCCCGAGACCGAGGCGAAGCGGGTCCTCGCGGCGGCGGGCAGGCGTACCGTCGTCGTCGCGGACGGGTCGAAGTTCGGCCGGGCCGACATCGGCGTGGTGAGCACGCTGCAGGACGTCGACGTCGTCGTCACCGCGGGCGTCAGCGCGGACGCGGTCGACCCGATCCGGGCGGCCGGCGTCCACGTGGTCGTCGCGGACGGACCAGCGGGGACGACCCGCGCATCGGAGAGGAAGCAGACACCATGAGCACAGCGGCCAGCACAGCAGCCCCCACGGGCGGTCAGTACCACCTGCGGCACGCCGGACCGGACGGTGTCGTCGAGGCCGTCGTCACCGAGGTGGCCGCAGGTCTCCGCGAACTCCGGGTCGCGGGCTTCGACCTCACCGAGCCGTTCCCCGCCAGCGAGGCTCCGGCCGGGGCGAACGGCATCGTGCTCGCACCGTGGCCGAACCGCGTCGCCGGAGGTGCCTGGCAGCTCGACGGGGCGACCCAGCAGTTGGACATCTCGGAGCCGAAGTACGGCAACGCCTCGCACGGGCTGCTCCGCTTCGCGCCGTACCGCGTGGTGGACCAGACCGAGTCGTCGATCGAGCAGCAGGCCACGATCCACCCGCAGCACGGCTGGCCGTTCACCCTCGAGACCCGCGTGCACCACGAGCTGGTCGAGGACGGCATCCGGATCACCCACACGGTGACGAACCGCTCGGGTCGCCCGGCGCCGTTCGCCATCGGGTCGCACCCGTACCTGCGCGCCGGCGACACCCCGGCCGAGGACCTGGTCGTCCGGCTGGACGCAGCGACGGCGTTCACCGTCGACGACCGGAAGATCCCGAACGGCACGCAGCCCGTCGAGGGCACCGACCTGGACCTCCGCGCGGGCCGCCGTGCGGGCGACTCGGACCTGGACACCGCGTACACGGACGTGACGCCCGACGACGAGGGCATCCGTCGCACGACGCTGCACGGGCCGGAGGGCGACGGTGTCGAGCTGTGGCAGGACGCCTCGTTCCCCTACGTGCAGGTCTTCACGTCGCGCGAGTTCCCCCGCGGTGACGGCAAGGGGCTGGCGGTCGCCGTCGAGCCGATGACCGCACCCGCCGACGCCCTGAACTCGGGCGAGGGGCTGCGCTGGCTCGGAGCCGACGAGTCCTGGACAGGCTCGTGGGGGATCCGCCGCATCTGGTCCTGACACGCCGTCACTGGCTGGCTGGCTACCTGGCTGGGCGGTCGCCGTCGCGACTTCCGGTCAGCCCCGGCGCATCCGCAGGGCCTCGACGGCGAGTGATTCGCTGGGGTAGCGACCGATCTCCTGCGCCCACGCCGGGTCGTCGCCGCGCAGCGCGAGGAAGTCCTTGCGCTGGCGGACGACGTACCCGAGCACGGCGGTGGCGGTCGCGACCTCGGTGAAGTCCTTGCGGATGTGGCGGACGCTGACCGCGGCCCCGCGCCGCAGCGCGTCGAGCAGCAGCTCGTCGCTCATCTCCGTCCCGGTGGCGGCGGCGAGCTCCACGAGGCGGCGCGCGTCACCGGTGGAGCTGGTCTGCGTGGCGTCGATGGGCTCGATCACGATGTACCCCGTTCGGTGTGGTTCGTTCAGTGCTGGTGTCCCGCGGTGAGCGGAACCAGGAACGACCATATCGAGGCGAATCCACCAGCCGGCTGAGCGGTGCACTGATGTGGACAGAGTGCCGGCCATGGATCACCTGGGGACGACTTGTACCCCGAGACGTCAGCTGGCGCGGCCCAGGTCCCACACCGGCGGCACGTACTCGCGGGACCATCCCTCGCGCAGACGCGTCACCGCACGGTCGAACGACTCGAGCAGGTCCATCTCCGGCCGGACCATGGACTGCAGCTGGAGCCCCTCGTACGTGGCCAGGAGCTGCTCGGCACCGCGGGACGGTTCCATCGTGTGCGGCTCCCGACCGGCCGCGATGTCCTGCATGAGGCTCTGCTGCACGAAGGCGTGGAACTTGCGCCAGCGGATGTGCAGCATCGGCGCGAGCGGGTGCTTCGGCGCTGCGGCGATGTTCAGCGTGGAGGTCAGGAAGCGCATCAGCGACGGGTCCTCGACGTTGGCGGTGACGATCGCGCGGAGGAACCGGATGGTCCCGAACTCGGCGGCGAGGGGCGTCAGCGGCGTCGTGCGGCGGTCGTTCCACCGGTCGATCGTCGCCAGGAGCAGGCCGTCCCAGCTCGGGAACGACGCGTCGAGGGTCTCGGGGGTGGCGTTCGCCTCGTCGGCGACGCGGGCAGGGGTGACTTCGTGCAGGGGCAGTTCGTGGAGCACCCGGATCATCGCGTCGACGATCTGTGTACGGGTGAAGACGTCGTCGTGCGGTGCGGAGTCCATGGTGGGGCTGGGCATGTCAGCACCACATCACATCGTCGCCGTGCCGGGGTACCCCCACAACGAGCATCCTGTCCGCGGTGCGAGACGACGAGGAACCCAGAGGCGGTCCGACCAGAGGTGGGCCCCGTGGGGCTCGAACCCACGACCCTCGGATTAAAAGTCCGGTGCTCTACCAACTGAGCTAGAGGCCCTCGCCCCCAAGGGTATCGGGAGAGCAGCGCCTACACTGTCGCGGTGCCTCGCGAACACCACCGTCCCGTCCAGTTCACCGATGCCGAGTTCGCTGCCCTCCAGGGTGGTGAGGACCCGGCGCTGGTGAACCGCGTCGCCCACGACACCGCCAACGCCCTGCTGCACCGGGTGCGCGAGGACCCGGATCCGGCCGTCGTCGAGCGCCTGGTCACCTACACGGACGTGCACGGCATCGAGGCGATCGCGGAGCTGTGGGCCCGCGTGGGTCCGCACACCCTGCCCGGGGCGCTGTGGCGGATCTACCTGGTCCGCACCGTGATCCGGCAGAACCCGGAGGAGATCGCGTACCTCTTCGAGCGGGGCACGGAGCTGATCGGTACGATCGACCAGGCGGTCGCGGGTGCCGAGGAACCGACGGGTCCGGCGGAGATCCTGACCCTGTCGGACCGGATCCTGCACGGCCTCTACACCGGGGACTTCGCGGTGGCGCTCGAGCGCGGAGCGGCGTTCGCGCGGCTGACGGCGGCGGGAGCGACCTCGGTGGCGGACGACGCCGACGTCTCGGCCGCGGAACGTGCCTCGGCCCTCACCACGCGCGCCTTCCGGCTGGCGGAGCTGGCCGAGGACCTGTCGGCCGCGGCGGCGCTGTGGCGTCGCGAGAGCCTGGACTGACGCGGACGGCCCGAACAGCACGGCCCGACACGGACAGGGCGGGCACAGCCCGACACGGACGCAGCCACCCACGGCGGTGAGCCGACGGGCGGACCGCTGACGCGCCTCCCGGCCGTGGCGCGGGAGCCGTCCGGATCCGAACATGAGAAGACCGGGCCGCAGAAAGCGCCTCTCGGCGCGAGGCCGCTCGAAGCGGCGAATATTGGAGCCCGGGGCTTGCTGCGGCCCGGCGTCTCCAAGTGTACGAGACGTCCGCCGCGTCGTCCCCAGGTGTTCACTCTCGGTGGACAGATCCGACCCCCGGGCGCGCCGTCACACGGGCGCCGTCACCCGTGCCGTCATGCGCGGAGCGACCGGCCGGGAGGCGCGTCCCGGCCCACACCGTCGGCCCACCCCGGTCCGACAGCGACCCACCTCGATCCGAAGCGTTCCTCACGCAATTCCGCCCCGACCCAATCCGACGGGGCGACGGTGCCGAATCATCACCGTGGGAGTCGCAAGACGCCCACACGAGGTCCCCGGACGACCCGGGCCCGCTCGCGGGTCAATTCCCTGTGGGTCGTCCGGGGACCTCGTCACACCGACCGGCACCATCCGCGCAGCGACCGCTGCCGCGACCCGATCCGAACGGGACCAGCTGATGACCACCGCGACCGCAGTCGCCGAGCGCTCTGTCCAGAGCGCGCGGTGGACGCCGTACACACGGGAAGGAGGAAAACCTGCAATGCTCACTCTCGTGGAAGGCGACATGGATGGTTGGACTCCCGCCGCGCCGGAGCCGGTGTCGGCGGACGACCTGCTCAGTCGGGTCGCGACCGGCGACCAGGCTGCCTTCGCCGACCTGTACGACGAACTCTCCGGTCGGGTCCTCGGACTCGTGACGCGGCTCCTCAAGGACCGCGCCCAGTCGGAAGAGGTCACGCAAGAGGTCTTCCTCGAGGTCTGGCAGCAGGCCACCCGCTTCGACCAAGCCCGCGGCAGTGCCGCCAGCTGGGTCCTCACGATGGCGCACCGCCGAGCGGTCGACCGGGTCCGGGCGTCGCAGTCCTCCCGTGACCGCGACACCAAGATCGGCATCCGCGACTTCGAGACCGACTTCGACTCGGTGTCCGAGTCCGTCGAGATCCGACTCGAACACGAACGCGTCAGCCGGGCACTGTCCCGCCTCACCGAGTTCCAGCGTCAGGCCGTGCAGCTCGCCTACTACGGCGGGTTCTCGCACAGTGAGATGGCTGAGAAGCTCGGGGTGCCGATCGGCACCGTCAAGACCCGTCTCCGCGACGGGATGATCCGACTCCGCGACGAGATGGGGGTGACGTCATGACCGACCGTCACGACGACCCCGAGCTGATGACCGGCTCGCACGCGTTGAACGCACTGACCGACGACGAGCGTGCCTCCGTCGAGCGGGCGCTGTCCGACTCCCCGGAGCTGCAGCGCGAGTCCGACTCCCTGCGCGAGACCGCGCTGGCCCTTGCCTTCGCGGTGTCCCCGATCGAGCCGTCCGCGTCCCTCAGGACCTCGCTGCTGGCGAAGATCCAGACGACGCCGCAGCTGCCCGCCCTGGACGACTCCCGCGTCACGCCGGAACCCGTCCGGGAGGCCCGCAACGCGTCCGCCCCGGACGTCACGCCCGCCACACCGGTCACCGACCTGCAGTCCGCTCCGGGTCGCGCCGCGTCGACAGCTCGGGCCCGCTGGTTCCAGCGTCCCGCCGCGATGCTCAGCATGGCTGCGGCCGGCGCCGTCGTGCTCCTCAGCGTCGGGTTCGGCGTCGGTGGCACGCTGCTGCAGGACGACGGGGGAGCGCCGGCGACCACGCAGGCCGCTTCCGGCCTCGACCAGATCTACGCGGCCCCGGACTTCCAGCGCAGCACCGCCAAGGTCAAGGGCGGCGGCACGGCCACCGTCGTGTGGTCCGGGCAGCTGCAGCGGTCCGCGGTCATCCTCGACGGTGTCAGTGCGGCGCCGAAGGACAAGACGTACGAGCTCTGGTACATCGGTTCGCCGGAGTCCGGCGGCACGATCACGGCAGCCGGCCTGATGGACGACGTCGACGGTGGCGTCCGCTCGGCCGTCCTCCGCGGCACCATGGGCACCGGCGACATGATCGGCATCACGGTCGAGCCGGCCGGGGGCTCGAAGCAGCCCACGACCAAGCCGGTCGTCGCCGTCCCCACGTCCGAGGCGTGACCGGCCCCTGACGGTTCAGGACGACGCCCCCGTGACCACATCGGTCACGGGGGCGTCGTCGTGTGCGGGGCGGTCTCGTCGGTCGGCCTCGTCGGGTCCGGTCGGCCTCGTCGTGTACGGTGGCGGCTCGGTCGTGGACGCAACGCGGGAGGCCCGGTGCCGTCCGTGGCGGACGTGCACCGGGCCTCCCGGCTGGACCGTCAGCAGACGGTCGTGGCGTCGATCACCCGAAGCGACCCGAGACGTAGTCCTCGGTCGACTTGACGGACGGGTTCGAGAAGATCGTCGCGGTGTCGTCGTACTCGATGAGGTGGCCCGGCTGGCCGGTGCCGGCGATGTTGAAGAACGCCGTCTTGTCGCTGACGCGCGAGGCCTGCTGCATGTTGTGGGTCACGATGACGATCGTGAACTCCTTCTTCAGCTCCTCGATGAGGTCCTCGATGGCGAGCGTCGAGATCGGGTCGAGCGCGGAGCACGGCTCGTCCATGAGCAGCACGTCCGGCTGCACCGCGATCGCACGGGCGATGCAGAGACGCTGCTGCTGACCACCGGAGAGGCCCATGCCGGGCTTCTCGAGACGGTCCTTGACCTCGTTCCACAGGTTCGCGCCCTGCAGCGACCGCTCGACGATGTCGTCGGCCTCGGAGCGCGAGACGCGCTTGTTGTTGAGCTTCACGCCGGCCAGCACGTTGTCCTTGATGGACATCGTCGGGAACGGGTTCGGACGCTGGAAGACCATGCCGACCTGGCGGCGGACGATGACCGGGTCGACGCCCGGGGCGTACAGGTCGTCGCCGTCGATCTTGACGGAGCCCTCGACGTAGGCGCCGGGGATGACCTCGTGCATGCGGTTCAGCGTGCGGAGGAACGTCGACTTGCCGCAGCCGGACGGACCGATGAAGGCGGTGACGGTGCGGGGCTCGATCGTCATGTCGACGCCCTCGACCGCCTTGAACTTCGAGTAGAAGACGTTGAGGCCGTCGACCTCGATGCGCTTGGACACGTGGATCCTTCTGGGTTGGGTGGTCGTCGGGTTGCTGTCGCGCTGGCGGGGGAGGCTAGCGGGGGAGCTTGGGCGCGAAGAGACGGGTGATGAAGCGGGCCAGCAGGTTGAGCAGCATCACGATGAGGATGAGGAGCAGCGCCGCGGTCCAGGCCCGGTCGACGAACGGCACCGGGTTGGCGCCCTGCTGCGAGTACTGCGTGTACGCGAACACCGGCAGCGTCATCATCGGGTCCTTGAACAGGTCGTAGTTCATGCTCGACGTGAACCCGGCGGTGACCAGCAGCGGAGCGGTTTCACCGATGACGCGAGCGATCGAGAGCATGACACCGGTCGTGATGCCGGCGAGGCTCGTGGGCAGGACGACCTTGACGATCGTCAGCCACTTCGGCACCCCCAGGGCGTACGAGGCCTCGCGGAGCTCCATCGGCACGATCTTCAGGACCTCTTCGGTGGAGCGCACGACGATCGGGATCATCAGCACCGCGAGGGCGACCGAACCGACCAGGCCGAAGCGCGCACCCGGGCCGAGGAACAGCGCGAACAGCGAGTAGGCGAACAGACCGGCGACGATCGAGGGGATGCCGGTCATCACGTCCACGAAGAAGGTGATGCCCCGGGCGAGGATGCCCGTGCCGTACTCGACCAGGTAGATCGAGGTGAGCAGACCGATCGGGACGCTGATGAGCGCCGCGAACAGGGTGATCTCGAGCGTGCCGATCAGCGCGTGCACCGCGCCGCCGCCCTCGGAGATGACCCCGCGCATCGAGTACGAGAAGAACTGCGCGTCGAATCGTGCCAGCCCGTCGGCCAGGACCGTCCAGAGGAGCGACACCAGCGGCAGGACCGCGATCACGAAGGCGGTGATGACCAGCGAGGTGATCAGCCGGTCGACGGCCTTGCGACCACCCTCGACGATGCGGGAGACCACGACGATGAGGACGTCGAACAGGACCGTGCCGAGGAACACCGCGGCGACGACGTTGAAGTCCTTCGTGGCGCCACCCGCGTTGAGCAGGGCGAAGACCAGGGCGAGGGCGACCCAGCTGCCGAGGAGCAGCAGCCACGGGACGGACTTGTGGAGTTTGCCGTTGGCGAAGACGTTGCCGGTGGGCTGACGGAGTGCGAGGGACATCGGGGTGCGACCTTTCCCGTCAGGACACTCGCTTGCGGACGATGTACCGCGCGAGCATGTTGATGACCAGGGTGATGACGAAGAGGATCAGGCCGGACGCGATGAGCGCGTTCAGGGCCGTCCCGGAGGCCTCGGCGAACTGCAGGGCGATGTTCGCCGCGATGGTCGACGGGTTCAGCGGGGTGAGGAGCTGGAAGGTGATGTTCGTCGACACGGACAGCACCAGCGCGATCGCCATCGTCTCGCCGAGCGCACGACCGAGGCCGAGCATGATCGCCGACACGATGCCGGACTTCGCGAACGGCAGGACCGACATCCGGATCATCTCCCAGCGCGTCGCGCCGAGGGCCAGGGCCGCTTCCTCGTTGAGGGTCGGCGCCTGCAGGAAGATCTCGCGCATGACCGCGGTCATGATCGGGATGGCCATCACCGCGAGGACGATCGACGCGGTGAGGATCGTGCGACCCGTGCCGGACAGCGGACCGGAGAACAGCGGGATCCAGCCGAAGTGCTCGTTGAGGAACGCGTAGAGCGGCTTCACCAAACGGGCCAGGACGACGATGCCCCAGAGGCCGTAGACGACCGACGGCACCGCGGCCAGCAGGTCGATGACGTAGCCCAGGACGGGTGCCAGGCGGCGCGGTGCGTAGTGCGAGATGAAGAGCGCGATGCCGATCGCCAGCGGGACCGCCATGATCAGCGCGAGGAACGCGGACCAGACCGTGCCGAAGACCAGCGGGCCGACGTAGGTCCAGAAGTTCGCAGCGCTGTTCGGCAGGGTGCCCGCTTCGGCGTTGAAGGCCGGGATGCTCTGCCAGACGAGGAACGCCGCGACGAGGACGAGGACGAAGAGGATCAGGCTGCCGGCTGCGACGGAGGCGGCGGAGAACACCCGGTCGCCGATGCGCACGACGGCCTTCGGCTTGGACGGGGTGGCGATGTCCTGGTCTCGGACCGGTGCGGTCGTCATGGGGCTCCTGTCGGAGGATCGCGCCGGGTGAGCGCGAGGGGTTCGGGGGAGAGGTGGAGCGTCAGGGTCGTGACGGGTGCGGCAGGCCGCCGGCTTCGGCAGTGCGCTCCGGCGACTCGCGTCACGACGGGCGAGAGCCCGGACGCCGGTCAGGTGGGTGGGACCGGCGTCCGGGCGCTTGCGGACTTACTTGATGGACTTGACCGCCGCGGCGGCCTTCTCGCCCAGGTCGGACGACAGGGCGGCCGACTTGGCCTCCGTCGCCGCAGCCTTCTGCGCGTCCGCCGAGACGACGTACCCGAGGTACGCCTTCACGAGGTCGGCCTTGGCGCTGTCCTTGTACTCCTGGCACGCGATGGCGTAGGAGACGAGCACCAGCGGCCAGGCGTTCTCGGCCGTGTCCTTGCGGTCGATCTGGATGGCGAGGTCGTTGGTCTCGCGACCCGACGCGACGTCGGAGTCGGCGACGACCTTCGCAGCGCCCTCGGCCGAGATCTCGGTGGCCTTGTCGCCGACCATGAGCTTGGCCTTGTCCAGGTCACCGGCGCCGGAGTCGTCGATGTAGGTGATGGCGTTCGAGGCGCCCTGCATGGCCGAGGCCACACCGGAGGTCTTCGCCGCCGCGTCACCGACCTGGAACGGGAAGGTCTGGCTCGGCTCCTTGCCCCAGGCGTCGCCCGCGTTCTCCGACAGGTACTCGGAGAAGTTCTCGGTCGTGCCGGAGTCGTCGGAACGGTGCACGACGGTGATGTCGGCGTCCGGCAGCTTCACGCCGTCGTTGAGCGACGCGATCTCCGAGTCGTTCCACTTCGTGATCTTGCCGGAGAAGATGCCCGCGATGGACTTGGCGTCCAGCGTGAGGTCCGAGACACCGTCGACCTTGTAGGCGATCGCGATCGGGGAGATGTAGACCGGGATGTCGATGGCCTTCGAGTCCGCGGCGCAGGCGGCGAACTTGCCGCCGAGCTCGTCCTCGGACAGGGCCGCGTCGGAGCCGGCGAAGTCCGCGGCACCCGAGATGAAGTTCTTGCGGCCAGCGCCCGAACCGTCGGGCGAGTAGTTCACGGTGACGCCGGAGGCCTGACCCTGGAAGCCGGAGGCCCAGGTCGCCTCGGCGGTCTGCTGTGCGGAGGAGCCGGAGCCGGTGAGCGTGCCGGAGAGCTTCGAGTAGTCGACACCCGAGGAGGCGGCGGGCGACGACGAGTTGCCGCCGTTGCCAGCATCCTCGTTCGCCGCGCAGGAGGAGAGCACGACGGCGCCGGCGATCGCGATTGCCGCGATCGAGCCGATTCGCTTGATGTTCACAGGGGTCCCTTCGGGAATGTAAGTGCAGTGGGACCGCTGTGTGGTCCCCGGGCCGGTGCTGACCCGGGAGTGACTGTAGGGACGAGAGGTGACCGGGATGACGCTCCCCGGTGAACGGGAGGTGAACGCGACGTTCACTCGGTGCGGGTCGCCGGACACCGGGGAGGGCGCAGGAGCAGGATCGGGGCACGCTGCCCACCGGGCGGTGCTGCTCGGCGCTGTTGCTCCGCGCGGTCGCTCCGGCGCTGCTGCGCCGCGCTGTTGCGCTGCGCTGTTGCGCTGCCGGTGTTGCTGTGGCGCGGCGTCAGACGCTGACGGAGTTGCGGTGCGTCTCGACGGCCACGAGTTTGCGCCCGGCGATGTGCATCACCGCGAACTCTCCGACCGAGAGCATGGCGGCACGCCGCAGGTCGAACGCCGTCGTGTCGTCGGCGGTGTCGGTGGCGATCCGCGCGACGATGTCGGGCAGGACCGGACCGTGCGAGCAGAGCACCGCGGTCTTCGCCTTGTCGAGGCGCTTCCGCACGACGCCCTTGACGTCTGCGGTCCCCCGCTCGTGGGCGTCCTGGGAGATGTCCGGGGTGTCGGACACCCCGACCTTCGTCCGCGCCGACAGGGGTTCCACGGTCGCCAGGCACCGGGCCGCGGTGCTGCTGACGATCTTCTTCGGGCCGAACGCCGCGACCGGGGCAGCGGCTGCCTTCGCCTGGGCGCGACCGAGGGGCAGGAGGGGCCGGGTGGCGTCGGGACCGTCCCAGTCCGAGCCGGGGACGGTCTTCGCGTGCCGGAGGGCGATCAGGGCGAACGTGTCGTGTTCGTTCGCGGCGGCACGTTCGGCGAACCGGTCGAGGATCGCGACGTCCCGTTCGTAGGTCAGACGTGCTCGGGCGTCGTCGATCGACACCCACTCGACGGCGGCGACCTCGTCGTTCGGGCGGAACGCTCCCGCGCGCTCGGCCTCTTTCCGGGACACCCGGGCAGACCAGTAGTGCACGACCTTGTCGCGACCGCTCGGCAGCACGTACTCGGCCAGACCGAGGGGGGCGCCGAGGTACACGCGGTACCCGGTCTCCTCGTCGATCTCACGGACGGCGGCCTCGGGGATGCTCTCGCCTGGGTCCACCTTGCCCTTGGGGAACGAGACGTCCTTGTGGTGCTCGCGGTGGATCAGGAGGACGAGCGGTTCGCCGTCCTGGTCACGCCACACCACGGCGCCGGCCGCGAGGACCGGGCCCGACTGCCCACCGCTCACCGAGTGGAACGCTTCCGTGCCGAGATGGTCCGCATGAGGACATTCTGCACGTCGGCGAGCGGGCGTCCGTCGTCGTCGGTCGAGTGACGGCTCCACTCGCCGTCGGACTCGAGGTGCCAGGAGCTGGTCGTCTCGGCCATCGCCAGGTCGAACATCTCCTGCACCTCGGTGATGTGCGCCGGGGTGGTGAGGCGGACGAGGGCCTCGACGCGGCGGTCGAGGTTGCGGTGCATCATGTCTGCGCTGCCGATGAAGACCGCGGGGTCGCCGTCGTTGTGGAACGCGAACGTCCGGGAGTGCTCGAGGTACCGCCCGACCACACTGCGGACCCGGATCGTCTCGCTCACGCCTTCGAGCCCCGGCTTCAGCGAGCAGATGCCGCGGACCCAGATGTCGACCGGCACCCCGGCCTGGCTCGCCAGGTACAGGGCGTCGATGATCTGTTCGTCGACCATCGAGTTGACCTTGATGCGGATCCCCGAGGGCTTGCCGGCGCGGGCGTTCTCCGCTTCCGTCTGGATGCGCTTCACCAGGCCCTTGCGGAGGTGCAGCGGTGCGACCAGGAGGCGCTTGAACTTCTTCTCGATCGCGTACCCGGACAGCTCGTTGAACAGACGGGTAAGGTCCTTGCCGACCGTGTCGTCCGAGGTGAACAGCCCCATGTCCTCGTAGATGCGCGAGGTCTTCGGGTTGTAGTTGCCCGTACCGATGTGGCTGTAGTGCTTGAGCGTCCCGCCCTCTTGCCGGATGACGAGCACCAGCTTCGAGTGCGTCTTCAGCCCGACCAGGCCGTAGACGACGTGCACACCGGCCTTCTCGAGCTTGCGCGCCCACGTGATGTTGTTCTGCTCGTCGAAGCGCGCCTTGATCTCGACGAGGGCCAGGACCTGCTTGCCCGCCGCGGCAGCGTCGATCAGCGCTTCCACGATGGGGGAGTCGCCGGAGGTGCGGTACAGCGTCTGCTTGATCGCCAGCACGTTCGGGTCGGCGGCGGCCTGCTCGAGGAACGCCTGCACGCTCGTCGCGAAGGACTCGTACGGGTGGTGGACCAGGACGTCCCGAGCGGCGATCGCGCGGAACAGGTCGGGCTTCGTGTTCGGCTCGCCCGGCTGGAACTGCACCGGGGTCGTCGGCACGTGGCGCGGGTAGTGCAGGTCCGGGCGCGGCAGCTTCGCCAGTTCGAACAGTCCGCCGAGGTCGAGCGGCGACGGCAGGCGGTAGACCTCCTGCTCGGTGATGTCGAGTTCGCGCACCAGCAGGTCGAGGGTCACCGGGTCCATGTCCTCGGTGATCTCGAGCCGGATCGGCGGTCCGAACCGGCGGCGGAGCAGTTCGCGCTCCAGCGCCTGGATGAGGTTCTCGGCCTCGTCCTCTTCGATCTCGACGTCTTCGTTGCGGGTGATGCGGAACACGTGGTGCTCCAGCACCTCCATCCCCGGGAACAGGTCGGGGAGGTGGTTCGCGATCAGGTCCTCGAGCGGGATGAAGCGCAGGCGGCCGGAGTTGTCGTCCGGCAGCTTGATGAAGCGCGGGTAGTTCTGCGGCACCTTGAGGCGCGCGAACTCCTGGCGCTGGGACTTCGGGTTCCGCACCCGGACAGCCAGGTTCAGCGACAGACCGGAGATGTACGGGAACGGGTGCGCCGGGTCGACCGCCAGGGGCATGAGCACCGGGAAGATCTGCTCCGAGAAGTACTCGCGCATCCGGAGCCGGTCGTCCTCACCGAGGTCAGACCAGTGCTCGACGTGGATGCCGGCAGCGTCGAGGTCGGGCTTCAGCGACCCGATGAACGCCTTCGCGTGGCGTTCCTGCAGCTCGTGGGCCTTCATCGCGATGTCGCGCAGGACGTCGCTGGGCGCACGGCCGACGTTGGTCGGGACGGCGATGCCGGTGTCGATGCGGCGCTTCAGGCCGGCGACGCGGACCATGAAGAACTCGTCGAGGTTCGAGGCGAAGATCGCCAGGAAGTTCGCGCGCTCGAGCAGCGGCTGCGTCCGGTCTTCTCCGAGCTCGAGCACGCGCTGGTTGAAACGGAGCCAGCTCAGTTCGCGGTCGAAGTAGCGGTCGGAGGGCAGCGACTCGTGCTCGATCTCCACGACCTCGTCGAAGTCGTCGAGGTCGTTCGCGACGGAGTCGCCGTCGAGCTGCGGTTCGGTGTCCATGGCGACATCCTGCCACCAGCGCCCTGCACCGGGGGCTGCCCGGGTAGCGCCTGTGGAGACAGCGGGTGAACGGGCGGTGCTGTGGAGGACGGTGCGGGTGTCCACAGGCAGCGCCGAGCGGGTGGACGAATCGGTATGTTGGTCGAGGTCACTGCCTCCAGGGGGATCCGCTGCGGGGGCTCGTCGACCATCACGACCAGCACCATCTCTCCGGGGGGACGAACCAGCATGGCTGACCAGCTGCACGCCAACACCGATCCGATCGAGTTCGACGACGCCACCGCTGATGCGCTCGGCAGTGCCATGCGCGGCGCAGCCAGTGCGATCGACGGGCAGGTCGGGAGCCGTCAGTCGTACGTGTCGACGGCGTCGCAGGAGTTCCGCGGACACTTCTCGGACCTGTTCACCGAGAACGCGAGCATCGCGAAGAGCGACGGCTCCACCATCTCGGACATGATGCGCACCGTGGCGGGCTGGGTCGACAAGATGAAAGCGGCCGCCGCGGAAGAGCGCGAACGCCGCCGCAAGGCGCGCGAGTGGCAGGAACAGCAGGCCGACCGCAACGGCTTCGAGAAGTGGTGGGACGACACCTTCGGCACCGGGAACCCGCCCGACATCGAGAACGAGCCCGCGCCTCCCTTCGGTCCGGCCGACGTCCAACCGAAGCCGCGGCAGACGCCGTCGCCGGGCGCCGGAGGCGGGGGAGCCGGCACGTCGTCGGCCAAGCCCGAGGACCTCCGGTCCTTCGCCACCGGTTCGACGACACTGAACACCGAGTTGTCGGGCAGGCCCGCGCTGCTCCGCGGCAAGCTGGCCGACTTCGCATCCCGGTGCTCGTGGGGCACGATCAACGCCGACGGGCTGGTCGCCGGGTTCGAACGGTGGCTCGCCGCCAACGACCAGGACGTCGCGTGGGCGACGACCATCGCCGACGCCTTCGCCGCCGCCGGGGGCGAGGGCTCGGTCTCCACGGTCTCGGACGCCGCGCTCGGGGCAGCGCTCCAGGCAGCGGGAGTGTCCGCCAACCGGACCGACCTGCAGATCGATCCGCCAACGGCGTACGGCGCACAGCCGACGACGGGGTACTCGATGGACCCGGTGAACACGACGACCGGCAACTTCCTCGAGCCCGAGCTCGACCTCGCACACGACGGTGCGTCCGCATCGCTCCGGTTCACGCGCATGTACAACTCCCTCGACCGGCGGGTCGGGCTCTTCGGCCCCGGTTGGGCGTCCGTCCTCGACACCCGGCTGCTCCTCGACGACGAGGGCGCGTCCTTCGTCGGCGCCGACGGCCGGCTCATCCGCTTCCCCCGCGCCGGCAGCGGCTGGGCACGCGGCGTCGGCGAGGACCGGTGGCTCGCCGCAGAAGACGACCTGCTGGTCGTGCGGGACAACGAGGGCGGCCGCATCGACTTCACGCCGGCCGGACTCTGGCTCGGCGAGAGCGCCGGACCGGGCACCGCCGTCCACGTGGAACGGGACGCCGACGATGCCGTCCTGCGGCTGCGACACGAACGCGGACGCTCCGTGGACGTCGAGTACGTCGACGGCCGTGTGGCCCTGCTGCGTGCCTCCGACGGACGCCGGGTCGAGTACGGGTACGACGACCGGGGACGACTGCTGTCGGTGACCACGGCGCTCGGGACGAGGACGTACGGCTGGGACGACGACGACCTCGTCGTGACGGTCACGAGTGCGGACGGCGTCCTCGAGGTCGACAACACCTACGACGCGCACCGTCGCGTCGTCCAGCAGATCAGCCCCCACGGTCGACGGGTCCGCTTCGCCTACCTGCCCGGTCGGGTCACGGTGGTGTCCGACCACGACGGCACGCGGTCGAACAGCTGGATCGCCGACCCGAAGGGACGCCTGGTCGGGGTCATCGACTCCGACGACCGTCGGCAGTCGATGAGCTACGACCCGCACGGCAACCTCGTGTCCGCGACGGAACGCGACGGTTCGGTCACCGTGCACGCCTACGACGGGCGGGGCCGACGCATCCGGACGGTGACGCCGACCGGCGGGGACCTGACCTACGGGTACGACGACGCCGACCGGGTCACCACCGTCGTCACCGAGAGCGGCAGCGTCGTCACGTACGAGTACGACGGCGACGAGCGCGACCCGGCCGTCGTCACCGACCCGATGGGTGGCCGCACCGAACTGCGCTGGCAGCACGGCCTGCTCGTCCGCGTCGTCGACCCCACGGGCGTCACCCTCGACCTCGACCACGACGCAGCCGGTGAGCTCGTCGCGGTCACCAACGCGGTCGGCGACACCGCACGGATCGAGCGGGACGACGCCGGCCGCGCCGTCGCCTCGGTCAGCCCGACCGGTGCCCGCACCGAGTACCGCCACGACGCGGCAGGGCAGGTCATCGCCCGCCGGGACCCCGACGGTTCGACCTGGACGGCCGAGTACACCGTCGGCGGGCGCGTCAGCGCCGTCACCGACCCGACCGGAGCGCGGACCGCCCTCGCCTGGGGCGCCGACGGCGAACTCGCCGCCACGACCGATGCACTCGGTCGGACGACGCGCCGGACGTACGACGACCAGGGCAACCCGCTGCAGGTCACCCTGCCGAGCGGCGCGTCCTGGACCTTCGCGCACGACGCCTTGTCGCGCCTCCAGTCCGTCGTCGACCCGACCGGCGCCGTCTGGCGGCGGGAGTACGGGGTCAACGGCGACCTGCGCGCGGTGACCGATCCCACCGGCGTCCGGCGCGAGTTCTCCGACGACCCGGCGACCGGCATCGCCACCCTCGCGGATGCGTTCGCGACGACGACCGTCCGTTCGGACGAATTCGGGCGCCCTGTCGAGGTCACCTCCGACGAGACCGGAACCGAGCTCGTCACGTACGACGCCTGTGGTCGGCCGGTCGAGCTGGTCGACGGCGAGGGCGGGCTCACCCGCCTCGAGCGGGACCTGGCTGGTCGGATCGTCGCGATCGTCGCACCGAGCGGCCAGCGGACCACCTACGAGTACGACGCCTGCGGCCGTCCGTCAGCTGCCGTCGACGCTCTCGGGAACCGCACGACGGTCACCTACGACGCCGAGTCGCGCGTCGTCGCACGGACCCTGCCCACGGGCGACGTCGAGCGCACCGAGTACGACGTCGCCGGGCGCGTGGTCGCGCGCACCACGCCGGGCGAGGGCACCTCCCGCTGGCGCTGGGACGCGGCAGGGAGGCTCGTCTCCGTCCACGACACCCGTCACGGCCGACGTCGGTTCCGCTACGACGCCGCCGGTCAGCTCGTCGAGGCCGAGAACGGCCTGGGCGGGGTCACGACCTACACGTACGACGCCGACGGGCACCTGGTCGGCGCGACCGACCCGCTCGGCGGGGTCACCCGGTACACGTACGACCGGTCCGGCCGGTTGACCGGGATCACCGATCCGCTCGGCCGGAGCACCACCGCGCGGTACGACGCCGCCGGCCGCCGGACCGAGCAGACCGACCCGGACGGCCACGTGCTCCGGTGGACGTACGACGCGGCGGGGCGTGAGGAGCAGCTCTCGGTCGACGGAACGGTCGTCGCGGACACGGCGTACGACACCACTCGCCGAGCGGTCGTCGTCACCGACCACACCCGCGGCCCGGGGCGGGACACCGAGCACGAACTCTGCTTCGACCGACGCGGTCTGCTCGTCCGGCGCAGCCGCGGTGGACGGGCGACGTCGTGGCAGTACGACGCCGACGGACGCCGCACGGCGCGCACGGACCCCGACGGGCGGCGCACGACGTGGCGTCGCGATGTCCTGGGTCGGATCGTCGCCGTGGAGCGGGACGGCCTCACCCCGGCCGTCTTCAGCTCGGACGCGCTGGGCCGCATCGTCCAGGCGTCGACCGGTGACGTCATCCAGTCGTGGTCCTACGAGCGCGGGTCGCTCGTGGAGCACACCGTGACCACGCCGAACGGCAGCACGACGACCCGGATCGAACGCGACGAGGACGACCGCATCAGCGCGATCGCCGGATCCGACGGCCGCGTCGTCTACGGTCACGACGCCGCGGCGCAACTCGTCAGTGCCCTCGACGGCAGCGGCTCCGGACGCACCTGGCAGTACGACGCGGGCGGGCGTCTCGTCGCCGAGACCGTCGATGGCGCCGGACAACGGCACGAGTACGACGCTGCCGGTCAGCTGCTCGTCACCACCACCGCCGACGGTTCCCGGACCGAGTTTGTCCACGACGGGCTGGGGCGGCGCGTCCGGCGCACTGCTCCGGACGGGTCCACCACCGAGTACGCGTGGTCGGACCTCGGCTTCCTGGCCGGCGTCGTCGAACGGGACGCGTCCTACGGCGAGACCGGCCGGATCGAGGTCTGGACCGACGCCCTGGGCGAGGTCGCCGACGCGGGCGGGGCCGAGGTCTGGTGGGACACCGCCGCGGGCGTGCCGTCCCTGACCTCCGTCGGAGCGACGCCTGTCCTTGAGTTGCCGGGCGGCATCGTCGCCGTGGACGGTGACTGGACGGCGTCGGGATGGCGCGGAGAACGGGCCACCGATGCGGCCGATCCGTGGGCGCTCCTGGCGTCGACGGTCGGGGCTGCCGGTCGAGCGGAGCTGCCGGCGGGCATCGGGCTGACCCCCGGTGGGAGCCTGAGCATCGGCGGCATGGAGTGGCTCGGGGCTCGGGTGTACGACCCGGTGGCCAAGGGGTTCCTGTCGACGGACCCGCTGGCGCCGATCGTCGGCGCGGGCTGGGCGGGGAACCCGTACTCGTACGCGGGGAACGACCCGCTGCACGCGATCGACCCGCTGGGGTTGCGGCCGGCGACGGACAAGGACTTGCAGGCGTACCGGGATGCGCACCAGGGGGGCCTCAAGACATGGGCCGACGAGCACGCCATGTTGATCGCGGGGGTCGCGATCGTCGCCGGCGTTGTCCTGATGTGCACCGGTGTCGGCGGACCCGCAGGCGTCGCCCTCATGGCGGCTTCCGGAGCCCTCATCTCCGGGGGCATCTCGGTCGGGACCCAGAAACTCCAGAACGGATCCGTCGACTGGAACAAAGCCGGAGTCGACGCGGTGATCGGCGGCGTCGGTGGCGCAGCCGGAGGCGGCGCGGCTCTCGGGCTGTCGAAGCTGGCGCCAGCGGTCGGCAACGTCGGAGGGCAGGTGGTGCAACGCGCCGCAGCGCCGATCTTCTCGACGGTGGGACGATCGACGATCGCTGCGGGGACTTCCGGCGCAGCTTCCAACATGACCGACTACGCCTTCAACGGCGAGAACCAGACGGTCGGCGGGTACGTCCAGAACGCTGCGGTCGGGTTCGGTACCGGAGCCGCGTTCAACTTGGGGGCCGGAAAGGCGAGCAGCACAGTCCTCGACCGTCTGGACATCGAGCCGCGGTTCCCGACTGGACGCCATGTGCGGCTGCCCGAAGGCGGCGTCGCCCCGAACATCGCTCGCTGGAACAGCGCGGTCGACGGGGTCGTGGACCACGTCGCGGGTGGAGCGGCCAGCGTCGTGAACGACGTCCTCGTCGGCAAGGATCCTGGAGACTACCTCCAGGACGGGATCAACGGCATCGTCTCCGGTGTCGGCTGATCGACGAGACCGCTGCACTAGCGCCCGCCGCTGACCGGAAGGACGAGGAGAATGACCGTGGCTTCATCGAAGACCGATGCCCGCACGAAGCCGAGGCGCTCGAAGCGCCGTGATCGTCTCGTCGCGATCGGGATCCTCGTGCTGGTGGTCCTGGTGCCGGTGCTCGTGATCTTCGTCGGTCCGATCACCCTGAAGGCGTACGACGCCTCCCACCGCACCGAGGTGACCTGCGAGGTGCGCTCTGCCCACACCGGCGTGGGGTCTTCGCGCTCGGTCAAGGGTGTCGGTTCGTCCAGCAACCAGGTCGTGATCGAGACGTCGGACTGCGGGACGTTGACGCTGCGCTGGGGTGTGACGGCGGACAACAAGGAATCCATCGCTGATGGCTTCGCGGCCGGGACGACGTGGAAGTTCGAGGTCGGGGCCGGCTCGTACAAGCTGCATCCCTTCCTGAACACCATCCGGCAGGCGGTGTTCGTCAAGGAGTTCCGACGCGCCTGAGGTCGAGTCGGGTCGCTTTCCCGTGGCTGGCCGCATGTTCGGATCCGATGGCCCGGATCGCTGGAAGCGGGAGAGGACGAGGGGAGTGATCGTGGCCTCATCCATAACCTGTGTGTTCACCGGACCGAAGCGCTCGAAGAGTCGGAATCGTCTCGTCGGTGGTTGCTCGACGATCCGACACCCTGTACCGAGCGCGCGGTCGTGATCGAGACGTCGGAATGCGGGACGTTGACGCTGCGCTGGGGCGTGACGTCGGAGACCAAGGGATCCACCGCTGACGGCGTCGCTGCCAACACGACGTGGAAGTTCTGGATCGGGGCAGGCTCGTACAAGCTGCATCCCTTCTTGAACACCATTCGGCAGGCGGTGTTCGTCAGGGAGCCCCGACGCGCGTGAGATCGAGTTGGAGGCGGCATGACGAAAGGAGTGAATGTGGACCCCTTGGACCAGAACGGTGAGAGCGTGCGAAAGTACTCGAGGCCTGTGCAGTGGGTGGCGTCGCTGCTCGTATTGGCGCTCTTCGCGATCGTGCTGTTCGTGTTCCTGATCGGACCCGAAATCCTCACGAGGTACGACAGCGCGCACACGACGACGATCAGTTGCAAGGTGACAGCCGCCTACGCTGGCTCGGCTTCGAGCCGGTCGCTGAAGGGGGCAGGCACATCGTCGCCCCAAGTGCAGTACCGGTCGCCGGATTGCGGCACTCTGGTGATGAGCCGAGGGCTCACTGCTGACCTCGCGAAGAAGAGGGCTGCTGAGATCGTCAGAGGTGAGCGTTATGCTTTCCGGATAGGTGAAGGTTCCGCACGCCTCCTTGGGTTGTTTCAAGCTGTCGGGATGGCTCCCGACGTTTCCGGCGTGCGTGCGGACGGCGATGAATGAATCGATTTGCTACCTGCCCGAAGGTCGCAGAAACGTCAGACGATCGCGAGGGGAGAGGCATGAGAAAGCCGGTTGTGCAAAGGCGCCTCGTGCATCGACGTATTTCATTCCCCGAGGATGAGTGGAAGTCATGAGTCATAGCCTCGCCCTCGGGGACGGTCCCTGGATGTCGAAGCGCAAAAGTGCGACCGTCACTCTTGTGTGGCTTCTCTCCGTTGCCGTCATCCTCTCGGTGTTCGTGTTTGGTCCGCTCGCGCTCGTGCGTTCGACCTTTCGCATCCGAAGAGGCTCACCTGTGAGGTGTCTTCAGTTGAAGCGACGTCGGTGTCGGTGTCATCGACGAACCTGTCGAGTACGACCACTCCCCAGGTCGACGTCACGACCAAGAATTGTGGCGCTCTGACGATCCAGCACGGAATCACCGACGAGAACTGCGATCGTGTTGCTGCCTCGCTGAAGCCAGGTGACTGGGAATTCGTCGTCGGAGCGGGCTCCTTCGATTTGCGTGAAATGCTCGGAGTCCTTCGGGTGCGACCAGAGATCATGAGTTACCGAAAGGCCGCGTGACCGGGAGATCGGCACAGGTCCACATCGGAACGTGTCGCGACCCGCCGGTTGATCAGCCGCACATCACGACCATCAATTCCAAGGCCACGCGCGCTCACCTTGGTTCGACCTCGAGTCGATCGCTGAATTCGGAGTCCATGATGCCTGTTTCGAAGCGCAAGATGTCGAAGACAACAGCGCGGGTGTTGTTCGTGCTGTGGGCCGCCGTCATCGTCTTCGTGAGTTCGTTCTTCCTCGCCGGGCCGGCGGTGCTCCGGTCCTACGACGACGCACACCGCGTGCGATTGGTATGCGTGGTCTCTTCCGCGGAAGCGAGCACCGGAGCTTCGCGCTCGGCGAAGGGCGTCGGCGCATCGACACCGCAGGTCGTCATCGAGTCACGCGAGTGTGGCAAGTTCGTCCTGCGTGAGGGAGTCACGAAGGACAACAGCCGTGACGTCGCATCGAGCTTCAAGAGCGGAACCACGTACGACCTCGAAGTCGGTGACGGATCCTTGACGCTGCGGAGTCTGCTGCGAGTGTTCGGCGCATCTCCGGAACTGCTCGGGTACCGACCCGCATGATCTGTCGAAGGTCATCATGGAAGGCGCGGCATGACTGAGCGCGTCGTGAGTACCGCAGCCGGATCTGACGCGGAGCCCGAACGACGACGGGGCGGAGTCCTCGTCGTCGTGATCCTGGTCGCGATGGCTCTGGTCACGGTGCTGGTCCTCGGCGGATCGTATGCGTTGCATGCCGACGACCGGTCCCACGTGATCTCCGTCGCGTGCACCGTCACAGCCGCCGAGGGAGACGTCGGATCGAGCTCCTCGGGCAAGGGGATCGGATCGTCGTTCGACCAGGTCGAGATCTCGACCAAGGAGTGCGGACCGCTCGTGCTCCGGCGAGGGGTCACGGCTGACAACAAGGACGCGATCGCTGCTCGGCTCGAAGCAGGAGGACGGACCCGTTTCGAGATCGGTGCGGCTTCGTTCCGTTTCCGCGAAGTCCTCGTCAGCGTGCGTGAGTGAGTGGTCGTCTTCGGGTTCAGCGAGCAACGCTGAACCAGGGCGCCTCCCATCCGGGACGCCGCCGGCAACGGTGAGGGACCGCGGAGCGTGGTTGATACCCGACGTGGCCCGAACGGGGGAGTCCCGAGCCTGTGGAGAACGGAACCCGGGAGGTGCGCTGCCCGGCTAAGATCAACACGCTTGTCGGTTCTTGAGGGGGACGGTCGTCAATGTCGTTGCGCATGCTGCATCCAGGGGTACGAACGAGGAACGGCCGCGCGCTCGCCGTGGTCGCGATGGCGGGTGCTGCTGCGTTGGTGCTCTCGGGGTGCACCTCGTCGGACCAGACGGTCGAGAAGCCGTCGCGTGTGCTTCAGACGGTCGACACGAAGCTGGCGGCGGACGGGTCGATCACCGCGATCTCCGACACCGCGATCTCGGTCGGCAAGGACGGCTCGTCGTCGTCGGTCACCGAGCACGACACCGCGAAGGCCGCCACGGACCTGCCGCTCCGCGTGACGACGCAGTACACGACCGCCAAGAAGAGCGGTACCGACCTCGCGGACCTGGCGGGTTACTCCGGACGGGTCGAGATCGACCTGACCGTCGAGAACCTGACCGTGCGGTCCCGCAACCTCACGTACGACGTGGCAGGCGCCTCCCGGACGACTCCGGCCCTCGTCGGCGCTCCCTTCAGCATCGCGGCGTCGACCGTCCTGCCCGGCACGAAGCCGAGCAAGATCGTCACCGACACGTCCAACGACGCCACCGCGACGGACGGTGTCGTGAGCGCCAACGGCGACGGCGACGCGGTCGTGCAGTGGGGACGCCTGCTCGCTCCGCCGACGTCGGGCGCCAGCACGACCCTGCACCTCGTCGCGAACGTCGACGACTTCGCAGCACCGTCGTTCGACATGGCCGCGCAGCCGGGCATCTCGACGGACCTCTCCTCGACCGGCGTGGTAAACGCGGCCTTCGGGTCCGACACCGACTCCGAGCTGGCACTGCAGCGGCGGACGATCGACCTCATCTCCCAGGTCAACGAGGTCCTGGCGCGCGCCGGCAGCACGATCACCGAGGTCCGGTCGAACCTCGAGACGACCTCCGCGACCCTCGGTGTCCGGACGGCCGAGCGGCTCAAGGAGAGCAGCTCGTCGTTGGCCAGCACAATGAAGTCGCTGTCGGGGCAGCTCGGATCGCTCAAGGGCGACCTCGGGTCCACGGTGAGCGGCACCCAGTCCACGGTCCTGCAGCAGCTGCAGGAGACCACCGGCAGCCTCGACGCGCTCCTCGGTGACACCTCTGCGACCGCGCCCACCCCCGCGATCGACGGCAACGGCTGCGCGGCAGAACCGCGGCAGGCGACCGGTGGCGCCAGCGTCTACGGCAACCTGCTGCGCGTGTCCGCTCAGCTCGCCGGGTACGCAGATGCGAGCGAGGCCTGCAAGCAGCAGGTCAGCGCGCAGCTGGCATCGTCGGTAGGGCCGAGTGACCCGACAGCAGAGAAGTGTGCCGCCGATGACGCGAAGTCGTCGTTGACGTGCGCGCTCTTCGCGTCGTCGACGACGATCACTTCGGCTCTGGCCGACCTCGTGACATCGGGTGACGCGCTCGCTGCCAGCCTGAACCCCCAACTCGCTGCTGCAGCGCTGAAGAGCTATCAGACGGTCAGCGAGGACGTCGGGGTGATCCACGACCGGCTGACGGCCCTGCAGGACGACTCTTCCGCCAGTTCCGGTAAAACGAAACAGGCGCTGCAGGAACTGTCCAACAGCATCGACCTCGCCGAGCAGAACATCGGACGCGTCCGTGCCGAGGTCGGCTCGGTGCACACCCGGGCGGATGCCGCACGTCGGCTGATCGGCGAAACGGGAACCTTCGACAACTCGATGCAGGCGCAAAACAAGGACCTCGCCGACCAAATCTGCAAGCTGATCCTTCGCGACGATTCGACTGGCCTCTTCCCGTCAGCCACTGGGTTGAGCCAGGAACAGGCGGACAAGCTGCGCTCGTATCTAACGAGCACCCCATGCGACGACGGCGATGACAATACGCAGCAGCAGCCACTGAGCCCGCCGTTCCCGTACCCCGCACCCATGGATGCTCGGCTGAAGGACCAGTTCTCCTCCTGGACGGCGGTCATCGACGCGACCAACCTCCAGGACACCGACAGCGGTGTGGGAGGAGCGATTGCGACACTGCAGACGAGCGTCGACGACGTCAAGGCGAAGCTGTCCGAAGTCAGAGACGCACTCGCTTCCGGCGACGGGGACGTCCAAGGCTCGATCCGTGATCTCCAGCCCGTACTCGAGCAGCTGCTCGATTCGGACGCCGCGGTCAAGTCCGGCCTGCAGGGGGTCGTAGACCAGCAGAACCAGCTCGGAGCGGAAGTCAAGAAGAAGTTCGCCGACGCAGACGCCGAGACCTCGAAGAAGATCGACGCCCTCATCGACCAGCAGGTCCGCGACGTCTCAGCGCAGGCCACCACGAGCAACGCTGCCGTCATCAAGGCGTTCGACCAGTCCGTCGCCGGCCTCCGCTCCACCTCGAAGGACGTGACGGCGGGCGCGAAGGGCACGATCGACGGACAGAAGGGCAAGCTCGAGCGCGAGAACGCCGCCCTGGCGAGTGCGGTCGACGCCCAGACGAAGCAGAGCCTCGCGCAGATCGACGCGAGCACCACGGCATCGACGCGCGACGTCGAGGGTGCGAGCACGCTGCTCACCGGCGACCTCAACCGCGTGATGCTCGACCTCGGCGACCGCAAGGTCAACGGGTCCGGCATCCTCGGTGCGATGGCGACCAGCGCGGCGAAGTCCGACTCCGCCGACTACCAGCTGGCCCTCGCCTCGCAGAACGCCGCCGGGTACGCCAACGTCCGTGCCGAGGACGTGGCAGGCATCCTGCTGCAGCAGGAGCAGTTCCGCGCCTCGCTCGACGCGGCGACCGCCCTGCCCGCGTTCCGGATGGACGTGCCGAAGGGCGCCACCTCCACCACGCTGTACGCCTTCAGCATCGGAGCCGCACGATGACGCACCAGGCCGCCGAGGACACGCAGGACGCCCGCGGCCCGCGGCAGCCCCTCGTCATCGTGGCCCTGGCGGTGCTCGTCATCGCGGTGGTCCTGGCCGTCGTGGTCTTCGTCGTCGACCGGAACACCCCGGCGGCCGAAGCCGTGCCGGCGACGATCCCGGTGCCGATCCGGGTCGCCCACGTGCCCGACGGCACGAAGATCGGCGTCGTCGTGACGCTCGGCGACGGCGAGGGGTCCGAGTGGGACGAAGCCGCGCAGGGCGCCCTGGTGGCGACGAAGCGCCTGACCCTCGGTGGGACCGACGTCGAACTCGTCACCCGCAACGACGGCGGCAGTGCGAGCGGGGCGAAGCGTGCCGTCCAGCAGCTCGTCGACAGCGGCGTGGCCGGGATCGTCGTCGCCTCGTCCGGCGCGCACGTCTCGGGCGCGCTCGACGCAGCGTCCTATGCCGGTGTCCCCGTGGTGCTCCCGTACGCGGAGGGCGGTGACGGGTCCTGGTCGACCGCACCGTCCCGGAGTTCGGTGAGCGCAGCGATGCAGCGCGCGATCCGCGGTGCCGACTCGCCGCTCCTCGTGGACCTGGGTGGCGGTGCGCCGTCCGGCATCCGGTTCGCCCACGTGATGGACGCCGCCGACTCGGCCGACGACGCTGCGCTCGCGACGACCGTGGCCGAGCGGACCGGTGCAACCCCGACGACCGCGACGTCGAACGCCACCGCCGCACCGACGGACACCGAGACCACGAAGCCCGACTCCGACGCGGTAGTGGTGAGCGGTCCGGCCGCCCGCCAGGGTGCGTTCGTCGCGGCGCTGCAGTCCGCCGACGTCACCGTCCCGGTCGTGCTCACCCCGGACGCGACGAGCCCGGCGTTCGGCACCGCCCTGGCCGAGGCGAACGGCAGCCTGTCGGGCACCTTCGTCTCGACCGGGGTCGCGACGGACGACGCGCGCGCCCTGACCTCGGATGCGCAGGGCCGCTCGATGTCCGCGTTCCTCGGCGGGGTCCGGGTCTTGGCCGACGACGCGGACGCGCAGAACCTCACCGCCGACCAGCCGTTCAGCGCGGTCGCGTGGGCCGCTGACTCGCGCAGTCACGATGCGGTCGTCGCGCTCGTCCGCGCCGTCGGTGCTGCCCGCAGCGTCGAGCCGTCGAAGGTGGCGGACTCGCTGTCGACGTTGCGTCTCGACTCGTCCGACGGCATCGCCGGTCCGGCGCTGGACTTCCGGCAGCAGCAGGCCCTCCGCACCGATGCGACCGTGCTCGCGGCCTCCTCGCAGACGCTCGGGCTGCGCCCGGCGACGACCGAGCAGACCGCGTCGCTCGTCTGGTTCCAGGACTCGACGGCTCGCTGACCTCCGGCAGAGCAGTACCCACCACCCCACGGACGAGGAGGACCGCGCATGCGTCTGCTGATCGAGCTCGACGACCGACGTGAAGCGGTGGAGGTCGACGGCTGGGCGAACGCCAGCTGCCTCGGCGAACTGATCGAGTCGGCGATCGGCCTCGCGCTGGAGCCCGGCACGACCCTCGCGGTCGACGGGCACCGGACGAGCGTCGACACGCCCCTCCGTGACCTGGTCCTGCTCGAGGGCTCACGCATCGCCCGCACGCCCGAGGAACGCCCGCAGCTCGTGGAGGGCTGGACGGTCACCCTGGCGGGTGGGCTCGTCACCGGTGCGGTGGTGTCCGTGCCACGGTCCCGGAGGCTCGTGGTCGGCCGCGCCCCGCAGGCGGACCTGGTCCTGCCCACCGAGAGCGCCTCGTGGGAGCACTGCACGATCGAGCGGGAGGACGACGGCGTCCGGATCCGAGACGCCGGCTCCACGAACGGCACCGTGGTGGCGGGGGAGCGGCTCGACGAGGACGGCGTGCTCGTCACCGTCGGCACGAGCGTCATCGTGGGTGGAGCGGTCCTGCTCGTCCGCCCGGACCTGCACGAGACACCGGTGCCCGCGCCGGGCTCCCTGCCGAACCTGACCCCGGCGGCGACGGCTCCCTTCAACCGCCCGCCCCGTCCCGGCCGCAACACGGCGGTCGAGCCGGTGTCCCCGCCGACGAAGCGTGACGTGCCGCCGGCGTCGAAGTTCAGCTGGATCACCGTCGCCGCTCCGCTGGTCCTCGCCGGCGCGATGGTGCTCCTGCTCGGCGACGCCCGGTTCGCGCTCTTCGCCCTCCTCAGCCCGGTCACGGCGATCGGCATGTGGTTCGAGCAGAAGCACCGCCGGGCCAAGAACCTCAAGGAAGAGGACGACCGCTTCGCCGGAGCGGTCGAGGAGTTCAGCGGCGAGATCACCGCGGCCGCCGCGATCGAGGCTGCCCGGCGTCAGGAACTCGTGCCGGACCCGGCCAGCGTGGTGCGCCGCGCGCTGCTGCCCGCGACGACGCTCTGGCAGCGTCGTGCCGACGACGTCGACTTCCTCAGCCTGCACGCCGGCACCGGGGACGCGCCCTGGCGGCCGGAACTGGACTCGCGAGCGACGCAGACGAAGCTCGAGGACGACGCGAAGGCCGCGATCGAGTCGAGCAAGCTCACCGCCGCACCCGTCGTCGCCGACCTCAGCGACGCCGGGGTGGTCGGGATCGTCGGTGACCGCGAGGGCGCCCTCGCACTGGCCCGCAGCCTCCTGGTCCAGGCGACCGTGCACTGCGGACCCGCCGACCTGACCGTCGGCGTGTTCTGTGACCGGGGCCGCGAGGACGACTGGTCCTGGGCCTCCTGGCTGCCGCACGCCCGCGTCGCCGGCAGCAGCACCGGCCAGCGCTGGATGTCGGCGCAGCGCGACCAGGGTGCGGCGGTCCTCCGGGGTCTCCGCGAGTCGATCGACGAACTGCCGACGCCGGAGCTGCTCGTCCTCATCGACTCCGAGGTCCTCACCGAGGGCCGTGACGCCCCGGCCCGTAGCCTGCTCGGTCACGGTCGGAGCGCGCTCGGCCAGGTGCGCCGTCCGGGCGAACGTCCGCGCCGGGTGAGCGGCATCGTCATCGCGACGAACGAGCAGCAGCTCCCCGCGGCCTGCACCACGATCATCACGGTCGGCGCGGACGCCGCGGCCACCGTCTACCGACCGGAGGACCGGACCCGCGTCGAGGACGTCGTGCTCGCCGGCCTGTCGCCCGAGGCCGCCGAGCTCTGCGCCCGCCACGTCGCCCACTTCGACGACCCGGAACTCCTGGTGCCCGGGGCGTCGCTGCCGGCCCTCGTCCGCCTGCCCGACCTGCTGGCGAACGAGGCCAGTGCGAGCGAACCGTCCGGTGCCGCCGCCATCCGAGCCGCCTGGGAGGCCCGCACCGGCTTCTCGACGCCGATCGGCTCGTCGGAGAGCGGCGTCCTCGAGATCGACCTGGTCCGCGACGGCCCGCACGGCCTGGTCGGTGGCACGACCGGCTCCGGCAAGAGCGAGTTCCTGCGGTCCTTCGTCGCCGGGCTCGCCGCCCGCAACGACCCGACGCGCCTCAACTTCCTGCTCGTGGACTTCAAGGGCGGCGCCGCGTTCGCCGCCTGTGAGCGTCTGCCGCACACGATCGGCACGATCAGCAACCTCGACGAGCAGCTCGCCGACCGGGCGATCCGTGCCCTCGAGGCCGAGCTCGGTCGTCGGCAGCGGGTGTTCGCCGCCGCGGGTGCGGACATCGACAACCTCGACGCGTACCTGGCGACGAAGCCGGCAGAGCCGATGCCGCGCCTGCTGTTCGTGGTGGACGAGTTCGCGATGCTGGCGAAGGACTTCCCGGACGTCCTCACCTCGCTCGTGGCGATCGCTGCCGTCGGTCGTACCCTCGGCGTCCACATGGTCCTCGCGACCCAGCGGCCGGCCGGTGTGGTGAGCGAGGACATCCTCGCCAACACGAACATGCGCGTCGCCCTGCGGGTGCAGAGCCGCGAGGACTCCACGAACGTCATCGGCGTCCCCTCCGCCGCGGGTATCGGCCGCCAGCAGACCGGTCGCGCCTACGTGAAGCTCGGGCAGGACGACATCACGCCGGTCCAGACCGCGCTGGTCACCGGCCGTGCCCGCGACCTCCGCGCCGAACAGCCGGTCACCGTCCGCCCGACCGACGTCTTCGGTGTGCCGGCCCCGATCGCCTTCAGCGCTCCGGCGGCCTCGGACCTCACCGACCTCGACGTCCTCATCGACGCCATCTCGGCCGCCAACGACGAGGCCGGGTACGCCCCGCCCCGCCCGATCTGGCCGGAGGCGCTCGGCACCTCCGTCCCGCTCGACACCCTGGTCCCCGCCGACGGCCAGGCCGGCGCACCGAGCACGGTCCCGGTCGCCCTCGCCGACGACCCGGACAACCAGCGCCAGGTCACGACCGGGTGGGACCGCAACGAGGGCAACCTCATGCTCATGGGCATCCCCGGCAGCGGCACGAGCACGGCGCTGGCGTCGATCGCCCTGCAGCTCGCACGGACCACGAGCCCCGAGGACCTCGACCTCCTGGTGCTCGACATGGGTGCCGGTGACCTGGCCCCGCTCGCCGACCTGCCGCACACCAGCGCCTACGTCGGGTCCGGAGCCGGTGGAGGTGAACTGCAGGCCCGCATGCTCCGCTACCTCCGGACCGAGCTCGACCGTCGCCGTTCCGCCCCGGGTGGTCGCCGCGCGGTCGTCCTGCTCGATGGTCTCGCCGCGCTCCGTGACGAGTACCAGGACTTCGAGGGCCAGCAGCTCCTCGACGCCCTGTACCGCGTCTACGCCGAGGGCCCGGCGCTGGGCATCTCCTTCGCGGTGACGACGACCCGCGCGAAGGCGGTCCCCTCGGCCATGGACGAGGTCACGACGCAGAAGTGGCTCTTCCGCCTCGCCGACCCGTACGACTACGCGACGATCGGTGTCCGCCCGAAGGACGTCCCGCCGCCGGTCCCGGGCCGCTTCATCGACTCGATCAGCAAGCTGCAGTCACACGTCGGCACCCCGAGCGGCAGCCTGACCGAGGCCGTCCGTGCCGTCGCCGAGCAGTGGCCCGGCACCACGCCGAAGGCCAGCGCGGTCGGCCGTCTCCCCGGAGCCGTCGCCGTCGCCGACCTCGGCGTGCCGGCGCGCTTCGACACCGAACCGTGGCACATGCCGGTCGGCATCGCCGAGGACGACCTCGGTACCGCCGTCCTCGAGGTCTACGACGGCGAGCACGTCCTGGTGGCGGGTCCGGCGCGCTCCGGCAAGTCGTCCGTGCTCCTCGCCCTGGCCGAGTCGGCGCGGAACGCCGACGGCGTCCGACCGGCCGTCTGGGCCATCTGCGACCGACGCTCCCCGCTGGCCTCCGGCCCGTTCGACCGCGTCGCCGTGGGCGCGGACGAGGTCCCGGCGCTCCTGGCCGGCCTCCGCCTCGAGCGCGGTCCGGTGCTGTTGCTCATCGACGACGCCGAGCGGTTCGACGACGCCGACCAGAGCATCGCGTCGGTGCTGTCGACCGAACGCCCGGGCCTCTGCGTCGTGGCCTCCGGTCGGTCCGCCGACCTCCGCTCGATGTACAGCCACTGGACGCGGGCGGTCCGCAAGTCGCGGTGCGGCGTGCTCCTGCAGCCGGACGTCGACTACGACGGTGAGCTCCTCGGCGTGACCCTGCCCCGCCGGTCCCCGGTGGCGCTGACCGTCGGTCGTGGGTACGCCGCCTCGGGAGGCGCGGTCCGCCTCGTGCAGACCGCCTCCGCCGCCAGCTGACCTGCTGGCGCGCCGTCCGCCGTCGACGCGGCTTCGTCCGGTCCTCGGAATCCACGGACCTGCGCCGACGGCCTGCGCCGATCGGCCGCTTCCGCGTTGCACACGGGCGGACGGGCGGGCCGCCGGACGGGAGGCGCGTGGCGGCCCCGCCACGCGCCTCCCGTCCGCCGACCAGCCGGGCCCGACAGCCCAGCCGGGCTCGACAGCCCAGCCGGGCTCGACAGCCCAGCCGGGCTCGACAGCCCAGCCGGGCTCGACAGCCCAGCCGGGCTCGACAGCCCAGCCGGGCCCGACAGCCCAGCCGGGCCCGACAGCCCAGCCGGGCCCGACGGCCGAGCCGGATCGCACACGGCACCGACCTCAGTCGCGCGTGGTGATACCGAACGGGTCGCTCTCGAGGTTCGTGAAGTTGCCCACCGTGGCCCGCACCGTGCAGGTCGGCGCCACCGACAGCGCGGTCACGACCAGCCCGTCGGACGACACCGCCAGCGCTCCGGAGCAGCCGTCGGCGAAGCGGACGCCGGACTCTCCGCCGGCGACGTCGACGAGCATCTCGGACGGCCGTCCGGTGCTCGGACTGCGGTACAGCGGGTTCAGCTCGTCCGCACCGCTCGGCCACACCGGCACCAGGGTGACGGGCAGCGTGGTCTGGCTGACGCTGCGGTCCGGGGTGCGGACGTCGATGCCCTGCAGTCGCTGCACCGGGTACGCGGTCCCGCTGACGGACTGGTCGGTCACGGCGGCGGTGGTGGCGGTGCCGACTGCGTCGAGCCACTCCTGCAGCGGAGAACCACCCGCACCGGAGCCGGCCCCGGCAGAGGAGCCCGACCCAGCAGAGGACCCAGACCCGGACTCGATCGCGTCCGCCGGCACCGTGGCCTGCACCGTGACGGAGCCGCCGGCCTCGATGTCGACGCCGGACACGCTCCACGCACAGGCGGTGTCGACGCCCGTCAGCGACGGCTGGTTCCGCTTCGCGCTGATGCCCTCGCCGCTCCAGGTGACGGCGGGGCAGTCGGCGCCCTTCGCCGCGGCGGGGAGGACCTCGAGCAGGGGGCCGGTCAGCGGCGCTGTCTGCGCGGCGTAGGTGATCGAGAGCTCGACGGTGCCGGCCGAGGCGTTGACCACGGCCTTGCGTGTGGTGGTCAACCCGGTCGGGAGCGGTCGGTCCTGCTGGTAGGCACTGGCACTCTGCGCGCCGGTCGCGCCGCCCCCGGGGCGTTTCTTCCCGGCGCCGGGCAGCCAGACGACGGCCGCGATGACGAGCACGACGACCAGGACGAGCCCGACGACGCCGAGCAGCAGCATCCGGTTCGTCAACCAGTCGGGTCGGGTGAAGCGGCGGCGGGTGGTCTCGACCTCGGCCGGTGCTGCCGGCAGGACGGGGCGTGCCAGCGGTCGGATGACGGTCTGCGACCCGGCGGTGCCGAGCTCGGGACCGGGTTCGACGGGTCCGTCCTCGGCCGCCACCACGGCGGACGAGTCAGCGTCACTCGAGTCGATCGCGGCGAGGGCGCTCCCGACACCGACTCCGCCACGCACGACCGTCGCGGGCCGCTCGACCTCGTCGAACGCGTCCGGGTCGTCGACGCGCTCGAGGGCCGGGGTGTCCCGCAGCGACCGGGCCAGACGACGGAGGGTCGCGGCGGCGTCGACCGCGGACGGCCGGGCAGCGGGGTCCTTCGCCAGCAGCGACGACAGTGCGGCCCAGAGGGCGTCGGGCACGTCGATCCGCGGCGGGGTGGAGGTCACGTGTCGGTAGGCGACGGCGAAGTCGGTGCCCGGGCCGGCGAACGGCGTCCGCCCGGACAGCAGCTCGTAGAGCATCACCCCGGCGCCGTACACGTCGGCGGCCGGACCGGAGCGCCCCTGGCTGATCGACTCCGGCGCCATGTACTGCGGGGTCCCGAGCAGGCCGGTGGTCTTGCGGTCCCGTTCGGCCACGACCGAGGCGATCCCGAAGTCCGACACCCGGACGTCGCCCGTGCTGCCGGCGGTCCACTCGTGGTCGAGCAGGACGTTGTCGGGCTTGACGTCCCGGTGGCTGACGTCCCGTTCGTGCGCGACGGCGAGGGCGTCGAGGGTCTCGGCGGTGATGGTCAGGGCGTCGCTCGGCGGCAGGGTGCCGACGGCGATCAGCAGGTCGCGGGCGGATCCACCGCCGACCAGGTCCATGACGATGGCGAGGCGGTCGCCCTCGACGACGAGGTCCCGGACGCGGACGATCGAGGGGTGGTCGAGCGCCAGGAGCACCGAGCGTTCGCGGACGAACCGTTCGACGACGTCGGGTTCCGCGGCGAGTTCGGCACGCAGCAGTTTGGCCGCGAACTGCTCACCGGTCGCGGTGTGCTCGGTCCGCCAGACCTCGCCGGACGCTCCGGTCCCCAGGAGCCGCACCAGCCGGTAGGACGCGCCGAGCGGCTCCCCCTCGCCGTACTGGGAGCGCTGCGCGTGCTGCCCGTACTCCGCCACAGATCCCCCGAACCCACGAACGCCGGTGCGTCACCGACGCTCCATGTTACCGGCCGGTCGTCGGCGCCGCGTACTGGACGTCGACCGTGTGGTCGACGAACCCCTGCCGGCGGTAGAGCGCCAGTGCGGGCGCGTTGTCGCCCTCGACGTAGAGCGACAAAGCGTGCAGGCCGCGGTCGACCAGCCGGGCCGCTCCGGCGCGCATCAGGACCCCACCGAGACCCCGGCCCTGCAGGTCCGGTCGGACGGCCACCGCGTAGTACTCGCCGACGCCGTCCTCGACCTTGAGCCAGCAGGAGCCGGCCAGCGCACCGTCGGCGTCGCGCAGCAGCACCAGGTCGTCGCCGGAGAACCAGGCGTCGGACTCGCGGGCGCGCAGGTCGTCGAGCGTCATCCGCCCCTGCTCGGGGTGCGACGCGAAGGCCGCGGCGTTCAGGGCGAGCCAGTCGGTCTCGTCCACGGTCGAGCCCGCCCGGAACGCGTCGAGTCGGTACCCGTCCGGGAGGCCCGGATCACCTGCCGACGTCGGCACCGGTGCGCGCAACTGCAGCAGCGTCCGCTCCGCGGACCAGCCCACCCGGGCTGCGAGGGCGCGGGCGGCGGGGTGGTCACCGTGCGCCCAGGCCCGGGACGGCGGGTCCGCGAGGGCGAGCACCTGCTCGACGAGACGGTTCCCGATGCCCCGGCCACGGGCCTCCCGGCGGACGAACACCTCGACCTCGCCGTCGCGGACGACCGCGACGCCGGTGTCGTCACCGAGGACGTCGGCGCGGCCGGCGCGCAGGTCGACGAGGGTCTGGTCCGAGAACGGGGGAGCCTCGCCGTCGGCGACCCCCGCGTCGGCGAGCTGTTCGACGATCGCGAGCACTACTGGCCCTGCCCGCGGTCGTCGTCGTCGTGCACGTTGAAGCGGTAGCCGACGTTGCGGACGGTGCCGATGAGCGACTCGAGGTCGCCGAGCTTCGCCCGCAGCCGTCGGACGTGGACGTCGACCGTGCGGGTACCGCCGAAGTAGTCGTAGCCCCAGACCTCGCTGAGCAGCTGCTCGCGCGTGAAGACCCGGGCCGGGTGGGTGGCGAAGAAGCGGAGGAGTTCGAACTCCTTGAAGGTGAGGTCGAGCGGCCGGCCGCGGACCTTCGCGGAGTAGCTCGCCTCGTCGATGACGACACCGGAGGCCTGGATCTTCGAGCCGGTCTGGTTCTTCGAGGCGCGGCCGGCGTTCAGGCGGATGCGGGTGTCGACCTCGGCGGGGCCGGCGGACTCGAGCACGACGTCGTCGATGTTCCACTCGGTCGTCACCGCGGTGAGGCCGCCCTCGGTGACGACGAGCACGACGGGCGTCGTCGAACCGCTCGTGGCGAGGATCTTGCAGAGGGCCTTCGCACTGACCAGGTCGGTGCGGGCGTCCACGAACATCAGGTCGCTCTGCGGTGCGTTGACCAGCTGGGCGGCCTCGGCGGGCACGTGCCGGATCCGGTGGCTCAGCAGGCCGAGGCTCGGCAGGACGTCGCCGGGCGCGGCCGAGGTGAGTACCAGGAGCTGTGCCACAGGACCTCCAGAGGGAGAAGACGTCGTTGCGCCATCCTAGTGAGCCCGGGGCGCCCACCCCGACGGACGGTGCAGCACGTGGCTGTCATGATGGGGACGTGAGCGAGACGACGCCCCCCGTGGGCCCCGACCCGGAAGTCGTGCCGAGCCAGCGCCGGCTGCGGCTGACGTCGGTCGTGCCGGTGTGGCTGCTCGCGGTCGTCGGGTCGGTGCTCGTGCTCACCCTGACGCAGAAGGACTCGTTCGCCTGGCTGCTGCTCGTCTTCGTCGCGGCCGTGTTCGTCAGCTTCGTGCTGCAGCTCGCCACGCAGACGAAGGACGGCCTGGTGGAGCGGATCAGCATCGCGTCGTCGGGGTCGTTCGTGGTCGTCCTCGTGACGGCGCTGATCCTGCTGGCGCGCTGAGCCTGCTGGCTTCTCGGTCCGGTCCGCGTAGACTTCCGGCATGGATTCGCTGCTTGCGCTCGAGCTCTTCTACGTGGGCCTGCTGGGCCTGGCGTCGCTCGCGATCGCCTTCATCTCGGTGACCGTCGTCGTCAAGCTCTTCAAGGGCCAGCGGTGATCGAACTCCCCGAGGGCCTCTCTGCCGAACTCGTCCCGCTGTCGTGGCTGGTCGGCGTCTGGGAAGGCACCGGAGTCGTCGAGTACCCCTTGGGCGAGGACGACGACGTCCGGACGTACGAGTTCGGTCAGCGCATCAGCTTCAGCCACGACGGCCTGCCGTACCTCAACTACTCGTCGACGACGTGGCTGCTCGACGACGACCACACCCCGCTCGCTGCCGAGATGGGCTACTGGCGGCTCGACCGGCCGTCCGAACCGGGCGACCGCGGTCCGGCGCTGCTGCTCGGCGACGGCCCGGTGCCGTTCTCGACCACGCAGAGCGTCGAGACCCTGCGCAACCAGACGAACGGCTTCGACGTCGAAGCGGCGATCATCCACCCGACCGGCGTCAACGAGCTCTACGTGGGCCGCGTCAAGCAGGGCCGCATCGACCTGGCGACCGACGCCGTGATGCGCTCCGCCAACGCCAAGGAGTACTCGGCCGCCACCCGGATGTACGGGCTGGTCGAGGGCAAGCTCTTCTGGGCGTGGGACATCGCCGCCCTGGGACGTGAACTCACCTCGCACGCCTCGGGGCAGCTCGCGAAGGTCGACTGATGACGTCGCCGTTCGCCGTGCGTGACGGGTTCGTCGCGTCCGCCACCGGGCCCGCCGCCCACTTCGGCAACCCGATCGGCGAGCAGCGTCTGCTCGCCCGCGGTCGTGCCGTCGTCGAACTCGGTCTCGGGGTCGTCGCCGTGTCCGGACCCGACCGCCTGTCCTGGCTGAACTCGATCACCTCCCAGCTGCTGCTCGGCCTGGCGCCGGGCGTGAGCACCGAGACCCTGGTGCTCGACGCCTCCGGTCGGGTCGAGCACGCCGCACGGGTCGTCGACGACGGCGAGACCGCCTGGCTGCTCACCGAGCCGGCGGACGCCGAGCCGGTCGCCGCGTGGCTCTCGTCGATGCGGTTCATGCTGCGCGTCGAGGTCACCGACCGATCCGCCGACCTCGCGACACTCGGTTGGTTCGACGGCGCCGACCCGTTGCACGGTGCCGAGCCGCTGGCGACCTGGACCGACCCGTGGGCGTCCGTCACGCCCGGCGGGTGGGGCTACGCCGACCAGGAGGCCCACCCCGGCGCCGACTGGACCCTCCGCATCGCCGTGGTCACGCCCGACACCGCTGCCCAGGTGGCCGCGTCGGACGTTCCCACCGCGGGCCTCCTGGCACTCGAGGCCCTGCGGATCGCGGCCTGGCGTCCCTCGCTGTCCGACGTGGACGAGCGGACGATCCCGCACGAGCTCGACTGGCTCCGCTCGGCCGTGCACCTGTCGAAGGGCTGCTACCGCGGGCAGGAGACCGTCGCGAAGGTCCACAACCTCGGACGTCCGCCGCGGCGCCTGGTGATGCTGCACCTCGACGGTTCCGACGGCGTCGTGCCCGCGCCCGGTAGCCCGGTGCTGCTCGACGGCACCGAGGTCGGGCGGCTCGTCGCCTCGGCCACGCACCACGAGCTCGGACCGGTCGGCCTGGCGGTCGTCAAGCGGTCCCTCGACCCGACCGCCGTGTTGACCCTCGCAGCGGACGACGTCGTCGTGACGGCGGCGCAGCAGGTCATCGTCCCGCCGGGTGCCGGTGCGACGGCCGACGTGCCGCGTCTGCCGCGTCTCGGAGCGGTCCGCCGCCCGTAGTCCCGCCGCGCGTCTCTGCTGCGCGCGTGGCTGCGGCGCCGAGTCTCGGCTCTGCGGACACTTCCGCGCGCTGCTGGCCGCGGATCTGTCCGCCTGGCCGAGTCTCGGTCAGGCGGGGGCGACCGCAGCCCAGGGGACGCTGAGCTCGCCGAGGCGCCAGCGAGCGACCCCGTGCATGACCGGCCAGCCGCGGTCGCGCATGCCCCGGACCGCCGCGATCCAGCGCTGCCGCGGACCGTACGTACCGAGCGGTGCCGCGACCGCCCACGCCAGGTCGAGGTCGCGGAGGAACCCGTGCACCCGCTCGCCCGGGACGTTGCGGTGGATGAGCGCCTTCGGCAGCCGCTCGGCCACGATGCTCGGGACGTCGAGCCCTGCCAACCGCAGCGCGACCGTGAAGGTGTGCGGGGCCTCCCGGTCGAGCGTGACCCACGAGGCGACGCGACCGACCTCGTTGCAGGTGCCCTCGACGAGCTGGCCGCCGGGCTGCAGCCGGTCCTGCATGATCCGCCACGATCCGACCACGGCGGACTCGTCGTACTGCCGGAGCACGTTGAAGGCCCGGATCACCGCCGGTCGTCGGCCGTCGGGCGTCGGGGTCTCGAACCCGCCCAACCGGAACGTGACCCCGTCGCGGGTCCCCGCGTTCGCGATCGCCACACGGGCGGGCTCGATCTCGATGCCGGTGACCTCGACGTCGGGTCGGACCCGGGCCAGGCGGTCGCGCATCTCGAGCGTCGTCGTCGGACTCGCGCCGTAGCCGACGTCCGCGACGAGCGGATCGTCGGTGTGGCGGAGGACCGGGAGCGTCGCGATCCACCGGTCCACGCGACGGAGGCGGTTGTGCCCGGTCGTGCCACGGGTGACGGTGCCGATCGGCGACGAGTTCCCGGGCATGGGACCAGGGTACGGGCGGAGCACCGCTCGGTAGACTCGGGCGCATGACCTCCACGCTCGTCCTGCTCCGTCACGGCAACAGTGACTGGAACCAGAAGAACCTGTTCACCGGTTGGGTCGATGTCCGGCTCTCGGAGCTCGGCGAGAAGGAGGCGAAGCGGGCCGGCAGTCTCATCGCCGAGTCCGGCATCGTCCCCGACGTCCTGTACACGTCGCTGCTGACCCGGGCGATCCAGACCGCCGACATCGCCCTGCTCGAGGCGGACCTGGCCTGGCTGCCGGTCAAGCGCGACTGGCGTCTCAACGAGCGGCACTACGGCGATCTGCAGGGCAAGGACAAGGCGCAGACGCTCGAGCAGTACGGCGAGCAGCAGTTCATGGAGTGGCGCCGCTCGTTCGACGTGCCGCCGCCCCCCATCGCCGACGACGCCGAGTGGTCGCAGGCCGGCGACCGTCGGTACGCGGACCTCGGCGACCAGCTGCCCCGGACCGAGTCCCTGAAGCTCGTCATCGACCGGCTGCTGCCCTACTGGGAGTCCGACATCACGACGGACCTCGGCGCGGGCAAGACGGTCCTGGTCACGGCGCACGGCAACTCGCTGCGGGCGCTGGTGAAGCACCTCGACGGCATCTCGGACGACGACATCGCGGGGCTCAACATCCCGACGGGCATCCCCCTCGTGTACGAGCTCGACGACGACTTCCGTCCGACGAAGCCGGCGTACTACCTCGACCCGGAGGCTGCTGCCGCCGGTGCCGCGGCCGTCGCGGCCCAGGGCGCGAAGAAGTAGTACAGCGGGTACAGCGGTGGCGCGGAGTGTCTCGACACTCCGCGCCACCGCTGTCTCTGCCCCCTGGGATCAGGACGAGAGGAGCTGGAACTCCGCTCCGCCGTACGAGTCGCCGGTGGTGTTGAAGGCGACGAGGACGGCCTTCGAGATCGTGCCGTTGATGCCCTGCTTCACCTCGGACCGGAAGACGTAGTCGTTGCTGACATCGACCTGCCAGGTGCCGTTCTCGGCCACGGTGCCGCGCCAGATGCCCGCGTAGTTCTTCTTCACCGAGATGGTCGCTCCCGGGATCCCGGTGCCGACGAGCCAGGACCTGCCGTCGGCGTGACGGATGCCCTCGACGACGGGACGGTCCGGCGCCGCGGGCGGCGGCGGGGTCGCGCCGGCGGGGACCGGGGCGTCGCCGAGGTTCCAGACCGCCGGGCTGGACACGAGGCCGCCGAGGCCCTGTCGCACGCTGAAGGACGTCACGTCGCGACGGATCTCGGCGCTCCAACGACCGTCGGACTGGACCCGCGCCAACGCGTTCAGCGGATCGACCAGGGCGTTCGCGCCCGGGATTCCGGTGCCGACGAGGTACCGCTTCCCGTCGCGGACTTCGATGCCGTCGATCCCCGGCGACGGCGTGCCCGCGACGGTCTCGGCGACGCTCGACCGGGTGCCGGGGTCAGCGGCGCTCGAGGTGGCTGCCGATGCCGGGGCGGCGGCGCCGAGGGCGAGCAGGCCGGCGACGCAGCAGCTGACGGCTGCCGTGGTGATGCGCGTGGTGGTTCTGGTCATGGTGCTCCTTCGATCGCGGCCGTGGTCCGACCAAGAGCACCCTGCCGTGTCCTCCGGAGAACATGCGGAATGTGATGTCTTCGATCAGCTGAAGTGGGCGGCGATCTCCTGCACGAGCGATCCGACGTCGTACGGCCGATCCGTGGCGATCCGGACGACCGGTCCCACACCGACGGGGCCGGCGGTCGCCTCGTGTTCGTCCCAGAACGCCAGGATGTCGGTGAGGTCACCGTGGACCTCGTGGCGGACCGGCAGCGTGCCTGGTTCGTACCGTTCCCGCAGGCGGGCCTCGGCGGTCGCCCGGTCGACGTCGCACCACACCTCGACGACGCGGGGTGACCCGGCGGTGGTGAGTCCGGCCTCCAGGTGGTCCCGGTCACGTGACGGCAGGAGGACGGCGTCGACGACGACCCCGTTCTCGACCGCTCCGGCCATGGACCAGAGCGTGTCCATGGCGATGCCGCCGAGCGTGCGCGAGGGGATCATCGGGCCGGCGATGTCGGCGAGCGGTTCCTTCACCCGGTCCTTCGACAGGAAGGGGCAGCCGAGCACCTCGGCGAGGGCGGCGCCCACCGTGCTCTTGCCGGAACCGGGCATGCCGTTGACGATGATCGCGACCTGGGCCATGCCCCGATCCTCCCAGGTCCGCGCCCCCGCGGAACGCAACGTGGGCGGCTGCGCGCAACGGAGTACCGCTGCGAGCAACCGCCCACCTTGCGTCGTGCGGGACCCAGCCCTGCGGGACCGGACCCTGCGGAACCGGACTCTGCGGGACCGGACCGCCGGACCTGGGCCTCAGGCCGGGGACGTCGTGACGTTGGCCGCGCCGGCCCAGTCGCCGGTCGCCAGGTACTCGACCTTCTTCGCGATCGAGACCGCGTGGTCGGCGAACCGCTCGTGGTACCGGCTGGCGAGGGTCGCGTCGACCGTGTCGACCGGCCCGCCCTTCCACGCCTCGCCGAGCACGAAGTCGAAGACGCTGGCGTGCAGCTCGTCGACGGCGTCGTCTTCGTCGCGGATCTCGGCGGCCAGCGCGATGTCCTCGGTGGCGAGCAGGCGCGTGAGCTTCTGCGACATCGCGACGTCGTGCTTGCCCATCTCCTTGAAGGTGCCGCGCAGGCCCTTCGGGACGACCTTCTCGGGGAACCGCTGGCGGGCGAGCTGCGCGATGTGCTCGGCCATGTCGCCCATCCGCTCGAGCGACGAGCTGACGCGGAGGGCGGTGACGACCACGCGGAGGTCACGGGCGACGGGTGCCTGGCGGGCGAGGATGTCGATGGCGACCTCGTCCAGGGCGGATGCGGCCGCGTCGATCTTCGCGTCGTCGGCGATCACCTCTTCGGCGAGGGAGACGTCCGACTCGCTGAACGCCTCGGTGGCTCGGGTGATGGCGGACTCGACGAGCCCGGCGATCTCGGTCAGACGCTCTTGGACGTCCTGGAGCTCCTGCTGGAACACTTCGCGCATGGGGGAGGGCCTCTCTCTGCGTACCGGACGAGTGTCGTCAGCGCAGGTGAACGGTCGGTGACCTGCGGCTGAACGGTTCGCGATCCGGCCTGCTTCCGGCGGTGAACGGCGTCCGAACCGCGTGTGACCACTCCTACACTGGCGGCATGGACAACGCGTGGCTCGTGCCACTGTCGATGCTCCTCGGCGGTGTGTTCGGCGCGGGCGTCGTGGTGCTGATCATCACCGCCGAGCGGACGGCACGTGCAGCCGACGTGGCGGAGCGGAGCCTGCCCGACGGGGTCGCGGCCGTGATCGCCACGATGCACAACCCCGCCGTGGTCGTGGACCCCTCGAACACGGTCGTCGCGGCGTCGCCCCAGGCGCTGGCGGTCGGCCTGGTCGTGCGCCGGAAGCTCGTGCACGACGAGCTCGCCGCGCTGGTGGACCGGGTCCGGCGGAGCGGGGAGATGGGCGCCGAGGACCTCGAGCTGCCCCGCGGTGGTCGGGGTGACGTGATGGGCTACCTGAGCTTCCGGGCCGCGCAGCTCGGCAACCGGTACGTGCTCGTGACGGCCGACGACCTGACCGAGAGCCGTCGCATCGACGAGGTCCGGCGTGACTTCGTCGCCAACATCTCGCACGAGCTGAAGACCCCGATCGGCGCGATCGGCCTGCTGTCCGAGACCCTCGTCATCGCTGCCGACGACCCCGCGCACGTCCGGAAGTTCGCCGCGCAGCTCGTCACCGAGTCCGAACGGCTGGGTGCCCTGACGAAGGACATCATCGAGCTGTCCCGGCTGCAGTCCGTCGACGCGCTCGAGGCCAGCGAGGAGACCGGCATCGACAAGGTCGTGCAGGCCGCGATCGACGGCAACGAGGTCGTCGCCCGCGCCCGGGGCATCGAACTCGTCCGCGCGAAGAAGTCGAAGCTCCGCGTGATGGGGGACCCGGGCCTGCTGCAGGTGGCGGTGTCGAACCTCATCGCGAACGCGGTCAAGTACTCCCCGGACAACACCCGCGTCGGCGTGGGCGTCCGCGGCACCAAGGGCTTCGTGGAGATCGCCGTCACCGACCAGGGTGTCGGCATCCCCGAGGCCGACCTCGACCGCGTGTTCGAACGGTTCTACCGCGTCGACCCCGCGCGCTCGCGAGCGACCGGCGGCACCGGACTGGGCCTGGCGATCGTCAAGCACATCATCAGCAACCACGGCGGTGACGTCCGCGTCTGGTCGCAGCCCGGCAAGGGCTCGACCTTCACGATCCGCATCCCCGAAGCCGACCCCGAACTGACCACAGCACTCGAAGAGCAAATGGAAGAGCAGCCATCGTGACCAAGATCCTCATCGTCGACGACGAGCCGGCCCTGAGCGAGCCCCTGGAGTTCCTGCTGCAGCGAGAGGGCTACGAGACCGCCGTCGCGGCCGACGGGGTCACCGCCCTGTCGAAGTTCGACTCCGAGAACCCGGACCTCGTCCTGCTCGACCTCATGCTGCCCGGGCTCTCCGGCACCGAGGTCTGCAGGCAGATCCGCACCCGCTCCAACGTGCCGATCATCATGCTCACCGCGAAGGACTCCGAGGTGGACATCGTCGTCGGGCTGGAACTCGGTGCCGACGACTACGTGACGAAGCCGTACTCGACGCGCGAGCTGCTGGCCCGCATCCGTGCCGTGCTCCGTCGCCGGACCGAGGACGACCCGGGCGACATGGGCATCCTGCAGGTCGGCGGGATCCGGATGGACGTCGAGCGCCACACCGTGAGCGTCGACGGCTCCGAGACGCCGATGCCGCTCAAGGAGTTCGAGCTGCTCGAGCTGCTGCTCCGCAACGCCGGTCGTGTGCTCACCCGTGGGCAGCTCATCGACCGGGTCTGGGGGTCGGACTACTTCGGCGACACCAAGACGCTGGACGTGCACATCAAGCGGATCCGCTCGAAGATCGAGCGCGTTCCGAGCACGCCGGAGGTGCTGGTCACCGTCCGCGGGCTCGGGTACCGCATCGAGGCGTAGCCGGCGCGGCGACTCCGGCCGGCGCGGACGGAGTCGCCGGCGGCTCCGCCGCGACGGACAGACGGGAGGCCCGGGGCCGGTTCATCGGAACCGGCCCCGGGCCTCCCGTCTGTCCGCTGGTGCGGTGCGGTCAGTTCGTGCCGCTGTCGCCTTCGGAGGAGTCCGACTGCGAGCCGCTCTGCGTGCCCGGAGCCGTGGCGTCGCCGGTCGGCTGGGTGCCGCTGTTCGACGGCGCGGTCGGTGTCGACGTCGGGGTGGGGGTCGGTGCGAGCGTCTCGTACTGCTCCTGCGCACTGGTGAGGACCGGCACCGTGGCCGAAGCGCCCTCGGCGCCGTCGTAGGAGAAGTACATCTTCACGAGCGACCCGGGCTTCGCGCTGACGTCGTCGAAGTCGACGGTGTCGTGCTGGCCGTCGTCGGCCAGGACGGTGGTGTCGTTCGCCGGGACGACGACGGTCTGGTCGACGCCGTCCACCTCGAGCGTGACGGTGCGCTCCTCGTTGCCGGTGTTCACCAGCGTGCCGATGAACCGCGCGTCCTTCCCGCTGTCGGAGATGAGCAGGGCGTTCCGCACGTCGATCGTGCCGGTCGACACGTCCACCCCGTCGGTGATCTGACGGATCTCCTGGGTGCGGGACGGCGACAAGAATTCGCAGCCGGTCGCACCGAGGGCGATCGTCGCAGCGACGGCGACGGACACGAGTACCCGAGCTCGCAAGAGGTTCCTCCGGAAGTTCACGATGACGGACCATGCGGCCCTGGCCCTCATCCTACCCAGCCGCCGGTGGGGCCGGACGTCAGGGTGGGTGGCCGGCCCCCTTACCCGAACGCCCCTTGTGGTAAACTGGAGGTCTGGGAACGGAGCCTGATACATGCAATTCGAGGTCGGCGAGACCGTCGTCTACCCCCATCACGGGGCGGCAACCATCTCTGAAGTCAAGACTCGCGTCATCAAGGGCGAGGAAAAGGTCTACCTGAAGCTTCGGGTCACGCAGGGTGACCTGACGATCGAGGTCCCGGCGGACAACGTCGACCTGGTCGGCGTCCGCGACGTGATCGGCAAGGAAGGGCTCGACAAGGTGTTCGAGGTCCTCCGGGCACCCTTCACCGAGGAGCCCACCAACTGGTCGCGCCGCTACAAGGCGAACCTCGAGAAGCTCGCTTCGGGTGACGTCATCAAGGTGTCCGAGGTCGTCCGCGACCTCTGGCGCCGCGATCAGGACCGCGGCCTCTCCGCGGGTGAGAAGCGGATGCTGGCCAAGGCGCGCCAGATCCTCATCTCCGAGCTGGCCCTGGCCGAGAAGACCGACGAGGACAAGGCATCGACCGTCCTCGACGAGGTCCTCGCGTCCTGACGCCCGCTTGCGCACCACGAACGACACGACGACCGCACCGGCGCAGAGCCCAGCTCTGGCAGCCCGTGCGGTCGTCGTCGTTGCGGCCGGGTCCGGTACCCGCCTCGGCCTCGGCACCGCGAAGGCGTTCGTCCCGGTCGCGGGGGAGCGCATGCTGGTCCGCGCCTTGCGGACCGTCCTGAGCCTCGCCGAGCCGACCCTGGTGGTCGTCGTCGCACCGGCTGACCGGATGGACGAAGGCCGTACGCTCGTCGCCGAGGTCGCCGGGGCTGCTTCCGAGTACATCACGGTCGTGCCGGGAGGAGCGGATCGCCACGCGTCGGTCCAGGCCGGCCTGGCCGTGCTGCCGGACTCGGTCGCGACCGTGCTCGTGCACGATGCCGCGCGCTGTCTGACGCCGGCGTCGCAGTTCGAGCGGGTGTTCGCCGCGGTCGGGTCGGGGGACAGTGTCGGGGTGGTGCCCGCGCTGCCGGTCACCGACACCGTCAAGCGGGTCGCGGGTGACGTCGTCGTCGAGACCGTCGACCGATCCGCACTCGTCGGGGTCCAGACCCCGCAGGGCTTCCCGCTTGCCGCACTCCGTCGGGCGTACGCCGTGGCGGAGCGGGCCGCGACCGACGACGCCGGGGTGTTCCAGGCAGCCGGCGGTGTCGTCCGCACCGTGCCGGGTGACGCCGACGCGTTCAAGGTCACCACGCGGTGGGACCTCGGTCGTGCCGAGGCCGTCGTCGCCGAACGAGCCGGAGTCCGCTCCGTCGACCCACGAGTCGACGTCCGCGTCGGGCTCGGCGTCGACGTGCACGCGTTCGACCCCGACGTGCCGTGCCGCGTCGGCATGCTCGACTTCCCCGGCGAGCCCGGTCTCTCCGGCCACAGCGACGGGGACGCGGTCGCCCACGCGGTCTGCGACGCCCTGCTCTCGGCCGGTGGACTCGGGGACATCGGCGGCCGGTTCGGCACCTCGGACCCGCGGTTCGCCGGCGCTTCCGGGGACGTCTTCGTCCGTGGTGCCGTCGAACTGCTGCGGGACGCCGGACTCGAGCCCGTGCGGGTCACGGTCCAGGTGATCGGCAACCGCCCGCGCATCGGCGCCCGTCGTGACGAGATGCAGGACGCCCTGGCCGCGGCGGTGGGCGCTCCCGTGGCGGTGTCCGGCACGACGACCGACGGTCTCGGCTTCACCGGTCGTGGCGAGGGGCTCACCGCGATCGCGACGGCGCTCGTCCGCTCCCGCTGACGCCGTCGACCCGTTCTCCACAGGCTGCGGGCCGTCCCGTGTCACCGGTGGGGACGCCCTCTAGGCTTGTCGTGTGACCGTTCGCCTGTACGACTCCCGCGCCGCCGACGTCGTCGACCTCGTGCCCCTGGTCGACGGACAGGTCAGCATCTACGTCTGCGGTCCGACGGTGCAGTCCTCGCCGCACATCGGGCACCTCCGGTCCGCCCTGGTCTACGACATCTGGCGTCGCTGGCTCAGCCACCGCGGGTACCGCGTCACGCTCGTCCGCAACGTCACCGACATCGACGACAAGGTCCTCGACCTGGCCGACGGCACCGACGAGCCCTGGTGGGCGCGCGCGTACCGCGTCGAGCTCGAGTTCACGGCCGCGTACACGTCGCTCGGCATCCTGCCCCCGACCTACGAGCCCCGGGCGACGGCGAGCATCCCGCAGATGCAGGACATCATCACGCGGCTGGTCGAGCGTGGTCACGCCTACCCGGCAGCGGATGGCAGCGGGGACGTCTACTTCGACACCGCGAGCTGGCCCGAGTACGGCGCCCTCACCCGGCAGCGGCGTGACGACATGGTCGACGCCACCGACGCCGATCCCCGCGGCAAGCGGGACGCCCGTGACTTCGCGCTCTGGAAGGGCAGCAAGCCGGGGGAGCCCTCGACCGCCAGCTGGGACTCGCCGTGGGGCGCGGGTCGCCCCGGGTGGCACATCGAGTGCTCCGCGATGTCCCGGCGCTACCTCGGGCCCGCGTTCGACATCCACGGCGGCGGACTGGACCTGCGCTTCCCGCACCACGAGAACGAACTCGCACAGTCGACCGCTGTCGGGGACGCCTTCGCCTCGTACTGGCTGCACAACGGACTCGTCTCCGTCGGCGGCCAGAAGATGTCGAAGTCGCTCGGCAACTCGATCTTCGCCACGGAATTCCTCGGCGCCGCACGTCCGGTCGTCGTCCGCTACTTCCTCGGCGCCGCCCACTACCGGTCCACGATCGACCACCACGACGGCTCCCTGGCCGAGGCCGAAGCCGCGCTCGACCGCATCGAGGGCTTCCTCGCCCGTGCTGCCGAACGCCTCGAAGGCGTCCGACCGACCGACGCCCCGGCCGTGCCGCAGGGCTTCGCCGACGCGATGGACGACGACCTGGCGGTACCCCAGGCGCTGGCGGTGCTGCACGAGACCGTCCGCTCCGGCAACGCCGCGCTCGACGCCGACGATGCGGAAGCGCTCGGCGTCGCGTACCATCAGGTGGCTGCGATGGTCGAGGTGCTCGGCATCGACCCGCGTGCACCGCACTGGTCGGGTGGGACGCACGACACCTCCGCAGCACCGCTCGCCGCCCTCGTCGAACGCCTCGTACAGGAGCGCGCCGACGCCAGGGCCGCACGGGACTTCGCCACGGCCGACCGCGTCCGGGACGATCTCGCAGGCGCGGGCATCACGATCGAGGACACACCGTCCGGAACACGCTGGAGCATCGCCTGAACACGGCAGTGCCGAACAGGAGAACTGCATGAAGAACGTCTCGGGGAGCAAGAAGGGTCGTCCGGGCGCTGTCCGTACCGGCCGCAAGGGCAACAAGCAGGTCGGCTCCGGCGGACAGGGTGCCCAGGCACTCGAGGGTCGCAAGCCGACCCCGAAGGCCGAGGACCGCCCGTACCACCCGGCCGGCAAGCGCAAGGCCGCCAAGGAGCGCTTCGAAGCGGCCCGCACCCGTCGTGGTGGCAGCAGCGCCTCGGCGCCGCAGACCCGCACCGGTGGTCGCCCGCCCGCTCGGAAGACCGACGACAGCGAGCTGGTGACCGGTCGCAACTCCGTGCTCGAGGCGCTCCGCACCAAGACGCCGTCGACGACGCTCTACGTTGCCGCCCGCATCGAGGTCGACGACCGCGTCAAGGAGATCCTGACGCTTGCGAACCACCGTGGTGTGCCGATCATGGAGATCATGCGCCCGGAGCTCGACCGCATCACGGGGCACGACAGCGTGCACCAGGGCGTCGCGCTCAAGGTCCCGGCGTACGAGTACGCCGTGTCCGAGGACCTGGTCGAGCGGGCGTTCTCGCGCGACCAGGTGCCGCTGCTCGTGGCCCTCGACGGCATCACCGACCCGCGCAACCTCGGTGCGATCATCCGCTCCACGGCGGCGTTCGGCGGCCACGGCGTCATCGTGCCGCAGCGTCGTTCGGTCGGCGTGACCGCGTCGGCGTGGAAGACCTCCGCCGGCGCCGCCGCCCGCACGCCCGTCGCGATGGCCCCGAACCTGACGCAGACCCTCAAGTCGCTGAAGTCGATGGGTCTGTTCGTGCTCGGACTCGACGGGGACGGGGACGTCGAGCTCGACGCCCTGGCACTCGCCGACCGGCCGATCGTCATCGTCGTCGGTTCCGAGGGCAAGGGTCTGTCCCGCCTGGTCACCGAGACGTGCGACGCGATCGTGTCGATCCCGATCTCGAGCGCGACGGAGTCCCTCAACGCCGGCATCGCGGCGAGCGTCACCCTGTGGGAGGTCGCGCGCCGCCGTCGCTCCGCGTAGCGGGCACCAGACGACACCCGGGAGGCCCGGTGCCGGTCCACGAGACCGGCACCGGGCCTCCCGTCCGTCTGGCGGCCCTGCGCCGCGCCCGTCGCGGGTGTCGAGGTCGCAGGTCATGCCGCCTGGCGGGTCGGGAGGCGGCAGGTTCTGCGACCTCGCCGGTCGCGTTCGGCGTGTCGCGCGACCTCGCCGGTCGCGCCGTGTGCGGACCTCGCCCTTCGCGCCGGTCGCGCCGTGCGCGCACCTCCAGGAGCCGATGTCGCACGTTCTGCCGCCTGGCGCGTCGGGAGGCGGCAGGTTCGGCGACCTCGCCGGTCGCGCTCGGCGTGTCTCGCGACCCGGGCGGTCGCACGCGGCGCGTCCCGCGACCTCGGCGGGCGCTGGCCGGGGTCGCACGTTCTGCCGCCCGGTAGCCCGGGGACGGCAGTTTCTGCGACCTCGGCCCGCAGCGCCCCCGCGCAGCGCAGCGCCGCGCGCAGCGCCGCCCGCCGCCCGCCGCCCGCAGCGCCTCAGACGGACGCGCGCCAGTCGTCGACGTCGTCCTCGTCGTCGAGGGGCAGCGCGATCGACGACGTCGGCGGGTTGATCAGCGTCCGCTCGTCCCGGCGGTGCCGCAGCACGTCGTTGATGTACGCGGTCGTCGCCTCGGGCAGCGAGACCGATCGCTCCTCTTGCTGGGACATGAACCAGCGGTGCTCGAGCAGCTCGTGGAACACCTCGGCCGGCTCGAGTCGCCCACGCAGGTCGCGGGGGATGGCCCGGACGACGGGCTCGAACACCCGCGAGACCCACTCGTGCGCGACCATCTCCTCGTCGAGCTCCTCGCGGCCGTTGCGAGCCCGGTACGCGTCGAGGTCGTTGAGCAGTCGTCGGGCCTGGTTCTCCTCGGCGTCCAGACCGGTCAGGCGCAGCAGACGACGTTGGTGGTGTCCGGCGTCGACGACCTTCGGCTGGATCCGGACCTGGGAACCGGCGTCGGCCGTGCGGATCGACAGTTCCTCGATGTCGAAGCCGAGGGCGTTGAGTCGCTCGACGCGGTCGTTGATGCGCCACCGCTCGGCCGCGTCGAACTGCTCGGTGCCGGTCAGCTCGGTCCACAGCGTGCGGTACTGCGCCACGATCCGGTTCGACACGTCGACGGGGTCGGCGTTCTCGTCCAGGCGCCCGCCGGCCTCGAGGTCCAGGAGCTCCCCGGCGATGTTCACGCGGGCCACCTCGAGGTCGTTCTCGCGCTGCCCGTTCGACAGTCCGCCCGGGTAGAGCTTGCCGGTCTCGGCGTCGACCAGGTAGGCCGCGAACGAGCCCGCGTCACGCCGGAACAGCGTGTTCGACAGCGAGACGTCACCCCAGTAGAAACCGATGACGTGCAGCCGGACGAGCAGGAGCGCGAGGGCGTCCACGAGCCGGGTCGCGGTGTCCGGGCGCAACGTCTGCGAGTACAGCGCGCGGTACGGGAGCGAGAAGCGCAGGTGCCGGGTGACCAGGACGGGCTGGAGTTCCTCGCCCTCGCGGCCGACCCGGTTGGTGATCACCGCGACGGGGTCGACGCACGGCACGTCCATCCGCTGCAGGGTGCGGAGCATGTCGTACTCGGACCGGGCCAGCTCGGCGCTGGTCTCCTTCACCGCGACGACGTACCCGCTGAGGTGCACGAACCGCACCAGGTGGCGCGAGATGCCCTTCGGCAGCGCGACGATCGTCTCCTCCGGCCAGGCGTCGAGGGGCAGGTCCCACGGCAGGTCGAGCAGGCCGGGATCGACGGTGGCGGCGGTGATGGTCATGGAGTCGGGCACGGCGGGTTCCTCTGGGTACTGGGACGAGAACGGACGGGAGGCGCGGTGCCAGCTGGCACCGCGCCTCCTGTGAGTGACTTCCAGCGTTACGCGCTGATGACGGCCTTGTCGTCGAGGCGCTCGCCCGACTCCGAGTCGAACATGTGCACGTGGCCCTGCTTCGGGCTCACGACGACGGTGTCGCCGATCGACGGGTGGTTGCGGCCGTCCACGCGGGTGACGATGTCGGTACGGGTACCGTTCACGTCGGCGTGGCCGTAGAGGTAGCCGTCGGCGCCGAGCTCTTCGACGACGTCGACCGTGACCGGCAGGCCCTCGCCCGAGTTGGACACGATGATGTCCTCGGGGCGGACGCCGACCGTGACCTGGGCCGAGCGGGCGTTCGACAGCGTGTCGCGGTCGACCGGGTGGTTCAGCGTGCCGAAGGTGATGCCGCCCTCGACCACGGAGGCCGGGAGCAGGTTCATCGCGGGCGAGCCGATGAAGCCGGCGACGAACACGTTGTTCGGCTTCTCGTACAGGTCGCGGGGGCTGCCGACCTGCTGCAGGATGCCGTCCTTGAGGACCGCGATGCGGTCACCCATGGTCAGGGCCTCGGTCTGGTCGTGCGTGACGTAGACGGTCGTGACGCCGAGACGACGCTGCAGCGACGCGATCTGGGTACGGGTCTGGACGCGGAGCTTGGCGTCGAGGTTCGACAGCGGCTCGTCCATGAGGAACACCTGCGGCTGACGGACGATCGCACGGCCCATCGCGACGCGCTGACGCTGACCACCGGAGAGCGCCTTCGGCTTGCGGCCGAGGTACTGCTCGAGGTCGAGGAGCTTCGCGGCTTCCTGCACGCGGGTGGCGCGCTCTTCCTTGCCGACGCCGGCGATCTTGAGCGCGAAGCCCATGTTCTCGGCGACGGTCATGTGCGGGTACAGCGCGTAGTTCTGGAACACCATCGCGATGTCGCGGTCCTTCGGCGGGACGTCGGTGACGTCGCGGTCGCCGATGCGGATCGCGCCGGAGTTGACCTCTTCGAGGCCGGCCAGCATGCGCAGGGAAGTGGACTTGCCACAGCCCGAGGGGCCGACGAGGACGAGGAACTCGCCGTCGGCGACGTCCAGGTCGAGGGAGTCCACCGCGGGGCGGTTGCCTCCGGGGTACAGACGGGTTGCCTTGTCATAGGTGACGGACGCCATGAGCGTTCGGTCCTCTCCACCGGCAGGTACGTGCCGGACGATCCGTAGTGAAGCGACGACCCGCGAGGGCCGGCGGATGGTCGTCGTCGACCATCACTGGTCATACAACACGAGTTCTCCCAGCGGCGCCAGTGCGCAGCTGCCGGTCCCCGGGGCGTTCCCTGCTGGTTGGCTGGTTCCCATCGGCCGCCACTACAATCGGCGGGTCCGTCCGCCGACCGGGGGGAGGCCGAGCGGACACCGACCAGGAGGACAGCCGCACGATGACCAACCGCCCTGAAGGTGACGCCCGCGCCCAGCGGAACGCGCGTCGCGCCGCCGCCCGCGAGCGAGCCCAGCGCACCCGTGCCCAGCAGAAGCGTCGCCAGCGTGGTGCCCGGCTCGGACTGCAGATCGGACTCGGCGTGGTGCTCGTCGCCGCCGCCACGATCGTCACGCTCGTGCTCGTGAACTCCTCGCGTCCCGCCGGACCCGGCCCCGACACCATGGCCGACGGTGGCATCACGATCAGCACCGGTCTGAAGGCCGTGGACCCGGCAGCCGCCTCGACTGCTCCGTCCCCGAGTGCGACCGACTCGGCCGACCCGGTGCGGATCACCCTGTACGTCGACTACCTCTGCCCGATCTGCGGCGCGTTCGAGTCCACGAACAGCGAGTACATCGAGGGCCTGGTCGACTCCGGTGCCGCGACGATCGACATCCACCCCGTCGCGATCCTGTCGAACCGCTCGCAGGGCACGAAGTACTCGCTCCGTGCGGCGAACGCAGCAGCCTGCGTGGCGCAGGAGTCGCCGGACTCGTTCTTCGCCGTGAACAAGGCCCTGTTCGCCAAGCAGCCGGAAGAGGGCACGCCGGGCCTGACGGACGAGCAGCTCGGCTCGCTGATCACGAGCATCCCGGGTGTGCGGCACGGCTCGACCATCGAGTCCTGCATCGACGACCAGCGCTACGGCAAGTGGGTCGACGAGCGCACCACCGCGGTGAGCGGCGGCGACATCCCGGGTTCCGACCTGACGACGTTCCCGGGCACCCCGCTGGTGCTGGTCAACGGCCAGCAGTACCAGTACACGACCGCGTCGACGAACGACGAGTTCCGCACATTCGTGGTCTCGGCCGCCGACAGCACCGACTCCACGCCGACGCCCACCCCGACGCCGAGCAGCTCGTCGTCGGGGACCCCGTCGCCGTCGGCCACGGCCAACTGACCGGGCGTCGCCCCTAGAGCGACGAGCCCGGGACGCTGAGGGTGTCGCAGCTCGTCGCCCCGCGTTCGTAGCCCCGCTCGAACCACCGCTGCCGCTGCTCGCTGGACCCGTGCGTGAACGAGTCCGGGTCGACCTGACCGGTCGCCTTCTCCTGGATGCTGTCGTCACCCACGGCGCTCGCCGCGGACAGGGCGTCGGCGATCTGGGCGCGGGTGACCGGCTCGAAGAACGTCGAGCCGTCGGCGGCCTTCGTCGTCGCCGCGTCCCCGACCCAGGCGCCGGCGTAGCAGTCTGCCTGCAGCTCCACGCGGACGCTGCCGGACGAGGCGCCGGTGCCGCTGCGGTCGGTGTCGGCGAAGGTGCCCTGCAGCTGCTGCACGTGGTGGCCCCACTCATGCGCGACGACGTACATCTGCGCGAGCGGCCCGCCTGAGGACCCGTAGGTCGACTTCAGGTCGTCGTAGAACGCGGTGTCGAGGAAGATCGCACGGTCCGGCGGGCAGTAGAACGGCCCGGTCGCCGCCGATGCAGTGCCGCACCCGGTGTCGGTCGAGCCGTCGAACAGGAAGAAGTCGGGCGTCGAGTACGTCGTGCCGAGCTCCTGCGACTCGGCGCTCCAGTACGCGTCGAGCGACTCGGCAGCGCCCTCCATCCGGCATTCGACGTCGGCGTTGGCGTCCCGGCCGGTCTGGCACTCGGCGATCGGTGTGGCTTCGGCGCCGCCCTGCTGGATCGGGGTGAGGCCGCCGCCCCCGCCGACGAGCCCGCCGAGGTCGACCCCCGTGAACTGGGCGATGAGGAAGACCACGATCGCGGTGACACCGACCGCGCCGCCGCCGATGGCCGTGGTGCGCCCGCGGCGCTTGACCTTGCCGCCCTGCAGCCGGGTGTCGTCGTTGAACGTCATGGACCGAACCTACGGACGATCGACCGACCACGCCCGCAACCGGCCCGCGCCCGCAACCGGTCCGTGCCCGGATCCGGACCACGCCCGGACCCGGACCCGGACCCGGACCACCGGGGAGCCCCGACGGAGTAGACCGGGGCGATGCCGATCCTCGACGAGACCCACGCCCTGTTCCTGTTCGCGATGGACCAGCGGTCCTCGCTCCTCGAGCACACCTACGACGAGGACTCCGGCGAGCCCGCCGACGAGGCCGAGGCCGAACGCGTCCGCGCCGGCAAGCAGCTCGTCTACCGCGGGGTCCTCACCGCCCTGGCCGCCGGCGCCGCCCGCGAGCACACCGGCGTCCTGGTCGACGAGCGCTACGGCGCCGACGTCGCCCGGCTCGCCAAGGAGGCCGGACTCCAGCTCGCCATGCCGGTCGAGCGCTCCGGCCGCGAGTGGTTCGAGCTCGAGTACGGCGACGACTGGGTCGACCACGTCGACGCGTTCGACCCGGATTGGGTGAAGGTCCTGGTGCGGGACAACCCCGCCTTCGACGCCGACCACCGCGAGCAGCAGGCAGCGGCGCTCGCCGGCGTCTCGGCGACCCTGCACGACGCCGGACGCCCGTTCCTCGTCGAGCTGCTCGTGCCGGGCACCGACGAGCAGCAGTCGGCCGTCGACGACTACGACCGTGACCTCCGGCCCGACCTGGTCGTCCAGGTGCTCGAGTTCCTGCAGGACCACGGCGTCGAGGTGGACGTCTGGAAGCTCGAGGGCCTGGACCGTCGCGAGGACGCCGAACGCGTCGTGGCCACCGCGCGACGCGGCGGACGGGACACCGTGCAGTGCATCGTCCTGGGACGGGACGCGCCCGAGGAACAGCTCGACGCCTGGCTGCGCACCGCGGCACCGGTCGACGGCTTCGTCGGGTTCGCGATCGGCCGCAGCAACTGGGAGGAACCGCTCGAGGACGTCGTCCGCGAGCACCTGGACACCGAGGCGGCCGAACAGCTCATCGCCGCCAACTACCGGCACTTCGTCGACACCTGGCTGGAGGCCCGTGGTGACGTCGAGCACGGGGTCGACGCCGGCGCGGTCTGACCCCGACCGACCGTCCGGCGGCCCGGTCGCCGGTCGCCCGGTCGCCCGGCTGACGGTCCGGCGCGAGCGATCCGCGCGGGTCAGGTGCGGACCAGCGGCTCCACCGCCGCCAGGTCCGCACCGATCCCGACGTCGACGAGTTCGATCCGTCCGGCGAGCGTCGCCGCGGGTCCCCGGAGCAGCCCGGCCTTCACCCCGCCGAACGTCACCGTGACGTCGGCGTGCAGCACGTGGTCGTCCGCGATGCCACCGGTGTCCACGTCGATGCCGCTCGGCACGTCCACCGCGACCACGAACGGCGCACGCTGTTCCCGGGCCAGCTCGCGGAGGCCGGCCACGACCTCCCGCGCCGGTGACCGCAGCGGTCCGCCGCCACCGATGCCGAGGATCCCGTCGAGCACCAGGTCCGCCTCGAGGGCGGCCTCCCGGCCGACCTGCGCCAGCCGCTCGCCGACCGGCGGGGTCGCCGCGTGCAGGATGTCCGCCGCACCCGACGCGGAACCGCTCGCACCGTCCGCCACCGGGTCGTCCAGGAGGCGCGCCCCGGCATCCCGGGCCGCTGCCAGGCCCGCCTCGTGGACACGTGAGCCGACGCGCAGGACCGTGACGTGCCTCCCGGCCGACGCCAGCCGCGCCCCCGCGAACAGGGCATCCCCGCCGTTGTCGCCGCTGCCGGCGAGGACCAACACCGAACCCGGGCCGTCCCCGGGTCGGACCGCCGGGTCGTCCAACAGGTCGCCGACGATCGCGGCCAACCCGTCGGCGGCCCGCTGCATGAGGGGCTCGCCCGCCGCGAGGTGCCCTCGTTCTGCCGCTCGGATCTGATCGCTGCCGTACCCGTCCATGCGAGCCACTGTGCCCCCGCTACCCTGGGCAGGCCATGTCTCTCGTCCCCGAAGCGCCCCGCCCCCGGGTGGTCATGTCCCCGGACGGCCTCCCGCTCGCCACCTACGACTTCGGAGACCCGGACGCCCCCGCGGTCGTCGCCGTGCACGGGTTCGCCTCCGGAGCGCTCCTCAACTGGCACGCTGCCGGGTGGACCCGCGACCTCGTCCGCGCCGGACGCCGGGTCATCGCGTTCGACCAGCGCGGCCACGGGGCCAGCGGCAAACCGCACGAGCCGCACAGCTACTCGATGGACCTGCTCGTCGACGACGTCACCGCGGTCATCGACACCTACCTGCTCGACGACGTCGCGTTCCTCGGGTACTCGCTCGGCGCCCGCGTCGGCTGGCACGCAGCCGAACGGATGAGCGACCGGATCTCGCGTGCGGTCCTGGGCGGCATCCCCGACGCCGACCCGATGCGGCGCGTCCGCGTCGACCAGGCGCGGGCGTTCATCACCGACGGCACCCCGGTCGAGGACCGCGTCACCAACGGGTACCTGACGATGGCCGCCGGGGTGGAGGGCAACGACCTCCGCGCGCTCGTCGCCATGGTCGAGGGGATGCGGGACAGCATCGAACCGACGCCCGAGAACGCGCCGACGCAGCCGCTGCTGCTCGCCGCGGGCAGCGAGGACGGCATCAAGGACAGCGCGCTGCGCCTCGCCGAGACGGCACCGCACGCGACGTTCGTCGAGATCCCGGGGCGGAACCACTTCAATGCCCCGACGTCGCGGCACTTCCGGGAGGCGGCGATCGCGTTCCTGGGGGAGGTCCTGTCCGGCGACCGCTGACGGGTACTCGTGGGCCCTCCCGCCGCGGAGGACGCGCGGCGTAGCGTCCGCGCCATGGAACACAGACTCCTCGGCAACAGCGGGACAGTGGTGTCGTCGCTGACCCTCGGCACCATGACGTTCGGCAGCGAAGCCGACGAACCCACCTCCCACGCCATCATCGACGCCTTCGTGGCCGGCGGCGGCACCTTCATCGACACGGCCGACGTGTACTCGGGCAACGAGTCCGAGCGGATCATCGGCCGTTGGCTGCAGGCCCACCCGACCGAAGCCGAGCAGGTCGTCCTCGCCACCAAGGGCCGCTTCCCGCAGGGCGACGGTCCCAACGACCTCGGACTGTCGCGCCGGCACCTCCGTGTCGCCCTCGACGCCTCGCTCGAGCGGCTCGGCGTCGAGCACATCGACCTCTACCAGATGCACGCGTGGGACGCCCTGACCCCGATCGAGGAGACCCTGCGCTTCCTCGACGACGCCGTCTCGGCCGGCAAGATCGGCTCGTACGGGTTCTCGAACTACCTCGGCTACCAGGTCACGAAGGCCGTCTACGAGGCGAAGGCGCACGGCTGGGCACCGGCCGTCACCCTGCAGCCGCAGTACAACCTGCTGGTCCGCGACATCGAGCACGAGGTCGTGCCCGCCTGCCTGGACGCCGGCATCGGCCTGCTGCCGTGGTCGCCGCTCGCCGGTGGCTGGCTGTCCGGCAAGTACCAGCGCGACGAGGCCCCGACCGGCTCGACCCGTCTGGGGGAGGACCCGAAGCGCGGCATGGAGGCGTGGGAGGCCCGCAACGCCGACGAGCGCACCTGGCAGGTGCTCGATGCGGTCTCGACCGTCGCCGAGGCGCACGGGGCCTCGCGCTCCCAGGTGTCCCTCGCCTGGCTGCTCGCCCGGCCGGCCGTGACGAGCGTCATCCTCGGCGCCCGGACCGTCGAACAGCTGCAGGACAACCTCGGCGCCGCGGACCTGGTGCTCGAGGACGCCGAACTCACCGCGCTCACGGACGCCAGCGCACCCCGGGTGGACGACTACCCCTACGGCACGGCCGGGGTCGCGCAGCGCGTGCGGAAGATCAGCGGCGGACGCTGATCCCGCGCCGGTGCGAGGCCGTCCCCGCGCCGTCGCGGGCGCGGCAGGCCCCGGGTCCGTCGCGGGCCCGGCTGGCCCTGCGTCCGGTGCGGCCCGCCGGATGATGCGGGAAACCGCTGATGTCGTCCGGCGGCGTGGACCCGGTGGTCCTGCGGGTGTCAGGATCGACACACGGCCGGCTGGTTACCGCGCCGAGCGCCCGGAACACCCCTGATCCGTGTTCCACCCGCGCCGGAGCCCCGAGCGACCTGGTCGCTCGGGGCTCTGCTCATGCAGACGCTCTTGCCGTGTCGGCGTTCTTCCCACGTCGGAACTCCTCCCGTGTCGGAGCTCTTCCCGTGTCCAAACGCCGGCGCGTCGGACCGTCGTCGGGAGTCCGCTCCGGGGCCGCAGGTCGTACCCTCGACCAGTGGTCCGACGAGCATGCAACCGATGACGCGCTCCCCGCTGGCGACGTCGGGGTCCCGGGCGACGACGGGGTCTGTCGCCACGCCGATGAGTCGCCTCCGGACCGCACTCCTCGCCGCGCTCGTGCTGGTGCTCGCCACCGCGGTCGCCTGGTCCCGCCTGGACCCCGAGCAACGCGCCACGCTGTGGGCCGAGGACGGCCGGGACTTCGTCTCCGAGTACTTCGTCGACGGACTCGGGGCCACGCTCTTCCGGCCCTTCGGCGGGTACCTGCAACTCGTCCCGCGACTCATCGCAGCAGTGAGCGGCACCATCGCCGGGCCGGAGCACCTCGCACAGACCGTCACCCTCCTCGCCTGCGCCGGCGTCGGCGCGGTGAGCGCACTGCTCTACCTGTACAGCCGGACCGTGCTGCGCACCCCGGTGGCACCGTTCCTGCTCGCCGCCGTGCCCCCGCTGATCCCGACCGCGCCACGTGAGGCGCTCGGGACGATGAACAACCTGCACTCGTTCCTGCTGCTGCTGGTCCCCGTGGTGCTGCTCGCCGTCCCCAGGTCGTGGTGGACGTCGGCCGGCACCGCCGTGCTCGTCGTCGCCGTCGTGCTCAGCGACACCCAGGCCCTGCTGTTCGCCCCGCTGCTCCTGGCCGGAATCCGGGACCGCCGGAAGTGGCCCGTGGTGGCCGCGTTCCTGGCCGCCGGAGCCGCGCAGGTCGCCACCGTCGTCGCGTTCCCCCGACCAGCCATCAGCTACGGCACCTCGGGCCCGGTGACGATCGCGGACGTCGTCGTCGGCTTCGTGTCCGTTCCGCTCACCACGGTGTGGACGACCCGGCTCGATGCGGTGTCCACGATGATCGCCGACGCCGGGACGGCACCGGTCGTCGCCCTGACCGTGGTGTGCGTCGCCGTGGCCGTCGCCGCGATCGTGGCCGGGCAGGCCGGGCACCGCTGGCTCGTGTCCGCGACCGTCCTCGGTGCCGCCGCGCTCTGGGCAGCCGCACTGCTCGTCACCCCTGCCGACGGGTTCCTCTTCACGCAGGGCCTCGCGGACCACGTCGCGCACTTCGGCCCGATCCGGTACGCCACCGTCAGCTCGGGCTTCCTGCTCCTCGCACTCGTGGTCACCGCGGACGCGATCTGGGGGCGGCACCGGCTCCGTCGCGCCGTCGCGATCGCTCTCGCCGTCGCCGTGGCACTGACGCTCGTGGTGCACCACCACGACACCGGCCACGCGGGGCGGTCCGACGGGCCGACCATCACCTCGCAGGTCCCCGCTGCCCGCGAGGCGTGCGCGAGCGGGAACCGCAGGACCGTGGGACTGCGGCAGGCGCCGGACCGGTCACCGTGGGTCGTGACGCTGCCGTGCGAGTACCTCGAGCGGCGCTGAACTCAGCGGGGGCCACACCAGACGCCACCAGGGGCGCTTGCGTTCGTAGGGCCGGCAGCGGGACTTGAACCCGCAACCCCCGTATTACAAGTACGGTGCGCTACCAATTGCGCCATGCCGGCTGACCCGCCCATCGTACCGGCAGGCCGGGGTGTGGCACACGACGACGGCGCCCGGACCGGAGTCCGAGCGCCGTCAGCGGTCCTGCTCCGCGCCTACTTCTCGGCCGAGAAGTTGAGCGAGACCGAGTTCATGCAGTAGCGGTCGCCCGTGGGGGTCCCGAAGCCGTCCGGGAACACGTGGCCGAGGTGGCCGCCGCAGTTCGCACACCGGACCTCGGTGCGGGCCATGCCGAGGGACTTGTCCTCGATCAGCTGCACCGCCGCCGGGTCGACCGACTCGTAGAACGACGGCCAACCGCAGCCGGAGTCGAACTTCGTGCCGCTCTTGAACAGCTCCGCACCACACGCCGCACACGTGTAGACGCCGGCGCGCTCCTCGTCGAGGAGTTCACCGGTCCACGGGCGCTCGGTGCCGGCCTGGCGGAGCACGGCGTACTGGTCCGGCGAGAGCTCCTCGCGCCACTGGGCGTCGGACTTGTCGACGTTGTATGCCATGTGCGTACCTCCTGGTTCCGACCGGAACGGGTGTCGACCGGTCATCGTGCGTCGCTGGACTAAACTCCGCGGGATGTCCGGTCATTCCGTCCACCGTGCCCGCTGGGAACACCTGACGACCGACGAACTGTACGACATCGTCCGGCTGCGGAACCGGGTGTTCGCCCTCGAACAGCGCGTCACGGCCGAGGACTTCGACGGCCGCGACCGCGACCCGGACACCGAGCACTGGTGGACCGAGCAGCGGCTGACCGGTGACACCGAGACCGTGGTCACCGGGTACCTCCGCCTGGTCCGGCCGGCCGCCGCCGAACCGCACCCCGCCGACAGCGCCGCACCGACCCGGGTGATCGGCCGGGTCGCCACCCACCCGGACCACCGCGGACAGGGCGTCGCCGGCCGGCTCGTCGCCGCCGTCCTCGCCGAACACGGACACGAGGCGTTCGTCCTGCACGCCCAGCAGTACGTCGCCGCGCTCTACGAACGCCACGGCTTCGTCCGCTTCGGCGCACCCTACGACGAGGCCGGCATCACCCACGTCGGCATGTACCGCCCGGCCTCCTGATGGACACCCGGCAGCGCTACCGCACCTACGCAGACCGGATCGCGCCCGTCTCACCCGCGTACGGAGCCTGGGCTCGCTCCCTCGACGACGACCTGGTCGCGCTCCTCGAGGAGGTCCCCGCCACCCAGCGACAGCCGGAGCTCCTCTTCGCGGTCGCCCGACGCCTCGGCGCCGACCCGACGGACGCCGGGTCGCTCCGTGCCCTCGGACGGGAGGCCCGCCCCGCCCTGGTCGCAGCCCTCACCACCGCCACGGTGCAGGCCAACGACCCGCGCCGGCTCGCCCCCGTCGTGCCGGTGTTCGCCGCGCTCGCCGCAGCCACCGGCCGACCGCTCGGCCTGCTCGACGTCGGCGCCGCAGCCGGGCTCTGCTCGATCCCGGACCGGGTGACGCTCGACCACCGGCAGCGCGACCGTCCGGACGGAGCACCGAGTCCGCTCGTCCGGGTGCACACCGCGGTGCCAGGTCCCGCCGTGCACCTGGTCGCCGACGTCACCGGGACGCCTCCAGGACCGGCAGCGCGGCCGATCCGGATCGGGGCGCGGGTGGCGCTCGACCCGAACCCGATCGACCCCGCGGCGCCGGGAGCACTCGAGCGACTCGTCGAGGCCGTCCCGCCCGAGGCGAAGGACCGGACCGCCCTGATGGCGGAGGCGTTGCGGGCGACGCTGGTGGAGCCTCCCGTCCGGATCCGTGGCCGCGTGCCGGAGGACCTGGACCGCGCCCTCGACGCCCTGCCGGACGGCTGCGAGCCGGTCGTCATGACCACCGGGACCCTCGTGTACGTGCCGGGTGCCGGGCGACAGCAGCTCGTCGACCGCCTGCGTGCGCGGGGCGTGCGCTGGGTGGCGCTCGAGCGGACCGGGATCCTCGCCGGGGTCGCGGCGACGCTGCCGCCCGACGTCGACCCCGCCGATCCGGACGCGTTCGCGACGCTCTCCCTCGACGGCCGGGCGCTCGCCGTGTCCGACGCGTTCGGCACCCGGGTCCGGTGGTTCGGCCGGACGCTCGGCTGAGCGGGTTCCGCGACAGTCCAACGCCGTGCCAGGGTCGACCTGCCGAGCGCCCCTACGATGTGCGAGACCTGCAACCCGTCCGCGATCGGAACCAGTGTGACCGCCCTCCCCACCGACGAGCTCACCGAGCTCGCCAAGCACGTGCTCGCGTTCGAGCACGAGCGGGCACGGCACGACCGGACGAAGGAAGCCGAGATCCGCGTCGAGTTCGACTGGTCGCCGACGCGGTACTACCAGGTGTTGAACCGGGTGATCGACTCACCGGCGGCCCTGGCGTACGACCCGCAGCTGGTCACCCGGCTGCAGCGTCTCCGCCGGGCCCGGACGAGCGCCCGCGCTGCCCGCAGTTTCGTCGCGCCCCCGGCCGACCACGAAGGACGTGAAGAGGAACGATGACGAGATTCCCGCGAGACCGGTTCGACGACGTCACCGACGGCCCCCGGGTCGGCGCGCACCGTGGTCCCGCCCGTCGGGGTGGCGGCTGGGTCGTGTTCGCCTGGGCGGCCCTCGCCACCGGCGTCCTGGTCGGTGTCGGCGTCCTCGTGCTCGCCCTCGCCAACGGCAGCGTGCAGTTCACCGAGGGCAGTGGTGGGGCCACGTCGGCACCGTCCGCGTCGGCGACCTCGACCCCGACCAGCAGTGCCTCGGCCGGGTCGGAGCCGTCCGGTGGAGCGTCCTCGCCGGCGGCCGCGGCCGCTTCCCCGACCGACCAGGGCGCGACCACCCTCGTCGTGCTGAACGGCACCTCGACGACGGGGCTCGCGGCGAACGCGTCGACGAAGCTCACCGGCGCGGGCTGGAAGGTGACGTCCACGGGCGACGCCGGCACGACCGGTTCGACGCAGACCATCGTCTACTACCAGCAGGAGTCCCAGGCGGCGCTGGCCGAGGGCATCGCGAAGTCGCTCGGCACCTCGGCGGTGCAGCGGTCGTCGGCCTTCCCGAACGCGGACGTCTCGGTCGTCCTCGGGGCGGACTACGCCGGCTGAGATCCCCGTTCCGCGGCCCTGTGTTTCCGGCACGTTGCGGATCGTGGATCGCTGCGTGAAATACGTGTCACACCCCTTGCCGAAATCGTGACACTCGGTCAGAGTCACCAGTGGTCACCCCGTGTTCGCGACAGGTCCTCACTTCGAGGAACGGCTGCGGAAGCGGGCGAGGCGACAGCGCTCTGACCCGATGACGCCATTTGCGATGGTGTCGTCGTTCGCACCAGCAGTACCGCAGGGAGCAAGGAACATGGCCAACGGAACCGTGAAGTGGTTCAACGCCGAGAAGGGCTTCGGCTTCATCACCGTGGATGGAGGGGGCCAGGACGTGTTCGTGCACTACTCGGCCATCGACATGAGCGGCTACAAGGTCCTCGAAGAGGGCCAGGCAGTGACGTTCGACGTCGGGACTGGGTCGAAGGGCCCGCAGGCAGAGTCGGTCCGTCCGGCCTGAGTCGCCGAACCGCTCGCGAACGCGTCGTCCCCGTCGGGGGCGGCGCGTTCGTCATGTGGCGCTGCCGTGATGTGGGTGGCCGCTGCGGGCCGGGCCGACCTGTGGAAGCGGGGCGAGCCTCCAGACTGTGTTGCACTCTCGGGTGGCGAGTGCCAGAATCGGGCTTGGCACTCGGTCACACTGAGTGCCAGAACGACCCCGATGACGACGTCCGGGAGGGACGAAGAACTCACATGGCAAAGATCATTGCTTTCAACGAAGAGGCCCGACGCGGCCTCGAGCGCGGCCTCAACCAGCTGGCCGACGCCGTGAAGGTGACGCTCGGCCCGCGCGGCCGCAACGTCGTCCTCGAGAAGAAGTGGGGCGCCCCCACGATCACGAACGACGGTGTCTCCATCGCCAAGGAGATCGAGCTCGACGACCCGTACGAGAAGATCGGTGCGGAGCTCGTCAAGGAGGTCGCCAAGAAGACCGACGACGTCGCCGGTGACGGTACGACCACCGCAACGGTGCTCGCCCAGGCACTCGTCCGTGAAGGCCTGCGCAACGTCGCGGCCGGCGCCGACCCCATCTCCCTGAAGCGCGGCATCGAGAAGGCCGTCGCGGCCGTCTCCGAGCAGCTGCTCGCCGACGCCAAGGAGATCGAGACCAAGGACCAGATCGCCGCCACCGCGTCGATCTCGGCCGCTGACCCGACCATCGGCGCGCTCATCGCCGAGGCCATCGACAAGGTCGGCAAGGAAGGTGTCGTCACCGTCGAGGAGTCGAACACCTTCGGCACCGAGCTCGAGCTGACCGAGGGCATGCGCTTCGACAAGGGCTACCTGTCGCAGTACTTCGTCACCGACCCCGAGCGTCAGGAAGCCGTCTTCGAAGACGCGTACGTCCTGATCGTCAACTCGAAGATCTCGAACATCAAGGACCTCCTGCCGGTCGTCGACAAGGTGATCCAGGCGGGCAAGCAGCTCCTGATCATCGCCGAGGACGTCGACGGTGAGGCCCTGGCCACGCTCGTCGTGAACAAGATCCGTGGCATCTTCAAGTCCGTCGCCGTCAAGGCCCCGGGCTTCGGCGACCGTCGCAAGGCCATGCTGCAGGACATCGCGATCCTCACCGGCGGCCAGGTCATCTCGGAAGAGGTCGGCCTCAAGCTCGAGAACGCGACGCTCGACCTCCTCGGTCGTGCCCGCAAGGTCGTCATCACCAAGGACGAGACGACCATCGTCGAGGGTGCCGGCGACGCCGAGCAGATCGCCGGCCGCGTCCGTCAGATCCGCTCCGAGATCGAGGCGACCGACTCCGACTACGACCGCGAGAAGCTCCAGGAGCGCCTCGCGAAGCTCGCCGGTGGCGTGGCCGTCATCAAGGCGGGTGCCGCGACCGAGGTCGAGCTCAAGGAGCGCAAGCACCGCATCGAGGACGCCGTCCGCAACGCGAAGGCAGCCGTCGAAGAGGGCATCGTCGCCGGTGGTGGCGTCGCCCTCATCCAGGCCGGCAAGGTCGCGCTCGACGGTCTCTCGCTCGAGGGCGACGAGGCGACCGGCGCGAACATCGTCCGTGTCGCCATCGACGCGCCGCTCAAGCAGATCGCGCTCAACGCCGGTCTCGAGCCGGGTGTCGTCGCTGCTCGGGTCCGCGAGCTCGAGTCCGGTTGGGGCCTCAACGCCGCGACCGGCGAGTACGTCGACCTGATCGCCGCGGGCATCATCGACCCCGCCAAGGTCACGCGATCGGCGCTGCAGAACGCTGCTTCGATCGCCGGTCTGTTCCTCACGACCGAGGCCGTCGTCGCCGACAAGCCGGAGAAGAACCCGGCCATGCCGGCCGGCGACCCCACGGGTGGCATGGACTTCTAGTCCGGACCTGCTCGGCAAGGGCCCTCGTACGCTTCTCGTGCGGGGGCCCTTCCGCGTGCCCGGCGGCCTGCGGCCGGCGCCCTGCGGCGGCGGCCGAGGTCGCACGAACTGCCGCCCGCCGCGTCCCGAGGCGGCACTTCGTGCGACCTCGGTGGAGAGTCCGTGGCGTGTCGTGCGACTTGAGGACTGTGCCACCGGTGGGCCGGCGGGCCGGCATCTCCACCGTCCGATCGTCGAGGTCGCTCGAACTGCCGGCAGGCCGAGCGGCCTGCGGCACGTCTCGCGACCTGGATGCGCAGGCTGCGGCGCGTCTCGCGACCTCGGGAACGCTCGACCGCGCGGTTCGCGAGTGCGCGACTTGCAGGCTCCTGCACTGGAGGCTCACATCACGTCGTTCTCCACAGGGAACGGGAGCCGTCGGCTCGGTCCGCCGCCGCGTTCCCGAGACTGTCGAGATGGTGCAGCCACGACCCCTCCCGAGCCCGTTCGACGCGCAGCCCTTCCGTGTTCGCGACGCGCTGTCCTCGGGCCTCGACCCAGGACGACTTCGTCGCCGCGATCTGCAACGACCCGTCCACGGGGTCCGCGTCGGTCGCGGGTACGAGGGGACGCTGGTGGACGCGCTCTCACTCGTCCTTAGAACCGACCAGTTCTTCAGTCACACCACGGCGGCGCGCCTGTGGGGAGCACCGCTGCCCGGGCGGGAACAGGATCGGAACCACGTCTCCACGGCCGGCCGCGGATCGCTGATGCGCCGCCCGGGCGTGACCGGCCACCGGGCCCGAGCGGACGCCCCGATGACCACGGTCCGAGGAGTCCGGTGCAGCACCCCGGAACAGGCCTGGTGGGAGTGCGCTTCCGTGCTCGGGCTCCGTGATCTGGTCGCGGTCGGTGACCACCTCGTCGGGAGGAGCGCTCTGACCACCATCGACGGGCTTGCCGCATCGATCCGTCCGGGCCACCGTCACGTCCGCGTGGCACGAGCCGCCATCGAACTCGTCCGCGCCGGGTCGGAATCAGCGATGGAGACATGGTTCCGGCTCGCCTTGGTCGACGCCGGATTCCCGGAGCCCGTGCTCAACCTCGACGTCGAGGACCCTTCCGGGACGTTCCTCGGTCGTGTGGACATGGCGTGGCCCGAGTACCGGATCGCCTTCGAGTACGACGGTGACCACCATCGCGACCGCGAAGTGTTCCAGCACGATCAACGGCGCGACAACGGTTTCGTCGTCAACGGATGGCTCGTCGTGCATGCCACTGCCCTCGACGCGTCCCGTCCGGCACTGGTCTTCGAGCGACTCCGCCAGGCGTTCGCGGTACGGCGGCGGAGTCCAGCGCGAGGCTCTGCGTCAGCATCGTGAGTCGACTTCACCGCGACGCGGGGCGGTCAGGCTCGGCGAGGTCGCACGACAGGCCGTCAGGCGGACGCCCGGGTCGCACGGAGTGCTGCTCGCGACGGGGGTGGGCGGCAGTTTCCGCGACCTGGGCGGCGGGCGGTGGAAGGGCCTCCCGGCCGAGGGTGGCAGGGCGCAGTTGGCGAGGTCGCACGACAGGCCACCAGGCGAGCGCCCGGGTCGCACGGAGTGCTGCTCGCGACGGGGGTGGGCGGCAGGTCCTGCGACCTCGACGACGGGCGGTGGAAGGGCCTCCCGGGCCGCTCCCCATGAGGTCGCACGACAGGCCGTCAGGCGGGCGTCCGGGTTGCACGAAGTGCAGCTCGCGACGGGGGCGGGCAGCAGTTTCCGCGACCTGGACGGCGGGCGGGCCCCCGGCCAGGGCCAGGGCCAAGGCCAAGGCCGAGATGCGACCGGCGGGGTTGCACGACATGCCGTCTAACCGGCGCCGAGGTTGCACGAAGTGCCGCCTGGAGCGGGCTACCGCGGCAGTTCGTGCGACCTCGGCGCGGGCGGAGGCGGAGGTGCGCCGACCGTCAGGACAGGGCGGGAGTGGCGGGCGCGCCCTCGCGCGGCAGCAGCGGCAGCCACACGCGGAAGGTGGCACCGCCGCCCGGGGTGTCGAACACCTCGACCGACCCGTGGTGCGCGTGCACGATGCCCGACACGATCGCGAGTCCGAGGCCCGAGCCGCCGGTGTCCCGCGCGCGCGAGGTGTCGGCACGCCAGAAGCGCTGGAAGATCTTATCGCGCAACTGCGGCGGGATGCCCTCACCGTGGTCGATGACGTCGATGTGGGCCATCTCGCGCTCGTCGTCCACGCCGATGCCGATCTCGATCGGGTCGTCGTGCTCGGTGAACCGCATGGCGTTGCCCATGAGGTTCGTGACGATCTGGCGGACCTTGTTCTCCTCTGCCAGGACGATCGGCGGCCGCTTGGGCAGCACGATCGTCGGCAGGGGAGTGGTCTCGTCGGTCGGGTTCTTGGTGTCGAGGCTCATCGCCCGGGTGCGCCGAGCCCTGAGGCGCGCGATCGTCTGACGTGAGAACGCGATCGGCCCGGTGGTGTTGAGCGGCGGCGAGGCGGGGACGGACGGGCTGCCGGAGACCTCGACGGCGGCACCGAAGGAGCTCATCGGCCGGACCGCCTGCGGGACGTTCTCGCCGGTCAGCGAGTCCTCGACCAGGACCTGGATCTCACGGTCCGGGTTGGAGGCCATCGTGTCGAGCGCGGAGTCGCGGGCGATGGTGACGAGGTCGACCGGGCCGAGCTCGAGCGGCTTCGACTCGTCGATGCGGGCGAGCTGCAGCAGGTCCTGCACCAGGAGGCCCATGCGCTTGGCCTCTTTCTCGATGCGGTCCATCGCCTGCGCGACGTCCTCTTCCTTGCGGAGCGCACCCATCCGGTAGAGCTCGGCGTACCCACGGAGGGACACCAGCGGCGTCCGGAGCTCGTGCGAGGCGTCCCCGACGAAGCGGCGCATCTGGTCGATCGTGCGCTCGCGGTCCTCGAACGCGTCGTCGATCCGCTCGAGCATGGCGTTGAGGGAGCGGTTCAGCCGGCCGACCTCGGTGTTCGGGGTGTCCGCGTCGAGGCGCTGGTTGAAGTCCCCGGCAGCGAAGCGGGCAGCTGTGTCCTCGACGTTCCGCAGCGGGTCGAACGTGGCGGTGACCAGGAGGCGCGTGAGCATCGCCCCGAGCAGGATCACCGAGATGCCGAACAGCAGGAAGATGACGGTGAACTGCGCGATGGTCTGGTCGGTGCCGGCGCTGGAGACCGCGACGAGCACGTAGCCGGTCTCGGTGGCCCCGGTGGAGAGGTTCTGCAGGTTCGCGGGGATGACCTGGGCACGCCACTCGTGGTTGTGCTGCTCGTCGTACAGGCTGAAGGGCGCCGAGGTGGAGGCCGCCGACGAGAAGCGCACGCGGGAGACGTCCGGCTGCGACGGCGACTCCGTGTCGCAGATCTGCTTGCCACGACCGTCGTACGCGGCGACGTAGGAGCTCTTCTCGAGCACCATCGACAGCTTGCAGTACTGCTCACCGTCACTGACGTTCTGGCCTTCGAGCTGCGAGCTCGTGGTCGTCACCTGCGTGTCGAGCTGCCGCATCAGGTACGTACTCAGCACCGTCATCGTGCCGAGCCCGGCGACGAGCAGGCCGAGCGCGACCAGGAGGACGGTGATCCCGGTGATCTTGGTGCGGAGGGAGATCGCGTCCCACCAGTGACTCATTCGCGCGTGCATGCTTCCCCAACAGTAAGCGGCGGCCGCCGGGGAGAACCCGACGGCCGCCGACAGTCAGCTGTGACTGCTCAGGAGGCCTTGGTCGCCTTGAGCATGTAGCCGAAGCCACGCTTGGTCTGGATGATCGGCTCGGCCGAGTACTGGTCGAGCTTCCGACGGAGGTACGAGATGTAGGACTCCACGATGCCGGCGTCGCCGTTGAAGTCGTACTCCCACACGTGGTCGAGGATCTGCGCCTTCGAGAGCACGCGGTTCGGGTTGAGCATGAGGTAGCGGAGCAGCTTGAACTCGGTGGGGGAGAGCTCGATCTGCGCATCGCCGATGGTGACCTCGTGCGTGTCCTGGTCCATCGTGAGTTCGCCGGCGCGGATGATCGCGTCTTCTTCGTCGTTCATCGTCCGGCGCAGGATCGCCTTGATGCGGGCGACGATCTCGTCGAGGGAGAACGGCTTCGTCACGTAGTCGTCGCCGCCGACCGTGAGGCCGGTGATCTTGTCCTCGGTGTCGTCCTTCGCCGTGAGGAAGAGGATCGGCGAGGTGTAGCCCGACGAACGGAGGCGCTTGGTGACGCCGAACCCGTTCATGTCGGGGAGCATGACGTCGAGGATGATGAGGTCCGGCTCCTCTTCGAGCACGGCGGAGATCGCCTGTGCCCCGTTCCCGACCGCCCGCACGGCGAAACCGGCGAAGCGAAGCGAGGTCGTGAGGAGATCGCGGATGTTCGGCTCGTCGTCGACGATGAGGATCTTGGGTCCGTCGGTCATGTGACCATCATCTGGCTGTTCCCTGGCCGCTTCCTGGGAGCCGTTCGTGTGTCGTCTAGGGACCGGGCGCAACCGGCGGCAACCGTCCCTACGCGACGGGAGCGGCCAGCTGGTCGGCGTCGAGGATCGTGTACGAGTACCCCTGCTCCGCCAGGAACCGCTGCCGGTTCTGCGCGAAGTCCTGGTCCACCGTGTCGCGGGTCACGAGCGTGTAGAACGACGCCGGCACGCCGTCCTTGTTCGGCCGGAGCAGACGCCCGAGCCGCTGGGCCTCTTCTTGCCGGGACCCGAACGAGCCGGACACCTGGATCGCCACGGTCGCGTCGGGCAGGTCGACCGAGAAGTTCGCGACCTTCGACACGACGAGCACGTCGATGCTGCCTTCGCGGAACGCCTGGTACAGCCGTTCGCGCTCGTCGACGGGCGTCGCACCGGTGATCTCGGCGGCGTCGAGGGACGCTGCGAGTTCGTCGAGCTGGTCGATGTACTGCCCGATCACCAGGATCTGCTCACCGCGGTGCTTCTCGATGAGGTCGCGGACCACGGGGGTCTTCGCCGGGGACGTCGCTGCGAGTCGGTAGCGCTCGTCGTCACTCGACGCCGCGTACTCCAGGCGGTCCTCGTGCGACAGGTCGATCCGGACCTCGTAGCACTCGGCGGGGGAGATGTATCCCTGCGCCTCGATCTCCTTCCACGGGGCGTCGTAGCGCTTCGGCCCGATCAGGGAGAACACGTCGCCTTCGCGACCGTCTTCACGCACCAGGGTCGCCGTCAGTCCCAGGCGTCGACGGGCCTGGAGGTCCGCCGTCAGCTTGAAGACCGGTGCGGGCAGCAGGTGCACCTCGTCGTAGACCACGAGCCCCCAGTCGAGCGCGTCGAGGAGCGAGAGGTGCGTGTACACGCCCTTCCGACGGGCCGTGAGGATCTGGTACGTCGCGATCGTGACGGGTCGGATCTCCTTGACGCTGCCGGAGTACTCGCCGATCTCGGCCTCGGTCAGGGTGGTGCGGCGGAGGAGCTCCGTCCGCCACTGCCGTGCCGAGACGGTGTTCGTGACGAGGATGAGCGTGGTCGCCTTGACGGTCGCCATCGCCCCGGCACCGACGAGGGTCTTGCCGGCGCCACAGGGCAGCACGACGACGCCGGAGCCCTGCTGGAAGAAGCTGTCGACGGCCTCGTGCTGGTACGGCCGGAGGTCCCAGTCCGCGGTGTCGAGGTCGATCTGGTGCGGCTGCCCGGGGGTGTAGCCGGCGAGGTCCTCGGCCGGCCAGCCGATCTTCACGAGCTCCTGCTTCACCTGTCCGCGGGCCCACGCCTGCAGCTCGACGGCGTTCTCGGAGCGACGTTCGCCGAGCAGCGGCTGGATGCGCTTGGACCGGACGACCTCGGCGAGGACCGCCGGGTCCGACGCGGTGAGCACGAGGGCGGGCTGCTGCTCGAGCTCCTCGCCCGGGGAGTTCGCGATGACGGGGGCGTCCTCGCGCTCTTCACGCCGGATGACGAGCCGGCCGTACCGCGAGACGGTGTCCTCGATGTCCACCGTCACGCTCTGCGGCACCGGGAACTTCGCGAACCGTTCGAGCGTGTCGATCATCGACGCTGCGTCGTGCCCGGCAGCACGCGCGTTCCACAACCCGAGCCGCGTGATGCGGTACGTGTGCACGTGCTCCGGGGCGCGTTCGAGCTCGGCGAACACCGCCAACGCGTGCCGGGCGTCCTCAGCCTGAGGGTGCGCGACCTCGAGGAGCACGGTGCGGTCACTCTGCACGATCAGCGGTCCGTTCATGACGGATCAGCCTAGGCGGCGCAGCCGGTGCGTGACCCGGTTGTCCACAGCACGACCGTCAGGCGTCGCTCTCGATGCCGACGACGAGGGACAGCGGCAGCGTCCGTTCGACGTCGACCGCCGTGTCCTTGCCCCGGACACGTCCGGCGGCGACCGAGGTCGGCACGATCGAGAACGGTCGTTCCGATCCGTCCGGCATCCGCACGGTGACGCGGATCGGCGTGCGACCACGCACCGCCATGTCGATCTGCCGCGCCAGCCACTCCTGCTCCGGTTCCGCGTCGCCGCGTTCCGTCGTCAGACGCAGACGCTCGACCAGCGCCCGTGCCGCCTGCTCCGGGGACCGGCTCGGTGCGCGTCGTCGGACGGGAGGCCCGGATCGCGTCTCCGGGCGCGCCCCCGCCGCGAGCACGGCCGGGTACCGCTGGTCCTCGAGCGCACTCGCCACGACGTGCGGCGGGTACTTCGTCACGAGGGTGGTCAGGTCGGGTCGCTCCCACGCCAACTGTCGGAGTTCGGCGTCGACCCCGATGAGGTCGAGCTGCTCCGGGGTGCCGTGCAGCACCGAGCCGAGGTCCCCCTCGCCACGGTCCACCACGACACTGCCGTCACGGGTCGCGACCTGGTCGATCAGGTAGGTCAGCGGCTGCGGGACCTCGGTCGCGCCGATCCGGGTGAACAGCGCCACCACGTCGTCGCGGGTGCGGCCGTCACGGAGGGCACGGCGGATCGAGTCCTCCGACACCCGGTAGCGCGCCGCGAGTCCGGGCGCCTCGAGGTCGGCGACGGCTCGGAGGTCGTCGTCGTCGGCGGGCGCGAGCGGACCCGGTGCGATGACGGTGAGGTCCGGCTGCAGGTACACCCCGTCGACGGTGCCGGGCAGGTCGGCCGCGGCGGCAGCACGGGCGGCGTCCGGGTCGTCCTCGAGCAGGGCCCGACCGGTCGTGGTCAGACGCCCGTCGACCGCGAGCCCCAGGACCCGGGCCGTGCCCGAGGCGTCGAGCAGTGCGGCGTCGAGCCAGCGCGAACCGGCCGGGTACGCCCAGCGACCGAGCGAGACCAGGTCACCGAGGTCGTCGTCGGCGAGGCCGAGGACCTCGGCCACCGCGGGGTCGAGCGCCGCCCGCCAGTCGTGCACGACCGTGGCCCAGCGTTCCGGCCACGAGGACCGCAGCCAGGTGTGCCCGGCGTCCGAGACCTTCCACGAGCCGTCCTCCGGATGTGCGGCCCCGATCCGGTCGAGCAGCGCCAGACGGTCCGGCACCGCGGCCGCGTCGGCACCCGCGCGCTCGCCGAGCTGTCGGGCGAGGGGCGCACCGATGCCGCCCTTCGCGAGTTCCCGCACGGCACCGGCGTCGGCGGCGCGGAGGAGCTCGGCCAGCACCGTGAGCGTCTCGAAGGCGTGCTCGGCACCGGCAGCGCGGGAGCGGTCGTCGTCGGCGACCGACTGGCGGTCGGAGGTGTCGGGGCGGTCCGGTGCCGTGCCTCCCGGAGCGTCCGTGACGAGATCCGGGCGTGCGGCGAGTCGTGCGGCGACCGCGTCGTCCACCGCACCGGAGTCGTCGGCGAGGCCGAGCGCGACGGCCGGGGCGAGGTCGTCCGGTGAGCCACCGTCACGGAGTGCGACCAGCGCACGGCGCGGGAGCCGCTCGATCGCGGCGTCCACCGCGTCGTCGGTGCGGAGTGCCTCGGCCAGGTCGAAGAAGTCCGCGATGTGCTGCGGACCGGACTCGCCGAGAGCGGCGGTCGGGAGTGCGCGGGCCAGAACGAGTCGTTCCAGCGCGTCGTCCGGGAGCTCGCGCAGTCGTGCGGCGAGGTCCGTCGTGGTCGTCATCGTCCTTCGCCGGCGTCCGGGGCGGACGTCAGCGCGCCTCTGCGCGGTGCTGCCGGGCCTTGCGCGTCCAGGTGATGGCCAGGAGCGTCAGCATGAGCACGAAGGCGATCGGCGGACCGAAGTAGACCACCCCGAGTGCGACCGGCCAGATGCCGTCGCCGGGGATCTGCTTCATCGTCAACCACCCGATGATCATGACGACGAAGCACGCCAGGATGAGGCAGACGATCCCCCCGACCATGAACGCGAGCGTGCGTTCGGTACGATTGGACGTCGCCGGGGGTTCCGCAGCAGTGCGGGGGTCCCCGGTGGATCGGGTCGGCTTGGCCATCGACCCAGGATATCCGACGCACCGCGGCCGTCCATGTAACGAGGAGTCCCAGCATGCCCAGCGGCAAGGTCAAGTTCTACGACGACCAGAAGGGCTTCGGCTTCATCTCCGGAGACGACGGCGACCAGGTCTTCCTGCACGCCTCCTCCCTGCCCGACGGTGTGACCACGGTGAAGGCCGGCACCAAGCTCGAGTACGGGGTCGTGCAGGGCAAGAAGGGGACCCAGGCGCTGACCGTCCGGATCCTCGAGGCCCCGCAGTCCCTCGCCAAGATGACCCGCCGCTCCGCCGACGACATGGCCGTGATCGTCGAGGACCTCGTGAAGGAACTCGACCGGATCAGCGGTGACCTGAAGCGCGGTCGCTACCCGAAGAACGGTGAGCGGATCGCCACCATCCTGCGACACGTCGCCGACCAGTTGGACGCCTGAGATGACCACCGACCTCACCGAGCTCGCCCGCGGCGCACTGCTCGAGATCACCCCGGAAGCCACCGTCGGCAGCCCCGCCGGCACCGTGGACGAGGGCGACGGCGTCGTCTCCGTCCTCTTCGCCAACCGCATGCCCGGCTACCCGGGGTGGCGCTGGACCGTCAGCATCGCCCACGTCGAGGGTGACGAGCCCACCGTGCTCGAGGTCGAGCTGATGCCCGGCGACGGGTCGCTGCTCGCCCCGGAGTGGGTGCCGTGGTCCGAGCGGCTGGCGGACTACCGCGCGGCGCAGGACGACGAGGGCGACGAGGAGTCGGACGAGGACGAGGACGACGACTTCGACGCGGACGACGACGATGACGAGTCGGACGACGATGACGAGTCGGACGACGAAGACGACGACGAGTCGGATGACGATGACGATGACGACGAGGACGACGTCCCGCCGCCTCCCGCCCGTGGCCGCCGCCGCACCCGCCGTGTCCGCCCGGTCGACCCGGACGACGACCTGGACCTCGAGCAGCTCGACAGCACCGAGGTCGACCCCGGCTTCCACCGTTCCTGACCCCGCAACACGCGCTGTTTCCCTGAAACGCAACGGGGGCGGCATCTCGCAGCGGTACTCCGTTGCGTGATGCCGCCCCCGTTGCGTTTCGCGAGAGGGTGCGGGCTAGCTCGCCAGGGCAGCGACCACGTGGTCGATCGCCTGCGTCAGCAGTCGCACGTCGTCCGGGTCGATCGCGGTGAACGTCGCGACGCGGAGCTGGTTGCGGCCGAGCTTCCGGTACGGCTCGGTGTCGACGATGCCGTTCTGGCGGAGCGTGGCGGCCACGGCCTTCGCGTCGACGGAGTCGTCGAGGTCGATCGTGACGACGACCTGCGACCGGTGCGCCGGGTCGGTGACGAACGGCGTCGCGTAGTCGGACGCCTCGGCCCAGTCGTACAGCGTCGCGGACGACGTCTTCGTGCGGAGGTCCGCCCACGCCAACCCGCCGGACTGGTTCATCCACCGCACCTGGTCGTCGAGGAGCAGCAGGGTCGTGATCGCCGGGGTGTTCAGCGTCTGGTTCAACCGGCTGTTGTCGACGGCGTTCTTGAGCGACAGGAACTCCGGGATGTACCGGCCCGACGCGGCGATCCGCTCGACGCGCTCGATCGCGGCGGGGGAGAACAGCGCGAGCCAGAGCCCGCCGTCCGAAGCGAAGTTCTTCTGCGGCGCGAAGTAGTACACGTCCGTCTGGTCGACGTCGAACGCGGCACCACCGGCAGCGCTCGTGGCGTCGACGACGGTGAGCGCGCCGGGGTCCCCGGCGGCGCGGACGACCGGGGCCATGACGCCCGTCGAGGTCTCGTTGTGCGGGTAGGCGTAGACGTCGACGCCCGCGACGATCTCGAGCTCGGCGCGGGATCCGCCCGGGGCCTCGACGACGTGCGGCGCCTCGAGCCAGGGGGCGCCGGCAGCCTTGGCGAACTTCGACCCGAACTCACCGAAGGACAGGTTCTCGGCCCGGCGCTCGATGAGGCCGAAGGCCGCGGCGTCCCAGAAGGCGGTCGACCCGCCGTTGCCGAGGACGACCTCGTAGCCGTCCGGCACCTGGAACAGGTCGGCGAGGCCCTGGCGGACCGATCCGACCAGGTCCTTGACGGGCTTCTGGCGGTGCGAGGTCCCGAGGACCGTGGCGCCGCGGGTGACGAGGGTCTCGAGCTGCGCTCCGCGGATCTTCGACGGACCACATCCGAAGCGGCCGTCGGTGGGGAGGAGGTCGGCTGGGATGACGATGTCTGCCATGGGCCGATCCTAGCGACGGCGCGGGTCCGCCCGACCTGGACCGACCGGACGGGACGGCGGACCGGCGGCTGTGTGGCGGGGCCGTGCCGGGCCTCCCGTCCGCCGTCCGCGCACAGCGCACGGTGTCGGTGCCGGCTGGTCGGTCCCAGCAAGTAGTGTGGGTCGGGCTGGGCCCGGACCATGAGAGGCGGACCGTGACCGATCTCGTCGACACCACGGAGATGTACCTCCGCACCATCCTCGACCTCGAAGAAGAGGGGATCGTGCCCCTGCGCGCCCGGATCTCGGAGCGCCTCGGCCACTCCGGTCCGACGGTGTCGCAGACGATCGCACGGATGGAGCGCGACGGCCTCGTCGTCGTCTCCGGGGACCGGCACCTGGAGCTCACCGACACCGGTCGTTCCCGCGCCACCCACGTGATGCGCAAGCACCGGCTGGCGGAGCGCCTGCTCGCCGACGTCATCGGCCTGGACTGGGCGTTCGTCCACGACGAGGCCTGCCGCTGGGAGCACGTGATGAGCGAGCAGGTGGAAGTGCGCCTGCTGGAGATGCTCGGCAACCCGACGGAGTCGCCCTACGGCAACCCGATCCCGGGGCTGGCGGAGATCGGTGGCCCCACGGCTGCCGGGTTCCTCGACGGCGTGCACAACATCGTGGCCGCGACCGACGACACCGACGCCGTGGCGACCGGGGTCATCCGCCGCCTGGGCGAGCCCGTGCAGTTCGAGCCGGAGCTGCTGCACCAGCTGCGGTCGGCCGGCGTGATGCCGGGCCGGACGGCCAGTGTGCAGCGAGCCGGGGCGTACGTGTCGGTCCGCGTCGAGGGCGAGGACTCGGGCATCGAGCTGCCGACCGAGGTCGCGCAGCACGTCTACATCAGCGTCGACTGACGTCTCCTCGCCCGCCGCACCGAGGGGCAGGAACGGTCTCCCCTGTCCGGGCGTGCCCCGTCCGTTCCCTGGACGCCCGTCGGACGCGGGTCATCGTCGGCGAGGACGCGCCGACGACGGGACCCGACGGCCGGCGGGTGAAGGGCGTGGTGGCCGCGCTCGAGATCAGCGGCCGGGACGACGTGCTCTGAGCGCGCCGTGCTCCGGCGATCAGAGCGGCGGTCCTGCTCACAGGCACACGGGTGAGGTAACCTGCGCCAGGGGGAACTGCAACGCCGACCGGGGGAGGGACAGTGGCGGACATCGAGTTCGACGCAGGCGACGCGAAGGCGATGGCCCGGACTGCGCGGGCGGCCGCCGAGACGCTGCGCGGGCAGAGCGGATCGCGGTCGTCGGCAGCGGAGTCCGCGCTCGCGGACTTCGCCGGGTCCTACGCCGACCGGTTCCAGGACGCCGTCGTGATCGAGTCCGAGGACCGGTCGAAGCTCGTCGGCGTGCTCACCGACCTCGCCACCGCGGTCGACGCCGCCGTCGCCGCTGCCGAACGTGAGCGCGAGCGCATCCGCGAGCACGCGGCGTGGACGGCGCGGGAGAGCGAGCGTCGAACGGCAGCGGTACAGTCCGGTGTCGGGGTCCTCGCCGACGCCGTCGTGGACACCTGGGACGCCGTCGTCGACCGGGAGCCGTCGAACGAGCCCGGCACCCGACCCGTCGTCGACGCGGAGTTCCGAGCGCGGGAGCGCGCGCGGTACGCCGGGGGCGGCAGCGGGGGGAAGAGCTCGGCTGATCCCGCCGCGCTGCGCGGGTTCGTCTCCACCACGTCCGGCCTGGACATCGCGGCGCACACCGAAGCGGTGAGCGTCCGCTCGGCGTGGAACACCTTCACGTCCTCCTGCGGATGGGTCGACTTCGACCGGAAGAGCGTCGCCCAGGGCTTCGAACGGTACGTCGACGAGAACGGCGAGGACCGCTTCTGGATGACGAAGACCGCGGGCGCGTTCGAGGACGCCGGAGGTGGTTCGCTGTCGGACGTCCTGCTCGACATCGCGACGATGGGCCAGCGCGCTCCCGCGGTACAGGCGCTCTTCGCCTCGGGTCTCACCCCCGCGGAGGTCGCTGCGAAGTGGGCGGAACTCGGGCTGACGAAGGCCGACCGAACGGCGCTCGAAGGGCTGCCGACGTCGGTGCTCGCACAGCTCGGCAACCTCGAGGGCGTCCCCTACTGGGCGCGGAGCACCGCGAACACGGTCGTGCTCAACCAGCGGATGGGCGACATCGAGCTCGAGCTCGACCGCCTGGAGGCGTCCCTCCCGTTCTCCCGCGACGCGTCGAACGCGGTGCTGGCACGGATGGCCGTGCTGGAGAAGGACCTGAAGTCGCTGCGGAACGTCAACGCGGCTCTGGCGAAGCCGAAGGACGCCGAGGGAGCGCGGTCGCTCATCTCTCTGACCGACGACCACCCGCCGCTCGCGTCGGTCTCCATCGGCGACCTCGACACCGCCGACGACGTGACCTGGGCCGTCCCGGGCATGGACACGACCACGGCCGACATGAGCAGCTGGACCCGGGCTGCGCAGAACATCTACGACGAGCAAGGACGGAGTGGGAACCCGCCGGACCGAGCGGTGCTCGCCTGGATCGGCTACGAGGCGCCTGACGCCACCACCGTCCTCGGGATGGGCAAGGCCGAGGCCGGTGCGCCTCGGCTGGCCGCGTCGATCAACGGCCTCGGCGCCGTGCGAGCCGGACGGATGCCCGAGACCAACGTCGTCGCGCACTCCTACGGCACGACCGTCTCGGCACAGGCGCTCTCGACGACGGACGCGCACGTCGACCGGTTCGTGGCGCTGGGGTCCGCCGGCCTGCCGAACGGGGTCGACTCGGCCGGCAAGGTGCACGCCGAGCACGTCTACGTCGGCCAGGCACGGAACGTCCTCCCCGACGAGGCCGGACAGGGCGACCACCTCGCAGCGCTGGGACGCACGGCACCCGGGCACCACGTGGACCCCTCCCGAGAGGCCTTCGGTGCGACGGTCTTCGGGACGGACTCGAACCCCGCCGACGCGGCGGACCGGAAGCCGGTCCTCAACCACGACCCGCTCACCGGTGACCGGTCCGGCTACCTGGACGCCGACACCGAGTCCGTGTACAACGTGGGGCGGGTCACGACGGGGCACGAGGACGATGCGACCGCGTACCACCCGAAACCACCGACGAAGCGAGACCAGGACCTGATCGACGGGAAGCCCTGGTGGATGGCGGGACGATGACGACGACGACCACCACACGATGGACCACGGCGAGGCGCGCCGTCGCGGGCGTCCTCGTCATGACGGCCACCACCACCGTGCTCGCAGGCTGTGTCCTGCGGGGACCCGACACCGCAGCACAAGGACGAACGGAGCCGACCGTGGACGCCGACACCGCGAAGCAGCAGATGATCGAAGCCGTCGACGACGCCACCAAACGACTCGGTGGGGAGTGGAAGGCGCGCACCGGCCCGGACTACCCGGAAGACTGCGAACTCGAGGACGGCACGCCAGGGGCGCAGTGGCGCTACCTGACCGGGAGCACGATCGAGGGGTCGCCCGACGAGGACGCCACCCGCATGGAGGAGCACTGGAAGTCCCAGGGGATGCAGGTCGTCCGCCGCGAGTCGAGCGACGGTCCGGCGGTCATCGGCAGCGGTGGCGGGAAGATCGCGTCGATCAGCGCGTACGCGTACCCCGGGAACTACACCGTGCAGGCGGTCTCGCTGTGCTTCCCCGGCAACGCCGACGACATCGCCGAGGACCTCTCCGGCGAGTGACGTGTCGCCCGCCAGCACAGCCCGGGCCGAGGTGCCGGGCGTCACAGCACGAGGGTCTGTTGGTGGACCGGGATCGCCGCGGTGAGCTCACGCCTGGGTCCCCGTGGTGGCGAACCATACGGGGTACGAGCCGGGGGTACAAGACCGGTTCTGGGCCGATCTGCATGGTCCGGCCCGCCTGAGAGAATCGGTAAGACCCTCTGACCAGGGTTTCTTCACCGAATCGTTACCGGATCACGGTTTCATCTCGACATGGCGACAGTGCACCCGTACACTCGACGAGTCCCCGGGAGCAGCGATCGCGGGGGCCCGTGGCAGGACGTCTCATGACCCGTCTCCTGCCTGAGTCGGAAACGATGACGAACGGATGGGGTCGTACGCGCCGGGCCACCCTCCCGGCGGGTGCTGACGAGGCGCCGGAGACTCCCCCTTGACTAACACCGGAACCGCCGCGGACGACTCGACGACCGCGAACCCGACGAACACCGGTGACGCCGCAGCTCCCCTCACCCGCAGGGCAGCACGCGAAGCAGCGGAGCGCGCCTCCCGCCGCCCGCTCGCCCGCACGGCGTCCACCCCGGCCCGCACCTCCTCCGCACCGGTCGCCCGCACGCAGGCCCCGCGCTCGGCGTCCACCCCGGTCCGTGCCGGTAGCGCCCTCGGCGTCGCCCCCACCGCGACCCCCGTCGCGAAGCCGACCGCTGCCTCGCGCAAGCGCCGCTTCATGGCCCCCGTGGTCCTTGCGGTCGCCGCCGGCATGTTCGGCACGATGGCCGTCCCCGCCGCCTTCGCGAGCACGCAGCCGAGTACCACCGCCGAGACGGCCCAGCAGTCGCTCGTCGCCGCCCAGTCGCAGGAGTTCGACGTGTCGGCAGCAGCCGGCGTCGCCGACACCTCGCGCGACGGCTTCGATGCGACCTCGACCGCGACGCTCACCGCCCGCGCCGACGCCGAGCGTGCGAAGCAGGTCGAGGCCGCCCGCGCCGCCGCTGCCGCCCAGTACGCCTACAAGGGCAAGACGGCGAAGGACTACCTCGCCAGCTCGACGACGAACACCGCGACCACGACGTCGTCTGCTGCGTCGGCGGCCACCCCGGTCCCCGCCGGAACGCCGTTCTCGCTGCCGGCTGTCGTCGCCACCGCGAAGCAGTACATCGGCACCCCGTACGTCTTCGGTGGCGCCACCCCGGCCGGCTTCGACTGCTCCGGGTACGTCATGTACGTCTACGCGCAGTACGGCATCAACCTGGCGCACTCGGTCCCGCTGCAGGACCAGGCCGGCACGACGATCCCGACCTCCGAGGCCCAGCCCGGCGACGTCGTCATCTTCAACAACGAGGCGCACGACGGCTTCTACATGGGCAACGGCATGATCATGGACGCCCCGAAGCCCGGCGGCGCGGTCTCGATCCGCCCGATCTGGACGAGCGACTACCACATCGTCCGCTTCGGGATCTGACGACCAGACCCCACCCTCCGGTGACCCCGTCCGACGCGCTGCCGTCGAGCATGTGAACACCGTCAGAACCGGCCCCGCACCTCTCGTGCGAGGCCGGTTTCTGGGTTAGCCTGCACGCATCGGTTCGACTCGACCCGAACGGGAGACCACATGTCGACGTCACGCACGACCCGCACCATGGGTCGGCGCGCGCACGTCGACATACGGACGACCACAGCCTGCGTGCCCCGGCACGCGCGCGACTGACCAGAGCACTGCCCTGACGGGTGGTGCTCTTCGTGTTTGCGGACCTCCCCGCCCCTGGCGGAGCGGTCCGGCCGGCCCCTGCCCCGGGGTGCCGGTGGCTCTGATCACCCGCTCGACGCCGATCGGCCCGGTGCCCGTACCGCCTGGAAGCCGTCCAGGCACGTCGGAAGGGAACCCATGCGCACTCTCGTCCTCAACGCCGGTTACGAGCCCCTCGCGGTGATCTCGTTCCGTCGAGCCCTGGTCCTCGTCATGAACCAGAAGGCCTCCGTCGTGGCCGCCGACACCATGCACCCGGTCACGGGCGCGGCCGTCAGCTTCGACCGTCCGTCCGTGATCATCCTCACCCGGTACGTGCGGATCCCGCAGTCCCGGCTCATCCCGGTGTCCCGCCGCGGGGTCCTCCGCCGCGACGCCAACCGCTGCGCCTACTGCGGCCGGAACGCCACCACGATCGACCACGTGCAGCCCAAGTCGCGCGGTGGTCGGGACTCGTGGGAGAACCTCGTCGCGTGCTGCCTGGCGTGCAACAACGTCAAGGGGGACCGCACTCCGCGGGAGATGGGCTGGGCGCTGCGCTTCCCGCCGAAGGCCCCGCACGGATCGGCGTGGGTGGTGCGCGGCATCGAGCGTCCGCAGCCGGACTGGGACGAGTACCTGGTCGCCGCGTAGGCGGCGTCGCTGCCGCGAGGCGGACGGGAGGCCCGTGGTGCGGTGACCACGGGCCTCCCGTCCGACGTCGGCTCGCCGACACCTCGCGCTGCGGAGTGCGTCATCGTCCCGGGGGAGTCGGCGTGGCTCGAGGCGGGCGCGAGCGGCTGGTGAGGAGGACGTCGGCGACGACGAAGGCGAGCAGGGTGACGCCGAGCGTGGGCAGGAACGCGCCGATGACGATCGCGCCGACCGCCACGAGACCGGAGCCCCACCACGGTGCCTTCGCGAGGGCGCCGGCGGCGGGGGCCCGCCCGACGCGCCCACCGGTCGGCCGGCGCTGCCACCACATGACGTAGCCGAAGACGACCATCACGGCGATGCCGAGCGCGGTGACGAACAGCAGGATCTGGTTCGGCAGTCCCCACATCGTCCCCATGTGCGTGTCGATGCCCCACCGGGCGAGCTTCGCGGGCAGTGAGTAGGTGTCGAAGTCCGTCTCGGACACCACGCTCATGTCGCGCGGATCGATCGCGACGGAGTTCACCGCGGTCGGGTAGGACCGCTTGATCTCCGCGACCGTCCACGCCTGGTCCGCCGACGTCGGTGGGGTGATCTGCACCTCCGAGGAGTGGATGTTCGCGTGCTCGGCCGCTGCGAGGACGTCGTCGAACTCCGCCGGCGTCACCGATGCGGACCCGGCACCGGCCGCCGCGGCTGGAGCGTGGTGGGCGGCGTGCGCACCGCGGGCGGGCGCGGCGCCGGCGTCGGGGAGTGCGGTGTCCAACGTCGGGGTGCCCCAGCTGAGCGCGGAGCGGAGCTGGTCGACGTTGGCGCCGCCGTACTGCGACCAGGTGATCCCGGTCGCGGACAGGAACAGCGCACCGAGGAGCAGCCACACGCCGGTCGAGGCGTGCCAGGAGGAGGTGCGCCGATAGCCGCGCACTCCCCTCGCCGGGCGGACCATGTCACGCTTCGCTCGGGTCTTCCGGATCCGGGCCACCCACAGGCCGAGCCCGGCCAGGGAGACGACGCCGAGCCAGGACGCTGCGGTCTCGCTGTAGAGCCGGCCGACGTCACCGAGGAACAGGGACCGGTGGAAGGTGTCCACCCAGGTGCGGAACGGCAGTGCTCCGGAGGTGCCGTAGACGAGCAGGTCACCACGGACATCGGCGGTACCGGGGTCGATGAAGACCGCACGGTCCTGGGAGTCCATCAGCCCCGCTTCCGCGTACATCACCCGCGTCGTGGCGCCGTGCTCGGGAGCCGGGCGGACCGCGGCGAGGGTGTCGTCGGGGTGGTGCCGGTCGATGTAGGACTGGGCCGCGTCGATCTGTTCCGCCAGTGGCTTCGCCGCAGCGGCCGACGGCGCGGTGAGCTCGTGCCGGTACAGACCGTGCTCGATCGTCGGACCCAGTGCGTACACGGCACCGGAGAGTGCGGCGATGAGGATGAACGGGCCGACGAAGAGGCCGGCGGAGAAGTGCAGGCGGAGCAGGAGCTGCCCGAACCAGCCGCGCTGTCCGTCCCGCGACGACCGCGGTGTCGAGGGGGCAGCCGGGGGCGTGGTGGCGGTGGGGCGGTCGTCGGTGGCGGTCATGGCTTCCGGTCCTCAGATCGTGGGGATGAACGAGAGCGCCATGCCGGCACTCATCAGCAGCAGGAGCACGCCGTCCAGGCGCGCGAGTGGGTGTTGCCGGACCCGCGCGGACGCGGTCAGACGCGCCAGCAGCCAGATGGTCGCGGCCGCGAACACGACGACGAGGACCCAGCGGATCGGCGTCCATCCCGCCCACGCGGCGTGCATGCCGCCTCCGCCGCCGGTCATGTCCATGTCCGGCATCGACATCGCCGTACCACCGGCCATCGGCAGCATCATGACGCCCATCACGATCATCGCCGCCATCATCACCACGTGGTAGGCCACCACCAGTCGGCCGGAACCCCCCGGCCCGTGGTGCGCGTGCCCGCCGTACCGGCCGTGGCCGAGCGTCAGGACGAGGTAGAACAGCGTCGCGGCCGCGAACACGACGACCTGCAGGACCGGTGGTGCGAGGGTCGTGCCCCATGACCAGGGCATCGCGAGCATCGCGACGCTCATCAGCACGTGGAAGACGTCGCTGAGCCACGAGACCCCGGTGCTCCCGGAACGGACGGTGAAGCCGAGGTACCCGACCGCCGTCACGGCGAACACCACCGTCAGCAGGACGGACAGCGGCAGGCTGTGTGACACGGGGACGGACCTCTCGTCGCGGGAGTGAGCGGCGCCACTCTACAAGTTGTAGAGACATTTTTTCTACGTCATGTAGAGTCGCGGCACGATCGACGGGCGGTGGACCAATGCTGGCATTCTACGTCTTGTAGAATGCTTCCCATGGAGCGCTTCGAGTACCACGTCGTCGGGATGACCTGCGAGCACTGCGAACGTCGCGTCGCCGGCGAACTCGGAGCCATCGACGGCGTCGTGTCCGTCACCGCGGATGCCGCGATGGGTCTCGTGGTCGTCAGCGCACCGAGCCGGCCCGACCCTGCGGCGGTCGCCGGAGCGGTCGACGAGGCCGGCTACGAGCTCGCCGGTGCCTGACACCCGGGCACCGCTGGACCCGGACGCGTCGTCGGGCCCGCCGTTCCGCGGAGCGGCGGTGGTCCGCGCGCTGCCCTGGGTGGGAGCCGGTGTCGCCGTGGTCGTCGTCGCGGTGGCGGTCGAGATGCTCGGGTCGTCGTCGTACGACCGGCTCAGCCGCGGGTACCCCGGCACGGTGACCGCGATGGCGAGCGCGCTGCTCCGCCTCGTCGCGGACGTCGCCGGCGGCCTGACCGTCGGGGGCCTCGTCACGGCAGCGTTCCTCACTCCCCGACGGTCCCGGGCCGTCGTCGACAACCACCGCGACCTCGCCGTCGTCCGGCCGGCGGCCACCGTGTGGGTGACCGCTGCCGTGCTGCTGATCGCCGTGGACGCCGCTGATGCGAACGGACAGCCGATCGCGAAGCTGCTCGAGCCGGGAGCGATCGGGTACCTGGTGCAGGCCAGCTACCTGCCGGGCGCGTGGATCGTGGTGGCGTGCATCGCGGTCACGATCCTCGCCGCCGCCTTCGTGGTCCGCAGCTGGGTCAGTGTCCTGCTCCTGGCTGGCATCGGCGCCGTCGGGCTGCTCGCACCCGTGATGGTCACCCAGGTCCTCGTCGGCCCGAACCACGACTTCGGGGGCGACGCCGCCGTGTTCGCCGCTCCCGCGTTCGGCATCTGGATCGGCGCGACCGCCAGCCTCACCCGTCGCTGGCGGAGCGGGAGACCCGGCCGGACCACGCTCCGTCGGTACCGCGTCCTCGCGCTCGCGGCCTGGGGCGTGTGGCTGACCGGGTCCGTCGTCATCGCCGCCGTCGAACTCGCCGGCACCGCGCCGTGGGCCGTGCCGACGGGGATCCTGTTCGCCGTCCAACTCGGCGTCGTCTCGGCAGTCGCCGGCCCGGTCCTTCTCAGCACGCGGCGGTTCGCGACCCCCGGCGCTCCGGCTGCGCTGTCGGCGGTGCTGTTCCTGGCGGCCGGGATCGGTGTGGTCATGACGCGGATCCCGCCGCCGGTCTACTTCGTGCCCACCGACGCGCAGCAGCTCTTCCTCGGCTACCGGGTCGACACGCCCCTCACCCCCGTCACGCTCTGGACCGCGGGCCGGGTCGACATCCTCTTCCTCGTCATCTCCCTGGTCGGTGTCGGTGCGTACGCGGCTGCCGTCGTCCGGCTCCGGAGGCGGGGCGACCACTGGTCGAACGGCCGGACCAGCGCGTGGATGCTCGGTTGGGTCACCGTCGTCATCACCACGTCGTCCGGGGTCGGCCCGTACTCGTCCGCGTCCTTCGCCGTGCACATGGGGCTGCACATGAGCCTGAACATGCTCGGTCCGCTGCTGCTCGTCCTCGGCGGCCCCGTCACCCTGTTCCTCCGAGCGACGACGGCGCACCGTCGCGACGACTTCGCCGGCCCCCACGAGTGGCTCGTGGCGGTGACGCACTCGAGACTGCTGCGCGCGACGTACAACCCGGTGTACGTCCTCGCCGTGTTCGTGGGGTCGTACTACGTGATCTACCTCACGCCGTTCTTCGGCTGGGCGATGCGGTACCACTGGGCGCACCAGGCGATGACCCTGCACTACCTCGCCATCGGGTACGTCTTCTACGCGCTCATCATCGGCGTCGATGCGCCGCCGCGTCCGCTGCCGCACATCGGCAAGCTCGGGCTGGTGCTCGCAGCGATGCCGTTCCACGCGTTCTTCGGCGTGGTCGTGATGACGAGCACCGACCTCCTCGCCGGGACGTACTTCCAGTACCTCGACGTCCCGTGGATCGGCAGCCTCGCCCACGACCAGTACGTCGCCGGCGGCATCGCCTGGGCTGCCGGCGAGCTGCCGCTCATCGTGGTCGTCATCGCCCTCGTCACCCAGTGGGCGAAGCAGGACGCCCGGCAGGCGAAGCGCACCGACCGGCACGCCGACCGGGGCCTCGACGACGACCACGAGCAGTACAACGCCCTGCTCGGCCGACTCACCACCCGCGACGACGCGGGCCCGTCCACCGATCGCGAGCCCGCTGACGGCCGGCCGACGCTGATCGTCACCGATCACCGGGAGCAACCGTGACCACGACCACATCGCCCCTCGTCGGAGAACGCCTCGAGCTCGACATCGGCGGGATGACCTGCTCCGCCTGCGCCAACGCCATCGAGCGCAGGCTGGGCAAGCTCGACGGGGTCACCGCCTCCGTCAACTTCGCCACCGAACGCGCCACCGTCAGCGGGCTCGGACCCGCCGACGCCCCGGTCGCGATCGCCCAGGTCGAGCGCGCCGGCTACACCGCCGCCGTGCACACACCCGGCGACGACGCGTGGAGCGCACGAGCCGCGGAGACCCGGACCACGACGCTCCGCCGACGCCTGACCGTCGCGGCGCTGCTGACGATCCCGCTGTGCGACGTCACGATCATCCTCGCCCTCGTGCCCGCCTGGCGGTTCCCGGGGTGGCAGGCGCTCTGCGTCCTCCTCGCGGTCCCGATCGTCACGTGGGCGGCATGGCCGTTCCACCGGGCGACGCTCCGCGGGCTGCGGCACCGCAGCACGAGCATGGACACGCTCGTCTCGCTCGGGGCCGTCGTCTCGTTCGGGTGGGCGCTCTGGACCCTGTTCGTCGACCCGGCCACCACCCCGGGCTACTGGCTCGGCTTCGGCACGACCCCCGCGGGGGCCGACTCGATCTACCTCGACGTCGCGGCCGGCATGGTGACGTTCCAACTCGCCGGCCGCTACTTCGAGAGCCGCAGCCGCCGACGCGCCGCTGACGTCCTCGAAGCCATCGGCGACCTCGGCGTCACCGAAGCGCAGGTCCTCGTCGACGGCGAGGAGCGCACGACGCCACTCGGCGCCGTCCGCGTCGGCGACCACGTCGTCGTGCGCCCCGGCGGCCGGGTCCCCGTCGACGGCACCGTGACGGACGGTGCCGCCAGCGTCGACACGTCCGCCATGACCGGTGAGTCCGTCCCGGTCGAGACCGCCGCCGGTGACCGGATCGTCGGTGGCACCCTCGTCCAGGACGGCCGGCTCGTCGTCCGTGCCGACGCGGTCGGCACCCGGACCCGCCTGGCGCAGATGGCGGCGGTCGCCGACGACGCGCAACGCCGGAAGGCCGCGGTGCAGCGGACCGTCGACCGCGTCACGAGCGTGTTCGTGCCCGTCGTCATCGGCATCGCCGTCCTCGTCGCCGCCGGTTGGCTGACCAGCGGCGCACCCGTCGCGACCGCCATCACCAACGGCGTCGCCGTCCTCATCATCGCCTGTCCGTGCGCGCTCGGGCTCGCCACGCCCACGGCGCTCATGGTCGGCGTCGGCCGCGGCGGCCAGCTCGGTGTCCTCATCAAGGGCCCCGACGCCCTCGAGGCGAGCGGACGAGTCGACACCGTCGTGTTCGACAAGACCGGCACCCTGACGACGGGTCGGATGACCCTCACCGCCATCGACACGTTCAGCACGGACGCCGACACCGCACTGACGACCGCCGGCGCCCTCGAAGCGGCGTCCGAACACCCGATCGGCAAGGCCGTCGCCGCCGCGGCCACCGCACGGGTCGGCGCACCGGGGCCCGTCGAGGACTTCGTCGCGCACGCGGGCCTCGGCGCCTCCGGATCCGTCGCCGGCCGGCGCTGCGTCATCGGCCGGCGTGCGCTCCTGGAGGACACCGGAGTGGTCGTCAGCGACCGTGTTGCTGCCGTCGCTGCAGAACGGGAAGCGTCCGGCGCGACCGTGGTGCTGCTCGCCGTCGACGGTGCGGTCGCTGCGGTCCTCACCGTGCAGGACACGCTCCGGCCCGGCGCCGTCGAGGCCGTCACGCAACTGCGGGCGCTCGGGCTCCGCACCGTCCTGCTCTCCGGAGACTCGGAGACCACCGCCGCGGCCGTCGGAGCGGAAGTCGGTGTCGACGAGGTGATCGCCCGTGTCCTGCCCGACGAGAAGGCGGGGCACGTCGAACGGATGCAGGCGGACGGACACCACGTCGCGATGGTCGGCGACGGTGTCAACGACTCCGCGGCGCTCGCCACCGCGACCCTCGGCATCGCCGTCGTCCAGGGCACCGACATCGCCATGAAGGCCGCCGACGTCATCATCGTCCGCGAAGACCTCCGTGCAGTCGTCGACGCCGTGCAGCTCTCCCGCAGGACGCTCCGCACCATCCGGGTCAACCTGGTCTGGGCGTTCGGCTACAACGTCGCGGCGATCCCACTCGCCGCGGCCGGCCTGCTCAACCCGCTGATCGCGGCGGCAGCGATGGCGCTCTCCTCCACGCTGGTCGTCTCGAACAGCCTGCGGCTGCGCTCCTACGGTCGGTCGTGACGGCCCCGTCCTTACGGGACCGGCCGCCGCGGCTGCGGCGTCTCTGCCGCGAGGCGGACGGGAGGCCCGTGGTGCGGTGACCACGGGCCTCCCGTCCGACGCCCGCCCGGCTCGTACCGGACGTGTCAGCGCGCGCCGGTCGCCATGAGCGGCGCCACCGCAGGCTGCGCGACGTCCGTGATGCTGCCGTCGACCAGGGTGACGAGTCCGTCGAGGGTGCCGCGGTGGCCGAGGTCGTGGGTGACGAGCAGCGTGGCGGTGCGCTGTTCGTGCGTGAGCTGCGCGATGAGCGCCATGATCGCCGCGCCCCGCTCCTGGTCGAGTGCGCTGGTCGGCTCGTCGACGAGCAGGACGGAGGGTTCGTTCACCAGCGCCCGGGCGATCGCGACACGTTGCCTCTGGCCGCCAGAGAGCTGCGCGGGACGCTTGCCGCCGTGCTCGGCGAGTCCGACCGCGTCGAGCAACTCGTCGGCACGGCGGCGGACCGCGGCACGACGTCGGTGTCCGTCGCCGCCCAGCTCGGCCATCACGAGCAGCTGCTCGCGCGCGGTGAGGGCGGGCACGAGGTTCGACTGTTGGAACACGATCCCGATCTCGGTACGCCGCAGCGCCGTGGCCTCGTTCCGGGTGAGGGCGGCCGCGTCGACGTCGTCGATCCACACGTGCCCGGAGTCGGGTCGGATCAGGGTCGCGGCCACGGCGAGGAGGGACGACTTGCCGGAGCCGGACGGGCCGGTGATGCCGGTGACGACCCCGTCCGGCGCTGACAGTGAGACGTGGTCGACGGCGGTGGTGCGGGAGTCGCCGTCCGGGTAGGTGAGGGTGACGTCGTCGAGTCGGATCATCGGTTGCTCCCGAGGGCGGTGAGGGGGTCGGCGCGGGTGACGGTGCGGAGCGCGACGGCGGCGCCGGCGAGTCCGAGGACGACCATCACGCTCGCCGGCAGGGCGGTGGTGAGTGGGCTGAGCAGGAACGGCAGGGCCCCGCCGGCGAGCGCCCCGAGGACCGACACGAGACCGATCCCGACACCGATGCCGACGACCAGGACGACGAGGGCCTGGCCGAGGGCGTCGCGGACGAGGGACGCGTCCGAGGCTCCAAGCGCCTTGAGGACGGCGATGTCGGCCGAACGCTGCATGGTCCAGACCGTGAAGAACGCACCGACGACGAGCGCTGAGACGCCGAAGAGCATGACGATCATCAGCCCGAGCGACCCCACCTCGGACGTGAAGGTCTGGAGGGCCGGCAGGCTCATCAGCGGCGACGCGGCCGCGGTGTGGGTGCGAGCCGCGGCAGCCGCCCAGTCCGGTGTCCCGGAGACGGCGAGCACCGTGGCGGTCCCGTCGCCACCGAGCCGGCGGTCGGCCTGCGCCCAGGCGTCGGGGGAGAGCGCCACGACCGGCGTGTGGCTGTACCAGGCGTCGCCGCCGACGGTGGCGACCCGGTAGGTGGTGCCGGTGATCGTGACGCGGTCCCCGACGCCCACGTGGAGGTCGGCCGCGGCGCCGGAGGACAGCCCGACCGTGTCGTCGGTGGTCGGCGCCAGGTCGGTGGTCATGGACCCCGGGGCGCCGTGCGGGACGCCGAAGAGGGCGACGGCGGACGAGCCCCGCGCACCCGTTGCACGGCCTTGGGCGATCCCGACCGGGGTGACCCCGTCCACGCCAGCGGTGTCCCGCCACGCGGCCACGGTCGACGTGCCGATCGAGGACTCCGAGAACGACGGCTTGCCGTCCACCGGCTGCTGGAGGACGAGCCGGTCCCCGGGGAGCCCGAGGACGGCGGACACGTCCTGGGTGGCGAGCCCGCCGGTCAGCCCGGCGAGGAACCCGACCAGCAGGGTGATCAGGGCCACGACGGACCCGATCAGCACGAAGCGGCCACGGGCGGACCGGAGGTCACGCCAAGCGACGAACACGATGGTTCCTTCCCGACGTCGGGGGCGTTCCCCGTCGTCCCGACCAGCCTCGCCGGGGTCCGGTCCGGTGCCATCGACGAGAGGTCGACTCCTCGGGTACGACTTCTGGTTGATCCGCCGTGTCCCCGCTGGCCGTACGCTGCAACGGACATGGCTCACAGCACCCTCACGCCCGTCTTCGTCGGGCTGCGCACCGGACTGCACGTGCTGTTCGCCGCGCTGCTCGCGCTCGTCGTCGTCCGGGTCGTCGTCGTGCAGGACGACACCGTGTGGGCGGAGTCCGGCCTGGCCGCACTGTTCGCGGTGCTCTACGTGCTCGGAGCCCGGGTCGCCACCGTCCGGGGCCGGCACCGAGCCCTGGTCGGCGCACTGTGGATCGCGGCGCTGACGACGGTGTGGGTCGCACTGCTCGTCCTCGTGCCCGAGGCGGCGTACCTGGTCTTCCCGCTGTTCTTCCTCTACCTGCACGTCCTGCCCCGGGTGGTCGGGCCGGTGGCCGTCGTGGTCGCGACCGCGATCGCGATCGTCGCGCTCGGCGTGCACGGCGGCTTCACGGTGGGCGGGGTGATCGGCCCGCTGGTCGGGGCCGGCGTCGCGCTGCTCATCGGCCTCGGCTACCGGGCCCTCGCCCGTGAAGCCGCCGAGCGCGAGGCACTCGTCGCGGAGCTGCTGGCGACCCGGGACCTGCTCGCGGCGACCGAACGGCAGCAGGGGGTGCTCACCGAACGCGCCCGTCTCGCACGGGAGATCCACGACACCGTCGCGCAAGGGCTCTCGAGCATCCAGATGCTGCTGCATGCGGCCGAAGCCGCCGACGGCGACCGACCGGGCATCGACCACATCCGCCTCGCCCGGTCCACCGCGGCCGACGGTCTCGCCGACACGCGCCGGTTCATCCGCGAGCTCGCTCCGCCGTCCCTCGACGCCGGCCTCGCCGCCGCGCTCGGACGCCTCAGCCAGCAGTGGCGACGTGACGGCCTCCGCATCGAGGTCTCCGTCCCGACCGGAGGCGCGGACCTGACGATGGACGTCCAGACCGCCCTGCTGCGCATCGCCCAGGGAGCCGTGGCGAACGTCGCGCAGCACGCCGGCGCCACGACCGTCGACATCGGCCTGACCCTCTCCCCGACCGAGGCGACCCTGGTGGTGCACGACGACGGCGTCGGGTTCGACCGGGACCGCGTCGGCCTCGACACCGCCACCTCCGACTCGTTCGGCCTCCGCGCGATGGCCGAGCGCGTCGAACAGCTCGGCGGCGGACTCACCGTCGACAGCGCACCTGGCCGGGGCACCACCGTCACCGCGGTCGTCCACCGGGGCGCCGCATGATCCGGGTCGTGATCGCCGACGACCACCCCGTCGTCCGCGCCGGACTCCGGGCACTGCTCGACAACGACGACGGCATCGAGGTCGTCGGCGAGGCAGCGACCGCGGACGAGGCCGTCGTCCTCGCCGCCTCCACCGACCCCGACCTCGTGCTGACCGACCTGCAGTTCGGCGCGGGCCGGTCCGGAGCCGATGCGACCCGGGCGATCCGGGCCGCGGACGCTCCGCCGTACGTCCTGGTCCTCACCAACTACGACAGCGACGGGGACATCCTGAGCGCGGTCGAGGCCGGGGCCAGCGGATACCTCCTCAAGGACGCGCCGCCGGAGGAGCTCCTCGCCGCCGTCCGGGCCGCTGCCGCCGGCGAGAGCGCCCTCGCACCGGCGATCGCCGGTCGTCTGCTGGCGCGGATGCGGGCACCGCGGGTGAGCCTGTCCGTTCGGGAGATCGAGGTCATGCAGCTCGTGGCCGGTGGCGCCTCGAACGGCGACGTGGCGGCGCGGCTGCACATCACCGACGCCACCGTGAAGTCGCACCTGGTGCACGTGTTCTCGAAGCTCGGGGTGAGTTCACGCACGGCCGCGGTGTCCGAGGCCAGGAGCCTGGGCATCCTCCGCTGACCACGGGCGCGTGAGCCGTCGCCGGGCGCGCACCCGGACGGACGGGAGGCCCGTGGCGGGGTCGCCACGGGCCTCCCGTCCGTCGTCTGCCTGCTCGGGCAGGGGTCTGCCTGCTACGGCAGGTAGTACGTCGGGTTCGGTAGCTTCACGGACCGGTCGGCGGAACCGCCGATCAGGTCGCTGTACTGGTCACCGACGTTCGCGACGATGTCGTAGCTGCCACCGGCTCGCGACTCGATGAACGCGCGGGTCTGCGACTTGTACTCGATCGTCGTGCACTTGGCCGTCGCGCAGTGCACGTACGACGGCTGCTGCGAGGTACCGGTGCCGGTCCACTTCGTGAAGTAGGTGCGGTGTCCGTCCTGCTCAGCGGCGAACTGGGGGAAGCCCACCCTGTGCAGGTTGTCGATCGTGGCGGTCTGCTGCGCCTCGTTGCGTCCGGTGAGACCGATGACCGTGCAGCCGGAGCGCTCGGCGACGGACACCAGGTTCGTCATCGAGGGCGTGGCCGGGAACCGCTCGTCCTGCACCCAGACGTCCTGCTCGGCCGGGTCGAACACGAAGTGCATGTCCGCGACCTCCATGTCGTAGGTCCAGAGGGTCGTGTCGTCGGCGTCCAGGACGATCGCCGGGTTGCGGTGGCGACGGTCGGCCGCGGTGCAGGCGGCGGCGACCTGGGGGATCTGGCGCGCGACGATCGACCGCATCTCGCGGATGTACGGGCTGTCCGTCTTGTTCGCGATGCCGGTACCGGGGTCGCCGGAGTACGTGGCGATCGTCGCCTTGACCGAGTCGATGTTCGGGATGCCCTCGCCGCCCTGCGTGCGGCCGGACGAACCGTCGGCAGCCATGCGGAAGCGCGTCTGTGGGGCGAGCTTCGGCTCATGGACACCCGGCAGGTCGGCCGAAGGGAGGTAGTAGGTCGGGTTCGGCAGCTTCAGGGTCGCGTCGGCGAACCCGCCCTGCAGGTCGGACCACTGGTCGCCGACGTTCAGCGCGATGTCGTAGCCCAGGTCCTGCTCGATGTGCTTGCGGGTGAGGGCCTTGTACTCGACCGTCGTGCACTTCGCCGTCGCACACGTGACGTAGCTCGGCTGCTGCGATGCACCCTTGCCGGTCCACTTCGTGAAGAAGTGGTCGTCGGTGAAGCCCGAGTACCCGACCTTCGCCAGGTTGGCGAGCGTCGCGGCCTTCTGGTCGTCGTTCCGACCGGTCAGCCCGAACACGGTGAAGCCGACCTTCTGCGCGGCAGCGACGAACCCCACCATCGACGGGGTCGCCGGGAAGCGCTGGTCCTGCACCCAGACGTCCTGCTCGGCGGGGTCGAACACGAAGTGCATGTCCGCGACCTCCATGTCGTAGGTCTCGAGCGTGGTGTCGCCGGTGTCGAGGACGATCGCCGGCTTCTCGTGACGCCGGACCGCGCGGTCGTAGGTCTTCTGCAGGGAGCGGGTCTGCTTCGCGACGATCGAGCGCATCTCGCGGATGTACGGGCTGTCCGTCTTGTCCGCGATGCCCGTGCCGGGGTCGCCGTAGTACGCCGCGATCGTCTTCTTCACGGAGTCGATGTTCGGGATGCCCTCGCCGCCCTCGGTCTTCCCCGACGAGCCGTCCGGCGCCATCGTGAAGTGGGTGCGGGGCGTGAGGTGGCGGTCGGCGCGGCTGGTCGCACTGCTGCTGGCCGTCGTGCTGCTCGCCGTGGGGCTTGTCGTGGTGGGGGCGGTCGTGGTGGCGTTCGCCGCCGTGCCGCTGAGCAGGGCACCGGCGAGCGCGGCCGCGGTGACGGCGGCGACCGCGGCGGAACGGCGCGCGGGGGAGGGGAGGGTCATGCGGGTCCTTCGGTCCGGGACTGCCCCCGACCGGGGGCCACGGCTGACGCTAGCTGGGAGAGTGCCGTGCGTCCAGAGTCTGTTGCCGACTGCACCAGCGGGAGCGTTCTGCGGCTCCCGCTAGAGTGGTCGAGCCGGCCTCTGTAGCTCAATGGAAGAGCAGTTCCGTCCTAAGGAAAGGGTTGGGGGTTCGAGTCCCTCCAGGGGCACTTCCGGTGGTCCGTCCCGTTCCCGAGCGTGGGGATCCACCGCTTGGTCTGCGCTCGCGCGGTGAGCCGACGGATGAGCAATGATGTCCTGGTGCTTCTCTGTTTCGTGGACGAGTCATTCAAGGCGGACTTCTACGGCTTCGGCGGATTACTCGCAGATGGTATGGAAACAAAGGCACTCACAGCCAAGCTGAATGACATCATGTCGCGCGCCTGGCAGGACTTCGGGATACCTCACGGAACCGAGCTGCACGCGCATCCGATGTTCCATGGAAAGGATGCGTGGGCAGACGTCCCGACTCGAGTCCGCATCAACATCTTCGAGCAAGTCATCGACGCCGTCACGGAGAGCAGCGTGACGATGCTGTTGCGGGCGGTGCGTCCGAAGAAGCTCGAGGAACGGCAGATCAGCAAGGGCTATCCGGACCGCCACCCGCCGGAGCAGGTGTGTTTCCTCCACATCCTCCAGCGCGTGCACGCCGTGGCTGAGCAGCAGGAGACCCAGGCGCTGATCATCGCGGACGAGAGAGATGACCGTGAGCGTCACCGTGAGCGCTTCTCGATGTACCAGGCGTACGGCACACCTGGTCTCTACATGCAGAGCAGCCTGGACACCATCGTCGACACGGTGCACTTCGCGCCCAGTCATCATTCGAGGATGCTCCAGGCTGTCGATCTCGTCACATTCACGTGGACTCGCTGGAACACCGTGACTGAGAGAGACCCTCGACAGCATGCAGTGATGGCCCGACTGATCTCGAAGATCTACGGCTGCGGCAAGCTCTACAAACCAGGTGAATGGCCCTGATGGCCACGACGCACAACAGCCTCGCGCAAGGCGAGGCTGAAGGCGATACGGGCGGCGATCGCTCGCGGCCTGTGACTCGACCGTAACACGCCCTGGCGGCTCACTGCCAGGCGGGAGAACCGAAGTGTGAGTACATGCCGAGCGCCGTGCGCCGTGGATGCCGACGATGCCACGGGTGCACACTTGCTGCACCCGGACGAGGAGGCCCCCGTGTTCCAGCCCACCAGCGCCTACAGCGGATTCAGCGTGGACGACGTCGACGCCGCCGTGGCCTTCTACGCCGGCGTCCTCGGGATCGACGTCCGTGTCCTCGTCGCCGGCCAGATGATGCAGCTCCTGCTGCCCGGCTCCGACGTCCCCGTCCTGGTCTACGGCAAACCGGACCACACTCCGGCGACGTTCACGGTGCTGAACTTCGTCGTGGACGACATCGACACCGCGCTCGACGACCTGGCCGCTCTCGGTGTCCACCCGACCGACGGCGGACAGTGGGCGGACGAGCGGCAGGTCCTCCGCGGCCGGTCCCGCGCCATGGGGCCGGACATCGCCTGGTTCGCGGACCCCGCCGGCAACGTCTTCTCCGTCCAGCAGCAGTGACGTCCCGGCACCAGCACGTCTCGGCACCAGCACCGACGCCAGCACGCGGCGGACGGGAGGCGCGTGCTCAGCGCGCCCCGCGCCTCCCGGAGTCGTCGCGCAGCGTCTCCTGCGGTGACCGCCCGTACGCGTCGCGGTGCGCGGCACCGAACCGCGTGGCGTTGGTGAAGCCCCACCGCAGGGCGACGGCGGACACGGTGGCACCGGAGGTCGGGTCGGTGGCCAGCAGTTCGCGGTGTGCCTCGGCCAGACGGGCCCGCCGGAGGTAGGCCATCGGCGTGATGCCGAGGTCGCGCTGGAACGCGGCCTGCAGTCCGCGCGGCGACACCCGGGCCGCGGTGGCGATCTCGGCCGCGCCGATCGGTTCGGCGACGTGGTCGTCCATGTACCGGGTGGCCCGACGGACGACGGCCCCGGCGGTCGCGGTGTCGGGGACGACCCGGTCCGCGTCGACGTGGACCGGGAAGGCGGCGAACGCGGCTGCCGTGAGGTGCCGGAACGTCTCGGCGCGCACCAGGTCGTTCTGGAACGTCGTCGGGTCGGCGGTGACCGTGTGGGCGTGGTCGATGACCTCGGCCCAGTGGCCGGCGAGCTCCGGTCGGGGTGCCCGTCCGTCGACGACGAGGTGACCGCGCTCGGCGCCCTCGTGCCGCAACCCCGTGCGCAGGAGCACCGGCACCGGCAGCGTGACGATGCTGAAGTCGGCGTCGGTCGTGCCGTTCGCGATCGGACCGAGGCCGTGCAACGAGCCGTTCGGGACCGCGCCCTGCTCGCGCGTGGCGAAGCGACCGCCGTGGACCTGGACCGACACGAGCGCGTCGGGGATGTCGGCGGTGGTCTCGATGTCACCGCCGAAGTGGTACCGCTCGAGCGTCATCTCCCCGTCGCCGCGGACGTGCTGCTCGTACCGGAAGCCGGGTCCCACGCCTCTGACGTCCGGCTGGTCGTAGAGCGAGGCAAGCGACTGCGAGGCGGCTTCCGCGTCGGTGGTGGCGTAGTCGATCTGCAGCACGGGCGCGGTCCCCTCCGAAGTCGTGTGGCGAACGCATCATGCTCCCACCGGAGGACGACGCGGTCCCAGGTGGCCAGGAGCGACGGGACTCGTTCACGCACAGGTGCCGAGAACCCGTGCGCATGACGGTGGTCCGGGCGGATACTGGGGGAGTGCGAGAACTCCAAGCCGCCATCGCCGCGGACCTCAACGTCCAGCCGACCATCGACCCCGAGCAGGAGGTCGCCCGGCGCGTGGGCTTCCTGCGCGACTACCTGCTGACCACCGGCGCGAAGGGCTACGTCCTCGCCGTCAGTGGCGGGCAGGACTCCACCCTGGCCGGTCGCCTCACGCAGCTCGCGATCGAGTCGCTCCGCGCCGAGGGCCACGCGGCCGAGTTCACCACCGTGCGGATGCCGTACCGCGTGCAGGCCGACGAGGACGACGCGCAGCTCGCGCTGCAGTTCATCGCCGCCGACCCGGGCATCGTCGTCAACATCGAGCACGGGGTCGACGGGGTCGTCCAGGACACCGCGGACGCCGGGGTGCCGCTGAGCGACTTCGTCAAGGGCAACGTCAAGGCCCGGATGCGGATGGTCGCGCAGTACGCCGTGGCCGGGCAGCGCGGGTACCTGGTCGTCGGCACGGACCACGCGGCCGAGGCGGTGACCGGCTTCTTCACGAAGTACGGCGACGGCGGTGTCGACCTCACCCCGCTGACCGGCCTGACGAAGAGCCAGGGGCGCCAGCTGCTCGAGCACCTCGGCGCACCGGCCCGGCTGTACGAGAAGGCACCGACCGCGGACCTGCTCGACGACCTGCCCGGCCAGACGGACGAGGCGAACCTCGGCCTCACCTACGCCGAGCTCGACGCCTACCTGCAGGGCCACGACGTCCCGGTCGAGGTCGCCGAGGCGATCGAGGCCCGCTACCGCGCGACGGAGCACAAGCGCCAGGTGCCCGCGACGCCGTTCGACGAGTGGTGGCACGCGACGGCGTGACCGTCGGCTGACCGACAGACGGGAGGCTCCCCACCGGTCCGGTGGGGAGCCTCCCGTCTGTCGGTGGGTCAGGTTGGCGGGACGGTCAGGCCTGGTCGCGGTCGTCGCGACGGTCACGGTCGGAGTCCGGGTGCCCAGCGTCCTGACGCCCATCGTCTGGTCGGCTGCCGTCCTGGCCCTGGGCGCCCTCGCTGGCGAGACGCTCCTGCCAGACGATGCTGCGGGCCGCGCCCTCGAGGACGTCCTCCACCGGGTGCCCGGTCTGGGCCGCCAGCGCACCGCTGAGGCCCGCCGTCAGGGTCCCGCCGGCCTGCGCGAGGCGTTCGACGACCTCTTCCTGGCGCGGGGTGAGCGGCACGTCGACCAGCTCGTCGACAGCGTCGCGGATGTTCGCCTCGCTCGCGTCCAGCGCCTGCTCGTCACCGGACTGCAGCGCCGAGGCCTCGCCGACCACGACCAGCCCGAGTCGCGCTGCGTCCTGCTCCGGGCGACGGGTGTCGTTCTCGTCAGTCATGACGTGGACGGTACGCGCCGCGTGCTGCGCGGCGTCCGGACGACGGGGGACGTGCTGGCGAACAGACGACGGGAGGCCCGGTACCAGCTGGTACCGGGCCTCCCGTCGTGACGTTCCGTGCGTCAGCGGCGGGCGCCGCGACCCGCGAAGCGCGTGTAGAGGAACAGCACGATGACGGCGCCGATGATCGAGCCGATGATGCCGGCCGGCTGGAAGAAGCCGTCCGTCGGGTCGTGCTGGAAGATGAGGAAGCCGAGCAGGCCACCCACGAACGAGCCGACGATGCCGAGGACGATGGTCATCAGGATCGACATGTTCTGCTTGCCGGGGATGATCAGTCGGGCGAGGGCACCGGCGATGAGGCCGATGACGATGAGGCTGATGATGAGGCCGAGTACGCCCATGGTGTTCTCCTTGTTCCGCGGCCGGTCCGAGGCTGCGGCGGATCACCGAGCTCAGGGCCGGAGCCCGATTGAACACCGGATCGACTCAGCGTGTCATCAGGAACGGTCGCTACCCGCCAGGACGGGGCCGCGGAGGGTGCTCAGACCGCGCCCGAGGACTCCAACTCGCCCTGCAGTTCGGCGTCGGACGGCTCGACGAAGTGCTTGCCGTTCGGCAGCACCACGACGGGGATGTTCTTCCGGCCGCTGATCGCCTCGGCCCGGTCCGCTGCCGACAGGTCGGCCTCGACGTCGACGTACTCGTAGTCCACGCCCAGGCGGTCGAGCAGCGCCTTGGAACGACGGCAGTCGCGGCACCAGTCCGCGCCGAACATGGTCACCTTGTCGAACGTCTCGTCAGTCATGTCGGTCACTACGTCCGCCGCGCCTTCCGTATTCCCGGTGACCGGGTCGGCATGCGCGGGAGCACGATGGCCCCATGACGCTCGAGACCGAGGCGCAGGGCAGCGCCCACCCGCACCACCGGCACGGCTGGTGGTGGAAGACCCTGCTCGGCGGGTTCCTGCTCTGGGTCGTGACGATCATCGTGACGATCGCCACCCAGAACACGAACCTGGTGCCGACGATCATCCTGATCGGCAGCTTCCTGGTCCCCTTCACGGTCGTGCTGTTCGTCATCGAGCGGGTCACCGGCACGATCAGCACCATGCAGCTCGTCACCGCGTTCTTCGTGGGCGGGGTGCTCGGTGTCCTCGGGGCGTCACTGCTCGAGTCCGACCTCCGACCGGGAGCCGGGCTGTACCTGCTCGTCGGCTTCGCCGAGGAACTCGTCAAGGGGGTGCTGCTCGTCGTGGTCGGGTGGCGGGTCCGGCCGAAGACCGCGCGGCAGGGGGCGCTCCTCGGGGCGACCGTCGGCGCCGGGTTCTCGGCGTTCGAGTCCGCCGGGTACGCCTTCAACGCCGCGATCACCATCCGCGGCATCGACCTGTCCTCGCTGCTGCAGACCGAGGTCGCGCGCGCCGTGCTGTCCCCGGTCGGCCACGTGCTCTGGACGGCGATCCTCGGGTCCGTGCTGTTCGGCGTGGCACATGGGCGACCGAGGTTCCGGTGGGCGTGGCAGATCCTGGTCGCCTACGTCGTCGTCGCGGTGCTGCACGGGCTGTGGGACTCGAACTCGACCATCTCGACCCTGCTGGCGTTCGTCCTGACGGGGACGCCGTTCTCGGCGGCGCAGGACGGGTACGTGCCGTCGTCCCTCGCCGGCGTCGTCACGTCGCTGTACATCGCCGGGCTCGCGGTCGTGTCCGTGATCGGCGTGGCCGTCCTGGTCGGTGTGCTCCTGCACTACCGGCGGCGGGCCCGGCGGATCGACGCCCGACAGCTCGCGCAGCTCGGCACCTGGGCCGGGTCGCCGCCGCCGCACCCGCTCCGCTGAGGCGGTCCGGAGCGCCCTACGATGGGCGCATGCCGCGCGCCGACTCGACAGCCCGCGTCGACCCAGCCGTGCTGGCCTGGGCCTCCGCCGCCGTGCGGCACACCGCCCGGGTGACGAACATGCTGATCGCCGCCCGGCGCTTCCGCATCGTCGGCGGCGACGCCCGCGACGCGGCCGTCCTCCACGACCTGCTCGTGGGACTCGGTGCCCGGCCGGCCGAGGACCCAGCCGCCGATCCAGCCGCTGTCGACCAGCTCTGGTGCCTCGGCACCCCGGAGGAGTCCGTCCTCGCGGTCGAGCAGGCCACCGCCGACCGCCCGAGCGGGTCCACGCTGCTCGTGGTCGACGCCGGCCGCCACGTCCCCGCCGTCGACGAGGACGCGTTCGGTCCGACGACGCTCGCCCGACCCGGGGTGCTCGGCGTACCGACGACGTCCGACGACGTGTTCCTCGTCTCCACCGGCCGCTCCGCCGAGGACGACCCCGCCGCCCAGGCCCGCATCCGCTGGGCCCGCCGCTCGATGCCGGTCTCCCGCGCGGTCGCCGACGAGCTCCGGCAGGGAAGCCTGCTCCGCGGCACCCGCATCGGCGTCAGCCTGTTCCTGGAACCGAAGACCGCGGTGCTCGCCCTGCTGCTGCAGGACGCCGGCGCCGAGGTCGTCGTGTACGCCCACGCCGACGAGACCGACGACGCCGTCGCGGACGTGCTCCGCCGCACGGGCATCCCGGTGCACGCGAGCAGCACGGCGACCGTGCCGGAACAGCGGGACCTGGCGCTCGCGATGCTCGACACCCGGCCGCACGTCCTCATCGACGACGGCTCGCACGTCATCCGGCTCGTGCACCAGGAACGCCGGGACCTGCTGCCGACGATGCTCGGCGCCGCCGAGGAGACCACGAGCGGTCTCCGCCCGCTGCGGGTCATGGCGTCGCGCGGGCAGCTCGGGATCCCGGTGGTCGCCGTGAACGACGCCCGCACCAAGACGTTCTTCGACAACCGGTACGGCACCGGGCAGTCGACCGTGTTCGCCGCGCTGGACCTGCTCGACGGTCTCGACGACCCCTCGGCGGTGCTCCGGCTGGGAGGCTCGGCCGTCGTCGCCGGGTTCGGTCACGTCGGCGAGGGGGTCGCCCTCGTGCTCCGCGCGCTCGGGTTCCGGGTCACCGTCGCGGACCCCGACCCGGTCCGGGCGCTGCAGGCCCTGTTCGCCGGGTACACCGTCGCCCCGCTCACCGAGGCCGTCCGGACCGCGGACCTGGTGATGAGTGCCTCCGGGGTGCCGGACACGATCAGCCTCGCCGTGCTGCGGGCTTGCGCTGCCGGAGCGATCGTCGCGGTCGCCGGCGGGGTGGACCAGGAGGTCGCCGTCGACGACGCGCTCGCCGCCGGAGCGGTCCGCACGACGATCGGACGGAAGGTCGAACGCCTGAGCGTCTCGGACGGTCCCGACGTGCTCCTGCTCGACGGCGGGGGCTGCATCAACATCACCGCTGCCGAGGGCAATCCGATCGAGATCATGGACCTGTCCTTCGCGGCGCAGCTCGGGGCGGTGCGGATGCTCGTCGAGCGCGGGGACGAGCTCGAGCGTGCCGTCGTGCCGATCGACCCCGAGGTGGACGCGGTGACCGCCCGCGCGGCGCTCGCCGCGTTCGGGACGGTGGTCGGGCCTCCCGGCCGTTCGGCTGACACGACCTGGCCGGCCGCGCAGCCCGCGGACCGGGAACCGGACGTCCGCACGCGACGGTTCGGGGACTCGGCGTGAGCGCGCCGATGCCGACCGGGTCGGCGACGACCGTGCACTCGGCGCGGGTCGTCGTGCCGATGACCGCACCGCCGATCGCCGACGGTGCCGTGGCCGTGCGCGACGGGCGGATCCTGCACGTCGGCGAGCGCTCGTGGGTGGTGGACCAGCTCGACGGCACCCCGTTCACCGAGCGACGGTGGCGTGGCGCGCTGTTGCCCGGTCTGGTCAACGCACACTCGCACCTGCAGTACACCGGCATGGCCAGTGTCGGGCAGGGCCAGTACGACGGGTTCGAGGACTGGGCGTCGGCGTTCAACACCGTCTACGCCGAACCGCACGACTGGCGGGCCGAAGCCGCGGCCGGTGCCGTGCAGTCGATCGCGGCCGGGGTGACGAGCATCGCCGACGTCGTCACCGACCTCGACGCGGCGACCGCACTGCAGGACGCCGGCCTCGGTGGGATCGCCTACTGGGAGGTGATGGACTGGGAGAACGCCGCCTGGCAGCAGCACGGACGCGACCAGGTCCTCGACGAACTCGCCCGCATCCCGACCACCCCCGGCGCTGGGCTCTCACCGCACGCGCCGTACTCGCTCGACGTGGCACCGCTGCTCGAGCTGCCCGACATCGTGCGGCAGCGGGGACTGCGCCTGCACCTGCACCTCGGCGAAGCCGCGTTCGAGGGGGAGCGCGTCGCCGTCGAGCCGATCCCCGGGCTGGCGGGCGTCGCCGGCGTCGGCCACGGCGCGGACTGGCACCTGGCGAACGTGCCGTCCTTCCGGGCGATGCGCGCGCTCGGGTTCGGCGCGAGCGCGACGTCGTTCGTCGACCGGCTCGGCGTCCTCGGCCCGGACTGCCACATCGCACACGGCGTGTACATGACCGCCGCCGACCGGGCACTGCTCCGAGCCCGCGGCACCGCGGTCGCGCTCTGCCCACGGTCGAACGCCGTCATCGGACTCGACCCGCCACCCGTCGCGGACTACCTGCGGGAGGGCAGCCCGATCGCCGTCGGCACCGACTCCCTGTCGTCGTCGCCGTCGCTCGACCCGATGGCCGACGTCACCGCACTGCACCGGATCGCCCGCGCGCAGGGCTACACCGGTCGCGACCTGCACGAACGACTGCTCGCCGCGGCGACGCTCGGCGGGGCGCACGCGATGGGTCTCGCCGTCGGCCCCGACCGCATCGGACACCTGGCCGTGGGCGCCCGCGCCGACCTCGCCGTGTTCGACGTCGACTCGCGGACCGTGCCCGACGCGCTCGCCGAACTGGTCGAGGACGGCGGCGGACGTGCTGCGGCGACCGTGATCCGCGGGGTCGTCCGGACCGCCGACGCAGCCCGGACGGTGCCCGGCACCGCCAGTGCGGCACCCACGACCACATCTCCCGTCACCCCCAGCAAGGAGCCCCGATGACCGACACCGCACCCCGACCCGGCATGGCCGCACGCCGGACCGTCACCGGCGACCTCGTCGAGTGGCTCGACGTCCCGTCCCGCGCCCGTGCCCTCGGCATGGAGCCGCACCCCGAGGGCGGGTGGTACGTCCGGACCTGGACCTCCCCGGCCACCGTGCAGACGCCCGCGGGGGAGCGTCCCGCCGCGACGCTCATCCACTTCCTGCTGCCCCGGGGCGAGTCCTCGGCCTGGCACCGGGTCACGAGCGACGAGATCTGGATGTGGCACGGACCCGACACCGTCGAGCTCGAACTCGGCGGGTCGGGCGACCAGCCGGAGCCCGGAGCGCGGATCACCCTCGGGCCGGACGCCGGTCGCGACCGGGTCAACGACGCGCAGGCGTTCGTCCGCGGCGGTGTCTGGCAGCGGACGATCCCGCACGAGGGCGAGGTGCTCCTCAGCTGCCTGGTGTCGCCCGGGTTCTCGTTCGAGGACTTCACCCTCGCCGACTGAACCGACGCGCGGCCGGCACCGGTCGTCGCGTTGCGTCATCCGCTTCGCGCTGGTATCCCACATCGAAGTACACTTCGACCTGCCCTGTTCCCCTCTGACGAAGGCCAGACCGTGACCCGACCCCTCCGCCTGACCATCGCCCTCGCCACGGCCCTCGTCGCCGCGACCGCCCTCGCCGGCTGCTCGTCCGGTGGTGGTGACAACGCCGCCGGCACCGTGACCGACGGCAAGCTCACGATCGCCACCGGCCAGCCCGCGTACTCGCCCTGGGTCGAGGACGACGAGCCGCAGTCCGGCAAGGGCTTCGAGGCCGCCCTGGCCTATGCCGTCGCGAAGGAGATGGGCTACGGCAAGAGCGACGTGGTCTGGAAGCGCAGCACCTTCGACAGCGCCATCGCGCCGGGTGCGAAGGACTGGGACCTCAACCTGCAGCAGTTCTCGATCAACGCCAAGCGCAAGAAGGCCGTGGACATGTCGTCTGCGTACTACACGACCACGCAGGCGGTCGTGACGAAGAAGGCGTCCGACGCCGCCGATGACACCACCGTCGCCGCACTGAAGAAGGACACGATCGGCGTCGCGGCCGGCTCGACGAGCATCCAGAGCGTCAAGGACGTGCTCGGTGTCACCCCGCAGGTCTTCAACTCCAACGACGACGCCGTCCTCGCGCTGCAGTCGGGCCAGATCGACGCCATCGTCACCGACCTGCCGACCGCCTTCTACATCTCGGCCTCGCAGGTGAAGGGCGGCACGGTGTCGGCGCAGTTCCCGGCCGACGGTACCGGCGACCAGTTCGGCATCGTCCTGCCGAAGGGCTCGAAGCTCACGCCGAAGGTCGACGCGGCACTCAAGTCCCTCGAGGGCGACGGCACGCTGCAGGACCTGCAGACGAAGTGGCTGTCCTCCGAGACGAACACCCCGGTCCTGAAGTGACGCGGGCATGACGACGCCCGCAGGGGCCGGCACGCCGCTGGTCACGCCGGCACCCAGCCAGGTCGAACGCGAACGCCAGCTCTACCGTCGGCAGCGCGGACGCCGGTCCGTCACCGTCTCCGTCGTCTCGACCCTGGTGGTCGTGGTAGTGGCGTGGATCGGCATCGTCAACACCCCCGGGTGGGCGGCCGTCCAGCAGTCGTTCTTCGACCCGCAGGTCGCCTGGGAGACGCTGCCGGACATCCTGCTCGGCCTCTGGCTGAACGTCCGGATCCTGTTCGCCGCCAGCATCGGCGTCGCCGTGCTCGGTACCCTGCTCGCCGTCGTCCGTGGCCTCCGCAACCCGGTCTTCTTCCCCCTGCGGATGCTGGCGACCGGTTACACGGACCTGTTCCGCGGCCTGCCGCTCATCATCGTGCTGTACCTGGTCGGCTTCGGCCTGCCCGGTCTCGGCGTCTTCCCGCGGCTGGCGCCCGAGTTCTGGGGGACGATCGCGATCGTGCTGACGTACTCGTCGTACGTCGCCGAGGTGCTCCGAGCCGGGATGGAGGCCGTGCACCCGTCCCAGCGCCTGGCCGCCCGGTCGCTCGGCCTGTCCCACGCACAGACGCTGCGGTTGGTCGTGCTGCCGCAGGCGATCCGCAAGGTCACACCGGCGCTCATGAACGACTTCGTCTCCATGCAGAAGGACGTCGGGCTGGTCTCGATCCTGGGTGCCGTGGACGCGGTCCGCAGCGCCCAGATCGCCCAGGCGGAGCAGACGAACTTCACGCCGTACCTGGTGGCGGGCCTGCTCTTCGTGCTCATCAGCCTGCCGCTGATCCGGGTCACCGACGCGATCGCCCGGAAGCAGCAGCAGCGCGAACAGATCGGAGGCGCGGTGTGACCGACACGACCGCTCCCGTCCTCGAACTGCGCGGCCTGCGCAAGTCGTTCGGCGACCAGGAGGTCCTGCGTGGCATCGACCTGGCCGTGCACCGCCACGAGGTCATCTGCGTCATCGGGGCCTCCGGCTCCGGCAAGTCGACGCTGCTGAAGACCGTGAACCTGCTCGAGGGGATCGACGACGGTCAGGTGCTGCTGCAGGGCGAGGACGTCTCGGACCCCCGTGTCGACGTGGACGCCACACGCGCCCGGATCGGCGTCGTCTTCCAGCAGTTCAACCTGTTCCCGCACATGAGCGTGCTGGACAACGTGACCCTTGCCTCGCGGAAGGTGCACCGCGCCTCCCGTCCGGAGGCCGAGGCGAACGCGCGCCGGCTGCTCGACCGGATCGGTCTCGGTGACTTCGCCGCGGCGTTCCCGGACCGGCTCTCCGGCGGGCAGCAGCAGCGTGTCGCGATCGTGCGCGCCATCGCGTCGGACCCGGAGCTGCTCCTGCTCGACGAGGTGACGAGCGCACTCGACCCGCAGCTCGTGGGCGAGGTCCTCGACCTGGTGACCGAACTCAAGCAGCAGGGGTCGACGATCCTCATGACCACGCACGAGATGCACTTCGCGCGGAACGTCGCCGACCGGATCGTGTTCCTGCACCGTGGCGAGGTCGTCGAGCAGGGCGCTCCCGCCGCGGTCCTCGACGACCCGCAGCACCCGGCTCTCCGCGCGTTCCTGGCACGCGTGCACGCTGCCTGAGCGCGCCTGCACACGGAGCGAGCGCTCGGCGTGAGCGCCTGACGCACCGGTGGCGGGCGGGACTGACGCACCGGTGCTGGACCGGCCTGCCCCGTCCCCGGCCGGGCGCGCTCGATGACGACGGAGCGCAGCCGACCGGGGACGGAGTGATCAGACGGTGACGGGGAACTGCAGCACGGTCTTGCTGTCGACCGTCACGGTCAGGACCGTCGTGCCGGAGCCGATCCCACGGGCGAAGAACGTCTTCTCCCCGTCGACGACACCGCCGGCGAGCCCGCGCCGGTCGTCACGGATGACGACGCTGGTCGGGTGGGCGCCCGGCGTGGTCCGGAGCGTGATGGCGGCGTAGCCACCCATCAGGGGCGAGGTGCGGATCGAGCTGACGGCGACCGGGGCGGACGCTTCCCGCTCGACGCTGCGCGCGGGGAGCGGAGGTGCGTACGACTCGAGGGCGACGGGTGCCGACGACACCGTGCCCCATCGGTTGGTCACGGTCGCGGTGATCTGGTGGTTGCCGGGGCCGAGACCACGGACCTGGCAGTCGTCGCGCTCGAAGTCGGCAGCGCTGACCGTGCAGAGCTCGGTGCCGTCCTCGTCGGTGATGCGCAGGTCGCCCGGTTCGGCGTGCACGCGGACCGGGAAGTCGTGCTGGTCGACCTGGAACACGAACTCCCCGATGACCCCTTCGACCACCGGGCGGTCGTCGACCAGCTGGACGGAGGGGGTCGGGATGATCGCGTTGGACGCCGATGCGGGCGTGGCGCTGAGGACGGCTCCGGTCACCGCGGCGGCGGTGAGCGCCGATGCGAGGAGACGGGTGCGGAGGGTGCGATGGGACATGGTGCTCCTTCAGGGAGGGGTCGGACCCGCCCATGGTGGAGCAGCGACCTGGCGACATCTCGCATGTGATGTTCTCAGGTGGCCAGCAGGAGTTTCCCGATGACGTCGCCGGAGGCGAGCCGGCGGTGCGCCTCCGCTGCGTCCGCGATCGGCACCACGGCATCGATCACCGGACGCACCCGTCCGTCCTCGACGAACGGCCAGACGTCCCGCCGCACGGCCGCGACGATCTCGGCCTTCTCGGCAGCGGGACGAGCCCGGAGCGTGGTCCCGCTCACCGTCGCGCGCTTCCGCATGAGCTGTCCGATCGGCAGGGTCGCATCCGCGCCGGCACCCGCGGCGATGATCGCCAGGTGCCCGTTCGGTGCGAGGACCTCGAGGTTCCGGTGCAGGTACGACGGGCCCACGACGTCGAGGACCACGTCCACGCCGACGCCGTCCGTGAAGGCGAGGGCACGCTCGACGAAGTCCTCGTCCCGGTGGTCGATCACCAGGTCCGCGCCGAGCTCCCGGGAGGCCCGGACCTTCCGCTCGCCGCCCGAGGTCGCGACCACCCGCGCGCCGAGGGCCTTCGCCCAGAGCACCGCGTGCGACCCCATCCCGCCGGTCCCGCCGTGCACGAGCAGGGTCTGGCCCGGTCGCAGTCCGGCGAGCATCCCGATGTTCGAGTACACCGTGCAGGCCGCCTCGGGCAGCCCGGCGGCCGCCACCAGGTCCAGGTCGTCCGGCACCGGCAGCAGCTGCGCCTGCGGGACCACGGCGAGCGAGGCGTACCCGCCGCCGCTGAGCAGCGCACACACCCGGTCGCCGACCGCCCAGTCCGTGACGCCGGTGCCGAGGGCACGGACGGTGCCGGACACCTCGAGCCCGAGCACGTCCGATGCTCCGGGCGGCGGCGGGTAGTTCCCCTGGCGCTGCTGCAGGTCGGCGTTGTTCACGCCGGCGGCGGCGACCTCGACGAGGACCTCGCCGTCGCCGGGGACCGGGTCGGGCAGCTCGCCGAGGGTCAGGACGTCGACGTCGCCGGGCTGGGAGAAGGTGATGGCACGCATCCCTCGACCGTACGCGCCCGCCGGCGGCTGTCGAACCGCGAAGCCGGGCCCGCCCGGCCGCCCGGAGGCAGCCGTCGGTACTGTCGGACGCGAACGTGTCCGATCAGGGACACGTCGCGAACTCACGGGGGATCCCATGTCCACGAAGCACCTCACCGTCCTCGCCACCGCCGCACTCGCCGCGGTCCTGCTCACCGGCTGTTCCGCGGGCGGCAGCACGACGGGGACGGGCTCGGCGTCGCAGGGGGCGACGACGGGTGCGAACTCAAGCGGATCGTCGAGCGCGCCGACGGAGGCCGCCGACGCGTCCGGCACGCAGTCCAAGGCCGACGCCTGCCAGGCCTTCGAGAGCAAGGTCCGCTCCGCTGCCGAGGGCCTGCAGTCCCAGGCCGCGAAGCTGCAGTCCGACCCGGCCGCCGCGGTCGCGAAGCTCAAGGAGCTCGACTCGAGCATCGACGACGGTGTCGCCGCGGTGACGAACACCGAGGTCAAGGGCAAGGCCGAGGCGTTCCAGAGCGCCTACGGCGACATGGTGACCCGCCTCGAGGCGATCACCAAGGACCCGAAGTCCGCTGACCTGTCGGCGTTCCAGTCGTCCGCCACCGCGGTCCAGACCGCCGGCACCGACTTCGACAAGACCTGCGCGTCCTGACACGCGACCCGCGTCGCTGAACGCACCACGGGCCTCCCGGCTGTCCGGCCGGGAGGCCCGTGGTGCGTCGTGTGGTCGGCCGGCTACTCCGCCTGGTCCGGTCGTGACGCGTCGAGCCGGTCGACCTCTTCGGGACGCAGCTTGACGGTCGCCGCCGTGACGGAGTCGAGGATCGACTGCGGGCGGGACGCTCCCGGGATCGGGACGACGACGTCGCTCTTCGCGAGCTCCCACGCCAGGGCGATGACCTGCGGGGTGACGTCGCGCTCCCGGGCGAGGAAGGCGAACTCCTCGGCCGTGGTGCCGAGGTCCGCCGCGCCGCCGATGCCACCGAGGGGGCTCCACGGCAGGAACGCGATGCCCATCTCGTCGCAGAGCTCGAGTTCCGGCTCACTCGAGCGGAACACCGGCGAGAACCGGTTCTGCACCGAGGCGAGACGACCGCCGAGGACCTGGTTGGCCTCCCGGATCTGGTCGACGGTGGCGTTCGAGATGCCGGCCATCCGGATGACGCCCTCGTCGAGCAGTTCGGCGAGTGCCCCGACCGAGTCCGCGTACGGCACGGCCGGGTCCGGGCGGTGGAACTGGTAGAGGCCGATCGCGTCGACGCCGAGGCGCTTCGCGGAGGCCTTCGCCGCCTCCTTGAGGTACGCCGGGTCGCCGTTCTGAGCCCACGCACCGGCCTCGGGGCGGAGGTGGCCGCCCTTGGTGGCGATGAGGACCGCGGAGGTGTCGCCCGAGTACTCCCGGACGGCCTTCGCGATGAGCTCCTCGTTGTGCCCGACCTCGTCGTGCGCGGCCAGGTGGTACGCGTCGGCGGTGTCGATGAGGGTGACGCCGGCCTCGAGGGCGGCGTGGATGGTGGCGACGGAGCGCCGTTCGTCCGGCCGCCCCTCGATGGACATCGGCATGCCGCCGAGTCCGATGGCGCTGACGGACGTGTCTCCGATGACTCGTTGCTTCATGCGCCCAGCATGCGCCCGGGGGTCGGCCCGGCGTCCAGGGGAGGACCGGTCAGGTGGTGGGCAGCTGCGCGGTCGCGACGGCGGCGCCCCGGCCGACGCCCTGGTCGTCGAGGGTGTGCACGAAGAGCACGGTGCCCCAGGTGACGGCCGCGACGGCCAGGACGAAGCCGATGCCGGCGATCCACCACGACGTCCGACGGCGGATCCAGGCCCGCACCGCGAACACCAGCGTCACGACGCCGACCACGAAGGCCCCGCCGACGGCCAGGACGGCACCGCCGACGAGCCCGCCGACGCTGCAGGTCGCATCCGTGCCGCAGGACGTCGCGGCGGACGCGACCGCGATGACGCCCGCGACGGCCGCGACGGCGGTGAGGACGGCGCCCGCCACGAGGAGCAGGACGGTGGACACCCGATCCGCGATCCTGCCGGGCGGGAACAGCGAGGTCGCGCCCTGCTCCCACGCGGCGCGCTCGGCGTCGGTGGCGCGCTGGGCGCCCGGGCCCCACGGATGTGCGGGGCCGTCGTGCTGCGTGCGGTGGTGTTCGGGTCCGGATCCGGGGACGTTCGACCAGGTCATGGGACCGTCCTACCGGGGCTCCACGCCGAACGCCCGGGCGAGGCGCTGGATCTTCTGCGCACGACCCAGGCGCGGCAGGTCCGAACCGTCGCGGATGACGCGCCCGCGGGCTTCGAAGTCGTCCAGGAAGTCCTGCGCCCAGGCGACGTCGGTCGGCGTGGGGGAGATCACCTCGTTGATGACGGGCAGCTGCTCGGTGTCCAGGCAGAGCTTGCCGGTCAGGCCGAGCGACACCGCGACCTGCGACTGCTCGCGGAGGATGGGGTGCGACGAGCCCACGGTCGGACCGTCGATCGGGCCGGGCAGGTCACCGACGCGGGATGCCACCACCAGGCGCGAGCGGGGGTACGCCATCGCCAGGGTGTCCGCGCTCGTGCCGGTGTCGCGGCGGTAGTCGCCGCTGCCGAACGCCAGGCGGAACGCACCCTGGGCCTTCGCGATGCTCGTCGCGTCCTCGATGCCGACCGCGGACTCGACCAGGGCGATGACCGGCGTGTGGCCGCCCAGACGGTGCCAGGTGTCGGTGACCTGGGCGGGGCTCTCGGTCTTCGCGAGCATCACGCCCTGCAGGCCCGGCAGGCCGCGCAGTTCCTCGAGGTCGTCCTCCCAGAAGTCCGTCGTGACGTCGTTGACCCGCACCCAGGCCTCGCCGGAACCGGCCAGCCAGGCGGCGACGGTGGAGCGGGCGGCGGGCTTCGCAGCCGGGTCGACGGCGTCCTCGATGTCCAGGATCACCTGGTCGGCGCGGGACCGGGTGGCACCGTCGAAGCGGTCCTCGGCGGTGCCGGCGACCAGCAGCCACGAGCGCGAGATCTCGGCGGGGACCGATCGACGCCGGGAGACGGCAGGGGCGGACGGAGCGGTTCGGTCGTCGATGGCCATGCACCGTTGGTACCACACCCGCGCGTCCGGCCGCGGTGTGGCGGGCGGGGCGACCGGGCGAAAACCCGGAACCGCGCGCTCATTGCCGGAGTGCCACGACGCTTCCGCCTACAGTGGGCGTGTGTGGCGAGTGGACAGGACGACCGGCGATGAGGACGACGTGACGAACGACGACGCCTCGGTCGACGGCGATGCGACGGAGGGCACGGACCTGCCCGACGAACGGTCCGCGCTGCGCCCCGAACTCCAGGTCACCAGCCCGCACGCGATCAGCCTCGGCGACCCGCGTCTCACCGCGGGCAACGCCGCCGAGCCCGCGTGGGACGCCTGGCGCGAGCAGCTCGCCGGCGTCGGGGGCACCAGCCCGCTCGTGCACTTCGCCGACCACCCGCGCGGCCGCATCGAGCTGTCGACGACGCACCCGGGCGGCCTCGCCCAGTTCATCACCGGCAAGACGACCCTGCTCTCCAGCCTGATCCGCGACGAGGTGGCGCTCCGGGCGGCCCGCGTCGCCGCCGGGCACGTCGAGGCGAAGGGCACCGAGCTCGCGACGGTCCGGGGCATCGACGCGGTGAAGCTCGGCATCGGCATCGCCGACTGGCAGCACGGCGACGACCACTTCCGCGGACCCGTCCTGCTCCGCCCGCTGGCGATCCGCCGCCACGGTCGTGACTTCGAGGTCCGTCTGCTCGGCGAACCCGTCCTCAACCCGGGCCTGTCCGACGCCCTCCGCGAGCAGTTCGGTGTGACCCTCGACGCGCAGTCGTTCGTCGCCCTCGCGCAGCAGGACGGCTCGTTCACGCCGAACCCGGTGATCGACCGCCTCCGTGGTCTCACCGCACACATCCCCGGCTTCTCCGTCCACGCCCGACTGGTCGTGTCGACGTTCGCCGAGGTCGCGACCGGGCTCGTCGAGGACACCGACGACCTGGCACACCCCGTGCTCGACGCCCTCGCCGGCAACCCCAGCGCCAAGTGGCAGGTCGAGCAGTCGTACCACCCGGTCGAGCAGACCCCCTCGGACGAGCGCAGCCCGGAGACGGACACACTCCTGCTCGACGCCGACGACGAGCAGGAGAACGTGATCGCACAGATCACGGCCGGCAACTCCATCGTCGTGAAGACCCTGCCCGGCACCGGCGGCACGCAGACGATCGTCAACGCCCTGGGCGGACTGGTCGCAGCGAACAAGCGCGTGCTCGTGGTCAGCCCGCGCCGTGCGACCCTCCGCGGCATCGCGGCCCGCTTCGGCGAGGTGCACCTGCCGGGCGTCGCCGTCACACCGGGCACCCTGCGCCGGGACGTCGTCCGGGCCATCGCCCGCAACGAGAAGGCCAGCCGCCCGAACCTCCGCGAGGTCGACGACGCCCTGGTCCGGCTCCGCAAGGTCCTCACCGACTACCGCGGCGCCCTGACCCGCACCGACCCGGACTTCGGCGTCAGCGTGCTCGACTGCTTGGTCGAGCTGTCGCGGCTGTCCCTGCTGCCGGTCGCCCCCTCCACCACGGCCCGCCTGTCCAAGCAGTCCGTCGTGTCGATGGTGTCCGGCCGCGCCCGCGTCGCCGAGACCATGGTCAGCGCCGCGAACCTCGGCGAGTTCCGCTACGGCCCGGACGACTCGCCCTGGTACGGCGCGAAGTTCAACTCGAGCGACGGTGCCCAGCGCGCCCACGCGACGGCGCGGGAGCTCGACGGCGGATCGTTGCCGGCCCTCCTGCAGCGTGCCCACGACCTGGTCGCGTCGACGCACATGCGGCAGTTCACGACGATCAACGAGCTCGGCATCTACCTGCGTCTGCTCACCGAGATCCGCGACACCCTCGACCGCTTCCTGCCGATCGTCTTCGACCGGTCCGTGTCCGAGCTCGTCGCCGCCACCGCACCCCGGGGCGAGGGTGCGCCGATGTCGAGCACGAACCGACGCCGGCTGAAGAAGCTCGCTCGTGAGTACGTCCGACCGGGCGTCCACGTCTCCGACCTGCACGAGGCGCTCACCCGCGTCCAGCAGCAGCGGGTCCTCTGGCAGCGCTACGTCGCGGCCGGCGTGAACCCCGAGGTCCCCACCGGCATCGCCGACGTCCAGGTGCTGTTCTCGAACGTCGTCGAGGACCTCGCGCGTCTCGACGAGCCGCTCGGCCGCGCCAGCCGCGACCAGCAGCTCGCGAACCTGCCGATCGAGCGCCTGGTGCCGACGATCGCCGAGCTCGCCGCCGAGTCCGACGTCCTGCACAACCTGCAGGAGCGCACCGAGCTGATGCAGACGCTCCGCGACCTGCAGCTCGAGCCGCTCCTCACCGACCTGGCGAACCGGCACGTCCCCGACGTGCAGGTGCCCGCCGAGCTCGAACTCGCCTGGTGGCAGTCCGCGCTCGAGACCATGCTGGAGTCCGACCGGGCACTGCTCGGCGCGAACACCGACATGCTCGACCGGGTCGAGGCCGACTTCCGACTCGTCGACGACGCGCACGCGGCCGGGGTGTCCCAGGGCCTCGCGTGGCAGCTCGCCGAGAACTGGAAGGTCGGGCTCGTCGACTGGCCGGAGGAGTCCGCCGCGCTGAAGAGCCAGCTCCGCGACGGCGCGATCACCTCCCGCCTGCTGCACGACTCGGCACCGCACCTGTCCCGTGCGATCGCCCCGGTCTGGCTCGCCTCGCCGTACGAGGTCGCGCAGATCGCGGACACGATGCCGTTCGACACGGTGATCCTCGTCGACGCCGGAGCCGTCACCATCGCCGAGACCGTCGGAGCCGTCCGTCGTGCCCGCCAGACCGTCGTCTTCGGCGACCCGGTCACGCAGACGCCGTCGCCGTTCCGCATCGCCGTCGACCCGGAGCACCGCGCCCTGCAGGTCGACGAACAGACCCTCGACGCCCTGCACGCGGACTCCGCCCTGGCGAAGCTGTCCACGCTGCTGCCGACCCTGTCGCTCACCCGCTCGTACCGGGCCGGCGGCGAGGACCTGGCGGAGCTCGTCAACCGTCGCTTCTACGGCGGCCGGATCGAGTCGCTGCCCTGGGCCGGCTCGTTCCTCGGCCACGGGTCGATCGCGCTCGACTACGTCAGCGAGGGCAAGGCCGTCCCGGACCCGGAGTCCGGTGCCGTCGAGAGCGTCGACGCCGAGGTGGACCGTGTCGTCCGTCACGTCATCGAGCACGCCCGCACCCGGCCGACCGAGTCGCTCATGGTCATCACGGCCTCGGCGAAGCACGCCGTCCGGGTCGAGCAGGCCGTCCTCGCGGCAGCGCAGGGGCACAAGGACCTCACCGAGTTCGTCATCGGCGACCGTCCCGAGCCGTTCATCGTCGCCACGCTCGAGCAGTCCGTCGCGCAGAGCCGTGACCGCGTCGTGTTCTCGATCGGCTACGGCCGGACCCCGCACGGCCGCGTCCTCCGCGACTTCGGCCCGCTCGGCAAGCCCGGCGGGGAGCGCCTGCTCGCCGTCGCCATGACCCGTGCCCGCCGGTCGATGGTCATCGTGACGTGCTTCCAGCCGTCCGACATCGAGGCCGAGCGGATGGGCCACGGCACCGTCGCCCTCGCCGAGATCCTGGCCGAGGTCCGCGCCCGCACCACCGCCGAGTACGTGCCGGACGACTCCGACCCGCTGCTCGTCGACCTGGCCCGCCGGCTCGAGATGCGCGGCATCCCGGTCGCGCTCGGCCACCGCGGCAAGCTCGGCCTGGTCGCCGCGCACGGCGGGGTCTGCGTCACGATCGAGACCGACGCGTCGCTGGTGAAGGGGTCGCTGCGCGAGTCGCTGCGCCTCCGGCCCGAGGTGCTCCGCCGTCTCGGTTGGCACTACGTCCGCGTGCACGCGTTCCAGCTGTTCTCCGACCCGGACCGGGTCGCGAACACGGTCGCGCAGGTGCTCGGTGTCGACCGCGGTGCCACGCAGGAGATCTCGATCCCCCCGGTCCCCGCTCGCCGATGAGCATCGCCCTCCCGCTCGTGACCGTCGGCGCCTGCCGCTCCGGCCGCTCGTGACCGCTCGGCCCTCCCGTCGGGCTGGGCGCCCGGCAGGCCCGGTCACGTCGACCACGGAGCAGCTCACCGGTTCGTGGACGCCCGAGGCGACCACCCCACGGACGGGAGGCGCGCAACCGACCGCACCCGAGCCTCCCGTCCCGCAGGGGGTCGCGGACACGTCGCCCGCGCCGTCCGTCGGTGTCGTCCGGTCCGGCCGTCGCGTCACCACCAGGCCCGTCCCCGGCAGCGACCCGACCCCGTCACCCGAGCCCCCGCGGCACGAGACGGGGGAGAACGATGACCGGCTCCTCCGCGACCGGCCGCCGCACTGGGGCTGACCGGTACGCTGGGGGTCCTGAACCCCGAACGGAAGCGTGTGATGACGGAGCCCTCCCGGCGGACCCGGCCCGACTGGCAGACGTGGCCGAACCTCATCACGATGGTGCGGTTCGTCCTCATCCCGGTCTACGTGGCGCTCGTCGTCGCCGGCCACCCCGGATGGGCACTGACCTCGCTGGTCGTCCTCGGCGTCAGCGACTGGGCGGACGGGTTCCTGGCCCGCCGCCTGCACCAGGAGTCCGAGCTCGGCAAGGCCCTCGACCCGATCGCCGACCGGCTGGCGATCGTCGCGATCGTGCTGTCCCTCGTGCTCGTCGGGTTGCTGCCGTGGATCGTCGTCGTCATCGTGGTCACGGTCGACCTGGCGCTGCTCGCCCTGTCGAGTGCGTGGTTCCGCGGCAACCCGGGCCTCCGCGTGACGTGGACCGGCAAGATCCGGTCGGCGCTGCTGTTCGTCGGGCTGCCGGTGCTGCTGTTCTCGTCCACCTCGGTCGCGGTGGACCACCACTGGATCCGGAACGTGGCGCTCGTGTTCGTCTGGCTCGGCACGGTCGGACACGTCCTGGCCGGGCTGCAGTACGCGGCGGAGATGTCCCGGAAGCACCGGACGCAGCGCGCCCCGGCGTAGGTGCCTCCGCCGCGCGCGGCGCCCCGGCGCGCCCGCGTCCCTCCGCCGAGCGGTCACGACACCCCGTTCACCTTCCGGCTCGACGGGGTGTCGTGACCGCTCGGCGCTACGCCAGCGGGGTGTCGTGACCGCTCGGTAGGGGTCGCTCCGGCCTGACGTGCGACCCACGGGAGGCCCGGCTGACGCCCGCCACGCCCGCGTGGCACCCTCGACTGGTCACGACACCCCGCTCACCTTCCGGCGGAACGGGGTGTCGTGACCGCTCGGCGTCGGGTACGCGGGGTGTCGTGACCGTTCGGCGGGGGCGGCTGCGCCCTACAGCTTGGTCGAGCCGGCGATGCCGGGACCCTCGGGAGCGGTCGACGGTGCGACGTGGGCGCCACCGCCGGTCGGCACGGACGCCTCGTCACCACCCTGTCGACGGAGCAGGTCGCGGATCTCGAGCAGCACCTCGACGTCGGTCGGCGGGACGTCCTGCGGCGTCTGCTCCTCGTTCTTCTTCACCCGGTCGAACGCGACCTTCTTCAGGTGGTTCACCGGCACCACGAGGGCGAAGTACACGACCGCGGCGACGATGAGGAAGTTCAGGACGGCGCCGATCATCGCGCCGAACAGGATGTCCGCGCTGCCGCCGGAGACGGTCGGGATCTTCCAGATCAACGCTCTGTCGAGGCTCGACGCGTTGAACACCGCACCGATGAGCGGGTTGATGAGCGAGTTCACGATCGTCGTGACGATGGCGGTGAACGCCGCACCGATGACGACCGCGACGGCCAGGTCGATGACGTTGCCGCGGAGCAGGAACTCCTTGAAGCCCTTCACGTGAGCCCCCTTCTGTCGTGGACGGCCACCGAGCGGTGACCCGCTCCAACCTATCCAGCGGGCGCGGAGTCGGTCAGGATCCCGAGGTCGTCGACGATCCCGAGCTCGACGTGCTCGGCTTGCTCGCGGACGACCCGGAGCTGGACGACCCGGAGCTGGACGCCCCGGAGCCGGACGACCCGGACGCAGACGACCCGGAGCCCGACGCGCTGGAGCTCGACCCCGAGCTGCCCCCGCCCTCGCTCTTCGGCGCCGGCCGCGAGTCCGTCCGGTAGAAGCCGCCCCCGTTGAAGGTCACGCCGACCGGCGAGAAGACCTTGCGCAGGACCCCGCCGCAGACCGGGCACTCGGTCAGGGTGGCGTCGGAGAACGACTGCTTGATGTCGAACGCGTTGTCGCACTCGGTGCAGCGGTACGAGTAGGTGGGCACGTCAGCTCCGGAACGTGATGATGCGCGACGGCGTGATGATGCCGTCCACGGGTTCGTCGTGGGCTTCGCGCGGGACCTCGTCGAGGTACTCCGCATCGAACACCACAGCATAGACGGGCGGGCGCTTCGCCATGGACCCGAGCGTCTTGTCGTAGTAGCCCCGGCCCCAGCCCATCCGGACACCGTCGTGGCCGACCGCGGCGGCCGGGGTGAGGATCGCGTCGACGTCGTTGATCGCGAGGGGGGAGAGGACCTCGCCGACGACCTCCGGCATCCCGAACAGGCCCTCGCGCTCGGAGGTGCCGTCGCCGACCGCCCAGTCGAGCAGCCCGTCCTCGCGGGTGACGGGCAGGAGCACCCGGATGCCCTGCTCGAACGCCCAGTTGAGGAACGGCCGGACGTCGGGTTCGTCGGGCGCCGAGAGGTAGACGGCGACCGAGGCGATCTGCCGTTCCTCGACGAACCGCTGCAGGGTCGCGGTGAGGGACAGGGAGTCGGTGTCGCGTTCGGTCGAGGTCCGGCTGCGCCGCCGCTGCCGGAGGTCGGCTCGCAGGGCACGCTTCTCGTTCCCGAGATCGGCGGTCATGGCGACGAGTGTAGCGATCGCGGGTGATGCGGCTTCCCGCCGATCTCGGTGTCCCCCTATCCGTTGACATGCCTCGGAAAAGGGGATCGGATACGGTCGCTGCATGGGCTTCCAGATTTCGAAGGCCGTGATCCCCGCTGCAGGGCTGGGCACGCGCTTCCTCCCCGCGACCAAGGCGATGCCGAAGGAGATGCTCCCCGTCGTCGACAAGCCGGCCATCCAGTACGTCGTGGAAGAGGCCGTCGACGCGGGCCTCACCGACGTCCTCATGATCACCGGGCGCAACAAGAACGCGCTCGAGAACCACTTCGACCACGTGTCCGAGCTCGAGGAGACCCTCCGCAAGAAGGGCGACCACGAGAAGCTGCAGAAGGTCAACCAGTCGACCGACCTCGCGGACATGCACTACGTCCGGCAGGGTGACCCGCTGGGCCTCGGCCACGCGGTGCTCCGCGCGAAGATGCACGTCGGCCGCGAGCCGTTCGCCGTGCTCCTCGGCGACGACATCATCGACGCCCGCGACCCGCTGCTGAAGCGCATGATCGAGGTCCAGGGCGAGAAGAACGCCACGATCGTCGCCCTCCTCGAGGTCCCGGAGTCGCAGACCCACCTCTACGGCATCGCGACGGTCGAGCCGACCGACACCGACGACGTCGTGAAGATCACCGGCCTGGTCGAGAAGCCGGCGCAGGGTGAAGCCCCCTCGAACCTGGCCATCATCGGCCGCTACGTGATCCGCCCCGAGGTCTTCGACGTCCTCGAGAAGCAGGAGCCCGGCAAGGGCGGCGAGATCCAGCTGACCGACGCGCTCATGAAGATGGCGAGCGCCGAGGAATGGACAGGGGGCGTGTACGGCGTCGTGTTCCGTGGACGCCGCTACGACACCGGTGACAAACTCGACTACATCAAGGCGATCGTGCAGCTCGCCTCGGACCGTGCGGACCTCGGGCCGGACCTCAAGTCCTGGCTCAAGGAGTTCAACGCGGGCGAATGAGTCGACCCATCCCGCACGGGTCCGGTGCACCCGGGCCCGTGCGGGACACCCGTCCCGACCAGATCGGGACCCCGGAGGAACCAGAAGCGATGACGACGATCCCGACCCTCACCCACGGGCGGGTCACCATCCGCCCCCTCCGGGTCCGTGACTCCCGCGACCTCGACCTCGCGCTCGCCGGCAACCGCTCCTGGCTCCGCACCTGGGAGGCGACGAACCCCTCCGGCATGGCGTCCTCGGACGTCCGCGGGAGCATCCGCGCACTGCAGGCGAACGCTCGGGCCGGGTTGGGCCTCCCGTTCGCGATGGAACTGGACGGTCGGTTCGTCGGCCAGCTCAACGTGTCCGGGATCACGTACGGCTCGCTCGCCAGCGCGTCGATCGGGTACTGGGTCGTGCAGGACGCGGCCGGCCACAACGTGACCCCGACCGCGGTCGCCCTGGCAGCGGACCACTGCTTCCGCGTCGTCGGCATCCACCGTCTCGAGATCTGCATCCGTCCGGAGAACGCGCCGAGCCTCCGCGTCGTCGAGAAGCTCGGCTTCCGGTACGAGGGTCTCCGTCGCCGGTACATCCACATCAACGGTGACTGGCGTGACCACTTCTGTTTCGGTCTCGTCGGCGAAGAGGTGCGGGACGGCGTCCTCGACCGCTGGGTCCGCGGACAGGTCCCGCTCGGCACCGGGCGCGTGCCCGAGGACGCCTGGGACGAAGCGGCCGTGCCGCTCCCCGTCTCGCCGCATGGCTGAGCCGGTCCGCAGCCGCCGGTCCTCCTGACACAGCTGTCGGTCGGGAGGCCCGCCCTCCGTCCGACGGATCCGTCACGACTCGCTCGACACGCTCCCGGCAATGGGCGTCCCGGAGGTGCGCTCCCCCTACCGTTGCCCCATGGGATTCGGGACCTGGGGCGGCGGCGTCGTGCTGCTCGTGGCGGCAGTGCTCTGGGTCGTGTACCTGATGCCCGCGTGGGCAGCGAGACGCGAGTACCTGGCGACCGAGCGGAACGCCATCCGACTGCAGCAGACCCTCCGCATCCTGGCGCAGACCGCCGAGCTGCCGGACGAGGTGCGCGTCGAGATGAACGCGAAGTCCCTCGCCGAGGCCCAGCGCGTCGCCCGGTCCGAAGAGGCCAAGCGTGCCGCCATCGTCCGCGCCCACGAGGCCGCACGGCAGCGCGAGATCACCCGTCGTCTGGCCGCCCAGGCGCCCGTCCTCGAGCAGGTGTCCTCCGTGCCCGCACTGACCGCGATGCGGATGCGTCGCTCCCGCCTCGGCGCCACGATCCTCGGCACGCTCGGGCTCGTCACCGCGCTCGTCGTCCTGGTCACCGCGCCCGGGGCCTGGATCCTCGCCGTCGCCGGACTCGTCGCCGCTGCGGGGTCCGCCGCGGTGCTCGCGCAACTGCACCAGGTGGCGACCGCACGGCGTCGTCGGGCCGCAGCCGGTGCGCCGGAGCAGCGCCGCGCCTCCCGTCCGGCCAGCACCTGGACCGACCCCGCACCGCCACTGTCGACCGAGCAGCCCGAGGCCGCACCGGTCGAGCGGACGTGGACGCCCGGGGCCGTCCCGAAGCCGCTGTACGTGCAGGCCCCGGTCGCGCCCGAGCCGTCGCCGGAGTCGTCGGCCGTGCTCGCTGCCCGGCTGCGGGAGCGGGTCGCGCAGGCGAAGGCCGAGGCCGAAGCCGAAGCCGCGGCGATCCGGGCCGGTGAGTCCGACCCGTCGCTCGCACGGGTGTCGCGGATGCGGGCCGACGTCGAGGAGGCCGCGGCGGCACTGTCGTCGCACGACCAGGGACGGCTGGCGGAGCGGCTCGGGTTGCGGGCGGCGCCGGTGGCCGGACCGGAGGCGTCGGCTGGCCCGAAGGCGGCTGGGTCCGCACCCGAGCCCGAGGCCCCGTCCGCGCCGAGCCGCTGGGCCGGGATGGGTGTGATCGGCGATGACGCGTACGGGCAGACCGACCTGGACGCGATCATGCGTCGACGTCGCGCCGTCTGACCGGCAGCGGCACGCCCGACCGCCGCGGCCCGATTTCGGATCGCTGCACCGCGGTGCTATCGTGGTCGAGCACTTGGGGCTATGGCGCAGTTGGTAGCGCGTCTCGTTCGCAATGAGAAGGTCAGGGGTTCGAATCCCCTTAGCTCCACCAAGTAGGACGACAGGCTCGGGACCATCGGTTCCGAGCCTTTCGTGTTCGGGCCGTGCCGTGTTCGGGCCGTGCCGTGTTCTGACTCCCGGTCGAGGTGTCCCTGCCGGAGGGCATCCGGCTCTCCACAGGTCCCTTCCTGGGGCTGTCGGCGCGTCAGGTCCGGCCCCTAGACTCCTGCTGCGCCCGGGTCCGGGCAGACACCAGGGGAGTGCCATGCACCGCTTCACACGAGCGCTCGCGACCATCGCGGCCGCCGCCGTCGTCTCCACCGGGCTCGTCGTCGGCCCGGTCGCGTCGGCCTCCGCCGCCACGACGGTCGGCGGGACGGCCGCAGCGACGACGACGAGGACCGCGCCGGCCTTCGGTCGGTACACGCCGCTCGCTGCACCGGCGGTCTGGACCGGCACCGCGCGGACGACGCCGACGACCGTGACGCTGCCGGGCATCCCCGCCTCAGCGACCGCCGCGACGCTGGTCGTGCAGGTCGCCGCCCCCACCGCGGCCGGCGTGGTGTCGGTGGTGCCGGTGGGCAGCAGCAACCGTCCGCCGCTGCAGGACTACGTCCGCGGCCGTGCGGTCGCCGGCAGTACGACCGTCGCGGTCTCCCGCGGGCGGGTGCAGGTCGTGCTCTCCGCCGGGACGGCGTCCGTGTCGCTCGTGGTCGCAGGCTCCTACAGCAGCAGCGGTTCCACCTACACGGCGGTGACGCCCGGGTCGCTCTTCTCGGGGGCGGTCGCGGCGAACAAGGCCACGACGGTCCGCGTCGCCGGGCGGGCCGGGGTGCCCGGCGGTGCGACCGCGGCGGTCCTCGACGTCCGGGTCGGCAGCCCTGCCGCGGCGGGCAGCGTCAGTGTCACCCCGCAGGGAGTGGTGAACCGGGCCGCGGTCACCCAGGCGTTCTCGTCGAAGGGGCTGTCGATCGCGAACACGGCGACCGTTCGGCTGCCCGCGAGCGGTGCGGTCGACGTGCGCACGTCCGGGGTCGCCTCCGGTGTCACGGTGACCGTCCTCGGCTTCTGGTCCACCAGCAAGTCAGGTCTGGTGTTCGTGCCGGCCGACGGCGCGCGGGCCGCCTCGACCACGGTGAAGTCCACCGTGCAACGGGTGCGTGTCGCCGGTGTCGGCGGCATCCCCCTGACCGCGCGTGCAGCGGTCCTCACGGCTCGGACCACGGGACTCAGCGCCAGTGGCTGGTTCCACGTCGGTGCGGTCGGCGCTGCCGTCACCCAGACCCAGGTCGTCGCGAAGGCGCAGGCGCTCGCCGCGTCCGTGACCGTGCCGATCGCTCCGACCGGCACCGTGCAGACGCGTGCGAAGGCGGGCAGCGGGGTGCTCGACCTGGACGCGGTCGGCTACTTCGTCGACGGGTCCTCCGGCGTCGGCACCGGTGCGGACGTGTCCTGGCCGCAGTGCGGGTCGGCGCTGCCCACCGACCACGCGTTCGGCATCGTGGGTGTGAACGGTGCCCTGGCGAACACCACGAACCCGTGCCTGAGCAGCGAGCTCTCCTGGTCCGCACTCGCCGCCGGTGGTACAGCGCAGCCGACGGCCCAGCTCTACGTGCTCTTCGCGAACCCCGCAGCCGCAGCTGCCTCGGCCTGGCCGACGTCGAACGTCTTCAAGGGGTACGCACCGAAGAACCCCTACGGCTCCTGCACGACCCGTGCTGGCGGGAAGCCGCAGAACAGCCCGGCGTGCTCGTTCCTCTACGGGTACGCCCTCGGCGGCGACGACGCGACCAAGCGCGGCGTCGCGGCGCCCGGTTCTCACCGCTGGTGGATCGACGTCGAGACGCAGTTCTCCCACCAGTCCGACACCAGCCTGAACCGAAGTGTGCTCGAGGGCATGATCGCGGGCCTGAAGAGCGGCGGGGCGACGACCATCGGGTTCTACTCGACGGCCAGCCAGTGGACGACCGTCGCCGGCGCGGTCCCGAAGACCAGCGCGGCGTACGGGCGCAGCAGCTGGATCGCCATCGGACCGGGCACGCTCGCGGCGGCGCAGAAGGCGTGCTCCGGCACGGGACTCGCCGGTGGGAAGACCGTGATGACCCAGTACGTCACCGCGTTCGGGTCGACGACGATCGACCGCGACGTCTCCTGCACCTGATCCGCCCGGGTCCGGCCGTGCTCGTGCGTCGTCGAGCGTCCTTGCGGCCGCCCGGGCTCGCTGGCACGATGAGCCCCGGACGAAGGAGCCCATCATGACCTCACGACTGAACCCGTACCTCGGCTTCCGCGACGACGCCCGGCAGGCGCTGGAGTTCTACCAATCGGTGTTCGGCGGGGACCTCCGCATCGGCACGTTCGCCGAGATGGGTGCCGTGCAGGACCCGGCGGACGCGGACAAGGTCATGCACGGTCAGCTCGAGACGACCCGGGGCTACGCGCTCATGGCGTCGGACACCCCGGCGTCGATGAGCCGGTCCGAGACGAACAACATCTCGATGTCGCTCTCGGGGGACGGCGACGACGCCGACGACCTCCGCAGCTACTTCGCGGCGCTCTCGGAGGGCGGCACCGTGCTCGAGCCGTTGACTAAGGCGCCGTGGGGTGACGAGTTCGGCATGGTGACGGACCGGTTCGGCGTCACGTGGCTCGTCAACATCACCGCGACGCAGCCGTCGCCTGACGCCTGACCTGGGGCTCCCGGGTGGGGCTGCCGAGTCGGTCGGCGGATCTCCGACCGCGTCGCATAGCCTGGGTCACGTCATGACTGCCCCGATCACGCGCCGCTCCCTCCTGTCCCTCGCCGGCATCACCGGTGTCGGCTTCGTCGCCGCTGCCTGCTCGTCGGACGGACCGGGTGCCGGGTCGTCCTCGGCGGCTCGCGGTTCCGGCGCTGCGGGCTCGGGGGGCGCCTCCAGTCCGACGAAGGAGGCCGCCGCGAAGCCGACCGCCACGTCCGTGCGGCCCGCGGAGGTCCCGCTCGCCGGCGGTGTCACCGTGACGGTCACCGGCACCGGGCTGGCCTCGGTGGCGGGCGTCACGGTCGGCGGTGTCGCCGCGCGCGACGTGTCGGCCACCTCCACGACGGTCACCTTCACGGCTCCGCACCAGGCGATGTACACGGCGGGATCGGCGGACGTCGCACTGTTCACGACCGCGGTCCGTCCGGTGCCCTCGGCGAACCAGACCTCGGACGGCAACGGCAGCGCGGCCAACGACGGCCAGGTCGGTGCGACCCAGGACTCCACGACGGCGACGCCCACCCCGACGACGGCTGCCGTGCCGGATGCGAGCTCCGCGGTCGCGACCACGACGGTGGCCTACGCCGCGAAGACCGACGTCGACCGGCAGCTGCAGTACGCCATGCGGCACTGGTCGGACTACAACACCGCCGAGTACGGCACGATGAACCCGATCGGCGGGGACTGCGCCAACTACGTGAACCAGACGCTGCAGGCCCGCGGGTGGCAGCAGCGCAGCGACTGGTACAACCGGGCCGGTGGCGCGGAGCACTCCGCCACCTGGACCTACTGCCCGGCGATGGACCCGTGGCTCGACCAGAACGCGTCGACGTTCGGCTTGACGCGGCGGACCTCCGACGAGCGACAGCACGTCAAGGTCGGCGACATCGTCATGTTCGACTGGAACGCGAACGGCTCACCGGACCACACGACCATCGTGTCCGAGGTCTTCACCGAGTCCGACGGCACGATCCGCATCAAGTCGGCGAGCCACAACCAGGACGGGCCGTACCGGGACCTCGACGAGATGATCACCGTGCAGCACCCGGGTGGCACCGCCTGGTTCCACACGTTCGACGCGTAGAAGGCCCGACGTCACCCGACGGGGCGCGCCTGGAGCACCCGACGCGGAGCGCGCCCGAAGCACCCAGCGCGGGGCGCGCCGGAGTCACCCGACACGGGGCGCGTCAGGGGAACCCGAGGAACCAGAGCAGCACGACCGCGACTGCCTGCAGGCACACGCCCGTGACGAGCCAGCCGACCGCCCGGCGTCGCGTCGCCAGGAACACGTCCGACCCGAGCAGCGGCGCGGCCGGCATGAGCAGCCGCGGCAGGCTCTGCTGCGGCAGGAACACCGCGACCAGGTAGGCCACGTAGGCGACGACGAAGCCGAGCACCTCCGGCCCGAGCGCCCGGACGTCCCGTCGCCCGAGGAACCACGCCGTGCCCGCGAGCACCACCACCACGAGGACGAGTCCCGCCGGCCCCAGCCACCGTCCGGCCATCAGGAACCACGGCGTCAGCGGGGTGAAGTCGACCCGGCCGACGAACCCGACCCACCAGGACAGCTCCGTGTCGAGGTACGCCCCCGGACGCCCGGTGACCGCCGACGCCACGACCGGCCAGGCGAGTCCGGCCGCGGCCACCACCAGCCCGGCGACGACGACCGCCATCCGCTCCCGCCACGGGAACGGATCGCGTCCGCCGACAGCGGGCGCGTCGACAGCGGGCGCACCGACAAGGGGCGCGCCGACAGCGGGCGGACCGACAACGGGTCCGGCGACCGCTCGGGCCGCGCCCTGCGCTGCAGAGCCCCGCCGGTCCGCGACCCAACGCACGACCAGGTGCACCGCGAGCGCCACAGCCAGCGCCAGCACCCCCGGCCGGGTGAACGCCGCGACCACGCCGAGCACCGCCACCAGCCAGTAGCACCGCCGGACCAGGGCGAGCAGCGCCCCGAACAGCAGCAGCAGGAACATGCTCTCGGCATAGGCGACCTGCAGCAGGTACCCGGTCGCGCCGAACGCGAAGAGCGCCGTCGCCCATCGGGCACGTCGGGCGTCGGCGACCGCCAGCACGAGCCGGAACAGCACCACGCAGGCACCGGCACCGCAGACCGTCGCGACGAGCACGCCCGAGACCCAGAACGAGGCACCGGAAACGGACATCACCGCACGCACCACCCCGGGGAACACCGGCAGGAACGCCCACGGGTTCGGCACCACGTGGCCGGAGCCGTCGGTCGGCAGATCGTGGGGGTACCCGTGTTCGGCGATGGTCCGGTAGAAGGACGCGTCCCACGACCCGGAGAACGTCGCGAACGACGGGTCGCGCCGGTACGAGGTGAAGTGCCAGCCGTTCGCGGTCGCCAGCAGGTAGACGGTGCCGAGCAGCAGCGTGCTGACCACGCGGGAGGCCAGCCACAGCAGCAGGGGAGTGGTCCACCTGCTGGAGGGTGCCTCCAGGACGGCCGTGACCGTCCGACGGAGGCGGGTCGGCGCGGAGGCCCGGGTCGTCTCCAGCAGGTCCGTCACGCGCACGATCCTCCCAGACCCGGTGGTGTCCACTCGCCGCACGACGGCCAGGCTGCGTCCAGCGGCCGGGCGTTGCATCGCGGTTGACCCCTGGACACCAACCACTCGGAGGCACCATGCCGTTCATCACCGTCGGAGCCGAGAACGGGCACGACATCGACCTGCATTACGACGACTTCGGCACCGGCGACCCGGTCGTCCTGATCCACGGGTGGCCGCTGTCCGGCCGGTCGTGGGAGGGCCAGGTCCCCGCGCTCGTCGCGGCCGGCCACCGGGTCATCGCCTACGACCGTCGCGGCTTCGGACAGTCGTCGCAGCCGTGGGGCGGCTACGACTACGACACGTTCGCGGCGGACCTCGACAAGTTGATCACCGAGCTCGGCCTCTCGGACGTCACCCTCATCGGGTTCTCGATGGGCGGCGGCGAACTCGCCCGCTACGTCTCCACCTACGGCACCGGCAAGGTCGCCAAGCTCGTCTTCGCCAGCGCGGTGCCGCCGTACCTGTGGAAGTCGGACGAGAACCCGGACGGCGGCGTCGACCAGGGCCTGGCGGACTGGTTCGCGAACGGCATCACTGGCGACCGTCCGGCGTTCCTGCACGAGTTCATCGACAAGTTCTACACGGCCGGCGGCACGGTGTCGTTGACGCACAAGCCGCTCGTCAGCGACGACCAGCGGGCCTACGACCTGGCGATCGCGGAGCTCGCGTCGCCGAAGGGCACGCTCGACTGCACCGTCGCGTTCGCCACGACGGACTTCCGCGACGACCTGACGAAGGTGGACGTCCCGACGCTCGTCATCCACGGCGACGCCGACGGGATCGTCCCGTTCGAGGTCTCCGGCAAGCGGACCGCCGAGGCGATCCCGAACGCGCAGGTCCACGTCATCGAGGGTGGGCCGCACGGCGTCCTCGCGTCGCACCGTGACGAGTGGAACGAGGCGGTGCTGCGCTTCCTGGCGCAGTAGCCGGTTCGCTGCACGGCGGCGGCCCGGCGGGCTGTCGCAATGACGGACGGGAGGCCCGTGACCAGCTGGTCGCGGGCCTCCCGTCCGTCGTCGTGTCCGGGTCCGTCGTCGGCGTAGGTCCGCGCCAGACGGTCGCCGTCGCCCTCGTAGTCGTGCACCGAGAGGATGTCCGAGTCCGGGTGCTCCCAGCCGTCGTTGGAGATCACCGGCCGGGTCGCGTCGAGTGCCCGGGTGACGTCCGCCAGCGCTCGGGCGTACGCCTGCTGCGCCGGGTCGGTGGCGATGTGCTGCACGCCCCAGCTCTCGTTCGCCGGCACCCAGGTCACGATCGAGGGGTGGGAGGCATCGCGCTCCACGGCGTCCATCCACTCGCGCATCAGCCGCTGCACCGCGGTGGGCGAGAACGCGTAGGCGCCGGGGGCCTCGCCCCAGACCATCAGGCCGAGCCGGTCCGCCCAGTACAGGAAGCGCGGGTCCTCGATCTTCTGGTGGTTCCGGGCGGCGTTGAACCCGAGCTCCTTGATGAGCTCGACCTCGCGGCGGAGGGCCTGTCGCGTCGGCGCGGTCAGGTGCGAGTCCGGCCAGTAGCCCTGGTTGAGCACGCTCCGCACGTCGATGCTGCGGTCGTTGAGCAGGAACCGGCCACCGCCGATCCGCGTGGTGCGGACGCCGAAGTACGAGCTCACGGCGTCGGTGGCAGCCCCGGTCGGTGCCACCAGGGTGACGACCGCGTCCACCAGGCGTGGTGTGTCCGGGCTCCACTGCAGCTCCTGCTCCGCCTGACCGTTCGCCTGGCGGGCGATCGGCACGACCAGCTCGCACTCGTGCGCGGTCGGGCTGACGGTGGTCTCGACCGTGGCGAGGTGCTCGTCGTGCTCGGTCCAGGTCGCCTCGACCCGGAGGCGTGTGCCGGCCGGGTGCTCGCCCGTCAGCCGGACGGTCAGCCGCATCGTCTCGTGGTCGACGTTCGTCCAGCGCAGCGAGTGGATCGCGGTCGTCGGGACGGCCTCGAGCCAGACGGTCTGCCAGATCCCGGTGGTGCGGCGGTACCAGATGTCGTGCGCCTGCTCGTGCCAGTCCTGCTTGCCGCGGGGCTGGGTGAGGTCGTGCGGGTCGTCCTCGGCGCGGACCACGAGGGTGTGGGACGTCGTGCTGCCGGTGCCGTCGGTGCTGCCGGTGCCGGTGCCGGTGCCGGTGCCGCTGCCGGTGCCGCCGGTGTCGGCGCCGGAGTTGCCGGTCCCGGTCCCGGTGCCGGTGTTCGGGGCGCTGGCGAGCGCCTCGGTCACGTCGAGGGTGAAGGGGGTGTGGCCGCCCTCGTGCTCGCCGATGAACTGCCCGTCGATCCAGACCCGCGCCCGGTGGTCGACCGCGCCGAAGTGCACCAGCACGCGAGGTGCGTCCGCCCCGAACCCGGCCGCGGTCAGGTCCGCCGCCGTGATCTGCCGCGAGTACCAGACCACCGGGTGGAAGCCCGGCTCGCCGATGCCCGAGGCGACGGACTCCGGCGGGAACGGCACCCGGATGTCGCGAGCGTCCGGGAACCCGTTCCGCCACGCGGGGTCGTCGCCGGTGTTGCGGAAGGACCAGGTGCCGTCGAGGTCCGCCCAGCGGGAGCGCATCATCTGCGGACGCGGGTACTCGCCGTCCTGACGACTGGCGAGCGGGAGGACAGGAGCGGCGTCGTTGCCGAGGTGCGCGTTCATGACCCCATGCTGGCGGACGCGGTACATCGTTGTACAGGGGCTGGAGGCGGCCGTTCCGAGCGTGTGCGGCCCTCCGCGACCCGCAGACCACACAGGTCCGGAAAGCGCGAGTGCCGCACTCCCGCAGCGGCTTGCGCGAACGCGCAAGAGTGCCCCGCAGCCCCTTGTCGCGTGGTCGGCGCTCCGCCTAGCGTCCTCAGCACGACGCCGTACCGACCGTCGTGCGAGCCACCCACTCGCCGACCGTCCGCGCCCGGCCACCCACCGAGCGCCCCGGATCATCCACCCTGCCAGTCCGAAGGACCCGAACCCATGGACACCCTGGCCGCGCTCGCCGCATCCCAGACATCGACCCAGGTCGTCATCGACCAGCTCGTCGCCTTCGGCCACGAAGCCCTCAAGTACGTGCCCGTCGGCATCGCCGGTGTGATCGTGTGGGCCCTGTGGCTCTACCGCGTCGTGCTGTCGGCGCGGGCGAAGCCGGTGGTCAACGGCTTCCGCACCACGACCTCCGTCGTCGTGCCGAGCTACCACGAGGACCCCGACATCCTGCTCCGTTGCCTCGACACCTGGCGCTCGCAGAACCCCGACGAGATCATCATCGTGCTCGACATCGCCGACACCGAGGCGTACCAGCGCATCGTCGCCGTGGGCGACCCGACCGTGAAGCCGATCCTGTTCCACCACGTCGGCAAGCGCAGCGCCCTCGGCCAGGGCATCCGGCTCGCCCGGTACGACGTCGTGGTCCTGGTGGACTCCGACACCAGCTGGGAGCCGGGACTGCTCGAGAACGTGCAGATGCCCTTCGTCGACACCACCGTGGGCGGTGTCGGGACGCAGCAGAACGTCTACCAGCGGAACTCGAGCATCTGGCGGATCATCGCCGACTGGCTCGTCAACCTGCGCTACTTCAACTACGTGCCCGCCATGGGTGCCGCCGGTGCGGTGCCGTGCCTGTCCGGACGCACCGCCGCCTACCGTCGCTCGGCCGTCCTGCCCGTGCTCGACAACCTCGAGAACGAGTTCTTCCTCGGCCGCCGCTGCGTCGCCGGTGACGACGGTCGTCTCACCTGGCTCGTGCTCGCCTCCGGCTTCAAGACCGTGCACCAGGAGAGCGCCAAGGCCCTCTCGATGTTCCCGGCCACCGGCAAGGCGTTCTTCAAGCAGCGCATCCGCTGGAGCCGCAACTCGTACCGCACCTACCTGACGGCCATCGCCAAGGGCTGGATCTGGCGCGTGCCCTTCGTCACGAAGATCACCGTCCTGCAGATCATCCTGACCCCCGTCACCATGGGCATCACCATGTGGTACCTGCTGTTCAGCCGCCTGGAACTCAGCATCGTCGGTGCGGCGTTCACCATCGCCTGGCTGCTCGCCGGTCGTGCCGTCCGTGGGTTCTCCAACCTGCGCCGTCACCCGCTCGACCTCTTCGTCCTGCCGATCCTGGCGATCGTGGTGATCGTCATCGCCCTGCCGATCAAGGTGTTCTCGTTCATCACGATGAACAAGCAGGGGTGGCTGACCCGGCACGCCGACCAGATGGGTGGCGACGGGCAGACCGCGGCGACCCTCGACGGTCCCGCATCGCGCCCGGCGGTCCAGACCACACCGGTCCAGACCACACCGGTCCAGACCACACCGGTCCAGACCACACCGGTTGCGACGCCGGCACCGATCCCGGCTCCGGCCTTCGCCATGGCGGGAGCGCCCGAGATGGCCATGGCCTCTGCGGGAGCACCCGCGATGGCCATGTCCCCGGCGGGATCACCGGAGACCTCCTCGATCGCGACGCCGACGCCGACGGCACCCGTCTCGGAGGCCCCGGCCACCGCTTCCCAGCCGACCGAGGCCGCGACCGCGACCACGTCGGGGACGCAGCGGGCGTCGCAGCCGGCAGCGGGCCTCCAGGGCGGAGAGGTGGCGGCAGCATGAGCACCGACCTGACCCCCACCACGTCCACCCGTCGTCGCCGTCGTATCGCGACCGCGTCCGCGCTCGTCCTGACGCTCGCTGGTGTCGGCGCCCTGACGCTGCCCACCGCAGCGCAGGCCGCGACCACCGGGTCCACCTCGACCGCGGCGGAGTCCTCCGTCGTCACGGGCAAGGCCTACCCGGGCAGCCCGAACAAGGAGGCGAAGCTCGTCGCCGCCGAGAACGAACGCATCTACAACGTGCGCGCGCTCGCATCGGCCGCCCGGTGGAGCGGCCTCGTGACCACCAAGCCCTACCGACTCGCCACGGGCAGTTCGTACACCCTGGTGCTCGTCGCCCGAGGCTCGGCGTACACGGTCAACGACCTCAAGCAGCTCGCGCCCTCCACGTTCGTGAAGCAGCCGGACGGGTCGTACCTGCTCAGCGAGAACATCGTCGTCGAGAACGGCGCGACCCTGCAGCTCGCCAGCCCCGACGGCCTGCACATCCACATGGAGAGCGACGACCGCGGCTTCGTGTCGATCGTCACGCAGGCCGGAGCACTGCAGATCGCCGGGTCGGCCAAGGCGCCCGTCATCATCGACTCGTGGGACCCGCAGGCCGGCAAGGTCGACACCGACACCACCGACGGCCGTGCCTACGTCCGAGTCCAGGGCGGGACCGCGACGCTGAGCTACGCGTCGTTCCGCGACCTCGGCTTCTGGAGCGGCACGACCGGCGGCGTCTCGCTCACCGGCACCGACCTGTCCACGCTCGACACCGCGTCCGGCACCCAGACGGCGAAGACCCTGCGCACCACGAAGGACGTCTTCGGCACCACCCTGCTGCCGACCGGTGCCGTCGACGGGACCACCCCGGGCGAGAGCACGGCCGCCGGGTCCTACAGCTTCGTCTCGGCGAAGATCCAGCACACCGAGTTCGACGGCAACGCGTACGGCCTGTTCCTCACGAGCGCGGACGGCGTCGTGATGTCGGACTCCACCATCGAGAACTCGCTCATCGACGGACTCGTGCTCCACCGGTACGTGACGAACAGCACACTGTCGTCCGTCGACTCGCACGACAACGGTGTGGACGGCATCAAGATGACCCGCGCCTCCACAGGCATCGTGCTCAGCCAGGTCACGGCGAACCGCAACGGCCGCAACGGCATCACGTTGAACGGTGGGGCGCTCGCCGACGGTCCGAACGCCGTCGGCATGCCGACCGGCGACTACGGCAACAACTCCCTGACCGACAGCACCGCGTCCGACAACGGGCGGTACGGTGTCGAGGTGCTCGGTGGCGAGAACGTCAAGGTCAGCGGCTCCACGATGGACGGCAACCGGATGGGCATCGTCGTCGGTCAGGACGCCGTGAAGACCACCGTGCGCAACAACGTCATCAAGGGCTCGACCCAGAACGGCATCTCGGTGCTCGACGGGGTGCGGTCGTCGGAGGTCAGCGACAACACGATCGCGGGCGCCGACATCGGGATCTACAGCCGGGCGTCCGACGCCGACGTGGACGGCAACGAGATCTCCGGCGCACGGACCCACGGCGTGACCGTGGTCGGTGCCTCGAAGGGCACGACCGTGACCGACAACTCGGTGTCCGGCCGCGGACCGAGCGCCATCGACCTGGCACGGTCCGACGACGCGGTTCAGCACGGCAACACCACGACCGGGTGGCACTCCACCAAGCCGCTGCTCGTGACGCTGCGCGGGATCTTCCAGCCGCTCACCGTGCTGTGGCTGATCCTGCTGCTCATCGTCGTGGTCGCCGCCATCGGTGGTGTCATCCGCGGCCGCCGGGGCGAGGCCCGCGAGCACCCGTACGCCAAGCTCGCACCGCTGTCCTCGTTCACCCGTGGTGTCGTCGACCCGACCACGCTGGGCCTCCCCGCGTCGCCGATCTCGTCGCCGATGGCCGAAGCCGCCGCGGACAGGGTCGGCACGGACCGAGTCGGCACGGACCAGGGCACCGACCGAGTCGGCACCGACCGGGTCGGCACGGACCACGACGGCAGCCGGCATGCAGCCCACGCCGCACGGTCCGACGCCACCGACGTCGATGCGGCGCTCGCCGCGGCGGCCCGGTGACGCGGATGACGAACCTCTTCGAACGACATCGCGTCCAGATCCTGTCCGGGGTCGTCGGCCTCGTCGCCGGAGCCGTGATCGTCGGCGGGGTCTGGGGTGTCAGCGCAGCGGTGCGCGGCCCCGAGACCGTCGCGGCACCGGCCCCCAGCTCGTCGGCGACGACCGACCCCGGCCGCGCCCCGAGCGCGAGCCGCACTCCGCAACTCGGCACCCTCGGTGACGACGGCGGGCCCGACAGTGCCGACTCCGGCGGCAGCGGGACGAGCGGCGGCACGGCGAACGGCTCCGGCGGGACCGCCACGGCAGCCCCGGCCGCGGCGTGCACGTCGCCGACCATCCGGGTCAGCACCGCCGATGCGCTCAAGTCCGCGCTCGAAGACGCCAAGGCCGGGGACGTCATCGCCCTGGCGAACGGCACCTACGACGGCACCTTCGAGGGCACCGCCACGGGCACGGCCAGCCAGCCCATCGCCCTGTGCGGGGGGAGCGGTGCCGTCCTCGACGGCGGCGACCCCTCCGACGGCTACGTCATGCACCTCGACGGCGGCGCGTACTGGACCCTGTCCGGGTTCACCGTGCAGAACGGGCAGAAGGGCGTGATGCTCGACGACACCCAGCACTCCGTCCTGCAGGGGCTGACGGTCCGGAAGATCGGCGACGAGGCGATGCACGTCCGTGCCAACAGCAGCGACAACACGGTGCGGGGCAACCACGTGTCGGAGACCGGACTCCGCAAGCCGAAGTTCGGCGAGGGCATCTACATCGGCTCGTCGAAGAACAACTGGTGCGACGTGTCCGACTGCAAGCCGGACCGCAGCGACCGCAACGTCGTGACGGAGAACACGATCACCGACACCGCGGCCGAGAACGTGGACATCAAGGAGGGGACCACCGGCGGCGTGCTGTCGGACAACTCCTTCGACGGTGCGGGCATGCAGGGGCAGAACCATGCGGACTCCTGGGTCGACGTGAAGGGGAACGGCTGGAGCGTCACCGGGAACCGCGGTGTGCACTCGATCCTCGACGGGTTCCAGACGCACGAGCTGCTGGACGGATGGGGAACGGACAACACGTTCTCCGGCAACACCGTGGACCTCGGCAACAGCGACGGTGTGGCCTTCGCCTTCCGTCCGGTCCTCGGCAACACGGTGTCCTGCGACAACGACGTGGTCGGCTCGAACGAGTTCTCGACCACGAAGTGCACGTCCTGATCAGAGGCGGGCGAGCAACTCACGCCCGCGCCTGAACCGACGGTCGGCCCGCTGACGGCCGACCGTCGCCAGGACCCCGGCGGTGAAGTCCGTGCCCAGCTGCAGGGCCGCGACGGCGTGCGCGGCGTCCAGTCCGTCGCCCAGGGCCGCTTGCACCTTCCGGAGTCGACCGAGGTGCTGGTGGCCGGCGACGGACCCGCCCACCGCCTCGACGCCGTACCGGAGCCGTCGCGCGGCCTTGCGGGCATCGTGGAGCACCTCGAGGTCACCGGCGCGGGCTGCTGCCGTGTCCCGCGCACGTCGCATACGCCGTCGTTCGCGGTGCAGCCGACGCTCGACGAAGGGACGAACGGCGTCCCCGGCCCGAGGACCGGGTGGTGCGTCGGCGATGAGTGCGTCGAGTGCGTCGAGGGCGTCGAACCACTCGGCGGATCGCAGCACCTCGTCGAAGCCGGCCACTGCCTCGCGGTGAGCCGTCGCCAGGCGACCGAGGAGCCCGGCCGACGCGGCGTCGTCGACGAGTCCGAGGGGCGCGCGGTCGGCCAGCGACCGCACCGTCGCGGCCAGGACCTCGGCGTCTCGGGCCACCCCGGCAGCACGTCCGACGTGGCCGAGGCTCCGTCGCACCGCTTCGGTGGCGTCGCGGTCGAGCGCTCCGCGGAACACGGCCAGCACGCTCCGGATCCGGCGGAGCGACCCGCGGTGGGCGTGCAGCGCGTCGGGCTCCCCGCGCCGGACGAGCGGGTCGATCCGGACCACGTCGGCTCGGAGCGTGGCCAGGGCATCGACGACGAACCGAGCGGCGGTGCCCGATCTCGGGCGGCGCACTCCGGCCGGTCGGCGGACGGGCGCACCTCGGGGGACCTGCACCGGCGACTGCTCGGACAGGCCTGCGCCCCGCTCGTCGCCCTCGGTCGTGCTCGCCGTGTCTGTGCGCGCCACGTCCGTGCCCTCCGCGTCCTTGCTGTCCTCGGCTGCGTCCAGCATCGCCCGCTCGACCCCGCGGACGAGCGCATGCTCGCTGCCGTCGTCGGCCAGCGCCCACCACCGGCCGACCCGCAGCACCGGCTCGCCCGGAGCGCCTTCGTCGACCCGGACGTCGGCGACCTCGGCACGCACGCGGCCGTCCCGACTGTGCAGCACCAGCAGGGCCGTCGTGGTGTCGCGCCGCCGGACCACGGTCAGGGGGCGACCACGGAGGTACACCGCCAGCTCCGGCACCGGGGCATCAGCCGTCCGGTCCGCCAGGTGTTCCGGGCCGTCCCCGCGGTCGATCGTCCAGGTGCCGTCCTCGCTGCGCACCAGGTCGATCCCGGCGGCGGCGAGCACCCCGTCCGACGTGTCCCAGACGGTCTCGCGCACGATCACGTGCGGGACCCGCCCGACGACGTCCGCGTAGGGCTCGAGGGCGGGCAGTCGTCGGGCGTCCGGTACCCGCCACGTCAGGCGTGGGGCCGGGAAGTCGTCATCGTGGGGATCATCTCGCTGGGGCATGCGAGTCAGTGTCGTCCGGACCGCCCCCGCACCGGGACGGCCCCCGCGAACTGTGGACAGCCTCCCGGCCAGCGTCGCCCTGTGCAGGAAGGTGACGCAGCCCGCACCCGCGATCCGACGCAACCCGGACCCGCGACCCGACGCAGCCCGCACCCGCGATCCCGCGACCCGGCGCAGCCCCGACGGGTAGCGTCCCCGACATGACCGACGCTGTGCACGCCGACCCCTTCGAGACCGCCGTCGCCGGCTGGATGGCCGACCAACGGTGGTACGCCGCCAAGGGCGGGACCCCCAGCATCCGGGTCGTCGCCGAACAGACCGACACCACCGCGGACGCGACGATCCGCACCCTGTTCGTCCTCGACGACGCTCCCACCGGCCCCGTCCTCTACCAGGTACCGCTCACCGTGCGACCCGCAGCGGTCCCCGAGCTCACGCACGCCCTGGTCACCGAACTCGACGGTGCAGCGGTCTACGACGCCCCGCACGACGTCGCCTACGCACGCTGGCTGCTCAGCCGCATCGAGGCCGACGGCGAACACATCGGTCCGGTCACCGGCGCGCGCGTCCTCAGCGGCGAGCAGTCCAACACGTCCGTCATCGCCGACACCGCCGAGAGCGGCCAGGTGATCACCAAGGTCTTCCGCGTCCTGCACGACGGTGAGAACCCCGACGTCACCACCCAGCGTGCGTTGTCGACCGCCGGCTCCGTCCGCGTGCCACGCACCTTCGGCGCGCTGACGGGGGAGTGGCCGGACGCCGGCCAGACGAGCGGCACCGCGCACGGCCACCTCGCCTTCGCGCAGGAGTTCCTGCCCGGGCTCGAGGACGCCTGGCGCGTCGCGCTGACCGCGGCCCGGGGCGGCGAGTCCTTCGCCAGCGCCGCCGACCGACTCGGTGCCGCGCTCGCCGAGGTGCACACGGTCCTGGCCGGCGCGATGGCCACCGCGACGTCCGGACCGGACCAGGTCGACGAGGCGATCGCGACGATGCGTCGTCGCCTGGACACCGCGGCTGCCGAGGTGCCGCAGGTCGCCGAGCACGCCGCCGCCGTCGGCCGGGTCTACGACCGGGCGGCGACCGTGCCGTGGCCGACCATGCAGCGCATCCACGGCGATCTGCACCTCGGGCAGGTGCTCTCAGCCCCCGAGCCCCGTGGATGGGTCTTCCTCGACTTCGAGGGCGAGCCGCTCCGTCCGATGCCGGAACGCTCACGTCCGGACGTCGCACTGCGGGACGTCGCCGGCATGCTGCGGTCCTTCGACTACGTCGCCGGCGCCCTCGCGCACGAGGACGAGCCCGTGGACACCGGCGACTGGGCGCACGAGGCGCGCAGTGCGTTCCTCGACGGATACGAGCGGGGCAGCGGGTCCGACCTGCGCGCACACCGCGCACTGCTCGACGCCTTCGAGCTCGACAAGGCGGTCTACGAGGTCGTCTACGAGGCGCGGAACCGCCCCACCTGGGTCGGCATCCCCGTCGCGGCGGTCGACCGGTTGGTCGCGCGCTCGGCAGCATGACGACGGTGGGTCGCGCGTGCAGCGTGACTGGATGACGGACGGGAGGCCCGTGGCGACGCCGCCACGGGCCTCCCGTCCGTCAGTGGGACCGTCTAGTTGACGGGTCCGGTGTACTTCTCGCCCGGACCCTTGCCCGGTGCGTCCGGGATCGCCGACGCTTCGCGGAACGCCAGCTGCACGGACCGCAGCCCGTCGCGGAGCGGACGCGCGTGCTGGTCGCCGATCTCGGTCGCGGCCGCGGTGACGAGCCCGGCGAGCGAGGTGATGAGCTTCCGCGCTTCGTCCAGGTCGGTCTGCTGCTCCGGGTCGTCGGCCAGGCCGACCTTCACGGCGGCGGCGCTGAGCAGGTGGACGGCCACGGTGTTGATGAGTTCGATCGCGGGGACCTCGGCGATGTCGCGCGCGGCCTCGTCGGAATCGTCGAATGCGGGGGCCGGGTTGCTCGGGGTGTCGGTCACGGTGCTCCTCTGCTAGACTCGCCGACGGCAGACACTGTCCGCGCGCCCGGATCTTTCCGGTCGAGCCCAGATCCTCCCGGTTGTACTCGGGAAGGTCCGGATCAGGACAGCGTCACGAAAGAGGAGTTCCTCCCACCCGCGGCTGCACCAAGGCTACCGGGTCACCACCGCTCCGCCGGAGTCCACGATGTGGACATCGGCAGGCCGAACCGCAAGGGTCGGCGCAAGCCGGACCGCAAGGGTCGGCGTCGGGCGGCTGCCGAACGGGTCTCGATCCGTGCGTCAGATCTCCTCTCTCGTGCCGTCGTCCCGGGCAAACGCCCCGGACGGCCACCACCTGATTGAAGGAGCTCCGCATCACCGATCCCCGTACCAACGACCGAATCCGCGTCCCCGAGGTCCGACTGGTCGGACCCCAGGGCGAGCAGGTCGGCGTTGTCCCCATCGCCGTCGCACTGCGCCTCGCGCAGGAAGCCGAGCTGGATCTGGTCGAGGTCGCGCCGAACTCGAAGCCGCCCGTCGCCAAGATCATGGACTACGGCAAGTTCAAGTACGAAGCCGCTCAGAAGGCCAAGGAAGCCCGCCGCAACCAGGTCAACACCGACCTGAAAGAGGTCCGGTTCCGCCTGAAGATCGACGTGCACGACTACGAGACGAAGCGCAAGCGCGCCGAGGGGTTCCTCCTCGGTGGCGACAAGGTGAAGGCGATGATCCTCTTCCGCGGTCGCGAGCAGTCGCGTCCCGAGCAGGGTGTCCGGCTCCTCCAGAAGTTCGCGGAGGAGATCGCAGAGTTCGGCGTCGTCGAGTCGCGTCCGACCCAGGACGGCCGCAACATGACGATGATCATCGCGCCGCTCAAGAACAAGTCGGACGTCAAGGGCGAGCAGAACGCCAAGCGTGCCGCTGAGAAGGCCGAGCGGAAGGCCACCGAGCACTCCGCCAAGGCCAAGTCGGAGGACGAGCCCACGTCGGCTCCCGCCGCAGCAGCCCCGGCCGACTCGTCGGCCGAATAGGTCCTCCCAGGCCGATCCGCGCTCGACGCGGTCCCCATCCACCCCACGGAAAGGCACCACGATGCCCAAGCAGAAGACCCACTCCGGGTCGAAGAAGCGCTTCAAGATCACCGGCAGCGGCAAGATCATGAAGCAGCAGGCCGGTATGCGCCACAACCTCGAGGTGAAGTCCTCCAAGCGCAAGGCCCGCCTCAACGAGGACCAGGTCCTCGCGAAGGCCGACGTCAAGGCCGTCAAGAAGCTCCTCGGCCACTGAGTCGACCCGGATCGTAAAGGAACAGATCAATGGCAAGAGTCAAGAGAGCGGTCAACGCCGCCAAGAAGCGTCGCGTCATCCTCGAGCGCGCAGAGGGCTACCGCGGTCAGCGGTCGCGCCTCTACCGCAAGGCGAAGGAGCAGGTCACCCACTCCCTCGTCTACGCGTACCGTGACCGTCACGCGAAGAAGGGCGAGTTCCGTCGCCTCTGGATCCAGCGCATCAACGCTGCGTCGCGTGCGAACGGCCTGACCTACAACCGCCTCATCCAGGGTCTGGCCCTGGCTGGCGTCGAGGTCGACCGCCGCATCCTCGCGGACCTCGCGATCAACAACGCCGAGACGTTCGCCGCGCTCGTCGAGACCGCCAAGAAGGCCCTGCCGGCCGACACCTCGGCGCCGAAGGCAGCCTGAGCCACGTCACCCGTGCACCGGAACCCCCGCTCCGTCAGGAGTGGGGGTTCCGTCGTTCCCGGTGGCACCCGTCGGCAGTCCGGTCGTGGCGGGCAGCCGGTGGTTCCTAGACTGGGCCCGTGAGTGAACTCCTCGAGAACCCCCGTGCCGGCCGAGTGAAGGCCGTGGCCGCCCTGGCCAAGAAGGACGTCCGTGCCGAGACCGGGCTGTTCCTGCTCGAGGGCCCGCAGGCCGTGCGCGAGGCGATCGAGTACCGCCCGGAGCTCCTCCGCGAGCTCTACGTCACCCCGACCGCGGCGGCGCGCCACGGGCTGGACGACGCCCCTGTCGACACCTGGTTCGTCACCGAGCAGGTGCTCGACGCGATGGCCGACACGGTCACCCCGCAGGGCGTGGTCGCGGTGTGCCAGCAGTTCCCGACGTCGGTCAAGGACGTCTTCCCGGACGCCCGTCTGGAGGCACGTGCCGACGTCGCCGAGTCCGGTGCCCTGCCCGGACTGGTCGCCATCCTCGAGGAGGTCCGCGACCCGGGCAACGCCGGCACGATCATCCGGGCCGCGGACGCCGCCGGAGCCGACGCCGTCGTGCTCACCGGACGTAGTGTCGACCCGTACAACCCCAAGGTCGTCCGTTCCACCACCGGCTCGCTGTTCCACGTGCCGGTCTCGGTCGGGGTGACGCTCGTCGACGCCATCGAGCGCGCACGGGGTCTCGGCTACACGATCCTGGCCGCCGACGTGTCCGGCGACGACCTGCCGGACGTCCGCGCCGACGGCATGCTCGACGGGCCGACCGTCTGGGTCTTCGGCAACGAGGCCCGCGGCCTGACCACCGAGGACCTCGCGCTGGTCGACCGGGCCGTGAAGGTGCCGATCTACGGGCGGGCCGAGTCGATGAACCTCGCGACCGCGGCGTCGGTGTGTCTCTACGAGAGCGCGTTCGCCCAGCGCACCCGTTCCTCCACAGCCAGCGACTAACGGGACACTCTCCACAGTCCGACCGGTGCAGGGCGGCGGTATCCCGTCGGCCGGTAGGCTTGGCTCTCGTGTCAGAACCTCTCGAGATCAGCGAATCGGCGGTCGCCGGTGCCGTGGAAGCGGCCCTCGCCGCCGTCCGCGCCACGACGACCGTCGCCGAGCTGAAGCAGGCCCGTGCCGAGCACACCGGTGAGCAGTCGACGCTCGCGCGGATGAACGCGTCGATGCGCAGCGTCCCGCCGGAGCAGAAGGCCGCCGCGGGCAAGCTCGTCGGTCAGGCCCGCGGTCAGGTGAACCAGGCGATCGCCGCGCAGGAAGCGGTCCTCGCCGAATCGGAAGAGCGCGCGCGCCTCGACGCCGAGCGCGTGGACGTCACCGCATTGCCGTCACGTCGCGCGCCGGGTTCGCGGCACCCGCTGTCGGTCCTCAACGAGACCGTCGCGGACATCTTCGTCGGCATGGGGTGGGAGGTCGCGGAAGGCCCCGAGCTCGAGCACGAGTGGTTCAACTTCGACGCGCTGAACTTCGACCAGGACCACCCGGCGCGGGCGATGGCGGACACGGTGTTCGTCGAGCCCGTGGACCGGCACCTGCTGATGCGCACGCACACCTCGCCGGTGCAGGTGCGGTCGTTGCTGTCGCGCGAGCTGCCCCTCTACGTCATCGCCCCGGGCCGCGTGTACCGCGCCGACGAACTCGACGCCACACACCTGCCGGTCTTCACCCAGGTCGAGGGCATCGCGATCGACAAGGGCCTGACTATGGCACACCTCCGCGGCACGCTCGAGCACTTCGCGCGCCAGGTCTTCGGTGCTGAAGCGCAGATCCGACTGCGCCCGAACTACTTCCCGTTCACCGAGCCGAGCGCCGAGATGGACGTCTGGCAGCCGAACGCCAAGGGCGGCGCGCGCTGGGTCGAGTGGGGTGGCTGCGGCATGGTCAACCCGAACGTCCTGCGTGCCGCCGGCATCGACCCGGACGAGTACCAGGGCTTCGCCTTCGGCATGGGCATCGAGCGGACGCTGCAGTTCCGCAACGGCCTGAACGACATGCGTGACTTCCTCGAGGGCGATCTCCGCTTCTCGCAGCAGTTCGGAACGGTGGTCTGATGCGCGTCCCACTCCGCTGGCTCGGCGAATCCGTCGACCTGCCCGACGACGTCTCGCTCGAGCACGTCCACGCCGCCCTGGTGTCGGTCGGGTTCGAAGAGGAAGCCGTGCACACGTTCGACCTGACCGGACCGGTCGTGGTCGGCCGGGTGCTCGAGCGTGTCCCGGAGCCGCAGAAGAACGGCAAGACGATCAACTGGTGCCAGGTGGACGTCGGCGAAGCCGAACCCCGCGGCATCGTCTGTGGCGCCCACAACTTCGACGTCGGCGACCTCGTCGTGGTGACTCTGCCCGGCGCCGTGCTCCCCGGTCCGTTCCCGATCGCCGCGCGCAAGACCTACGGCCACGTGTCCGACGGCATGATCGCCTCGGCCCGTGAACTCGGGCTCGGCGACGAGCACGACGGCATCCTCCGCTTCGCGGACCTCGGCATGGACCCCGAGGTCGGTGCGGACGCCATCGCGCTGCTCGGCCTGGACGACGCCGCCGTCGAGATCAACGTGACGCCGGACCGCGGCTACGCGATGAGCATGCGCGGGGTCGCTCGTGAGTACGCGCACGCCACCGGGGCGACTTTCTCGGACCCGGTCGACCGTGTCCTGCCGCGCACCGGTGACGGCTTCGCGGTGACGATCGACGACGCTGCACCGATCCGTGGCCGAGTCGGGTCGAGCACCTTCGTGACGCGGGTCGTCCGCGGCATCGACGCCAGCCGTCCGACGCCGGCCTGGATGGTCGCGCGCCTGTCGCTCGCCGGTGTCCGGTCGATCTCCCTGCCCGTCGACATCACCAACTACGTGATGTTCGAGCTCGGTCAGCCGCTGCACGGGTACGACCTCGGCACGCTCCAGGGCGGCCTCACCGTCCGTCGAGCCGCCGCGGGGGAGCGCCTCACCACACTCGACGACGTGGAGCGCACGCTCGACGCCGAAGACCTGGTCATCGCGGACGGCGACGGGGCCGTGGGCCTCGCCGGCGTCATGGGTGGCGCACGCACCGAGATCACCGCGGCGACGACCGACGTCCTGATCGAGGCCGCCGGCTTCGACCAGGTGTCCATCGCCCGCACTGCCCGGCGGCACAAGCTGCCGAGCGAGGCATCGCGCCGGTTCGAGCGCGGTGTCGACCCGCTCGTCGCCCAGGCCGCGGCGAACCGCGCCGTCGAGCTGCTCGTCGACCTCGCCGGTGGCACGCCGGACGCCCTCGGGTCGACGCTGGTCGACGAGTCGGAGCGCCCCACCGTGACCATGCGCCTGGACCGGGCCGCCGGGCTCATCGGTGTCGAGTACACCGACGCCGAGGTACTCGACACCCTCCGCGCGATCGGGGCGACCGTCGGCGTCGACGGTGACCGCGTCGCCGTGACCCCGCCGAGCTGGCGCCCCGACCTGGTGGACGACGTCTCCCTGGTCGAGGAGATCGCCCGCATCGTCGGGTACGACCGCATCCCCAGCGTGCTGCCGGTCGCGCCGCCCGGACGTGGGCTGACGCGGCACCAGCAGGCCCGACGCCGGGTCTCGGCCGCCCTCGCCGCTGCCGGCCTCACCGAGGTCGTCACGGCTCCGTTCGTCTCCGCCGCCACCGCTGCCGCGTTCCCGGGCATCGACGCTGCGGGCGGCCCGAGCGTCGTCCTGGCGAACGCCCTCGACAGCGCCCAGGACCACCTGCGCCGGAGCGGTCTGCCGGCCCTCGTCGACGTCGCCCGTCGGAACCTCTCCCGCGGCCTGGTCGACGTCGCCGTGTACGAGACCTCCCGGGTGTTCCTGCCGGAGCCCGGCGTGGAGCTCGGCACCGTCGAGGTCCCGGTCGGGGCGGAGCGTCCGACGGCCGAGACCCTCGCCGCTCTGGACGCCGCGCTGCCGCCGCAGCCGTTCCACGTCAGTGCCCTGCTCGTCGGCAACGCCGTGCTCAAGCAGCCGGGCACGACGGTCGAACCGTTCGGCATCGCGGACGCGCTCGACGTCGCCCGCACCGTGGCCTGGGCCGTCGGCGTCGAACTGACCGTCGCGCAGACCAGCCACCCGTCGCTGCACCCCGGGCGCGCTGCGTCGCTGCTCGTCGGGGACGTCGTCGTCGGCGTCGCGGGCGAGCTGTTGCCGGAGCGCACGGCGGAGGCCGACCTGCCGCGTGTGGTCGCGGTCGTCGAGATGGACCTCGACGCCCTGGTCGCCGCGGCCCCCGAGCTGGTCGATGTCTCGGCGATCGTGTCGTACCCGGCCGCGACCCAGGACCTGTCGCTGGTCGTGGACGTGTCGGTGCCCGCCGGCGACGTCCTGACCGAGGTGCGCGCTGGTGCCGGAGACCTGTTGGAGTATGCTCGGCTCGTGGATGACTACCGGGGTGCCGGCGTGGACGAGGGACAGAAGTCCCTGACGTTCGCCCTGCGCTTCCGCGCCACGGACCGCACGCTGACCGCTGCCGAGGCCTCCGAGGCCCGCGACGGCGCAGTCCGACGTGCCGGCGAGCGATTCGGGGCGACCCTGCGCGACTGATCCACGACGGATCACCGCCCGGGGTCGCCGCCTCCGACTCTCTCGACGAACAGTCCGACCAAAGGTGGAACCCATGTCCGTATCCGTCGCCGTGGCTGGAGCCAGCGGCTACGCGGGTGGCGAGTTGTTGCGCATCCTCTCCGCTCACCCCGAGTTCGACATCAGGACGGTCACGGCGTTCTCGAACGCCGGACAGCCGCTCATCGCGACGCAGCCGCACCTGCGCTCGCTCGCCCACCTGACGCTGGTGGCGACGACGGCCGAGAACCTCCGCGGGCACGACGTGGTGTTCCTCGCGCTGCCGCACGGGCAGTCCGGTGCGATCACCGCCGAACTCGACGCGGACACGCTCGTGGTGGACTGCGGCGCGGACCACCGCCTGACCGACGAGAGCGCCTGGGCGACCTTCTACGGCGGCGAGTTCCACGGTGCGTGGACCTACGGTCTGCCGGAACTGCTGCACGCTCCGCCCGCGCCGGGTGCAGCGGAGGAGTGGCGGGACGTCGACGACATCGTCGAGCAGGGCCGGCAGCGGACCGAGCTCGCTGCCACGAAGCGCATCGCGGTCCCCGGCTGCAACGTCACCGCGGTCACGCTCGGCATCCAGCCCGGTGTCCAGGCGAGCCTCGTCGAGTCCGACGACATCGTCGCCGTCCTGAGCGTCGGACCGAGCGGTGCCGGCAAGAAGCTCGAGCCGACCTACCTCGCAGCCGAGATCATGGGCTCCGCCAGCGCCTACGCCGTCGGCGGCAAACACCGGCACATCCCGGAGATCCAGCAGAACCTCCGCGTCGCAGGTGCGTCCGACGTCCGCATCTCGTTCACGCCGGTGCTCGTGCCGATGTCGCGCGGGATCCTCGCGACGACGACGGCTCGCCTGGCGCCCGGGGTCACCGCGCACGACGTGCGCTTCGCCTGGGAGCAGGCCTACGCCGACGAGCCCTTCGTGCACCTGTTGCCCGAGGGCGTCTTCCCGCGGGTCGCCGACACGATCGGTGCCAACACCGCGTTGGTCGGCATCGCCGTCGACGAAGCAGCCGGTCGCGTCGTCGCGGTCACGGCGCTCGACAACCTCGCCAAGGGGACCGGCGGCGCAGCCGTGCAGTCCGCGAACATCGCGCTCGGCTTCCCCGAGACGCTCGGCCTCAGCGTGGACGGAGTCGCCCCGTGACCGACAGCAACCACAGCACCGACAGCACCGACAGCACCGGCGCGCACGAAGCGACCACGGGCCTCCCGTCCGCCCAGGATGCGTTGCAGGGCGTCACCGCCGCCGCGGGCTTCCGCGCCGCCGGCGTCACCGCCGGCCTGAAGACGAGCGGCAAGCCGGACGTGGCGCTCGTCGTCAACGACGGCCCGTCCGATGCCGTGGCCGCCGTCTTCACCTCGAACCGCGCCCAGGCGCACCCGGTGATCTGGTCGCGCCAGGTGGTCGGGGACGGGGTGGCGCGCGCCGTCATCCTCAACTCGGGAGGCGCGAACTGCTTCACGGGAGCGTTCGGCTTCCAGACGACCCACCTCACCGCCGAAGCGGTCGGCGACGCCCTCGGGGTCGGCGCCGGCGACGTGGTCGTCTGTTCCACCGGCCTGATCGGGCGGGGCGACCAGACGTTCCGCGACGGCGTCCTCCGCGGCGTGACGCTCGCGGCCGACGCCCTCGCCGACGGTGGGGGACCGGACGCCGCGACGGCCATCATGACCACCGACACCAAGTCGAAGCAGTCCGTTGTGACCGTCGACGGCTGGACGGTCGGCGGCATGGCGAAGGGTGCGGGCATGCTCGCACCGGGGCTGGCGACGATGCTCGTGGTCATCACGACCGATGCGGCGCTGACCTCGGACGAACTCGACCAGGCACTGCGCGCCGCGACCCGGGTCACCTTCGACCGTGTCGACTCGGACGGCTGCATGTCGACGAACGACACCGTCGTGCTGATGTCCTCCGGTGCGTCCGGCACGACGCCCGAGGTCGGTGACTTCCAGGAGGCCTTGACCGCCGTCTGCGCCGACCTCGCCCGCCAGCTCCAGCAGGACGCCGAGGGCGCCGCGCACGACATCGCGATCGAGGTGGTCGGAGCCGTGAGCGAGGACGACGCGGTCACGGTCGGCCGCAGTGTGGCGCGGAACAACCTCTTCAAGGCTGCCGTCTTCGGCAACGACCCGAACTGGGGCCGCGTCCTCGCCGCGATCGGGACGACCGACGCGGAGTTCGATCCGTACGCGGTAGACGTCTCGATGAACGGCATCCGGGTCTGCCACGCGGGCGCCCCCGACCAGCCGAGCGACAGCGTCGACCTCACCCCGCGGGAAACCCACGTGCTCATCGACCTCGGGGTCGGACCGTACGCGGCCACGATCCTGACGAACGACCTGACGCACGACTACGTCCACGAGAACAGCGCGTACTCCAGCTGATGAGCGATCCGGACCTGTCGAAGGAAGAAGAGCACGAGCTCGCGACCGTCAAGGCCGCGACCCTCATCGAGTCCCTGCCGTGGTTGAAGCGGTTCTCGGGCAAGATCGTCGTCGTCAAGTTCGGCGGCAACGCGATGGTGAACGACGACCTCAAGCGCGCGTTCGCCGAGGACATGGTCTACCTCCGGTACGCCGGCCTGCACCCCGTCGTCGTGCACGGCGGCGGTCCGCAGATCTCGGCGGCGCTGAAGGAACAGGGCATCGAGTCCGAGTTCCGCGGCGGCTACCGCGTGACGACCACCGAGGCGATCACCGTCGTCCGCGACGTGCTGGCCGGTGAGGTGAACCGCGAGATCGTGGACCTCATCGACGAACACGGCCCCGGCCTGGGTGTCGGCGTGTTCGGCGACGGCGGGTCGCTGTTCACCGGCGAGAAGAAGGGCGTCGTCGTGGACGGCGAGCACTTCGACCTCGGCCACGTCGGCGACATCACCCACGTGGACCCGTCCGGCGTCCTCGCCGCGATCCGCGCCGACCGCATCCCGGTCGTGTCGAGCATCGCGATCGACGACGCGCACCCGGACCAGGCGCTCAACGTGAACGCCGACGCCGCGGCCGCCGCGCTGGCGATCGCGCTGAACGCGTCGAAGCTGATGATGCTGACCGACGTCCCCGGGCTGTACCGCAACTGGCCCGACCGGGACTCGATCATCGACCTCATCGCGGTCGAGGAACTGCGGCAGCTGCTGCCGTCGCTCGAGTCGGGGATGATCCCGAAGATGACCGCGTGCCTGGACGCCGTGGTCGGCGGGGTCGGCGGCGCGACCATCATCGACGGTCGCATCCCGCACTCGATCCTGCTCGAGGTCTTCACGCTGCGCGGTGCGGGCACCGAGGTGATCCCGGACCCCAGCCGACGGACCGAGAACCAGAACACCCACGCCGAGATCGGCCGTCGCGCCGCCGGCGAGCACGCGACCCCGCACCAAACGACCCCGCACCACGACGAGAAGGGCACACCACGGTGAGCACCGAGACGCAGACCGAGACCTGGAACGACCGGTTCGGGGCGTCGCTCATGCGATCCCTGACCCCGCCGAAGATCATGCTCGAGCGCGGCGAGGGTTGCCGCGTCTGGGACGTGGACGGCAACGAGTACCTCGACTTCCTCGCCGGCATCGCCGTGAACTCGCTCGGCCACGCCCACCCGGCGCTGGTCGAGGCGATCAGCGACCAGGCCGCGAAGCTCGTGCACGTGTCGAACTACTTCGCCACCCCGCCGCAGCTCGAACTGGCCGAGCGCCTCAAGCGCATCTCCGGAGCCGGTGATGCGGGCCGCGTGTACTTCGGCAACTCCGGAGCCGAGGCGAACGAGGCGGCCTTCAAGCTCGCACGCCTGAACCGCGGTGCCGACGGTCGGAAGACCCGCATCCTCGCGCTGCAGCAGGCGTTCCACGGCCGCACCATGGGGGCACTCGCCCTCACCGGCAAGCCCGCCCTGCAAGAGGACTTCCTGCCGATGATCCCCGGTGTCGAGCACATCGAGACGTCGATCGAGGCCCTCGAACGATCGATCGACGACACCGTCGCCGCACTCATCCTCGAGCCGATCAAGGGCGAGGCCGGCGTGGTCGACCTGCCCGAGGGCTTCCTGCAGGCCGCCCGGGCGCTGACCGAGCAGCACGGTGCCCTGCTGATCCTCGACGAGATCCAGACCGGCATCGGCCGGACCGGGTCGTGGTTCGCGTTCCAGAACACCGGCGTGACCCCCGACGCCATCACGGTGGCCAAGGGCATCGCCGGCGGGTTCCCGATCGGTGCCCTCGTCACCTTCGGGGCAGCGTCCGACCTGTTCTCGGCCGGCCAGCACGGCTCGACGTTCGGCGGCAACCCGCTCGGCACCCGGGTCGCGAACGCGGTCCTGGCCGAGATCGAACGGGGCGGCCTCGTCGAGAACGCCGTCGTCAAGGGTGAGCGGATCCGCGCCGGCATCACCGCACTCGGTTCCGACCTGGTGGAAGAGGTGCGTGGCAGCGGCCTACTCGTCGGCGTCGGCCTGCGTCTGCCCGTCGCAGCCGCCGTGTCAGCCGCCGCGCTCGACCGAGGCTTGATCATCAACGCCCCGAACGAATCGAGCCTGCGCATCGCGCCGCCGCTCATCGTGTCCGACGACGAGATCGACGAGTTCCTCGCGATCCTCGCCCAGAGCATGGCTGCCGTCGCGGGCGCCGACCAGGAGACCACCGCATGACCCGCCACTTCCTCCGGGACGACGACCTGACCCAGGCAGAGCAGTCCGCCATCCTCGACCTCGCCGTCGAGATGAAGCGCGACCGCTGGGGTGCGAAGCCGCTCGCCGGCCCACAGAGCGTCGCCGTGATCTTCGACAAGTCGTCGACCCGCACCCGGGTGTCCTTCCACGTCGGCATCAGCGACCTGGGTGGCAGCCCGCTCATCATCTCGACCGCCAACAGCCAGCTCGGCGGCAAGGAGACCCCGACCGACACGGCTCGTGTGCTCGAGCGCATGGTGTCGGCGATCGTGTGGCGTACCTACGGCCAGGCCGGGCTCGAGGAGATGGCGGCGAGCACCACCGTGCCCGTGGTCAACGCGCTGTCCGACGACTTCCACCCGTGCCAACTGCTCGCCGACCTGCTGACCATCCGCGAGCACCGCGGTGCCCTGGCCGGTCAGACCATCGCGTTCGTGGGCGACGGAGCCAGCAACATGGCGCACTCGTACCTGCTCGCCTGCGCGACCGCCGGCATGCACGTCCGCGTCGGTGCTCCGGCGGAGTTCGCCCCGGCCGCCCAGGTCGTCGCCGATGCCGAGGCACGCGCTGCGGAGACCGGCGGTTCGGTGCTCGTCGTGACCGACCCGGTCGCGGCGGTCGCCGGGGCCGACGTCGTCGTCACCGACACGTGGGTCTCGATGGGCAAGGAAGAAGAGAAGCAGCAGCGTCTCGAGGTCTTCCACGGCTACCGCGTCGACGACGAGCTGCTCGCGCACGCGGCCGCCGACGCCGTGTTCATGCACTGCCTGCCGGCCGACCGCGGCTACGAGGTCACGGCCGAGGTCATCGACGGCCCGCGCAGCATCATCTGGGACGAGGCGGAGAACCGTCTGCACGCCCAGAAGGCCCTGCTCGCCTGGCTCCTCGCCGCCAACACGGCGACCGCCAGCAACTGACAACCACCCCAGCAAGGAGAACACTCATGGCAGACCGCGTCGTACTGGCCTACTCAGGTGGCCTCGACACCTCCGTCGGCATCGGCTGGCTCAAGGACGCCACCGGGAAAGAGGTCGTCGCCCTGGCGGTGGACGTCGGCCAGGGTGGCGAGGACATGGACGCCATCCGTCAGCGCGCGCTCGACTGCGGCGCGGTGGAGTCCGTCGTCATCGACGCCAAGGACGAGTTCGCGGACGACTACCTCGTCCCCGCCCTCAAGGCGAACGCGCTCTACCAGAAGCGCTACCCGCTCGTGTCCGCGCTGAGCCGCCCGCTCATCGCGAAGCACCTCGCCCTGACGGCGAAGCAGCTCGGCGCCGACAGCGTCGCGCACGGCTGCACCGGCAAGGGCAACGACCAGGTCCGGTTCGAGGCTGCGGTCGCCGCGATCGCCCCCGACCTGACCAGCGTCGCGCCGGTCCGCGACCTCGCGCTGACCCGCGACAAGGCGATCGTCTACGCGCAGGAGCACGACCTGCCGATCCTGCAGAGCAAGAAGTCGCCGTACTCGATCGACCAGAACGTCTGGGGTCGCGCGGTGGAGACCGGGTTCCTCGAGGACCCGTGGAACGCCCCGATCGAGGACCTCTACGCCTACACGCAGGACCCGTCGGTCGATCGTGAGGCCGACGAGGTCACCATCACGTTCGAGCAGGGTGTCCCGGTCGCGATCGACGGCCAGCGCTTCAGCGTCCTGCGCATCGTGCAGGAGCTCAACGCCCTGGCCGGCAAGCACGGCGTCGGCCGCATCGACGTCGTCGAGGACCGCCTGGTCGGCATCAAGTCGCGCGAGGTCTACGAGGCCCCGGCCGCGATGGCACTCATCGCCGCGCACGAGGAGCTCGAGAGCCTGACCCTCGAGCGTGACGTGAACCGCTACAAGCGCGGTGTCGAGTCGGAGTGGGCCGACCTGGTCTACGACGGTCTCTGGTTCGGCGGACTCAAGCGCAGCCTCGACGCCTTCATCGACTCCACGCAGGAGTACGTGTCCGGTGACATCCGCATGCAGCTGCACGGCGGTCGCGCCACGGTGACCGGCCGTCGTTCGGAGCAGAGCCTCTACGACTTCGACCTCGCCACGTACGACACCGGCGACACGTTCGACCAGTCCCTGTCCAAGGGCTTCATCGAGCTGTGGTCGCTGCCGAGCAAGATCTCGGCCCGCCGCGACCTCGCGAACTAGCCGAAGCACAGCCGCAGCCGCAGCCGAAGCGCAGCCGCAGCCAGCACCACCAGCACCACCCGCCGGACGGGCCGGGGTCGCCAGCCCCGGCCCGTCCGGCACCACCCAGCCACCTCTGACGACGCAGGACGACATGACGGACGTGCCCCGGGCCTCCCGGCCGGAAGAAGCCAGCAGCAAGACCGACGCGACGAACACGGGTGCCCTGTGGGGCGGTCGTTTCGCGGACGGTCCGAGTGCCGAGCTCGCCGCGCTGTCGAAGTCGACGCACTTCGACTGGCAGCTGGCGCCGTACGACCTCGCCGGGTCCCGCGCCCACGCGCGGGCGCTGCAGACGGCCGGGTACCTGACGACCGACGAGCTGGACCGGATGCTCGCCGGGCTGGACCGCCTCGAGGAGTCGTTCCTCGACGGCGCCCTGCAGCCCGCCGACTCCGACGAGGACGTGCACGGAGCCCTCGAGCGCCTGCTCATCGCGGACGTCGGACCGGAACTCGGCGGGAAGCTCCGCGCCGGCCGCAGCCGCAACGACCAGATCGCGACCCTCGGCCGTATGCACATGCTCGACCACGGACGGCGGATCGGCCGGATGGTGATCGACCTCGTCGACGCGATCAGCCAGCAGGCGTCCGAGCACGAGGGCGCGATCATGCCGGGCCGGACCCACCTGCAGCACGCGCAGCCGGTCCTGCTCGCCCACCACCTGCTCGCACACGCGTGGCCCCTCGTCCGCGACCTGGAACGGCTGCGTGACTGGGCCGGTCGCGCGAGCGTGAGCCCCTACGGTGCCGGCGCGCTGGCGGGCAGCTCGCTCGGGCTCGACCCGACGGCGATCGCCCACGAGCTGGGCTTCGCCCGGCCGGCCGACAACTCGATCGACGCGACGGCCGCGCGCGACGTCGTGGCGGAGTTCGCCTTCGTCCTGGCGCAGATCGGCATCGACGTCTCGCGTCTGGCCGAGGAGATCATCCTCTGGAACACCAGGGAGTTCGGCTTCGTCCGGCTGCACGATGCCTTCTCGACCGGGTCGAGCATCATGCCGCAGAAGAAGAACCCCGACATCGCCGAACTCGCGCGCGGCAAGTCCGGCCGGCTGATCGGCAACCTCACCGGCCTCCTCGCCACCTTGAAGGGTCTGCCGCTGGCGTACAACCGCGACCTGCAGGAGGACAAGGAGCCGGTCTTCGACTCGGTCGCCCAGCTCGAGGTCCTGCTGCCCGCCTTCACCGGCATGGTCGCCACACTGTCGTTCGACACCGCGCGGATGGCCGAACTGGCGCCGCAGGGCTTCTCGCTCGCAACCGACGTCGCGGAGTGGCTGGTCCGCCAGGGCGTCCCCTTCCGTGACGCGCACGAGGTGTCCGGTGCGCTGGTCCGGTACTGCGAAGAGCGCGGGATCGACCTCGACGACCCGACGGACGAGCAGTACGCGTCGGTCTCGCCGCACCTGACGCCGGACGTGCGCGCCGTCCTGACCATCGAGGGCAGCGTCGCCTCGCGTCGTGGCGTGGGTGGCACCGCGCCGGAGCGGGTCGCCGAGCAGCTCGCTGCCGTGACCCGTTCCGTGGCCGAGATCGCTGCGGGGACGCCCTTCGCCCGATGACCGGAGCGGTGAGCGCCCTGGAGGCCCTGCTGTCGGAGCCGGCGCCGGTCTCCGCGCCGGCGCTGCTCGGCGCGACCCTCACCGGCAAGGGCGTCACCCTCCGCATCACCGAGGTCGAGGCCTACTCCGGCTCCGTCGACCCCGGCTCCCACGGTCACCGCGGGATGACGCCGCGGAACCGGCACCTCTTCGGCCCGCCCGGCTCCCTCTACGCCTACCGCTCGTACGGCATCCACACCTGCGTCAACGTGGTGAGCGGGCCCGACGGAGTCTCGTCCGGGTCCTTGCTCCGCGGAGCGCAGGTCGTCGCCGGCATCGAGACCGCCCGGCAACGGCGGGGTCCGGCCGTCGCCGACGTTGCCCTCGCGCGCGGACCGGGCAACCTCGGGGTCGCGCTCGGCGCGGTCCTCGGCGAGGACGACGGAACCTCGCTCCTCGACGGTTCCGGCCCGTACCGGCTCACCCTGGCACCCGGTCTGGAGGCCCGGCTCGCCTCCGCGACACCGGCTGCGGTCACCGAGGCCCTCCTGACCGACGGCTCGATCGCGCGCGGACCACGGACCGGTGTCGGCGGGGTCGCGGGTGGCGCCTCCTTCCCGTGGCGGTTCTGGTTGCCCGGCGACCCGACGGTGTCGACGTACCGTCGGCACAAGGGCGCCTCGGACTGAAGCGTGTGCCGCTGCGCCGCTACGATGGCGGGGTGTCCAGTGATACCGCTCCCGATGTCCTGACGCGCCAGCAGAACGACCCCACCTTCGCCTCGGTGTGGGACGAACTGCGCTGGCGTGGTCTGGTGCACGTCTCGACCGACGAGACCGCACTCAAAGAGGCTCTCGACGCCGGCCCGGTCACCTACTACTGCGGGTTCGACCCGACGGCTCCGTCGCTGCACTGCGGCAACCTGCTGCAGCTGCTCACCATGCGTCGGTTGCAGTTGGCGGGCCACAAGCCGCTCGCGCTCGTCGGCGGGTCGACCGGCTTGATCGGCGACCCGCGTCCGACGGCCGAGCGGACGCTGAACACCCCCGAGACCGTGGTCGAGTGGGTCGGTCGTCTGCAGACCCAGGTCTCGCGGTTCCTCAGCCCGGACGGCGAGAACGGGGTCCGTCTGGTGAACAACCTCGACTGGACCGCGCCGCTCTCCGCGATCGACTTCCTGCGCGACATCGGCAAGTACTTCCGCGTCAACTCGATGCTCAAGAAGGACGCCGTCGCGGCCCGACTGAACTCCGACGCGGGTATCAGCTACACGGAGTTCAGCTACCAGATCCTGCAGGGGCTGGACTTCCGCGAGCTGTACCGCCAGTACGGGTGCACGCTGCAGACCGGTGGTTCGGACCAGTGGGGGAACCTGACGTCGGGCACGGAGCTGATCCGGCGCACCGAAGGTGTGGCTGCCCACGCGGTCGGGACGCCCCTCATCACGAACTCCGACGGCACGAAGTTCGGCAAGAGCGAAGGCAACGCGATCTGGCTCGACGCCACGATGACGTCGCCGTACGCCTTCTACCAGTTCTGGCTCAACACCTCGGATGCGGACGTGGTCGCGCGTCTGCGCGAGTTCACGTTCCTGTCGCGGGTTGAGATCGAGCGGCTCGAGCAGGCGGTGACCGACGAGCCGTTCCGACGGGAGGCCCAGCGCACCTTGGCCGTGGAGGTCACCACCCTGGTCCACGGGGCCGACGCGACGCAGGCGACGATCGACGCGTCGGCCGCCCTGTTCGGCAACGGTGACCTCGGCGCACTGGACGACGAGACCCTGCGGTCGGCGATCGCCGAGCTGCCGGGCTCCGTCAGCATCGAGGGGACGGCGGACCTCGCACGTGCCCTCGTCGAGACGGAGCTCGTGAAGTCCCTCGGCGAAGCCCGTCGCGCGATCACCCAGGGTGGGGTCTACGTGAACAACGAGCGAGCGGAGGACCCGGCGGCGACGGTGGCGTCCCTCGCACTGCCAGCCGGGGTGCTCGTCCTCCGTCGGGGGAAGAAGACCCTCGCCGGAGTGACGGTGTCCTGACCCTGTCCTGCTCGTCCCGAGCGCCCGGTCCTCGTCGAGGGCCGGGCGTTCGTCGTCTGCCCGGTGGCGTCGCCGGCGATCGCGTCGGTGTTGCAGTGTGCGACACGCCCGGGATGTGGGGTGGGTTGGTGGTGTGGGGTGGGGGCTGCGTAAAGTAATCCCTCGTCACCCCAAAGGTGCGGCGGAGCGGCTGGAGCGAAAGCCCAGAGCACGTCGGCCCTCAAGCGGGACCATCCTCCACTGGAGTTCAGATCTGGCCTTGTGCTGGTTCGCTTCGACGCTTAGGATGACTACTCCACCGGTTCTCTCCTTCGGGATGAGCCACTGGATCTGGTTGCACGGTTGTGTGGCTGGGTTCGACGACATCGGTGGGTTCGAGAACGACAGCCTCTCTGGCGGAGCATCTTCGTGGTGTCGAGTGGGGAGTGCGTCTGGTCCTTGAGAACTCAACAGCGTGCACATTGTCAATGCCAATTTTATTGACCTCGTGCCCGGTCTGCCTTCGGGTTGGTCGGGTCATGAAGCAATTCCTTTTGGATTGAAGATTGTCAGTAGACAGTCAACAGTCAAGATCAACTCGCTGACACTTTTAGTGTTGGTTGTAATTTTTTACGGAGAGTTTGATCCTGGCTCAGGACGAACGCTGGCGGCGTGCTTAACACATGCAAGTCGAACGATGATCAGGAGCTTGCTCCTGTGATTAGTGGCGAACGGGTGAGTAACACGTGAGTAACCTGCCCCTGACTCTGGGATAAGCGTTGGAAACGACGTCTAATACTGGATATGATCACTGGTCGCATGGCCTGGTGGTGGAAAGATTTTTTGGTTGGGGATGGACTCGCGGCCTATCAGCTTGTTGGTGAGGTAATGGCTCACCAAGGCGACGACGGGTAGCCGGCCTGAGAGGGTGACCGGCCACACTGGGACTGAGACACGGCCCAGACTCCTACGGGAGGCAGCAGTGGGGAATATTGCACAATGGGCGAAAGCCTGATGCAGCAACGCCGCGTGAGGGATGACGGCCTTCGGGTTGTAAACCTCTTTTAGTAGGGAAGAAGGGAGCTTCGGTTCTTGACGGTACCTGCAGAAAAAGCACCGGCTAACTACGTGCCAGCAGCCGCGGTAATACGTAGGGTGCAAGCGTTGTCCGGAATTATTGGGCGTAAAGAGCTCGTAGGCGGTTTGTCGCGTCTGCTGTGAAATCCCGAGGCTCAACCTCGGGCTTGCAGTGGGTACGGGCAGACTAGAGTGCGGTAGGGGAGATTGGAATTCCTGGTGTAGCGGTGGAATGCGCAGATATCAGGAGGAACACCGATGGCGAAGGCAGATCTCTGGGCCGTAACTGACGCTGAGGAGCGAAAGCATGGGGAGCGAACAGGATTAGATACCCTGGTAGTCCATGCCGTAAACGTTGGGCGCTAGATGTAGGGACCTTTCCACGGTTTCTGTGTCGTAGCTAACGCATTAAGCGCCCCGCCTGGGGAGTACGGCCGCAAGGCTAAAACTCAAAGGAATTGACGGGGGCCCGCACAAGCGGCGGAGCATGCGGATTAATTCGATGCAACGCGAAGAACCTTACCAAGGCTTGACATACACCGGAAACGGCCAGAGATGGTCGCCCCCTTGTGGTCGGTGTACAGGTGGTGCATGGTTGTCGTCAGCTCGTGTCGTGAGATGTTGGGTTAAGTCCCGCAACGAGCGCAACCCTCGTTCTATGTTGCCAGCGGGTTATGCCGGGGACTCATAGGAGACTGCCGGGGTCAACTCGGAGGAAGGTGGGGATGACGTCAAATCATCATGCCCCTTATGTCTTGGGCTTCACGCATGCTACAATGGCCGGTACAAAGGGCTGCGATACCGTAAGGTGGAGCGAATCCCAAAAAGCCGGTCTCAGTTCGGATTGAGGTCTGCAACTCGACCTCATGAAGTCGGAGTCGCTAGTAATCGCAGATCAGCAACGCTGCGGTGAATACGTTCCCGGGCCTTGTACACACCGCCCGTCAAGTCATGAAAGTCGGTAACACCCGAAGCCGGTGGCCTAACCCTTGTGGAAGGAGCCGTCGAAGGTGGGATCGGTGATTAGGACTAAGTCGTAACAAGGTAGCCGTACCGGAAGGTGCGGCTGGATCACCTCCTTTCTAAGGAGCATCTGGTCAGTGCTGTTCACCGTCATGGTGAGTGGTGGCTGGTCCAGGCGCCCGATTCGGACCGAACGTGTCCGACGGGTAGCTCATGGGTGGAACATTGACAGTGCAGTCGGGAGCGCGTCTTCCGGTCTCAGTACGTTCCTCATCGTCGGTCTTGTGCCGGTGTTGGGGGGTTGGAACGGGTCGGGGGTGAGCGGGTTGGCTGGTGCACGTTGTTGGGTCCTGAGGGACCAGGCTTCCTGCTGTGGGTGGTGTCCGTGATGGATGCTCATCCGTGGTGGGGGTTGGGCCTTGAGGGTCCTTCGTTGGGCCACATGAGGTCACACCGTTGGGTGTGGGGGAGTGTGGTGCCGATCGTATGTTGAGAACTACACAGTGGACGCGAGCATCTTTAGATTCGCGTCATCGATGATCGTCGGCTTTCGGGTTGGCGTGTGTCGTGGCGTTGGATCGCAATTTTAATCTTTGTGGTCAAGTTTCTAAGAGCAAACGGTGGATGCCTTGGCATCTGGAGCCGAAGAAGGACGTAGAAATCTGCGATAAGCCTCGGGGAGCTGATAATCGAGCTGTGAGCCGAGGATTTCCGAATGGGGAAACCCCGCCAGGCGCTTTTGTGACCTGGTGACTCCCGCCTGAATATATAGGGCGGGTAGAGGGAACGTGGGGAAGTGAAACATCTCAGTACCCACAGGAAGAGAAAACAACATGTGATTCCGTGAGTAGTGGCGAGCGAAAACGGATGAGGCTAAACCGATCATGTGTGATAGCCGGCGGGCGTTGCATGGTCGGGGTTGTGGGACACGTCACTCAGTTCTGCCGGACTGGGACGGTTACAGCGCATCATAGTCGAACCGGTTTGAAAGCCGGGCCGTAGTGGGTGCCAGCCCCGTAGACGAAATGGTGTTATGGCCGGATGTGTATCCCAAGTAGCACGGGGCCCGAGAAATCCCGTGTGAATCTGTCAGGACCACCTGATAAGCCTAAATACTCCCAGATGACCGATAGCGGACAAGTACCGTGAGGGAAAGGTGAAAAGTACCCCGGGAGGGGAGTGAAATAGTACCTGAAACCGTTTGCTTACAAACCGTCGGAGCCTCCTTTGTAGGGGTGACGGCGTGCCTTTTGAAGAATGAGCCTGCGAGTTAGCGATATGTGGCGAGGTTAACCCGTGTGGGGTAGCCGTAGCGAAAGCGAGTCTGAATAGGGCGATTCAGTCGCATGTCCTAGACCCGAAGCGAAGTGATCTATCCATGGCCAGGTTGAAGCGACGGTAAGACGTCGTGGAGGACCGAACCCACTTCAGTTGAAAATGGAGGGGATGAGCTGTGGATAGGGGTGAAAGGCCAATCAAACTTCGTGATAGCTGGTTCTCTCCGAAATGCATTTAGGTGCAGCGTTGCGTGTTTCTCGCCGGAGGTAGAGCTACTGGATGGCCGATGGGCCTCAACAGGTTACTGACGTCAGCCAAACTCCGAATGCCGGTGAGTGAGAGCGCAGCAGTGAGACGGTGGGGGATAAGCTTCATCGTCGAGAGGGAAACAACCCAGACTACCAACTAAGGTCCCTAAGCGTGTGCTAAGTGGGAAAGGATGTGGAGTTGCACAGACAACCAGGAGGTTGGCTTAGAAGCAGCCACCCTTGAAAGAGTGCGTAATAGCTCACTGGTCAAGTGATTCCGCGCCGACAATGTAACGGGGCTCAAGCACACCACCGAAGTTGTAGATTTCGCACACTCGACAAGCCTTCGTGGTTCAGTCGTGCGGAGTGGTAGGAGAGCGTCGTGTGGCGAGTGAAGCGGCGGAGTGATCCAGCCGTGGACGCTACACGAGTGAGAATGCAGGCATGAGTAGCGAAAGACGGGTGAGAAACCCGTCCTCCGAAAGACCAAGGGTTCCAGGGCCAGGTTAATCCGCCCTGGGTAAGTCGGGACCTAAGGCGAGGCCGACAGGCGTAGTCGATGGACAACGGGTTGATATTCCCGTACCGGCGAACAACCGCCCAAGCTAATCCAGTGGTGCTAAGAGTCCTAACCCGGCACTTGTTGATCCCTTCGGGGTGAGACGGGCCGGTCTAACGCTCGACCCCATGCTGGTGCGGTTAGCGTATGAACAGGTGTGACGCAGGAAGGTAGCTGAGCCAGGCGATGGTATCCGTAAGGTGAACCTGGTGTAAGGATGTAGGGCTGACGATAGGCAAATCCGTCGTCTGTATGCCTGAGACCCGACGCGTACCCGTAAGGGGAATTCAGTGATCCTATGCTGCCGAGAAAAGCATCGACGCGAGGTTGCAGCCGCCCGTACCCGAAACCGACTCAGGTGGTCAGGTAGAGAATACCAAGGAGATCGAGATAATCGTGGTTAAGGAACTCGGCAAAATGCCCCCGTAACTTCGGGAGAAGGGGGGCCGGACACGTGACCGGACTTTGCTCCGTGAGCGTTGAAGGCCGCAGAGACCAGTGGGAAGCGACTGTTTACTAAAAACACAGGTCCGTGCGAAGTCGCAAGACGATGTATACGGACTGACGCCTGCCCGGTGCTGGAAGGTTAAGAGGAAGGGTCAGCCTCACGGCGAAGCTCTGAATTTAAGCCCCAGTAAACGGCGGTGGTAACTATAACCATCCTAAGGTAGCGAAATTCCTTGTCGGGTAAGTTCCGACCTGCACGAATGGCGTAACGACTTCCCAGCTGTCTCAACCGCGAACTCGGCGAAATTGCATTACGAGTAAAGATGCTCGTTACGCGCAGCAGGACGGAAAGACCCCGTGACCTTTACTACAGTTTGGTATTGGTGTTCGGAGTGGCTTGTGTAGGATAGGTGGGAGACTGTGAAGCGGGCACGCTAGTGTTCGTGGAGTCATTGTTGAAATACCACTCTGGTCACTTTGGATGTCTAACGTAGGACCCTGATCGGGTTCATGGACAGTGCCTGATGGGTAGTTTAACTGGGGCGGTTGCCTCCCAAAGAGTAACGGAGGCGCCCAAAGGTTCCCTCAACCTGGTTGGCAATCAGGTGGCGAGTGTAAGTGCACAAGGGAGCTTGACTGTGAGACTGACAGGTCGAGCAGGGACGAAAGTCGGGACTAGTGATCCGGCAGTGGCTTGTGGAAGCGCTGTCGCTCAACGGATAAAAGGTACCTCGGGGATAACAGGCTGATCTTGCCCAAGAGTCCATATCGACGGCATGGTTTGGCACCTCGATGTCGGCTCGTCGCATCCTGGGGCTGGAGTAGGTCCCAAGGGTTGGGCTGTTCGCCCATTAAAGCGGTACGCGAGCTGGGTTTAGAACGTCGTGAGACAGTTCGGTCCCTATCCGCTGCGCGCGTTGGAAATTTGAGAAGATCTATCCCTAGTACGAGAGGACCGGGATGGACGAACCTCTGGTGTGTCAGTTGTTCTGCCAAGGGCACCGCTGATTAGCTACGTTCGGACCGGATAACCGCTGAAAGCATCTAAGCGGGAAGCCGTCTTCGAGATGAGATTTCCATGCACCTTGAGTGTGAGAGGCTCCCAGCAGACTACTGGGTTGATAGGCCGGATGTGGAAGCGGGGACTAACGACCCGTGGAGCTGACCGGTACTAATAAGCCGAAGACTTGACACACACTTTTTTCCTGACCCTTTACGGGTCAGGGCTCGCGTCCACTTTGTGGTTCCCGACAGACGATCGGGAATCAAACTGAATAGTTCAGCTACCCCACCGGTGTGGGGTGTCATCAACCCTGTTTCGGCGGGAGTGTTGACACCGAACCGTTGGTGGGGGATGGCTGGAACCTGTTTGATCCGTTTCGGGTCGATGGTGTTCCGGTGGTCATAGCGAGAGGGAAACGCCCGGTCACATTCCGAACCCGGAAGCTAAGCCTCTCAGCGCCGATGGTACTGCAAGGGGGACCTTGTGGGAGAGTAGGACGCCGCCGGACTTCTTTTCAAGGGAAGCCCCTGACGGGTGGAGCATCACGCTCCACCGGTCAGGGGCTTTTCTGCATTCCCCGGCGGAGCCCTCACGACAGGAAGAGTTGTGCTGCGGAATGGATCGGCGTGAATTCTCCACCGGGGGCCCAGGCGTCGCCCACAGTTCGGAGCGCGTCGTTCGAGTCAGAGGCGCGGCGATCGGTAGCTCGGCCTGTTCTGAGCGGTGACGCATGGCGTCGATGGTCACCATGATGCGAGTCGTCGATGCCGGCGCCTCGCCGTCACCGTCGTGCCGATGCGAGCTTGCCCTTCCGCGGCGACGACCTGTTTCGGGCCGGCTGTTCTCATTAGAGCGGGCCGGCGCAGCATGCCGATGATGCGTTGTCATCGCACGGGATTTGGCCGAGGTGGAGCTGACGCCTTCCCGCCCGAGACGTGCGGTTGCTACCGGTCGGCAGTGGTTGCGTGTGGGCTGACTCAGGCCTCACGAAATATCGCTGGTGAGGAGGACGTGGTCGAGCCCGGCGACGTCAGGTCTCCCCGGACGACGGTTCTTGTGGACGACCGGAGTGCACCGGCGATGAGGCCAGTGCCCCAGAGCGTCCCGACCGGCAGGAGCTCGAGCAGAATACTGTCGGAACTGCCACGACCGCGTGCGTCCGTGCACGCAGCGGCGGTCGGTCATGAGCTCGTCTGCTGATGTGCCATCGAAGGGGAGATCCTCGGCCCTTCTGCCAGCGATGGCCCCTCGGAGGCGGCGCGTGCAGGGCACCGGTGGGAGAGGCCCCCGCAGACGGTGGTCTTCACAACGTGAGGCGCTCGGCGCCGGCATCCACTCAGATCCCCACTTCACCGTCCACACCCTCGTAGCTGCTGTCTCGGCCGGCCGCCGTGAGCCTGCTGCGGCGCACTGTCTGAGCCAGGGGGCAAGTGGCGGGTCGTCCGTTGCAAGGGTCAGCAACCCGTAGGTCTCGGTTGGCGGCGGACGACCCTCGTCGCGATCGACGATGTGCGCAGCTGGGCTTGTCAACTGGTCATGGAGGTGCATGATCAGCCCAGAGCCCAGAGCCCAGAGCCCAGAGCCCAGAGCCCAGAGCCCAGAGCCCAGAGCCCAGAGCCCAGAGCCCAGAGCCCAGAGCCCAGAGCCCAGAGCCCAGAGCCCAGAGCCCAGAGCCCAGAGCCCAGAGCCCAGAGCCCAGAGCCCAGAGCCCAGAGCCCAGAGCCCAGAGCCCAGAGCCCAGAGCCCAGAGCCCAGAGCCCAGAGCCCAGAGCCCAGAGCCCAGAGCCCCACTCTGGGGCGAGAAGCGGGCGCTGTGTTGCAGTGTGCGACACGCCCGGGATGTGGGGTGGGTTGGTGGTGTGGGGTGGGGGCTGCGTAAAGTAATCCCTCGTCACCCCAAAGGTGCGGCGGAGCGGCTGGAGCGAAAGCCCAGAGCACGTCGGCCCTCAAGCGGGACCATCCTCCACTGGAGTTCAGATCTGGCCTTGTGCTGGTTCGCTTCGACGCTTAGGATGACTACTCCACCGGTTCTCTCCTTCGGGATGAGCCACTGGATCTGGTTGCACGGTTGTGTGGCTGGGTTCGACGACATCGGTGGGTTCGAGAACGACAGCCTCTCTGGCGGAGCATCTTCGTGGTGTCGAGTGGGGAGTGCGTCTGGTCCTTGAGAACTCAACAGCGTGCACATTGTCAATGCCAATTTTATTGACCTCGTGCCCGGTCTGCCTTCGGGTTGGTCGGGTCATGAAGCAATTCCTTTTGGATTGAAGATTGTCAGTAGACAGTCAACAGTCAAGATCAACTCGCTGACACTTTTAGTGTTGGTTGTAATTTTTTACGGAGAGTTTGATCCTGGCTCAGGACGAACGCTGGCGGCGTGCTTAACACATGCAAGTCGAACGATGATCAGGAGCTTGCTCCTGTGATTAGTGGCGAACGGGTGAGTAACACGTGAGTAACCTGCCCCTGACTCTGGGATAAGCGTTGGAAACGACGTCTAATACTGGATATGATCACTGGTCGCATGGCCTGGTGGTGGAAAGATTTTTTGGTTGGGGATGGACTCGCGGCCTATCAGCTTGTTGGTGAGGTAATGGCTCACCAAGGCGACGACGGGTAGCCGGCCTGAGAGGGTGACCGGCCACACTGGGACTGAGACACGGCCCAGACTCCTACGGGAGGCAGCAGTGGGGAATATTGCACAATGGGCGAAAGCCTGATGCAGCAACGCCGCGTGAGGGATGACGGCCTTCGGGTTGTAAACCTCTTTTAGTAGGGAAGAAGGGAGCTTCGGTTCTTGACGGTACCTGCAGAAAAAGCACCGGCTAACTACGTGCCAGCAGCCGCGGTAATACGTAGGGTGCAAGCGTTGTCCGGAATTATTGGGCGTAAAGAGCTCGTAGGCGGTTTGTCGCGTCTGCTGTGAAATCCCGAGGCTCAACCTCGGGCTTGCAGTGGGTACGGGCAGACTAGAGTGCGGTAGGGGAGATTGGAATTCCTGGTGTAGCGGTGGAATGCGCAGATATCAGGAGGAACACCGATGGCGAAGGCAGATCTCTGGGCCGTAACTGACGCTGAGGAGCGAAAGCATGGGGAGCGAACAGGATTAGATACCCTGGTAGTCCATGCCGTAAACGTTGGGCGCTAGATGTAGGGACCTTTCCACGGTTTCTGTGTCGTAGCTAACGCATTAAGCGCCCCGCCTGGGGAGTACGGCCGCAAGGCTAAAACTCAAAGGAATTGACGGGGGCCCGCACAAGCGGCGGAGCATGCGGATTAATTCGATGCAACGCGAAGAACCTTACCAAGGCTTGACATACACCGGAAACGGCCAGAGATGGTCGCCCCCTTGTGGTCGGTGTACAGGTGGTGCATGGTTGTCGTCAGCTCGTGTCGTGAGATGTTGGGTTAAGTCCCGCAACGAGCGCAACCCTCGTTCTATGTTGCCAGCGGGTTATGCCGGGGACTCATAGGAGACTGCCGGGGTCAACTCGGAGGAAGGTGGGGATGACGTCAAATCATCATGCCCCTTATGTCTTGGGCTTCACGCATGCTACAATGGCCGGTACAAAGGGCTGCGATACCGTAAGGTGGAGCGAATCCCAAAAAGCCGGTCTCAGTTCGGATTGAGGTCTGCAACTCGACCTCATGAAGTCGGAGTCGCTAGTAATCGCAGATCAGCAACGCTGCGGTGAATACGTTCCCGGGCCTTGTACACACCGCCCGTCAAGTCATGAAAGTCGGTAACACCCGAAGCCGGTGGCCTAACCCTTGTGGAAGGAGCCGTCGAAGGTGGGATCGGTGATTAGGACTAAGTCGTAACAAGGTAGCCGTACCGGAAGGTGCGGCTGGATCACCTCCTTTCTAAGGAGCATCTGGTCAGTGCTGTTCACCGTCATGGTGAGTGGTGGCTGGTCCAGGCGCCCGATTCGGACCGAACGTGTCCGACGGGTAGCTCATGGGTGGAACATTGACAGTGCAGTCGGGAGCGCGTCTTCCGGTCTCAGTACGTTCCTCATCGTCGGTCTTGTGCCGGTGTTGGGGGGTTGGAACGGGTCGGGGGTGAGCGGGTTGGCTGGTGCACGTTGTTGGGTCCTGAGGGACCAGGCTTCCTGCTGTGGGTGGTGTCCGTGATGGATGCTCATCCGTGGTGGGGGTTGGGCCTTGAGGGTCCTTCGTTGGGCCACATGAGGTCACACCGTTGGGTGTGGGGGAGTGTGGTGCCGATCGTATGTTGAGAACTACACAGTGGACGCGAGCATCTTTAGATTCGCGTCATCGATGATCGTCGGCTTTCGGGTTGGCGTGTGTCGTGGCGTTGGATCGCAATTTTAATCTTTGTGGTCAAGTTTCTAAGAGCAAACGGTGGATGCCTTGGCATCTGGAGCCGAAGAAGGACGTAGAAATCTGCGATAAGCCTCGGGGAGCTGATAATCGAGCTGTGAGCCGAGGATTTCCGAATGGGGAAACCCCGCCAGGCGCTTTTGTGACCTGGTGACTCCCGCCTGAATATATAGGGCGGGTAGAGGGAACGTGGGGAAGTGAAACATCTCAGTACCCACAGGAAGAGAAAACAACATGTGATTCCGTGAGTAGTGGCGAGCGAAAACGGATGAGGCTAAACCGATCATGTGTGATAGCCGGCGGGCGTTGCATGGTCGGGGTTGTGGGACACGTCACTCAGTTCTGCCGGACTGGGACGGTTACAGCGCATCATAGTCGAACCGGTTTGAAAGCCGGGCCGTAGTGGGTGCCAGCCCCGTAGACGAAATGGTGTTATGGCCGGATGTGTATCCCAAGTAGCACGGGGCCCGAGAAATCCCGTGTGAATCTGTCAGGACCACCTGATAAGCCTAAATACTCCCAGATGACCGATAGCGGACAAGTACCGTGAGGGAAAGGTGAAAAGTACCCCGGGAGGGGAGTGAAATAGTACCTGAAACCGTTTGCTTACAAACCGTCGGAGCCTCCTTTGTAGGGGTGACGGCGTGCCTTTTGAAGAATGAGCCTGCGAGTTAGCGATATGTGGCGAGGTTAACCCGTGTGGGGTAGCCGTAGCGAAAGCGAGTCTGAATAGGGCGATTCAGTCGCATGTCCTAGACCCGAAGCGAAGTGATCTATCCATGGCCAGGTTGAAGCGACGGTAAGACGTCGTGGAGGACCGAACCCACTTCAGTTGAAAATGGAGGGGATGAGCTGTGGATAGGGGTGAAAGGCCAATCAAACTTCGTGATAGCTGGTTCTCTCCGAAATGCATTTAGGTGCAGCGTTGCGTGTTTCTCGCCGGAGGTAGAGCTACTGGATGGCCGATGGGCCTCAACAGGTTACTGACGTCAGCCAAACTCCGAATGCCGGTGAGTGAGAGCGCAGCAGTGAGACGGTGGGGGATAAGCTTCATCGTCGAGAGGGAAACAACCCAGACTACCAACTAAGGTCCCTAAGCGTGTGCTAAGTGGGAAAGGATGTGGAGTTGCACAGACAACCAGGAGGTTGGCTTAGAAGCAGCCACCCTTGAAAGAGTGCGTAATAGCTCACTGGTCAAGTGATTCCGCGCCGACAATGTAACGGGGCTCAAGCACACCACCGAAGTTGTAGATTTCGCACACTCGACAAGCCTTCGTGGTTCAGTCGTGCGGAGTGGTAGGAGAGCGTCGTGTGGCGAGTGAAGCGGCGGAGTGATCCAGCCGTGGACGCTACACGAGTGAGAATGCAGGCATGAGTAGCGAAAGACGGGTGAGAAACCCGTCCTCCGAAAGACCAAGGGTTCCAGGGCCAGGTTAATCCGCCCTGGGTAAGTCGGGACCTAAGGCGAGGCCGACAGGCGTAGTCGATGGACAACGGGTTGATATTCCCGTACCGGCGAACAACCGCCCAAGCTAATCCAGTGGTGCTAAGAGTCCTAACCCGGCACTTGTTGATCCCTTCGGGGTGAGACGGGCCGGTCTAACGCTCGACCCCATGCTGGTGCGGTTAGCGTATGAACAGGTGTGACGCAGGAAGGTAGCTGAGCCAGGCGATGGTATCCGTAAGGTGAACCTGGTGTAAGGATGTAGGGCTGACGATAGGCAAATCCGTCGTCTGTATGCCTGAGACCCGACGCGTACCCGTAAGGGGAATTCAGTGATCCTATGCTGCCGAGAAAAGCATCGACGCGAGGTTGCAGCCGCCCGTACCCGAAACCGACTCAGGTGGTCAGGTAGAGAATACCAAGGAGATCGAGATAATCGTGGTTAAGGAACTCGGCAAAATGCCCCCGTAACTTCGGGAGAAGGGGGCCGGACACGTGACCGGACTTGCTCCGTGAGCGTTGAAGGCCGCAGAGACCAGTGGGAAGCGACTGTTTACTAAAAACACAGGTCCGTGCGAAGTCGCAAGACGATGTATACGGACTGACGCCTGCCCGGTGCTGGAAGGTTAAGAGGAAGGGTCAGCCTCACGGCGAAGCTCTGAATTTAAGCCCCAGTAAACGGCGGTGGTAACTATAACCATCCTAAGGTAGCGAAATTCCTTGTCGGGTAAGTTCCGACCTGCACGAATGGCGTAACGACTTCCCAGCTGTCTCAACCGCGAACTCGGCGAAATTGCACTACGAGTAAAGATGCTCGTTACGCGCAGCAGGACGGAAAGACCCCGTGACCTTTACTACAGTTTGGTATTGGTGTTCGGAGTGGCTTGTGTAGGATAGGTGGGAGACTGTGAAGCGGGCACGCTAGTGTTCGTGGAGTCATTGTTGAAATACCACTCTGGTCACTTTGGATGTCTAACGTAGGACCCTGATCGGGTTCATGGACAGTGCCTGATGGGTAGTTTAACTGGGGCGGTTGCCTCCCAAAGAGTAACGGAGGCGCCCAAAGGTTCCCTCAACCTGGTTGGCAATCAGGTGGCGAGTGTAAGTGCACAAGGGAGCTTGACTGTGAGACTGACAGGTCGAGCAGGGACGAAAGTCGGGACTAGTGATCCGGCAGTGGCTTGTGGAAGCGCTGTCGCTCAACGGATAAAAGGTACCTCGGGGATAACAGGCTGATCTTGCCCAAGAGTCCATATCGACGGCATGGTTTGGCACCTCGATGTCGGCTCGTCGCATCCTGGGGCTGGAGTAGGTCCCAAGGGTTGGGCTGTTCGCCCATTAAAGCGGTACGCGAGCTGGGTTTAGAACGTCGTGAGACAGTTCGGTCCCTATCCGCTGCGCGCGTTGGAAATTTGAGAAGATCTATCCCTAGTACGAGAGGACCGGGATGGACGAACCTCTGGTGTGTCAGTTGTTCTGCCAAGGGCACCGCTGATTAGCTACGTTCGGACCGGATAACCGCTGAAAGCATCTAAGCGGGAAGCCGTCTTCGAGATGAGATTTCCATGCACCTTGAGTGTGAGAGGCTCCCAGCAGACTACTGGGTTGATAGGCCGGATGTGGAAGCGGGGACTAACGACCCGTGGAGCTGACCGGTACTAATAAGCCGAAGACTTGACACACACTTTTTTCCTGACCCTCACGGGTCAGGGCTCGCGTCCACTTTGTGGTTCCCGACAGACGATCGGGAATCAAACTGAATAGTTCAGCTACCCCACCGGTGTGGGGTGTCATCAACCCTGTTTCGGCGGGAGTGTTGACACCGAACCGTTGGTGGGGGATGGCTGGAACCTGTTTGATCCGTTTCGGGTCGATGGTGTTCCGGTGGTCATAGCGAGAGGGAAACGCCCGGTCACATTCCGAACCCGGAAGCTAAGCCTCTCAGCGCCGATGGTACTGCAAGGGGGACCTTGTGGGAGAGTAGGACGCCGCCGGACTTCTTTTCAATGATGTGGCCATCGGCCCTCCATCGAGAGCAACAGCTCTCGTGAGGGCCGGTGGCCATTTTCTGTTTCATCTCAGACGCATGAGGTCGACTCTGCGCCCGGTTCATGATGGACTGGACCAACACGGGCAGCTTCGGCTGCCACAGCACGACACAACGACACAGCGGACGATCGCCGAGACACGAGTCTTCGGCACGCAACGAGGAGCTACGGTGGCGAACGACGACGAACAGCGGCGAGACGGGCGTGACGGAGACCGTCCGGATCGATCTCGACGCGAAGGCGACAGCGGTCGTTGGTCGGCTGGGCCGCGTGACTTCGAACGACGTGAAGGTGGGCGTGCTGGTGGTGGGGCCCCTCGTGGGGATCGTCCTCGCGGCGACAGCACGGACCGACGCCCGTCCGGCCGTAAATTCCGCGAAGGTGGAGCCCGGAACGACCGTCCTTCGTGGCGATCTGACCGGCCCGCAACTGACCGTCCGCGTCGTGATGGTGACCGTCCGTTCCGTGGGAACGATGACCGTCCGCGTCGTGATGGTGACCGTCCGTTCCGTGGGAGCGATGACCGTCCCCGTCGTGATGGTGACCGGCCCTTCCGCAGCAACGACGATCGCCCCTGCCGTGATGGCGACCGGCCCGTTCGCGGTGGCAGCAACGACCGTCCGTTCCGTGGGAACGACGACCGTCCGCGTCGTGATGGTGACCGTCCGTTCCGTGGGAACGATGACCGGCCCCGTCGTGATGGTGACCGGCCGTTCCGTGGGAACGATGACCGTCCCCGTCGTGATGGTGACCGTCCGTTCCGTGGGAACGATGACCGTCCCCGTCGTGATGGTGACCGTCCCTTCCGCAGCAACGACGATCGTCCCCGTCGTGATGGCGACCGGCCCGTTCGCGGTGGCAGCAACGACCGTCCGTTCCGTGGGAACGATGACCGTCCCCGTCGTGATCGTGACCGGCCCTTCCGCAGCAACGACGATCGCCCCCGCCGTGATGGCGACCGGCCCGTTCGCGGTGGCAGCAACGACCGTCCGTTCCGTGGGAACGATGACCGTCCCCGTCGTGATGGCGACCGCCCGTTCCGTGGGAACGACGACCGTCCCCGCCGTGATGGTGACCGACCCGTTCGCAGCGGCAGCAACGACCGTCCGTTCCGTGGCAATGACGACCGCCCCTCCCGCGACGGTGGAGCCGATCGGAAGCGGTTCGGCGACGGTAACCGCTCGTCCGGCGCCCGCTTCGGCGAGGCCGCTCGGGACGACTGGGAAGACCGGGACCCGTACGGCACCCGTTCGATCCGCCCGCGTCACGACGACCCCGAGATCCCGGACGAGATCGATGCCCGTGACCTCCACCCCGCCGCTCGTGCTGAGCTCAAGACCCTCAGCAAGGACAACGCGGACTGGGTGGCGCGACACCTCATCACCGCGGCGCTCCTCGTCGACTCCGATCCGGAGGAAGCGAACCAGCACGCGCTGAGCGCTGCACGCCGAGCCGGCCGCGTGGCTGTGGTCCGTGAGACCGCCGCGATCACGGCGTACCGTCTCGGTGACTTCGCCACGGCGCTCCGAGAACTCCGCACGTACCGACGGATCTCCGGCCGCAACGACCAGCTCCCAATGATGGTCGACTGCGAGCGTGGGCTCGGGCGCCCGGAACGTGCCCTCGAGCTCGGACGGTCCGTCGACCGCGCCGCACTCGAGACGCCGGTGCAGGTCGAACTCGCGATCGCGATGTCCGGAGCACGTCTGGACCTCGGGAATCCCACAGCCGCGCTGGGCGAGCTGGAGATTCCACAGCTCGACCCCTCGACCGCCTACAGCTGGTCGCCGGCGCTCTACAGTGCTTACGCGGCCACGCTCGAGGAGCTCGGTCGCCAGGACGAGGCCGACGAGTGGTGGGCCCGCGTCGACCGCGCGGCCGAAGCCCTCGCGGAAGCCGCCGAAGACGATGCTTGGGAGACAGTGGATGTGGTCGAGGAAGCGATCGAAGTCGACGAGTTCGACGAGCCCGCAGGCGACGAGTCCGGAGACGACGAGCCCGGAGACGACGAGCCCGTCAGCGACGAGTCCGTCGAGCTCGACGACGCAGAACTCGGGGACGCCGAGCCGGGCAACGGGTACGTCAGCGCCCTCAGGGACGACGACCTCGACGACGACTCCGACGACGCCGGGGACCAGCCCGGCGAGATCGACGAAGACAACCCCCGCGACATCGACGGCTCCGCAGCCGGCTGACACTCCGCGTACCCCGGTCGACGGCATCGACGCGGTCATGACCGACCTCGACGGTGTCGTCTACCGGGGACGGAACGCCATCCCACACGCCGTGGAGGCCCTCAACCAGGCCGCCACGTCGGCCCGCGTCGGCTACATCACCAACAACGCCTCGCGGCGTCCGATGGACGTCGCCGAACACCTCGAGCAGTACGGGCTCGAGGTGACCGCCGACGACGTCGTCACCTCCTCTCAGGCGGGGGCTCGGCTGCTCGCGACCCTCGTTCCGGAAGGATCGACCGTCCTCGTGATCGGCGGACTCGGACTGACGACGATCGTCGAGCAGGCCGGGTTCGTGGTGACCGACAGCGCGGACGACCACCCGGCAGCGGTCATCCAAGGGTTCTCGCCGGACCTGGGGTGGAAGCAGCTCGCCGAAGCCTCCTTCGCGTTGGCGGATGCCTCCGTACCGTGGGTGGCCACGAACATGGACTGGTCGATCCCGGTGGAGCGTGGCATCGCTCCGGGGAACGGGACCCTCGTGGCAGCGGTGCACCAGGCGGTGAGCCGGATGCCGGTCGTGGCCGGGAAGCCCGAGCGACCGATCTTCGAAGCGGCCCTGGCACGGTTCGGTGGCGAGCGTCCGCTGTTCATCGGGGACCGTCTGGACACGGACATCAAGGGCGCGAACGACGCCGGCATCCCGAGCGTGCTCGTGCTGACCGGCATCGACCAGCCGAAGCAGGTGCTGGCGGCTGACCAGCGCTCGCGGCCGACCTACGTGCTCAAGGACCTCCGCGGACTGCACGAGCCCTACCCGGACACCATCCGCAGCGAAGACCCGGACGGCACGCGTCGCGTGACCGTCGGGGAGTCGATCGTCTCGATGCGCGGACACGTCGTCCGAGCCGAGCACGTCGGGTCGGACGAGATGGACTTGCTGCGCGCCGGTGCGACCGCGATCTGGGACTCCGGCCTGGCCATCTACGGCCTCGACGTGGACCCGGCGCTGTACGGCGGCGAGTAGCGTGACCGGCGTGGAACCAGCCCGGAGCGACGACGTGACGGGCACTCCCTCCGCTGGCCGGTCGACCGCCGCGCCGACCGAGTCGCGGGCTGTTCCCGGTACGGCGACGGAGCCGCGAGCTGTTCCTGGCCCGCCGCGCCCGAGGCCCGGCGTTCTGCGCGGGGCCGCGATAGTCCCGGGCGATGACGCCGATGCCGATGCCGATGCCGATGCCGATGCCGATGCCGATGCCCACGACGACGACGCTGACTCGAGCTCGGACCATCGGAGTGGCGACGACCCAGTCGGCAGCGCCGAGACTTCGATCGAGCCCGGTGCCGACACCGTGGATGGTCGGGCCGCGGCGGTCGAGCGGCTTCCGCTGACTGACCGCGCGGACGCGTTCGCGGCGCTGCACGACGAACTCCGGACCCGGCTGGAACACGGCGGGGACACTCGTGGGTGAGCGCGGGGACATCGCCGACCCCATCAGCGAGACGACAGGCGGGTCCGACTTCGCTCCCGGCACGACCTCCACGAACGGAACGTCCCCCACGAACGACACCGACCACACGGCCAGCCCCGAGCAAGTGACCAGCCTCGACCGCGCGGCCAGCCCCGAGCAAGCGACCAGCACCGGCCACGCGGCGAGCCCCGAGCAAGCGGCGAGCACCGACCCGAGAGCCAGCGCAGACACCAGCGACGACAGCACGGGCAGCGCCGGCACCAGCACCGCGACGCCGTCGACCGCCACGATGCGCCTCGACGCCGCGATCCCCGCACGTGGTCTCGCTCGCTCCCGGACCGCCGCGGCCGCCCTCATCCTGGCCGGCCGTGTCACGATCGACGGGGTCCCGGTCGTCAAGGCCTCGACCCCGGTCACCGCCTCCTCGCACATCGTGGTGGACGCCGAGGACGAGTGGGTCTCCCGCGCCGCGCTGAAGCTCGTCGGCGCGCTCGACGCGTTCGGAGTCGACCCACGTGGCCGGACGGTCCTGGACGTCGGAGCCTCGACGGGTGGATTCACCCAAGTGCTGCTCGCACGTGGCGCCTCGCGGGTGATCGCCCTCGACGTGGGCCACGGTCAGCTCGCTCCGGCGATCGCGATCGACGACCGGGTCGCCGTCGTCGAGGGGGTCAACGCCCGGAACCTCACGCGCGACGACTACCTGGCCCTCGACCCCGCTGCCGAGCGCACCAGCCTGGTGGTGGGGGACCTGTCGTTCATCAGCCTCCGCATGGTGTTGCCCGCCCTGGTCGAGGCGGTACCGGCCGACGAGTTCGTCCTGCTGGTGAAGCCGCAGTTCGAGGTCGGCCGGACCGGCATCCGCGAGGGCATCGTCCGTAGTGCGTCGTTGCGGCAGGACGCGCTCATGAACGTCCTCTGGGCCGCCTGGGACCTGGGCCTCGGAACGGCGGGCGTGGCGGCGTCCCCGATCGTCGGGACGCACGGCAACCACGAGTACCTCGCGCGTCTCCAGCGAGGTGCCGGGGAGAACCCGACAGAATGGATCCTCCGGGCGACGGAACTGGCGGAGGGAGCTCCATGAGCGACGAACGACACATCCTGCTGGTCTCGCACACCGGACGGCGCGACTCGATCGACGCCGCGGTCGAGGTGTGCGACATCCTGCACGACGCCGGTCTGACCCCGGTGATGCCCTTCGACGAGTACGCCGACATCCGCCGCGCCGAAGCGTCGGTCGGTCAGGTCGACATCCTCGGCGTCGACGTGCGCCCGGACGAGATCGAGATCGTCATCGTCCTCGGCGGGGACGGCACGATCCTCCGTGCAGCCGAACTGGCACGGGGCACGAAGGCGCCGATAGTCGGCGTCAACCTGGGGCACGTCGGGTTCCTCGCCGAGAGCGAGCGCGACGGCCTGGCCGAGACGGTCGAGCGCGCCCTGACCGGCGAGTACAAGGTCGAGGAGCGCGTCGCCCTGCAGGTCGACGTGGTCGTCGGCAACGAGATCGTCTACTCCAGCTGGGCGCTCAACGAGGCGACGGTGGAGAAGGCCTCCCGCGAGCGCATGCTCGAGGTCGTCACCGAGGTCGACGGCCGTCCGCTGTCGTCCTTCGGGTGCGACGGTGTCGTGTTCTCGACCCCGACCGGGTCGACCGCCTACTCCTTCTCCGGCGGCGGCCCCGTGGTGTGGCCGGACGTCGACGCGATCCTGATGGTGCCGCTGAGCGCCCACGCCCTGTTCTCCCGACCGATCGTGGTCGGCCCGGACCGGGTCCTGGCCGTCGAGGTTCTCCGGCGCACGAGCGGTGTGGGCGTCCTGTGGTGCGACGGGCGTCGGACGCACGACCTGCCTCCCGGAGCCCGCGTCGAGGTGCGCCGTTCGCCGGAGCCGGTGCGGGTCGCCCGGATCAAGGACGCCGCGTTCGCCGATCGCCTGGTCGCCAAGTTCCGGCTGCCGGTGGCGGGCTGGCGCGGGCCCCAGCGTGACGACGAGGACGTGTGACGCGCACCCTCCGACCTGAGGCCCCGGGCAACGCCCACCGGCACGCCCACCAGCACGAGCACCCCCACACGCACCAGTACCCCCACGAGCACGAGCACCGGCACCACGACGTGAACCAGCAGCAGGAGCACATCCAGTGATCGAGGAAATCCGCATCTCCGACCTCGGCGTGATCGGCGACGCCACGCTCGAGCTCGGCCCCGGCTTCACCGTCGTGACGGGTGAGACGGGCGCCGGCAAGACGATGATCGTCACCGCGCTCGGCCTGCTCCTCGGGGCCCGTGCGGACGCCGGTTCGGTCCGCCGCGGTGCACCGAACGCCGTCGTCGAGGGTCGCTGGGACCTGCCCGACCACGCGGCCGTCGCCGAGCGGGTCGAGGACGCCGGTGGCACGGTCGAGGACGGCGAACTCATCCTGACGCGCACGGTCTCGGCCGAGGGCCGCAGCCGTGCCACGGTGGGCGGCCGGACCGCTCCGGTCGCGGTGCTCGGCGAACTCGCCGACCAGCTCGTCACCGTGCACGGGCAGTCCGACCAGATCCGCCTGACCTCGGCGGCCGCGCAGCGTGCCGCCCTCGACGGGTTCGGCGGCGCAGCGGTCGAGAAGGCGCTGGCGAAGTACGTCGCCGTGTACGACGCCTGGCAGCAGCACACGGGCGACCTCGAGACGCTGACCCGTGACCGCGACGAGCGGCTCGCCGAGGCTGCGCGCCTCCGCGAAGCCTCCGCCGAGATCGAGGCCGCCGACCCGCAGCCGGGCGAGGACACCGAGCTCGCCGAACGTGCGGAGCGGTTGGGGAACCTCGAGGACCTCCGACTGTCCGCCGGCCTGGCGCACGAGGCCGTGTCGAGTGAGTCGCTCGACGGTCCGGACGTGATCGGCCTGGTCGAGTCGGCCCGGCGCGCGATCGAACGCGTCGCGAGCGTCGACCCGGCGCTGCAGCCGGTGCTGGAGCAGCTGACCGAGCTGGGCATCCAGGCGAGCGAGGCCTCGGCGTCGCTGTCGAGCTACATCGGCTCGCTCGAACCCGAGGCCGGCCACGACCTCGAGCTCATCAACGAACGTCGGGCACTGCTCGCCGGCCTGACCCGGAAGTACGGCGAGAGCGTCGAGGACGTCATCGCGGCCGGGCAGCGTGCCTCCGACCGGCTCCTCGAGCTGGACGGCGACGACGACCGCATCGTGCAGCTGCAGCAGTCGGTCGAGTCCGACCGGGCAGCGCTCGAGGCCGCCGGCGCCGCCCTGACCAAGGTGCGGACGAAGGCGGCGACGGAACTGGCCAAGCGGGTCACCGCCGAGCTGAAGAGCCTGGCGATGGCCGGTGCGACCCTGGTGGTCGAAGTCACCGACGCCGGCGAGTTCCGTCGCCACGGGCGTGACCAGGTCGCGATCCTGCTGCAGCCGCACTCGGGCACCGACCCGCGGCCGATCGGCAAGGGTGCGTCCGGTGGGGAGCTCTCGCGTGTGATGCTCGCGATCGAGGTCGTGATGGCCGGCAGCACCACCGTCCCGACCTTCGTCTTCGACGAGGTCGACGCGGGTGTCGGCGGCGCGGCCGCGATCGAGATCGGCCGACGTCTCGCGGCGCTCGCCGAACGGACCCAGGTCATCGTGGTCACGCACCTGGCGCAGGTGGCCGCGTTCGCGAACAACCACCTCAACGTCGTCAAGGACGCCAGCGGCGCGGTGACCTCGTCGAGCGTCCGCCGCCTCGAGGGCGACGACCGCCTGCAGGAGATGGCACGGCTGCTCTCCGGCCTCGGCGACAGCGCCAGCGGCATGGAGCACGCACGCGAACTGCTCGAGGTCGCCGGCCGCTCCGCCTGACCGGTCGCAGCACCAGCGCGACCACCGGTCCGAGCACGGGCCGGGAGCACCAGCCCGAGCACCGACCGGGAGGCGCATCCCAACCGGGTACGCCGGCGACGGACGCAACGCGCCCGGCGAACGCGGGTCGCGCCTCCCGGCACTTCTGACGTACGATGGAATCCCGTGGCGGACACTCTCAGCGGCGGAACCAATTCTTCGAACACGACCCCGAAGGTGACGAAGCAGATCTTCGTGACCGGCGGGGTCGTCTCGTCTCTCGGCAAGGGCCTGACGGCGGCCAGCCTCGGCAACCTGCTCACGGCACGCGGCCTCAAGGTCGTCATGCAGAAGCTCGACCCGTACCTCAACGTGGACCCGGGCACGATGAACCCGTTCCAGCACGGCGAGGTCTTCGTGACCGACGACGGCGCCGAGACGGACCTGGACATCGGGCACTACGAGCGCTTCCTCGACATCGACCTGGCGCAGTCGGCGAACGTCACGACCGGGCAGGTCTACTCGACGGTCATCGCCAAGGAACGTCGTGGCGAGTACCTCGGCGACACCGTCCAGGTCATCCCGCACATCACCGATGAGATCAAGCGTCGGATGCGCGAGCAGTCCGAGAACGACCCGCAGCCCGACGTCATCATCACCGAGGTCGGCGGCACGGTCGGTGACATCGAGTCGCAGCCCTTCATCGAGGCGGCACGGCAGGTGCGCCACGAGCTCGGCCGCAACAACGTGTTCTTCGTGCACGTCTCCCTGGTGCCGTTCATGGCGGCCTCGGGGGAGCAGAAGACGAAGCCGACGCAGCACTCGGTCGCGCAGCTCCGCTCGATCGGCATCCAGCCGGACGCCCTCGTGCTCCGCAGCGACCGCCCCGTCTCGGACGCCAACAAGCGCAAGATCGCGCTGATGTGCGACGTCGACGAGGACGCCGTGGTGAACGCCGTGGACGTCCCGTCGATCTACGACATCCCGACGATGCTGCACGACCAGGGCCTCGACCAGGTCATCATCGAGGCTCTCCGCCTCGAGGCGCACGACGTCGACTGGTCGCGCTGGAACGGTGTGCTGACCGCGGTGCACGAGCCGAAGAAGGCCGTGACGATCGCCCTGGTCGGCAAGTACATCGACCTGCCCGACGCCTACCTGTCGGTGACCGAGGCGCTGCGTGCCGGCGGTTTCGCACACACCGCGAAGGTCACGTTGAAGTGGGTCGCCTCGGACGAGTGCCTCACCCCGGAGGGCGCGGCGAAGAACCTCGGCGACGTCGACGGCATCTGCATCCCCGGTGGGTTCGGGATCCGCGGCATCGAGGGCAAGCTCGGCGCGCTGAAGTTCGCCCGTGAGCAGGCCATCCCGACGCTCGGTCTGTGCCTCGGCCTGCAGTGCATGGTCATCGAGTACGCCCGCCACGAGGCCGGCCTGCTCGACGCCTCGAGCACCGAGTTCGACCCCGAGACCTCCACCCCGGTCATCGCGACGATGGCGGAGCAGGTGGACATCATCGCCGGCGGCGACCTGGGCGGCACGATGCGCCTCGGCATGTACCCGGCACACTTCACCGAGGGCAGCCTCGCCGCCGAGCTGTACGGCTCGACGGAGGCATCGGAGCGCCACCGTCACCGCTACGAGGTCAACAACCACTACCGCGAGCAGATCGCGGACGCCGGCATGGTCTTCTCCGGCACCTCGCCGGACGGCACCCTGGTCGAGTACGTCGAGCTGGACCGTGCGGAGCACCCGTTCTACATCGGCACGCAGGCGCACCCGGAGCTCCGCTCGCGTCCGAACCGCGCGCACCCGCTCTTCGCGGGCCTCGTCGGTGCGGCGATCGAGCGCAACGAGTCGACGCGCCTGTTCGACCCGGAGACCGAAGCGGTCGCCTGAGTCGGCAGGTCGCGGTCGCGACCACGTGACGGACGGGAGGCTCCCCACCAGCAGGTGGGGAGCCTCCCGTCCGTCGTCCGCCGGTCTGGACGCTCGTCGTCGACGGTGGGGCAGGATGGCGGGGTGACTGACGCACCGATCGCCGACGAACCCGCCTCCTTCGACGTGACCGCCTCCGAGCGGGTGTTCGAGGGTGCGGTCTGGGACATCACGCGCGACACCGTCGACTACAACGGCACGGACATGGTCCGCGAGTACATCGACCACACCGGGGCCGTCGCGGTGTTCGCGGAGGACGAGGACGGCCGTGTCCTGGTCATCCAGCAGTACCGTCACCCGGTGCAGGTGCGCGACTGGGAGCTGCCGGCCGGGCTGCTCGACCACCAGGGCGAGGACCACCTGGCCGCCGCGAAGCGCGAGCTCGCCGAGGAGGCCGACGTCGAGGCCGACCACTGGGAGCACCTGGTCCGGTACAACACGTCCTCGGGCGGCAGCAACGAGTTCATCGAGGTGTTCCGGGCGACCGGGGTGCGGGCGACCTCGTCGGCGTTCGAGCGGGAGGCCGAGGAGGCCGACATCGTGATCCGCTGGGTGCCCCGCGCCGAACTCGTGGCCGGGATCCTCGAGGGACGACTGCACAACTCGGCGCTCATCGTGGCGACGCTCGCGGTGGAGGCCGCCGAGCGCCGCTAGCGCGTTCGGCCGGTCCGCCTCGGCGGTCTCGTCGGCCCCGGTAGCCTCGTCGGGTGATGCCGTTCGAGCGAGCCGTGCAGGACCACCTGCGGCACATCGCCATCGAGCGGGGGCTGTCGCCGCACACCCTGTCGGCGTACCGGCGCGACCTCGCGACGTTCGGCGAGTGGATCGGCACGCAGCCGGTCGTCGACTCCAGCGGCGCAGACCGTGCCGGCGGGGCCGGGGTGCTCGAGGACGTCGGACGTCTGGCGCGCGCGGACCTCGCCGGGTTCGTGCAGTACCTCACCACCCGTCCGGAGGGGCCGCTGGCGCCGAGGTCGGTCGCGCGGATGCTCAGCTCGGTGCGCTCGTTCTCGGCGTTCGCGGCCGGGGAGGGCTGGCTGCCGCTCGACCCGGGAGCCTCGGTCCGCCCGCCGAAGGCACCGATGCGGCTGCCGAAGGCGATCTCCGTGCACGACATGGAGCGGCTGATCGGCTCCGTCGTGGGCGACGACCCGGTGCAGCTCCGGGACCGGGCGCTCCTGGAACTGCTCTACGCGACCGGTGCCCGGATCTCGGAAGCGGTGGGTCTCTCCGTCGACGACGTGACGACCCTCGCCGACGTGGACGAGGTCTCGGACGAGGACACCGACGTCTCCGTGGTGCGGGTCACCGGCAAGGGGAACAAGCAGCGGATCGTGCCGCTCGGCAGCTACGCCCGGGCTGCGGTCGACGCGTACCTGGTGCGGGCACGGCCGGTGTTCGCCGCCCGGGGGACCGCGACGCCGGCGCTGTTCCTCGGTGCCCGCGGAGCCCGGCTGTCGCGGCAGAGCGCCTGGCTCGTCATCCAGGCGGCGGCGGAGCGGGCCGAACTGGCGGCACACGTGTCGCCGCACACCTTCCGGCACTCGTTCGCCACACACCTGCTCGAGGGCGGCGCGGACGTCCGGGTGGTGCAGGAGCTGCTCGGGCACGCCAGTGTGGCGACGACGCAGATCTACACGCTGGTGACGGCGGACATGCTGCGGGACGTGTACCAGACGGCGCACCCGCGGGCGCGGCGGTAGGCGGAGCGCGGGCCCGCGGAGCCCTGGCCGTGGGACCCTGGGCGCATGGACCTCGAGGTGGGGCCGGGGCTCACGATCCCCGAGTCGGAACTGCGGTGGCGGTTCTCGCGGTCGTCCGGCGCCGGGGGACAGCACGTCAACACCTCGGACAGTCGTGTCCAGCTGACCTGGGACGTCGCGGGGTCGTCGGCGGTGACCGAGGAGCAGCGGACGCGGATCCTCGAGCGGACCGGTCGGCGGACGGCTGCCGGGACGATCACCGTGACGGTGTCCGAGCGGCGGTCGCAACTGCGCAACCGCGAGGCTGCGCTCGACGCGCTCCGCGAGCTCCTGCGGGAAGCGCTCGCCCCGCCGGCCCCGGCACGGCGTCCGACCCGGCCGACACGGGGCTCACAGCGCCGACGCCTGGCGGGCAAGCAGCAGCGGTCCGCCACGAAGCAGCAGCGTCGGCGGCCGTCGGACGACTGATCGGAGCCTGACGGCCGGACGGAGGCCGGACTCAGAACAGGTGCAGGTGCCCGTTCGCCACGACGACCCCGGTCGCGACGGCGAGCACGAGCGCGGACGCTCCGATGCTCTGCCCGACGACCCGCCAGGGACCGGTGGCGCCCGGACGGACCAGGGCGACCAGGCCCGCGGCGATGCCGAGCAGACTGGCGAGCCCCCAGGGGTTCACGACGAGGGACACGATCGCGGCCACGACGGCCAGCACCGCGAACAGGCAGACCCGTCGGTCGCTGCTGCCGTACGCCCAGGAGTGGGCCTCGACGACACGGGCGGACGCCTCGACGGAGAACGCCGGCCCGGCCGGCATCGCGGCGAGGACGGGGACGACGGGGTCCGGTGCCTCGCGGGGGAGCACCCGGGTCGCCTCACCCCAGGCGTGACCGTCCCACCACCGCAGTCGCGCGGTGTCCTGTGGGTCCGGGAACCAGCCGGCGGCCGGCAGCGTCACGGGGAACTCCTGGTGTGTGCGGGGGCCATCAGTGCGTTCCGACGGTACCCGGCACGTTCCCCGCCCCGCTGCCCCAGAGCGGGTGTCGGCAGAAGGGGGGACCGGGAGCCGGTCCCCCCTTCTCAGACCGCTGCGGGAGCGGCGTCGACCTCGGTGAAGACGTCCTTCACGGCGGCGAGCAGCCGGGCGTTGAAGTCCACGCCGAGCTGATTCGGCGTTGCTCTTCATGTACATTCGAGCCCATGGCGGGAAGTACCGGGAGTCGCGCGGCACTCTACGGCAGGATCAGCCGGGACAAGAACGATGGCGGCGCGACCGTTGGCGAGCAAATCCGGCTGAGTAGGAAGCTCGCCGAGGAGCACGGTCTCGAAGTCGTTGCCGAGTACCGGGAGAAGGACGGGACCGGGGCGTCCGAGAGATCCAAGGCAACAGAGCGTCCAGAATACGAGGCGATGCTTGCGGCGGCGGCGGCCGGAGAGTTCGACACAATTGTGGCCTACTCCGACGACCGAATCACCCGCCGTCCTATCGAACTTGAACGACTAATCGACCTGGCTGACAAGCACAAGCTACGGTTCCTGACCGTCCGCACCGCTCTCTACGACTTGTCAACCGACTCCGGCATTCTCAACGCCCGCGTTCTTGCCGCGTTCGCTGCGCAAGAAGCACGGAACATCTCCACACGGCAGAAGGTCACCTTCCGGCGCAACGCTTTTGCTGGCCGACCCAAGCTCCAGTGGCAGCGGCCATTCGGCTGGGAGACGGATGGGGTCACGATTCGAGAGAACGAGGCGCAGCACATCCGGCAGGGCATCGAGATGGTGAAGCGTGGGGCATCCATCGGCCAGGTACAGAACGAGTGGAACTCGGCAGGCGTATTGAACTCCGCCGGTAACGAGTGGGAGTGGCTCACCGTCCGTCGAGTGCTCACCGGTTGGCGTACGGCCGGCGTGCGTACCTACCAACGAGAACCTGTCCGCACAGAAGAAGGTGATTTGGTGATGGGCACTTGGGAGCCCATCATCAGCCTGGAAGAGCGCAACCAGGTGCTCGGCATGCTCGGTCGCCTGTCGCAGAAGAAGCTTCGAACGGGGAGCTGGCCCCTTGCCGGGCTTCTCGTGTGCGGTCTTTGCGCGAAGCCGCTCTACGGTCAATTGCCGTCTGGAACTCGAAGCCGTGCACTCTACGGCTGCAAGAAGGGCCACCTGGCCATCTCAGCGGGACTCTTGGAGCAGTACCTCATTCGGCTCGTGGCGGAGCGTGCCTACCGGAACCAGCAGCAGAAGGTCGAGGAGCACCAGCCGGTCATCGCTGACGACCCGTCTGTCCACGAAGCGATCCAGACCCATCGGCGCAAGAGTAAGGAGCTGATGGACGCCTACGACGAAGGGAGACTGCCGCAGGAGATTGCCTTCCCCCGCTCGCAGGAGCACAGTCGACTCGCTGACAAGTTGGAGGCTGAGCTGAACGCCCTCATCGCTGCGCAGTCTGCCCCTCCCAGCCCTCTCCGCCGATCGAGCGACGCACTCGAAGCGCTGCTGGACATGCAGGGTCAGTTCCTTCGAGTGACGCCGACTCCCACCAGCAGCGCGGGTTCGAACTTCGGAGAGGCAGAGGCGGAAGAGAGCGGCAATGCCTGGGCGTCAGGTACCGAGCGGCAGCGCAGCGATGGCCGGGTGCAGGAGCTACCCTTCGCAGCCACGGACGAGGAGACCGCCGAGCTTAACCGGCTGCTGCGAGGCGAGCTGCAATGGGTGGGCATCAGGAAGGGTAAGGCAGGGCGCCAGAGCGCTGAGCAGTTCGCTTCGCGCGTTGATCCGCTCTGGCGGTAGGAGATTGTTGTGCTGCCGAGGAAGCGACTAGGAGCGCCATAGGAACGCGGTCACGCCTACGGGTTGCGCCTCCTCGCCGTACGCAGGGAAGCGCCTCAGGCGCACTGCTACGGCCGTTCCGGGCACAGCAAAGGGCCGGGGCGACCTTCACGGAACCCCGACCCTTCACTTCTGCTATTGAACGAACAAGCTCAACACCCCCTGAATCACATACATCACCATCACGAGACCTGCGATGAGCACTACGGGCTTGTAGTGCCACGGGAGACGCCTCCAGGCCGAGCGGACCGCGTTCTTTGCGTGCTGCTTCATCTGGTCGTTGAACTTGCTCATGACCACCAACTCCTATTCATCTTGTTGAACTGCTTCTCTACGGATTGCATCTGCGCGGCCTGCGCGTCCTCAAGCCACCGCTGGTAGCTCTCGAAGTGGTACCGCCCGGGCAAATGGAACGGGACGGGCAGGTTGTCGACCATTCCCGTGCTGGGGTTGCGGAAGGTCACGAAGTACGAGTCGGTTTCGGTGAACACCGGCCAAATGGTCACCGACTCGTAGGGGACATCAAGCTGCGCCCAGCGACTTGCGAGCCTCGTTGCCTCCAGGAGGAGCACGGGAACGCCGTTGAGCGACATCACCGTCGAGTAGGTGCCAGCACTCCGGATGTAGCCCTGGGCGGTTTCCTCTCGGAGGAACCGATTGAAGAAGGTCGTGAGCTTCCTGCGGTCAGCCATCGGACTTTTCCTGTCTCTTGGCGTCTTTCTCGATCCGTGCGATCGCCGTGGCTTCCTCTAGTCGACGGACGAGCGCTCGCTCCTCTTGGAGCAGGAGTCTCACCTGCTTGCGCAACTCGGGATCAGCGGCGATGGCCGCATCATCCTTGGCAGCTTCGATAGCCTTGGACACGGTGGCGCGGGCCACCCCGTATATCTTTGCGATGCGGACCTTCGACAGTCCAGCTTCGTGCGCCTTCACGGCCTCGGCTTTCTGCCGCACACTCAGAGCGGACGGCCGGCCAACTGATTCACCCTTGGCTTTTTTGTGCGCAAGCCGATCCTTCGTGCGCTCGGCCGTCATGTCGCGCTCGAACTCAGCGACCATCGCTAGGGCATTGAAGAGAAGACGCCCGGTTGCGGTAGTTGGATCGTGCGGGACCCCGCCGATGACGAGCGTGACCCCACGCTCATCGAGGCTGGCTGCCAGATCAGTCAGCTCGTGCATGCTCCTGCCAAGTCGGTCGAGCTTCACGCAGTGCAGGCGGTCACCTCGGCTCAGCTCAGCCAGAACACGCTCCAGACCCGGCCGCTGCGCCTTGCGTGAAGTGATCTTCTCGACCTCGATGAACTCGGGCGCTACGCCGTAGCGTAGAAGCGCCGCCTGCTGCGCTTCGAGGTCTTGCCGGTCGGTGCTCACACGCCCGTATCCGTAATCTGTCATCATCCGCTCCTTCGTCTTGAGTTGTTGACATGGCTGCATATCGGAGCGTGGTGCCACCGTTTATCGACACCGCTCTTGGGGTTGTAACGGAGGCGCTGCAATCAGAACGAGCGAATCGAGCGAAGCGGAAACCAACGATCGGTAGTTGACACCCAGCCGTTGTCGCTGGCTGCCTGTACGCTCCCGTTCAGGACTTCCGGAGGAAATATGCGACCGCCGATCGAACTCAGTACAGAGGCGCATGCTCTTATGCAGCGAGTGCGCAAGCGTTTCCTTGACTCCCGGGAGTTCAACGGACTGCACATTCACGGCGGAGATGTGGAAGTGTCGCGAGGTCCCGGGCTGGAACTCTTGAGGGCCGGTTTCCTACAGGTGGTGACCGAAGCGGACTACATGAACATCCACATCCGGCCTTGGCCCTCGCGTCGAACCCTCGACGACCAGGTGCAAGACCTCGAGTCGCTGACGCCCGACGGCTACGGCGTCTGTCTATACCCGACCCCTGCAGGCATGAAGGGCGTTCGACTGCCCGCCCGGATGGCAGGTCGGCCCTTCGCGCGCGCAATGGCACGGGGCAAAGGGACCCTCGAACTGGCGTACTTCGAGTTCGCCGTCCTCGAGCAGTACCGCAACGACAGTCGCTTCCGCTTCGGCTTTGGCGACGCCGGTGCGAGCATGTGGCTCACTGACGAGGCCTCCGACGATGCTGAGGTGTTCGAGCGGGATCATGTTGGCCTGAGCCACATTGGCTTCGCCTACGACCTGTCTGGCTATGACGCCCAGGATCCAGAGTCGCCCATCGCGAGGCGGGTCGCGGTGTTCTACTGCGACCTCATCACACTGACTCCCGAGCATCAGCGACGGTGGGAGACATACCGAGTCCCGGATGACAACCTGCAGCCGCACCCCATCTGGTGGCAGTCGCAGATGGGGCACTGGGTCGAGGAGGTCGGACCGTTCTCGCACCTGTTCATGGAGATCGAGAACCTGTGTCAGCTATCGACCATGGCCTTCGGCGAGCCCCTGTTCCGCGTGACCGAACGACCGGCAGACCTCGGCTGGCTACTTCGTCCGTCTCAGCGGGAGTGGGACGACTTCGTGCTCCAGCTCGACAAGGTGCTCTCGGACAACCTGCGCCACCATTTCTTCGACACTGCTGGCGTCCCGGCCATCGACAAGGGGGGACAACGAATCGGGTCCCTCAACCGACTGCAGCACTTCATGCTGGCGCACGGCGTGACGACCTCCGAGGCGACGACGGTGCTCGCGCCGCTCCGAAAGATTCGGAAGGCTCGCCAGAAGCCTGCCCATGAGGTGCGTAGCGACATGACCGATCGCACCTTCATCCACCAGCAGATCAGTCTGCTGCAGGAGGTCATCGGTGCTCTCACTGGCATCCGAGGCTGGCTCGCGACGCACCCCAACTGCCGGAGCTGGAAGAACAGCAACGAGAACTTGACGGCCTACCTGATCTGACGACCGGTGGACAGCTCGCACGCCGGGCGCGAACATCCTCGCTGTCGTGAGCTCGCGATACGATGATCCGCATGCCCGCAGCGCCTGACGCAACACCCGCTTCCACGGGCTCGAAACTCCCCGTCATCAGCCTTTTCGCTGGCGCAGGTGGCCTTGATCTTGCTGTCGAGCGAGTGGCCGATCGCCCGCTCACCGCACCGACGCGGCCCACTCCTGGTCCCTTCCATGTCGCAGTCGCGACGGACTACGCCCCGCAAGCTCTCGACACCCTCGCGCTGAACCTCCCGGGGACCGTCACCCTCCCCGGCGACATCCGGGAGACGACGACCTCCGACCTGCTCCGGGCGGGTTCCCTCTCCGAAGGGGACGCCGCACTCGTCGTAGGCGGCCCGCCCTGCACTCCGTTCTCGAAGTCCGGCTTTTGGCTCGCCGAGAAGCGCGAGTCACGGGACCCGAACGCATCGCTGCTTGAGGAGTATGTGCGGGTTGTCGCGCAGTCACGGCCGGAGGCCTTCGTCCTCGAGAATGTGCAGGCCCTGACCTACAAGACCCACCAGGGCGCCTTCTCGCAGCTCCTCGCGGCGCTGACCGAGCTGGGCTACAACCCACAGTGGAAGACACTGCTGGCGGCGGACTACGGCGTCCCGCAGCTTCGGAAGCGGGTCTTCATCGTGGGGCGACGCGATGGAGTCGCGTTCAAGTTCCCCGAACCGACCCACGCGGGTCCGAGTGAGACCACACGCATCTGGGACCAGACGAAGATTCCCCATGTGACGGCGGCGGCGGCCTTCGAAGGCCTCAATACTGCCCCCGAGGTCGGCGAGCTAGTCGAGGGAAAGTACGGGGAGTTGGCGGCCGAGATCCCGGGTGGGCAGAACTACCTCTGGCACACGGACCGCTACGGCGGTCGTGATGAGTTCGAGTGGCGTTCGCGCTACTGGACCTTCCTCCTTCGGCTCGCGGCCGACAAGCCAAGCTCGACCCTCCAGGCGCAGCCGGGTCCGTATGTCGGCCCTTTCCACTGGGAGAACGGCGTCAACAGTTCCGGCGAGGAGCGAGCGCGGCGACTCAGGGTGCCGGAGCTGTTGCGGCTCATGACTTTCCCGGACAACTTCCGCCTCGTCGGCAGCCGTGCGGACATCCAGCGCCAGCTGGGCAACGCGGTCCCCATGGAGCTGGGTAAGGCCGTGCTTCGAGCGCTGACGCTTCAGCTCGGCTATGTTGATGCCGAAACCGACAGCGACGAGCGGCTCGTCCGGTCGATGAGCAGTTCTGTCTTGATCAGCTGACTCTCGTGGACGGAGGCCGAGAAAGGCCTCACTTTGCCGATCAGCATCGACAAGGAAACCGCGAATCGAGTGCTCCGAACGGCGCTAGAGCTTGCTCGCAGTGACGAGCGGCTGCCGGTCGAGTGGACTAGCCATGCGGGGACCATCTTTGGTCTCGACGAGATGACCTGGACTCCTGCGTTCGGGACGATCCTGCTCGCCAAGGCGGTAGACGAGCGGGTCGACGCTCTCAGCCTCAAATCGAACGCATCGCCGGCGAATCCCTACGCCTACAGCGCGCGCGGACTCTGTCACGGTGTGCTCGTTCCGGCAGCAGTGGAGTTCGGCTTCTCAATCCGCAACACCGGTCGCGAACCGCTCAATAACAGCCCCTTCGGGAGCGCCAGCCGCATCGAGGAAATCGAGCGCCGTGCGCTCAATCGCAAGAACTTCCTCGACTTCCGGGATGTAACCCTGCGGGCTAATGAACTCACCAGCGGGGAAGCGCTGCAGGCACTCGCCGCGTTCCTGCGGGAAGGCCTTGAGGTTGCAGCAGCGGCGAAGAGCGTCGTAGCCAAAACGAATGGTCTGACCGCCGAGGGAGCGAGGATCGCCGTCGAGGACTTTCTGCGCTACGACGCCCCGGATCGCCCAAAGCGATTGCAGGCCTTCGCCGCTGCATGCCTTGATCTCCTGTCGACGGATGTGCGCTCGCGGCGCTTGAATGATCCTTCGCGCGACCTTCCGGGCGATGTTCACGCCGCGTCGGGCGGTGTCGTGGTCCTTGCCATGGAGGTGCGCGGGAAGGGTGTGACCGTCTCGGACTTCTCCACCTTCGCAACGGCATGTGACGCCGCAGGCGTGCACCGAGCGGTCATGTTCGTCGACGCGCCCCATCAGATCGACCTCACCGCCCATGTGCAGGTGAACAACCAACTGATTCGGACGACGCAAGTGAGCGCGTTCACCTCTGCGTCTCAGCTCCTCGCTGCTGCACTTCTGTGGTCGGCAGCCCCCCTCGAGTCGGCTATCGAGTCCCTTTCGGCACGCTTCCTAGAGCGGCTTCGAGAAATCGAGGTGACCCTGGCCACACTCCAGGAGTGGAGCCGAGCGGTGGCGATCGCACAGGGTCGGTAGCCCGTCCCATGGGTACAGAAGGGGCCGCGATCCTGCTTTGGATCGCGGCCCTTGCCGTGGTGTCACACAACTGCTACCTGAGGGTGACACTCCCATAGTTGAAGTTCGGCACCTTCGGGTCTGTCAGCGCCAGGGCGGCGAGCTTGGGCTTGCTCATCGGGGATCACCCACGCGGCTGTAGCGGGTTTGGCTTCCATTGCCCCGAAGCTCCACGAGCCCGGAGGCGACCAGCGCCACAGCGGCGCGGCGCTCCATGTTGGTGGGGCCGGCTTCGGGGTCGCCGTGGAGATGCTGCACGACCTGCCTCAGGGAGCGCCCCTCCTTGAGATCGATGTGCTCCAGGAGCAGCGCTGCCCCCGCGATGCGGAGAAGCATGCTCGGGGTCAGACCGCCGGCGCTGACGAGGGCGGCGTACTGGTCCTCGGTCAGCTCCGCGATGCGACCGCTGGGGGCGGGGAATCGGAAGATTGGTTCCTTGGACATGGGGTACCTCCAGGTAGTTCCTAGGCCGACTCTCGGCCGGTACCCATATCAAAAGGGGCACGAGAAAGGAGCCGGGGCAGAAGCCCCGGCTCCTCAGAGTCCCGGCGATTAGTCGCCGCGGGCTAGTCGCCGCCAGCCTCGACGGGCCGCAGCAAGCCCGAGACAGTAGAACTCCAGGTCGTAGTAGTGATCCGGGTATTTCGAGCGCAGCTCGCTCTCCCGTAGCAGCCAAAGGGCGTAGCTGGGGTCAGTGTCGACAAGCTCCCCGAAGGACCAGCCCTCGTACTTGCCGAAGGGAACGGTCTCCGTGTCTGAGTTGATGATGTGCATGAGTCATGTGCTCCTCGGTTTCTCCCGCCGCAGCAGGGTTCGGTGTGTGTGGTAGGTCTGGGGTTAGTCGACGAGCGCGGCGGCGTTGTCGGGGATAGATACCGACTCGTCAGCCAGGTCGTCGGCTTCCGTACGGAACCGGACCCCGCTCACGAAGTTGAGCATCCCGGTCGAGGGGCGAACGGTTCGCTCTGCTTCCCAGGTCTTGCGGGCGGAGTTATCCGGGATGTGGGCTGAGCGCAGCAGGTTCTTCGGAGCACGCTGGCGGCGTACATATTCCGCGCCCGCTCCCTTGAAGAGCGGGTGTGCTTGCAGCATCTCCGTGAACTTGCGGACCTTCTCGGGAGCGCGGCCAATCTCTGCCATCTCGTCCTCGTAGGTGTCGTGAAGGTCACCGATGAGGCAGTAGGAGTTTGGATCTGCCACGACGCGCTCACTCCACCAAAGTTCGATCTTGTCCTGGCCGCCCCGCCACTCCCGCTTCGCGGCCTCCATTGCGGCGGGCATCGGCGGCTCAACCATTCCCGCCTCGTACCACTTGCGAGCACCCTCAACCGCCCAAACAAGCGCGGCCTTGAGGACAGAGGGGTTCTTCGCCGCGTTGGCCAGGGCCGGGTTCTTCTTGCGTAGTCCCATGGCCTCGGGATCAGCGGCAGCGGCGTACTCCTCGGCGTCGACGAAGGTGCAGGGCATTGGAACGGGGGCGAGCCGCCGCCAGGTGCCTCGGTCGTTCTCGGACACCTGGGGCAGGTAGTTGGTGTTGACGAACACGGTGGCAGTGAAGTCGAAGGTCTCCTCGTCCTGGAACTTCTTCGCCGCGGTCATCTCACTGGTCTCGGCCAGCTCCTTGATGATGAGCGCATCGAGCCAGTTCGCCTTCGGTAGCTCCTCAATGAAGGCGGCGCGGAGCGCCTTGAGCTTGGCCTTTCCGAAGAGGTTGCCATCGCCAGCGTTGAGGAGAAGCGACGAGTCCACCCGGTCCGCGTAGGAGCCGAGCATCTTCTTCAGTACATCGGTGAGCGTGCTCTTGCCGTTGGAGCCGTCCCCGGAGAAGAAGAAGACCATCGACTTGTTGAGCGTGTGACCGGTGAGCGCGTTGCCGATCACGATCTGGAGATAGTCGGCCACCCCAGCGGGGAGCGCGCTCAACACCTCATCCCAGAGCGGGTCGGTGTAACCGGCCTCGTAGCCAGCTCCTGCGGCGCGAGTGAAAAAGTCATCAGCGCGGGCAGCACGAAGCTCTGCGCGCCGGAGGTCGAGCGCCCCATCAGCGGTTAGCAGCACATCGGGATCAGCATCGAAAATGTCGCTGGATACCTGCGCCTTACCGAAGGCGTAGTCCTGGGCGTTGCGGCACGCGGTCATGTTTCGGAACCGGCGTGCTTCGCGCGCGAGCTTCTCGTTCTGCTTGGCCTTCTCGAACAGCCCATCCTTGAACCAGTCCGCGAGAAGCGCAGTGACCTGCTTCGCTGTGGTGCTGGTCCACAGGCCGGAGGCGGGCTGGAAGCTCGCCCAGCACTTCCACTCCTGAACAGCGACTAGCTCGGCGCTGTGTGTGGCGTGGAAGGCCGCGCCGACGCCGACTTCGCTGAGGTCATCCGTCGTGAGCTTGCCGGACTTAGCCTTCTTGACCTTTGGCTTGCTCCGCACTTTCGCGACCGATGCGGTTCTCGGTTCCCCGGAAGCCTCCGTGTCTTCGGACTGCTTCGGAAGGGCGGCGTTCAGCTCTCGCCATCTCTTTTTGTAGGCGTTCCTGAGTGCGTCGCTACTCCATCCACCCCGAGGGATGTAGGTATAGCCCTGAATTTCCATGCGGCGAGCATCTGTGCGTTCGAGCTGCATGAGTTCGCTGATGATTGGATTGGACATGAGTCCTCCAGTAGTCGGTAGTCGTTGATTCGTTCGCGTCCCTGATCGGGGGACGGAACTTAATATCAAAACGGCCAACAAGCGCCTAGGTGCACACAAGAACGGCCCGGAGCGACGAAGAGGAACACGGGGCCGACTAAAACCCAACTCGATTCGTCACTCCGGGCCGCGAGTCGTAGGAGATCAGGCCAACAACTCCACCACCAGGTGCCCAACCACAATATCAAAACGGCAACGAGTCAGGCTGTTGATACCGATTTCTTCGATCCTGATGCCGAACGCTATACATCGGCATCAATCTCGTAGATAAGCGGCAGGCCCGAAGCTCTGGCTGTTTCTGTCGTCTAGGTTGGCCCAACCGATGAGACGCTAGAGGTGCGGTAGGAGTGCGGTTTGGATGCTTCCACACGAACGGTGATGCCGAATGGCCCCGGAAGCTTCTACTGATGAGCTTCTCCTTACAGGAGCTGGTTTCCCAGAGATCGGTATCTCGGTATCAAGATCATCCTCAACAGCCCAGAGCATCGATACGAGCGGGGTTCTACCTTGATACCGATCTTGAGCAATCGGTATCATTCGGCATCGAACGGCATCAGAACGGGATCACCAGCCAGGGCCCGAGTCGTGGTGTCACACATCAACAAGGTCGGAGAATCGATAGCTGCCTGCTCCTGGCGTCGGGGCTCTCAATGGTTCGTCATCATCGCCTCAGACGACAAAAGCGTCTCAGGCGGGCGCCTACTGCCTCGGAGGGCCATCGAAGCGCCCACGGACGACGAAAGCCCCGGAGCATGATGCTCCGGGGCATCTCAATGTGCGATCAGCCCAGCGACCAGTTCCAACCCGACGAGTCGAGTGTCCAGGCCCCCATTTCCGTCTGACTGTAGCCGTTCTCGTAGAAGTCGGTCCTAGACCGCTTTGACTCGAAAGTGCCTTTATAGGTCTGACCGTCGATGTCGAGTTCAACGGAGTAGGTGAGGATCGCGGCTTGCACCTCTTTCTGGCTAGAACCCACAGGAACTTCCCTGCCCGCGACGAGCAGGTTGAAGTTTGTGAAGCCCTGCTTGTTGAGCTGCGAGCTGTCGTACTCTGCGACCTTGCCAGCCTCATCCAGGATGCGGTACTTAGCGGTCTTGCCAGCGTCTTTCGCGGACAACTGCACAGTGACTGAAGCCCGCTGCTCGACCTGGTAGTACTCGATTGGCTTTCCCGGCAGACACATGCCCGAACGCCCCTGCACTTCTCCCGCACCGCTTGTAGCCAGAACGCAGAACTTGCCGTCACTCGTTGCGGCGTTTCCGTTCGTGCCGCTGAGTAGTGGCGTCACACTCACGGCCAGGGCGAGCGCAAGGCCGACAGCGCCGATCTTCAGCCAGCGATCACGCTTCGTAGCTCCGGCTGGTGAGGGGTTAGTGGTGGACTTCTTCATGATCTGCCTCCTGAGTCGTTGCGATCAGGAGCCCATATCAAAACGGCGACAAGCTGGCTCGAGCCAGAAACGAAGAAGCCGGAGGCGCGGAGAGAAAGGGAACTCCGCGCCTCCGGCTATCACACACACATACCCAGGAGGTCGATGCGACAGAGCACGACAGCGCATCAGCACGCATATCGAAGCAGTGGCGTCACACACCCACGGTCTCCATGCAATGGTGGTGTCACACCATCAGGTAGGACTCGAACCCCGCGATGGTGTCACACCATCACTCACGAGCGCAGAGCCGTAGCGTCACATCGAAAGCCCTCCTCAGAGCGGTGGTGTCACACTACGGCCGGGATCAGCCGTTGATGTCCAGCACGGCCTCCACAATTTCGGTAGCCCAGAGCTTCGCCGTGTGCTGAGTCGCCGCGTGCACCGCCCGATCCCAATCGTTGCCCGCCTGCGGCATGATGCCCTCCGCAGTTTCCCGGATGTAGTCCTCGTGGCCCTCGATGCGGAACTGAGTCTGCGCCCACTCGTAAACCCAGTTCCACCGGAAGAAGCTTCCCCCGTCCTTCTCAAGCGGGTTGCCGTAGACCGAGAGTGACTGGACGATCTGCTCCTCAGGTTGCTGCATTGCCTGGCTGATGCCGAGCGCCGGGAGCCAGCCCGATGCTCTCCGCTCTGCGAGGAGCTGGCCTGTGTCGATGCTTGCTGATCCCGAGTGAACTTCGCTCATGGGTTGACCCTAGCGAGCAACGGGAGCGCGCGGTGGTCGAGGCTGAGGAGGAGACAGCGAGAGCGGGAGCGGGAGCGGGAGGAGGAGGAGGAGGAGGAGGAGATGGTGGGAGTAGGAGACCACTAGAGGACGGAACCAGAGCCTTGCCGATGGTTGCCGACAGCCTGATGGAACTACTGCTAACAGCCTCGGCCTACCGCCGCCGCGGGCGAATCCAATAGTGGTAGAAGGAGGAGTGTTTAGTTAGTAGGAAGAGAACTAAACATGTTTGGACGCCTCAACACGCTACAGACGCGACAGGCTATGCATTCGAGTGGTGGAGGTTGGGACCCTTACCCATTTCCCCAACCACTCCACCATCCACTTCCCCCACCATTTCCCCCTCACTGCGATATCCCCTCCTGCGGCTGCACCAACCGATGTGCCCGCACCAGACCAGGAGGAAAAATCGCCATGGGACTTCCCATTCCACCACTACTCGACTCGCAGAAGCCCGAGGAAAACCTTCCTCAGCTGACCGAGACCGCAACCGAGACGAAGCAGAAGCGCAGCTCCGAGCTGTACATCGGGCCCCGAATCACAGAGGGAAACGCGCAGCGTTTGCACTTCATCGGCAAGTTCCCCGGGGCAGATGTGGAGGCCTGCTCAATCATTCGCGACCGGCAGGACGCACCCGGAACACTGCCGACAATCAAGGGAACAGACAAGCTCCTGACCAAACTCCGGTCCCTCGGAGTGATCGGGCGGGCGACAAACCCGGACACGAAGCGGTCTGTCTACTCGCTCACCAAGAGCGGAAAGATCTCGGCTGAGTCCTTCGGCCACACCGTTTCCGGTTCCGCAACCCTCAACGGAACGAGCCAGAGACGGGCGAGCCACTACCAACTGATCGCCCATGTAGCGGCCCAGTTTGCTTCGCCAGCAGGCTTCTTCCGAGACAGTCTCGGCATCGAGCCGGTCGGAATCGAAGGCGTCATCAGCGAGCACGAGATGCGGATTGCCTACGAGAAGGTCGCCGCGAAGCTTAAGAAGCGGAAGGAGAGAGGCGAGTCAGGCGACTTCGGAGTGTGGCGAGCTGGTGCCATGGCAGCAGCAATCGAGGCTGTAAGTAAGGACCGAATCGAGTGGCCTGACATCACTTCAGCGCTTCCAGCACTACTCACTCTCGGGGAGAAGGAAACACCGGAGATGGTCACAAAGGCTGTCCATCAGCCCGACCTCGCGGTGTTCCTCGACGGTGATCGGGACAGCCCAACAGCGAAGAATCTCCTCGTTGAGGTCGAGCTGAACCCCAAGAGCTGGGAAGCCTACGAGCAAATCCTTCGGACCTACAGGGCCGAACTCGACCGTGGCTTCGTCTACTCCCGCGTTGTCTACTTCACTATCGGCAACCGCGTAGAGACCATCCTCCGCAAGGTAGACCGGAAGGCCAAGACCGGACTATTCGAGTCAGGACTGCTCGTCGTTCTGCCTCTCACCCACCGCGACAACACCCCGGTGCGCTTCGAGAAGCGCATCACGATCCAGGAGAACTGATCCAGAATGGAAGGACTAACCGAAGGAATCAAGCCAGTAGGCGATTCACTCATCGACCATCTGCCGCTCATCGCTGGGGTGGTGCTCGCCCTCTGGCTCGGAGGGTGGGCCGTCGTCCGGCTCGCGCTGGTCTACGGCGAACGCTGGAAGCGCAACGCCAAGCAATACGGCGGGACGAGGCGCTTCCTCCGCCCGAAGACCTGGCTCCGGCTGCAGCCAGCCCACCTCTTCAAGATGCAGGGGGAACTCCTCAAGAGCCGCACGGTCGTGGAGTTCACTGCACCCATCAAGCACTTCTCGGAGGAGCGCAAGGAGAAAGGCTTCTATCCAGGAGAGGCATGGAGGTCGCCATACCCGAAGGCGGTCAAGGTGATTCACGACGAGAACCGGGACCTCACCAAGGGCAAGAGCGGAAAGCATCTTCGCACTCGGGCGCAGATCGCCCGTGCAGCGAAGTGGGCCGTTGTCAAGCCACTGCCCGAGGATGTCTTCATCGGTGGCGATCAGAGCAAGCACTTCATGGTTGCCATCGGACTCAACAACCACCGACGCAATCTCGTGGAGGCGCTGGAGGAGGATGTGCGGTCGGCCTTCGACGCGCAGAGCATCGAACCGTACTCCAGTGAGGAGTACGACCGGGTGAACTTCCTGGTTCATCTCTCAATGCCCGAGGACATCCTCGTGGAACGCAAGTTCGGCGTGGAGTTCTTCGAGGAGCACCCCGCGCTGTCGCCCTACTCGCTGCCCCTGGCTGTCATGGAGAACGGGAAGCCCTGGTGCCTCGACTTGCACCACACCCTTATATATGGAATGACTGGAGCAGGAAAAGGTGGCCCGATCCAGGGTGCGATCCGGCAGCTCGCCCCCTTCGTCCACGAGGGCCGGGTCAAGCTCTACGGCATCGATCCCAAGGGGCCGGAGCTGGGTGCCTACGCGAAGAAGGGCGTTCGCATGTTCGAGCGCATCTCCATCGGCCTCGCCGAGGAGAACATCCGCCAGCATGTGACCACCATCAACCAGATCGCCGCAATCGTGGCTGCACGGGGTAACACCATCGACCCGGACTTCCGAGAGGGCCACGAGGACCTGGGCCGGGACTTCCCCGCCACCAAGAAGACACCTTGGATCGTGCTCTTCATCGATGAGTACCTGACCCTGGTCAAGGGACTCAAGAAGCTCGGCAAGGAGGGCGCAGCGCCGCTCGCCACGCTGGATCAGATCCTCGCCACCGGTCGAAGCTTCGGCGTGTATGTGATCCTGGCAACTCAGGTCGCAACCAAGGAAGTCTTCGGAGATGTCCGCGACAATGTGCCCAACGCAATCGTACTCAAGCACAAGGCGAGCGACTACTGGACCAAGGAGTTCCTGGGAGAGGACGCTCTCGATTTGGGGTTCGACCCGAAGACTAAGATCGGACCGAGTAACAAGGCCAACGGCTACAAGACCGCTGGTATCGGCTATGTCTCGACGGCCTCCGGCGTGGTTCGCGTCCGCTTCGGCTACCTGAGCGACAAGGACATCATCGCCCTTGCCCGGGAGTTCATGGAGCCGGGTGCCGACCTCGGAGTGTTCAACGAGAAGACTCCGGTCTTCGATCCCAAGGACTACGGACTCGGCCCGACCGCCGACGAACTGGCCGAGGGTGGAGCCAACGGTGATTCCAATGCGGACGACGATCCCGAGGATGACGGTGGCTTCGAAGTGCAGGAGGTTCCCACAAGTTCGGCGGACGAGTTCACCCTGGCACTCCAAGAGTACGAGAAGAGCAGCAGGGCGAATAGGCAGATCTGACTCTCGGTAGGAACCATCAGGGCGGCGATCCGGCTTCGGCTTGATCGCCGCCCTTCTTCGTGCTCGCAGATGGTCAACCTCCCGAAGAAATGGCAGCCTCCCGCATCGTCATGCGGAAACACCGTGGCTGGCAGAAGGTTGCCCCTAGGAGCGAGAAGGACAGCCCAGAGGGACGATGACATCGGGGCTGTAGCCTGCGCGCTCAGAAGGCAGTTTCAGTCCGAGGAGCACGGTCAGGAAAAGCGGTATCCGAGCCATGGACACGCCGGAGGAGTTGACAGGTCTACTAGTCCATTCATGATTGCCGCAACACCACTTCCAATCCGCTCGAAAGGCAATCACCATGGCGAACACCACCAGCACCCAGACCACCACCGCTTCGAAGGCCGACGAGAAGTTCGACCGCACCATCGTGACCCGGACCTTCGCTCGCCTGAAGCACGAGGTCGGTGGCCTCGTGGACGACGCGAACCGCAGCCGGCCCTTCTACGCCGCCTCCAAGGAAGAGGCCGTCGCGAAGCGTGACTCCGCTCTCAAGGTCATCAACGAGCTGGCCGACCGCATCGACCTGCTCAAGAAGGAGGGCAACTGACCTTCGAGTACGAACCGCAATGCCTTCGGAACCTGATCCGGGGGCGTCGTTGTTCCGTGCTCTGCACCAACACAAGGAGCCCTCGACCATCGGCCGGGGGCTGCTTGTGTGTTCATCAGAGGTCGGCGGGAACCGCCCTCAGGGCTGTGAGCACGGTGTCGCTGGGCACGGCACCTAGGTTCGGGAACCAGATGCTCCTAGCCATGCTTGTCTGTACGCCGGTGACAAGATGGAACTCGGCGTAGCGGTGCTCCTCATTCCTTCTCCGAGACTCAGCGCGCTGGTGTGCGAGGTAGTCGATCATCTCGTCTAGGAGCAGTGTGCGCCTTGGCTGCGGCGGGTTTCTGTCCGTCTTGCTCATGTGCGCTCCAATCTGTAGGTAGGGGAGGGGCCGCTACTCGAAGCGGGTAGCGGCCCCTCGGGTTCTTCTGGTTCAGTCCTAGGCCTGTTCCTGGGCCTTCTTGACCTTCTTCGCCTTCTTCTCCTTCTGCGCGAAGGTCAGGAAAACGCGGCCCTTGTAGTAGTAGCTCGTCTTGCCACTTTCGGTCTTGAGCGAGCCCTTCTTCACGAGCTGGAAGCCGACTTCGAGCCGAGAATCGATCTTCAACGCCTGGAGCTCAAGTGCGCCCAGGTAGGCCTTGTCCACGAGCTTGCCCTCGGCGAGAGGAACGATCTTTCGCGGGTTGTCGAAGGCCAGAGTGATCGCCTCATCGGTCAGGTACTCATTGCTCTTCTTGCCGGTGGAAACCTCGTCGGCGGGAATGGAGTCGAGCAGTGCAATCATCGTTCTCTTCTTTCTGTCTGCCCATTCAAGGGCTGCCTTTGATGTTTTGTTTCTGTCTTCCGTAGTGGCTGACAAGAAAGACATTACGAGCTCCGAATAGGGCGCTGCAAGCGCGATTCGTGCGGGTCGAATGCACACTGGGAAATCGGTCCCGGATCGGCTCAACGGCGCGGTTCGTGTGCCGCCGCCGCATAAACTTTTAAGTTTTCGTCCGGCGGGATGGGTCATCCCGGGCGTGTCGCGCTTAGACGCCCCTTGGACTGGCCGTAGCTGCCCCTCTGTGTCGCAGGTAGCGCTTCGGCGCGCGATGACTCGCGCATTCAGCGAGCGGCGCTTAGGCAGGCAGCTACGCGGAAGGGCCGGGACTCGATGAGTCCCGGCCCTTGTCCGTTCCTAGTGCGTTCCTATCCGAGCTCTCGGTCGGAGGCGAGCAGCGTCCGCGGCGAGTGCCGCCGCTTCTGGTCGTGTGTGCCCGCTCCTGCGCCCAGGATCGAATGATCGATGGAGCGCACGGCGAGGCGCGAAGGCTGTCTCAGGTCGACGCTCAGACGCGCGCACCCAACGCGGGCGCGATGTCACGAACGATCGAGGTCAGCATTCTTACACAAAAATCAACACCCAATTGGTTCGGCACGGTCACCAGGACGGTGTCGGCGTCGCGGACCGCCTGGTCGGCGGCGAGTTCCGCGACGAGCTGTTCCGGCTCGCCGATGTACGACCGACCGAACCGGGCGAGACCGCCGTCGAGGTGTCCGACCTGGTCCTGTCCCTCGACCTGCGCGCGGACGCCGAAGTAGTGGCGCGACTCGTCGTCGATGATCGGGATGATGCTGCGGCTCACGCTGACGCGGGGCTCGCGCTCCCAGCCCATCTCGCGCCAGGTACTGCGGAAACGTTCGATCTGCTCCGCCTGCAGCTGGTCGAAGGGCACGCCGGTGTCCTCGGTGAGCAGGGTCGACGACATCAGGTTCATGCCCTGCTCGGCCGTCCACTCGGCGGTGGCCCGCGTGCCGGCACCCCACCAGATGCGCTCGGCCAGGGTGTCGGACTGCGGCGTGATCGCGAGCGAGCCGACCGCACCGGTCATCTGCGGGTTCGCGTTCGCCATCGGCTCGCCGGCGATCGCCCGCCGGAAGACCGCGGTGTGGTCACGCGCCAGGTCGGCGCCGTTCTCGTCGTCGGACTCGGGCACGTAGCCGAACGAGCGGTAGCCGGCGAGGGCGGTCTCGGGTGATCCCCGGCTCACGCCGAGCTGCAGTCGGCCGCCGGAGATGAGGTCGGTGGCCGCGGCCTCCTCCGCCATGTACAGCGGGTTCTCGTAGCGCATGTCGATCACGCCCGTGCCGATCTCGATGCGGCTGGTCCGGGCGGCGATCGCGGACAGCAGCGGGAAGGGCGCGGCCTGCTGCGGTGCGAAGTGGTGCACGCGGAAGTACGCGCCGTCGACACCCACTTCTTCCGCCGCGACGGCGAGGTCGATCGCCTGCACGAGGGACTCGCGCGCGCTGCGCACCCGGGAGCCGGGCACGTCACGCCAGTGCCCGAAGGAGAGGAACCCGATCTTCGTCATGTGCATGCGAACGCATTCGGCTGGGCGGGCATTCCGGCGGACTACGGTCGAGGACATGGACTTCGATCCGCGGACCACCCTGCTGACCGAACGGACCCGTGCGACGAAGCTGCTGGTCGACGTCGAGCGCAGCATGCTGGACGTCAGTGATGCGCGGGACGGCGCGAACACCGACGACGAGCACGACCCGGAGGGCTCGACCCTGGCCTGGGAACGCAGCTCGCTCGGCGCGGTGCGGGACGACGCCCGCCGCCGCGTCGAGCAGGTCGACGCGGCCCTCGGGCGCCTCGACGCCGGGACCTACGGCCGCTGCGCGGTGGGTGGGGAGCCGATCCCGCAGGCGCGCCTGGCCGCGGTCCCGTGGGCGGCGACGTGCGTCGCGCACGCGTGACGGGCCTCCCGGCCGGACGGGAGGCGCGGCAGACCCCTGCACGCACGTCGCGGTGCGCGGTCCCCACCCCGCAGCGTCCCCACCACACACGGACCCGATCCGCCGCGGTTTCCCAGCCGCGCGCCCTAGCGTGCGGACATGCACGGCGACCCGACTGAGCCTCCCCGGAGTGCTGCTCCCGACGCGTCATCCGGTCGGCAGCGCTTCCAGTGGTTCCGTGACCTGCGCACCTGGATCCACGCCCGACCGCACGTGCACCTCTTCTACAAGGTCCTGGTCGGGATCGTCGGCGGCCTCATCGTCGTGATCGGGCTGATCCTCGTGCCGCTGCCCGGTCCGGGCTGGCTCGTCGTCTTCGTCGGTCTGACGGTCCTGGCGAGCGAGTTCCACTTCTTCCACCGCATCATCACCTGGCTGCGGGCGAAGCTGCACCGGTTCTGGGACTGGGCGAAGCACCACGCGCCGTCGAAGCGGATGCGGGCTGCGGCGGACAAGGGCAAGGCGGACGTCGACGCCGCGCACGCCGAGGCGCACCGGAACGTCGGGGTGCAGCGCCCGCGCGGCCAGACCGCGCGGACCGGGCACTGACCGCACGGGCCGGGCACTGACCGCGCGGACCGGGCACTGAGCGGCGCTCGGGGCCGCCCGCAGTCTGCTCCGCCGCTCGCTGCGCGTCAGACCGTGCGGACCGATCCGGTCGCGGTGCGTTCGACCTCGTCGGCTGCGGCCTCTTCCACCTCGGCCGCGTCCTTCGACGTGACCTGCAGGACGAGGGCGACGAGCGCCGCGAGGACGATGAACGCCCCGTAGCCGGCGAGCACCGGCACCAGGCCGAGCGCCGGCTCGAGGAACCCGCCGATGACGCTCGGCACGCCGAAAGCCAGGTAGCTGACCACGTAGATCGTCGACAGCAGTCCGGCACGGTGGGTGGGTGCCGCGGTGGCGAGGAGCATCCGGAGCGGCGCCTGGAAGCCCGCGCCGAACCCGACACCGGCGATCGCGCTGCCGACGACCAGTCCGGGCAGCGACGGCATGACCACGAAGGTGACGGTGACGATCGGTCCGAGGACGAGCGCGACGAGGCCGAGCAGGACCGCCTTGCGGGTGTCGACGCGCTGGATCGCCAGGCCGGTCAGGGCGCCGACGCCGGTGACGACGGCGATCAGGGCGCCGGCGGCGAAGTGGTTGTGGATGCCGAAGACCGCGCCGAGGGCGGAGGGCACGAGCGACAGGAACAGTCCGCCGAGCGCCCAGCTGGACACGAGCGACCCGGCGACGCTGCGGAACAGCCGCCGGGAGGCCCGTGGCACCGACACCGTCGGACGGAGTGACCGCAGCGCCCCGGGTCGAGCGACGACCTGCTCGGGGACGACCACGAGTGCGACGACGAGCAGCACGAGGAGCGTGCCGAACAGCAGGTAGACGAGCTGCTCCGGCGCGGGACCCCACTCGACCAGTGCCCCGCTCGACAGGGCACCGGTGGCGAGGGCGATCGGCGGGATGACGCCGTTGAGGACACCCGCGAGCGCGGGGTGCCGCTCGAGCGAGTTGTCGATGAGCGCCGCTCCGAGGGCGCCGATGAGCAGCCCGACCGAGACGCCCTGCACGATGCGGTCGACGATGAGCGCGCCGAGTCCGTCGGCGACGGCGAACAGCCCGAGCGACACGGCGACGCCGAGGCCGCCGACGACCAGGACGGGCTTCCGGCCGACGTGGTCCGACAGCCGACCCGCGATGAGCAGGCTGAGCAGGAGCCCGGCGACGTAGATCGCGAACACCGCGGTGAGCATCAGCGGCGTGAGGTGCCACTCCGCCGCGTAGACCGGGTAGATCGGTGACGGCACGGCCGACGAGGCGACCGAGACGAGGAGCATCGCCGCGAGGATCCAGAACCCTGCGACGGAACGTGGTGACTGCATGGCCGTCCCTTTCGTAGTACGACTGCATTCGTACCGTACTCGCGCTGTACGACGCAAGTCGTACTAGTCGGTGCGGAGTGGTACCGTCCGTGCATGCCCGAGCGCACCGACGAAGCCGCACCACTCCCGCAGCACACCCCGCTTCCGCAGCCGACGCCGGCCGAGATGGACCTGCCGGTCGTCCTGGACGCCCTGTCCGACCCGATCCGGCTGTCGATCCTGCACCGGTACCTGGTCGACGGTGCCGGCGAGGAGCGCTCCTGCGGCTGGGTCGGCATCGACCGGCCGAAGTCGACGCTGACGCACCACTTCCGGGTGCTCCGCGAAGCCGGGTTGCTCGAGCAGCACCTCGAAGGGCTGACCCGCGTCAGCCGAGTCCGGACCGACGAGGTCCAGCAGCGGTTCCCGGGCCTGCTCGACCTGGTCCTCGACTGGCAGGTGCCCGCCGGCCTGGTCCGCGCCGAGGCCCTGGCGTGAGCGGCGACACCGGCGTGAGCGCAGTCCGGTTGCCCGACGTCGTCGCCGAGCCTGCCGTCACCTCGGCGCTCGCCGCAGACCTGACCACCGCCGGGTACACGGTCGAGGGCGTCGACGCGCTCTGGGGCACCGAGGCCGCCGCTGCCCTGCACCGTGGCGTCCGGGTCGCCGCCCGCCGAGCCCTGGCCGCCCGACCGACGACCCCGCTGTCCACCACCGCCACGCTCTTCGTGCTCGGTCTACCGGTGCCGCGGACCGACGCCGAGGCCGCGTTCCCGACCGCCGGCGTCCCGGCCCTGGTCGCGGCCGGGGTCCTCCGCATCGACGGGGACTCCGTCGCCGCCGCGGTCGACCTCCGCCCCTACGCGTTCGTCGATGACCTGGGTGCCGGCAGCTGGTGGATCGTCTCCGACCTCGGCGAACTCGCCCTCGGCCACGCCATCAGCGAGGAGCACGTCCTGGGCATCGGCGGCGCCACCACCACGCTGAGCGGCCTGCAGCTGCCCGTGCCGGTCCGTCGGGTGCTCGACCTGGGCACCGGGTGCGGCATCCAGGCCATGCACGCCCGACGCTTCGCCGACCAGGTCGTCGCCACCGACATCTCCCGACGGGCGCTCGACATCGCCCGGTTCAACGCGCAGCTGAACGGCATCGACGGCATCGAGTTCCGTCACGGCTCACTGTTCGAGCCGGTCGCGGGGGAGCGGTTCGACCGCATCGTCTCGAACCCGCCGTTCGTCATCACCCCTCGGCGCGAGGGTGTCCCCGCCTACGAGTACCGCGACGGCGGGATGGTCGGCGACGCGCTCGTCGAGACCGTCCTCCGCGGTCTCGCCGAGCACCTGGAGCCCGGCGGCACCGCGCAGCTGCTCGGCAACTGGGAACACCGGTGGGGCGACGACGGCCTGGAGCGCGTCCGCTCCTGGTTCGCCGACACCGACCTGGACGTGTGGGTGGTCGAACGGGAACGCGAGGACCCGCCCGCCTACGCCGAGACGTGGATCCGCGACGGCGGCACGAAGCCGGGCATGCCCGTCTTCGACGACCTGGTCGACGCCTGGCTCGACGACTTCCGCGACCGGCACGTCACCGGGGTCGGCTTCGGCTACGTCGTCGTCCGGTCGGGAGGCACCTCCGCCCTCCGCCGTTTCGAGCGCCTCCCACAGGTGCTCGGCGCCAACCCCGCCGGCCTGGGGGCGACCATCGCCCGCACCCTCGACGCGGTCTCGTGGCTCGCCGGACGGGACGACGACGCGTTCGCCGCCGCGCACCTCCGGGTCGCCGGTGACGTCACCGAGGAACGGCACTACTGGCCGGGCAACGACGACCCCACCGTGATGACGCTCGTGCAGGGCGGCGGGTTCGGCCGACGGGTCGACGCCGACACCGCGCTCGCCGCGTTCGTCGGCGCGGCCGACGGAGAGCTCACCGTCGGGCAGATCGTCGGCGCGATCGCCCAGCTCACCGGCGTCGACGACCGGGCGCTGTCCGCGGACCTGCTGCCGCGCCTCCGCGACCTGGTGCTCGACGGCCTGCTCCTCCCCGCGTAGGGGCGGGGGTCAGGGGCGCCAGGTGTGCTCGGGGGCGTAGCCGAGCAGCTCGCGGGCCTTGTCCGAGGACAGCAGGGAACTCGTGCCGTCGATCTCGGCACGGCGCTCGACGTCCGGCAGGAACCGCTCGACGAGCTCCAGCGTCGGCGTCTCCATCACGGTGTCCGGGCTGGCGATGATGAACGCCTCGAACCCGGTCAGCTCGCTCTCGACCGCCTTGCGCACGGCCTGGGCGCCGTCCCGCGAGTCGATGTACGACCACAGGTTGAAGGTCTTCGCCTCGGGCGACGCGTCCCACGGGAACGCCGGGTAGTCCGTCTCGTCCATCACGTTCGAGAAGCGCAGACCGATCATCTTCAGCTGCGGGTCCCAGCGGGTGAAGTGGCGCGCCATCTCCTCCTCCACCGCCTTGCCGAGCGAGTACGACGACTGCGGCCGGACCGCGAACTCCTCGTCGACGGGCAGGTAGGGCGGGTGGTGCTCGCCCATCGGGATCCCCAGGAGCGTCTCACTGGAGGCCCACACCACGTTCCGGATGCGGGCTGCGCGGGCAGCGTGGAACACGTTGATCGACGCGGTCACGTTGTTCGTGATGAGCGCGACGTCCGGCACCTGGCCCGGCGCGGGCACGGCCGCGAGGTGCACCACCGCGTCGACCGAGTCGTAGCGGTCGTCGACCCCGAGGAACGTGTTGAGCACCTGGCCGTAGTCGGTCAGGTCCGTGCGGACGAACTGCACCCGCTCCGGCTTGTCCGGGGAGGCCACCCGGTCGAGGAGCACGACGTCGTAGCCGTGCTCGTCCAGGTCGCGGACGACCGCCCGTCCGAGCTTGCCGCTGCCACCGGTCACCACTACACGCGTCATCGCGTCACTCCACCTCGTCGTCGAGACCCCGGGTCGGGTCACGCCCATCCTGCCCTGCCGGTGGTGGACGCAACCAGGTACGGGCGGTACCTGCCCGCCGGAGGGTGGGCGAGCCTCCCGACCGGGTCAGGAGCCGACCGAGACCCGGGCCATGGCGAGTCGGGTGACGAGTTCGACGTGCTCCGCCATGTCACGGTTCGGGTCGTAGAGCCACTGGATCTGCAGCCCGTCCGCGACGGCGAGGAGGACGCTCGCGAGTTCCCCCGGGTCGAGGTCGCTCCGGAGGCGCCCGTCCGCCTGCATCGCCTGGAAGTCGGCCGTCATGCGGGCACGACCCGACTCGTAGCGCTCGCGGAAGTACGGGTGTGCCGGGTGTTCCGGGTCGGTCGCCGCCGCCGCCGACAGGTTCACGAACATCTGGACCAGCCCCGGCACCTCGGCGTTGTGGCGGACGACCGACGCCAGGAGCGATGCGAGGTCGGGCGCGTCCCACTGCGCCGCACGGTCCTCCTCGTCACGGCGTCGGAGCACCGCGACCCAGAGGTCGTCCTTCGAGTCGAAGTAGTGCAGCAAGCCGGCCTGGGTGAGGCCGACGGCGGCCGCGATGTCCCGGATGCTCGTCCGCCGGAACCCCTGGGTGGCGACGCGGTCGAGCGCGACGGCGAGGATCTCCTCGCGCTTCGCGATGCCCTTCGCGTACGAACCCCGTCGTGCCATGGCGCGACTGTACCGTCCGGGAGCGGAGTGCCCTCCCGGGCGGCGGCTTCCGGCGTGACCCTCGGACTGGAGCGCCTGACGAGGCTGTACATCCGTCCATTTTCCGCACCGCGTCCGATGACGTCGGTACGCTTGTCGGTGCGCCAGTCGGCTGGTTACCGTCGGCGCACGCATCGAAGAAGGACTGCCGAGTGTGTGTCGCGGCCTCCTGATCCGGCCGATGACGCCCCGGTGGTCCTGATGCGTTCCGATGCGCCCCCGCACCTGGTGCGGGGGCGCATCCTCGTTCCGGGAAGCGCACTGTGGCAGCCGGTACCCGTCTTCCTCCGGGTGTGACAAAGAGGTGCGCAAGTGGAACGATGAGTGCACCATCGCGTCCGGATCAGGGATGCCATGGTCGTCCGGCGGGGGAGCCCACGGGACTCACCGACCCGTGGGCCCCGTCGGATGTTCCCTGGTCGTTCGCGCGGTTGCGTGCTTGCGTGCCCGCTTGCCCGCTTGCCCGCTTGCCCGCTTGCCCGCTTGGCCGCTTGGCCGCTTGCCTGCTTGCTCAGGCGGCGCGGACCGACGGGGCGATCTCCTCGGCGATGATCCGCAGGATCCGCTCGTGGGAGGCGCCGTCCCCGTTGGCGGGCAGGGTCACGACGAGTTCGTCGGTCGCCGCCACTGCCGGGTCGGCACGCAGGGCGTCGACGATGGCGGCCGGCTCGCCCGACAGCACCTTGCTGAAGCGGAACGGCGGGCCCGAGAGCGGTCGGCCCTCGTCGTCCATGCCGGATGCATACCCGGTGAGGAACTCCTCGTGCACGGCACGGTCGTGGTCGTCGAGCAGCGGGACGATGATGCGGCCGACGGCGACCTTCGCCTGCCGGTCCGGGTGCAGCTCGGCGAACCGTTCGCGGTAGGCCCCGATCTGTGCGGCCTGCGCCACCGCGAAGGGCTCGCCGGTGTCCTCGGTGTTCAGGGTCGAGCAGTGCAGCAACAGGCCCTTCTCGGCTGTGCGGACCGCGGTGCCCATGCTGCCGCCACCCCACCAGACGCGGTCGAGCAGACCGGGGCTCCGCGGCTGCAGGGTGAGTTCGGCGCCCGCGGGGATGCTCTCGTAGCCCTTGCCCGCCGAGCCGAGGGCGTCGCCGTGCAGGACCTCGAGCAGTCGTGCGGCGCGGGCTTCGGCCTCGTCGCGGAAGGACCGCTCGGAGCTGCCGAACACCGGGTCGAGGATCGGGCCGTAGCCGGCGATGCCGGTGCTGATGCCGAGCTGCACACGTCCACCGCTGAGCAGGTCGACGGTGCTGGCGTCCTCGGCCAGGCGCACCGGGTCCTCGTAGCGCATGCCGAGCACGGCGGTGCCGAAGCCGATCGTGCTGGTCCGCTGGGCGGCGGCGGCGAAGAACGTCATCGGGCTCGTGAGGAACGGCTCGAAGTGCCGGCCGCGGACCCAGCCCGTGCCGTAGCCCAGGGTCTCCGCGGTCTGGAAGAGCCGGAGTCCGTCCTCCAGGGCGCTCGCGGCACCGTCGGTACCGCCGTGGTTCGGGACGAAGGAGAGGAAGCCGAGTTCGCGCACGAGGCGAGTCTATGCGCCCGTATGGATCTGTGGAAGGTGCGGGGTCTGTCCACTGATGTCGGGCCTCCCGTCCGTCGGCCACGGCCGGGCTGGGAGGATGGGCACATGACCGACGCCACCACTGCTGCCCCGCTCGTCGCCGCGATGCCGGCGGCCCCCGGCGGTGTCGTCGACCCCGACGCCGTCTACCAGGCCTTCGCCGACTGGGCAGAGTCCGGCGGACGGCCGCTGTACCCGGCGCAGGACGAAGCCCTCATCGAGCTGGTGTCCGGCGCCAACGTCGTCCTGAGCACCCCGACCGGCACCGGCAAGTCGCTCGTCGCGGCCGGCGCCCACTTCGCCGCCCTCGCGGAGGGCAAGCGGAGCTACTACACCGCGCCGATCAAGGCCCTGGTCTCCGAGAAGTTCTTCCAGCTCGTCGACCTGTTCGGCGCCCAGAACGTCGGCATGGTCACGGGCGACTCGGCCGTCAACGCCGACGCCCCGATCGTCTGCTGCACCGCCGAGATCCTCGCGAACCTGGCGCTGCGCCAGGGACCCGACGCCGACGTCGACGTCGTGGTGATGGACGAGTTCCACTTCTACGGCGACGCCGACCGTGGCTGGGCCTGGCAGGTGCCGCTGCTCGTGCTCGAACGGGCGCAGTTCCTGCTCATGTCCGCCACCCTCGGCGACGTCACGACCATCGCGGACGACCTCTCCCGCCGGACCGGACGCCCAACCGCACGGGTCACCGGCGTCTCCCGGCCCGTGCCGCTCGAGTACGAGTACGTGATGACCCCGGTGCAGGAGACCGTCGAGCGCCTGCTGGAGGAGGGCAAGGCGCCCGTCTACATCGTGCACTTCGCCCAGGCCGCCGCCCTCGAACGCGCCCAGGCGCTCATGTCGGCCAAGGTCGCCTCCCGCGAACGCCGAGACCAGATCGCCGAGGCCATCGCCGGCTTCCGCTTCAGCGCCGGGTTCGGGCAGACCCTGTCACGCCTGATCCGCGCGGGCATCGGCGTCCACCACGCCGGCATGCTGCCGAAGTACCGACGCCTGGTCGAACAGCTCGCCCAGCGCGGCCTGCTGCCCGTCATCTGCGGCACCGACACCCTGGGCGTCGGCATCAACGTGCCGATCCGCGCCGTGCTGTTCACCGGCCTGACGAAGTTCGACGGCACCAAGATGCGCCAGCTCTCGGCCCGTGAGTTCCACCAGATCGCCGGCCGTGCCGGACGGGCCGGGTACGACACCGAGGGCGACGTCGTCGCCGAAGCGCCCGAGCACGACATCGAGAACGCCCGTGCCGTCGCCAAGGCCGGGGACGACCCGAAGAAGAAGAACAAGATCAAGCGGAAGAAGGCACCCGAGGGCTTCGTGTCCTGGGGGCAGGCGTCCTTCGAGCGGCTGATCGGCGCCGAGCCCGAGCCGATGGCGTCCCGGATGCGGGTCACCCACGCGATGGTGCTGTCCGTCGTCGCCCGTGGTGGGGACGCCTTCGAGGACGTCCGCTCGCTCGTCTACGACAACCACGAACCCCGCGCCCGACAGCTCGCGATGGCCCGTCGAGCCCTGACCATCGCCCGGACCCTCATCAACGCCCGGGTGATCGAGAAGGTCGACGGCACCTACCGGCTCACCGTCGACCTGCAGGCGAACTTCGCGCTCAACCAGCCGCTGTCGCCGTTCGCGCTCGCCGCCTTCGAGCTGCTCGACCCCGAGTCGCCGACCTTCGCCCTCGACATGGTGTCCATCGTCGAGGCCACCCTCGACGACCCGCGGGCGATCCTGTCGCAGCAGCAGTTCAAGGAACGTGGCGAGGCGGTCGCCCGGATGAAGCAGGAGGGCATCGAGTACGACGAGCGGATGGAGCTCCTCGAAGCGGTCACCTGGCCGAAGCCGCTCGACGAACTGCTCACCGCCGCGTACGAGAGCTACGCCGACGAACAGCCCTGGGTGCTCGACTTCTCGCTGTCCCCGAAGTCCGTCGTCCGCGACATGTACGAACGGGCGATGACCTTCGGCGACTATGTGCGCTTCTACCAGCTCACCCGCTCCGAAGGGCTGGTCCTGCGGTACCTCTCGGACGCCTACCGCACCATGCGACAGACCATCGCGGACGAGCACCGCACCCAGGAACTCGACGACATCATCGAGTGGCTCGGGGAACTCGTGCGCCAGGTCGACTCCTCGCTCGTCGACGAGTGGGAAGCACTGATGAACGGGGACATCGCGCTCGCCGAGGCCGAACACGAGGACATCGCGCCGCCGCAGCCCGCCCGACTCACCGGCAACGTCCGCGCCTTCCGCGTCCTGGTCCGCAACGCGCTGTTCCAGCGCGTGCTGCTGGCCGCGCGGGACGACATCGAGGGCCTCGGCGAACTCGACGCCACCGCCGGCTTCGACCAGCACGCCTGGGACGCCGTGCTCGAGGAGTACTACGACGAGCACGACACGATCGGCATCGACGCCGAGGCCCGGTCGATGCAGTACCTCGTGCTCTCCGAGCAGGGGCGGACCTGGCGTGCGCGACAGATCTTCGCCGACCCGGCGGGTGACAAGGACTTCGGGTTCTCGGCGACCATCGACCTCGACGCTTCGGACGACGCGGGGGAGGCGGTGGTCCGTGTCACCGAGATCGGCCGTTTCGACGGGTGGGCCGAGGTCGACGTCGACTGAGACGAGGGGGCCGGTCGCCGCGGAACGCACGCGGTGTGTGGCCGGAACACGTGGGCAGCCGACCGGGTACGGTCAGCCGCAGCCCACGGAAGGAACCCCCATGCGAATCGGCTCCAGCATCGCCTTGATCGTGATCGGCGCCATCGTCGCGTTCGCGGTCGACTACCAGGTCGCCGGCATCGACCTGCGCCTCATCGGCTACATCCTGATGGCCGCCGGCGTCGTCCTGCTCATCATCAGCCTGGCGGTCGGGTTCGGCGGACGCCGGACCACCACCACGACGCGCTCCGGCGTCGACCCGGCCTCGGGCGAACAGATCACCCAGCAGGATCGCCGCGACGGCACCTACTGAGTCCAGAGCGACAGACAGCGAGGGCGGGACCGATCGGTCCCGCCCTCGCTGTCTGTCATTCGGCGTCTGGCGTCTGTCGTCTGCCGTGCGGTCTAGAAGAGCGTCGCGGGCGGGGCGACCTCGGGGATCGCCGCCGGCTCCGGGACGTCGACGCCCGGCCAGCCCGGGCCCGTCGGCACCTCGGTGCGGTTCTGGTACGCCGTCGCCGCACCACGGGCACGGACGTCGGCGGCCTCGTTCATCTCGTGGCCCATGTGCCCGCGGACCCACTCGAACGTCACCTTGCGGCCCTGCAGCTCGGCGTCGAGCTCCTGGATGATCTCGACGTTGAGGACCGGCTTGCCGTCGGCCTTCCGCCACCCCTTGCGCTTCCACCCGGCGAGCCACTCGGTGCAGGCCTTGATGGCGTACTGGCTGTCGCACAGGATGTGCAGCGGCTCGCCCGAGTCCTTCGTGGCCTTGAGGAGCTGCAGGACAGCGGTCAGCTCGCCCTGGTTGTTGGTGCCGCGGGGCCAGCCGCCGGCAGCCCAGCGGTCGTCGTCCACGTACCAGGCCCAGCCGGCAGGGCCGGGGTTGCCGAGGGCTGAGCCGTCAGCGGCTGCGACGATCGTCACGGTGGGACCTCCTGGTGGTGGCGAGTGCCCGACGAGCGTAACGGACCTGCGGGGTGCGGCGTGCCTCCCGGCCGTGGTCAGCGCCCGGACGTCCGGCGGAGTGCGGCGACCAGCCCGTCGCCGTCGATGACGTCGTACATCGCGAAGTTCTCCCGCATGCCGGGCATGCCGTCGAGCCCCGTGTTGGCGTACTGCTGTGCCGACGCGCTTCCGCCCAGGAAGAGCGTGTCGAGGTCGCTGACGTCGTCCCACTGCACGGTGACGTGCTCGGCCGTCCGGTCCACGTACCAGTCGGTGCGGCGAGCATCGGTCTCGCGTGTCCTCCGTCCGTTCGTGACGAGCGCCCGCTCCGTCGTCACGGCGTAGACGTCCGTGCGCTTGCGGTGGCGCTTCACGAGGAACCGACCAGCAGAGAGGTGCAGGGCGACCAGGACGAGGGCGGACAGCAGCACCAGGACTCCCGGGTGCGCCTGCGATCGTGCCGCTCCCACGAGGAAGGTCGTCACCACGACCAGGAAGAAGGCGTTGAACGGGATCAGCCACCGGTCGGCGTCGACGAACATCCGCTGCGGGTCGCTTTCGCCGATCCAGAGGAGCTGTTCGCTCGGGCGGAGGTGCTGCTCGACGAGGGCCCGCTGCTCGGGTGTGGCCGAGTCGGTGGGGCAGGAGGCGTCAGCGTCGGGCTGCGTCATCGAGCGCCTGGACCAGGGCCGCGCCGTCGGCGACGTCGTAGAACGCCATCGGACGTGGACCGAAGAACCCGTCCAGGCCGGTGTTGGCGTAGATGTGCTGGAGGTTGGGTCCGCCGAACCCGCCGCCGCCGAAGACTCCACGTCCGGAGCTGTCGCCCCACTCGACCGTGCAGTGGGTCCGCCCGCGGGTCCAGGTGATGTTCCGGTCGGTCCGGGTGACGTCGGTCTCGCGGCTGCTGCGTCCGTTCGTGATGAACGCCCGCCGGTCGGTCACGGCGAAGGCCTCCGTGCGCTTGCGGTGGCGCTTCACGAGGAACCGGCCGACGATCAGGTGCAGTCCGACCAGGACGAAGACGCTGCCGAAGAGGGCGAAGAACCACGGCGCTCCGGTGGTCAGGACACCGACCTCCCAGAAGATCGCAAAGCCGCCCCACAGGATGCTGAAGGGCACGAGGAAGCCGTCCCGTCCGGAGAACAACCGTCCGGGGTCGCTCTGCCCCGCCCACAGCAGGCGCTCCCCGGGTCGGAGCTGCTCGGTGGCCAGGGCGCGAGGATCCATCACGCTTCGACGGTACCGGTGTGACCGGGGTCCGGTTGTGCCCCGATCGGCCCGGCGGCCTGGGAGTCCGGGGCGCGCTGCCGCCTAGCGTTCGGGGAAACGGGAGGAACCACCATGAGCAACGACATCGCAGGCCCCGAGCACTCCGACGACCGGGACCGCTCCGACGCCCTGGCCTCGGCAGCGCACAGCGACGACGTCGACGGGGTGAGCGGCAGCGAGCAGCGGGCCGCCGACACGTCGTACAGCCCCTCGAGCGAGCGGGAGATGGACGCGTCGCAGACGGAGCAGCGCGACGACGACGACCTGCGCGCGGACGGCATCGACCCCTCCCGCATCGTCGCGGCACCGGGGACCGGTGGCGCGGACGACGCCGGTGACGTCGAGCCCGAGCCGGGCGACCTGCACCTGCCGTGGCAGTCCGAGGAGGACCGCCAGGGCTGAGCGCCGGGCCGCCCGAGCGGCGCTGGGCTTTCTCGAAACACCGGTGTTCGTCGGAGACACCGCGCGATTGCGCGGCGCGACTGACGAACACCGGTGTTTTGCGGTCAGACGACGGCGTCGGGGTGGGAGCCCGTGCGCTGGCCGGACTCCAGGCCGGCGATCGCAGCGAGCTCGTCGTCCGTCAGCACGAAGCCGTCGACGTCGCGGTTCGAGCGGATGCGCGACGGCGTCACCGACTTCGGCAGCACGACGACCCCCTGCTGCACGTTCCACCGCACGAGCACCTGGGCGACACTGACGTCGTGGGCGGCCGCGATGCCGACGAGCACCGGGTCCTCGATGAGCCGTCCGCGACCGAGGGGCGACCACGCCGCGGTGACGATGTCGTGCTGCTCGTGGAACGCCATCAGCTCGCGCTGCGGCAACCACGGGTGCCGCTCGACCTGGTTGACCGCCGGGACCTCACCGGTCTCGTCGATGATCCGTTCGAGGTGCGGCACCTGGAAGTTCGAGACGCCGACACTGCGGGCCCGCCCGGAGGCGCGGAGTTCGACGAGGGTCCGCCAGGTCTCGACGTAGCGGTCGTTCGCCGCCGCCGGCCAGTGGATCAGGTACAGGTCGACCGCGTCGAGCCCCAACCGCTCGAGACTGGCGTCGAACGCCCGGAGCGTGCCGTCGCGGCCCTGGTGGTCGTTCCACACCTTCGTGGTCACGAACACGTCGTCACGTTCGAGTGCGGAGGCCCGGAGCGCCTGCCCGACGCCCCGCTCGTTGCCGTACATCTCGGCCGTGTCCACGTGGCGGTACCCGGCGTCCAGCGCGAGCCCGACGGCCGTCGCTGCCTCGGCGTCGTCGACCTTGTAGACGCCGAAGCCGATGGTGGGGATGCTCCGGCCGTCGCGGAGGGGGATCGAGGTGACCATGCACCCATCCTGCCCGGCGTGACGGGGGTGGGGCGGGCCTCCAGTCCGACCTGTGGAGAACGCAGGCCGGGCGGATCAGGTGGGGAGGTGGACCGGCTCGGTGTCGGGCAGTGGACTGGCGTCGCGACCGCGCAGGTCGGGCAGCCAGCGGCGCATGACCAGGGGGAACACCACGCCGGCCGCGGCCATGACGGCGCCGACCATCAGGCCGCCGCTCGGACCGTTGCTGTCGATGAGGAAGCCGGCGACCGCGGACCCGCCGGCGGCACCGATGAGCTGGCCGGTGCCCATCCAGCCGTAGGCCTCGGCCGTGTCGGAGAACTTGACGGTGGCGGAGACCGAGCCGAACATCACCGTCAGGGCGGGGGCGATGCCGGCACCCGCGATGACGAGGGAGATGCAGAGCCACCAGAACGTCGGGTTGCCGACCGCGAGCACGAGTCCGACGAACACGATCGTCATGCGCAGCCAGAGGGCGTTCTGCGAGATCGGACGGTGGCCGAGCGCCAACCCGCCCGCGAGTGACCCGACCGCGAACACGGCGAGGACGATGCCGGCGTTCGGGCTGCCCTCGCCGAAGACGCTGGTGACGCTGGCCTCCACCGCGGAGCACGCGCCGATGAGCAGCAGGCCCGTGACGGTGGCGACGACGACCGACGGCCGCTTCATGACGACACCGAAGGCGCGCTTCGAGCGGGGGATGCGGACGCGGCCGAGCTCGGGGGAGGCGATGAACCACGTGCAGCCGATGAGCAGGAACACCATTGCGACGACGATCGCCTCGACCGTGCCGATCTGCGTCGCCACGAACGTGGTGATGACCGGACCGGCGACCCAGATCAGCTCCTGCGCACTGGCGTCGAGGGAGAACAGCGGGGTGAGCTGCGAGGACGTGACCATCTTCGGGTAGATGGTGCGGACCGCGGGCTGCACCGGCGGGACCGCCAGGCCGCCGACGAAGCCGATCACGACGTACGCCCAGAGCGGCATCACGAAGAAGGCGATGACGCCCATGGTCAGGAACGCCACGATGCTTGTCAGGATCAGCACGGGGCGCATGCCCCAGCGGCCCATCCACCGGCTGGTCAGCGGACCGGCGAGGGCCTGGCCGATGCTCGTCGTCGCGAGGACGAGGCCAGCGGCGCCGTACGAGTCGAAGATGTGCTCGACGTGCAGCAGATACGCCAGCGACAGCATGCCGAACGGGAAACGCGCGGTGAGTTGCGCGGCGATGACCCGGCCGACCCCGGGAGTCTTCAGCAGGGACCCGTACGCGCTCACGTGACGAGTGTACGGACCGCGTTGCGGCGGGTGTGGAGAGCGCTCTCCTCCGACCCGGAGAGCGGTGGCCCCCGAGGCGGAGAGTGGTGGCCCCCGAGCGGGGGAGCGGCTGTCGACGGGGTGTCGGACCGCTGTCCGCTGGACGTTCTCAGACACGCCGGGCGTGCAGTTTCCACATCCGTGGACAGGTCCCCCCAACAGGGTGTGGGAAGTGTCGGTGGGCGGTGGCAGAGTGGCGGAAAACCGGGCCTCGCGGGAATCCACAGACTGTGGATGACGTTGTGGAAACTACAGGGGTGTAACACTTCCTCTAGTGGTCCACCCGTCCATCGGGCACTACATGTAGTAGCGTCATCGACAACACAGCACCAGAACGACGGGCCTCCAACCGGGCCCAGAACCAGGGGAGATCATGGCCGTCACCGTGTACACCAAGCCGTCTTGCGTCCAGTGCACTGCGACGTACCGCGCCCTCGACAACAAGGGCATCGAGTACGAAGTGCACGACGTCTCCACGGACGAAGCAGCGCTCGAGCACGTCAAGAGCCTGGGCTACATGCAGGCCCCCGTCGTCGTGACCGACGACGACCACTGGTCGGGCTTCCGCCCCGACAAGATCGCCACCCTCAGCGCCGAACTGGCCTGACGCCTCGCGGGCCGTCCGGCCCGCGTCGCCCGGCGGCAGAAGGACAGCCTGGAGGCTCGTCCCGCCTCCGCCACACCCCTCCGGTCCGCAGTCCGCACCTCGTCAGGGAGCGCACCATGAGCCGCCTCGTCTACTTCTCGAGTGTCTCGGGCAACACAGCCCGGTTCGTGGAGAAGCTCGGCCAGGACGCCGACCGGATCCCGCTGCACGCGAGTGAGGAACCCCTCCGTGTGGACGAGCCCTACGTCCTGGTCCTCCCCACCTACGGTGGCGGCAACGGACACGGAGCGGTCCCCAAGCAGGTCATCAAGTTCCTCAACGACGAACACAACCGGGCTCTGATCCGGGGCGTCGTCGTCGGTGGGAACACCAACTTCGGTGAGGCGTTCGGCCTCGCCGGGGACATCGTCGCGCGCAAGTGCGGAGTCCCCGTTCTCTACCGCTTCGAAGTCTTCGGGACCCCCGACGACGTGGTGGCGGTCAACTCAGGATTGGAAGCATTTTGGACGCAGCAGTTGCAGACGTCGATCTGACGTCGCCGCAGACGGGGATGGACTACCACTCCCTCAACGCGATGCTCAACCTCTACGACGCGGACGGGAACATCCAGTTCGACAAGGATCGTGAGGCGGCCAAGCAGTTCTTCCTGCAGCACGTCAACCAGAACACCGTCTTCTTCCACAACCTGAAGGAGCGGCTGGACTACCTGGTCGAGAACGAGTACTACGAGCAGGCGACCATCGACCAGTACTCGATGGACTTCATCCAGAGGCTCAACGACCTGGCGTACTCGAAGAAGTTCCGGTTCCAGACGTTCCTCGGTGCGTTCAAGTACTACACGAGCTACACGCTCAAGACGTTCGACGGCAAGCGCTACCTCGAGCGCTTCGAGGACCGCGTCGTGATGACGGCCCTCGGCCTGGCGCAGGGCAACGAGCAGCTCGCGATCGACCTCGTCGAGGAGATCATCGCCGGCCGCTTCCAGCCCGCGACCCCGACGTTCCTCAACACCGCGAAGGCCCAGCGCGGCGAACTCGTCTCCTGCTTCCTCCTCCGCATCGAGGACAACATGGAGTCGATCTCGCGCGGGATCAACTCCTCGCTGCAGCTCTCGAAGCGCGGCGGCGGCGTGGCCCTGCTGCTCTCCAACATCCGCGAGGCCGGCGCCCCGATCAAGCAGATCGAGAACCAGTCCTCGGGCATCATCCCCGTGATGAAGCTGCTGGAAGACTCCTTCTCCTACGCGAACCAGCTCGGTGCGCGTCAGGGTGCCGGCGCGGTCTACCTCAGCGCCCACCACCCGGACATCATGAAGTTCCTCGACACCAAGCGCGAGAACGCCGACGAGAAGATCCGCATCAAGACGCTGTCGCTCGGCGTCGTCGTGCCGGACATCACGTTCGAGCTCGCGAAGAACAACGAGGACATGTACCTGTTCTCGCCGTACGACGTCGAGAAGGTCTACGGCGTCCCCTTCGGTGACGTCCCGATCTCCGAGAACTACCGCGCGATGGTCGACGACTCGCGCATCAAGAAGACGAAGATCAAGGCGCGCGAGTTCTTCCAGACCATCGCGGAGATCCAGTTCGAGTCGGGCTACCCGTACATCGTGTTCGAGGACACGGTGAACAAGGCCAACCCGATCAAGGGCCGGATCAACATGTCGAACCTGTGCTCAGAGATCCTGCAGGTCAACACCCCGACCACCTTCAACGAGGACCTCTCGTACAAGGAGATCGGCAAGGACATCTCCTGCAACCTCGGCTCGCTGAACATCGCGCTGACGATGGACTCGCCGGACTTCGGCAAGACCATCGAGACCGCCATCCGCGGCCTGACCTCGGTCTCGCAGATGTCGCACATCACCTCGGTCCGCAGTGTCGAGGACGGCAACGACAAGTCGCACGCCATCGGCCTCGGCCAGATGAACCTGCACGGCTACCTGGCTCGTGAGCGTGTGTTCTACGGCTCCGAAGAGGGCATCGACTTCACGAACATCTACTTCTACACGGTGCTGTTCCACGCCCTGCGCGCCTCGAACAACATCGCGATCGAGACCGGGGAGACCTTCGACGGCTTCCGCGACTCGAAGTACGCGTCGGGTGAGTTCTTCGACAAGTACACCGACCAGGTCTGGACGCCGGCCACCGCCCGCGTCGCGTCGCTGTTCGACAACGCGAACATCACCATCCCGACGCAGGACGACTGGAAGGCGCTGAAGGCGTCCGTCCAGGAGCACGGCATCTACAACCAGAACCTGCAGGCCGTCCCGCCGACCGGTTCGATCTCGTACATCAACCACTCGACGTCGTCGATCCACCCGATCGCGTCGAAGATCGAGATCCGCAAGGAAGGCAAGCTCGGCCGCGTCTACTACCCGGCGCCGTTCATGACGAACGACAACCTGGACTACTACCAGGACGCGTACGAGATCGGTGCCGAGAAGATCATCGACACGTACGCCGCGGCGACGCAGCACGTGGACCAGGGCCTGTCCTTGACGCTGTTCTTCAAGGACACCGCCACCACGCGTGACATCAACAAGGCCCAGATCTACGCATGGCGCAAGGGCATCAAGACGATCTACTACATCCGTCTGCGCCAGCTCGCACTCGAGGGCACCGAGGTCGAGGGCTGCGTCAGCTGCATGCTGTGACCTCCGGTCGCTGACGCGATCACCCCCCCCCCCGGCCTGGAGGCGCGGTGCCCGCCCGCACCGCGCCTCCAGTCCGACTCCCGTTCCGATCAATGACTTCCGGAAGAACGCAATGACTCTCACCGACCCGGTCCACGCCACCGGCAAAGCCGTCCCGCTGATCCGTTCGGTCAGCGCGATCAACTGGAACCGCATCCAGGACGAGAAGGACGTCGAGGTCTGGAACCGCCTCGTCAACAACTTCTGGCTGCCCGAGAAGGTGCCGCTGTCGAACGACGTGCAGTCGTGGAACACCCTCACGCCCGAAGAGCAGCAGCTCACCATGCGCGTGTTCACGGGTCTGACGCTCCTGGACACCATCCAGGGCACCGTCGGCGCGATCAGCCTGATCCCCGACGCGATCACCCCGCACGAGGAGTCCGTCTACACGAACATCGCGTTCATGGAGTCGGTGCACGCCAAGAGCTACTCGTCGATCTTCTCGACCCTGGCGTCGACGCCCGAGATCGACGACGCCTTCCGCTGGTCCACGGAGAACGTGAACCTGCAGAAGAAGGCACAGATCGTCCTCGACTACTACACCGGTGACGACCCCCTGAAGCGCAAGGTCGCGTCGACCCTGCTCGAGTCGTTCCTGTTCTACTCCGGCTTCTACCTGCCGATGTACTGGTCCTCACGCGCGAAGCTCACGAACACCGCTGACCTGATCCGCCTGATCATCCGCGACGAAGCCGTCCACGGGTACTACATCGGGTACAAGTTCCAGAAGGGGCTCGAGGGCGCCTCCGAGGAGCGCAAGCAGGAGATCAAGGACTACACGTTCAGCCTGCTGTTCGAGCTGTACGAGAACGAGATCCAGTACACGCAGGACCTCTACGACCAGGTCGGGCTGACCGAGGACGTCAAGAAGTTCCTGCACTACAACGCCAACAAGGCGCTGATGAACCTGGGCTACGAGCCGATGTTCCCCAAGGAGACGACGGACGTGAACCCGGCGATCCTGTCGGCGCTGTCGCCCAACGCGGACGAGAACCACGACTTCTTCTCGGGGTCGGGCTCGTCGTACGTCATCGGCAAGGCGGAGAGCACTGAGGACGAGGACTGGGACTTCTGAGTCTGGTCACTTGTGGGGACGCCCCGCTGGCTTCGGCCGGCGGGGCGTTCTGCTGTCGCGGTGCGTCAGATCGGCCTCGAACAGGATTCCCCGGCCTCCTTCGAAGGACACCCCGCGGAACCGCGCTCCGTGAGCGACGGGTCGGAATCCGTATCGCTCGTGCAACTTGATCGATCCGTCGTTACAGGCATTCGTGAAGAAGAACGCCTTCGTGTCGCGCTCTCCGATCCAGTTCAACCGTGCTTGCACCAGGAGCCCGCCCACGCCCTTGCGACGCCACTCCGGTGCAACGGTCACGCCCGTCAGGTAGTACCCGGCGGGCGCCAGGCCTTCAGACTCGTCGAAGTGGGTGGTCATCGCCCACGCCACAGTCTCGGGGCCGACAGTGGCGATCAGGACGAGTACCGACTCGTCAGCGATCCCCGCGCTGACGTGCTGCCTGAAGTGTGCCGATGCGGACCGTCCCGGTGAGCGGAGCTGAACGTCGAGCACCGCCTCCACGTCGTCACCGGTCGCCGCACGGACGAGGATCCGACCAAGCTCGCCATCCACGTGTCGAGTCTGACGCACTCCGAATGCGCTTCCTCGCGAACGTCCGGACCATGATCCGCTACCGGTCGACGCGGACGAGGTGGTGGTCATCGATTCGCCCCTGCGAGAATCGCCAGATGGCCCTCGACGACCTCGGCAACCAGACCTGCATCCCGGCACGGTCGAACAGCGGCAAGTCGATCCTCGCGGTAGCGAACGGCCGCGCCAGCGAATGATCATCACAATGAGCAACAGCAGTGTCAGCAGCATCTTGCAGGACACCTTCCGGCCGATGCCTGATCAGGTACGCCGCAGGCTGGGGTTGCTCGACAACGACGAGCAGTTCGCGTGGCTGATCTGGTGGTGTCCGGACGATGCTGACTGGATGTTCAACCCCAAACCCGCTGAGGAGCAGTACAGCGGCTCGTACCTCCAGGCTGGGGGCACCGCGGAGAAGATGAGCGTCGAGCTTCGCCGACGTGAGGACGACGGCGAGTACCGCTTCTACATCGTCGGCCGTGACCACGACCTGTCGGAACCGCTCACGGAGACGATCGACGTGCAGGCTGCGCACGAGCCGCGGCACCCGGCGGAGCTGTTCACCGCCGACCAGGCGGCGCCGGTGTTCATGCACTACGTCGAACACCAAACGGTTCCCGACGGTTACACGCTCCGGCTCATCGCGAACATGTGAGTGGTGGCGGCATCGCCTCGGCGTGTCCGCGACCCTGTTCCGGACGGGAGGCGCGGTGCCAGCTGGTAGCGCGCCTCCAGTCCGACGAGATGTACCGGACTTGTGCGCTCCGGCGAGCGGTCATGCCTCCGGACGACACACGAGATGATCGATACGTGACGTCGCCGAGGTCTCTGGGCTCAGGATGGGGTGGCCGTCCGGATCGAGCCGTCATCGGACGTCGGCGCTCGACCAGAGGTCGCGTGCGACATCCCGACTCAGGCGGAGGACCGGTCGCAGGCTCAGGCTGAGCGCGACGAGCAGCGTGCCGGCCTGCGCGATGAGGAACGCTCCGAGCGCAACCGGAATGAAGGCAGTCGCCGTCCAAGCAAGGGCGAGCCCCATGAGCAGCGCCGCGAGGACTTGCACGATCACGAGGTCTCGAGGACGGCGCAGGACGGATGCTCCTGCCGCGGCGAAGGTCAGTGGGACGAGGGCCTGGAGCGCGATCGCGATGGGGAGCGACAGATGGAGGCTGGTCGCGGGGGAACGCGTCGCCACGAAGCCGACGATGGCGATGGCGACGAGCGCACGCGTTAGGTCGCGAGTGAGCATGCCACCGAGAGCCGCCACCGAACCCGCGAAGAGGATGAACCATGCGACCATCGGGACCGAAGCCGTGCCGATCGCATGGGTGTCGACGAATCCGAGCAAGTTGTCGATCGAGAGGAAGGCCGCGCCAGCGGTACTGAGGATCAACGCGGAGGCGGTCAGGGTGATGGCCGAGTGGGAGGATCGCGACGTGGTCATCCTCGGCCCCCGTCAACCGGGCGGACGGAGTCTCCGACCATTCGGTACGCAGCGCCGCACTGCTCCTTGAGCTGCGGTCCGATGACCGACAAGGCCGCGATCCATCGATCCTCGTCCGTGATCTGCGTCACCTTGCTCCGCCCGAGATCGTCGACCGCCGCGTGGACGGCGGCGGTGATGCCAGGGAAGAGCGCGCCGTACTGGTCGGCGGACGCGCTTCGCTGCTCCGGATGCCGGACGTACCGCTGGCTCTCGCTCGAGACGTACAGCATGCAGGTCGTCAGGTAGTCCTGCTCCGCCGTCAGGGGAACCGGCGACCCGAGATCGTTCGCCGTTCGAGGTGCCTCGCCAGGAGGCTTCACGGCCGAGACGGTTGCGGGAGTGCCGATCACGTACCAATTCGCTCCCCTGGTGACTGCCCGCTCTGGCCCGAACGTGCCGTCCCATTCCACGAGGGTCTGGGGCACTGACGCTGTGTGCGCGTAGACGCGGATGAACGTCGGTGCGTCACCATCGAGGCAGTCGAAGCCGCGCATGGTGTCCCAGAACGCGAGGTCGTCCAGCAGAGCATCTGCCCGCGTGCACGGCACCGTTGCGCGAAGCTCATCGGCTAAGTTCTCCATCGCCGACGCGTCGAGAGCCGGTCCTGGCAGGCGCGCAGGAGCTTGCGCCGGCGGCAGGCCACGGTCGTGCTCGTCGGAGCCCGTCGAGCACCCGGACAGGACGGCTGCGGCGACGCAGGTCGAGGCCAGGGCCTCGACGCTGCGTCGCCGCGATCGCTCTGGGATCACTGCCACTGCACTCCGGCCCAGCCGACGCCGGTGAGGCCCTTCATCTTCTTGGTGGCAGCCACATTCCCCCACGGGACGGACTTCGAGCGACCGGTTCCGCAGTCCAAGGTCGTCCAAGTCGGCGCGTGCTTCGAGTTGAACGACTTCCCCCAGATGCAGGGGCTCGAATTGCCCTGGTGCTTGAACCACTTGTACTGCACCTGGGTCGATGCCTTCGAGCCGATGACGCTGCAGCCGTTCAGGGACTGCGTCATCTTCGCCACGACTGCGAACGCTCGGTCCTTGCAGTTCCCCGACCGGGCGGACCGTCCGTCGCCGGCGACGACGACCTCCCCGGTGGGATCGAAGCTCTCGTCGATCACGACGTTCGACGGAACCTCGACGCGGGTCGCGCTCTGGGCTTGTGCAGGCGCAGCGATCAGGAGTGCTGCCGCGATCGCGGTGGTCATGGTCGCCGACACGACCGGAATCGTCTTCTTCATGGTCTTCCCCCTCGTCATCACCACGGGCGTGGTGCGATCACCTAGAGTGCTACATGTCACTGAGGTGCACAACCTGGCAAGCGTGAGGGATACGTGACGGCTGCGCCGCCACGATCGCCCCTCATCAGAGAGAGGGACACGGTGCGGAATCCGCTGACAAGCTCCGGGGACTGGCGTGCGAGTGTTCGCACGGCTGAGAGCTGGCGCGCCGTTCGGGAGCCTCGCGGACCGTACGCCGCCGCATCGCTGCTCGAGTGGGGGAGCATCACGAAAGGTGTCGTCGGTACGACGGCCTGGCTCACACTCGAGGTCGATCGGTCGGTCGCGCACTACCTCCCGCAGGTGCCCGATACCGAGATGACCGTCGCCGACCTCGTCCATCACACTTCCGGCTTGCCGCGGATGCCGGTCACGATGGGCGGCAACCTGTTCGTCGACCCGTACCGGAGGGCCGTCGGCGTTCCCTTGGATCCGGCATCGGCGGTACCTGTCACACCTCGGGGCCAGTTCGTCTACTCGAATCTCGGGTACGCGCTCCTCGGTTCGGTCCTCGACGCAGCGCACGGCGACTGGTTCGCCGCCGCCCGCCACCATGTGCTCGAGCCGGCGGGGATCGTCTCCGCCACGCTCGTGCCCGCTCCGACAGAGCGCGTGATGCCGACGTTCTTCGGGCGCCCGATCAAGCCTTGGGCACTCGGTGAGTCCTCCTTTGCAGCGGCAGGCGGTATCTGGGCCACGTTCGACGACCTCTGTCGCTACGCCGACTGGGCCCTCGAGCCTGGTGCCGGACCATCCCGCACGGTGAGTTGGCAGCGCGAAGGGGTCTCGACCTGGATCAACGGAGAGGTCCGAGCGGCAGGAGCGGTCATCGTCGATGCGGCCGGCGTGACCGCCGTCGTCCACACGCTCGCGAAGGCTCCGTACGCAGCTGACCGGATCGCCACGGCGCTCGTCGAGCAGGAGGTGCGGCGGCCCCGTGACGACTGACGATCGCGATCGTCGCTGCTGCGTGTCCCCTCGTCGTCGAGGTCGCGATCCCCGGGGTCTCAGCATGGCGTTCCTTCGCGGGAGCGCGCCCCTGGGCATGTGTCCCTTGTAGGGTTCCTTCTGCTGGCGAGGAAGTCGAAAGACCCAGAACCCGCCGCCGACGATCGAGGGGACTTGCCCGCCGTGATCATCATGAAGACCAACGGTTCCGTCAGCAGCGTGCTCAACGACACGTTCCGCCCGCTCCTCGACCAGGTACGCCTCTGCCTCGGCTTGCTCGACAACGACGACCAGTTCGCGTGGCTCGTCTTCGCCGCGCCGATCGACGACCGGACCTGGCGCGCTGGTCCGCAGTCGGTCATCGATGAGTACGGAGGCTCGTACCTCCAGGCTGGCGGCACCGCAGAGAAGATGAGCGTCGAGCTCCGCAGGCGTGAGGACGACGGCGAGTACCGCTTCACCATCGTCGGTCGTGACCACGACCTCGCGGAACCCATCACGGAGATGATCGACGTGCAGGCTGCGCACGAGCCGCGGCACCCGGCGGAACTCTTCACGGCCGACCAAGCAGCGCCGGTGTTCCTGCACTACGTCGAACACCAGACGGTTCCCGTCGGCTACACGCTCCGTCTCATCGCCGACGTGTTAGGGCAGTCGACCATCAACGAACGATGCAGCACATGATCATTGAAGAGACCAACAGCAGCGTCAGCAGCATCCTGCGGGACACGTACCGGCCGATACCTGATCAAGTACGCCGCATGCTGGGGTTGCTCGACAACGACGAGCAATTCGCGTGGCAGATCTGGTGGTGCCCCGACGACGCCGACTGGATGTTCAACCCGAAACCCGTCGAGGAGCAGTACAGCGGCTCGTACCTGCAGGCTGGCGGCACCGCGGAGAAGATGAGCGTCGAGCTCCGCCGCCTTGAGGACGACGGCGAGTACCGCTTCTACATCGTCGGCCGTGACCACGACCTCGGGGAACCGCTCACTGAGGCCATCGACGTGCAGGCGGCCCACGAACCGCGCCACCCGGAGGAACTCTTCACGGCCGACCAGGCAGCACCGGTGTTCATGCACTACGTCGAGCACCAGGCGGTTCCCGACGGCTACACGCTCCGACTCATCGCCGACATGTGAGTGGTAGCGGCATCGGCGTCGCGTGTTCGCGACCGTGTGCCTGACTGGAGGCGCGGTGCCAGCTGGCACCGCGCCTCCCGGCCGACCAGACGGAGCAGAACCGTCAGCTCCATCCCAACGGGTCGGGTCACTCCCCGGCGCTGCTCACGCCGGCGGCGTCGTGCCCGCGCCCTCGGTGTCGTCTGCGCCCGCCGGACCGGTACCAGCCTGGTCGAGGTTCTCGTGCGGGTCGCCCATGTCTCCGGTGGCCTTGCCGGTGGGGGACAGCCCGAAGTGCTTGCGGGCGGCGTTCGCCTCGGTGGCGGACAGAGCGTTTCCGACTCCGGGGGAGGGTGCTCCCTTGATCGCGCTCTTCGCGTACCCGACGTGCAGGTCCGTGCCGTCGAACGTGGCGTCCTCGATCGGGACGAGCGCGGTGTGACCCCCGAAGAGTCCTGTCGCGACGCTGACGAACGCAGCGCTGCCGTCCTCGGCGGGGAACACCTGCGCGACCTTGCCGACCGAGGCACCCTCGCGGTCTCGGACGGTCGCGTTCTCGACCTCGTGGATCATGCTCTTGGTGATCATGGGGGTAGTCAACGCCCTTCCGGTTGACACTTCGCGGCGAAGCGCTCGTCCGTCTTCGGACGGCCTCGATCGACGAGGCGATCGGACGCTCGAGTCAGGCTGAGGCGTCATTCTCCGTGTTGCAGCGGCGCACCGCGCGATGCGCCACCGGGATGGACAGAAGCGCGCCGCCGAGGAGCACCGCCGTGGCCACGAGGACCGAGACCGGATTGCGGAGCGGCGCGAGACCGATGCTCGCCAGGCTCCACAGCACGGTCAGGATTCCGGCAATGACCGTCGGGCGTAGTGCTGCTCGGTGCCCGATTCGCCAGGCTTCATCGCTGGACATCGTGACCCGCGTCCGGACGCCAGCGAGATCGTTCCGAGCCAGAGATCCGTTGGCAGCCCTCCAGGTCAGCCAGGTCACGATTACGGCGCCGCCGATCACGAGTGCCAGCGCGAACACCATTGCTCCAACCACACAAACAACTTAACGTCACGGGATAGAAACGGCAATGTACTACCGATTGTCTGGCGTTGCGGAACGACGGAGTGACGCCGTCGACCGAGGCGGGGCACGTGAACCCACTCGTCCCGACAGTGCTCGCCGTCGCGCTGGTCGCGCTACTCCTGGATCTCGCGGCCGTCATCTTGTCGATTCGCTCTGCGCCGCCTTCCGGATGGCGTCTGCTGGCATGGGCGGTCGTCGTCCTGATCGTCCGTTCGTCGGACCTGCCATGTGGTTTCGCGTCCGACGGCGCGCTCGGCCGTCGAAGCCCACGCGGACCGGCGAGCGGACGTCTGCGGGATCGATCTCTGTGCCGACAGGGAGCTCGATCGGCTCGCCGGAGCTCCAGCGCGTCGGCGCCATCCAGAGTGTGGCTGCTCCCATCCGCCGGTCAGCAGCGGGCTCGGGTACCGGCACCCGTGCGCCGTGGCTGCAGCGACGACGACGAGGATGCGGATCCACCTCTTCACGAAGAGCAGCTTGCACTGGCTCCTTCTGGCGTGCAACATCTGTACGGTGAAAGATCAGTTCCTGGCCAGGCGTCTTGATCGAAGAGTCCGTCGGGCAGGGCGCTCCTCGTCTGCCGCGCGCTGCAGAACGCTGCGGTGTTCAGTATCAACGTTCAACGGCCAGGCGCGCGCTCGGTCGTTCTGGAGAAGGGGTAGACGGTGGTCTTCGTCGAGATGGTTGCGGCGGTGGTGACAGCGGTCTTCGTCGTGCTGCCCGCAGGGGGTGTCATCGGCCGGAACTCGTTCGTCGGTGTTCGTACGCGAGCGACGATGCACGATGCTGCAGCGTGGCGCCGAGGGCACCAGGCTGCTGTGCTGCCGGCCGGTGGGTTGTGCAGCGTCGCCGCTGCGCAACGAGCAGTCCGGAAGGCACCTCATGCTTCGCGTTGATGGCCTTGTCGTTCCCGAGCCAGTGGCAGCGGAGGTCCGCTGGAAGCCGATCCTGATCTTCACGGTCCTGGCCTAGGGCTTCGGATGGCTCGTCAGCCTGCCGCTGTGGATCGATCCGATGGGCTTGGCGTCGGTGCACGCGCTGTGGGTCCTGCCGACGATGATGTTCACACCCTGCGCTGCAGCAGCGATCGTCGTGCTGCTGCAGCAACGCGTTCCGGTGCGGCAGGCTGTCCGGCAGCTCGGAATCGTCCCGCTTCGACCGGTCGGAAAGCTCCTGCGCTTCTCATTGGGCGGCATTGTCCTGCTGCCACTCGTCGTCATCGCCGGCATCGCAGTCGCCGCGCTCCTGCATCTCGTCCGCCTCGACCTCGAGACGTTCAGCGGGTTTGCCGCGATGCTTCCCGAAGAAGCGCGGGACCTCCTGCCGATCGGAGTACTCGTCCTCGTGCAGGTCATCTCGATCCCGATCGCTGCGCCTCTGAACGGGGTACTCGCATTCGGAGAGGAAGTCGGGTGGCGAGGTCTTCTGCTCCCTGCCCTACGACCTCTCGGCGACTGGCCGGCCGTTCTCATCACCGGCGTCGTGTGGGGCGTCTGGCACGCTCCGATCGTCTTGCTGGGCTACAACTTCGATCGTCCAGACCTGTGGGGGGTCTTCCTGATGATCGTCGGAGCCACCGCCGTCGGCACGTTCATCGGCTGGCTCCGGATCTGGAGTGGTTCGGTCTGGCCCGCCGTGCTCGGGCACGGCGCGTTCAACGCAGCGGGCGGTCTGGTGCTGCTGTTCTCCTCTGCGAAGTACCCGCCGGACCTCGCCCTCGCGGGGCCGGTCGGCGTCGGGACCTGGATCGCCGCTGCAGTGTTCGCGACGATCGTCATCGTTTGCTCGCGTCGATCCACTCGCCGCTCCGACGGCGATCCGGTTCGCGGATGCGGTGAGGGGTGACACCAGCACCAACGCGACCTGTCAGTCGAACGGCAGCCGCGCCTCCAGGCCGGATCGAGAGCCAAGCATCTCGCGGACGCAACGAACAGGGCGGCTCTCCATCTTCCGGAGGGAGCCGCCCTGTGACCGGTAGCGTCTAGCGTCCCGACGGGACGTCGGCGCCGACGAGCTCGTCGCGGACGATGTCCGCGCCCGCTGCCAGGGCACCGAGCTTGTCCAGCGCCGCACCCCGCGCCAGCGGAGCCATCCCGCAGTTGGAGCTGGGGATGAGCTTGTCCGCATCGACGAACTCCAGCGCACGGCGGAGCACCTCGGCAACCTCCTCCGGGGTCTCGACGGTCTCGGTGGCGACGTCGATCGCGCCGAGCATGACCTTCTTGCCGCGGATGAGTTCGACGAGCTCGAGCGGCACGTGTGAATGGATGCACTCCAGCGACACGATGTCGATCGACGACTGCTGCAGGAGCGGGAACGACCGCTCGTACTGGCGCCACTCGGCCCCGAGCGTCTCCTTCCACCTGTTGTTCGCCTCGATGCCGTACCCGTAACAGATGTGCACGGCGGTCTCGACGCGGAGGCCCTCGGCCGCGCGTTCGAGTGCGGCCACGCCCCAGTCCTGCACCTCGTCGTGGAAGACGGTGAAGGCGGGCTCATCGAACTGGATGACGTCGACGCCGGCGTCCTGCAGCTCGCGTGCCTCTTGGTTGAGGATCGTGGCGAACTCCCACGCCAGCTTCTCGCGTGACTTGTAGTGCTGGTCGGAGAGGGTGTCGATCATGGTCATCGGGCCGGGGAGCGCCCACTTGATCGGGCGGTCGGTCTGCGCGCGCAGGAAGCGGGCGTCGTCCACGAACACGGGCGCTCGACGGCTGACGGCACCGACGACGGTCGGGACGGCGGCGTCGTACCGGTCACGGATCCGGACGGTCTCCTTGCGGTCGAGGTCGACACCGTCCAGGTGCTCGATGAACGTCGTGACGAAGTGCTGGCGGGTCTGCTCGCCGTCGCTGACGATGTCGATGCCGCGGCGCTCCTGCTCGTGCACGGCGGAGCGGAGTGCGTCCTGCTTGCCCTCGGTCAGCGCTGCGCCCTCGAGCTCCCACGGGCTCCAGAGACGTTCGGGCTCGGCGAGCCAGGAGGGTTTCGGCAGGCTGCCGACGATCGAGGTGGGGAGGAGCGAGCTCATGGAGGTGATGGTCCAGTCGGTCAGCGGGCGGGTACGGAGTCGGCAGCGAACCGCGAGAGGAGCGCGTGGTGCGGCTTGACGAGGTGCTCCTCGGTCCACCGGCCCTGGGTGATCCCGAGGTGGCTGCGCTCCTCACGGTCGTAGGTGACCGGAGTGGGCGTGAAGTCGGTGTGGTCGAGGGTCGGCTTGTAGACGCTGCCCGCCGGGGTGTTCGCGGCGTAGATCTCCGGGCGGTAGATCTTCTGGAACGTCTCCATGGTGGCGATCGTGCCGATGAGCTGGAGGTCCGTGTAGTCGCCGGTCAGGTCGCCGCGCGTGTAGAACGCGAGCGGGGCCGACGCTCCGGCGGGCTGGAAGTACCGGACCTGCATGCCCATCCGACCGAAGTAGTCGTCGGTGAGCGAGGAGTGCTCGTGCTCGTACTCGGCGCCGAGGACGGGGTGGACGTACCCGGTCCGGCGGTAGGTCTGGCTCGTCGAGACGCTGATGCAGACGACGGGCTCGGCACTGAAATCCGAGTGGAACGCGGACGACTCCAAGAAGCGCTGGAAGAGCGCCCCGTGCAGCGCCCCGAAGTCGGACGGCACGCCCGGCGATGACGGCAGCAGCACCGAGAAGTCGTAGTCGCGCAGGTACGACGAGAAGTTGTTGCCGAGGATGCCGTGGTGGCGCTCGCCGGTGTGCTGGTCGACGATCGTGACGTCGAGCATCTCGAGCAGCGCAAACTCGGCGTCCGATCCACCGTCGGAGAACGCCAGTGCGGCGGAGACGATGTCGAGTTCCAGGCGGTAGCGGTCATGGACCCCGGCGAGGTCGTTCGCGCGCCCGTCGATCATCGCCAGCGCAGCACGGAGGTTCTGCTGACGGTGCTCGCCGCGCGCCAGGTTGGCGAAGTTCGTGGTCAGCCGGGAGCTGTCGGCGGGGGAGTAGTCCTCGTCGAACCGCGTCCGCGTGATGCTGAAGGTCAGGTCATTCGCCATCCCATGAGCATGACGGGAGGCCCGGGTCATCAGGTAATACCGAGACGCTATGCGCCGGTATAGCCTGCGCCTATGGCCCGGGTCTCGAACGACATCACCCTGCAGCAGCTCCGCTACTTCATCGAGGTCGCGACCGAGGGGTCGATCAGTGCAGCGGCCGACCTGCTCTACGTCGCCCAGCCGACCCTTTCTGCGGCGATGAAGGACCTCGAGACGCGGATCGGCCGCCCCCTGTTCACCCGCTCGGCCCGTGGGGTCGTGCTCACCGTCGACGGGGTCGAGTTCCTCGGGTACGCCCGGCAGGTCGTCGAACAGGTCTCGCTGCTCGAGCAGCGCTACGTCGGCGGGCAGCCGTCACGTCGGCTGCTCGGGGTGTCGGCGCAGCACTACTCGTTCGCCGTGGAGGCCTTCGTCCGCATGGTCGAGGCGGCGGCCGCGGACGAGTACGAGTTCTCGCTCCGTGAGACCCGCACCTGGGACATCATCGAGGACGTCCGCACGCTGCGCAGCGAGGTCGGCATCCTCTACCGGAACGACTTCAACCGACAGGTCCTCGGCAAGCTGATGCGGGACGCCGGCGTCGTCTTCACCCCGCTGTTCGTCGCCCAGCCGCACATCTTCGTCGCCCGGCGGAACCCGCTCGCGTCCCGGAAGCGCGCGACCCTCGCCGACCTGGCGGACCTGCCCCGGCTGACCTTCGACCAGGGTGCGAACAACTCCTTCTACCTGGCGGAGGAGATCCTGTCGACGATGTCGAGCAAGCGGGAGATCCGCGTCTCGGACCGGGCGACGATCTTCAACCTCATGATCGGCCTGGGTGGGTACACGATCTCCACCGGGCTCATCAGCGACGACCTGGACCCCGAGATCGTCGCCATCCCGCTCGACGTCGACGAACGCATCGAGATCGGGTGGATCGCCCACGCCTCGGTCCCGCTGACCGTGCAGGCGCAGACGTACCTGGAGGAGCTCCGCGCGGTGGTCACCAGCTACGGCGTCGAGCCGCTCGGGTAGGCGGCCGGGAGTCGACGGAGGTGCGCTGACCGTTCCTGCCGGTGACCGGCCTGGAGGCGCGACACGTGTCCGTCACGTCGGCGCGCTCGCACGGGCACATGGTGGGAGAACGCGAGAACGCCGCTCCGGTGTGTGCCGGGGCGGCGTTCTCGTGGTGGTGGTGCGTCTGGTGACGCGTCGGGTGTTACTTGATCTGGGCGGTGATGGTGGCGGTGCCGACGAGCAGGCCGCCCTTGACGGCGTCGGTCTTGAAGGTGCTGTTGAGCAGCTTCGCGGCGTCGTCGGAGATGTGGACGGTGGTGCCGGTGAGGATCGCGTTGTCGCCCTCGAGCTGGAGCGGCTTCAGCGTCCCGCCGTGGAGGGAGAAGAGGTAGGCGTTGGCGACGGCGACCTTGCCGTTGACGAGGACGTCACCGGAGAGCTTCGAGGAGCCCGGGTTCACGACGAAGTTCTCGAGGGTGACGGTGGTGTCGCCGGCCTTGAGGGTCAGGCCGGAGTCGTCGTGGTTCAGCAGGCCCTGCACGTAGGGGCGGTACTTGCCGTCCGGGCTCCAGTACGTGACCGAGCCGGAGGTGATCGGGAACGACACGGCGCCGTCGGCGAGCTTGGCGTTGCCGGAGACACCCGGGGTCAGCTTCAGCGAGGTGAGGGCGTCGGTGAAGCCCTTGTCGAGGGCGACGGAGGTGTTGCCGCCGAGGACCTCGGGGACCGAGGCGACCGGTGCGGGGATCTTCGACGCGGAGCTGGAGGAGACGGTGTGCACGGTCGGGGTGGAGGCGTTGGCGGCGGTGATGCCGAAGCCGGCACCGCCCAGGACGATCGCGCCGGCGGTGGCGAGGGTGATCGTGTTCTTCAGGGACTTGCGCATGTCTTCATTCCTTTGCTTGAACGCGCTCGGCGCGGTTGGTGACAGCGCGCCGAACACACCCCGGCGGTGGGGGTGGAGAACCAGCGGTGAGCTGCTGGTGAGCGCTTGCGGGTGTTTCCCGGCTTGTGACAGTGATTCGGGGCACCCGGCGCAACCGTTTGGTGATCGTTGTGGTTGTTACCTCGTCGTTACATTCCGGGCCTGCACCCGACGGGTGATCGGTGGATCTGCGAAGCTCGGTCCATGTCGTGGCCCCGAGCTGAAGCCCTGCCGCGACGCTTCCGGCGCCTGTGGCCCGAGCCGGGAACAGGACGTCGTCTGATGTGCCGTCACGAGGAGCAACGATGATGAAACCGACGGGAGCGGGAAGCCCTGCCGCGCCGAAGCGAGGGCGAGCACCGCTCGTGCTCCTGATCGCTGCGATGCTGCTCATCGGTCCACTGCTCGTCACGATCGGCAGTGTCCTGATCGCCGGGAACAACGACCTGCTCGCGACGGGTACACGGGTCTCCGGAACGGTCATCGACGTGGACGACGGCCCCGAGTCATCGGACCGACGTTTCGGGGCGGAGTACTTCTCTTCCGGCTCGTCGCGTCATGTGATCTGGGCGGACTGGGTCTCCCAGGCGAAGCCCGAGGTCCGTGACACCGTCACCGTCGTCTACCGCCAGGACGATCCTGGTTCAGCGGTCATCGCGGGGTACGGCACGCCTGGTGAGTCGGTCCGGGGGCTGGGCGTCGTCTTCACCGTCATCGTGGGTGGCGCGGCTGTCACCATGCTCGTCGCTTCCCGCAGGGGGAGGAGGAAGCGGAGCTGAGCTGGTCCTCTTCCGTGTTCAACCGTCGGACCCTGACCCGGCCGCGGACAGCCCACTCGCCTGCGCCCGGATCGCCGCGACCTCCGACGCGTACAACACGTCCGCTCCGATCCCCATCGCCCCGAGGTGCGCCGAGTCACGGACCATCAACGGCAAGGTGGTCCTGCTGCCCTGACCGCGGTGCCGCCGGCGCACGAGCGTGCGCGGGTGTCGGACGGGAGGCACGGTGCCAGCCGGCACCGCGCCTCCCGTCCGTCACAACGACCGCTGGGCGTCGACGCGCTGCGTCTCGTCGTGCTGCTCGTCCCCGGGGACGACGGGGACGACGGCGACGACAGGCGCGGGACGGAGCTGCCGCCAGGTGGCGATGGCCGCAGCGGCTCCCGCGGCGACGGCGATCGTGATCGCGATGGACGGCAGCAGACCGTTCAGCCACAGTGAGGTGGTGAGCGACGAGGCCCCTGCTGCGAGTACGCCGGCCAGGACCGAGTGTGCTGCGGTGTGGATCCCTCGCGACCGCACCCGGTTGAGCGCCCGTCCGAGCAGGTAGGTGAAGGGGACCGAGATCAGGGCGCCGGCCAGCGCCAGGACGAGGGTGGCGACCAGGAACAGGCCGGTGAACCACACGAACGACATGAGGTCGGGGAGGGTGCCGCTCGTGATCGCGACGAGCGCCGTGGCCGCCACGGCGCTGGCAGGGGTCGTGACGGTGACCATCCACCCGTAGCTGCTGCCGATCAGCCGTCCGGTGTCGCCCATGCCCCAGGAGTCCATGCCCTCCACTCTGGGGCGTCGTCCCTGCAGAGCCGGACCCACGGGAGAGAACGAGACCGAACGGAGACCTCGCGTCCGCCACGGGTGGGGTCAGTTGATGCAGGTGCCCTGCGCGCCGTAGGCGTTGCCGACGGGCTTCGCGGGTGCCGGTGCCGGTGCGGCTGCGTGGCTCCTCGCCGCGGGGGACGGCGCGGTGCTCGTCGCACCGGGAGCCGCTGCCGCCGCCACCGTGTGGCCGTCGGTACCGAGCACGAGTGTCACACCGCTGACCGTTGCGGACTCGACCGCCAGCGCTCCGGGGACGACTGCGACGACCGCCTTCGCCTGCGCCTCCGACCCCGCGGGGTACTCGACGACGGTCGTACCGGTCGTCGTGGTGTCGCCCGGTGCTCCGACGACGAAGCCCTTCGCCGTCAGGGCTGCCGACGCCGTCCCGGCAGCGCCGGGCGTCTGTGCACCGTTCAGGACGGCGACGTGCACGGCCGAGGGGGCGGCGGCCCGCGCGGCGACGTACGCGGCGGGCGGGCCGACGATGTCCTGGAAGAAGGCGGGCAGGGCGGCGAAGTCGACGGCCACGGTGGAGTACCCGTCGATGGTCGGCGTGCCGGAGGTGGGGATCGTGGCCGACCGGATCGCGGACAGGTCGATGTCGCTGAAGGTCGAGACCAGGTCAGGGATGCTCAGGGTGTCGTCGATCTGCACCGCGTCACCGACGCCGTGCAGCAGGTCCGCGACCTTCACCGGGTTGAGGAGTGTGCGCGCGGACAGGGCCTCCCGCGCCTCCTGGGAGAGGAAGTACTGCTGTCGGACCTCACGGTCCAGGTCGCCGCGCGGCAGCCCGTCGCGTTGGCGGACGAAGGACAGCGCCTGGGAGGCGTTCAGCGTCGACGTGCCGGCGGGTAGGTCGACGTCCGAGTTCGGGTCGTGGGCGGGGTGGTTGAGGCAGACGGTGATCGGCCCCAGCGCCTTGACGAGCTGGTAGAAGCCGAGGAGCGACACCCGCACGAAGTGGTCGATGGTGAGGCCGCTGATGTTCTCGATGGTCTGGATGAGCAGGCCCATGCCGCCCGCGTCACCACCGCCGTGCGCCGCACCGTCTGAGTAGGCGCTGTTGAGCTTGAAGGTGCCGTGCCCGGGGATCGGCACCCACGAGTCGCGCGGGAACGAGATCATCGTGGCGCTGCCGCCGCCGGCGGGGATGTGCAGCACGATCATTGTGTCGGTGTTGGTCGCACCGTCGTCGAGCTGGGTGCCCAGCTCGTCGAGCTCCTGCGGTGTCGCGTCGGCCGGACGGTGGTCGTCCCCGACCAGGAGGATGTTCTGCGCCTTCCCGTCGGTGTCGGCGACCGCGCCCCCGCTCGGCGCTCCGGAGGGTGCCGAACGGGTGATGTGGACCTTGGTGAGACTCGAGTCGAGCTGCTCGTAGGACCATGCCGCGTAGCCGCCGGTCAGGACGAGCGCCATCGCGAGCACGCCACCGATCGTCGGCAGGACGAGTCTCCGGCGGCGCTGGCGGCCGTGCCGGACCGGACCGCCGGCGGGGGCGGGGGACGTCTCGTGGTCGTCTGCGGGCATCGGGTGTCCTCGATCGTGTTCGGTGGCAGGAGGAGCAGTCTCACACCGGGCGGACCGGAGGACCTCCGTGGGACCACTGGTGCCGTGTGCGAGTGCTCACACCTGACGGACGGGAGGCGCGGAGCCAGCTGGCACCGTGCCTCCCGTCCGTCACGCCCAGGCCAGAACCGACTTGGCGCGGCCCGACCCGGCGCCGCGCGACCCGGCGCCGCGCGACACGCCCGATCGTGGAGCCTTCGTCAGGATCAGCGCGCACCCGACACTTCTGAGGTGAGAGGGGGCATCCGTGGACGAGGACACCGAAGCCGACGCAGCACTGACTCGTCGGCTCGCGAACGGGGACCGCGCGGCGCTGGCCGACGCGTTCGACCGGTTCGCGCCGACACTGACCCGGTACGCGTGGGCGCTGGCCGGCAGCAAGCAGGACGTCGAAGAGCTCGTGCAGGACACGTTCCTGACGCTCTGGCAGAAGTCCGGCGAGCTCGACCTCGCCACCAGCGCCCTGCTGCCGTGGCTGCTCGTGGTGTGCCGGAACCACGCCCGCAACCAGTCCCGGCGGCTGGCGAAGGGCGCGGCCGACGAACTCCCCGAGGACCTGCCCGCACCGCCCGACGCCGACGAGGCCCGCGAGCGTCTGCGCTGGGTCCGCGACGAGATCGCGACCCTGCCCCCGACGGACCAGCGCATCTGCGAGCTCTGCCTGCTCGAAGGGCACTCGTACGCGGAAGCCGCACAGATGCTCGGCCTCAGTGTCGGGGCGGTCACCCAGCGGGTCTCCCGCTCGCGCGCACGACTGAAGAAGGCGGTGATGCACGATGAACACTGAGCCTCCCACCGGAGACGACCTGCAGCGCATGCTCGTCTCGATGAAGCAGACGGTCCTCGACCGTGCCGAGGACCGCCGCCCCGCACCCCGCCGACGCGGCCGCCGTGCCGGCATCGTCATCGGCGTGATCGCCCTGCTCGGCCTCGGTGCCACGAGCGGTGGTGTCGCGCTCGGGATGATCCCGCAGCCGTTCACCGCGTCCGCCCCGGCGCCGACGCCCAGTCCCTCCGAGCCGGTGGCGCCGAGCACACCCGAGTCGGCGCCCGTCCAGGAGACGCCGGTCCCGGTGCCGACCCCGACACCGACGTCGGTCGGGCGGGCGGGCACACTGCCGACGGACTGCCGGCAGCTCGTTCCGGCATCCGAGTACGACCGGTTGTTCGGCGGCACACCCCTCGCGGACCCGTTGGGGAGTGAAGCAGGCAGCGACGGAGACGGGCCGCCCGTGGACCTCTCGTGCATCTGGCGTGACCCGCGAGCGGACGTCAGCGGCCTCAGCGTCTCCCTCGGCTCGGACACTGCCGAGGTGATCGCGGACCACGAGGCCCTGCTGGTGCGGAGCGGTTACACCTGCGCCGACAGCGGTGCCGGTCGGCTCTGCCGGATGACCGTCACGGAGCAGGCGTACCCGGTGGACACCACGTTGACCTACTACTCGGAAGGGTCGACCTGGTTGATCGTCCGGCAGACCAACTTCCCGACGAACGGCTTGCTGTCCGCGATCCAGCAGCAGGTCTGGGGGTAGCGGGGAGCGGCCCGGCCACGAGCGGGGCCGGGGGCGACGAGCGGGCGGGAAGCAGCCTTGGGGGGTGTTTCCCGCCCGTCGTCGTACCACCAGACCGCCGCGACGTCGGCGCCGGACGTCAGCGCCGCGTGTACCGGTGCTCCGGCCGCCCCGCCGCGCCGTAGCGCAGCTGCATGGTCGCGGACCCGTCGGCCGCGAGCTGCGCCAGGTAGCGCTGCGCCGTCGCCCGCGAGACCCCGATCGCCGCCGCGACCTCGGCCGCCGAGCGCTCCTCGGACCCCGACAGCTGCTCGAGCACCAGCGCCGCCGTGGCCGCGCGCGAGGGGGAAGCGCCACCGCTGTCCCCGGCGTGCAGGATCCGGAACGCCCGCTCGACGGCCTCCTGGTCGAGCGTCGCCCGTTCGTCGAGCACGTTCCGGGAGCGCGCGTACGCCCGCAGCCGCTCGGCGAGCACCCCCGAGTCGAAGGGCTTGATCAGGTACGCCAGGGCACCGTGCCGCATCGCCCGCCGCACGGTCCCCGAGTCGGAGGCGGCACTCAGCACGAACGCGTCGGTGTCGACCGCGCGGAGCAGGTCGAGGCCGCTGCCGTCCGGCAGGTAGACGTCGACGAGCACCAGGTCGACCGGGGTCGTCGCCAGCACCTGGCGGGCGAGCGCCACGGTGCCGACGGGGTCGAGCGCCCGGAACCCGGGCACCTGGTCGACCTGCCGTCGGTGCAGGTCCGCGACGTGGAAGTCGTCGTCGACCACCAGCACGATCAGGTCCGTCATCCCACCGCTCCTCCGAGTCGTGCGCAGAACACCGCGCCGTGCGTCGTGTCGTCCGCGCCGCCGTCGCCCGGCCCACCGTGGTCGGCGAGCCACACGTCCCCACCGTTCCGCCGGGCGATCTCCCGCGACAGCGGCAGGCCGATGCCGAGCCCGTGCACCTGCCCGGGGTCGCCCGGACCGGGCTCTCCGGACCCGTCGTCGCCGGCAGCACGTGGCCCGGGGGAGCGGCGGGCGAACAGGTCCCGGTCCCCGGGGACGCCCGGCCCGGAGTCCATCACCGACAGGTGCAGCGTCGTGCCCTCGTCGAGCACCTCGACCTCCACCCACGGCTGCGGCTGGTCCGGCGACGACCGAGCCCCGGACAGGGCCGCCGTCACCGCGTTGTCCACCAGGTTCCCGAGCACCGTCGTCACGTCCCCCGGCTCGGTGATCGTCCCCTGCACCAGCGTCTCCGGTCCGATCCGCAGCAGTACCCCGCGCTCGGCCGCCTCGACGCCCTTCGCCCCGAGGAACGCCTGCAGGAACGGCTCGGTCAACCGGTCGGCGTGCTGCACCGGGTACCGCAACGGCCCCCGCTCCTGCACGTCCGCCAGGTAGGCGCGGGCCCGCGTGGTCTCCCCGACGTCGAGCAGTCCGGCGATCGCATGCAACCGGTTGGCGAACTCGTGCCGCTGGGCCCGGAGCGCCTGGGTCAGCGAACCGACGGCGTCGAGTCGTCGGCTGAGGGCCTCCACGTCGGTCCGGTCCCGCAGCACGGCGACACGGCCGAGGTCGAGGCCGTCGCGGAACACGCTCCGCACGTCGACGAGCAGCACCTGCGGGCCGGCGACGACGGTGGCGCTCGCCGGGGTCGGCGCGGCACGGTCCAGCATGGCGGCCAGGGCGTCGGGCAGGTCCAGGTCGGTGAGCGCCCGTCCGACCGGTCGGGTCAGCGCGAGCAACCGTGCGGCCTCGGCGTTGCAGACGGTCACGGTGCCGGTGGGGCTGGTCGCGATGACGCCCTCGCCGACCCCGCCGAGGACGGCCCGCTGGTTCTGCACGAGCGTCACGAGCTCCTCGGGCTGCACGCCGAGCGTCAACCGGACGAGTCGCCGACGGATGAGCACGGAGGCGATCACCGCCAGCAGCACCGCCACGAGCCCGGCACCGATGACGGGCACGCTGTCCTCGACCAGGGTGTCGTACACGCGGTCCCGCGCGAACCCGACGCTGACCTCGCCCACCACGTCCGGTCGGGAGGCCCGCCCCACGCCCGTCCCGTCGGCACCGGTTCCGTAGACGGGTACCTTCGCCCGCGCGGACTCGCCGAGGGTGCCGCGCGCCCACGACACGCTCTCGCGTCCGCTGAGTGCGGCGTCGGGGGAGGTGCTCACCATCCGACCGATGCGGTCCGCGTCCGGGTGCGCCAGACGGATCCCGCGGTCGTCGGTCACCACCACGAACAGTGCCCCGGTCCGCCGCTGTGCGTCGAGGGCGGCCTGCTGCACGGGACCGTCGGCGAGGTGGGCGCGGTCGAGGTCGGTCCCGTCGACGCTGAGGCGTGTGACCTCGGTGCGGAGGTCGTCCTGCGCGGCGACGCTCTGGGCGATCGCGAGGGCGGTCCCCTCGGCGGCTCGTTCGAGCCTGGTGACCTCGATCCGGACGAACACGGCGCTGGTGAGGACGACGACGGCGACGACCACGACGAGCTGCAGCACCAGTACCTCGGTGGCGAAGCGGAGCCTGCGGCGCCGTGAACGGTCGTCGGTCACGACACCAGCGTACGGAGCGCGCAGCGCTCGTCGTGCGCAGAATGCGCACAACACGGTCAATGCGCGATGGTGCGCCAACGCGCAGAAGCGCGCCGCGCCTCCCGGCCGGGTCGTAGCGTGCCCGGACTGCCAGACACGGACGAAGGAGTCCTGATGCTCGTCATCCTCGGGTACGCGATGGTCGTGGTCTTCATGGTGATGATCATGACCAAGCGGATGTCACCGATGCTCGCCCTGATCATCGTGCCGACGGTCTTCGGGCTCTTCGCCGGTGCCGGCCTGGGCCTCGGCGACATGGTCATGAAGGCGATCGGGACGCTCGCGCCGACGGCCGCACTGCTGATGTTCGCGATCATGTACTTCGGCCTGATGATCGACGTCGGTCTGTTCGACCCGCTCGTCCGGTTCATCCTGCGGGTGACCGGCAACGACCCGGCGAAGATCGTCCTCGGCACGGCCCTGCTGGCGGGTGCGGTGTCGCTCGACGGTGACGGGTCGACGACGTTCATCGTGGTGACCGCGGCGATGCTGCCGATCTACCTCAAGCTCGGCATGAGCCCGGTCGTGTTGACGTGCGTCGCCGGGCTCACCAACGGAACGCTGAACATCGTGCCCTGGGGTGGCCCGACCGCCCGCGCCGCCGCCGCGCTGAAGATCGACCCGACGGACGTCTTCGTGCCGCTCGTGCCGTCGCTGATCGTCGGCCTGCTGCTGTGCTTCGGGTTCGCGTGGACGATGGGGCTGGCGGAGCGGAAGCGCCTCGGGCTCATCGAGTTCACCTCCGCGACCCGGGCGTCCCGGGCTCCGACTCGGCAGAAGGCCGGGGCCGGTGCGGGTGTCGGTTCGCGGATGCTCGCGGCGGCCGGTGGGACCGGCGGCGGGATGTTCACCAGCCCGACCGTCGCGCTCGGGCTGCGCGGGGGCAAGGCCGACGGCCGCCGGGCGGACGGCGATGGCGTCGACGGCGCAGACGACGTCGGCGGGGCGTCCGGCTCGGGCTCCGGCTCCGGCGCGACGATGGCGTCGACGATGCTCGACCCGGACCGTCCGACGCTCCGCCCGAAGCGCATCTGGTTCAACCTCGTGCTCACCGTCGCGGTCATGGTCGTCCTGGTGCTCGGCGTGCTGCCCCTGGCGTACGTGTTCATGGTCGGCACGGCCGTCGCGCTGCTCGTCAACTTCCCACAGCTCAAGCAGCAGAGCGCGCAGATCGTGGCCCACGCGCCGAGCATCGTCGGCGTCGTGTCGATGGTGTTCGCCGCCGGAGTGCTCATCGGGGTGCTCGACGGCACCGGGATGGTCGCCGCGATGGCCGACTGGCTGGTCGCGGTGATCCCCGACTCGATGGGCCCCTACCTGGCGGCCATCACCGGCGTGCTGAGCATGCCGCTGACGTTCTTCATGAGCAACGACGCCTTCTACTTCGGCATCCTGCCCGTCCTGGCGGAGAGCGCCTCGGCGTTCGGCATCACGCCCGCCGAGATGGCGCGGGCCTCGGTGGTGGGGCAGCCGGTGCACATGCAGAGCCCGCTCGTGCCGGCGATCCTGCTGCTCGTGTCCCTGGCGAACGTGAACCTCGGCGACCACCACAAGAAGGTGCTGTGGCGTGCGGCGGTGGTGGCTGCGGCGATGCTCGTCGTCGGGATCGTGGTGCGGGTGATCCCGTTCGGCTGACACGCCGGCACGCGCCGCCTGGGTCGGCGCTCGAGCGGCAGGCCCGGCGCTCACTGCCCGGGGATGGCCACCACCCGCTCGTGGTCCCACGGCTCGGTCCACCCGACCCGGTCGAACAACCCGTCGAGCAGCGTGGCGGTGAAGCCCCACACCACGTAGGACCCCGAGTCGGCCCGGACGGTGAACGCCGGCCCGCGCCAGGTCTGGCCCTCGCGCCGGAACTCCGTGATGCCGCGGTTCGCCGGGTCCAGCAGGTCGGCCACGGGAGCGCGGAAGACGGCTGCCGACTCGGCCTCGTCCACCACCCGGACCGGCGACGGCGCACGCCACCAGCCGAGGACCGGCGTCACCAGGTGCCGCGAGTGGGCGAGCGGCACGGCCGGCGCAGTGCCGAGCACGTCGATGCCCGCCAGGTCCAGGCCGGTCTCCTCACGCGCCTCCCGAAGTGCCGCGGCGACCACATCGGCGTCACCTGGGTCGACGCGGCCACCGGGGAAGGCGACCTCGCCGGCGTGGGAGCGGAGCGTGCTGGCGCGGGCGAGCAGGAGTACGTCGAGGTCCCGCGGGACGTCGGCGGAGCGCGCCGGACGGTCGCTCGGCACGTCGTCGAGCGGGCCGAACAGCATGAGCACCGCCGCCTGCCGTGGCGTCGGCGCGGACGGCATGTCGGTCGCGAGCGGCGGCGCTCCCGGCGCGACGGCCGCCGCGAGCTGGCTGCTGGCGGTCACGGCATACGCCGGTCGGAGCGGACGGACGACGGACGGAGCGGGAGCACCACGCCAGCCTAGGCACGCCGACCGTTGCCGCCGGCGGGGTCGGTGCACGAGACTCGCGTCATGGGGAACCAGGGAACCGACCGATCCGAGGTCGTGGCCGTCAGCCGTGACCACGACCACCACTTCAGCAAGCCCGTCGTCGATGCGGTCACGCTCGTCGAGGGGTGGGGCATCGAGGGTGACGCGCACGCGGGCACCACCGTGCAGCACCGCTCCCGCGTCGCCCGGGACCCGTCGCAGCCGAACCTGCGGCAGGTGCACCTGATCCACGCCGAGCTCTTCGACGAGCTCGAGGCCGCCGGCCACTCCGTCGCGCCGGGACTGCTCGGCGAGAACGTCACCACGCGCGGGGTGGACCTGCTCGGGCTGCCGACCGGGGCGTTGCTCCACCTGGGCGAGGACGCCTGCGTGCGCATCACGGGCCTCCGGAACCCGTGCCAGCAGATCAACGACTTCGAGCCCGGACTGCTCCGCGAGGTGCTCGGCCGCGCCGAGGACGGGTCGGTCTCGCGGAAGGGCGGCGTGATGGGCGTCGTCGTCAGCGGGGGAGTCGTCCGTCCCGGCGACGGCGTGCGGGTCGAACTGCCCGAGGGTGACCTGGAGCCGCTCAGTCCGGTGTGAGCGCCCGCCCGCTGCTCCTGTGCGTTCCCTCACACTGCCGTGCGGGGACGGGAGGATCGTGGCCGGCTCCGGGGGTCGGCGAGCCTAGCGTGAAGTGGCCATGACAGCTGAACACCGCAGACCCGTCGAGCCCGATGCGGCTCCCACCGTCCCGCACCACGACGCCCACCACGTCGAGAGCGACGAGCACGCGCCGGCACGGCCCGACCAGGCAGCGCAGTCGGACGGTGACCAGCCGGACCCGAACCGCTGGAAGGCCCTCGTCATCGACCTGCTCGGCGGTGGCATCGTCCTGCTCGACGTGTCGATCGTCAACGTCGCCCTGCAGTCGATCTCGACCGGCCTGCCGGGCACGACGCCCGAGGCGGTCCAGTGGATCCTCTCCGGGTACGCCCTGTCGTTCGGCCTGCTGCTCGTCCCCGGCGGCCGACTCGGTGACGCCACCGGACGGCGCCGGATGTTCGTCATCGGCGTCGGCCTGTTCACGCTCGCCAGTGCCCTCTGCGGCTTCGCCCCGAACGGCATCGTCCTGGTGGTCGCCCGCCTGGTGCAGGGTCTCGCCGGCGGTCTGCTCACCCCGCAGGTCACCGCGCTCATCCAGCAGCTCTTCCGCGGCCGGGAGCGCGGGAAGGCGTTCGGCCTGTTCGGCGCCACCGTCGGCATCGCCACCGCCATCGGCCCGCTGATCGGCGGTCTGCTCATCACGGCCTTCGGCACCGAGAACGGGTGGCGGTTCGTCTTCTTCGTGAACCTGCCCGTGGGACTCGTCACGATCCTCCTGGCCTTCCGCTACCTGCCGGCACCGTCCGGTGCCGAGCGCAGGAAGAAGCACGACTTCGACCCGGTCGGCATCGTCCTGCTGGGTGCCGCGGTCGTCGCCCTGCTGCTGCCGTTCGTGCAGTCGCAGGTGTGGAAGGGCAGCACGAAGTGGTGGCTGATCGTCGTCGCCGTCGTGTTCGCCGTGCTGTTCGTCCTGTGGGAGCGGCACTACGAGCGGACGAAGGAGCCCGTGGTCGACCTGCGGCTGTTCCGTCGCCGGTCGTTCTCGCTCGGTGTCGGCCTGGCGACGGTGTACTTCGCCGGCTTCACCCCGCTGTTCTTCGTCCTGACCCTCGCCCTGCAGTCCGGGCTGCACTACTCGGCGCTGACCGCGGGCCTGGCGACCGTGCCGTTCGCGATCGGGTCCGGCATCGCCTCGACCCTGGGCGGACGGATCGTGCACCGCTTGGGCCGACAGCTCATCGTCGTCGGCACGATCCTGGTGCTCATCGGCCTGGGCGTCGTCATCTGGGTCGTCGCGAACCACTACGAGTCGGACCTGGGCTGGTGGCTGGTCCTGCCGCTGCTCGTCGCCGGCGTCGGCTCCGGCCTGACGATCTCGCCGAACCAGACCCTGACGCTGTCCGAGGTGCCCGTCGAACAGGGCGGCTCGGCCGGTGGGCTCATCCAGGTCGGCGCGCGCGTCGGCTCGGCGGTCGGGATCGCCGCGGTCGGCAGCGTCTTCTACTCGACGCTCGCCAGCTCCCACGGCGACTACGCGAAGGGCCTGCCGCTCGGGCTGGGCGTGTCCCTGGCGTTCGTCGGCGCCGCACTGGTCGCCGGGATCGTCGACGTCGTCGTCGGCAAGGTGCGGCACACCGAAGCGTCGGTCTGACCTCGCCCAGCGCGAACATCCGTCCCCGCGGACCGGCCACGGCGTTGGCTGGGGCGCGGCAACCACAGGAGGACACATGAGCAAGACCTGGTTCATCACCGGAGCATCCAAGGGCTTCGGCCGCGAGTGGACGGAGGCCGCCCTCGAACGCGGTGACTCCGTCGCCGGCACCGCCCGCAACACCGACGACGTCCAGGACCTCGTCGAGCAGTACCCGGACACGTTCCTCGGGCTGCGGCTCGACGTCACCGACCGGGCAGCGGACTTCGCTGCGGTGCAGCAGGCCGCCGAACACTTCGGCTCGCTCGACGTCGTCGTCAACAACGCCGGCTTCGGCCACTTCGGCATGGTCGAGGAACTCACCGAGGACGAGCTCCGCGCCCAGCTCGAGACGAACCTGTTCGGCGCGGTCTGGGTCACCCAGGCGGCCCTGCCGATCATGCGCGAGCAGGGCTCGGGACACGTCATCCAGGTGTCGAGCATCGGCGGCATCAGCGCGTTCCCGACCGTCGGCGCCTACCACGCGTCGAAGTGGGCGCTCGAGGGGCTGTCGCAGTCGCTCGCCCAGGAGGTCGCCGGCTTCGGCATCCACGTCACCCTGATCGAGCCGGGCGGGTTCTCCACTGACTGGTCCGGCCCGTCCTCGAAGCACAGTGACGAGAACCCGGCCTACGCCGAGGTCCGCGACGCCGCGTCCAAGCGTCCCTCCGCGGCCGACCCCGGCAAGCCCGAGGCGACGCGGAGCGCGATCCTCACGGTCGTCGACGCCGAGCAGCCGCCGCTGCGCGTCTTCTTCGGCAAGGCGCCGCTCGGCATCGCGGAGAAGGACTACGAGTCCCGCCTCGCGACGTGGCGCGAGTGGCAGCCGGTCGCCGAGGAGGCGCACGGCGCGTAGTCAGCCCTGGGGCAGACGGACGGGAGGCGCGGTGCCAGCTGGCACCGCGCCTCCCGTCCGTCCGTCGGTCGCCGCGCTAGAACCGGGTCGTGCCCCGCAGCGCTCGTGGCCGCCCGTCCGGGTCGACGGCGAGCTTCGCGACCGGGGCCGCCCAGAGCCGCTGCAGCGCCGACACCGGCTCCGGCTCGTGCTGGCGGATGCGTCCCCGCGGACGCGGTCCGGGCCGGCCGTCCTCGTACCAGTGGTCGAGCGCGCGGGCGTGCGCGCGCCACCGGGCGAGGAGCTCGGCGCCGGTGCCGTCGAGCTGCGGGTCGTCGGGCGTCGTCGCCAGGTGCTCCGCCCACAGTTCGTGCCGCAGGTCGCGGGCGAGTGAGCTGTCCGAGGTGTCGACGACCGCACACGTCAACTCGCTGTCCGACGTCCACGAGCGGCGGTTGAAGTTGTCCGACCCGATCGTGAACCACTCGTCGTCGACGATGCACACCTTTGCGTGGATGTAGATCGGTCGGCCGGACTCGTGCTCCAGGTCGAACACCCCGACGCGGTCCGGGGCCGTCCGGCGGAGGGTGGTCAACGCGTCGATCTGGCCCAGACGGGCCGGCGGACCGCTGAACACCCCGTCGGAGTTCGGGTACCGCGGCACCAGGACGATCACCCGGAGGTCGGGGTTCCGCTCGAGGGCTTCCGCGATGCCGGTCGCGACCTCGCGGGACCACAGGTACTGGTCCTCGATGCAGATCAGGGACCGCGCCGTCCGGAACGCCTTGCCGTAGGCCCGCGCGATGCTCCGCTCGCCCTCCGGCGCGAAGGGGAACGGCGGGCGCTTCACCCCGTAGGTGCGGAGGAGCTGGACGGCGTGCTCTCCCGCGACCGGCGGCGCGGGGGTCCGCTCCGGCAGGGGCTCCGGGTGGCGCGGCATCCGGACCAGGCGTTGCAGCAGCATCCGGTAGGGCAGGCTGCGGTCCAGCGGGTGCGGGTCGTCCCACCGCTCGGCGAACACGGAGAGGACGTCCGCGACGACCGGCCCGCGGAGCTCCATCGACGCGTCGTGCCACGCGGGGCGGTCGCCGTACCGACGGTCCATCGAGATCGCCTGCGGGTCGCCCTCGTGCGCGGCGTCGTCACGTCGGCTGTGGCACAGGTCGATGCCACCGACGTAGGCGACGTCCCGCGACGGGTCGTCGCGGTGCTGGATGACGAAGAACTTCTGGTGGTGCGAGCCGAAGAACCGGACGCGCTGGTCGAGCAGGACCTCGCCGCCGGCCTCGTTGATCTTCCGCCCGAGCAACTCGTTGGCCTTCGCGCTGAGGGACGCCGAGATCCGCTCGCCGTGGGAGCGCCAGATGAGGCCGCGGACCTCCACCCCGGCCCGTGCCCGGTCGGCCAGCAGGTCACCGATCGTCGGCCCGTCCGGCGACAGCCGCTCGTCGGCGTCCCCCCGCCAGTCGGTGAACCAGACGCGGTCGCCGGGCTGCAGGGCCGACAGCTCGGCCTCGATGCGGGCGAAGTACGACGCCCCGTGCACCAGCGGTCGCACGAGGTTGCCCTCGGACCACGCGGGGCGGTCGTCACCACCGGCGTGCACCTCGGTCGCGGTGTTGCCGCGTTCGTCGCGGGTGAGGAACCAGTGACGCGCATCAGTGGGCACGGTCGCAGGATACGGGCCACGCCTGCCGTGAGGACGGCTCGGCTCGCCGGGGCCTGTGGAGGTGTTCACGCTGACGGACGGGAGGCCCGTGGCGGGCCGGCACCGTGCCTCCCGTCCGGTGGCGGGGTTGCGTCGCCCCGCTCGCGGTTCCCGGAGGAACTGGGTCGTGCGTCGGACGCGAGGGACAGGATGGCGGTGCGAGAGGAGCACCCCTGATGAAGACCATCCGCTACGACAACACCGCGATCCTGACGAGCGACGACGTGGCCGACGCCGTGATCGAGTACGCGGCCGCGCTCTCCGGCGGCGACCGGGCCGACACCGTGGCGGTGCCCTCGGTCGCCCACGACGGGACGATGACCACCACGAAGATCCTCATCGGGCCGTCGAGCGAGGTCGTCGTCGAGGACGCCGAAGAGGACGAACTCGAGCTCGAGAACGGCGAGTTCGTGGCGCGGCTCCGTGCCGCTGCCCGGACGTTCGGACACGACACCGTCATCCACGCCGACACCCGGTCGGACCTGACCGCTGGTGACGACGAGACGGAGCCGCCGACGGCGGGCTGACCCTGCCGCGTCAGCGGCGGGTGGTGGCAGCCACCGCCTCGGTGATCGTGACTCCGGGGTGCTGCTCCCGGTACTGCCGGACGGCGCGGACGTCGACGCCAGCGGCGGCCTCGGGCGGGATCGGGGTGTCGCCGATCACCGGCGTCCGGTCGGCCAGCCACAGTCCGGCGAGGGCCGCCGCCGCGGCTGGCAGCGGCTCGCCGAGCACCAGCAGCAGTCCGGCAGCCGCGAGGCCGAGGATGATCAGCGACGTCTTCCGCATGGGCCCCCTCCGGTCGGTGACGACCATCGTGCCGGTGGTGTCCCTTCCGCGCAAGCCCGCGGGACGGAGGTCCGCCGTGCCTCCCGGCCGTCACCAGCCGCCACGCGTCAGGCAGTCGCCGCTGCTGCTGCCCGCAGGGTCCGCTCCGCGTCATCGAGGTAGTCGGCCAACAGGGCCGACGCGCGGTCCTGCTCGCCGGAGCGGAGCGCGGCGACGATCGCCTCGTTCCGCTCGACGAACTCGCCGTGGAACGCTCCGGGGTCGTCGGTGGTGAGGAACGCCAGCCGCATCTCGGCGAGCAGGGCGTCCATCAGGCCGTGCAGCCGCGCGCTCGGGACGGCACGGACGAGCTCGGCGTGGAAGCGGATGTCCGCGGTGCCCACCGCTCGCCAGTCGTGCGCTGCGGCGGCGACACGGGCATCGGCGACGGCGGTCGAGGCGGCGGCGAGGGCGGGGGAGTCCGGCGTGCAGGCGCGGATGCCGGCCTCCTCGAGCACCCGACGGGCGGCGTAGAGGTCGGTGACGTCCGCCGCCGAGAGCCGTCGGACGAAGACACCACGGTTGAAGACGTGCTCGACCAGTCGGTCGCGGGCGAGCAGTCGGAACGCCTCGCGCAGCGTGTTCCGGGAGACGCCGAGCTGGTCGCTCAGGCGCTCCTCGGACAGCTGCGTCCCCGGCATGAACCCACCGTCCGCGATCGAGGACCGCAGGCGTGCCGCGGTGGACTCTGCGCCGCTGACGGTTCGGGTCATGAGCCGATCCTGGCAGAGCCCGACAGCGCGGCCCCGTGTGACCGCCGTGTTACAGATCCGGGTGCCCTCTTGAGATTGTTGAACAATGCGGGCCAGACTGTCCCGCATGTTCGTCCTCATCGGCGTCGCCGTCGTGATCATCGGGTTCGCGTTGCGCGTCAACGCGCTGCTCGTCGTCACCGTCGCGGGCATCGTCACCGCGGCCATCGGCGGGATCGACCCCGTCGGCATCCTCACCGCGTTCGGCAGCGGCTTCGCGTCCAGCCGCAGCGTCACGACCTTCGCGCTCGTGCTGCCGGTCATCGGGCTCATCGAGCGCCACGGCCTGCAGGACCAGGCGAAGCGCCTCATCGCGAAGCTCGACCGGCTCACGACGGGCCGCATCCTCGCCGGGTACCTGGTGGTGCGGCAGGTCACCGCAGCCGTCGGTCTCACCAGCATCGGCGGTCCCGCGCAGACGGTCCGTCCGCTCGTGCACCCGATGGCCGAAGGCGCTGCGACGAAGAAGTACGGCCGCATCGACGAACGGATGCGCGAGAAGATCAAGGGCTTCTCGGCGTCGTCCGACACCGTCGGGGTGTTCTTCGGCGAGGACGTCTTCGTCGCCGTCGGGTCGATCCTGCTCATCACGTCCTTCGTGGACGAGGCCTACAAGCTGACGCTCGAACCGATCGACCTGGCACTGTGGGCGATCCCCACCGGCATCGCCGCCCTGCTCGTGCACGGCACCCGGCTGCTGCTGCTCGACCGCAAGCTCGACAAGATGGCGGCCGACGTCCGCCAGACCGAGGGGGTCGCAGCGTGATCACCAGCGAGTGGCTGTACTGGCTCATCGGCGCGTTCTTCATCGCCGTCTCCGTGTTCATCCTCACCGACCGCACCCACGCCAAGCGCGTCGGCAACGCGGCGTTCTGGGGCATCCTCGGGCTCTCCTTCTTCGCCGGCACCTTCGTCGTGTCCGGCGTGCTCCCCGCCTGGGCGCTCGGGATCGCCGTCCTGGTGATGGTGGCGCTCGCCGGGCTCGGCTTCACGGGCACCACGAGCCGCACCCGGGTCGCGAACGTCCCGGGCGCGGGGGTCGGATCGGCGACCGGGCCGGCTGAACCGACCGCGGTGACCACCCGTCCGAGCTCCAGCACGAGTGTCCTCGCGACGACCAGCCCCGACGAGCGCGCCGGCTTCGCGCAGCGGTTCGGCAACCGGCTGTTCATCCCGGCGCTCGTCATCCCCGTCGTCGCGGTGCTCGTCGCGACCCTCGGTCCGCTCGTCCGGATCGGTGGGGAGCCGCTGCTCGCCGAGGGCAGCGCGACCCTGACCGGGCTCGGCATCGGGTCGGTGCTCGCCGTCGTCGTCGCCGTCCTCGTGCTCCGCCCGCCGCGCCTCGACACCCCCGTGCGCGAGGGTGCACGCCTGCTGCAGGCGATCGGCTGGGCAGCACTCCTGCCGCAGATGCTCTCCACGCTCGGCATCGTCTTCACCCAGGCCGGGGTCGGCGATGCCGTCGGCACGATCATCAAGGCGGTGCTGCCCGACGGCTCACTGCTCGCAGCGGTCGTCGTCTACTGCCTCGGCATGGCGCTGTTCACGGCGATCATGGGCAACGCGTTCGCTGCGTTCCCGATCATGACCGCGGCGATCGGCTGGCCGGTGCTCGTGCAGGGCTTCGACGGCAACCCGGCCGCGATCTTCGCGATCGGCATGCTCGCCGGCTTCTGCGGCACCCTGGTCACCCCGATGGCCGCGAACTTCAACCTCGTGCCCGCCGCCCTGCTCGAGATGCGGGACAAGTACGGGCCGATCAAGGCGCAGCTCCCGACCGCCGGGATCCTGCTCGTCGTCAACATGGGAGTGATGTACCTTGTCGCATTCTGAGCCCGCCCCCGTCGGGTCGCCGTCCGCGCCGGACCTGGAACGTGCTGCCTGGGCGCAGGGCTTCGCGGCCGTCGCGCTCGACAACGTCACGCGCGAGTACCCGTACGCCGCGCACCACACCACCTCGGGTCCGGACGACCGCGCACTGCCGGTCGAGTTGCACCCCGCCTTCGCCACGTCCTACGACTGGCACTCGTCGGTGCACATGCACTGGCTCGCCACCCGCCTGCTGGCGTTCGGGGTGCCGGCCGACCTGGAGGCACGGATCACCTCGGTCCTGCAGGCCCACCTGTCGACGGAGCACCTGGCCACCGAGGCGGCGTACCTCCGCGAGACCCCGCACTACGAGCGCCCGTACGGATGGGCGTGGCTGATGCGTCTCGCCGCCGAGGTGTCCGCGTCCGAGGTCCAGGCGATCCGCGCACTCGCACCGGGCTTCACCCCGGTCGTCACCGTGCTCGAGGACCTCGTCACCCGCTGGGTCGACGGCGCCGCGCACCCGGTCCGGCACGGGGTGCACTCGAACTCTGCGTTCGGACTGCTGCTCGTGCTCGAGGGGGCCCGGTCACTCGGGCGGTCCGACCTCGTCGCCACGGTCGGACGGGCTGCGCGGTCGTGGTTCGGCGACGACGCCGGATGGCCCTTCACATGGGAGCGCAGCGGGCACGACTTCCTGTCCGCCGGGCTCGCCGAGGCCGACCTGATGCGCGCCGTGCTGCCCGCGGCCGAGTTCGGCCCCTGGGCGCGGGCGTTCTTCGCCGAGGTCGCCGCCGGGGACACGATCCTGACCCCGACGACGGTCCGCGACGAGAACGACCCGCAGCAGGTGCACCTCTTCGGGCTCGACCTGTCGCGGGCCGGTTCCGCACGGCGCATCGCGGACGCCCTGCGTGCTGCGGACGCCGAGGACACCGCGCTGGCGGACCTGCTCGACGGCGCGGCTGACCGACTGCTCGCCTCGGGGCTCGCGGCGAGTGTCGGCGAGGAGTACTACTCCACCCACTGGCTGGCGAGCTTCGCCTGGGACGCCATGGAGGCGCGCGAGCACGCCGCCGGCTGACCTTCCGCGGGGGCTAGGCCAGGGAGATCGTGCGGCCGAAGGTCTTCGTGACGGGCGGGGCGGCGAGGACCGCGCCGAGCGCTTCCGCGGCACCCTCGGGGGTGGCGCGCCAGGCGACGTAGGCGTCGTGGTCCTCGGCGGTGGTCCAGCGCTCGAGCACGACCATGCGCGTCGGGTCATCGTCGTCGACCAGGACCTCGAGCGACTCGTTGCCCTGCCGGGCTGTGGTCTGGGCCAGGGTCTCGCGGATCGCGGCCTCGACCGTGTCGGCTGCGACGTCGTCACGGATCTGGACCTCGAGGAAGACGGTCATCGTCATGGTGTGCACCTTTCGTCGTCGGACCCCGTCCGCTGACGGTGCCCGGTGACGCCAACCACGGGCGAGGGGTCGTTGTTCCGGCTCCGTGTCCAGCGGCCAGCGTTCAGCGGGCGGTGCGGAAGCGCAGCGTGTCACCCGGGCGCAGCTGGGCGGCACGGTCGACCGACTCCGGCGTCAGGACGGCCACGACCGGGTAGCCGCCGGTGACCGGGTGGTCCGCCAGGAACAGCACCGGGAACCCGGCCGGCGGCACCTGCAGCGACCCGGTCTCGACGCCCTCGCTGGGGAGCTCGTGGGTGACCGCTCGGACCAACGGAGCGGCCGCGGTGGTGCGGACCCCGACCCGGTCGCTGTCCGGGCTGACGTGGAAGTCCTGGCCGGTCAGGGTCGTCCGCCAGTCCGGGGTGAACCAGTCGTCACGGGGGCCGGGCACCACGTCGAGCACCACCGGGTCCCCGGGCCACGGCAGCAGCGGCGGTGGCACGGCATCGACGACCGGCCAGGCCCCGACCATGACCTCAGCGCCGGCGCCCTGGCCGGGCCCGGCGCCGACCGGCAGCACGTCCCCGACGGTCAGCGGCGCGGGACCGAGCTGCGCGAGCGAGTCCCACGACCGACTGCCGAGCACCGGGTCGACGCCGACGCCCCCGCGGACAGCGACGTAGGCACGCAGCCGCTCCTCGGCCAGCCCGACGCGGAGGGTGTCACCCGGCTCGAGCAGCAGTACCTCGTAGGCGGCCGCCCCGTGCGCCCGCCCGTCCGCCCGTTCGATCGTCACCGGGCACGGTGCACCGGTGACGGCGGCGACCGTGTACGCGTCGGTGCGGAGCGTGACGGAGCCGAGCAGGGCCTCCAGGACGGCCGCGTCCGGACGGTTGCCGACCATCCGGTTCGCCAGTGCTGCCGAGCCCCGATCGGCAGCTCCCGCGGCACCGAGCCCCATGTCGCTGAGGCCGGGCCGGCCGAGGTCCTGCGTCGTCACGCCGTACCCGACCTGCACGACGGTCAAGGTGCTCACGAGCGCGCTCCGGCATCGACGAAGCGCAGGCGGACACCGGCCGGGGCGAGGGCCGGCGGCGTGCGGTCGAGCGACCACATCGGCACCTCGGTCCGGCCGATGAGCTGCCAGCCGCCGGGGGAGGTCCGCGGGTACACGGCGCTGAACTCGCCGGCCAGGGCGACGGCGCCGCTCGGGACCGCGGTGCGTGCGGTGTCGCGGCGGGGCAGGTCGAGCGACGGCGCCGTGCCGGTCAGGTAGCTGAAGCCGGGGGCGAAGCCGCAGAACGCGCTCGTCCACACCTGGCCGGTGTGCCAGGCGACGAGGTCCTCGCGGGACATGCCGGTCAGGTCGCCGACGGCGTCGAGGTCCGCGCCGTCGTAGGTGACCGGGACGACGACGGGTTCCCGCTCGTGGCGGTCGTCGGCCGGACGGGAGGGCCGGACCTCGGTCAGCAGGGAGCGGACCCGTCCGGCGTCGGTCACGTCGGGATCGAACCGGAACAGCAGCGTCCGAGCGCCGGAGACGACCTCGGTCACGCCCGGCGGAGCGGCGTCGGCCAGTCCGGGTTCCGCCAGTCCGGCGCGGAACGCCACGACCTCGGCGAGGGAGTCGAACGTCGCCAGCACCGCCGAGGTGCCGGCGGAGCGGAGGTCCAGGCTCATGCCGACGACGACGACGTTGACGACGCCGGTGCGAACGCCGTGATGCCGATGCCCTGCTCGGTCAGCAGCGCACGGATCGCCCGGGCCATCGCGACCGCGTCGGGGGAGTCGCCGTGCACACAGACCGAGTCGGCGCGGACGCTGATGTCGGTGCCGTCGACCGAGGTGGCGACGCCCTCGGTCACCATCCGGAGCACCCGGGCCGCCACCTCGTCCGGGTCGTGCAGCACCGAGCCCGGGCGGCTGCGCGACACCAGGGAGCCGTCGCGCTCGTACGCGCGGTCCGCGAAGGACTCGCTCACCGCTCGGAGCCCGTGCCGCTCTGCCGCGAGGAGCAGCTCCGACCCGGGCAGCGCCAGGACCGCCAGCGACGGGTCGACGTCCGCCACCGCACGGACGACGGCCTCCGCCGGTACCGGGTCGGCGCAGGCCGTGTTGTAGAGGGCGCCGTGCGGCTTGACGTAGGTGACCCGGGTGCCGGCGACGTGTGCGGCGGCGGCCAGGGCACCGATCTGGTGGACGACGTCGGCGTACAGCTCGTCCGTGGTCATGTGCACGGGTCGGCGGCCGAAGCCGGCGAGGTCGCGGTAGGCGACGTGCGCCCCGATCGCGACACCCCGCTCGGCCGCGGCCCGACAGGTGTCGAGCATGATCGTCGGGTCGCCGGCATGGGCCCCGCACGCGATGTTCGCGCTGGACACCAGGTCGAGCACGGCGCGGTCGTCGCCCGCGGTCCAGGCGCCGAAGCCCTCGCCGAGGTCGCTGTTCAGGTCGATCGTGGGCATGCGGACCTCCTGTCGGGATTGTTCAACAACTTAGCGCGCGTCGCCGACCGTGTCACCGTCCGGGTCCCGTTCGGCCGTAGGGTCGGGAGATGGACGAGCTGACGATCCGGACCACGACCGAGGGTGACTGGCGGCGGGTCCGTGCCCTCCGCCTGGCGATGCTCGAGGACACCCCCATCGCCTACGGCGAGCACCGCGCGGACGCCGAGCGGTACGACGAGGCCGAGTGGCGCTCCCGCGGTCGTCGTGGCCAGACCCCGGGCAGCACCTCGCTCGTGGCGATCGACGCCGCGGGCGAGTGGGTCGGGATGATGAACGGCTACGTGCCCGACGCGGCGACCGGCCCGCTGCTGGTCGGCGTGTACGTCGCGCCGGGGCACCGCGGTCGGGGTGCGGGCGTGGCCGACGCGCTCCTGGACGCCGTGGAACGCTGGGCGGCCGGACACGGGACGACCCTGCGGCTGCACGTCCACGAGGACAACGCCCGCGCCCTGGCCTTCTACGAGCGCCGCGGCTTCGTCCGCACCGGCCACACCGAGCCCTACGCGCTCGACCCGACGCGGTCCGAGATCGAGATGGTCGAGCAGCTCGACGGGGCGACGCCGGCCTGAGCGCCGGAGCGGGCCGCCTGCGGGACGGGAGGCCCGTGGCCAGGCAGCCACGCGCCTCCCGTCCGGCGAGCCAGCGCGTCGAACCGACTAGAGCGCGTCGACGAACATCTGCGTCGCGAGCGGCACGTTCGTGGTGTTCGACGCCGGGTCCCACCCGACCAGCGCGACGACGTCGCCGCCGACCCGCGCGGTGAGCCCGACGAGCGTGAACACGTTCCCACCGACCGTGCCGCGCACCCGCCAGCCGAGCGCGTCATCCGTACCGGTGAGGGTCGGCTTCGTCGTCTCGACCGTGGTCTCGACCGGCGTGCCCTGCATCGAGAACAGTGCCGCGCCGTCAGCGCACCGGCTCAGCGCGTCACGGGCGTCCCCGACCAGGTCCGTCGCCGCAGCGGTGTCACCGGTGCTGGCGACCACGGCGGTCATCGACCGGTCGTTGCTCGTACCGAACACCACGGTGCCGGCGTCGTCGGACTTCTCCCAGCCGACTCCGAACGGGGCGAGGCACCTGGCGTCGGACACCGTCAGCCCCGGGTAGACGGAGTCGAGCATCGCGTCCGTCGAGCTGAACTCGGCGGGCTTGAACTGGATGCGCTGGAAGACGCTCGTCAGCTCGGCGTCGGTGTGCGCCGCGGCGGCGCTGGTGCCCGACGGTGCGGACGCGGTGGGCGTCGCGCTCGCGGCGGGGGCGCTCGTGACGGGTGCCGACGTCCGCGTCCCCGCGTCGCTGACGGAGTCGTCCCCGCCGGAGCAGCCCGCCAGGGTCAGTGCCAGGACGACCGCGGCCGCGGCGACGGACATGGTGGTGGTGCGCATCGTGTTCCCCCTCGTGTTGACGGCCCCCTCGGCCGTCCGCGTCGACGCTACCCGGCGACCGAGTCGGACGGCAGTGTGCGCACCTCGGCCCCGATCCCGGCCGCGCATCTGGTATCGTTATGGTTTCAGAACCAAGGGGGCTGCCCGTCGCGTGAGGTCGACGGACGGCTCGTGTACCGCTCGAGTCGGTGCCACCCCCGCGTCCTTCGGTTCGCACCCCTCGTGCCCCTCGCCGTACGGCCCTGTCCGTCGGAGCACGATCCGTGTCGTCCGAAGGAGCTCCCCGTGGCCACAGCCATGCCCGGATCCCGCCGCACCCTGCGCGGCAACCCGATCGCCACCCTCGTCGCCGTGTGCTTCGGCCTGTTCATGGTCGGCCTCGACGCCACCGTGGTCTCGATCGCGAACCCCGCGATCGCCGCCGACCTCGGCACCACCTTCACGCAGCTGCAGTGGATCACCAACGCGTACCTGCTGGCCCTGGCCGTCTTCCTGATCCTCGGCGGCAAGCTCGGGGACCGCTTCGGCCGCCGCCGGATGTACCTCATCGGGGTCGTCGCGTTCGCGCTGTCCTCGGTCGCCATCGGCCTGGTCGGCACCGCGACCGGCGTGATCGTGTTCCGCGCCGTGCAGGGCCTCAGCGCCGCACTGCTCATGCCGCAGACCCTGGCGCTGCTCCGTGCGACCTTCCCGAAGGAGAAGTTCGGTGTCGCCGTCGGGGTCTGGGGTGGTGCGTCCTCGGTCGCGATCGCCGCCGGACCGATCGTCGCCGGCGTCCTCGTCGCGTCGCTCGGCTGGGAGTCCGTGTTCTTCGTGAACGCCCCGATCGCCGTCATCGGCCTGGTCTTCGGCGGCCTGGTCCTGGCTGAGTCCACCGCCCCGCACCGCGGACGCTTCGACGTCCCCGGCGTGGTGCTGCTCGCCCTCGGCCTGTTCGGCATCGTGCTCGCCGTCGTGCAGTCCGAGTCGTGGGGCTGGACGAGCCCGCTGACCCTCGGCGTCCTGCTCGCCGGGGTCGCGCTGCTCGTGGTGTTCGTCCTCGTCGAACTGCGCGTCACCGACCCGCTGCTGCCGATGTCGCTCTTCCGGTCGTCGTCGCTGTCGATCGGTGGGCTGGCCGTCGGGGCGAACTTCTTCGCGATGCTCGGTGTGACGTTCTTCCTCTCCCTCTACATGCTCAACCTCCGCGGGGTCACGGGGCTGCAGGCGGGGCTCATGCAGCTGCCGCTGAGCGGCGTCTCGATCATCGCGTCGCCGATCGGGGCCGCCCTGGTCGCCAAGCTCGGCATCCGCCGCACCCTGACCATCGGCCTGCTCATGGTCGGCGTCGCCCTGTTCCTGCTCACCGGCACCACCCAGGACTCGCCCTACATCGGCATGGCGATCCCGTTCGTCGTCTTCGCCCTGGGCGCGGGCTTCACGATGACCGCCGGGGCGGAGGCCGTCGTCGGCGGTGCCCCGGTCCAGCTCGCGGGTGTCGCCGGTGGGTTCCAGGCCACGGCCCTGCAGCTCGGCGGCGCGCTCGGCACGTCGGTGCTCTCCGCGGTCGTCAGCGCCGGGGTGCTCTCCGGCACGGCGGGCCTCGGGGTCGCCACGGCCGCGCGGCAGGGTCTGGTGCAGGGGATCGTGCCGGAGGGGCTCGGCGCAGCGGCGTCGGCTGCCGCCCGGGACGCCTTCCTCGGCGGCCTGCACACCGCGTTCGTCGTGGCCGGGGTCGTCGCGATCGTCGTCGCCGTCCTCGCCGCCGTCTTCGTCCGCACCCGGACCACGCACGCGCCGGCCGAGGTGCTCGAGGAGACCGTCGAGGCGTCGGCAGGGCACGCCTGACCGGACCGCCGGTCGCGGTGGTGAGCGGCTGACGGACGGGAGGCACGTGGCGGACCCGCCACGGGCCTCCCGTCCGTCTCCGGTGCGGTCCGACCGCTCGCTCCGGCCACCCGTCCTGGCCGCTCGAGGCGGTCCGCCCGGACGGGGGCTGGCGGCCGAGCCGCGCGCGGGTGAGCCTTGACCCTCCGTGCGGAGTGACCGCACCCGATGGAGGAACCGTGCAGCACGACGACCAGCAGCAGACCGACCACCCGGACGACGGGGCCGTCGGGATCGATCGTCGTCGCCTGCTGACGCTCGGACTCGGCGCCGCGGCTGCCCTCGGAGCAGCGGGCGTGGCGGGCCTCCGTCCCGAGGCGGCACACGCGGCGACCGGCCCCACGCTCCTGGCGGCCGACGAGTTCGACGGCCCGGCCGGCAGCGCCCCGAACCCCGACATCTGGCGGTACGAGCTGGGCGGTGGCGGTTGGGGCAACGGTGAGCTCGAGGTCTACACGGACTCGCGGCGGAACTCGGCCCTCGACGGCGACGGGAACCTCGTCATCACCGCGCGGCGCGAAGCCGACGGGTCGTACACGTCGGCGCGGCTCACCTCGCAGGGCACCTACTCCGCCCGGTACGGCCGGATCGAGGCCCGCATCCGGATCCCGCGCGGACAGGGGATCTGGCCGGCCTTCTGGATGCTCGGCGCGGACCTGCCGCAGGTCGGGTGGCCGGCGTGCGGCGAGATCGACGTGATGGAGAACATCGGCCGTGAGCCCGCCGCCGTGCACGGCACCGTCCACGGCCCCGGGTACTCGGGCGCGGAGGGCATCAGCGGGACCGCGACCCTGCCGAGCGGTGCCTTCGCCGACGACTTCCACGTGTACGGGGTGGACTGGCGGCCGGGGTCGATCAGCTGGACGGTCGACGGTGCGACCTACCGGACCGTCGCGCCGGCCGACCTGGGCGGCGACCGGTGGGTGTTCGACAAGCCGTTCTTCGTGGTCCTGAACGTGGCGGTCGGTGGGGGATGGCCGGGCTCCCCGGACTCGTCGACGCAGTTCCCCCAGCAGATGACCGTGGACTGGCTGCGGGTCTGGCAGAACGCCTGACCCTTGCAGAACGCCTGACCCCGGAACGGATGTGGGCCCCGCGGCCGAAGCCGCGGGGCCCACACTCGTCCGCTGTTGGTCAGCGCACCCGGACCGTGAGGGTCTGGCTGGTGCTGCCGGCGATGATGGAGTTGCCGCTGAAGACGACCTTCAGCTGGTGCGTCCCCTTCTTGAGCGTGAACCGCGTGTTGGCGGTGTTGCGCTCGATCTTGATCGTCTTGATGTGCTTCTTGCCGTCGTAGATCTTCGCCTCACCGTTCACCACGATGCCGCGTGAGGTGACCCGCACGACGGCCTTCGGGGCGGAGTAGGTGATGGTCGACGTGGACGATGCCTTGTCGACCGTGACGACGACCGCACGGGTGGTCTTCGAGTTCGTGCCGGAGTAGGCCGAGTCGCTCGTGAACGTCGCCGTGATGCTGTGCTTGCCGACCTTCAGGCCCTTCGGCAGGGTGAACGTCGCCGTGCTCTTCGCCACCGGAGCGGTGCCGATCTGCTTGCCCGCCTCCGAGAAGGTGACGGTGCCGCTCTTGTCGCCGACGCCGCCGCCGATGGTGGCGGTGATCGTGACGGGCTTGGCGGTGTTGTAGACCTGCTTGGCCGCCGAGGCGGTCAGCGTGGTGGTGGTCGCCGGCAGCGCGGCGTCGAGGGTGAACTTGTCGACCGTCGAGCCGATCGGCGCCGGGTCGGCCGAGGCCGTCGGCTTGAGGGTGACACCGCAGCTGTCGACCTTGCCGTGCTGGACGGCCGAGTTCAGCGTGGTGCAGTCACCGGCGCGGACGGTGGTGACGGCGAGGTTGTCGTTCGAGACGCCGACCTTGACGTAGGTGCGGACGTGCTCCTGGTTCTCCACCGAGTTGGCGAAGTGGCGCTGACCGGTCGGGTCGAGCGGGTCGGCTCCGTAGCCGCCCTGCGTCGCGTCCGGCGTGGTCAGGTCGTAGTACTTCGAGCCCGACGCGGTGTTGGCGGTCAGGTAGATGACGCCACCGGGGCCGGCGAAGACCTCGTCGGCGCCCGGCTGCTCGGCCGGGTTGGCCTTCTTGCCGTTCTTGATCGCGTAGCTGCGCGAGTACGAGTGGTCGTGACCCTGCAGGACGAGGTCGACGCCCATGTCCGAGAACGCGCGGGTGAAGTCGAACCGGCGCTGCTGGTTGTCCTTGTCGTTCGCGTGGTCGGCCGGCGAGTAGATCGAGTGGTGGTAGACCAGCGCGGTCCACTTCGCGTCGTCGCCGTGGCGGGTGATCACGTCACGCACGTAGTTGACGTGCGCTGCGTCCGAACCACCCGAGTAGGCGTTCGAGTTGATGTCGATGAACAGGACGCCCTTGTACATGTACCAGTAGTCGCCACCCGAGTTCGTGGTGGTGTTGCCACCCGGGTAGAAGTCCGGCACCTTGAGTGAGTTCGGCAGCTGGTTGTGCTGCTCGTACGACTTGCCGCCGACGTCGTGGTTGCCGATGGTGGAGGCCCACGGGTAACGCTTCAGGACGTCGCTGCTGTCGGCGAACGCACCCCACTGGTACTCGTTGTTGGCGTTCTCGACCTGGTCGCCACCGGAGACCAGGAGTTCGGCGTCCTTCTCCTTCGTGGTGGCGTACTTCAGGGTGTCGGCCCAGCCGGCACCGTCGTCGTCGACGAAGCCCGACGACCCGATCTGCGGGTCACCGAAGAACAGGAAGTCGAAGTCGCCGCTGAAGCTCTTCGTGGTGAAGGTGTACGACGTCGACCAGGCCGAACCGTCCGCGGCACCCACGTGGTACGTGTACGTGGTGTTCGGCTCGAGGCCGTCGATGACGGCGTGTGCGTTGACGTAGCCGGCCTCGTTCGTGATGCCCGGGATCGCCTTGGTGCTGCTGTCGACGGTGCTGGAGTCGGCAGCGGTGTTGGCGCTCTTCGTCGCAGCGATGGTCTTCTTCGCGTCGGTGAAGACGCCGCCGGTCATCGAGTCGGTCTTCTGGATCTCGACCGACTGGTCGACGTTGGCGGGGAAGTACCACGAGGCGATGCGCTGGCTCTCGGTCGCGCCGACGCCGAGCAGGATGTGGATCGGGCCACCGGCCGAGATGTTCGTCGTCGGGGTGGCGGTCGCCGCGTTCGCGGAGCCGGTGCCGACCAGGCAGGCGCCGGCGATGAGGGCGGCGCCGATGACGGCCCCGCCGAGGCGGAGGGTGGTGGTTCTGCGCCGGGAGGGGGCGCCGGACAGGAGACTCATGTGGTTCCGTTCTCAGTGAGAGGGGTGGTGCAGCAGACAGACTCTGCATTGCCCTGGTAGATCGTGAGTAAACGCTGTGTGTCCATACGGTTTGGAGCCATCAGGCGCTACGGGAACCGCCGCTCAGCGGACAGGAACGCGCCTGTCAGCCCTCGACCAGACGCTGGACGAACCAGATCATCCCCATCACGAACACCCCGGCCGTGACGACGCCGGTCACCCACAGCGACGCCCGGTGGGCCTTCCGGCGGAGCAGGGACAGCGGCGGGAACACGATCACGATGATCGCCAGCTGCACGGCCTCGATGCCGACGTTGAAGATGAGCAGCGACACGAGCAGCTGCCACGAGAACGCCTCGTGGATGCCGAGGGCCCCGGCGAACCCGAGCCCGTGGATGAGCCCGAACGCGAACACCACCGCCAGACGCGACCACCCCGACCGGTCCAGCGCGAACCGCCCCTGGGCGGTCAGCACCAGCTCGTCCGCCCGCGACCGCCGGGTCGCCAGCCGCCAGAGGTACCAACCGGCCACCGCGGCGATGGACAGGGCGATCAGCGGCTCGACGACGATCGACGGCGGACTGACCACCCCGAGCGCCGCCAGGATGAACGTGATCGAGTGCGCGATCGTGAACGCCGACGCCGTGTACACGACCTCGCGCAGCCGTCGGGAGCCGGCGATCAACGCGATGAGGAACAGGATGTGGTCGATCCCGGTGAGCAGGTGCTCCGCCCCCAGGGTGAAGAACTCCCAGAACCGCTGCCCCGCCGACTGCTCCGTCGAGAACGTCGGCTGGGACGCGTCGAGCGTCGCGGTGCCCTGCTTCGCGTCGACGTCGTAGGTGACGATCGTCTTCGTGTCCTTGACGAACGTCTCGCTGTCCGGGAAGAGCCGCGACTCCACCACGTGACCGGGGTCGGTCCGCCCCGGCGCCGGGCACGCGAAGTCCGCGACGACCTCGGCGTAGGGGACCTCGTCCTGCACGTCGACCCGCAGGGAGTCCTGCAGGGTGCCGGTGCACTCCTTCCCGCCCGAGGTCACCGAGAACCGGTCGAACAGGTACTTGCTGATGGAGTCGTGGTGCGCTTCCGCAGCCCGCACCATGCCCGGGTAGTCGCCGTCGTCCCAGGCCGCCTGGCCCTGCCGGTAGAGCCGGTCGTCGTGCTCGCTCGTCCCCACCGACACGAGCATCAGGTCGTACTCCAGCCCCAGCCGGGCCTGCACCACGCCCGTCCCCTTCCCGCTGACGTCCGCGTAGACGACGGAGCTGAAGCCGTGGGCGCTCGCCGCGGACGCCCCCGTCAGCAGGCTGACGACGACGGTGCCGACGAGCACCAGCAGGGCGACGAGCCGGGTGGCGATCCGGGGGAGGGCGGGCAAGGAGAGGAGGGAGAGCCCGCTGCGAGCGGGACGGGTGGTTCGGTGCATCACCGGGCTGACCATCGCGGCCGAGATCGACGCGCAGGCGAACAGCAGGTGACCAGCGTCTGGACGGGCTCTGGACAGCGGGCCGCACCGGACCGTCGCGGCCGTGGGCTGTGCTTGCATGGCGTCTCGTGATCCGTCTGACCCGCCGCGCCACCACCGTCCTCGCCGCCGCCGCCCTGGTGGCGGCCGGCTCGGTCCTCGTCACGGGGTGCTCGAGCGGTGCGGAGCAGACCAGCCGGACCGGCGGCACGGAGCAGGCCACGGGCCTCCGGACCGGGTCCGCGACCGCGGCCGTCCCGACGGACGCCCCCACCCCGGTGCGGGGGAAGGGCGCGCTCGGCCCGGGGTTCGTCGACCCGGACTCCCCGCCCGCCCCCGAGGCCACCGTCACCCCGGCGCCGCACTCGTGGGACGACGTCGCGCCGCCGTCCGGGTACCGCGTCGTGCTCCTCTCGCCGGGGAAGCCGAACGCGCAGACCGAGACCCTCGTGGACGCCGTCGACTCGTGGGCACGAGCCGAGGACGTCACCGTCGTCCCGATCGTGGCCGACAGCGCCGACGACCGGTTGCCCTCGGTCGCCGCCGCGATCGGCGAGCGCGCCGACCTGGTGATCAGCGTCGGGGACGAGCTGGTCGACCCGATCGCCGCGATCTCGCCCTCGGCGCTCCACCAGCAGTTCCTGGTGCTCGGTGCCGAGATCGCGGAGCCGACCGCCAACGTCACCGCGGCGGACTGGACCGGCGCGGGCTTCCGAGGAGAGGGTCTCGGCACCTCGAGCCACCACGACCCGTCGACGTTCACCGACGAGCGGGCCGGCCGGGCGCTCCGCGCCGGGGTCGCCGCCTTGCTGAACGGGTACAACGGCATCGTCGTCTGGGTCGCCTGACTCGTGCCGGCGGTCGGTGGTGCCCGACGCGGGTACGCAATCGGGATCGTCCGTGCGCCGTCCCGCCAGGTGCGACGTATCCTCGACGACGGAAGCAACGTCGGTTCCGGCCAAGCCTCGTGCGTCTCACCCACGCCGAGACGGAGACTCGCGACCCTGAGTACCTCGTGACTGAACACATCATCGAATTCGTCGCCCGCGACCGCACGGGCATCACCACCGTGGTGACCGCCAACGGTGTCACCGACGCGGACACCGTCATCCAGGCGATCACGGCCGGCCACTCCGGTTACGCGGTCGCCGCCTCCGGCACGCGTCCGGCACCGGTCCGCAGCCTGATGGCGCTCGGCACGCCGTACCTGTTCGCGAACTGGGACGGGTCGAAGCGCAACAACCTGCACGACCTGGCGTTCACGGCGCCGATCCGGACCCTGCCGCCGGCGCCGCCCGCGGGGGTCCGGCTCCGGATGGCGATCGTCGCGACGCTCACGTCCCTCTTCGGTCGGGACCACCACCGCGCCTGAGTTCCGGTGCGGCTGCGTCGGCGGATGACGCCGGCGTCAGTACGGGACGCCGCCGGGCCCGCGGGACGCCGCCGGGCCCGCGAGACGCCGGCGTCAGTCCGATACGCCGCCGAGCCCGCGAGACGCCGCCGAGTTCGGCGGCGTCCCACGCATCCGGCGGCGTCTCGGCGAGACGGGCCCGTTCAGCGGGTCCGCACGGCCGCACGGGTCCGCACGGGTCAGCACGGCACCGCGCATCCCGGCGGCGTTCCGAGCGGCCCGCGGGCTCTCGGCGCCGCGGGGGCCGTGTCCAGGGGCGTGACCGCGCTGACGGACGGGAGGCCCGGATCCGGTGAGCGGTCTGCTCACCTGATCCGGGCCTCCCGTCCGGTGCGGCTGCGCCGGCGGATGACGCCGGCGTCAGTCCGGGACGCCGGCGAGCCCGCGAGACGCCGCCGAGTTCGGCGGCGTCCTCCGCATCCGGCGGCGTCTCGGCGAGACGGGCCCGTTCAGCGGGTCAGCGCGTGACCGCGTCGAAGTCGTCGACACCCGCGGCCAGGGCGGCGGCACGGCGTGCTCGCATCGACGGTGCCGCGAGGGCCGCGACCACCGCGAGGACGGCCACCGCCGTGCAGGCCCAGAAGCCGATGGTGAACGCGTCGTCGGTGGGCAGGCCCTGCGGAGTGCTGTGGGAGGTGATGAGCGCGGCGATCACGGCGGTCCCGACGCTCGACCCGATGGTCCGCACGACGGTGTTCGCGCTGATCGCCTCGCCGGTCTGGTTCGCCGGGACGCTCTCGATGATGGCGTTCGAGCAGGCGGCCAGTGCCATGCCGATCCCGACGCCGGTGAGGATGCCGGACACCACGATCTCGACGATCGACGCGTGCGAGATCGCCGGGATCAGGAACGCGGCGACGATCGCGACCCCACCGATGAGCATCGGCGGCTTCGGGCCGACCTTGCGGACCAGGATGCCGGCGATCGGGCCCGCGATGACCATCATCACGACGGTCGGCAGCAGGAACAGGCCGGCCTGGGTGACGTCCTTGCCGAAGCCGTAGCCGAGCGCGCTGGGCAGCTGCAGGATCGTCGGGACGAGGACGAACGTGCCGAACATCGCGAAGCCGAAGACGAGCGCGACGACGTGGGCGGTCCAGACCCCGCGGACGGCGAAGAGCCGCACGTCGATGAGGGGCTCGGCGACGCGGAGTTCGACGAACACGAACGCGACGAGCGCGACGGCGCCGATGACGAGCAGGCCGACGGTCTTCACGTCAGCCCAGCCCCAGGTCTGGCCCTCGCTGACGGCGAGCAGGATCGCGACGAGCGACACGGCGAGGACCGCGGTGCCGGCGACGTCCAGGCGGCCGGGCTTCCGGACCGGCGACTCGGGCATGCCGAACACGGCGCCGAGCAGGGCGATCACGACGAGGACGGCGGGCAGCCAGAACAGCCAGTGCCAGGACAGGTGCTCGACGATCGGGCCGGCGGCCACGATGCCGACGCCGGCGCCGATGCCGAAGATGGCGGAGAGCAGCCCGATGGTGACGCTCACCTTCTCCTTCGGCAGTTCGTCGCGGACGATGCCGATGGACAGCGGCATCACCGCGCCGGCGGCACCCTGCAGGGCACGCGCCACGATGAGGACGCCGAGGTTCGGGGCGAGGGCGGCGAGGACGGCGCCGGCCAGGAGGATCGTGAGGACCACGATGAGCACCTTGCGCTTGCCGACCATGTCACCCAGGCGGCCGAGGATCGGGGTGAGCACCGATGCCGAGAGCAGGTAGGCGGTGAGGACCCAGCTGGCGGCGCTGGTCGAGGCGCCGAGGTCCGTGCCGATCGTGGAGAGTGCGGGGGCGACGAGGGACTGCAGGACCGCGAACGACAGGCCACCGAGGGACAGGTAGACGATGATCGCGGTGCTGTTCGGACGACGGCCGTGGTCGGCGGTGGGGGTGGAGCCCGTGCGGGGGCTCGCGGTGGCGGTGGACATCGTGCTCCGTCTGGTCGGATCGGGTGTGTGCGGGGTGGGGGACCGACGACGCTGTCGATGTCAACAACTGCTGACTTCATGAGGGTACGCGTTCCCCTATCGATGTCAACACCTGATTACATCGCTGTCGAGCGCCCGGCCGCGCCCGCTACGCTCGGGCCATGAGCAAGGACGCCGCTGCCACCCGCCTGGCCCTCGTGCAGGCCGCTCGGCATCGGTTCGCCTTCGACGGCTACCGGGCCACCACGGTGCGGGACATCGCCGCCGACGCCGGGGTGAACGTGGCGCTCATCAACCGGTACTTCGGGTCGAAGGAGGGGCTGTTCCGCGCCTGTCTCGACCGGGCGACCCCCGAGCAGGAGGCCGCGCCGTCGGGGTCCGATCTCGAGCGGGTGCTCGGCGGGCTCATCCGGCACATCATCCGGTCGCCGACGGACGAGGACTCGATGCAGCTGCTCCTGCTGCTGCGTGGCTCCGGGGACGAGGCCGTGGACCGGATCCGGCGGGAGACCCTCCGCGGCTACGCCGAACGGCTCGCCGGTGCAGCCCGTGCCGGCAGCTCGTCCGACGACGACGACGACCTGCTCGTCCGTGCCGAGATTGCCCTCTCTGTGGTGCTCGGCATGACGATGCTGCGGACCTCGACGAAGGTGGAGCCGCTGGCCTCCGCGGACGTCGAGGCGGTGGCCCGGCCGCTCGAGGACGCCCTGCGGGCGCTGCTCGGCGGCGGGCGGGGCTGAACCGGCGTTGGATGGCGGCACGGGCGGCCACGTGGTCGACCACGAACGGAGTCATCGATGGAAGTCGTCTTCGTCCACGGCGCACTCGTGCGCGACGGGCAGTGGTGGTGGCAGCCGACCGCTGCCCTCCTCGAGGAACGAACCGGTGTCCGCAGCCGATCGGTCCACCTGCCGTCCTGCGGTGAGACCGAGGAGCGCGGCGGTCTCGCAGCCGATGCCGCAGCACTCCGCGCGGTCCTCGACGAGGTCGACGACGCGGTCCTCGTCGGGCACTCCTACGGCGGCACGGTGATCGCGGAAGCGGGGGCGCACCCGGCGGTCCGGTACCTCGTGCTCGTCTCGTCGTACCTGCCGGACGTCGGGCTGGCGCAGGCGCAGATCATGGCCGGCGAGCCGGACCCGGTCGCGGTGGCCGACGTGGGGAACGGCCTCGTCGCCGTCGACGGGTGCGACGCGGCGCGGTTCGGCGCGCGCTTCCTGCAGGACGCCAGCGACGCCGTGCAGCGCGCGGCCTGGGAGCGGGTGGCGGCCCAGTCCGTTGTGGCCCTCGGCACTCCGACGACGGCCGCGGGCTGGCAGGGCGTCGACTCCACCTACCTGGTGTGCACGGCGGACCGGAGCACCTCGATCGGCTTGCAGCGGGACCACGCGAGGCGGGCCTCCCGGTCGGTCGACCTGCCGACCGGGCACCACCCGTTCATCACCCGACCCGACCTGGTGGTCGACGTGCTGTCGCCCCTCGTCGCCTGACGCGCCGTTCGGCTCGGGAGCCGCTAGTGCTCGGTGGGGCCGATCTCGATCGACGCCGGGCGGGTCTGCTCCGGCAGCAGGTAGCGGGCGACGGAGCCGTCCTCGTCCTGCTCGTCGACGTCGCGCTCGGTGATGATCGCCACCGGCGTCGCGGGGGAGATGAGCAGCATGGCGGGGGTCGCCCGGCCGTCGCCGTAGTTCACCTGCAGCCACATGAACGGGTGCTCCCGGAGGCCCGCGTCGATGCGCGCCTGGACGGTCTCGGTGTCCTCGTTCGCGATCGTGTACTGGGTGCCGCCGTAGGTCAGGACCGTGCGCTTCACAGGGTGTCTCCGGAGTCGGTCGGTTCCGGCACGATGCGGAGGCCCGCGGACGACCCGGCGGTCAGGCCGAGCGCTTCGACCCAGGCACGGTTCACGGCGGGGATGCGGCTGCCGGAGTACCGGAAGACCAGGGGCATCGAGCGGTCGAGCCAGATCGCGGTCCGGCCGTCCCCGAGCTCGACGTCGTCCTTCCACGAGAACATGAAGGACTCACCACGCCGGAGCTTCATCCCGATGACGATCTGCAGGTGCGTCAGCAGGCGGTCGTCGAACTCGGCGGTGAACGTGGAGTCGTAGACGAGTTTGCCCATGGTGGTGTGTCCTTCCGCGCCGTCTGTCCGGCTCCGGCCGATCTTAAACGTCCCCCAGGAGCCGTCCGACAGCCTGGCCGACATGCGCCGTATCCACTACGTGGACAGTCACATCCTCACCGGGGACCGCACCTGCAAGGCCCTCCTCCGTTACTGCCGTGCCCTGGCTGTGGCGGGGACGTCCGACGTCGTGCAGATCCCGGTGCTCACCGAGGGCGGCGGCACGGTCTACGCGCACCTGCTCATCGGGCCGGCGAGCGAGATCTTCTCCACGCCGGTGCCGGACAGTGCCGACGAGCCGTTCGACCAGCAGGTCATCGAGTACCTCGAGGCGGAGACGCTGCGTCTCCAGCCGGCTCGGCCGGCGTGGAACGCGGAGATGACCGACGTGCCGGACATCGGCGAGGACTTCTGAGTGCCGGGAGCCCCCTGAGCGCCGGGACCACCGCGAGCGCCGGGACCACCCCGAGTGCGACGACCACCGCTGCGACGACGAACACCGGGCCCGCGCCGACGGCGGGGAGCGCGCTGCCCGCTACGGCCGCACCGAGCGCCTGCCCGAGGACGAGGACCACGAAGAGCACCGAGGTACCCGATGCCGCGCGGTCCCGGTCGAGTTCGGTCGTCCACGAGATCAGGGCGCCCGTCGCCGCGGTGTAGCCCCAGCCGAACAGCGCACAGCTGACCAGGGCGACCGCGGCCAGTGTGATGCCGTGCAGCTGCGCGGCCAGACCGAGGCCGAGGGTGGCGAGGGCGACCGCCGCCGCCGTGCGGGCCCACGCCGTGTGGGCCGGCAGGCGTCCGAGCCACCGCGAGGTGAGGCCGACAGTCGCGCCTCCGGTGCCCAGGGCGATCCACGCCACCACCGACAGGACCGTCGGGGCGCCGGCGTCGACGAGCAGGGTGCGGCCGTAGGTCCAGACCGCGGCCGAGCCGGCACCGAGGAGCAGTGCGACCAGGACCGGGCCGCGGTGGGCGGCGAACCACGCCCGGGGTGGGACGGGGCTCGGGCGGCGCTCCGTGTCCGTTGCCCTCCCCGTCCCCGTCGTGGGCCCGGTCCCCGTCGGCACCGGTGCCGCGGCTCGGTCGGCGAGCAGGACGGCGGCCCCGGCGGTGACCGTGACGACGGCGGCCACCGCCCAGGCCACCCGCCAGTCCGGCAGCAGCACCAGGGCGAGGACGCCCGCGGCGACGAGGCCGGGCCCGGTGCCGGAGTTGACCACCGCCTGCGCCCCGTTCACCCGCTCGGCCGACAGGTCCCGCTGCACGAGCCGGACGAGTGCGGGCGACGCCAGTCCGGCACCCGCCGAGCTGACGACCGCGGCGGTGCCGAACACGAGTGGGGTGGTGCTCGCTGCCATCCCGGCGACTCCGAGTCCGGCCGTCAGCGCAGCGAGGACGACCGCGGTACGTGGGCGCGCCGGAGCCAGCACGAAGCCGACCAGCGCGCCGATGCAGTAGACGACCGAGGACCCCGAGGCGATCCAGCCCGCGGGTCCGTCGCCGAGGCCGATCGAGTCCTGCACGTCGGGCAGGAACAGCCCGTAGGCCAGCCGGACGAGACCGTAGGTCGCCGCGACGAGGGCCGTGCCGCTGCCGATGAGCACGGCGGGCGTGGCGAAGAACGAAAACGTACGTTTCTCTTTTCAGAGCCTAGGGTGCAGGCATGACGATGCGTCCAGGAACCGAGCGGAAGCTCCTCGACGCCGCGGAGGAGCTGTTCTTCACACGGGGCATCGCCGCGACCCCGATCGACGCCGTCCTCGAACGTGCCGGGGTCTCCGCCGCCACGCTCTACCGCGGGTACGCCAGCAAGGAGGCGCTGGTCGCCGCCGCCCTCGAGCGACGGCACGACGAGTGGTTGCGGGTGTGGGACGAGGCGCTCGCCCGCGCGTCCGATGACCGTGGCCGGGCGCTCGCGGTCTTCGACGCGCTCGACGCCTTCCGCTCGACGCCCTCCGGGTCGCGGTGGTGCGCGTTCCTCGGGACGGCGTCGGAGTACGCCGACGCTCCGGACGAGATCACCGTGGTGCTGCACCACGAGACGGCCACGCTGCGGTCACGGCTGCACGACGCCACGGTGCCCCTGGTCGGGGTGGGGGAGGCGGACGGCTTGGCGGACCGGTTGCTCCTCGTGGTCTCCGGGGCGCTGGCGATGCGCCTCCGGGGCGACGCCGACGACACCGCGACCGCGCGGGCGGTGGCCACGGCGCTGCTGCCCTGAGGCGGGCCCGTCTCCGTGAGACGCCGCCGAATGCGCGAGACGCCGCCGGATCCGGCGGCGTCTCGGCAGGTCGGAGGCGTCTCGCAAGGAACGGAGACGCTGGGGCTCAGTCGCGGACGAACTGCTCGATCGCGACGTCGCCGGTGTTGACGCGGAAGGTCTTGCCGACCGACGCGTCGTCGTGCAGGGACGCGGCGACCAGCGCGGCGACGTCCGCGCGGGCGATGCTCGAGGACGGGTCGGCGGTCTCGACGGAGCCGGTCGCGTCGTCGTCGGTCAGGGTGCTCGGGGCGACGATCGTCCAGTCGAGCGCCGAGTCGCGGAGGACCGCGTCGGCGACGGTCTTCGCCTCGGCGTAGGCGAAGAAGTCGTCGTCCTCGGGGACACCGTGGCCGAGGCCCGCGTCCGACCAGGAGACGAGGACGAAGCGCTGGACCTCGGCCTCGAGGGCGGCGTGCATCGAGCGGATCGCGGCGTCCCGGTCGACGGCCCAGGTGCGCTCGGCGGAACCCCCGCCGGCGCCGGCTGCCCAGACGATCGCGTCGTGGCCGCGGACCAGGTCGGTGAGGCCGGCGATGTCGAGCTGCTCGATGTCGGCGACGACGGGCTCCGCACCGGTGGCGCGGACGTCGTCCTGCTGCTCGGCCTTCCGGATGACCGACGAGACGGTGTCGCCGCGGCCCGTCAGGAGCTGCGCGGTGAGGAGGGCGACGCGGCCGTGGCCGCCGAGGATGATGGCGTTGCTCATGACGTGGACGGTACGCGCGGGCCCTGATGACGGGGTGGTCGGCGACCCGCCGGGAGGGTCGTCCCGCGTCCTCGGGCACGGCACTCGGGCAGGATGGCCGGCATGGGCAGCGACGAGGGGACGGCGCGGACGGATCCCGCGTCCGCCGTCTGGGGACCCACCGCGCCGACCCACCGGCGGTACGAGCGGCGGTCCGCGGTCGGGACCGGCGAGGCGGCGTGGGAGCGGGCCTCCCGGTCGGTGCTCCGCTGGGGTGTGAAGACCCGCAGCGGCTTCTCGGTGCCGGACGACGTCGAGGTGCAGCCGGGCCGGCGGCTCGAGGTGCGCTTCCGGATCGGCCCGGTCGTCGTGCGGGAGCCGGTCGAGGTCGTCGCGGTGGTGCGCACCGACGACCGGGTCGGGTTCGCCTACCGGACCCTGCCCGGCCACCCCGTCGACGGCGAGGAGTCGTTCATCGTCAGCCGCGACGGCGACACCGTCTGGTTGACGCTGCGGTCCCTGACCCGGCCGTCGACCACCCGCGCCTGGGCACTGGTGTTCCCGGTGCTCCGTGCCGCGCAGGTCGTCGTCCGCTGGCGGTACCGGCGCGCGCTCCGCTGAACGCGCTGCGCTGCGTTGCGCGGGTCGGGGCGTGGCCCCCGGTCGGGATGCGCGGCCCGGATCCGTCGCGATTCGCGGATCCGCGGACGCGTTCGTGTCCGCTCGAGCGGGTGTCGTAGCGTCGGAGACACCAGGACGAACACCATCCCGCGTGCCCCGACATCCCCCGCGATCCGCGGTGGCCTGGCCGCAGCGGTCGCCCCGGTCGACGTGGGACCGAACGAGGTCCCTGCAGAGGAGGCGACGCTCATGCCCGCCACCATCACCGCCATCCCGACACCCCTCGCCGGCGGCCCGGCCCTCCGCCGGCCGACGCGCACCGAGGCCTTCACCGAGGTCCGAGAAGCCACCCGCGGTCGCATCCTGACCGCGAGCGCGCTCGTCGTCGGCCTCGCCGCCGTCAGCACGTTCACGCTCGCCGTGATCGCCCTGGTGGTCGCCTCGTGATCACCGCAGCACCAGCGCCGTACGACGTCGTCGCGCTGACCGAACCCATCGACATGACCGCGCTGATGCGCGAACAGGAGGCCCTCCGTGCGTGACTCCACCCTGATGCAGGAACTCCGCTCCGACCCGCTGGAGTGGCACCGTCGAGGCATGTCCTCGCCCCTCGAGATCGACCGGATCGTGATCAGCCGGCTCGGCATCGGTGTCAGCACCGACCCGACGTACGCCGACTTCTTCCAGGCCGCCGCGTGATCGCCTTCGAGCAGGGACCGGTCCGCGTGACGGCCGACTCGTCCGGGCTGAGTGCCGACCACCGGGTCGTCTGGGCCCGCCTCGGACGCCTCGAGGCACTCTGTGCCGAGCGCACCGCCCGGAGCACCGCGCTCCGCACCACGACGACGACGACCATCTGACGTGGGCGTCGACGTCGAGCACGAACCGCACCGCTGGGACCGTGCTCGCGTCGTCGACGCCGCCGACCGGGTCTTCACCGCCGAGGGTGCCGCCGGCCTCGACCACGCCACCGTCGCGACGCTCGCCGGGACGGACCCGGACACGGTCCGGGCGTACTTCCCGGACCCGATCGACGTCGTCGTCGCCGTGCTGGAACACCGGCACGCGCAGTGGAACGACGGGCTCGCCGAGGCCGCCCTCGGAGCCGCAGATGCCCGGGACGAGATCCTCACCGTGTTCGCGCACCTCGAGGCCTGCTTCCGTGACCCGACCTGGACCGGTTGCGCGTTCATCAACGGCTACGGCGAACTCGGCCGCTCCGAGTCCCGCGTCGCCGCGCTGGCCCACGAACACCTGCGCGGCATCGAGGCGCACCTGCACGCCCTCGCCGGTCGCGCCGGTCTGCCCGTGCACGTGGCCGATGCGCTCTCCCTGCTGGTCGAGGGCGCCAAGGTCGAGTCGGCGATCCACCGCACCACCCGCCCGGCGCGATCCGCCCGGCTCGCGGCGGCCACCCTCATGACGGCCTACGCGCCCAGCGCGCACACCGACTTCATCTAGGCCGAAGCTCGTCCGACCGTTCGAGCGTGTCCCTCGGGCTCTCGCCGAACTCCGCCGCGTACTGCTGCGCGAAGCGTCCGAGGTGAGCGAACCCCCAGGCCGCGGCGACCTCGCGCACCGAGACGGCGGTCGGGTCGGAGACGAGCAACTCCTGGCGCACCCGGTCCAGGCGGACCTGCCGGATGTAGGCGTTCGGCGTGGTCTGCAGGTCCCGCTGGAAGGCCTCCTGCAGCGCGCGCAGACTGACGTCGAGGTGGCGCGCCAGGGAACTCGTCGTGATCGGCATCCGGGCGTGGTCCTGGATGTACTCGACGGCCGCGCGGACGTGCACCGACAGCGCGGTGCCCTCGGGGCGCCGACGCACCGGACGTTGCTGCGGGTACATCTCCAGCAGGGACGCCGCCGCCAGCCGGGCCATCTCGGCGTGCAGCAGCCGCCCGGGCGTCCCGTCGCGGAGGGTGTGCGAGATGAGGGACACCGTGTTGTGCCAGGTCCGCACGGACTGCTCGGAGGGTGCGGTCAGGTGGTCGAAGCGCAGCCCGGCGGACAGGTCGGCGCCCTGCTCGGCCGCGACGCGTTCGACGGCCTCGCGGGACAGGTGCACGAGTCGCTGTTCGTAGTCGTCCATCGCGAACGAGAACGTGCGGTCGGGGAGCAGGGGCACGGGGATGCCGGGCTCCATCTCGAGCACCGTGCCCCCGGTGTCGAGCCGCGAGGACCCGGACTGCAGCCACTGCACGATGACGGCGTCGGAGGGCGGCAGGTCCCCGTCGACGTGACCGGCGAACTGCGACGTGTGCAGCGACATCGTGCTGTCGCCGAGGGCGACGTACCGGAACGAGAACGGCGTCGTGACGGGCCCGACGTGCAGGTCGGCACCGTAGAGGTCCGCGATGAAGCTCGCGGCCTCTCCGAGGTCCGTCCCCGTCACGTCGAGACGCACCGGCATCGCGTCGTCGATCGGCATCAGGCGAAGCATCCCACGACGGCCGTCCCCCGTGGCAGCCCGGTGTCCGGGAACCGCCACGGGGGACCGACCGGCCGCGTCCTGCGGACCATCACCGCGTCACCGCATCACCGCGGGTCAGCCGCGGATCGCCTCGGCCAGCTTCACCCGGCCACCGGTGCGGAGCAGGGCGTTCTCGTAGACCCGCGCACCGAGGAGCACGACGACCAGGGCGGACACCGCGACGACGACCAGCGACAGCAGGGGCTCCCACCACTCGGCCGTTCCCAGGAAGATCCGGACCGGCATGCCGATCGGAGCGCTGAACGGCACGTACGACATGATCCCGAGGATCGTCGGGTCGTCCGCGGCGAACACGATGAGGAAGTACGGGATCATCAGCAGCATCATCACCGGGGTGGTCACGCTGCCGACGTCCTCCTGCCGGGACACCAGTGCTGCCGAGGCCGCGAACAGCGCCGCGATGAGGACGAACCCGACCGCGAAGAACCCGACGAACCAGAGCGCGCTCGGGCCGAGCAGCGTGAAGAGGTTGTCCTGCCCGGTCACCGCCAGGGCCACGGCGGCCGCGACCGCGATCGCCACGATCTGGCCGAGCGCCATCACGCTGTTGCCGATCACCTTGCCCGCCAGCAGCGCCCGAGCCGGGATCGCCGCCATCAGGATCTCCACGACCCGGGTGGACTTCTCCTCCACGACGCTCTGCGCGATCGACTGGCCGAAGGTGACGGCCGAGGCGAAGAACACCACACCGAACGCGATGCCCACCAGGGACACCAGACCGGGCGGCAGGGCGCCGGGGTCGAGCAGGTCGACCTCGGGCGAGACACTGAGCGCCTGGACGACGTCGGTCGGGGCGCTGTCGAGGCCGACGACACGGAAGCCGAGCTGCCCGCCGTCGGGGACGATCGCGGCGTCCACCTCGCCGTCACGGACGAGCTGCTCGGCCGCGGCACGGTCGGACGTCCTGGTCACGTCGAGCCCGTCCGAGCTCGGCAGGGTCACCCCGCTGACCACGGCGACCGGGGTCGTCGCGTTCGCCGTCGACTTCCCGACGATGCCCGCGACGACGATGCCCGCCACGACCATCACGAGCAGGATCACCGCGGAGACGACGAATGCCTTGCTGCGGAGCCGGGCCTGGATCTCCCGCACGGTGACGAGCCGGACGGCGTCGACGGTGCTGCGCTGCAGGATGCCGCGCTGGACGGCGCTCATCGGACGACCTCCGTGAAGACCTCGCTGAGCCGGGGAACCCGCGCGCCGAACGACGCCACTCCGCCACGGGCGACCGCGCGCTGCAGGACGGTCTGGGCGACGGACTCGTCCGCCTCGAACAGGGCGTACCCGCCGTCGAAGGCCCGGATGGTGACCCCGGGTTCGTCGCGGAGCCAGGCGACGTCGTCCGCCACCAGGATCTCCCACGCGGCGGGACCGGCGTTGCGACGGAGCTCGTCCTGCGGCCCGGCGGCCCGGATCCGACCGCCGGCGATCACGACGACGTCGTCGCAGAGCCGTTCGACGACGTCGAGCTGGTGGCTGGAGAACAGCACCGGCACCCCGTCCGCCGCCGTCTCGCGGAGGACGCCGAGGACCGTGTCGACGGCCATCGGGTCGAGCCCGGAGAACGGCTCGTCGAGCACCAGGACCTCGGGTCGGTGCGCCAGGGCCGCGGCGACCTGCACCCGCTGCTGGTTGCCGAGCGAGAGCTTCTCCACCGGGTCCGTGGCGTGCGCGCCGAGTTCGAGCCGCTCGAGCAGCTCGGTCGTCCGGGCGGCCGCGGTCCGGCGGTCGACGCCGTGCAGCCGCGCCAGGTAGGTGACCTGCTCGGCGACCGGCATCTTGGGGTAGAGGCCGCGCTCCTCGGGCATGTACCCGAACCGACGTCGGTCGGCGGGGCCGATCGGGACGCCGTCGATCGCGACCGTGCCGCTGTCGGCGTCGAGCACGCCGAGCATGATGCGCATGGTGGTGGTCTTGCCGGCGCCGTTGCCGCCGACGAACCCGGTCAACCGTCCGCGGCCGACGGTGAAGCCGACGTCATCGAGCACCTGGCGCTCGCCGAAGTGCTTGGTCACTCCCTCGATGCTGAGCATGGCGGGTCCCTTCCGCAGCGGCCGTCGCTGCGCCTCCGACGCTACGAGAGCGGGCGGTTCGGTGCCTCCCACACGCGACGGGGATCGCGCCGGCGTCGTCTCCGCCGCGCGGGGGAGGCCAGGTCAGTCGCCGGAGCGGACCACGCCGTTCTCGTACGCCCACACGACGGCCTGGATCCGGTCGCGCAGGCCGAGCTTCTGCAGCACGTTCGACACGTGGGTCTTCACGGTGGCGTCCCCGACGAAGAGCAGCCGGGCGATCTCGGCGTTGCTGAGTCCCCGTCCGAGCAGCCGGAGCACCTCGGTCTCACGCTCGGTCAGGCCGGGCACCGGAGCCGCGCAGGGTTCGGGGCTGACGGTCGGCGGCTCGGCAGCCGGCGTCACCACGGGCACGCTCGCCGTCGTCGCGCGGCTGATCACCCGCCGGGTCACGTCGGGGGCGAGCAGGGCGTCCCCGGCGGCGACGGTCCGCACCGCCTCGATGAGCTTCTCGGGGGAGGCGTTCTTCAGCAGGAACCCGCTGGCACCGGCCGCGAGGGCGTCGAACAGGTACTCGTCGGTGTCGAACGTGGTCAGCACGAGCACCGCCGGCGGGTCGTCCGTCGCGGTGATCCGCCGTGCCGCCTCGAGCCCGTCGACGCCGGGCATCTGCACGTCGAGGCACACCACGTCCGGGCGGTGCTCGGCGACGGCCGCGACCGCTGCCGCACCGTCGCGGGCCTCGGCCACGACCCGCACGCCGGGTTCGGACTCGAGGATCACCCGGAAGCCCGCCCGCACCAGGTCCTGGTCGTCGGCCAGGACCACCCGGATCACGCCGTCGGCAGCCATGCCCGCACCAGGTAGCCGCCGCGGGCTCGGGGCCCGATCTCGATCCGTCCGCCGACCGCGTCGACGCGCTCGCGCATCCCGACGTGGCCGAGTCCGCTGCCCGCGGTCGACCGGGAGGCCCGTGCCCCGGCACCCGTGTCGGTCACCTCGAGCTCGAGGGCGTCCGGCAGGTAGCGCAGCCGCAGGTCGGCGCGGGCGTCCGGGCCGGCGTGCTTGAGGACGTTCGTCACCGCCTCTTGGGCGATCCGGTAGGTGACCGAGGCGACGGTCGGCGGGACGGCGCGTTCGTCGCCGACGACGCTGAAGCCGGTCGCGTGCCCGGCGGTCGTCGCGGCGGCCGCGAGCTCCGGCAGGCGCGCGAGCCCCTCGGTGCTCGGCGCGTCCGCGGGCAGCGTGTGCCCGTCGGCGTCGGTCTGGCGGAGGGTGCCGAGCATCCGGCGGAGTTCCTCGACCGCGGTCCGGGCGCTGTCCTCGACGACGGCGAGGGACGCGGCGGCCTGCTCCGCATCGCGCTCGAGCACCCGTCGGGCGGCACCGGCCTGCACGCCCATCAGCGACACGTGGTGGGCGACGACGTCGTGGAGTTCGCGGGCGATCCGGACCCGTTCGAGCGCGACCGCCTGCGCCGCGGACCGTTCCCGCTCGGCGGCCAGCTCGACGGTGCGCTCGTCGAGGTCGTGCTTGGCGACCGCGGCCGTCCAGGCACGGTTGCCGGAGTACCAGGCCGCGCCGAAGTACACGAGGTTGATGACGATCGCCAGCAGGGAGTTCGCCACGTACGGCGGGATCGCCGAGTCACCGTCGTCGGGCAGCGCGCTCGGCACCGACCACCGGAACACGATCGCCAGGAACACCCACGCGAACATGCCGAGGATGAGGACCCAGCGCACCAGTTCGGCGCGGGTCCGGTCGGAGCACCAGGCACCGACCGTGTACAGGGCGATGAACAGCGTGAAGTTGAGGAACAGCCCCTCTGGCACGTGCAGGAGCTGGGTCGCGGCGAAGGCCAGCGCCGTGACGACGGCGACCGACATCGGGAAACGCCGGCGGAAGGCCAGGGGTCCGGCGTTCGCGACGACCATCAGCGCGGACACCCACCACGGAGCCGGGTCGTCGTACAGGCCGATCGCGCCGTAGAGGGTCATCGACACCGTGAGCGCGGCGGCGAGCACGAGCGCCAGGACCGCGTCCTGCCGGTGTTCGCGCCGCCCCACCGGTAGCCGCGACCACTCCTCGCTGCGCGCCGGTCCGTCCCCGGCGGTCACCCCCGTGCCCGTCATGGGGACCACGGTAGCGGCTCATGTCGGCAGGGCCGCCGCGGCGACACCGACCTGTGGACGGTGGTCGGGACCCGGCCACCTGTGGAGGGCGACGGACGGGAGGCCGTGGTGCGGGCCTCCCGTCCGTCACCTCGCGCGCATCAGCGGTAGGCGCGCTCGTACGGTGCCGGCTTGTACGGCAGGTCCACCCGGAGCGCCTGCGCGGCACGGATCGGGAAGTTCGGGTCGCGCAGCGCGCCCCGCCCGATGAGCACCACGTCGGCCTGCCCGAGGGCGACGATCTGCTCCGCCTGGAACGGGTCGTCGATCATCCCGACGGCCGCGACCGGCACGCCCGTGGCCTGCCGGATCGCGGTCGCGAACGGCAGCTGGTAGCCGGGGCCGACCGGGATCGGGGCGTTCTGGACGTTGCCGCCGGTCGACACCGACACGAGGTCGACCCCGTGCTCGCCGAGCCAGGCGGACAGCTGCTCGGACTCGGAGAGGTCCCAGCCGCCCTCGACCCAGTCGGTCGCGGACAGACGGACCACGAGCGGGACGTCCTCGCCGACCTCGGCCCGGACGGCGTCGACCGTCTCGAGGAGGGCACGGGCGCGGTTCTCGAGCGAGCCGCCGTACTGGTCGGTGCGCTCGTTCGACAGGGGCGACAGGAACTCGTGCAGCAGGTACCCGTGGGCTCCGTGCAGTTCCAGCAGGTCGAAGCCGGCGTCGACGGCGCGGCGTGCGGCGACCGCGAAGGCCCGGACCACGTCGGCGATGCCCTCGACGGTCAGCTCGGTGGGGACGTGCAGGCCGGGGAACGCGACCGGCGACGGGCCGACCGGCTGCCACCCGCCCTGCTCCGGCGCGACGTTGCCGCCGCCCGCGGTGGGACCCCACTCGCGGCTGGTGGAGGCCTTGCGGCCGGCGTGGGCGAGCTGGATGCCGGCGACGGCCCCCTGGCTGTGGATGAAGTCGGTGATCGGCCGGAACGCGTCGCGCTGCTCGTCGTTCCAGAGGCCGAGGTCCTGCGGGCTGATGCGGCCCTCGGGGACGACGCCGGTGGCCTCGACGACCACTGCGCCGGCACCGCCGCGGGCCAGACCGCCCAGGTGCACGAGGTGCCAGGGCGTGGGGACGCCGTCCTGCGCCTCGACCATGTACTGGCACATCGGCGGGATCCAGACGCGGTTCCGGATCTCGAGTCCGCGGAGGGTGATGGGGTCGAAGAGTGCGTGGGTCACGCGGGTCCTTCCCGGTTGTTCGGTTCGTGGGCTCGTCCACAGTACGACTGTCGTCGTACCGATTGCCCGGGAAGGGTGCAGACCCGGGAAGGGTGCAGCCCCGGGAAGGCCGCAGCCCGTCCGCCGCGGGGACTCAGCCGCAGTACTCGTACGGCGGCCGCGGATCCACGCCGACCCACACGCCGATCACCGACGTGCCGGCGTCGTCCATCTCGAACGTCACCGACCGGTCGCCGTCACGGACGCTCCAGTAGGCGAACGAGGGAGACGAGTCGTCGCCGTAGCCCGGCGTGCGGGTGAGGTCCGGGTAGGCCGCCCGGAGCTGGTCGAGGCTGTTGCCCCGGCCCATCCCGGCCGCGGTGGTCAGTCCGCCGGCCTCGACGCCGATGACCTTGCCGTCCGCCTGCTGGACGACGAGGTGCAGGTCACCGGAGTCGAAGATCCCGACGTTCGGGTTCGGGCAGGAGCCGTTCGCCTGCGGCACCACCGGTCCGACCGCCGCCACCACGTCCTGGTAGGCGCTGCCGATGGTGATCGGTCCGACGCCCGCGCCGCTCACGACCCAGGAGCCCGGTCCGACGCGGTCGGACGAGAGCCCGGCGATGGTCGCCGACAGCAGGCCCGAGGTGGGTGCGTTGACCTGGCTGATCGTGATCCAGCGACCGTCGCCGTCCCACCACGAGGTCTCGGTGCCGTCCTCCGGGGACGGGTCAGCTCGGAACCTGCGCGAGCAGACCGTCCCGCCGTCGCCCGGAGCGCAGTCGGCACCGGCCGCGCGCAACCCGTCCTCGCGACCCGACAGCGCCGCGGCCGAGGCGCTGCCGATGGTCACGTGGATGCCGCTGACGTCGGCGCGGGGATCCGCCCAGACGCAGTCGAGCCACTCGGAAGCGGTCCAGGTGCCGCCGGCGTACGGCATCGTCGACGGTGCGGGCACGGTCGTGCCGTCCGGGTGCGCGGGGCTCTGGGTGAGGGGCGTCCTGCCGAAGAGCCGCTCCCGGTCCGCGTCGGAGTACAGCGCTCGGCAGTCGGACGGGTACCGCGACGGCGCGGCGGCGCTCGATGCGGACGGCTTCGGAGCCGGGGTGTCGACGACCGGCGCGGACGCCGGCGTGCTCGCCGGCACCGACGGCTCGGTCGTCGGGCTCGGTGCCGGCGCGGCCTGCTGGACCTGCGGGACGACGGCGAGGGCGACGGCGCCACCGGCGGTGCCGAGGGCGAGGAGGGCGATGGTGGCGATGACGATGCGGCTGCGGTGGCGCTTGGGCTTCGGGTGACGTTCCTCGGCGTGCTCGAGGACGTTCTGCTTCATCGAGACGAGCATCCGCTGCAGGTCGTCTCCGGTGGGGGGCTCAGTGTTCATCGTGCGTCACCGCCTTCTTCAGTCGTGCTCGGGAGCGGGAGACCCGCTGGGTGACGGCGCCGACGCTCAGCCCGAGCATCGCGGCCGCCTCGGTGTACGAGTGGCCCTCGATCAGGCAGAGTTCGCAGATCCGCCGGTCGAGCGGCGGGAGTGCGTCGATCTCGTCACGGACCCACCGGAGGCGCTCACGGGCCTCCTGGTCGGCCTCCGGCACCGCGAGTTCGGCGGGCAGCTCGTCGGCGGCCCGTCCCGCGACCGCCCGGGCCTGGTTGCGTGCGTGGTTCCGGCAGACCACCAGCAACCACGGGAGGAGCGCACGCGTCGACAGCTGCAGGGTGTCGGCCTTCTGCCAGAGCGTCAGGAACGTGTCCTGCACGAGTTCCTCGACGTCCTGCCGGCTGCCGGCCAGCGCCCACGCGTAGCGGGTGAGCGTCGGCGCGAACCGGTCGAACGCGTCCGCCAGCGCAGCGCGGTCCCCGCCCGCCAGTCGTCGGGTGAGGGCGACGTCTGCGTCGGTGTCGGTCTCGGTGTCCACGGTGCCTCCTTCACTACAGCAATGTCCGCGGATCGACGATCCTGACGAAGTCGTGTCCGGCGTGTCCGTGTTCTCCACAGGCGATGCGGTCCTGTGCGCGAGGTCGGTGGAACGGCACTACGCTCGGACCCGGCCCGCGACGCGATGCTGCGCCAGGTCTGCGGGCCGTCCAGCTCTGGCGTCCAGGAGGACCGAAGTGACCGATTCCGCACCCGTCGACCCCACATCGACCGCAGGATGGAAGCAGCTCGACGGCATCGCCGCCGGCTTCTCCCCGGACCTCCGGGGGTGGTTCGACGCCGACCCCGGTCGTGCCGAGAAGTACACCTTCCAGGCCGCGGACCTGACCGTCGACCTGTCGAAGGGCCTGGTGACCGAAGAGGTCCTGCAGGCACTGCTGCAGGTCGCGGAGGACACCGGCGTCGCCGAGCGCTACCAGGCGATGATCTCCGGTGAACGCATCAACGTCACCGAGGACCGTGCCGTCCTGCACACCGCGCTCCGCCGACCCAAGGCGACCGAGGGCCTGGTCCCCGCCGCACCCCTGACCGTCGACGGCCAGGACGTCGACGCCGACGTGCACGCCACGCTCGACAAGGTCTACGGCTTCGCCGAGCAGGTCCGTTCCGGCGCCTGGACCGGTGTCACCGGCAAGCGCATCGAGACCGTCGTCAACATCGGCATCGGCGGCTCCGACCTCGGCCCGGTCATGGTCTACGAAGCCCTCAAGCCGTACGTGCAGCAGGGGCTCGAGGTCCGGTTCGTCTCGAACATCGACCCCGCCGACATCCACGAGAAGACCGTCGGCCTCGACCCCGAGACCACGCTGTTCATCGTCGCGTCGAAGACCTTCGGCACCCTCGAGACCCTGACGAACGCCCGTCTGGCGCGCCAGTGGCTCTGGGCGGGCCTGGGCCTCGCCGACGCCGGTGACGACGAGAAGAAGGACGCCGTCGCGAAGCACTTCGTCGCCGTCTCCACCGCCCTCGACAAGGTCGCCGCGTTCGGCATCGACCCGGAGAACGCCTTCGGCTTCTGGGACTGGGTCGGCGGCCGCTACTCGGTCGACTCGGCCATCGGCACCAGCGTCGTCATCGCGATCGGCCAGGAGAACTGGGAGCAGTTCCTCGCCGGCTTCCACGCCATCGACGAGCACATGCGCACCGCCCCGCTCGAGCAGAACGTCCCCGTCCTGATGGGCCTGCTCAACGTCTGGTACACGAACTTCCTCGGCGCCCAGAGCCACGCGGTCCTGCCGTACACGCAGTACCTGCACCGCTTCCCGGCCTACCTGCAGCAGCTCACCATGGAGTCGAACGGCAAGCGCGTCCGCTGGGACGGCTCGGACGTCGTCACCGACACGGGCGAGGTCTTCTGGGGCGAGCCCGGTACGAACGGCCAGCACGCGTTCTACCAGCTCATCCACCAGGGCACGCGCCTGATCCCGGCCGACTTCATCACGGTCGCGAAGCCCGCCCACGCCCTCGCCGACCAGACCGGCGACGGCAAGGCCGTGCAGCCCGGCCAGGACGTCCACTCGCTGTTCCTGGCGAACTTCTTCGCGCAGTCGAAGGCGCTGGCGTTCGGCAAGACCGCCGACGAGGTCCGTGCCGAGGGCACCACCGACGAGATGATCGTCGCGGCCCGCACCTTCACCGGCAACAAGCCGAGCACGTCGATCCTCGCGCCGGAGCTCACCCCGAGCGTCCTCGGCCAGCTGATCGCCCTCTACGAGCACATCGTGTTCACCGAGGGCACCATCTGGGGCATCGACTCGTTCGACCAGTGGGGTGTCGAGCTCGGCAAGCAGCTCGCGCTGCAGGTCGCCCCGGCGGTCGACGGCGACCAGGACGCCCTCGACGCGCAGGACTCGTCGACGAAGGCGCTCATCGCCAAGTACCTCGAGCTGCGCGGCTGATCCGACGCCGCACACGAGAGGCCCGTCGCTCCGGCGACGGGCCTCTCGTGCGTCACGGGCCGCAGACCGCGGTCCGAGACCGCCATCAGCGCCGCCGGACCAGGACCACCGAGTCCTCCAGCGTCGCCGGGCTGCCGTCCGGTGCAGTGACCTGCCGGGTGCGGAGCTCCGCAACCTCGACGTCCCAACCGTCGTCGAGTGCGAGCTGTGAGACCTGCTCCGCCGGACCGACCAGGGGTTCGGCGTGCGCGTGCTCGGCATGCGACGCCCAGGACGGGGACCCGGCGTGCCCGACGACGACCAGGTGCCCGCCGGGTGCCACGAGTGTCGTCGCCCGACGGAGCACCGCGGCCCGGGGGAACGACACCGACGAGTGCAGGAACGACGCCGTGACCAGGTCGAACCGGTCGTCGGTGTCCCAGGTCGCCAGGTCGGCCTGCACCCAGGTCACCCGGTCACCGAGTCCGACGCGCTCGGCCTCGGCGCGTCCGCGGGCGAGGGCGTTCGCCGCGATGTCCACCGCGGTGACCTGCCACCCCTGCGCGGCCATCCAGAGCGCGTCGCCGCCCTCACCGCTGCCGAGGTCGAGCGCCCGGCGCGCACGAGCAGCGCCGCCAGATGCCACGCCAGCTGCCGCCGGGTCGCCGTCGGGCGCGAGTCGTCCCACCGTCTCGACGAGTGACGCGTTCGGCGCCCCCGACCAGATCGGGGCGTCCCCGTAGCGGTCGGTCCAGTAGGCCTCGGCATCCGTGCCGGGAGTGGGTTCTGCGGTCATCCGCGCAGCATCCCACCGGTGCTCGGGGACGGCCAGTACGATTGCCGGATCGGCAACGGCGACGACGTTCCCGGGGTCCGTCCGGCGCAGTCGCAACGGAGACCCAGCATCGATACGGAAGTATGTGCAAGTGACGATCATGACCGAGCGGCCTCAGCAGGACACCCCGAGCGCCGAGACGGAGCGACCCGGCAACGCGACCGTCCGCTTCCGCAACGCCGCTGTCCTGGCCGTCGAGACCACCGTCGCGGACCGCGTGACCACCTCCGCGGACATCGAGGAGAAGCTCGGCGGCGTGCTCCGTCGTCTCCGCCTGCCGATGGGTCTGCTCGAGCGCGTCGCCGGCGTGCGGGAGCGCCGCAACTGGGGTGAGAACCAGTCCTTCCAGGACGCCGCGATCGACGCCGGACGTCGTGCCATGGCCGCCGCGGGCATCAAGCCCGAGGACGTCGGCCTGCTCATCAACACCTCGGTGACGCGTCCGCACCTCGAGCCCTCGGTGGCCGTGCGACTGCACCACGGTCTGGGCCTGCCGACGTCGGCGATCAACTTCGACATCGCGAACGCCTGCCTGGGCTTCGTCAACGCCATGAGCGTCGCCGCCGGCATGATCGACTCCGGCCAGATCAAGTACGCCCTCGTCGTCGACGGCGAGGACGCCGACCAGGTGCAGCTCAACACCATCGACCGCCTGAACCAGGGCGGCCGGAACCGCAAGGACTTCATGAGCGAGTTCGCCAGCCTGACGCTCGGCTCCGGTGCCGCCGCGGCCGTGCTCGGCCCGGCGGACCTGCACCCGACCGGCCACCGCATCGTCGGTGGTGTCACCCGTGCGGCGACCCAGTGGTACGACCTGTGCGTCGGCAGCGTCGACGGCATGTTCACGGACGCCAAGATGCTGCTCAAGGGCGGCATGGAGCTCGTCGTCGCCGCCTGGAACGAAGCGCGCGCCCACTTCGACTGGACCGACATGGACCGGTACGTGCTGCACCAGGTCTCCGACGTGCACACGAACGCGTTCGTCGCCGCGATCGGCGTCCCGCGCGACAAGGTCCCCACCACGTACGAACGCTTCGGCAACGTCGGCCCGGCGTCGATCCCGATCACCCTGGCGGACGAGGTCGCCCGCGGCTCGATCCGCCCCGGCGACCGCGTGTTCCTCGGCGGTGTCGGCTCCGGCATCAACACGGCGATGATGGAACTGCGCTGGTGACACCGCGGTTGCCCCGCGTCGCCACGAGCACGGCTCCGGCGACGCTCCCGCCGCCCCTGCCCGGACTCGACCCGGCCTGGTCCCGCCTGGTCACGGTCCCGGCATCGCCGTCGGATCGTCCGGGAGGCCCGGCTCGCCCCGCGCGCACCTGGCACCTCCTCGACACGGCCGCGTCCCTGACCGCACTCGGCGTCGAGCCCGTCGGCACGCTGCTCTGCGTGCACGGCAACCCGACCTGGTCCTACCTGTGGCGATCCGTCGTCGCGAAGTCGCTCGCGGTCGCCGCTGCCGGCGGCCCGGCCTGGCGCGTCGTCGCCGTCGACCAGCTCGGCATGGGCTTCTCGGAGCGCACCGGCGTCGACCACCGCCTGGCCGACCGGGTCGCCGACCTCGGCGCGCTGACCGACGAGCTCGGGCTCGCGGGCCCCGTCGTCACGCTCGGCCACGACTGGGGCGGTGTCGTCTCCCTCGGCTGGGCCGTCGACCACCCGGACCTCGTCGTCGCGGTGACGACCTGCAACACCGCCGTGCACCAGAGCGCGGACGCCCCGATCCCGGCTCCGCTCCGTCTGGCGCTCCGCCCGCAGCTGCTCGGGCGAGCCACGGTCATCACCCCGGCGTTCATCGAGACCACCCTGGCGATCGCGCACCCGAAGCTCGACCGGGCCACCGCCGACGCCTACCGGGCGCCCTACCGCGGTGCTGCCCGACGGGGTGCGGTCGGTGGGTTCGTCGCGGACATCCCCGTCGACGCGTCCCACCCGAGCGCGGTCGAACTCGACCGCATCGCTGCCGGGGTCGCTGCGCTGCAGGTCCCCGCCCTGCTCCTCTGGGGGCCGCGCGACCCGGTGTTCCTCGAGCGCTACCTCGACGACCTCGCCGCCCGGCTGCCGCAGGCCGACGTGCACCGCTTCGAGGGTGCCGGACACCTGCTGCCGGACGACGCCGACGTCGCCGGGACGGTCTTCGACTGGCTCGGCGACCACCTGCCGGACGGCACCGCGCCCACCCCGGCCGACCCGGGCCTCCCGGCCGACGCCGATGCCGACACCGGCGCCGGCGCCGACACGGACGCGCCCGACCGCGAGTCCGACGCCGACAGCACCCACCGCCCGCTCTGGACGCACCTGACCGAGCTCCGCGACAGCGACGAGCCGGCCCTGGTCGAGATGGCCGCACCCGGCGGGACCCGCACGATCACCTGGCGGCTGCTGGCCCGACGCATCGACGAGGTCGCCGCCGGACTGCTCGACCTCGGCGTCCGACACGGCGACCGGGTCTCGCTCCTGGTGACCCCCGGTGCTGACCTGACCGCCGCCCTCTACGCCTGCATCCGGATCGGCGCGGTCGTCGTGGTCGCGGACGCCGGACTCGGACTCGGCGGTCTGACCCGCGCCGTCCGTGGGGCCCGTCCCGACTGGATCATCGGTGCCCTGCCCGGACTCGCCGCGGCGCGGGCCCTCGGCTGGCCCGGACGCCGGATCGCGACCGTGGCCCTGCCCGCCCCCGCTCGTCGGGCGCTGCGGGTCGAGCACACCCTCGCCGCCGTCGCCCGTCGCGGTGCCGCACGCCTGGCCGCCGGTTCCGCGCTGCCGGAAGCTCCCGCTGCCGACGCCCCGGCCGCGGTCCTGTTCACCTCCGGGTCGACCGGCCCCGCGAAGGGCGTCGTGTACACGCACGGGCAGCTCGGCGCGGTGCGGGACGCCCTCGCCGGCCAGTACGACGTCGGTGTCGGCACCGGCCTGGTGGCGGGCTTCGCACCGTTCGCGCTGCTCGGCCCCGCCCTCGGCGCCCGCTCGGTCGCTCCCGACATGGACGTCACCGCACCCCGGACCCTGACCGCCCGTGCGGTCGCGGACGCCGTCGGGGCGGCCGACGCCACCGTGGTGTTCCTCTCGCCGGCGGCCCTGGCGAACGTGGTCGCGACGGCCTACGCCCTGACCGACGACGACCGGCGCGCCCTCGGCCGGGTCCGGCTGTTCCTGTCCGCCGGCGCCCCGGTGTCCGCTGCGCTGCTCACCGCGGCGACCGAGCTGATGCCCAACGCCAGCGCGCACACCCCCTACGGCATGACCGAGGGGCTGCTCATGACGGACGTCGACCTGGACGGTGTCCGCGCTGCCGGGGCGTCCGGGGCCGAGGGCATCTGCGTCGGCCGGCCGGCTGCGTCGGTGCGGGTGCGGATCGCCCCGCTCGACGCCGACGGCCGCGCGACCGGAGCACTGACCGAGGCGCCCGACGTCACCGGCGAGATCGTCGTCGTCGCCCCGCACGTGCGCGACCACTACGACCGGCTCTGGCGGACCGACCGGGCCTCGCGCCTCGGCGTCAGCGACCCGCGCGGCCACCGCACCGGCGACGTCGGGCACCTCGACGCCTCCGGCCAGCTCTGGGTCGAGGGCCGCATGCAGCACGTGGTGACCACCCCGGACGGCGTCGTCACACCGGTCGGCCCCGAACAGCGCATCGAACGGGTCTCCGGCATCGGCCGTGTCGGCATCGCGGGCATCGGTCCGGCCGGCACGCAGCAGGTCGTCGCCGTCGTCGAGACCGTCCCGGCCGCACGACGCCCCGGCCCGGCTGCGCCCGCACTCGCCGACGCGGTCCGTGCTGCCGCCGGGGTACCGGTCGCCGCGGTCCTCGTCGTGCCCGTGCTGCCGACCGACATCCGGCACAACTCCAAGGTCGACCGGGCGCGGCTCTCCCGCTGGTCGTCGTCGGTGCTCGCCGGGGGACGGATGACCCGCCCGTGAGGGTGCTGGTCACCGGCGCGAGCGGCTTCCTCGGCCGCGCGGTCGCCGCTGCCGTCCGGGACGCCGGGCACGAGGTCCGGACGTTCCAGCGTCGGCCCTCCGGTGTCGACGGCGTCATCGACGTGCTCGGCACGATGACCGACCCGGCAGCGGTCCGTTCCGCGGTCGACGGGGTCGAGGCGGTCGTGCACCTGGCCGCCAAGGTGTCCCTCGCCGGGGACCCCGCCGACTTCGAGCGGGTCAACGTCGACGGGACGCGCGACCTGCTCGCCGCCGCCCGTGCCGGAGGAGCGGCCAGCTTCGTGTTCGTCTCGTCGCCCTCCGTCGCCCACACCGGGGCGTCGATCGCCGGCGACGACGCCACCCCGGCGTCCCCGGAGACCGCCCGCGGCGACTACGCCCGGACCAAGGCCGCCGCCGAACGCCTGGCGCTGGCCGCCGACGCCCCCGGCTTCGCGGTCGTCGCCGTCCGCCCGCACCTGGTGTGGGGGCCGGGCGACGAGCAACTCGTCGGCCGCATCGTCGACCGGGCCCGGAGCGGACGCCTGCCGGTCCTGGACTCCGGCGCGGCCCTGATCGACACCTGCTACGTCGACAACGCCGCCACCGCGATGGTCGCCGCGCTGCACCGTGCCGAGGCCGTCCACGGCCAGGCGTACGTCGTGACGAACGGGGAACCGCGTCCGGTCGGGGAGCTCCTCGCCGGCATCTGCACGGCCTCCGGCGTCGCCGCGCCGCGGTGGCACCTGCCGGCCGCGCTGGCCCGCGTCGCCGGGTCTGCGATCGAGGCCGTCTGGCGTGTCCGCCCCGGCACCGACGAACCGCCGATGACCCGGTTCCTCGCCGAACAGCTCTCCACCTCGCACTGGTTCGACCAGCGCCGCACCCGGTCGGACCTCGACTGGACGCCGTCCGTCTCGATCGACCAGGGACTGCGCGCACTCGCCGCCGCAGCCGATGCGGACGGGCACATCCGCCGTCCGTAGCGTGGTGGACATGACCACCTCTGTCCTCGTCGCCGGTGCCACCGGCGACCTCGGTTCGCGCATCGTCCGCGAACTCCTGCTCCACGACACGCACGTGCGCGTCCTCACCCGCGGGGCCTCGAGCCGTGCCGCCGAGCAGTTCGCCGGGCAGGACCGGGTCGAGGTCGTCGTCGCCGACTACACCGACCGGGCCGCACTGCTCCGGGCGCTCGAGGGCGTCGAGGTCGTCGTCTCGGCCGTCAGCGGCACCCGCTCGGTCATCGTCGACGCGCAGCGGGCACTGCTCGCCGCCGCCGTGGACGCCGGCGTGCAGCGCTTCGTGCCGTCCGACTACGCCGCCGACTACCGCTCGGTCACGCCCGGGACGAACCGGAACTTCGAGCTCCGCCGCGAGTTCGCCGCCGACGTCGACGCCGCCTCGATCCGGGCGACCTCGGTGCTCAACGGCGCCTTCGCCGACATGCTCACCGGGCAGGCGCCGCTGGTGCTGTTCGACCGGCAGCGCGTGCTGTTCTGGTCATCGCCGGACCAGGTGCTCGACTTCACGACGAAGGACGACGTCGCCTGGGTCACCGCGCACGTGGCGCTCGACGCCGACGCCCCGCGGGTCGTTGAGGTGGCGGGGGACCGGGTGACCTCGCGGGAACTGGCGGCCACGATGTCCCGGATCACGGGGCGGACGTTCCGGCTGCAGTGGGCCGGCACCACGGGCCTCCTGTCCGCGATGGCACGGACCGGGCGGCGGCTGTCGTCGACCGAGGACGAGACCTTCCCGGCCTGGCAGGGGATGCAGTACTTCGTGAGCATGTTCAGCGGCGAGGCCGAGCTGCGGCACGTGCGCAACGACCGCTACGGCCCGCACGGGTGGACGTCGGTGCGGGACGTGTTGGCGGCGCACGTCGGGGTCTGACCCGGAGGGCACCCTCGGGCGCGCTGGGACGCCTTCGCGCCGCCGAGACGGTGCCGAGTGCTCGAGACACCGCCGGATGTGGCGGCGTCTCGACGACAGGGCGGCGTTTCGACGGCCGCGTGGCGTCTCGACGGCAGCGTGGCGTCTCGGCGACCGGGCGGCGTCTCGACGGCAGCGTGACGTCTCGCGTCCGGCAGGGCGTCGCACCGGCCGGGAGGCTCGGCACGGTCGGTCGTCCGGGGTACCGTCGTCGCATGGACCGTTCCGAGATCCTCGCGGCCGCAGCAGCGGCCCACGCCGCCCGCATCGCCGCCGCGGGCGGTGACGACACCGCCGCACGCGACCGTGCCGAGGCCGCCTCGGCCGCGCCCGCACCGGAGCGCCGTCGGTCCGCGGACGCCGAACGCGCCGCGGAGTCCGGCCGGGCTGCCGACCGCACCGAGGGTGCGCTGTCGGACTGGCGCCGGATGGGCACCCGTCGCGGGGTGACGCCGGACGCGCAGGTGCGGAGTGCGTGGACGGTCACCGGGATCCCGGAGCAGGGGGACGCCCGGGCCTTCGCGAACGTGCTGCTCTCCACCGCGGGGCACGCCGGCCGGGTCGCCGACGCCGCGCGCCGCAACGAACGGCTGACCGGGGCGGCCCGGGCGGCCGCACGACGGACGGTCCGTCGGTACACGGATCACGGTGCCGGCATGTCGGCGATCGGCGACGTCCTCGACGCCGGGCCGGTCGAGCGTGCCGAGCCGGTCGAGCTGGACCTGCCGGACGAGCGGGACCTGCCGGACGACACCGAGCGCTGACGTCCGTCCGCGCTACCGCCGGTAGGGGTCCAGGTTGAGGACCGTGTCCTCGTAGAGGTACTGCTGGTCCCCGTAGACCGTGACGTCCGGGTTCAGCCAGACCAGGTCCTTCACCGACAGCCCGAAGCGAGCCGCGACCGAGCCGATGAGGTCCTCGGACGCGATCCGGTACGCGGTCGGGGCGCCGTCGGTCGATCCGTCGCTGCTGGACTTCCCGGTGGCGTTCTGCCGGGCACCGCCGTCGACCGGGTGCACGTTCGTCGTGCGGGCCGGCACCGACCACCGGACCGGCTGCACGGCGAGCACCTTGCCGGGGCCGATCTCGACCGGCAGGTCCGGGCCGGCCGAGGCAGCCGCCGAGTAGACGACGATCGCGCCGAGCCAGGACGGGTCCGCGCGGCCGGGGTCGAGCGCCGTCGACGCGGGCGCTGCCGCTGCCCCGGGGCCACCGCCGAGCGTGGTGTCGCCGACGCCGTGCCAGGTGATGCCGTCGCCGACCGAGGGTGGCGTCTCGAGGAACGTGGTCGCGACGGGGACGGGCAGGGTGGAGGCGAAGCTCGACCACTGCGCGGTCGGGGTGCCGTCCGCGCCGACGACGACGCGGTAGTGGAACCGGACGCTGCCCTTCGGTGTGACGACGTCGGCTTCGCTGAGGACGCTGCCGACCGGGATCGGCGAGACGGTGGGGTCCGGGGCAGCGGCCTCCGTGGGGACCGCTGTCGGCGTGCGGGGCGAGGCGGACTCGGCGATCCGGCGGGCCTCGGCGCTGGCGCTCGGGTCGGCCTCGGGCGTGGCCGGGGCGGTGCTGGCGGTGGTCCGCTGTGGCGCGGGGAACTCGTCCGGCCCACGCAGCAGCGAGCACCCGGCCGTGGCGGTCGTGACCAGGACGGCGAGCGCGAGTGCCGCCGTCCGTCGTCGGCTGTTCCCCTGGTGTCCGTCGCCGTGCTGCATGGTCCCCCTGTGTTCGTGCCGCGCGACCCCTGGCTGACGGATCGTCGACTTCTGACCCGGAGAGCCTACCGGCGTCGACGTCAGCGGCCCGGTGGGAAGATCAGAGACGGTCCACTCCGCGAGCGGGAACACCTCCGAACGCGCAGTGGACCGCTCCGATGCTGACCAGGGCTTTCATGGACCGGTCCAAGTCGCAATACGACTTGTTGTCCGGTTGACAGGACAAAGTTTCTGGGTCACGATCACTCCCACGCGATGACGCGCGATCACGGACGAAGGAGTCACCGACATGGTCGACATCAAACCGGCAGGACCGACTGTCGCCCTGCCCCCGAACGGCGCCGGTCCCCACCAGCGACGCCTCGGGATGCTGGCGCTGGTCGCCACCTTCGGCGGGCTGCTCTTCGGCTACGACACCGGGGTGATCAACGGCGCCCTGCGGCCGATGACCATCGAGCTCGGCCTGACGAACTTCACCGAGGGGGTCGTCACCAGCTCCCTGCTCTTCGGTGCCGCCATCGGTGCCATGCTCGGCGGCCGCATCGCCGACGGCTGGGGCCGACGCAAGACGATCCTGGTGCTGGCGGTGACGTTCTTCGTCGGCACCCTGGCGTGCGTGTTCGCCCCGACCTTCGGCGTGATCGTCGTCGGCCGTGTGCTCCTCGGGCTGGCGGTCGGCGGGGCGTCGACGGTCGTCCCGGTGTTCCTGGCCGAACTGGCCCCGTACGAGATCCGCGGGTCGCTGTCCGGCCGCAACGAACTGATGATCGTCATCGGCCAGCTCGCCGCCTTCCTGGTGAACGCGGTCATCGGCAGCCTGTGGGGTGAGGGCAACGGCGTCTGGCGCGTCATGCTCGCCGTCTGCGCCCTGCCCGCGATCGCGCTCTTCGTCGGCATGCTGCGGGTGCCGGAGTCGCCCCGGTGGCTCGCCTCGAAGGGCCGCAACGCCGAGGCGCTCGACGTCCTGCGCCAGATCCGCTCCGACGACCGTGCCGAGGCCGAGATCGAGGACATCAAGCGCAGCAACGAGCTCGAGGCGCAGATCCAGCACGAGAGCGGCTGGCGCACCCTGCTCGGCAACAAGTGGCTGATCCGGATCGTGCTCATCGGTGCCGGCCTCGGCGTCGCGCAGCAGCTCACCGGCATCAACTCGATCATGTACTACGGCCAGACGGTCCTCATCGAGTCCGGCTTCCAGGCCTCGGCCGCCCTCATCGCCAACATCGCGCCCGGGGTCATCGCCGTCATCGGTGGCGTCATCGCGATCATGAACATGGAACGCATCAACCGCCGGACCACCCTGATCATCGGGTTCTCGCTGACGACGGTCTGCCACTTCCTCATCGGCATCGCCTCGGTCGCCCTGCCCGATGGCAACCCGGCCCGCCCCTGGGTGATCCTGTTCCTCGTCGTCGCGTTCGTCGGGTCGATGCAGACCTTCCTCAACATCGCCGTCTGGGTCGTCCTGTCTGAGATCTTCCCGACGCAGATCCGCGCGCTCGGCATGGGCATCTCGGTGTTCTGCCTCTGGATCGCGAACGCCTTCCTGGGGCTGTACTTCCCGACGATCGTCGCCGCGACCGGCATCACCGGCACGTTCTTCGGCTTCGGCATCGTCGGTCTGCTGGCGCTGTTCTTCATCTGGAAGTTCGTGCCGGAGAGCCGCGGCCGCACCCTCGAAGAGGTCGAAGAGGGCGTCACGACCGGCAACATCTTCACCGTCGACAAGGCGGGTCGCCGCACGCACTGACGCGGTCCCGCGGCGGTCGCCATCGCGGTCGTCGCGACCACACGACGGACGGGAGGCCCGGTACCAGCTGGTACCGGGCCTCCCGTCCGTCATGTGCGTGCGTCCTACGGGCGCAGGAGCACCTTGCCGACGCGACCCGCGGTGTCGCTCGCGCGAGCGGCGTCACGGGCGTCCTCGAACGCGAACGTCTCGGAGACGGGCAGCGTGAGCGACCCGTCGAGCACGCGCGTGATGAGCTCGCCGAAGAGCTGCTGCTTCGTCTCGGCCGGCATCGTGCGGCTGACGACGCTGCCCCAGAAGCCCTTGACGGTCAGCTGGCCGAAGATGACCTTGCCGGACGGGATCTCGAGCGTGGGGGAGGCCATCGCGCCGAAGACGACGAGCGTGGCGTCCTCACCGAGAACCGAGGCGATGTCGCCCGCGGCCTTGCCGCCGACGGACTCGACGCCGGCGATGATCGGGGCGCCGCCGGTGATCGCGGTGACCTGGTCCTGCCAGTCGTCCGCGTCGGTGGCGACGACGCGCTCGATGCCCTGCTCGCGCAGTTCCTCGACACCGGCGGCGCGACGCACCAGACCGATGACGTTGATGCCGCGGGCGGCGCCGAGCTGGGCGACCATGCGGCCGACCGCGCCGTTGGCGGCGTTCTGGATGAGCCAGTCGCCCTCGTGCAGGTCGAGCGAGTGCAGCAGGCTGATCGCGCTGAACGGCATCGAGACGAGCTGGGCGGCGGCCTCGTCGGGCATCGCGTCCGGCACGGGGATCAGGCCGGCCGCGTCGGCGACGTAGTACTCGGCCCAGACGCCGAACGTGCCACCGGCGACGCGCTGGCCGACGGTGAGGTTCGTGACGCCCTCGCCCAGGGACTCGACGACGCCGAGTGCCTCGGTGCCGGACTGGGCGGGCAGCTCGGGCTTGAAGCCGTAGGTGCCGCGGATGGTCCACAGGTCGTGGTTGTGGATCGGGGAGAGCACGGTCCGGACGAGGACCTGGCCGGCGCCCGGGGTGGGGACGGGGCGCTGCTCGACGGTCAGGACGTCGGCGGGCTCGCCGAACTGCGGGTGGACGACGGCGCGCATCGTGTTCTGGTCTGCCATGGTCTAGTCCTCCGAGACGGTGATCGTGACGTCGATGTTGCCGCGCGTCGCGTTCGAGTACGGGCACACCTGGTGGGCGGCGTCCGCGAGGGCCTGGGCCTGGTCGTGGTCCATGCCCGGGATGACGACCTCGAGCATGACGGCGAGCTGGAAGCCGCCCTGGCCGTTCGGGCCGATCTGGACGCGACCGCCGACGGAGGAGTCGGCGACCTTGACCTTCTGCGAGCGGGCGACGCCCTGCAGAGCGGAGTGGAAGCACGCGGCGTAGCCGGCGGCGAAGAGCTGCTCGGGGTTGGCGCCGGCGCCGGAGCCGCCCATCTCCTTGGGGATGGCCATGTCCAGCTCGAACGTGCCGTCGCTGGTCTGGACCTTGCCGTTGCGGCCTTCGCCGGTGGACAGGGCTTCTGCGGTGTAGAGGACGTCCATGTGGGGTTCCTTCCTTCGTGGGGTCTGTGTGGTGTGCGTACGGCGCCGGGTTCCGCGCTGGGCGACAGGACTCGGGCCGATCGGGGCGAGCGGTGTCGCTCAGCCCGAAGTGGGGGGAGCGGCCGCCGCTCGGTGCATCGCCTCGGTGAGGTGCTGCAGGGTCGCGATGAGTTCGAGGGCCGACTGCTCGTCGGTGAGCCCGGTGCCCGCGGCGATGCGTGCCGGGACGTGGGCGAGTTCGGTGCGGAGTGCGAGCCCGCGGTCGCCGGTCGTGACGGTGACGACGCGCTCGTCGGTGCTGCGGCGTTCGCGGCGGACCAGGTCGGCCTGCTCCATGCGCTTGAGCAGCGGGGAGAGCGTGCCGGAGTCGAGCTGCAGGTGTTCGCCGAGGCTCGAGACGGTCTGGTCGCCCTCCACCCACAGGGTCACGAGGACCAGGTACTGCGGGTAGGTGAGGCCCCAGGGGTCGAGCAGGGTGCGGTACGCCTGGGTGGTCGCCCGGGTCGCTGCGTAGAGGGAGAAGCACACCATCTCGTCGGTCACGGACATGTCCACCACTGTTGCACGCGACCGGATTGCGCACAACTCAGTTCACCGGATGCCCAGGGTCCGGATGCCCGGGGTTCGGCTGCACAGCGTCCGGGCTGCACGACGGCGGTGTGCTGGCAGCGCACGTCGGGACGGGTGTCGTCGGAGCCGGTTAGGCTGGCCGGACCGACGATGACCAGCAACCACCCAGCCTCCGCACCGACGACGACCACAGCGATCCCGCGAGTCGGCTCCTCGGCGTCCCACGGCAAGACGATCCTCATCGGCGAACACGCCGTGGTCTACGGCGCACCCGCCCTCGTCCTGCCGGTGACCGACGTCCGTGTGACCGCCACCGCGACCCCGCTGTCGGCCGGCGCCGAGCCGACGCTGGAGTCGACGGTCCACACCGGGCCGCTCGGCAGCGCGCCCGCCGCGGTCCTGCCCACCGTCACCGCCGTCACGGCCACGCTCCGCCACCTGGCGCAGACCGGCCACCCGGAGGCCGAGGCCACGCCGCTGCACGTCCTGGTCGACAGCCAGGTGCCCACCGCCCGGGGTATGGGCTCGAGCGCCGCCGTCGCCGCTGCCGTGACCGCCGCCGTCGCCGACGTGTTCGGCGTCGCGCTCGACACCGACACCCACCACGAACTCATCCAGCAGTGCGAGCGCGTCGCGCACGGCCGCCCCTCCGGACTCGACGCCCGCGGGGTCGTCGCCTCCGAGCCCGTCTGGTTCGCCGCCGGGGTCATCGAGCCCGTGCAGGTCACCGGCCGCTTCGTCTTCGTGGTCGCCGACACCGGCGTGCCGGGCCACACCCGCGAAGCCGTCGCCGCCGTCCGGGAACGCCACGACCGTGCCCCCGAGATGGTCGACGCCGTCGTCGAGCGCATCGGTGGACTCGCCCGGGCCGCGCGGGGGACACTCGTGGACGGCGATGCCCAGGGCCTCGGTGTCACCATGGACGCCGCGCACGAACTGCTCACCACCCTCGACGTGTCGAGTGCGGACCTCGACCGGCTCGTCGGTGCCGCACGCAGCGCGGACGCCCTCGGCGCGAAGCTCACCGGCGGCGGCCGCGGCGGATGCGTCCTGGCCCTCGCCGCCGACGACGAACACGCCGCCCGCATCGCGACCGCACTGCGCACCGCCGGGGCGACCGCCACCTGGACCACCTCGATCGGAGCCCGCGCCTGATGACCTCCACCGCCGTCGCGCACCCCAACATCGCGCTCGTGAAGTACTGGGGCAAGGCGGACGCCGACCTCGCGCTGCCCGCCACCGGCAGCGTCTCGATGGGCCTCGACGTCTTCCCCACCACGACCTCCGTCACCCTGCTCGACCAGGGTGAGCCGGACGCCTTCACGCTCAACGGCCGCGTCGTCGACGACGGTGCCCTGGTGCGGGTCGAACGCTTCCTCGACCTGGTCCGCCAGCTCGCCGGCTCGGACGCCCGTGCCGCCGTCGTCTCGGAGAACACCGTGCCCACCGGCGCCGGCCTGGCCTCGAGCGCGTCGGGCTTCGCCGCCCTCGCGGTCGCCGCCGCCGACGCGTACGGGCTCGACCTGTCGGCGCGGGACCTCTCCCGACTCGCCCGTCGCGGTTCCGGTTCGGCCACGCGGTCGATCCCCGGCGGGGTGTCCGTCTGGCATGCCGGCGACGACCAGGCCTCGTTCGCCGAGACCGTCCCCGCGCCGCCGATGGCCATGGTGGTCGTCACGATCAACGACGGCCCGAAGGAGATCGGCTCGCGCGAGGCGATGCGTCGCACCATCGCGACGTCGCCGTTCTACCCGGCGTGGGTCACCTCGACGACCGTCACCGTGGACGACATGCTCGCCGCGTGCGCCGCGGGCGACTTCACCCGGATCGGCGAGCTCACCGAGAGCAACGCGCTCCGCATGCACGCCACGATCGAGGGCGCCTTCCCGCCCATCCGCTACCTGAACAGCCGCAGCGTCGCCGTGTTCGACGCCGTCGCCGCGATGCGGGCCGACGGACTCGAGGCGTACGCCACGGCGGACGCCGGCCCGAACGTCGTCGTGCTCTGCCGTCCGGCGGACCGGGCCCGGGTGGCGACCGCGCTCGACGGGTACGGCGCGGTCATCGAGTCCGGCACCGGACCAGCCGCCCGCCTGCTCCGCTCCGAAGGCACGGGGGAGACCCCCGAGGCAGAGGAGCGCACCAGATGATCGAGTTCCGAGCCCACGGCAAGCTGTTCGTGGCCGGCGAGTACGCCGTCGTCGAGCCCGGACAGCCGTCGGTGCTCATCGCCCTCGACCGGGCCATCACCGCCCGGGTGACCGAGGGGCACGGCGCCGGCAGCGTGCACTCGGAGGAGTACGGCAACCTCCCGCTGACCTGGACCCGTGCCGAGGACGGCCTGGCGCTCGACCGCGAGCACCACCCCTACGACTACGTGATGGCGACGATCGACCTGGTCGAGAAGCTCCGCGCTGAGCTCGGCATCGCACCGCGCTTCCACGACCTGCGCATCGAGAGCCAGCTCGACGACGCCAGCGGCCGGAAGTTCGGACTCGGGTCCTCGGCCGCGGTGACCGTCGCGACCGTCGGCGCCCTCGACCGGTTCTACGGGCTCGGCCTCTCGCAGCGCCGGCGCTTCATGGTGGCGCTGCTCGCCACGATCCGGGTCGCCCCGCGTGCGTCCGGCGGCGACCTCGCGGCCAGCACGTTCGGCGGCTGGCTCCGGTACAGCGCGCCCGACCGGGAGGCCCTGGCCGGCCTGCTCGACGAGCGCTCGGTCTCCGCGATCCTCGACGACGACCAGGCCTGGGCCGGCTTCGACGTCGAACACCTGCCCGCACCGGCGGACCTCCGCCTCCTGGTCGGGTGGACCGGTTCGCCGGCGTCCACCACCAAGCTCGTCGGCGTCGTCCGCCGACACCGTGACGGTGACTACGCGGCGTTCCTCGACGCCAGCCGGGCCTGCGTCGACGACCTGACCGAGGGCCTCCGCACCGGCGACGCCGAGCGCACGCTCGCCGCGCTCCGCCGTGCCCGCGGTCTGCTCCAGGGCCTCGGCACGTCCGTCGGCTCGCAGATCGAGACCCCCCGGCTCGCGACCCTGTGCGACGTCGTCGAGGCCGCCGGCGGGGCCGCGAAGCCCTCCGGTGCCGGCGGCGGCGACTGCGGCATCGCGCTCGTCCCCGTGGACAGCGACGCCGCCGACATCTTCCGCGCCTGGGAGGCGCACGACATCAGGCACCTCAGCGTCGCGGTGCAACCCGAGGAAGGGAGCACGCGATGAGCGAGCTGCAGACCCCGATCCCCACGAAGTGGGTCGGACCGATCCGCGTCAGCGGCAACGCCGTCGAGGGCGAGCACGAGGTGCCCCTCGCTACCTACGAGTCGCCGCTCTGGCCCTCCGTCGGCCGTGGCGCGCGGATCTCGCGGATGATCGAGGGCGGCATCGTCTCGACCGTCGTCGACGAGCGGATGACCCGCTCCGTCGTGGTCCGTGCCGCCAGTGCGGCCGCCGCCCACATCTCCGCCGGCCGGATCCTGGCCCGCCAGAGCGAACTCGAGACGATCGTCGCCGGGCAGAGCCGGTTCGCGAAGCTCATCGAGGTGCACCCGGAGATCGTCGGGGACCTGCTGTTCCTGCGCTTCGCGTTCACCACGGGCGACGCCTCCGGCCACAACATGGTGACCCAGGCGGCGGACACCCTGCTGCCGGCGATCCTGGCCTGGGAGCCCGAGCTCCGCTACGTGTCGATCTCCGGCAACTTCTGCTCCGACAAGAAGGCCACCGCGGTGAACGGCATCCGCGGGCGCGGGCGGAACACCATCGCCGAGATCGTGATCCCGGGCGAGGTCGTCGAGAAGCGCCTGCGGTCCTCCACCGAGCGGATCGTCGAGCTCAACACCGCGAAGAACCTGGTCGGGTCGACGATCGCCGGAGCCCTGCGCTCGGCGAACGCGCACTACGCCAACATGCTGCTCGGCTTCTACCTGGCCACCGGGCAGGACGCCGCGAACATCGTCGAGGGCTCGCAGGGCATCACGCTCGCGCAGGCCCGCGGCGACGACCTGTACTTCTCGTGCTCGCTGCCGCACCTGATCGTCGGCACCGTCGGCAACGGCAAGGGCAACGACCTGCCCGTCGTCGAGGACGCCCTGGTGCGCCTCGGCTGCCGGGAGGACCGCGAGCCCGGCGCCAACGCCCGCCGCCTGGCCGCGCTCTGTGCCGCCACCGTGCTGTGCGGGGAACTCTCGCTGCTCGCCGCCCAGACGAACCCGGGCGAGCTGATGGCAGCCCACGTCGCGATGGAACGCCGCGGCCACCGACCCGAAGGAGCCTCGGCATGACCGCCCAGCACCCACTCGCACTGGGCATCCACGACCTCGCCATCGCGACGGGGCACCACGTGCTCGACCTCGACGACCTGGCCGCCGCGAACGGCGTCGACCCGGCGAAGTACCACGTCGGCATCGGCCAGGACGCCTTCAGTGTCCCCGCCCCCGACGAGGACATCGTCACCATGGGCGCCGCCGCCGCGAAGCAGGTGCTCGACCGCCACGGCGTCGACGGCATCCGCACGGTGCTGTTCGCCACCGAGTCCGGTGTCGACCAGTCGAAGGCCGCGGGCGTGTACGTCCACGGGCTGCTCGGCCTGCCGCGCAACGTCCGCGTCGTCGAGCTGAAGCAGGCCTGCTACGGCGGGACCGCGGCGGTGCAGATGGCCCTCGGCATCATCGCCCGCGACCCGAGCGAACGCGTGCTCGTCATCGCCGCCGACGTCGCCCGCTACGACGTCGAGACCGCTGCCGAGCCGACCCAGGGTGCCGGTGCGGTCGCGATGCTCATAGCCGCCGACCCCGACCTGATCGAGCTCGAGCCCCGGTCCGGCCTGTTCACCGCGGACGTCGACGACTTCTGGCGGCCGAACGACCGCTCCACCGCCCTCGTCGACGGCCGGCTGTCGGTCACCGCCTACGTCGACTCGTTCCTCGGCGCCTGGGACGACCTCGCAGCACGCGGCGGCCCCGGCATCGAGACGATCGACCGCTTCGTCCACCACCAGCCGTTCACGAAGATGGCGATCAAGGCGCACCGGAAGCTCGCCCAGCACGTGGGCGTGCCGTTCGAGGAGACCGAACTCGCGATCGGCTTCACGTACAACCGGCAGACCGGCAACACCTACACGGCGTCGCTGTGGATCGCCCTCGGTGCGCTGCTCGACCTGGACGACGACCTGGCCGGCGCCCGCATCGGCATGTTCAGCTACGGCTCGGGCAGCGTCGGCGAACTCATGACGGGCATCGTCCGCCCCGAGTACCAGCAGCACCGCCGCACCGGCCGGGTGCGCGAGCTGCTCGCCGCGCGCGTGCCGCTGTCGGTCGAGGCCTACCGCGAACTGCACGCCGCCGGCGCGGCCACCAGCGAGGACGTCGACCGTCCCCGCGTCACGTCGGCACCGTTCCGGTTCGCCGGGGTGTCCGGCGGCGCGCGGCACTACGAGGCCACCGGCGTCTGAACCGCGGTCCCGGGAGGCCCGTGATCGGCCTCCCGAGACCGGCCACCGTCCGCCAGTCCGCTCGTCGGGCCGTGTGGCCGTGCGCTCATCCGGCGTGCGCGGTACTCCGTGTACGTGATCCGCGGATGACCGGTACCCCCTGGTCGGGGGACGGATCCGGACGTAGCGTCGAGGGACGAGCGGCACCGCACCAGGGAGCAGTGCCGCGAGGACCAGGGAGGCGTCATGGACGCACGACGGACACCGCGAGCCGGAGCGGCATCATGACCCGGCACGAGACCCATCCCGGCCTGGCGCCGGCGACCACGCGGAACCACCGGGAGCAGCAGTGGCTGCCACCGTTCCGCGACCCGGCTTGCAACGCCGTCGACGTCGTGCACACGCAGGTCGTCCGCGGTGCGCCGTTCGCCAGCGCGGGGGCGCGCGGGCGGGAGCGGATCGCGGAGCTGACGGTCACCGGGCTGGGCTGACCGTCGTCGGTCCGCGCGGACGCGGGTCTGGTCGGGCCGAGCCAGGCCAGGCGAGACCAGGCCGGGCCGGCGCCGGACGTGCGGCGACCCGCGGTGCGCGGGGCGTGCCTCCCGTCCGCAGTGCCGGCGTGACCGTCAGCGGACCGCCCGTCCCGGGATCGTGACCGGGGTCGGTTCGGAGGCGGTGCCCGCCTCGGTCGCGGGCGTCGTGCCGGTCCGGACCGGGTGACGACGACCAGACCGGAACACCCACGCCTTGAACAGGACGAACCGGACGACCGTGGCCACGAGGTTCGCGCCGGTCAGCACCGCGATCTCCGCCGTGTGCGTCGAGCCCGGGGCGACGGCGTGCAGCACCACGAGTGAGCCGGAGGTCATCGCCCAGGCGATCGCGAACACCACGAGCCCCTGGACCTGGTGCCGTCCCGAACCGGCTCGGCCGCGCACCCCGAAGGTGAACCGGCGGTTCAGCGCCGTGTTGCCGACCGCGGTGAGCAGCAGCGCGAGGAAGTCCGCGGACTGCGCGCCGATCGCCGGACGGAACAGGGCGTACAGCACGGCGAACGCGACCGTCGACAGCACACCCACGGCACCGAACCGGAGCACCTGGCCACCGAGCCCGACGTGCGCCGGGGTGAAGGGGCGGCGGCCGATCGCCTCGTACACCGGCGCGATCGGCACGCGTCCCGAGGCCAGACCACGCGAGACCCGCCACATGCCCCGGAGGTCCTCGGTCGCGGTCGAGGCGATGTGCACGGAGGAGTTGACGTCGTCGACCCAGTCGACCGGGACCTCGTGGATGCGCAGGCCGGCGTGCTCGGCCAGGACGAGCATCTCGGTGTCGAAGAACCACGCGTCGTCCTCGCAGAGCGGCAGCAGGTGGTGGGCGGCCTCGGCGGTGACGGCCTTGAACCCGCACTGCGCGTCCGAGAAGGCCACCCCCATCGTCGTCCGGAGCAGTGCGTTGTACGAGCGCGAGATGAACTCGCGCTTGCTGCCCCGGACCACGCGGGAGGTGCCGGCCAGCCGGGTCCCGATCGCCAGGTCCGAGTGGCCGGACAGCAGCGGGGCGACCAGGGGCTCGAGCGCGGCGAGGTCGGTGGACAGGTCCTCGTCGACGTACACGAGCACGCGGGCCGGCGACGCTCCCCACACGGCCTTCAGCGCGCGGCCGCGGCCCTTCAGCGGCAGGTGCACGGCGTGGACCCCGGGCAGCATCGCGGCCAGGTCGTCGGCGATGCGGGCGGTGTCGTCGGTCGAGGCGTTGTCGGCGATCGTGATGCGCCACGAGTGGTGCAGTGACGTCGTGCAGAAGGCGTGCAGCCGTCGGACGTGCGCGGCGAGGGTGTCCTGCTCGTCGTGGCACGGGACGACGATGTCGATGTCGAGGGTGGGGTTCGTCTCCGTCATGCGGATCATGCTCGGCAGCGGGACAGTGGGGGCCGGAGCAGGGCGCTGTGGTGCGGGTAAGAACGGGTGGATGGCGCCTCAGCGGAGGGGCAGGGTGACCGTGAAGGCGGTCCGCGCTTCGTCCGAGACGACGCGGACCGTGCCGCCCTCGGCCTCCACGACGGCGCGGACGATCGCCAGGCCCAGCCCGCTCGTGCCGTGCTCCCGAGAGCGTGATGCCGCCCCGCGGGTGAACCGGTCGAACAGCGTCGGCAGCGCCTCGGCGGGGATCGGCGGGCCGTCGTTGGCGACGACGAAGTGCACCGCGCCCGCGGCTCGGCGGAGGGACACCACGACCGCGGTCCCGGCGGGCGTGTGGGTCCGGGCGTTCGTCAGCAGGTTCGTGACCACACGGCGGAGTGCCCCGGCATCACCGTCGATCACGACGGGGTCGTCGTCGACCTGCAGCGTCCAGCGGTGGCCGGGGGCGGTGGTGCGGGCGTCCATCGTCGCCTCGACGACGATCGACGTCAGGTCCACCGGTTCGGCGGTCCTGGACGTGGTCGAGCCGGCAGTGGTCGGGCCTGCCGCGACCGCAGCGGCGTCGAGCCGGGCCAGCAGCAGGAGCTCCTCGACCAGGTCGCCCATCCGGCGGGCTTCGGTGCCGATCCGGTCGACGTTCCGCCGGACCTCGGCGGGGTCGTCGGTGCGCCCGGTCAGCTCGGCGTAGGCGCGGACGGTGGCGATCGGGGTGCGGAGCTCGTGGGAGGCGTCGGCGACGAAGGTCCGCATGCCGGCCTCGGCGTCGCGGCGGACGGTCAGGGCACGGGCGACGTGGCCGAGCAGCCGGTTGAGTGCGGTGCCGACCTGGCCGACCTCGCGACTGGCGGCGAGGTCGGCGTCCGCGACCCGGGCGGGGATGTCTGGTTCGCCCCGGTCGAGGTCGAGGGTGGTGACGCTCGACGCCACCGCGGCGACGTGCTCGAGCGGCCGCAGGGACCGGCGGACGAGCAGTGCGCCGGCCCAGCAGGCGACGAGCAGTCCGACGAGGGTGACCGCCGCGATGACGAGCAGCAGACGACCGATCGACGCGTCGAGGTCATCGAGCGGCAGCGCCGTGACGAAGACGTCCCCGTCCGAGCCGACGGCCTGCGCGCGGAAGGCCCCGAGGCTGCCGAGACCGGTCGTGACCGGTTGTCCGGTTGGGTCCAACGCGGCGAGGGTCCGCTGCTGCGCCGCGGTCAGGGTGTGCTGGCGTCCTCGCGCGTCGGTGTAGCCACCGAGGACCACGTCGCCGTCCCGGTAGATCGCGATCACCGTGCCCGCGGACTGCCCGGGAGCGCCGATGAACGTGTTGTCGGGATCGGGCGCAGCCGACGACGAGCCCGACGAAGACGAGGACCCAGACGACGACGATCCCGACGACGACCCGGACGGCGAACCGGTCGGCATCCCACCGGGCGGCCCACCGACCACCCGGCTCGCGGCCGTCGCGAGCTCGGCGTCGAGCCGCCCGACCAGGTACCCGCGGTACGCGACGACGGTCACCGCCCCGACGACGACGTTCGTCGCGACGAGCAACAGGGCGACGGCGGCGACGATCCGCCACCGCAGCGACGGCACCCGCCCGCTCCGACGGCTCACGGGGACGGCCGGAGCACGTACCCGGCTCCGCGGACGGTGTGGATCAGCGGCTCGCGTCCGGCGTCGACCTTCTTCCGCAGGTACGACACGTACATGTCCACGAGGTTCGACGACGACCCGAAGTCCATGCCCCACACGTGTGCCAGCAGGTGTTCGCGCGACAACACCCGGTTGGCGTTCCGGGCCAGGTGCCGCAGCAGTTCGTACTCGGTGGGGGTGAGGTCGATCGGGTCGTCCCCGCGGCTGACGGTGCGGGTCTCCTCGTCGAGCCGGAGGTCACCGACCACGACGCCGGTGTCCGCCGCCGTGCTCGCCGCGACCCGGGCCGAGGTCCGGGCGAGGATCCGAGCCCGGGCGACGAGTTCGTCGATCCCGAACGGCTTCGTCAGGTAGTCGTCCCCGCCGCGGGTGAGTCCCGCGAGCCGGTCCTCGGCGGCGTCCCGGGCGGTGAGGAACAGCACCCGGACGTCGTCGCGGGCATCCCGGAGTCGGTCGAGCACGGCGAAGCCGTCGATGTCCGGCAGCATCACGTCGAGGACGATGACGTCGGGCTGGCCCGCGCGGGCGGCGAAGAGCACGTCCCGTCCGCGGTGGACGGTCTGCACGGCCCACCCGTCGGCGGCGAACGCCAGCCCGACCGCCTCGGCCAGGGCGTGTTCGTCGTCGACGACGAGGACACGGACGGGGGTGCCGTCGGTCCGTGCGAGCGGGGTGCCTGCCACGGGGGCGAGCCTACCCACGGTCCCGTCCGCGTCCTGGTCGTCGTGCACGTGCGTCTACCCTCCAGCGCCGAGGTCGTAGACGGTCTGCCCGCCGACGGTCGTCGCGTCGTAGTTCGCCGCGACCCACTCCGCGATGGCGCTCGCGGTGGACGAGCCGCCGCCCATGCCGCCGCCGGTGCCGCCGCCGGTTCCCGAGGCGATGTAGTAGCCGATCCTGCCCGCCGCCACGTCCGCCTGGAACTCCGCCAGGGTCGGGGTGGGGTCGCTCGACCAGCCGCCGATCGCCATCACGGCGGTGTCGGTGTCGAGTTCGAGCTGTGCGGCGGACTGCGAGCCGCCGACCGCGGCGGACCAGGTGGTGTCGGTCGATCGGAGCAGCTCCTCGAGCGCCGAGGACGTCGAGGCGCCGCCGCCCATGCCGCCACCGGTCCGGGAGCCGCCGTCGCTGCTGTCGGACGGGAGGCTCGTCCCCGACCCCGACGCGTTGGTCCCGTCCCCGGTGGTCCCGTCTTCCGTGGTCCCACCCGGCATCGCCGGCGGCTGGCCGCCGTCGGCGCCGGACGGCGGTGTCCCGCCGGGACCGCCCTGTGTGCCGGAGTCGCCGCTGTCGGAGCTGTCGTCCCCGGTGCCGGCGGCCGATCCGCCGGGGCCGTTCGTGCCTCCCGGCATGCCGCCCATGCCACCCGAGGTGCCGGCCGGACCGACGCTCGGGATCGAACCGGAGTGCCCGACCGTGGTGGTGACGACCGCGTAGGCGGTGGTGCCGGTGAGGCCGCAGAGCGTACCGACGAGGACGCCGACGGCGACGAGGCGACGCAGTTGCGGGACGCTGCCGATCACGATGAGCGCGGCCGAGAGCAGGCCGCCGGCGAGCACCAGCCACCGCAGCCAGGGCAGCCAGTCCGGGTTCTCGTTGAGCAGGCACCAGCTCCAGGCCGCGGTCGCACCGGTCATCGCGGCGAGGCCCAGGCGCCCGGTCGTGCGGTGTCGGGCGTGCCAGAGCAGGGCACCACCGGTCCCGACCAGTCCGGCGATCGCCGGGGTGAGCGCGACCGTGTAGTACGGGTGGATCGTGCCGGACATGTACGAGAAGACCAGCCCGGTGACGAGCAGCCAGCCGCCCCAGAGGACGAGTCCGGCGCGGGCCGGGTCGGCGAGGCGGCGCCGGCCGACGACGACCAGGCCGAGCACGAGGGCGATGAGTGCGGCCGGCAGGAGCCACGAGATCTCGAGGCCCATCTCGGACGAGAACAGCCGGTCGAGTCCGGTCGCGCCGCCGAAGGACGACCCCGCGGTGCCGCCGGTCGCGCCGCCGCCTCCGCCGTTGCCCGAGCCGCCGAAGATCCGGCCGAGCCCGTTGTACCCGAAGACCAGGTCGAGCACCGTGTCGTTCGTCGACCCGCCGATGTACGGTCGGGCGTCCGCCGGCCACAGTGCGACGGCGAGGACCCACCAGCCGGCCGCGACGACGAGCGAGACCGCGGCGATGAGCAGCCCGACGATGCGTCGCGGCCACGAGGTCCGGGCAGCGACGAGGTACACCAGGCCGAACGCCGGCAGCACGAGCAGCCCCTGCAGCATCTTCGTCAGGAACGCGAACCCGAGCGCGACCCCGGCCAGGGCGAGCCACCGCCAGCTGCCCCGCGGCAGGGCACGCACGGTCGCGTACGCCCCGGCGGTCATGAGGAACACGAGCAGGGCGTCCGGGTTGTCGAAGCGGAACATCAGCGCCGCCGCCGGGGTGGCTGCGACGACGAGGCCCGCGAGCAGCCCGCCGACCCCCGCCGTGGTCGATCCCAGCCGCGCCAGGGTCCGGCGGACCGTGCCCCAGACCAGTGCGACGGTCCCGACGGCCATCAGCGCCTGGGGGAGCAGCAGGCTGGTGCTCGAGAAGCCGAACAGCCGCGCGGACAGCACCATCACCCACAGCGACGCCGGGGGCTTGTCGACCGTGATGAAGTTCGACGGGTCGAGCGAGCCGAAGAAGAACGCCGTCCACGACTTCGTGCCGGCCTGCACGGCGGCGGCGTAGAAGCTGTTGGCGTAGCCGGAGACGCTGAGGTCCCAGAGGTACAGCACGGCGGTCAGGGCGAGGAGTGCCCAGAACGCCGGCCGGAGCCAGCGGGCGTCCTCGCGCTCGCCGAGGAACAGGCGAGTGAGGGGCGGGCGACGCCGGACCGGCGCGTCACTGCGCGCGCGGTCGCGACGATCGGTCACGGGTACCGGGTAGGTGGTCATGGCAGCGAGCATCGCGGTCGGGGGTCGACCCGGCCGATGGGTCTGCTGTGGACCGCCTAAGACCGGCGGTCAGGCGGTGGGCGTGCCGCCCGCGGTCGCGGCGTCCCGTCGGACCCGGCGACGGGCCTCCCGGAGGCTCGAACGCTGCATCCGCATCGAGGGCCAGCCCGCCGCACGTGCGTGCGCCGCGAGTCCCTGGTCCGGGTTGACCACCACCGGGTTCCCGACGAGCGAGAGCAGCGGGATGTCGTGGCGTGAGTCGGAGTACGCCCAGCACACGGCCGGGTCGGCACCGGTCTCGCTGAGCAGGCGACGCGCGGCCACGGCCTTGTGCTCGCCGTGCAGGAACGCGCCCTCGAGCCGGCCCGTGTAGGCGCCGTCGCTGGTCTCGAAGACGCTGCCGAGCGCGCCGGTGAGGCCGAGGCTGCGGGCGATGACCTCGGCCAGGAAGGTCGGCGTCGCGGTGACGAGCCACACCTGGTGGCCCTTCGCCAGGTGCTCCTGTGCCAGGGCGGCGGTCTCCGGCCACACGGTCGCGGCGGTGTGGCGGACGTAGACGTCGTCGGAGAGCTTCGCCATGTCGGCGACGGTGATGCCGGTGATGACCTCGAGCCCGCGGGTCTGGGCAGAGGCAAGGTGCCGGTCGTTCTCGCCCCGCACCTTGAACCGGGCGTGCTTCCACCCTGCACTGAGGATGTCCCGCGTGGTGATGAGCCCGGCGGCACGGAGTCCGCGCACCAGGTGGAACGCGCTCGCGCCGTGGATCAGGGTGTTGTCCACGTCGAAGAACGCGAGGACCGGGGTACCCGCCTGCTCGACCGTCATCGGCCCAGGCTAGGCGCTCCCCCTGACCCCTCCGCGAGACGCAACGTCGGCGACGCTCCGCAACGGGACACCGCTGCGAGATGCCGCCGACGTTGCGGGTTGCGGGAGGGGTCAGGCGTAGCGGCGGGCTGCGCGCAGGGCCGCATCCGTGTACGAGCCGCCGAACAGCAGCACGTGCAACAGCAGCGGTGCCAGCTGGTGCAGCTCGACGCGCTCCTGCCACCCGGCCGCCAGGCGCGACTCGGCGTCGTACGCGGCCAGGACGGTCTCGAGCCGGGGCAGCCCGAACAGTGCGAGCAGCGCCAGGTCCGTCTCGGCGTGCCCACCGTGCGGGTTCGCGTCGATGAGCACCGCTCCGGTCGGCTCGGACCGGTCCCTGGGCCACAGCACGTTGCCGGCCCAGAGGTCCCCGTGCAGTCGGGCCGGGCCGTCACCGACCAGTGCGGGCTGCGGGGAGCCGAGCGTGCCGTCCTCCAGCCGGTCGCAGACGCGCTCGAACACGGCGGCCTCGGACCCGTCGTAGCCGCCCGCGTCGACGATGCGCTGCACGTAGTCGCGGATCCGGTACTCGGCGAAGAACTCGCCCCAGCTGTCGGGCGCCTCGGCAGCGGGCACGAACGGCGTCCGCGAGCGCCCCATCCGCAGCGGCCCGTTCGCGGGGAACCCGGGCGACGGCGCTCCCCAGTGCGACGCCCCGGCAGCGTGGGTGTGGGCGAGCGAACGACCGAAGCGCTCCGCCTGTGCCGCCGACGGTGCTGCGTCGGAGATGAACTCGAGCTCGAACACCGTCGGACGTGGGCGCGCCACGACCCGGGCGATGCGGGTGCCGCCGGCGTCCTCGGCCTCGGCGAGCCACTCCAGTCCGGCCGCCTCGGCAGCGGCCTCGTCCGGGCTGGTGAAGGTCTTGACGTAGGTCTCCGACATCACCCCATCCTGCCCGCGCACGCCCGACGAGCGCTCACCGCGCTCACCGCGCACGCCTCACACCGCGTCGACCAGCGCCCGCGCCAACGGGTGCCACGCCCGCGACGACGGCCCCGACAGCACCAGGGTCCGCTCGTACCGCGGCGCCACCGGCAGCATCACGAGCCCCGCGGGCAGCATCACGCGGCCGAGGGTCGGCACGATCGACACCCCTTCGCCACGCTCGATCATGCCGAACATCGTGCTCATCTCCCGCACCCGATGGGCGTACCGGAAGGGCTGCCCCGCGAGCTCGTGCATCCGCTGGATCTGGTGCTCGCAGCCCCCGCCGCCGGCGACCAGGCCGTCGTCGTGCAGGTCGTCGAGCGTCAACGCCTCGGCATCGGCGAGCGGGTGGTCGCGTCGCACCACGGCGGCCATCTCGTCCCTCGCCACGACGACCCCGCCGTCCGGCACCGTGACCGGGTCGACGAGCACCGCGGCGTCGACCGTCCCGACCTCGAGCCACTCCGGCATCTCGTCGTCGTCGCCCTCGTAGACCTGCACGTCGACGTCCGGCAGCGTCACCGACCAGAGTTCCCGGAGGCGCGGGAGCAGTCCCTGGCACACGGTCGGCACCGCGGCGAGGCGCACGGTGCCGCGGGCCGTGGCGGGCCGGACCACGGCCTCCAGGGCGTCGACGGAGGCGAGCACGCTGCGGGCGTGGGCCAGCAGCCGCTCGCCCAGCGGGGTCGGGACGGTCGCGGAGCCGCGGCGGACGACGGGGCCGCCGACCTCGCGCTCGAGTCCGGCGACGGCGTGCGAGACGGCGGACTGGCCGACCCCGAGGGCGACGGCCGCCGTGGTGAACGAGCCGGCGTCGACGGTCGCGACGAAGGCGCGGAGCTGGGGGAGCGAGACGGTCATGCGTCTCCTTCATGTCGGCATGAGGTCCATGCGTTTGCCGCATGTGCGTGGTGTGCCGAGACTAGGCCACATGAACGCCGTCCTCTACGTGCTCGTCGCCCTGACCTGGGGATCGAGCTTCTTCTTCGCGAAGATCGGGCTCGACGGCCTGGCCCCCCAGCAGGTCGCCACCGTCCGCACCGTGCTCGGTGCGCTGACGCTCGTCGTGGTGCTCGTCGTCACGCGGCGTCGCTGGCCGCGGGAGAAGCGGGTCTGGGGGCACCTGCTCGTCGTCGCGGTGTTCCTCAACGCCGTCCCGTCGTCGCTGATGGCGTGGGCGGAGCAGACCGTGCCGTCGGGCCTCGCGAGCATCTACAACGCGACGACGCCGATCATGACGCTGCTCGCGTTGGCCGTGCTGGTCCCCACCGAACGGCTGAGCCGTCGGCAGGTGGCCGGGATCGTCCTCGGCATCGTCGGGGTGCTGGTCCTGGTCGGGCCGTGGGACGTCCTCGGCGACCCGGAGGTCCTGGCGAGCGTCCCCGGCCAGGTCGCGCTGCTCGGCATGACCGCCTCGTACGGCATCGGCCTCGCGTGGCTCCGCCGCTTCGGCGTCGGCGGCGGGTACGACCCGACCACCGTCGCGACGGTGCAGCTCACCCTGGCGGCCGGGCTGATGCTGGTGGTCGCGCCCGTCGTCGCCACCGGTCCGGTGCAGCTGGACTGGAGGATCGTGGGCGCCATGGTCGCGCTGGGTGCCGTGGGCACGGGGCTGGCCTACGCGTGGAACACCCGGCTGGTCGGTGCGTGGGGCGCGGGCCGGGCCTCCACGGTGACCTACCTGACGCCGGTCGTCGGGGTCGCGCTCGGCGTCCTCGTGCTCGGTGAGCCGCTGCGGTGGAACGAGCCCGTGGGCGGGCTGGTCGTGCTCGCCGGGATCGCCTTGGCCTCCGGGCTGCTCGGGGCGCGGCGGCGACGGGTCGCGGCCTCGACGGTGTGACCGGCGGCACCGCCCGGCCCGTACGCTGGCCGGGTGCCCGACGCCCCGACCACCTCGACGGTCCGCCTGCTCTTCGCGTCCTCGCACCCCGGCCCGACCGTCACCGTCACCGTCCTCGCCGCGGTCATCGCCACCGCGGTCGGGCACCCGTTCTGGGTCGTGCTGCTCGTGGCGCTCGCCGTGGTCGCCGGTCAGCTGTCGATCGGGCTCGCGAACGACTGGATCGACGCCGACCGTGACCGTGCGGTGGGGCGGAGCGACAAGCCGGTCGCCCGTGGCCTGATCGCCGTCGGCACCGTCCGGACCGCCGCGTTCGTGACCGCCGGGGTCGCCGTCGTCCTCTCGCTGTTCCTCGGCCCGGTCGCCGCCGTCGCCCACGTCGTCCTCGTCGCGGCCGGCTGGGCCTACGACGCCGGACTGAAGCGGTCCGTCGCCTCGGTCGTGCCGTTCGTCGTGGCGTTCGGACTGCTGCCGGTCGTCGCGGTCGCCGCAGGCCCCGACGGTGGGTGGCCGGCGACGTGGGCGATCGCCACCGGAGCGGTGTTCGGCATCGCGATCCACTGCACCAACGTCCTGCCCGACCTGGTCGACGACGCGGCCACCGGGGTCCGGGGCTTCCCGCACCGCCTCGGACTGCACGCCTCCGGGATCGTGGCGTTCGGCTCGCTCGTCGTCGCTGCCGTCCTGGTGCTCGTCGGGCAGATCGGTGGCGACGACCCGGTCCGTGGTGTCGGGGCGGTGCTCGCGGTCCTCGGTGCCGTCGTGGTGGTCGTCCTCGCGGTGGTCGGGGTCCGGCTCGTGCTCACCGGCCCGCCGACGCGCACGCTGTTCCGGCTCGTCATCGCGTCGTCGCTCGTGCTCGTCGTCGAGCTCGGGTTCGCCGGAGCAGCCCTCGTGGCCTGAGTCCCGCTCGGGTGCGCCGCTACAGTGCACCATGACCGAAACCACGCCCACCTCCCTCCTGCTCCGGCTCGGGGTGTTGGCCGTCTCCCGGAAGGCCGACGAACGTCGCCTGCCGATCCACCCCGCCCACCTCGGGCGCATCGACCCGGACCTCCGAGCGCAGATGGTCCTGGAACGTGGGTACGGGGACCGGTTCGGTGTGCCCGACGCCGACCTCGAGCCGCTCGTCGCCGGCATGGCCACGCGCGACGAGATCATCGCCACCGCCGACGTGGTGCTCCTGCCGAAGCCGCTCGCCGCCGACCTCGCCGACCTCCGCGACGGGCAGGTGCTCTGGGGGTGGCCGCACTGCGTGCAGGACCAGGAGCTGACGCAGCTCGCGATCGACAAGCGGCTCACCCTGATCGCCTGGGAGGCCATGAACCACTGGCGCGAGGACGGCGGCTTCAGCCTGCACGTGTTCCACAAGAACAACGAGCTCGCCGGGTACTGCTCGGTGCTGCACGGCCTGCAGCTCTGCGGCTCGACGGGGGACTACGGCCGTCGCCTGACCGCCGTCGTGATCGGCTTCGGTGCCACGGCTCGTGGGGCCGTCACGGCGTTGAACGCGCACGGGGTCCACGACGTCCGCGTCCTGACGAACCGGGACATCGCGGCGGTCGGGTCGCCGATCCCGTCGGTCGACATCCTGCAGTTCGAGCACGACGACCACGAGCCCTTCGCGAGCACGGTCCGGACGCCCGACGGCCCGGTGCCGCTGGCGCCCTACCTGGCCGAGAACGACATCGTCGTGAACTGCACGCTGCAGGACCCGAACGCGCCGCTGACCTACCTGCGGACCGAGGACCTCGACGCCTTCCGTCCCGGCAGCCTCATCGTGGACGTGTCGATCGACGAGGGCATGGGCTTCGACTGGGCACGCTCGACGTCCTTCGCCGAACCGATGGTCACGGTCGGCGACTCGACGAACTACTACGCCGTCGACCACAGCCCGTCACTGCTCTGGAACTCGTCGACGTGGGAGATCAGCGAGGCGCTGATGCCGTTCCTCCGGACCGTGATGTCGGGGCCGTCGGCCTGGGCCGAGTCCGACACGATCCGCCGGGCGATCGAGATCGAGGACGGGCAGGTCCGCAACGACGCGATCCTGGCGTTCCAGGGTCGTGCGACCGAGTACCCGCACGCGGTCACCGCCTGACGAGGCGACCGGAACGGCGTCTGGCCGAGACACGTCGGTCGGCCCGAGACGCCGCCGAATCCTGCGGCGTCCTGGGCGCTCGGCGGCGTCCTGCACAGTCGGGCCCGTCTCGATGAGCCGCCCGTCCGTCCGTCTGTCCGACCGGACCGACTACGCCCACGCCATCGCGTAGAGCCGGGCGAGCGCACCCGAGGTCGGGAGGGCCAGGACGGACCGGAGCAGCGCCTCCCGGCCGACACCGACCGCGTCCGGGACGGCACGTCCGAGGGCCATGTTCGCCTCGGCCTGCCGACCCGCTCGACGGGCGGCGGCCTGTCGGCGCCGTGCGTAGGACGGCCACGGTCCGGCCGCACCGGTGCGCACCGCGTCGCTGAGCAGGGGCGCGAGGTCCGCCGCGTCCAGCCAACCGAGGTTCATGCCCTGCCCGCCGATCGGGCTGATCTCGTGGGCCGCGTCGCCGACCAGGACGACGCGTCCCACGCCGATGCGGTCGGCGGTCCGCCGGCGGACACGGAACCCGCTGAGCATCGAGCAGGTGGCCGGGTCGGGTGCGACGCCGGTGCGGTCGCGGACGATCGCGGCCAGCCGGGAGGCCCGACCCGCCTCCGGTGCGTCGGCTGCGGTGGTCGGGGCGGACTCGTCGACGAGCGGGTCGTCGTCCGGGAGGAGCGCGACGTAGCGGCGGCGGCCGCGCGGGAGGGGGAAGGACTCGACGACCCCGGCCGATCCGACGTCGACGAGTGCGGTCGCCCGGGCATCGGCGTCCTCGGGGTCCGCGAAGTCGCCCATCACGTAGCGGTCGGGGTAGTCGCGGCCGGTCGTGCCGATGCCGAGCAGGTCCCGGACGACGCTGCGGGCGCCGTCGGCACCGATCACGAACGAGGCCCGGACGCTGACCGTCCGGCCGTCCCGGTCGGTACCGGTCGCGTCGACGTGGCCGGTGTGGCGGGCGAGATCGACGAGTGCGGTGCCGGTCCGGAGGGCCTCGGGCGCGGCGGCGACCAACCGCTCGCGCAGCAGGGTCTCGGTGCGGTGCTGGTCGAGCGTCGCCACGTACGGGTGGGTGTCAGAGGCCCGGTCGAACGACAGCGCGCCGAGCACCCGGCCGCGGCTGCGGGCGACACCGGTGCGGACGAGCACGGCCTCCTCGAGCACCGGACCGGCCAGGCCGACCTCGGCGAACGCGTCGAGCGACGGCGGGTGGATGCCGATGGCGCGGGAGCCGACCGGTTCGGTGGTCCGGCGTTCCCACACCTGGACCGCGGTGCCGCGTGCTGCGAGGAGCGCGCCGAGGAACAGGCCGACCGGTCCGCCGCCGACGACGAGGACGTCCGTGGTGTCCGTGGTCACGGGGCGAGCCTACGCAGGGCCGGGCGTGCGGGCGGTCGGGGTGCGGATCGTGAACGATGGCCGGACCCCCAAAGAGCCCTTTGACGGTCGTGTGGCCCGGCTGCCACGATGCCCTCATGTCCACCGTCGACGAGCTCCGCGCGACCGCCCACGCGCAGGCTGACGGCCCCGGGGTCACCACGGACGCCGAACTCTGGGTCGACCCGGAGACCTGGCGTCGGGTGGTGCAGCACATCGGACAGGCGTCCGCGATCCTGCACGCAGCCGCCCGGCCCCCGCGGACGCCCGGCACGCGTCCGGAGTCCGTCACGGCCGCCCTCTGCCCCCTGCGCCGCTCGTGAGCGCCACGGTCGACCGGTTCGGTCCGCTCCGGTCTGCGCCCTTCCGGTGGCTGCTGGCAGCGCGGACGACGAGCATCCTCGGCAACGCCGTCGTCCCGATCGCCCTGGCGTTCGCAGTGCTCGACCTGACCGGGTCCGCGGCGGACCTGGGCCTCGTCGTGGCGTCCCGCTCGGTCGCGAACGTCGCCGTCCTGCTGTTCGGCGGGGTGATCGCGGACCGGCTGCCGCGGGACGTGGTCCTGGTCGGGACGTCGTTCGCGGCCGCCGTCACGCAGGGCGCCGTGGCAGTGCTCGTCATCACCGGGTCGGCGAGCATCTCGTCGCTCGTGGTGCTGAGCGTCCTGAACGGAGCGGTCGCCGCCGTCAGCCTGCCCGCCGCGGGAGCACTCGTGCCCGACACCGTCCCCGAGACGCAGCTCCGGCCGGCGAACGCCCTGCTCCGCCTCGGCCTCAACGGCGGGAGCATCCTCGGCGCCTCGGCCGGCGCCGGACTGGTCGCGGTGGTCGGACCCGGGTGGGGGCTCGCCGTCGACGCGGCGGGCTTCGCCGTGGCCGGGGTCCTGTTCGGGCGGATGCGACTGCCGCGCGGGGCCGCCGACGCCGGCCGGACGGAGCGCACCTCGGTCGTCGCGGACCTCCGGGAGGGCTGGCGCGAGTTCGTCGGCCGCCGCTGGGTCTGGATCGTGGTGCTGCAGTTCGCCGTGCTCAACGCCGCCTTCGTCGGAGCGACGGCGGTGCTCGGGCCCGTCGTCGCCGACGCGTCGTTCGGCAGGGCGGCGTGGGGCCTCGTCGTCGCCGCGCTGTCGGTCGGACTCGCGGTCGGCGCGGTGGTCGCGCTCCGCTGGCACCCCCGCCACGCGCTCGGCATCGGGGTGGCGCTCATGGTCGTGGCCGCGGTGCCGGTCCTCACCCTGGCGATCCGCCCCTCCGTGCCGGCGCTGATCGTGTCGTTCGCGGTCGCCGGAGCCGCCATCGAGGTCTTCTCGATCGCGTGGGACCAGTCCCTGCAGACGAACGTGCCACGGGACGTCCTGGCCCGCGTCTACTCGTACGACGCCGTCGGGTCGGTCGTCGCCGTGCCGTTCGGCGAGGCACTCGTCGGCCCGCTCGCACACACGGTCGGCACCACGCCGACCCTGCTCGGGTGCGCGGTGCTCATCGTCGTCGCCACCGTGGCGGCCGCGGTGACGCCGAGCGTCCGGCGGGTGACGGTCCTGGAGGCACGACTCGCCTGATCCCGCAGGCTCCGGTCCCGCGTGCGGTCACGCCCGACACCACACCACCCGACACCACACCACCTCACCAGACGGCAGGCCAGCCGCCGCCGCTGACCGGGGCCGTCAGCTCGTAGCGGCGCTGCGCGCGGCGCGGTCCTCGGCGACCAGTCGGCGGGCCTCCCGGGCGCGGGCGCGGAGCTTCTCGACCGGCACCTCGACCGCGTAGGCAGCCCCGATCGACACCACGACAGCGGCAGCGAAGAGCCAGACGTTGCCGAACCAGCCGATCGCGAACGTGCCGAGCAGCGCGATGACCAGCGGGTGCCAGAGGTACGCGGAGTACGACACCCGGCGGCCGAACCAGGCGATCGGGCTCCAGGACAGCGCCCGGGACACCGGAGTCCGCACCGAGACGAGTCCGCCGATCAGCACCGCGGCGAAGAGCCCGGTCACCGGCATGAGCAGGCCGAAGGTCCAGGCGTGCTCGGTCCAGTCGTCGCCGATCCAGAACTGCACCCCGAGCACCACGGCCGCACCGATCCAGGTGCCGACGTGTCCGGCGAGCCCCGCGGCGAACGCCCGGAACCGGTCGTCGTCGAGCAGCAGGGCGAGCAGGCACCCGGTGGCGAGCGGCACGACACCGAGCACGGGGGAGAAGTACACGTCCGGCGTGGACCCGCCGGAGGGGGTGCGGTAGCTCAGCCAGGTCGCGGCGGAGGCGGCGACGATCACCGCGGACAGCCCGATGACGAGTGCGCGACGACGGCGTCCGAGAGCGAGCAGGACCACGAGCACCGGCGGCCAGACCAGGTAGAACTGCTCCTCCATCGACAGGCTCCACGTGTGCGCGAACACGCCCTGCGTGGTGTCCCAGAACGAGCGGTAGAGGTTGCCCGTGTAGGTGAGGGCGATGAACGCGGCCTCGCCCGCCGAGAACGAGGCGCCCTTGTAGTCGCCGACCCAGTTCCAGAGCAGCAGTCCGGCGACGACGAGGGCGACCAGCGCCGGGTAGAGCCGCAGCAGGCGCTTCCACCAGAACGTGCCGAGTCGCACGGTGCCGGTCTTCCGGCGTTCGCGGAGCAGCAGCGTGGTGATCAGGTAGCCGGAGAGCACGAAGAACACGGTGACGCCGATCCACCCGCCCTCGAACTGCGGCACGTGCAGGTGGTACAGGATCACCATGACGATCGCGACGGTGCGCAGGCCGTCGAGGGCCAGGGCGCGGGAGGCGAGGGGTGCGGGCGCGCTCGATTGTGTACTGACGGCTGCGGTCCCCGTCCGGTGGACGGTCGTCGGGGATGGCGCCGGGGCTGCGGTCCGGGTCATCCGGCCAGTGTGCTCCGGCAGTCCATGAACCGGCTCAGTGCTGTCCGGTCCCGGCTGAACGATGGACCACACGACGGACGGGAGGCTCCCCACCGGACCGGTGGGGAGCCTCCCGTCCGTCACGTGGTGACGGCTGTCGTGCGGTGGCGGCTACTCCGCCTTCTGCAGCTGCCAGGGCTCCGGCTCGCGGTCGCCGTTCGGACGGACCGGGCGCACGTCGCCGACGATCGGGATCGAGCGCTTCCGCATGAACCACACGTAGCGGACGAAGAAGTGGGTCAGCGTCGACATCCGGTTGCCGTTGCCGAGCAGGCTGGTGATGTGGACGAACACCCACGCCGCCCACGCGACCGGCCCGACCATGGTGATCCCGCCACGGAGCTGGGCGACCGCGGCGTTCGTGCCGATCGTCGCCATCGTGCCCTTGTCGAAGTACTTGAACCGCTCGGTCGGCTTGCCGGCCAGGAGCCGCTTGATCTGCTCGGCCGCGTGCTTGCCGCCCTGCAGTGCCGGCTGCGCGAGCTGCGCCAGCGCGCTGTCCTGCGCGGCGATGTCACCGGCGGAGAACACGCGCTCGACGCCCTTGACGCTCAGGTCGTCGTTCACCTGGATGCGGCCACCGTGGGTCTGCGGCAGACCCCAGTTGCCGACCTCCTTGTGTGCCGACACACCGGTCGCCCAGATCACCTGGGAGGCCGGGATGACCTCGCCGCCGGCGATCCGGACGCCGTCGGGCATGACCTCTTCGACGCCGGCGTTCAGGCGCAGCACGACACCGCGCTTCCGCAGGATCTTCGCCGCGTACCGGCGCAGGCGCGGAGCGAACGGCTTGAGGAGCTCGCCGCTGCGGTGCACGAGCGTGATCGAGATGTTGCCGCGTTCGATCTCCGGGTACGCGCCGACCAGCGCCTGGTCACGGAGTTCGGCGAGCGCGCCGGCCATCTCGACGCCGGTCGCACCGCCGCCGACGATGACGACGCGGATCTCGTCCGGGCCCTGCTTCGCCGCGGCCTGCTCCAGGCGGGTGAAGAGCTCGTCGCGGATGCGGAGCGCCTGCGAGCGGGAGTACATCGAGTACGCGTACTCGTAGGCGCCGGGCGTCCCGAAGTAGCTGGTGTTCACGCCGTTCGCGAGGATCAGGTAGTCGTACTGCAGGTGTTCGCCGTCGGACATCTCGGCGATCCGCTCGTCGTGCCGGATGCCGGTGAGCAGGCCGTGGCGGAAGTCGGCGTTCGACTGGCGGGCGCGCAGGCTGCGGAGGAAGTAGGTCACGTCGCCGGCGTTCAGGCCGCCGGTCGCCACCTGGTACATGAGCGGCTGGAACATGTTGTAGACGTGGCGGTCGACGAGGGTGACCCGCACCGGAGCGTCCTTCAGCTCACGCATGGCGGCGATCCCGGCGAATCCACCGCCGACGATGACGACGTGCGGGCGGGTGTCCTGCGGCATGGTGAGCTCCGGTTGTCGTGCGGTCTGGGCCACCCAGAAGGGTACGCCGGTCAGGCGTCCCCGCGGTCCACCTCTGCCGACCTCCGGTCTGCATCCAGCCGGGAGGCGCGGGTCGGGTCCGCCGGCAGCGTCCCGCACCCCGGTCGGCTCAGCTCCCCTGGGGGCTGACGGCGGCGCCGCCCGGCAGCTCCTGCGTGCTGCCGTTGCTCGTGCTGCCGCTCCCGTCGGTCCCGTTCCCGCCGGTTCCGGACTGCCCGCTCCCGGACTGCCCGCGCGGGCCGTACTGGCCGGTGCCCGGGCCGGTGAACGAGGAGACGTTGTGGCTCGCGACCGCGTGCCCGACCGCGAAGCCGACGCCACCGCCGACCAGCAGGGCGCCGAGGCCGATCGCCGCCGCGATGACCGGCCAGAACCACGGCGGGTGCGGGGTGCTCCGACCCGCGGGTGCGGTGCCCGGGCCAGTGGCAGGGGTCGGGGCCGGGGTCGGCGTGCCGTACCAGGACGGTGGGGGCGGCGAGAGGGTGGCGGTCGGCGCTGCGGCCGGAGCAGCGGCCCAGGCGTCAGGGCGCTGGTCGTGGCGTTCGCCGTGCCGTTCGTCGGGTCGTCGTTCCGGAGGGGTCGTGTCGGTCATGGCCGTAGTGCACCCCGCGGACCTTGCAGGAGTCGAAGACCAGGCTGTCCCCGCGCTGCGGATCACGGGCTGCGCAGCTCTCCCAGGTGGCGGTCGGCCCCCGGCATAGTCTCGGGGGATGCGCGCGCTGGTGGAGACGGTCCGGGTCGACGGACACCGCGTCCGACTCCGGACGGTGGCGCCCGCCGGCCGCCTGCACGACGCGTTCGCCCCCACCGTCGTCCTGGTGCACGGCATCGGCATGTCGCACCGCTCCTTCCGCCGACTGCAGGCCGCGCTCTCGCGCAGCCACCGCACCGTCGCCGTCGACCTGCCCGGCTTCGGCGGGCTGCCGTACTCCGGCCGTCGCTTCGAGGCCCACGAGTACGCCGACCTCGTCGTCCGGGCGGTCACCGAGCGCGGCGCCGGGGACCTCGTCGTCGTCGGCCAGTCGATGGGCACCCAGGTCGCCGTCGAAGCGGGCCTCCGGCACACCGACGTCGTGTCCTCCGTCGTGCTCATCGGCCCCGTCGTCGACGACCACCGACGCTCGCTGGTCCGGCTCGCCACCGCGCTCGCCGTCGACTGCACGTTCGAGGGCGTCCGCATGAACGCCGTCGTCCTCACCGACTACCTCCGGAGCGCAGCCCAGTACCTCCGCGAGCTCCGACCGATGCGCGACTACCGGATGCTCGACCGGGTCCGAGCACTCACCGTGCCGGTGCTCGTCCTCCGCGGCGAACAGGACCCGATCGCGAAGCACGACTGGGGGCAGCGGGTCGTCGGCGCCGCCTCCCGCGGGGCGCTCGTCGAGCTACCGGGCGGCCACCACGTGCAGGAGCGCCAGCCGGTCGCCGTCGCCCGGCTCATCGAGGAGTTCCGCCGGGTGCAGACCCTCGAGGCCAGTCGTGACGAGGTGCCGCAGTGACCGACGCGACCACCGGCGGGGGCGGGGAGACACGGACGACGGGAGCCGTGCCTCCTGTCCGTGTCGGACTCGTGCGACGCGCACGGTGGGCGCTGCTGGACTGGGTCTACGCCGTCGTCTGGCAGGTCCGCAGCGGGGGACCGACCACCGCCGACGACTACCGGACCGGCGACCGCCAGCCCGTCGTCGTGATCCCGGGCGTGTACGAGACCTGGCACTTCATGCGCCCGCTGATGGACGTGCTGCACGACCGCGGCCACCCGGTGCACGTGCTCACCGTCCTCCGGCACAACGTCAAACCGGTGCCGCTGTCCGCGGAGGAGGTGATGGCGTACCTCGACGAGCACGACCTGCACGGAGCGCTCGTCCTGGCGCACAGCAAGGGCGGCCTCATCGGCAAGTACGCGATGACCCGGCTCGATCCGCACGGCCGCATCGACCGGATGGTGGCGGTGTCGACGCCGTTCGCCGGCTCGAAGTACGCCGTCCTGGCACCCGTCCGGCACCTCCGGGTGTTCCGTGCCGCCGACCCGGTGCTGGCGGGCCTTGCTCGGGAGCTCGACGCGAACGCCCGGATCACCTCGGTCTACGCGGTGTTCGACACCCTGATCCCGGGCGGCAGCGAGCTGACGGGTGCCGAGAACGTGCGGCTCGACCTCGGCGGGCACTTCCGGATCCTCGGCGATCGGCGCACGGCGGCTGCCGTCTTGCGGGCGGCGGACGGGGACTGACGGCGTCGGTGTCGCTGGTGGTGGCGCTCGGGCCGGCACTACGCTCAGCCCCGTGGCCAGCCGGAGCATCTACGTCGAGACGGTGATCGACGCCGAAGTCGACGCGGTCTGGGCCGCCACGCAGGACCCGCGGCAGCACGTGCGCTGGGACATCCGGTTCTCCGAGATCCTCCCCGAGCCAGCCGAACCGGACGGATCGGCTCGGTTCACCTACGTCCGTCGGTCCGCCGTCCACGACGTGCACGGCACCGGCATCTCGATCGGGGAGCGGCGTCGCGACGACGGGACGCGCACCTCGGCTCTCCGCTTCGCCACCGAGGACCGGCTGTCCCCGATCCGGACCGGCCGCGGCTACTGGCGGTACATGCCCACCGACGACGGCCGGACGCGGTTCATCACCGGCTACGACTACGAATCCGGATGGGGGCCGCTCGACCTCGTCGTCCGGCCGCTGCTCGGGTGGGCGACCGCCTGGAGCTTCGACCGGCTCCGCATCTGGCTCGAGGGCGGAGCCGCGCCGGAGGCGTGGCCGCTCGGCAGCGTGCTGGCGGTCTGGCGGCGGGACCGGCCACGGGCCTCCCGGACGCTCCGCGCACCCGCCGGCGGGACGCGCCGAGCCGACCACCTGCGGGACGCCCCGGCGAGCCTGGCGTCCCTCGCCCGACCCAGTGCGACGTCCCGACCCGGAGGAACGGCATGACCTCGGTGTTCCAGGAGGCGCTCGGTGCCGACTTCGACCGGCTGCACCCGATGATGCAGCGCCGGTTCGGCGTCGGACTCGACGCCGCCGAGGCGTGCGTCGGACGCGGTGTCATGCAGTCGATCCGCCGCGGGCCCTGGTGGACGGTGCCGTTCCTGCAGATCGGCCGGCTCCGGAACATCTTGGTCCCCGACGTCGGTGACGACGTCCCGTTCACGATCGAGAACTACCCGTACCGCGATGCCCTCGGCCGCGAGACGGTGACCTTCGTGCGGACGTACTCCGTCCGCTCCGGCCGCACGGCACGGTTCGACGCGACGATGGTGCTCGTCGACGGTCGGGTGCTCGACTACCTGGGCTCGCACCAGCACCTGGCGGTCGACCTCGACCTGGCCGTCGACGAGCGCGGTGGACTCGTCCTGACCTCGGACGCGCAGCGGTTCCACGAGGGACCGCTGTCGTTCCGGTTCCCGATGCTGTTCAGCGGGCGGGCGACCCTGCACGAGTGGTGGTCGGACGAGGACGAGTCGTTCCACGTCGACCTCGAGGTCCGCAACCGGCTGTTCGGGTTCCTCTTCGGCTACCGCGGGTCGTTCACCTGCGAATGGGTGCCGGCGACGGACGCCCCCGAGCGGTTGAAGCCGCGGCGGACCGAGGCGCGGACGTAGCCGTCCGGGTCAGATGTCGAGGACGCCGTCGACCGCCGCGCGCCGGGACGGGATGTGGCCGGTCGCGATGTCCTCCTCCAGGTCACTCACGACGGCGACGCTCCTGCCGTGGTCGCACGACATGCCGGCCGCCCCGAGCTGAGGTCGCACAATCTGCCGTCGCGGGTACCCGGTGGCAGCAGTTCATGCGACCTCGGGGCTGAGGACGCCCCCGGACCCGTCACCCCGAGCGTCCTCAGTGCCCCGCGACGCTCGCGCGCTCGACGATCCGGTGCGGCACGACGACGGTCCGGACCGGCGCCTCCCGGTCCTCGATGCGCCGCTCGAGCAGGTCGAGGGCCGCCGCCGCGAAGTCCCGCCGGTCGAACGACACCGTCGTCAGCGCGGGCACCGCGAACGCCGCTTGGTCGACGTCGTCGAACCCGACGACGCTCACCTGCTCCGGCACACGGACGCCCCGGCTGGCCAGGACGTGCAGCACGCCGAACGCGATCGAATCGGTGAACGCGAACACCGCGTCGGGCAGCGGGTTCCGGTCGAGCCACTCGCCGAACGTCCTCGCTGCGGCCGAGGTCGTCCACTCCGGCAGCGGGACCCGCAGGGCCGGGTCGACGGGGACCAGCTGTGCGGCGAGCGCGTCCTCGTGGCCGAGCTGCCGCAGGCGGGCGGTTGCGGTGACCGCGTCGTCCTGCTCGGCACCGACGATCGCGATCCGTCGGTGCCCGCGGTCGAGCAGCATCGTCGTGACCTCGCGCGCCGCCGCCCGGCTGTCGACGTGCACCTGGTCGACGTGCTCCGGTTCGACCTCGCCGATCACGACGGTGGGCGGCAGTCCGGCGGTGTTCGCGAGGGTGCTGGCATCGAGCGACACCGGGTTGAGGACCAGCCCGTCGACCAGGTGCGCCCGCGCCCGGGAGACCAGGTCACGCTCCCGCTCCGGGTCGGTCGCGGTCTGTTCGAGCTGCACGACCAGGCCGCGGTCGTGCGCGAGGACCACGAACCAGCGGGCGAGGTCGGCCGAGTACGCACTCGCGAGCTCCGGCAACGTCACTGCGATCGCGCCGGTCCGGCCGTTCCGCAGCCCCCGGGCGGACAGGTTCGGCACGTACCCGAGTTCGACGACCGCCGCCTCGACGCGGGCGCGGGTCTCCGGGCGCACGACGACACCGCCGTTGACGACGTTGGAGACGGTCTTCGGGGACACCCCTGCGAGGGCGGCCACGTCCCGCACGGTGGCGCGCATGAGAGCACCGTAGCGCGGTGGCGGCAGCCGCTCGGCGGGTCGCCGCGCGGGGGAACCGGGTCCGTGTCGGACGGGAGGCGCGTCACGACCGGTCCCGCGCCTCCCGTCCGACGGCGGTCGCGTCGGCATCCCGCACCGGCAGTCCGTCGTCGGCCGTCAGTCCGCGGTCAGCCGGACCGCCGTCGGCGCGTCCCGCCCGATCGTGACCGTGGACTCCGCGCTGCCGGCGCGCACCGCGTACTCGCCCCGGAACCCGCGCAGCCGTGCGCGCCCGGAGTCGTCCGTGCGGAGGGTCGTCGGCCCCGTCCACCAATCGTCCTTCACCAGGCGACGGAGGGCGTCGTAGGACGGCTTCGGCGTGCCGTCTGCTCGCACCAGGCCGATCGGCGCGTTCAGCCAGGCGCCCCGGTCGGTGATGCCCCAGTAGGTGATCGCCTCGACCGCGGGGTGCCCGACCAGGCTGCGGTAGTGCCGTTCCAGCTCGTCGGCCTGGCGTGCCTCGCCCTCGGGCGTCGAGGGCCACGAGTCCACCTGGTGGTCGTTGAGGTCGACGATGTGTGCGGGCATCAGGTCGCCGGACACCAGCGAGGTCTCGGTCAGGTGCAGCGGCCGGCCGTACCGGGCGAAGCGGTCCACCATCGCGAGCATGGTGTCCTCGCCCCAGTAGCCCTGGTGCATGTGGGTCTGCAGGCCGATGGCGTCGATGCCGATCCCGGCTTCCAGGACGCCTTCGATCAGGCACTCGTACGCGTCCGACAGGTCGAAGTCGTTGAGCAGCAGCGTGACGGACGGGTTCGTGGCGCGGGCCTCGTCGACCGCCATCCGGATCATCGCCAGGCGGCCGCGGGCCAGGGCGAGGGGCGTGATCCCGTTGTCGCCGTTCGCGAAGTGCGGCATGATCACGACCTCGTTGATCGCGTCCCAGGTGTCCACGAGGCCGGTGAAGTCCCGCACCTCGCGGCGGATCCGTTCGCGCTGCAGCCGCTCGACCTCGTCGGTGTCCAGCCCGAGCAACCAGTCCGGCTGCACGGTGTGCCAGACCAGCGGGTGGCCCTTCGTCGCGACGCCGCGGTCACGGAACCACGCGGCCGTCCGCTGGAGCCGCTCGGTGTCGGGGCGGCCGCGCTCGGGTTCGAAGCGGCCCCAGTAGAACGGCAGGGTGGCGGTGTTGAAGACGTCGAGCCAGAGGTCGGCGAGCTCGGGGGTGCCGACGTCGTCGGGGTCGTGCTCGCCGTTCGCGAGGCCGATGAAGTCGAACCCGATGTTGCCGAACCCGAACTCGTGACGCCGCTGTTCCACGACGACCTCGGTGCCTGCCCGGGGTGTGCCGTCGGCGTCGGTCACGGTGACGATGAGCTCGCCGGACCGGTGTGCTGTGTCGTGCTGCGTCTCCATCGACGGCCTCCCGCATTTGTTGTGAGCGGGAACTTATCAGGTCGGGGTGGTGGAATCGACCGTGTCCCTCCATGTCGGGCATGACGATGTCGGGCTAGGTGCATCGGCGGTCTCCACCTCGTCAGCTCTGCCGGAGCTGGGCACCTCTCTTCTTCCGCTTCTCTCGGCGGAGGAGCCATGTCCAGCAGGCAGCGCCAACAGCGCTGAGCCCGAGGCCGATGAGTCCGATCTGCACCTCAACGCCGAGGTTGTGCCGGTAGGTGGCGAGGATCTTGTCCGAGCGGACGCCAGCGTGGTCGACGTCAGTCGGGTCGTACATCACCTGCAGCCGTTCACCGACCGTGTAGTAGTCGTTGCAGGCGGGGTGGTTCGTCAGCTCCCACCTGTGGGGTGAACCGTTGGCCTCACCTTTCACGATGGGGATGCATTCGGTGTGGCCTCCGGTCTTGCCTGCGCCGGAGTAGTGCCGGACGTCGATGTCGATGACGGTCCCCGTGGTGACCTCGCTGATGCTGCGCAGGTGCGAGTCAGCGTGCATGGCGTGGTTGTCCGCGACGAGACCGAACACGCAGCCGAAGACGGACACGACACCGAAGACCGGGGCGACGATGAACCCGGCGAGGAACAGTGCTGCGCCGCCGAGGAACTTCCAGGTGTACCTGTCTCGGAACCACGGCTTCGTCGTTGCCGTCGGCTCGGTCATGCGCGTTTCGCTTTCTTCCGCCTGGAGGTGATGAGTTGCATGGCGAACAGGATGCCCCTGACACCGAACGCCGGTCCACCGGTCGCGGCGAGGACGAGGTCGTCCCGGTCAGTTCCGACAGCAGTGCCCGGTCGACGATCGGCTCGGGGGACGCCGCTGCGGTCACCGCTCACGAGTGCGTCGTGAACCCGTTCGCTGCAGTCTGGAGAAGTCCGCGTCACAGGATCTCGAGGACTCCGAATGCGGCGACGCCGAGACCCGCGACGCATCCGAAGATGCCGACGACCGTCACGAGGTACGCGAACACCAACGCGTCACCCGCAACTCGAGCTCGCTCCAGTGCCCGGGCTGCCAGGAGCGTCGCCACGACAGCCACCGGGAACGAGGCCATCCAAGTGATGCCCTGGGCCCGATCAGCAGCCATGACGTCGGCGGGCGGCGCACGAAGGATCCCGCGGCCGCTCTCGTCGGTGGCTCGGTACGCAGCATCGATCGGAGCGGTGTGCAAGTACGCCAGGACGCACGCCAACGTTTGGCCGGCGATGAGGACGAGGGCGATGGAAGGCATGCCCCACGCGAACACCCGCGCACGTCGAATCTGACTCACGCATCGAGCCTGGCGCAACCGACACCAGTGGGGGATCCGTCGAAGGAGTGAGAGAACCGTCGCGGTGGCGGATGGTTGAGTGAGACCAGAGCGTCCTCACTTGTCGAGGAAGTACCCGAGATGGACGTACGAGCCTTGGTCGCAGCGTCCCTCGAGATCGATCTACTGATCGCCGTCTGACTGCGTGGTCCTGCAGAGCTCAAGCGACACCGGTCCCTTGCCTGACCAGTCGTTGCGTGAGGGCGAGAACGCCGAATCTGCGTCGACGAACCCGCTGCGTCTCGCCTCCGCGAACAAGCGCGGTGCATCGGGGACACACGCCACAGCCCACGCTTCGAATGACTTGAGCGTATGCCGGGTGCCAGAGGCGACGAGGTGGGCGCCTCGCGGGAGCACCGTGCCGGTTTTCTCCTCGACAGCCGACCGAGAGAGACGCATTCAGTCGTCGCTCACCGATTTGCATGTGCTGCCGCCGGCGACCTGGACTGGTGCCAGCGAGCGTTGGATCGCGGTACCCACTGTCGCCGCCACAACCGAGGCGACCCCGCCCTGCAGGAGCACCAGAGCGACGAGCGCGCCGAGCAGCAGTCGTGCCTCCGACTAGGGCTTCGCCCCGTTCCCGAACGACCCGTGCAGCGTCGTCCCGGCGAACGCGGTCCCGTCGATCACCCCGTGTACCCGCGCGAGCGTGGCGTCGTCCGCCGGGGAGACCCCGATCGTCAGCGAGCCGTAGTCGATGCGCATCGTCTGCGGAATGCTCGCCTCGAGTCCGGTCACGCCTGGCGTGGCGGCGAGCGTCGCCAGTCCGGACGCGACACCGAGGGCCGTTTCGTCAGGGATCTGCTGGTCGAACGTGCCCGAGTAGGTGACGGTGGAGAGGACGTGTCCCGGCCCGGCCGGCACCTGCAGCGTGAGGGTGACACCGGTCCAGGCGATCCGCTCCGCCATCGCGACCGGGACCGCCGTCGCTTCCGAAGGGGTTGCGTCTGGGTCCATCGTGACCACGAAGGCGCTCGAGAACGAGTGCGTCTCGGTCGCACCGACCGGGGGTGTGGGACGAGCTGAGGGCGTGGGCACCGGCGGGAGCACGGGATCGTCCGGGGAGACACCGCCGATGGGCGGCGGTGCAGCCGGGCCGGCGTCGCGGTTGTCCCATGCGTCGAGGCCGGGGGGCGTGACGTCCGTTCCGTCGGCGGCCGTGTAGCGCTGGTGCAGCTCGATCCGGTTCGTCGCGCTCGCGACGCCGGGGCTCGCCTGCACGGTGCGGAGTGCGTCGTCGAGCGTGGACGCGACCTGCGGGTCCAGCTGCGGGACCTCCGCCGTCGTGGCGGAGGAGGCCGCGCCTCCCGGCCCGGCTGCGCACCCCGTGACCGAGACGAGCGTGATCACGAGGGCTGCGGTGACTGCGGCGGTTCGCTGGAGCATCTTCCGACCGTACGGGCCCAGACGACCCGACGCATCGACCGTTCGGCGGGGATCGCGTGAGACGGAGCTCGGCCGGACACGACCAAGTCCGGCCGAGCACTGTCTCGACGGGCGACCGGCCGACGAGACGTTCCATGGGTTCGACCGAGTGCCATGGGCCCGCGAAGCGACCGACTGCCCGTCGTCTGTGAGGGACGCCGCCGGGTGCGGGAGACGCCGCGGAATGTGGCGGCGTCTCGGGAGGATCGCGGTGTCTCGCGCAGACGCGGGCGTTTCGCGGTGCGGACGGGAGGCGCGGGGCGAGCGGGCTGCGCGCCTCCCGTCCGTCGCCCCGTCCGTGGGTGACGCCGCCGAGTGTCGGCGACGCCGCGGAATGTGGCGGCGTCTCGCGACGTCCGCGGCGTCTCGCGAAGACGCCGGCGTCCCGCGCCCGGGCCCTCAGGAACCGGGCGGGGGCGGCGCCGTGCTCGCGCGGACCACGAGCGACGCCGGCAGCTGCACGTGCGCCGGCACGTCGCGGCCGCCGAGCAGTTCCAGCAGCATGCGGAGCGCCTCGGCACCGAGGTCGTGCAGCGGCTGCGCGACCGTCGTCAGCGGTGGAGTGGCGTTCGCGGCCTGGGGGACGTCGTCGAAGCCCACGACGGACAGGTCCTGCGGTACGCGGAGCCCGAGTTCGCCGGCGACCTGCAGGACCCCGATCGCCGAGCTGTCGTTGGCCGCGAACACCGCGGTCGGCCGGTCGTGGCGGGAGAGCAGCTCGCGGGCGACCTCGGCGGTGGCGGCGGTCTGGTAGTCGCCGACGCACACCAGGTCGGGGTCGAAGGGGATGCCGGCGGCCTCGAGGGACTGGCGGTACCCGAGTTCGCGCAGTTCGGCCGAGGCCAGGTCGGCACGTCCGCGGATGTGCGCGATCCGGCGGTGTCCGAGGGCGATGAGGTGCTCGGTCGCGGCACGCGCCCCGCCGACGTTGTCGGAGTCGATCGCGGCGTGGCCCTCGGGTCCGGTGTGCGGGTCGATCGACACGACGGGGATCGGGGTGCTCGCCATGAGGGTGGTGGGGGTGACGACGATCGCGCCGTCGATCAGGGTGCCGGCGAGCCGGGAGAGTGAGCGGCGCTCCCAGCCGGGGCGTGCCTCGCCGCTGACCAGTCCGGCGTAGGCGAGCAGCTCGTACCCGGTGCCGTCGGCGGCGGACGAGATGCCCTTGAGCAACTCGGTCGAGAACGGCTCGAACTCGGTGACCAGGATGCCGATCACGTCCGTGCGGCTGCGGCGGAGACTGCGGGCGACCAGGGAGCTCTCGTACCCGAGCGACTCGATCACCGCGAGCACGCGTTGCGAGGTGGCGGCGGCGACACCGTCGCGTCCGTTGATGACCTTCGACACGGTCGGGACGGAGACCCCGGCAGCCCGCGCGACATCGCTGATGGTGGTCCGCCCCCGCAGGGGAGCCGGACGGGCGATGGCATCCACGTCGACACCGTACCCCGCCGAGGGGTCCTCAGCCGCGGACCGCCACGGACCGAAATCGTTATCGAAATCGATTGACAAGCCGAATGAGCGCCAGGCATGCTCTCCGTGCGGCCTCGCGGTCGCATGTCAACGACGACTACCGAGGGACTCCACAATGACGAGGAAGAACAGGTTCGCGGCGGCCATCGCCATCGCAGCCGGCACCGCACTGCTCGCCACGGGCTGCTCGAGCGGCGGAGCCGCCGACGACGGCAGCGGCAACGGCAAGGTCACGATGACCTTCTGGCACAACTCCACCACCGGTCCGGGCAAGGCCTACTGGGCCGACACGGTCAAGGCGTTCGAGAAGAAGAACCCGAACGTCACGATCAAGATCCAGGCGATCCAGAACGAGGACCTGGACGGCAAGCTCCAGACCGCGCTGAACTCCGGCGACGGCCCCGACGTCTTCCTGCAGCGCGGTGGCGGCAAGCTCAACGCCATGATCAACGCCGGACAGCTGCTCGACATCAAGGACTCGATCAGCGCCGACGCCAAGAAGTCGATCAGCGCCGGCACGTTCTCGGGCTACGACGCGAAGGACGGCACCTACGCCATGCCCGTCGCCGTGCTCCCCGAGGGCATCTGGTACTCGAAGGACCTGTTCGAGAAGGCCGGCATCACGGGCACGCCCACCACGATGGACGAGCTCAACGACGACATCGCCAAGCTCAAGGACTCCGGCGTCGACCCGGTCGCCGTCGGTGCGAAGGACGCCTGGCCCGCCGCGCACTGGTACTACAACTTCGCCCTCCGCGCCTGCAGCGAGAAGACCCTGACCGGTGCCGCCGAGTCGCTGAAGTTCGACAACGCGTGCTGGACCAAGGCCGGCAAGGACCTCGAGGCCTTCAACGACACCAAGCCGTTCAACGACGGCTTCCTCACCACCGCCGCACAGCAGGGCGCCGGCAGCTCCGCCGGTCTCCTCGCCAACCACAAGGCGGCCATGGAACTCATGGGCGCGTGGGACCCGGGCGTGATCTCCTCCCTGACCCCGGACGCCAAGCCGCTGCCGGACCTCGGCTGGTTCCCGTTCCCCGCCGTGTCCGGCGGCAAGGGTGACCCCAAGTCGATGATGGGTGGCGTCGACGGCTACTCCTGCACCGCGAAGGCCCCGAAGAAGGCCTGCACCGACTTCCTCAACTTCATCGTGCAGAAGGACAACCAGGAGGGCTACTACAAGGCCTTCCAGGCGATCCCCGTCAACCAGGACGCCCAGTCCGTCGTGTCGGAGTCGTACCTGAAGACGGCGCTCGCCGCGTACAAGGACGCCCCCTTCGTGTCGCAGTACCTCGACACCCTCTACGGCCAGAACGTCGGCAACGCGCTGAACACCAGCGTCGTGGACGTCCTCGCCGGCAAGGGCAACGCCAAGGACATCGTCACCACCACCAACCAGGCTGCGGCCAAGGGCTGACCATGACCCTCGACACCTCGCTCGGCACGGACCCGGCCACCGGGTCGGACCGCGGCGCGGGGTCCACGCAGGCAGGGCGCGGTGCCTCCACGGCACCGCGCCCCGCCGGGCGTCGGCCCGCCAAGCGGCTCGCGGACTGGCGGCAGCGCGCGGAGATCGCCGTCCTCGCCGGACCCGCCGTGATCGTCTTCGTCACGTTCGTGATCCTGCCCGTGGCCATGGCCGCGTACTACGGGTTCTTCAAGTGGCAGGGCTACGGCCCGCCCACCGACTTCGTCGGCCTGCAGAACTACGTCATCATCTTCCAGGACCAGGCCTTCCGGTCGGTCCTCATGCACAACGGCTTCATCGTCGTCCTGTCGCTGGTGCTGCAGGGGCCGATCGCCATCGTCCTCGCGCTCCTGCTCAACCAGAAGATGCACGGCCGCGGTCTCATCCGCGTCCTGGTCTTCGTGCCGTACGTGATCTCCGAGGTCATCGTCGGCACCGGCTGGAGCCTGCTGCTCCAGTCGAACGGCGCCGTGAACGACCTGCTCCAGGGCATCGGCCTCGGTGGTCTCCGCGCGGACTGGTTGTCCAACCCGGACATCGCCATCTGGACGCTGCTCGTGATCATCTCGTGGAAGTACATCGGCTTCGCGGTGATCCTGTTCCTCGCCGGCCTGCAGAGCATCCCCGAGGAGCTCTTCGAGGCCGCTGCGATCGACGGCGCCGGCTACTGGCAGATCCAGCGGCGCATCACCCTGCCGCTGCTCGGACCGACCATCCGCATCTGGGCGTTCCTGTCGATCATCGGGTCGCTGCAGCTGTTCGACCTCGTCTACATCATCTGGGGGCAGTACATCGCCTCCACCGCAGGCACGTCGACCATGGCGACCTACATGGTGGCGAACGGCCGTACTTCCGGGAACTACGGGTTCGGCAGCGCCGTCGCCGTCGTGATGTTCATCATCTCCCTGGCCGTCGCGCTCATCTACCAACGATTCGTGCTCCGCCGGGACACCGCCGGTGCGATCACCGAAGGGAAGAAGTGATGGCCACCACGAGCATCGTCGCCCCCGGGCGCCGGGCGACGCGTGACCGCCGGTCGAGCGCGGCCATCGGTCGCGCCAACCCGCTCACCTACGTCGTGGCGATCCTGTTCGTCGCCGCGAACCTCGCCCCGGTGCTGTACATCGTGCTGGGCGGCTTCCGGACGAACTCGCAGATCACCACCAGCCCCGCCGGTCTGCCGGCTCCGTTCGAACTGGGCAACTACGGCTCGGTCCTCGGCAGCTCGATCTTCTGGCGGGAGCTCAGCAACTCGGCGATCAGCGCGATCGCGACGACCGTCGGTGTCGTCGTGCTCGGCCTGATGGTCAGCTACATCCTGGCCCGCTACCGGTTCGCCGGCCGCGGTGCCCTGTACGCGCTGTTCGCCGCCGGCCTGATGTTCCCGATCACCGTCGCGATCACCCCGCTGTACCTGCTCATCAAGGACCTCGGTCTGACGGACAGCCTGGCCGGTGTGATCCTGCCGCAGATCGCCTTCGCCCTGCCGACGACCGTCATCATCCTGGTGCCGTTCCTCCGGGCGATCCCCGACGAGCTCGAGGAAGCGGCGTCCATCGACGGTGCCAGCCGCCTCGGGTTCTTCTTCCGGATGATCGTGCCGCTGTCCCTGCCGGGCGTCGTCACCGTCGGGATCCTGGCGTTCATCGCCAGCTGGAACAGCTACATCCTGCCGCTGTTCATCCTCAACAACGAGGGCAGCTACACGCTGCCGCTCGGTGTGCAGGCGTTCTCGTCGCAGTACTCCGTCGACACGGCGAAGGTGCTGGCGTTCACGTCCATGTCGATGATCCCCGCGCTGGTCTTCTTCACGATCTTCCAGCGCCGGATCGTCGGCGGTCTCACCGGGGCGGTCAAGGGATGACGATCACCAACGAACCCCGACAGGTCGACACGGTCCGCACCGAACTGTCGGACCCGGCCACGGGCCTCCCGGCCGTCCCCGAGGTGAGCGACCGTGTCCGCGACCTGCTCGCCCGGATGACGCTCGAGGAGAAGACGGCGCAGATCGTCGGCTACTGGCTCGATCAGAACGGCGTCGTCGCACCCATGCAGGGCGAGATGGCGGCCGCGCAGGACGACCGGGCCACGCTGCCCGACGTCACCCGTGACGGCATCGGGCACTACACCCGCGTCTACGGAACCCGCCCGGTCGACGCCGAGGAGCGAGCCGCGTGGCTCTGGCAGGAGCAGCGCCGCCTGAAGCGGGAGACGCGGCTCGGCATCCCCGCCCTCGTGCACGAGGAGTGCCTCACCGGACTGGCCGCCTGGAAGGCCGCGACCTTCCCGACCCCGCTCGCGTGGGGTGCCTCGTTCGACCCGGAACTCGTCGAACAGGTCGGCCGTGCGATCGGCGACTCGATGCGTGAGCTCGGCATCCACCAGGGGCTCGCCCCGGTGCTCGACGTCGTCCGCGACCCCCGCTGGGGCCGCGTCGACGAGTGCATCGGTGAGGACCCGTACCTGGTCGGCACGGTCGGCACCGCCTACGTCCGCGGCCTGCAGGACGCCGGCGTGCACGCCACCCTGAAGCACTTCCTCGGCTACTCGGCGTCCCGCGCCGGACGCAACCACGCGCCCGTCTCCGCCGGGCCGCGCGAGATCCGCGACGTGTTCCTGCCGCCGTTCGAGATGGCGCTGCTCGACGGCGGTGCCCGCTCGGTGATGAACTCGTACACCGAGACCGACGGCGTCCCGATGGCCGCCAACCCCGAGTACCTGACGGGCGTGCTCCGCGAACAGCTCGGCTTCGACGGCACCGTCGTCGCGGACTACTTCGCGATCGCCTTCCTCGAGGTCATGCACGCCGTCGCCGCCGACCGTGGGGAAGCGGCGGCGCTCGCCCTCGAGGCCGGCATCGACGTCGAGCTGCCCACCGGCGACGCGTACCTGCAGCCCCTGCTGGAGCGCGTCCGGTCCGGCCAGCTCGACGAGGCGTACGTCGACCGCGCGGTCCTCCGTGCCCTCGCGCAGAAGGAGGCCCTGGGCCTGCTCGACCCCGAGGCGTACGAGGACGAACCGCCCACCGGCGTCGACCTCGACTCGCCCCGGCACCAGGCGCTCGCCCGACGTCTCGCCGAGGAGTCGATCGTGCTGCTCGGCAACGACGGGGTCCTGCCGGTCCGGCAGACCCCCGGCACCGTCGCCGTCATCGGCCCCAACGCCGACCGGGCCGAGGCGCTGCAGGGCTGCTACTCGTTCGCGAACCACGTCCTGGCCGCCCACCCCGGACTGCCGCTCGGGTTCTCGATCCCGACCGTCGCCGAGGCGCTGACCGACGCGTTCGCCGGCGCGTCGGTCCGGGTCGTCGAGGGCTGCACGGTCGAGGGGGAGGACCGCACCGGCATCGCGGACGCCGTCGCCGCCGCGACGGAGGCCGAGCTCGCCGTCGTCGTCGTCGGCGACCAGGCCGGCCTGTTCGGCCGTGGCACCGTCGGCGAGGGCAACGACTCCGAGTCGCTCGACCTGCCCGGCGTGCAGCGCGACCTGGTGGAGGCCGTGGTCGCCACCGGTACGCCGGTCGTCCTGGTGCTCCTCACCGGGCGGCCGTACGCCGTCAGCTGGGCGCTCGACGGCGAGGGGCCGCGGCCCGCCGCCGTCCTGCAGGCGTTCTTCCCCGGTGAGGGCGGCGGGCTCGCGATCGCCGACGTCGTCACCGGTCGGGTGAACCCCTCCGGTCGACTGCCGGTGTCCTTGCCCCGCTCCGCCGGCGCGCAGCCGTACTCGTACCTGCACCCGGCCCTCGGTGGTCCGTCGGACGTCACCGCGACCGACTCCACCCCAGTGCGGCCGTTCGGCTTCGGCCTGTCGTACGCGTCCTTCGAGTACGCCGACCTGGTCGTCGACGAGTCGGTCCGTGCCGGGTCAGCGTTCAGTGCCAGCGTCACGGTGACGAACACCGGCTCGGTCGCCGGCGCCCACGTTGTGCAGCTGTTCGGGCACGACGTCGCCGGATCGGTCACCCGTCCGGTCGTGCAGCTGCTCGGCTACGCCCGCGTCGACCTCGACGCCGGCGCGTCCGTGCGGCTCGCCTTCACCGTCCCCACCACCCGCCTGGCGTTCAGCGACCGGCGCATGGTCCGGATCGTGGAACCCGGCGACGTGGAGGTCTGGGTCGGCTCGCACGCGGCGGCCTCGGCCTCAGTGGCGGACGCCGACACCGCGACCGGTGGCGTCATCGTCAACGAGCGCGCCACCGCCGCCCGGGTCCTGCCCGGCACCGCGACACCGCGAGCGCTCCTCGCGGTCGAGGGACCCGTGCACGAGGTCACCACCCGTGACGCGCGACTCGTCACGTGGGAGGTCGTCGGCTGACGGGGAACCGGCCGGTGACGGCCGCCGCGGGGGAGCGCGGGGCCGTCGGACGGGAGGCCCGTGACCAGCTGGTCACGGGCCTCCCGTCCGTCATGCGGCCGGGTGCCGATCCGGACCCGTGCCGGCCGTGGTCGGCCCTGTCGCCACGGGGTGTGCGCGGGCTAGGGTGGCGGCGATGAGCAGCGTTGCCGATCCGGCCCGCACGTCCTGGACCGGGCGCCGGGGACCGTTGCTGACCCTCAGCCTGATCGTCGGGGTGTCGCCCTTCGCGACCGACATGTACATCCCGGGGCTGCCGGCCATCGCCCGTGACCTCGACGTCTCGACCGCCGCCGTCCAGCTCACGCTGACCGCGTTCCTCGTCGCCTTCGCGGTCGGGCAGATCGTCGTCGGACCGATCAGCGACGGGGTCGGACGGCGCCGGATCATGCTCGGCGGGACGGCGCTGTTCGCCGTCGCCGGACTGGTCTGCGCGATCGCCCCGGACATCGTGACCCTGGTCGTCGCCCGGGTCGTGCAGGGCCTCGGTGGAGCCGCCGCCGCGGTGGCGGGTCGGGCGATGGTCGGTGACGCGGCCACCGGGACCGAGCGCAGCCGGCTGTACTCGACGCTCGCGGTCGTGAACTCGGTCGGGCCGGTCGTCGCACCGCTCGCGGGCGGGGTCGTGCTGTCGTTCTCGACCTGGCGCGGGGCGTTCGTCGTGCTCGCGGTCCTCGGCGCCGTCCTCACCATCGCGGCCGCACGGTCCCTGCCGGAGACCCTCGTCGAGCCGACCCCGGGCGGCCGGTCGCCCCGCGCCGTGCTCGAACGGATGGCCGAGCTGCTGCGCATCCCGCGGTTCCGCTGGTACCTCGTCACCGGGTGCTGCGGGACCATCGGGTTCTTCTCGTACATCGCCACGTCGTCGTTCGTGTTCCAGCAGCAGTACGGCTTCGGCGAGGGGCTCTACACGCTCGTCTTCGCCTCGAACGCGTCGTGCATGATCGTGTCGACACTGGTGTTCCGGCAGCTCGTCGGCCGCGTCGCCGAGGACCGGCTCTACACGATCGGCCTCGCCGTCGGCACCGTCGGGTCGGTGTTCGTCCTGCTCGGCGCGGTCAGCGGTGCCGGCGCGGCCGTGGTCTGGCCGGCGCTGGCACTCGTCACCGCCGCGTGGGGCTGGGTGATCCCCGGGTCGATCACGCTGACGCAGGCACTCGGCCACCGGCACCCCGGGACCGCCTCGGCGCTGGCTGGTGGGCTGACGTTCGGGCTCGGTGGGTTGGCGACGCCGCTCGCCGGGGCGCTCGGCGGCACCGCGACGGCGATGGGCGGGATGATGGCGGGGTTCATCGCGCTCGGGCTGGTCGTGCAGGTCTGGGCATCGGCGCGGGACCGGCGGCGGGTGGTCGGCTCGCGGTGAGGGTCGGGTCGGGTCGCTTCGTCCGCGTTCCGGCTGACACGTCGTCGTGGTGGGCGTCCCTAGGGTGGAGCGATGCCGACGTTGAACCGCATGCCCGTCCTGCTCGCCACCGGCTCGATCGCCATCCCCGTCGCGGAGGCCCTGGTCGCCCTGCCCTCCGCCGTGCTGCAGCGGATCGAGGCGTCGCCGATCGACCCGGACCTGGCGGACACGGCAGCGTTCTCCGAGGCCTACGGGTTCCCGGTGTCCGGTGGTGCGAACTGCATCGTCGTCGCGGGCAAGCGCGGCGACACCGTGACCTACGCGGCGTGCGTCGTGCTCGCGTCCACGAAGCTCGACGTCAACCGGACCGTCAAGGGGCTGCTCGGCGCCCGGAAGGTCAGCTTCGCACCGATGGACGACGCGGTCGAGCGCACCCGGATGGAGTACGGCGGGATCACGCCGATCGGGCTGCCCGCGGACTGGGCGGTGTACGTCGACTCCCGGGTGCTCGAGGCGCCCGAGGTCGTCATCGGGGCGGGCGTCCGCGGGGCAAAGCTGTTCCTGCCGGGTGCGCTGCTCGCGGAACTGCCGCGGGTCGAGGTGGTCGAGGGGCTGGCGGTCGAGCCCGGCTCGCCCGCGTCGCCCGCCTCGCCTGCCTCGCCGACCGGGCCGGCCGAGCCGGCGACGTCGGCCTGACCGGCGCGGGTCAGTCCTGGGGGCGGACCAGGCAGAACGGGTGCCCCGCCGGGTCGAGGTAGACCCGGAAGGTGTCGGTGCCCTCGCCCGTCGCCCGCGCGCCGATCGCCAGCACGGCCTGTTCTCCGATGTCGAGGTCGTCCACCTTCACGTCGAGGTGGAGCTGCTGCGGGACGTCCTGCCCCGGCCAGTCCGGAGCCCGGTAGTCGTCGACCCGCTGCAGGGCGAGCAACGGTCGGTGTCCGGCGAAGGGCAGGACCACCTCGGCCCAGTCCTCGTCGTAGGCGACGATCTCCCCGCCGAGGACTTCGGCGTAGAAGCGAGCGAGGGCGCGGGTGTCCGGGCAGTCCAGGACGACGACGTCGAGTGAGCCGATCATGGCGGTCACCGTAGTCCTGGTCCGGCAAGATGGGTCTCGGGGGGAACATGAACGATGCACGCGATCACGCCCGCGGACCGGACGACGGACCCGAGTCGCAGCCGGACGAGGACCGGGGCTCACCAGGTCCCTACGGGCTCGACGCCGCCGTCCCGGGGCGGACGACCCCGGCGCCGCCCGCCCAATCCACACAGGTGACCAACCGGTCGTCGAGCGTCGTCGTGGCGTTGCTGATGCCCGTTGCACTCGTCGTGGGCTTCGCGTTCCAACTCCGGGCGAGCCTGCAGCAGACCTTCGGGTCCGGAGAGCCGACCCCGGGCACCACGCTGGCCGTCCTGTTGGGCGTCGCCATCGCCGTCGGGATCCCGGCAGCCGTGCTCGTCGTCGAGGTCCGCGAACGCCGGAAGGACCGAAGCCGGTCGTCGGCAGCGATGATCGCGGCGATCGTCGTCCTCTGCATCGCCGGCGCGTTGGATGATCACAGACGTGTTCGGGTGGCTAACCGACCCTGTGAGGTCGGTGTCTTCGCCTGGACGCAGGAGACGGGGCTTGCCTGGCTCGGGGAGAGCCGTCGGGAACGCCTGCGCCATGAGTTGTTGGTCTGAAACGTCGGTGCGAAGCTCCGGCGGCAAGCGGTCACGCCAGTATCGTGTGGGCCGACACAGTGAGGCGTGCGAACTGTTGAGCACCTCGGGGAGGAACGTTCTTCCGAGTTCATTCGCGCCTCATTTGACGGATCCGAAACGATAGCGAGCAGCGACCCGAGCGCGGCGCACAACCCAGCAATAAGGAATGCAGGAAGCTGGCTGGCTGGCTACGAAGCGCGGCGATACGAATACTTCCCTAATCAGTATTCACCTAGTCAAGCCATCGGAAACCCCCTGAAGTAGTTGCGACAACCAATCCAGTCACGTTTTTCTCGGGGACGAACCCTTGATCAGAAGCGAGGACATGGCTACGAGAATCTTGAGAGTGAACACGATTGTCGCCAAGAACCCATAGCTTCCCGGCGGGCACTTTCACCGCAAATGGCGTGCTCGCCGGCAGCCGAGCTGATGCAGCGCTGGCAAGATAAGGCTCATCGATTGCCTTGCCGTTCACTTTGAGGAGCCCATCATCCGTGCAGCAGGAAACAGTGTCTCCGGGTATTCCGATCACCCGCTTAACAATCTGCGCGTCATTCGCCCGAGGCTGAAAACCGATGAATTGAGTGAATGAAGACCATATATTTCCAAGGACACTCCCATCGCTCAGATGTGAGTTCGGGTGCTCCGGGAGCCATCCTCCCGGGTCGCGAAACACGACGATGTCACCGCGGTGCACAGCGGCAAGGCGCGGGCTCAGCTGGTTGACATAAATACGGCTGCCCTCCAAAAGCGTCGGTTGCATCGACTGAGAGGGGACTACGAGCGCACGGACCACGTACGTTCTCAGGCCCATCAGCACGATCACCGCTACGAGCAGCAGTACGACGATGTCGCGGAGAACACGCGCTCGGCTGGTTTGGCCTGACTTGGAGGTGTCCACGTCGCTCTCCCGGTCCATGGCATTTTCTGTACGTGCGTGCAGGCGGCCTCGTCATTCTGAGCACCTCTCTTGTGCTGCGACGAGTCTTGCCCATACTGTCAGGTTGGCGCCGCTCGTAGGCGGGCCTCACCTAGAAGAATGGGGATTCTCATGGTAGTAAAGAGCAAGGCAAAGGGGCTTAGTCTCAGGATGAAGCTGATCGCAGGCGGGGTCATCGCGGTCGGCGCTCCGGCACTCGCAGTAGGCGGCCTGACGGGCTCGGCGTTCGCGGAGGGGAGCTTCACGAGCTCTCTGAACCAGGTTCAGCCGACGTTCTCGAGCCGTCAGTGGATCGACAACGGATCGGACAACGCGACAACCACTGTGACGCTTTCCAGCTGCGAGGTGAACGCGGCCGGCAAGACGCCGGGCTCGACGAAGCTGTCGAGCGTCAAGGTCACCCTGTACCGGAACGGACGCGCCGACGGTAGCGCCACGCACGCTTGTGGCACGTACTCCTTCGGGAACCCGGGTTCGGGCACCTACCAGTTCGTCATCACCGCAATCAACGGGAACACTTCCGGTTCTAACCGAAACACGTTCCTCAACGCAAGCAAGGTCGCGGTCAACTACTGACCTCCTCACAGAAAGGGCGGTCGGCACACGCCGACCGCCCTTTCTATGTTCGGCGGGCAGGGGTGACCACGGCAAACGTCGGTCGATGGTCCGACCCGGCTTCGTCGAGGCCATCGAGAACAGAGAACGCTGCCGCCTTCCAGCCGGGGCCGACGAACACATGGTCAATTGTCGCACCAAGCGAGCCAGGCAACGCTGTAGGCCAGGTGCCCTGAGGGCTCTCGCCAAGTGCTGCCGCGCTGTCGGAGCACTTGCCAAGCTTCGTCGACGGATTGATATTCGGCGCTGTCGCGTTGAAATCCCCAACTGCGATAGTGCCTTGCTGGCACTGAGCGGCAGCCCACTCGACGTGTTCACGCCACAGCGACGTGCTCGTCAGGCTGGGGCGCTGCAGGTGAGTGATCACTAAGCGCGGCGATTGAGGGTTCGCAGGTACCGCGACGAATCCAGCCCAAGGCGGGGTCCCGGAGTGGTCGACCCGGTAGTTGCCAAGCGATCGCGAGATCAACGCCGTCGCCGATGAACCGTTCCAGCCAAGGATCTGCATATCTCGCTGCTTTGCGACATCAGCCAACGTTCCTTTCGCGAGCTGCGTAAAATACTCCGGGAGCACAATGATGTTTGGATCGGTCTGCTTGATTAGCGTCTGCAGAACCGTAGTGTCGACGTCCTGCTCGCCAGTGTTCCATTCAAGCACCCGGAGTGTTCCGGCACCCGATGAAGCGACGCGAGCCGGCTCCACTCTTGGCGAACGGTTCAAGCTCGGAACCATAACGCTCACGCTCGCCACAAGAGCTATGAGTGCGATGACTATGGTCACCCATCGCCAGCGGAGCGCCGCAACGACAATGACGGCCAAAAGTGTAAAGGCGGTGACACCCACCATGAAAAGCGAATGGAACGCTACTAGCAGGTACAGCACGGGTAACTTGCCGCCACCGGTGTGCGGAGCCAAGACGCCAACAAGCAGCAGTAACACTGATATCGCCGTCAGGACGATCGATACACTTCCGCGGGCCTTACCCGGACGCGTGAATCGTCTCCGCGGGAGAGCCTCTTGGGATCGAGATGTCATCATGCTCCGTCAGCCTCGCCGCCCTCAGGCGGACACTAAATCTTTCCACAAGGGCCAGCAAATTTCTTGCACGACACCTGCAGGTCAGCCGAGGGTCAACGGGGTGGTCGTTCAGCAACGGCCCATCTTCACCCGGAACGGCGCTGCTCAGCACGGTCGGCACCACCGCCCAGGACGCCCAGCGACGCGCCCAGCCGGCCACCGCGGCGGAACGCCACTTCGGTGACCGAGACGCTTCCGGGGAGCTTCGGAAGCTGGGTGCCCGCACCGCTGCGGACCTGGACCCCGCGGGCGCCGAGGTGACCAGGCAGGAGTGCCAGCTCCGCAACGACCAGCCGGGCACGTCCTTCATCTACGACCTCCGCCGCCCCGATGAGGGTTCGACGGCGGCACCGACGGCACCGACGGCACCGACAGCCGAGGAGCGGACCCGGTTCGACGCCGTGGCCGCGCTCTGGTCGGGTGCGGGCATCAGCCAGGATCCGCCGAGTGCTGAGCATCCGGGGGAGCTGAACGGCTCGTCGCCGTGGACCGTCCGTGCCGTCGCCACGACCTCTGGCGAGGTGTTCATCAGCACCGAGTGCCTGGTCGAGCCTGGGTGAGCCTCGCCGCGCCGCCGCCCCACCGCGTCGCGGCCACCGACGGAGAGCGGGACGGCGCGGGTCAGCGGCTGGCGGCGGTCAGCGCCTTCGTGATCCGCTGCAGTGACACGGTCTCCGCCGTGCCGAGCTCCTGCGCGAAGAGACTGAGGCGGAACTCCTCGAGCATCCACCGCGCGTGCACGAGCTCCGGGTGCGAGCCGACCGACGGCGGGAAGGCCCCACCCGCCTCGATGTAGCGGTCGGTGGCCCCGGTGACCTCGCGCATCCACGAGGCATCACGGCCCGGGTTCTGCAGCAGCTTCGTCACGCGGGCCTCGATGCCTTGCAGGTACACCCGGATGCGTCGGAGCCGGTCGAGTCCGGCCACCGAGACGAACCCGGCGAACACCAGGCGCTCCATCTGCTGCCGCATGTCCGACAGCGCGGGCAGCAGCGCCATGTTCGTCGCCTGCTTCATCGCCCGTTCGGCGTTCCGCTGCGCGCTCAGGACGGCGGCGACCTCGGACACGGCGGTGAACATCGTGTCGACGACCGTCGACGACACGGTGTCGCGCACCTGGTCGAACGCCACCCGTGTGAACACCATCCCGTCGGGGTGCGTCCGGCGGATCCCGGCGTCGACGACGGCGGCCAGGACGTCGTCGAACAGTGCGTTCGTCGACGGGTACGGGCTCGCGGCCAGGGCGAGCTTCTCCTGCGCAGTGAGGTGCTGCTGGATGTACGACACCGGGGAGGGCACGGCGAGCATCACGAGGCGCCGGACCCCGGCGGGCATCTGCACGGCGCGGTCGCCCGGCGTCGCGAGGAGCTGCACGCCGACCGTCGCCTTCGGGCCGGAGCCCTCCTCGACCAGGGCCGGGTACGCGCGGATGACGCCGCCCGCCTGCTTCGTGTCGAGGACCTCGGGCAGGTCCTGGTCCGGCCACGCGGTGAGGCCGGAGCGTTCGATGCGGCGGCCGGAACCGGCGTCGGCGACGCGGGATGAGCCTCCCGTCCGCTGCGTGGCGGCGGCGACGCTCTGCTGGGTCCGGTCCTTCAGCTTCGTCTGCAGGGCGGACAGGTCCTTGCCGGCCTCGACCCGGCGCCCGCGTTCGTCGACGACCGCGTAGGTGGGCAGCAGGTGCGACGGCACCCGGGACATGTCGAAGTCCGTCTCCGACACGGGCACGTGCACGAGCCGTTGGATCGTCTTCGCCAGGGTGGCGCGGAAGCTCTCGGTCGGCGTCGTCGGGGCGTCGTCGGGGAGTTCGGTGACGATCTTCTCGGCCCAGTCGGCAGCCGGGACGACGTTCTTCCGGATCTGCTTCGGCAGGGCCTTGATGAGCGCGGTCACCAGCTCCTTGCGGAGGCCGCGCACCTGCCAGTCGAAGCCCTCTTCGCGCATCCGCGGCAGGACGGCGAGTGGCACCTGCACGCTGACGCCGTCGTCCTCGGCGCCCGGCTCGAACCGGTACCGGACGGCGAGGCGCTGGTCGCCGCTCCGCCACTGGGTCGGGTACTCGGCGTCGTCCTCGGCGGCCGAAGCAGCGGACTCGTCGAGCAGGTCCTCGCGCCGCATGGTGAGGAGGTCCGGCTGGTCACGCCGGGTCCGACGCCACCAGCCCTCGAAGTCCCGGGTGGTGGCGATCTCGGCCGGGATCCGCGCGTCGTAGAACTCGACGACCGTCTCGTCGTCGAGCAGGATGTCGCGGCGGCGCGTGCGCTCCTCGAGCTGTTCGAGTTCGCGGCGGAGCTTCCGGTTCGACCGGTCGAACGCCTGCTGTGATTCCCACTCGCCCTCGACCAGGGCGTGCCGGATGAACAGCTCACGCGAGTGCACCGGGTCGATCCGGTTGTACTGCACGCGTCGACGCTGCACGATCGGGACGCCGAACAGGGTCACCCGTTCGAAGGCGACGACGGCGCCCTGCTTCTTCTCCCAGTGTGGTTCGCCGTATGTGCGCTTGAGCAGGTCACCGGCCAGCGGTTCGACCCAGGCGGTGTCGATGCGGCCGACGGTCCGGGCGAACAGTCGACTGGTCTCGACGAGCTCGGCGGCCATCACGGCGTCCGGCTGCTTCTTCGCCAGGACGCTGCCGGGGAAGACCACGAACCGGGTGTTGCGCGAACCGAGGTAGTCGCGCTTCTCGCGGTCGCGGAGCCCGATCTGGCTGAGGAGTCCCGCGAGCAGGGCGCGGTGGACCGAGTCCGGGTCGTCCTTGCGTTCCGTGCCGACGTGGATGCCGACCTGCTTGGCCGCGCGGGACAGCTGGCGGTACAGGTCCTGCCACTCGCGGATCCGCAGGTGGTTGAGGAACTCGGCCTTGCACATCCGGCGGAACGCGCTCGACGACAGTTCGTCCTGCTTCTCTTCCAGGTAGTTCCAGAGGCCGAGCAGCGTCAGGAAGTCACTGGTCGGGTCGGCGAAGCGGCTGTGCAGCTGATCGGCCTGGGCACGCTTCTCGAGCGGACGCTCGCGGGGGTCCTGGATGCTCAGCGCCGAGACGATCGCGATGACCTCACGCCCGACACCCTGCCGGCTCGCCTCGAGCACCATCCGGCCGAGCCGCGGGTCGATCGGCAGGCGGGTGAGCTGCTTGCCGGTCTTCGTGATCGCGCCCTCGGTGTCGACGGCACGGAGCTCACGGAGCAGGTCCAGACCGTCCTTCACACCACGGGAGTCCGGCGGCTGCAGGAACGGGAACGACTCGATGTCCCCGAACCCGAGCGAGATCATCTGCAGGATGACGGCTGCCAGGTTCGTGCGGAGGATCTCCGGGTCGGTGTACTCCGGACGGCGGTCGAAGTCGTCTTCCGAGTAGAGCCGGATCGCGATGCCCGCACTCGTGCGACCGGCACGGCCAGAGCGCTGGTTGGCGGACGCCTGCGAGATCGCCTCGATCGGCAGCCGCTGCACCTTCGCCCGCGGGGAGTACCGCGAGATGCGGGCGGTGCCGGTGTCGACGACGTACTTGATGCCGGGGACGGTCAGCGAGGTCTCGGCGACGTTCGTGGCGAGCACGACACGTCGGCGGAGGCCCGGGGTGTTCGACCGCTGGAACACCCGGTGCTGGTCCGCTGCGGACAGTCGTCCGTAGAGGGGGAGGACCTCGGTGCCCGGGTAGTGCTTGCCCTCGATGGCGTCCTGCGCGTCGCGGATCTCGTTCTCGCCGGACAGGAACACCAGGACGTCGCCCGGGTCTTCCCGCGCGAGTTCGTCGAGTGCGTCGGTGATGCCCTGCAGGGTGTCGCGGTCGTCGGCGTTGCTGCCGCTGTCGCCGGTGCGGGAGTCGGACTCGTCGTCGTCGGAGTCGTCGCCGGTGTCCTCGGCCACGAGCGGCCGGTACCGGATCTCCACCGGGTACGTGCGGCCGGAGACCTCGATGATCGGGGCGTCGTCGAAGTGCCTGGAGAAGGACCCCGGGTCGATCGTGGCACTCGTGATGATGAGCTTGAGGTCGGGGCGCCGTGTGAGGAGCCGCTTGAGGTAACCGAGCAGGAAGTCGATCGTCAGGGACCGCTCGTGCGCCTCGTCGATGATGATCGTGTCGTACCGCTTCAGGTCGCGGTCGAAGTGGATCTCGTTGAGCAGGATGCCGTCGGTCATCACCTTGATCCGGGTGGCGGCACTGACCTTGTCGGTGAAGCGCACCTGGTACCCGACGAGGTCGCCGAGCTCGCCGCCGAGTTCTTCCGACACCCGTTCCGCGATCGTGCGCGCCGCGATGCGTCGGGGCTGGGTGTGGCCGATGCTCTCGCGCCCGAGTTCGAGGCAGATCTTCGGCAGCTGCGTCGTCTTGCCCGACCCGGTGGCACCGGCGACGATGACGACCTGGTTGTCGCGGATCGCAGCGGCGATGTCGTCCCGCCGCTGCGAGACGGGCAACTCGGGCGGGTACGTGATGACGGGGGGATTCGACATGAGCATTCCAGGATACCGTCCGGGCGCGCCGTGCTCAGCCGTGCCGGACAGCGAGCTGGCCCAGCAGGTCGTCCGTGTTCCGTACCGGCAGCGCACACACCCGGTCGTGGCACACGTAGGTCACGCCGTCGAGTCCGTCTCGGCCGTCGAACAGCGAGAAGCCCGCCGCGGCCCACTCTGCCGCCTGCGCTCGCGTGAGCACGGCGACGAGTGTTCCTGGACGTCGGGCGGTCCGGACGGCGTCGAGCATGCCCGCGACCGTGGGGTCTGACCGCTGGTCCGCCACCAGGACGACCTCTCGTGAGGGCCGCTGCAGCGCCAGCGCCAGACCCAGGGCGTCGGCGTGCCCGAGCGGCCGCTCGACACCCGTCCGGGCGCGCTCGGCGACGAGCCGCTCGGCAGCGTGACGGAGCTCGTCGTCACCAGTGAGGGCGGACAGTGTCGCCGCAGCACCGGCCAGCGCCACCGTCCCCGATCGCAGGGCCGTCTGCGGCTGTTCGCCGGTCGCGGTGCCCGCGGCAGCCAGGACGGGGTCGACCTCGAGCGCACCGGAGAGTCCGTCGTCCACCAGGGTCCGGGCGATCGTCGCGTACCGCAGTTCACCGGTCGCGAGGGCGAGTTCGAGCAGCCCCTCCGCGAACAACCCGAGGTCCTCCACGGTCGCCGGCGCGGACGAGACACCGCGCGGCGTGCTCGACCGGACGACGACGTGGCCGTCGCCGAGGTGCCGGTCGATCACGGCGTCGGCCGCGGCACCTGCGAGGGTGATCATCTCGTCGTCGCCCGCGCGAATGCCCGCCAGCACCAGCCCCCGGATCGCGAGTCCGTTCCAGCCGGTGAGCACCTGGTCGTCCAGCGGCGGCGGATCGAGCCGGGCGCGTTCATCGCGGGGCAGCCGGTACCACTCGCCCTCCACCCGACGGCCGTCGATCGTCGACTCGCTGTCCTGTGCCGCCACGAACGCGCCGTCCGGTCGGCGCAGGGTGTCCCGGAGGAAGTCCGCGATGCCCCGGGCCCGGTCCGCGTCGGCCACCGCGAGCAGCCCGGCGTTGTCGTAGAGCATCCGCTCGTAGTGCGGGACGGACCAGTCACGACGGGTCGCGTACCGGAAGACCCCGCCGTCGGGGTCGGTCAGCTCCGACCCGGCGATCGCGTCCAGCGCACGCGAGAGAAGGGCGCCGGCAGCGGCGTCGCCGTCCGCGGCCGCGTCGCCGAGGAACTCCAGCAACGGGGCGTTCGGGAACTTCGGCGCTCCACCGAACCCGCCGTACGTCGCGTCTTCTGCGCGCTCGAGGTCCGCGACGACGCCGTGGATCGCATCCGCTGACGGGAGGCCCGCCCCACCCCCGCCAGGCCGCCCGGCCTGCGCGGCCGCCGCGTCCGCCTCGGCACCCTGCCGGATCGCCCGGGCGACGGCCGTCGCGTTCGCATCGACCTCGTGCCGGCGGTCCTGCCACGCATCGAGCACCGCCGCCGTGACCTGCCGGAACGACGGGTGGTCGCCGACCGGCTGCGGCGGGTAGTAGGTGCCGGCGTAGAACACCTGCGCGTCCGGCGTCATGAAGACCGTCAACGGCCACCCGAGCTGTTCCGTGAAGGCGCTCGCCGCGGCCATCGCGCTCGAGTCGACGTCGGGCCGCTCTTCACGGTCCACCTTCACGGCGACGAAGTCCTGTCGGAGCATCGCGCCGATCTCCGGGTCGGAGAAACTCTCGCGCGCCATGACGTGACACCAGTGGCACGTGGCGTAGCCGATCGACACCAGGACGGGCACGTCACGCTCCCGCGCCTCGACGAAGGCGTCCGCTCCCCACTCACGCCAGTCCACCGGGTTGGCGGCGTGCTGGCGGAGGTAGGGGCTGACGGCGGCCCCGAGCCGGTTGTCGTTCATGCACCCAGCGTGCCCCGCGCGCCCTGTGTGGGCGGGCCTCCAGGCCGATCTGTGGACGAGTGGCCGCTGTCCACAGCGCAGCGCGCCCCTGCCAGGTCCGACGTCAGTCGAGCCCGAGCGACAGCAGCACCAGCGCCGCGTCCTCCGGCCCGTAGTCGAACATCCGGTCCCAGAACGGGTCCGCGGCCCACGGGACGTCACCGTCGGCCGGCGTACGGTGCGCGGTCTCGACCAGCCAGTCGATCTCCGGCACGACCGCGTCCGCGAAGCGCGGCGGCACCCAGCCGAGGGACCGGGCTGCGGTGGTGTCGAGCACGAACGGCGACGGCACGGACCACGGCGTGAGGCCGACGAACGCGGGGGCGTCCTCGCCGAGCAGGACCTCGTCGAACGTGTGACCGAGGTGGCCGCCGACGGTGCGGACGATCTCGAGGACGCTGGGCGCCGTGTCGTCGGCGACGTTGAGGATCCGGCGGTCGGGTGCGTCGGCGACGAGTCGGACCAGGGATGCGATGCCCGACGCCGCCGTGGTGTGGTCGACGCCGCGGCCCTCGTCAGCGAGCAGGATGCGCTCGCGGCCGTCGAGCACCCGGCGGACGACGAACCACTCGCGGGGCCGGCCGATGCCGACGCCGTACACCTTCGAGGGACGCAGGACCGTGACGGGGGCACCGTGGTCGAGCAGGACCTGTTCGGCGGCGACCTTCGCGGCGCCGTACCCGTCGCGGCTCGTCGGGTCGGCGTCGCCCGGGGCCACCGTGGGCTGGAGTTCGGTGACCGCGCCGCCGAACACCGGCTTGTCGACCGAGTTCGCGTGCCGCCCCTGCTCGTCGGCGTAGACCGCCTTGGACGAGACGAAGACGGTCGATCCGACGTCGTCGAGGAACGGGGCCAGCTGCAGGGCATCGTCGCGGGTCACGCCGACCGTGTCGACGAGCAGGTCTGCGCCGGGACGCAGCAGTTCGCGCAGGAACGCGGTGTCGCGTCGGTCTCCCGGACGGCCGACCGCACCGCGGGCCAGCAGTTCGTCGGCGACCGGCCCACCGGTGCGGGAGACGACTTCGACCTCCCAGTCGTCGCCGCCCCGGCCGGACACGTCGAGGAGTTCGCGGGCGACCTGGGACCCGATGCCGCCGGTACCGCCGAGGACGACCGCGCGTCTGCTGCTCATGCGGGCAACGCTAGCCCGCCGCGGGGGACCGGCAGCGCCAGCCGAGCAGGGGGACGGGCAGCGCGAGCCCGCCGCGGGGGGACGGGCAGCGCCAGCCGAGCAGGGGGCGTCGGCCGGTCAGGAAGCGATCGGCTCCCGCCACCACTCGGCGAGCGACCCGTCGTAGACCCGGACCTTCTTGTGGCCCAGCACCGTGAGGGCCAGGGCGTCCACGCACGAAGCGCTGCCGACACCGCAGTAGGTCACGACCTCGTCCGCCGAGAGGACCGGTGCGAGGGCCCGCTTCAGCTCGGGCTGCCGGAGGAGCGCGTTCGACCCGTCGAGCAGCGCACGGACACCGATGGTGGTGCTGCCCGGGACGATCGGCGGGTGGTCGTCGCCCAGGACGGCCGGGTCGGCAGCCATGACGAGCGCAGCAGGTTCGGACCCGTCGACCGCACGGAGGACCCGCGCGCGGTCGGCCCAGAGCGGACGCTCTTCTCCCGCGACGAACGCGTCCACGGACGGTCGGGGCGTGCGGGACAGCGCGCCGACGCGGACCGGGCGACCTTCGTCGCGCCACTTCGGGAAGCCGCCGTCGAGCACGGCGACGGCGTCGAAGCCGAAGGACCGGAAGATCCACCACAGGCGAGCGCTCCACTCACCGATGCCGTCGTCGTAGACCACGACCGTGGAGGCCCGGCTCACCCCGAGCGCGCGGGCTGCGGACTCGAAGCGGTCGACCCCGGGACGGGTGAGTGGCAGGTCAGCCTCGGTAGCCGAGAACTCATCGATGAGGTCGGCGTAGACGGCACCCGGGACGTGTCCGCGACGCTCGTGGGCGTCGCGGGCGGAGTGCCACGACATGTCGAAGCCGATGCCGTCCGTGTGCACCGAGGCGTCGAGGACGAGGAGGTCGTCCGCACCCAGGTGGTCGGCGAGCCACTGCGTCGACACGAGCGGCGAGGTCAGGACGGGTGCCATGAGCCAAACGCTAATCGAGACCTCCGACTGATGACAGAGATTCAGCAACAGTTCGGAACAGGGCACGGACAGGACTCTGGGCGTCCGCGCGATGTGGCCTGCGACAGCACGGTGGCTTGCGACATGACGAACGCCGACCCGCTCCGCATGTTGCTGCGGGGCCGGTCGGCGTTCGACGTGCTGCTGTGGTGGGGCCGGGTCAGTGCGCGGCGACCGGGACGCTGCCGGTCGTGTCCGAGCCGGCACGCGCGAGGCGGGCCAGACGGACCGACTGCCGGTTGATGAGCAACCCGCTGGCGATCGCGACGAGCACGAGCACGCCGGCCGAGATGCCGAAGGCTGCGTGGTAGCCGTCGAGCGTGGCCTGCGCCTGCTGCAGCTTCGTGGGCGCTGCGTTCAGCCCGGAGAGGCTGTTCTTCACCACGTCGGCGAAGATCGTCGACAGCAGCGCCGTCCCGATCGAGCCACCGATCTGCTGCATGGTGTTCACGGTCGCGGAGGCCACACCGGCGTCGGAGCGAGCCACACCGGTCGTCGCGGTGTTCATCGCGGACGAGAAGATCGTGCCCATGCCGAGCCCGATGACGATCAGCGCCGGCAGGACGGTCCCCGCGTAGGAGCTGTCGAGATCGGTGCGGAGCAGCAGCAGGAGCCCGGTCGCGGCGACGAGGCCACCGGCGAAGATCAGGATCTTCGGGCCGACGCGGGGCAGCAGGCGGCCGCCGATCTGCGTGGCCGAGATCATGATCGACAGCGGCATCGGCAGGAACGCCAGGCCGGTCTGCAGCGCCGAGAAGCCGAGGGTCTGCTCGAGGTAGTAGGTCAGGAACAGGAAGATCCCGAACATGCCGATCGCCACGAGGCCGATCGCGACGAACGAGCCACCGCGGTCACGGTCGAGCACGACGCGCAGGGGCAGCAGCGGGTGTGCGACGCGGGTCTCGATGAACACGAAGGCCGCGATCAGCACGACACCGACGGCGAGCATCGCGATCGTGACGGGGTCGTCCCAGCCGTTGGTCTCGGCGTTCGAGAAGCCGTAGACGACGCCGACCAGACCGAGGGTGATCGTGAGGACGCCGAGGACGTCGATGCGGGGGCGGTCGGCCTTCGGGGGCTTCACCATGAAGACCAGCGCACCGATGACCCCGAGCACGGCGAAGACGACGTTGACGTAGAGGCACCAGCGCCACGAGGTGTACTCGGTCAGGACGCCACCGAGCAGCAGGCCGATGGCCGCACCGGAACCGGCGATCGAGCCGAAGATGCCGAACGCGCGACCGCGTTCCTTCGGGTCCCGGAAGGTCGTCGTCAGCATGCCGAGCGCGGACGGGGCGAGCAGCGCGCCGAAGGCACCCTGCAGCGCACGGGCGGCGACGAGTAGACCGAACGAGTCGGCCAGGCCACCGAGCACCGAGGCCAGGGCGAACCCGACGAGTCCGATGATGAAGGTGTTCTTGCGGCCGAAGAGGTCACCCAGCCGGCCGCCGAGCAGCAGCAGGGAGCCGAACGCCAGCGAGTAGGCCGTGACGACCCACTGTCGCTGGTCGGTCCCGAACCCGAGGTCTTGCTGCGCCGAGGGCAGCGCGATGTTCACGATGGTCGCGTCGAGCACGACCATGAGCTGCGCGAGGGCGATGACCGCCAGGGTGATCCAGCGGTGGTCCTTGCGCGGTGCGGTGGCACCGGATGCAGTGCCACCGGATGCGGTCGCATCGGATGTCGTGGGCGCCGAACCGGTGGGTGCGGGCGCTGTCTGTTCTGCCGTCACGACAGACCTCCTTCGAGAAGGGGTGGAGGGTGTTCGCAGCGCGCGCCGTCGGGCACTGTAATGGTGTGGTGGAACCGGATGCCAGGCATCCGCTTCGGACCACTGTAGACCAAAACGGAGCAGGTGCATCCGCTTGTTCCCAGAAAGTTCAACTACGGTCGTCACCGTGAGCACCACCGATCAGCACGCCGACCTCGAACGGCCTCTCCGAGCTGACGCGGCACGCAACCGCGAGCTGATCCTCCAGACCGCACGCAAGTGCTTCGCCGAGCGCGGACTGTCCGTGACGCTGAACGACATCGCGCACGAAGCCGGAGTCGGCGTCGGCACGGTCTACCGGCGCTTCGCCGACAAGGACTCCCTGATCGAGGCCCTGCTCGCGACGAAGTTCGAGGCCATGAACGCCGCGGCCGAACGTGCCGCCGCCGAGATCGACCCGCGCGAGTCGCTCCGCCTCTACCTGATGGGCGTGTTCGAGTTCCGGGCGCGCGACCGCGCCCTCGCCGACGCGATCGTCCGAGCCGGCAAGGCCCGGCCGTCCATCGTGCACGAGCGCGACCGGCTCGAACGCCAGGTCTCCACGATCATCGGCCGCGCGCATGACGCCGGGGTCGTCCGCGACGGCTTCGACTACCGCGACCTGCCGATGCTGACCACGATGATCGGCGCCGTCGCCGACGCGACCCGCGCCCACGACCCGGACGCCTGGCGTCGGTACGCCAAGGTCGTCATCGACGGCGTCCTGCCGCCGGCCGACCCGGACGGCATGCTCGGCGACCCCCTCGACCGCGAGACCATCGAACGCGCCCTGCACGCCCAGTCCTGACCGGTCACGACACACCGCTCAGGTCCGCCGGCGCCCACCGCCACCGGGCTCCCGGCTGGTCAGGACCCACCGTTCACGTCCGCCGACCGGCCAAGTTCCGGACCGCCGTGCCGGCGGCGGGCCGTGCCGGCGGCGGGCCGTGTCGGACGGGAGGCCCGTGGCGGCCTGGCAGCGAGCCTCCCGTCCGGTGGTCCGGACCCGATCGCCCGCGCGACGAGCGCGTGCCCGCCTACAACCAGCTGGGCAGCCAGTAGTGGGACCGGATGAAGTCCCACGGCGCCTGGATCGCCGACCACAGGGGGTACCAGTAGGCCGACGCGAGCACCACGACCACCAGGTAGACCCCGAGCCAGATCAGCGCCCGGGTCCGCCGTGGCCGTGGGTCCTCCCGTGACCCGAGCAGGTGCCCGATCACGGCAGCCAGCGCCATCACGAGGAAGGGCTCGAAGGCGATCGTGTAGAACTGGAAGACCGTGCGGTCGAGGTACATCAGCCACGGCAGGTACCCCGCGGCGATGCCCATCAGCACGATGCCGTACTCCCACCGCCGCCGGGTGACGAGCAGTACGAGCAGCACCACGGCCGCGATCACCGAGGCGTACCAGACGAACGGGTTCGCGATGCCGGTGATCGCCGCTCCGCAGCGGTCGGCCGCGCAGCCGTCCTGGCCCGCGTCGACCCCGACGTAGTACATCGAGGTCGGCCGCTGCATGAAGAGCCAGAGCAGCGGGTTCGCCTGGTACGAGTGCGGCGTGTGCAGGCCGATGTTGAAGCCGTAGATCTCTGCCTGGTAGTGCCACCAGTTCTGCAGGCTGTCGGGCACCCAGGCGAGCACGCCGGTCCAGCGCTGACCACCGGTCCCGATCCAGTTCCGGTCCCAGCCGCCGCGGGTCACGAACCACCCGGTCCACGACGCCACGTAGGTGACGGCCGCGATCGGCACGGTGAGCAGGAACGTCACCGGGGCCTGCTGCAGCGCGGCACTCGACGACCAGAACGCCACACCGGCCCGCCGGCGCAGCAGCATGTCGCTGACCACCGAGTACACGGCGAAGAACGCCAGGAAGTACAGCCCGGTCCACTTCGTCGCCGTCGCGAGCCCGAGCGAGAAGCCCATCGCGACCAGCCAGGGCCGCCGCCACAGCACCGGACCCCAGAGCGTCGGCCGGCCGGCCGCGGCCTTCCGGTCGATCCACCGGTCGAGCTGTCGGGCCGACGACCGCCGGTCGAGCAGGAGCGCGCCGAAGCCGAGCACGACGAAGAACGTGACGATGCCGTCGAGCAGCGACACCCGCGACATCACGATCGCCTGCCCGTCCACCGCCAGGAAGCCGCCGGCCAGCGTGCCGATGAAGGTCGAGCGGAACAGCGAGCGGGCGATCACCGCGGTGAGGAAGACGGTGGCGATGCCGAGGACCGCGACCGTGAACCGCCAGCCGAAGGCGTTGTCCGGCCCGAAGAGCAGCATGCCGAGGCCGATGAGGTACTTGCCGAGCGGCGGGTGCGCGATGAACTCCGCGGCGCGCGAGTAGATGTCGGTCTGCCCGTCGGCGAACCGTTGGTCGGTCGTCACCGCGCCGTCGCCGGTCGGGTTCGCCGGCCACGTGCCCTCGTACCCGAGGTGCACCAGGGACCAGCTGTCCTTGACGTAGTACGTCTCGTCGAACACGAGCGTGTGCGGCCGGCCCAGGTCGACCAGTCGGAGCAGCGCCGCCAGCACGGTCACCGCGATCGGACCGCCCCAGCGCCAGGCGGCGACCCGCCAGCCGACGGACAGCACGCGGCCCCACCAGTCGTCGAGCCGCGAGCCGCGCGGGACGTCCGGCACGGTCTTCTGCAGGTCGGCCAGGTCCGTGGTCATTCGCAGCATCCTACGGACGCGACCTCGCCGCTGGCCCGCCTCGTCCACAGGGCACGGGCACGACGACCACAATGGGGTCGTGATCGTCCTCGCAGCAACCCCCATCGGCAACCTCGGTGATGCCTCCCGTCGACTCGTGGAGACGCTGTCGAACGCCTCCGTCGTGGCCGCCGAGGACACCCGGACCGCGATCCACCTCATGCGCGCACTCGGCATCGAGAACCGGCCGCGGCTCATCGCGCTGCACGAGCACAACGAGCGGGAGCGTGCGGCCGAGGTCGTCGAACTGGCGCGGGAGGACGACGTCGTCGTGCTGACCGACGCGGGCATGCCCGCCATCAGCGACCCCGGCTTCCCGTTGGTGGAGGCCGCCGCCGCCGCGGGCGTCACCGTCACCGCGATCCCCGGCCCGAGTGCCGTCCTCACCGCCCTCGCGCTGTCGGGGCTGCCGACGGACCGGTTCACGTTCGAGGGCTTCCCGACCCGCAAGGGCGGCGAGCGTCGTCGTGTCTTCGCCGCGCTGGCGGGGGAGCAGCGGACCATGGTCTTCTTCGAGTCGCCGCACCGGATCGCCGACACGCTCGGCGACATGGCCGCCGGGTTCGGAGCCGACCGGCGCGCCGCCGTCTGCCGGGAGCTCACGAAGCTGCACGAGGAGATCCGACGCGGTACCCTCGCCGAGCTGACCGAGTGGGCGGCCGACGGCGTCCGCGGCGAGATCTGCATCGTCGTCGCGGGCTCGACGGGGTCGGGTGAGGACGCCACGATCGAGGACGGCGTGCGCCTGGTCCTCGAGCGCGTGGCCGCCGGCGCACGCATGAAGGAGGCCGCCGCAGCGGTCGCCGACGCGACCGGGTTGTCCAAGCGGGACCTCTACGAGGGTGCGCTCGCCGCACGCTGACCGGACCCGACACCTGTCGGACGGGAGGCCCGTGGCGGCGCCGCCACGGGCCTCCCGTCCGGTTGTCCACAGGCCGGGTGACCGCGCGTCACGGGGCTCGGGCTCGCCTCTAGGATGGTCCGCATGGCCGACGGCAGCTCGTTCTCGATCACCACGCCGATCTTCTACGTCAACGACGTGCCCCACATCGGGCACGCGTACACGGAGGTCGCCGCGGACGTCCTCGCGCGCTGGCACCGCCAGCGCGGCGACGACACCTGGCTGCTCACGGGCACCGACGAGCACGGGCAGAAGATCCTGCGCACCGCCTCGGCGAACGACGTGACCCCGAAGGAGTGGGCGGACCGCCTGGTCACCGACGCGTGGAAGCCGCTGCTCGACACCGTCGACGTCGCGAACGACGACTTCATCCGCACGACCGACGAGCGTCACGAGCGTGGCGTGACCGCGTTCCTGCAGAAGCTGTACGACGACGGCTACATCTACGCCGGCGAGTTCGAGGGCTTCTACTGCGTGGGGTGCGAGGAGTACAAGCAGCCGAGTGACCTGGTGCCCGGCACCGGTCCGTACGAGGGCCAGCAGGTCTGTGCGATCCACTCCATCCCGGTGGAGGTCCTGGCCGAGCGCAACTACTTCTTCCGGATGTCCGACTTCGAGCAGCGCCTGCTCGACCTGTACGAGTCGAACCCGCAGTTCATCCAGCCGGAGAGCGTCCGCAACGAGATCGTCTCCTTCGTCAAGCAGGGCCTGCGTGACCTGTCGATCTCGCGGTCGAGCTTCGACTGGGGCATCCAGATCCCGTGGGACTCCGACCACGTCCTCTACGTCTGGTTCGACGCGCTGCTGAACTACATCACCGCGCTCGGCTACGGCACCGACGACGACGAGGCCTTCCAGCGCCTCTGGCCCAGCGTGCACATCGTGGGCAAGGACATCGCCCGCTTCCACGCCGTGATCTGGCCCGCGATGCTCATGGCCGCGGGGCTCCCGGTGCCGGAGCGCGTGTTCGGCCACGGCTGGCTGCTCGTCGGCGGCGAGAAGATGTCCAAGTCGAAGCTGACCGGCATCGCCCCCAGCGAGATCACCGACACGTTCGGCTCCGACGCCTTCCGCTACTACTTCCTCCGCGCGATCACCTTCGGGCAGGACGGCAACTTCAGCTGGGAAGACATCTCGGCGCGGTACCAGGCCGAACTGGCGAACGGCTTCGGCAACCTGGCCTCCCGCATCGTCGCGATGCTGAACCGGTACTTCGACGGTGCCGTCCCGGAGCGTGGCGAACTGACCGAGTCTGACGCGGCCGTCGACGCCCTCGCGCAGGCCGTCACCGAGCGGGCCGACGCGTCGATCGCCGCGTTCGCCCCGCACGACGCGATCACCACGGTCTGGGAACTCGTCGACGTCCTGAACGGCTACATCACCGAGCAGGAGCCCTGGGCCCTGGCGAAGGACGACGCCCAGCGCGAGCGACTGGCGACCGTGCTCGTCACCGCACTCCGGGGCCTCGGCACGGTGGCCGTGCTCGTGTCCCCGGTGATGCCGAAGGCGACCGAGAAGCTCTGGGCCTCGATCGGTGCGGGCGGGACCATCGCCGAGCAGCGCATCGACCGCGCCTGGGAGTGGCAGGGCTCGGAGACGGTGACGCCCCTCGCGGCCGGGCTGTTCCCGCGCATCGAGCAGCCGGAGCAGGGCGCCGCGTGACCGACGCGCACGTCCGCGCTCGCGGCGGCGACGGTGGCGGGCAGAAGCGGGACCTGACGTACCCGCCGTTGCCGCAGGCCCTCACCGTGCCGGTGTACGACAACCACACGCACATGGAGATCGCCGACGGTGTCGGGGACGGTGGCGACGGTCCGCTCGACTACCGGGAGCACCTCGACCGTGCCTCGAGCGTCGGCGTCCGCGGTGTCGTGCAGGTCGGCACGGACCTGGCCACCTCGCAGTGGTCGGCGTCGATCGCGGCACGGGAACCCCGGGTCCTCGCCGCGGTCGCCCTGCACCCGAACGAAGCCCCCGTCCTCGACGAACAGGGCCTGCTCGACGAACACCTGGCCGGCATCGCCGAGCTCGCGGCCCTGCCCCGGGTCCGGGCGATCGGGGAGACCGGGCTCGACTTCTTCCGCACGGGTGACGACGGCCGGGCGGCGCAGATCCGCTCCTTCGAGGAGCACATCCGCATCGCGAAGGACCACGACCTGGCGCTGACGATCCACGACCGGGACGCCCACGACGCCGTGGTCGAGGTCCTCGAGCGTGTCGGGGCCCCGGAGCGCACGGTCTTCCACTGCTTCTCGGGCGGCCCCGAGCTCGCACGCCTGTGTGCCGAGCGCGGCTGGTACATGTCGTTCGCCGGCACCGTGACGTTCAAGAACGCGCAGAACCTGCGCGACGCCCTGCACGTCGCACCGCGCCACCTGATCATGGTCGAGACGGACGCACCGTTCCTCACCCCGACGCCGTTCCGCGGTCGGCCGAACGCGCCGTACCTGATCCCGCACACGCTGCGGTCGATGGCCGAGACGCTGGGGACCGACGTGTCGATGCTCGCGGCGCAGATCACCTCGAACACCGAACTCGTCTACGGCATGTGGGACGCCGAACCCGTCACGGTGGTGCAGTAGCCGTGGGTGCGCTCCTCGGCCCGGCGGAGATCCGGGAACTCGCGGCGACGCTCGACGTCACGCCCACCAAGAAGCTCGGCCAGAACTTCGTGCACGACGCCAACACCGTCCGACGCATCGTGTCGATCGCCGGCGTCACGCCCGAGTCGGCGGTGCTCGAGGTCGGGCCCGGGCTCGGGTCGCTGACCCTCGGCCTGACCGAGACCGGCGCTGCTGTGACGGCTGTCGAGATCGACGCCCGGCTCGCCGCGCACCTGCCGACGACCGTCTCCGCGATGCAGCCCGACGCCCGCCTGACCGTCGTCCACCAGGACGCCATGCAGGTCTCGGCAGAGGACCTGCCCGTCGCGCCGACGCACCTCGTGGCGAACCTGCCCTACAACGTGTCCGTGCCGGTGCTCCTGCACCTGCTCGCGACCTTCCCGTCCCTGGTCCGGTCGCTCGTCATGGTGCAGGCCGAGGTCGGCTACCGCCTGGCCGCCGACCCGGGCAGCAAGGTCTACGGCTCACCGAGCGTCAAGGCCGCCTGGTACGGGTCGTGGCGGATCGCCGGACAGGTCAGCCGGCAGGTGTTCTGGCCGGTGCCGAACGTCGACAGTGTCCTGGTCGGCTTCGACCGGCACGAGCCCCCGGGCGACGAACAGCTGCGATCGCGGGTGTTCACCCTGGTCGACGCGGCGTTCCAGCAGCGTCGGAAGATGCTCCGCCAGGCGCTCTCCGGTGTCCTGGGCGGCAGCGCGCACGCGTCGGAGGTCCTCGAAGCCGCCGGCATCGCGCCGACCGCCCGCGGCGAGGAGCTCGGCGTCGACGACTTCGTGCGTCTCGGCAGGACCGTCCTCGCAGCCGCCGGCACGAGCGACTGACCGAGCCCGCCCGACGGACGCGACTCAGCGGACGGACGCGCCCCGTGCCTCCAGAGCGGCGACGAGCGCGTCCGGATCGTCGCAGCGGAACCGCAGTGCACGCTTGCCGCGGACGGTGACGTGCACGCCCGGCCCGTTGTCGAGCAGGATCGCGGTCCCGCTCGGGATCAGTCGGATGCCCCAGCCGCCCGAGTTCAGGCCGTTCATCTCCATCGGCGTCACCGACGCGATCCGGTCGAGCGGGATGCGGCGTCGGTACCAGAACGGGCTGACGCGGACCTCCAGCACGTCGTCGATACGGATCGTCTGTCGCATCCGGACGACGCCGATGCCGAGGACGACCGTGACGACGAGTGTCCCGAGGAGGACCGCGACGTCTCCCGGATCGAGGCCGCGACCGGGTGACGGCGGCAGGACGAGCGGGAGTGCGACCGCGGCGACCGCGATGGCGATCACGGCGATGCCGACCACGGGCATCAGGCGTCCGGACGGCAGGGCTTCCTCGTACGGTGCTCGTCGCATCCACCCATCCTGACATGCCGGAGCAGCATGATGTGCTACATGTCAGGACGGGTGGAGTGGGTCAGTGCTCGCGCGAAGCCATCATCTCGAGGATCTGCTGGTGGTTGCCGTCGCGCTCGGCCCACCGCAGCGGCTGGACGTTCTGCACCAGGATCTCCGGAGCCGCACCGGACTCGATCAGGCCGACGACCTCGTCGATGAACACCTCGAGCGGCATCCCGCCGAAGTCCTGCCCACCCATCAGGTCGGTGGCGACGGCCGGCGGCGCGAGCTCGAGGACCTCGACCGACGAGCCGACGAGCTGCTGCCGGAGCGCCTGCGTGTACGCGTGCACGCCGGCCTTGGTCGCGCTGTAGGTCGGGGTGGCGGTCAGCGGTACGAACGCCAGACCCGACGACACCGTCATCACCGTCGCGCTCGGGCGGCCGAGCAGGTGCGGCAGGAACGCGTCGATCAGCCGGATCGTGCCGACCAGGTTCGTCTCGACGATCTCGACGGCGTCCGAGATGTGCGCCGGGTCGCGGAGGTCCTCGTTGCGCATGATGCCCGACATCGTCACCAGGGTGTCGAGTGCGGGGTGGGCGGCGAGGACGGTCTCGGCCGCCTGCTGGATCGACTCCGCGTCGGCGACGTCGACCTGCACGGTGTCCAGGCCGTGCTCGGCGGCGATCGAGTCGAGGAGGGCCTGGCGACGGCCGCCGACGACGACGGTGCTGCCGGCCTGCTGCAGGCGGAGCGCGAGGGCCAGGCCGATGCCCGAGGTCGCGCCGGGCATGAAGACGGTGCTGTTCGTGATGTCCATGACCACCACGATGCGCCGTGCGGGTCGGGGCAACCAGAGCGCGGTCATCGGGGGACCGGCGCTCCCTGGCTCCGGCGTGACGGACGCAGCAAACTGGGGGCATGGACCGTGCAGCCCTCGCCGACTTCCTCCGCCGCCGACGGGAGCTGCTCCGCCCGGAGGACGTCGGGATCGGGGCCGGCGCTCGGCGGCGCACCCCGGGCCTCCGTCGTGAAGAGGTGGCGGCCCTCGCCGGCATGTCCGTCGACTACTACACGCGGCTCGAACAGCAGCGCGGCCCGCAGCCGTCGGAGCAGATGGTCGCCGCGATCGCCCGTGCCCTCCGGTGCTCGCTCGACGAACGCGACCACCTGTTCCACCTGACCGGGCAGAACGCGCCCGTCCGGATGCACCGCGCCGACCACGTCGACCCCGCGATCCTCCGCGTGCTGGACCGGCTGGCGGACACCCCGGCGATCGTCGTGAACCACCTGGGGGAAACTCTCGTCGAGAACCCGATGGCGGCGGCGCTCCTCGGCACGTCCGTGGGTCTGGCCGGCAACGAGCGGTACCAGGCGTGGCGGTGGTTCGTGAGCGGCACCGAACGGGCGAAGTACGCGGCCGAGCAGCACGAACACCTGGGCCGGGTCGTGGTGGCGTCGCTCCGGGCCGCGGTCGGGCTGGCCGGCCCGGGGGACCGACGGGTGAGCGAACTCATCGCGGAACTCGAACGGCGGAGCCCCGAGTTCGCCGAGCTCTGGGCCCTGCACGAGGTCGCGAGTCGCTGGTCGGACAACAAGACCATCGTGCAGCCCGAACTCGGCCGGATCACCGTCGACTGCCAGGTCCTGCACACGGACGACCAGGCGCAGGCGCTCCTGCTGTTCACCGCTCCCGCGGGCAGCGAGGACGCGCAGAAGCTCGAGCTGCTCGGAGTCGTCGGCCAGCAGTCCTTCGACGCTTCGGCTGCGCCCCACTGAACTGGTATCCTGGGGGTGCAGGACGCCTCCGGGCCTCCCGCACCCAGCCAACGCCCCGCCGAGTGCGGGGCGTTGTGTCGTGGGGGCAGCAGTGTGGTGTGCCTGCAACACCACGTCACACACCTGGCAGGTGCGACGACACCGTGCCTAGGGTGGTGCGGTGAGCACTCCGCGCGTGTACGTCATCCACGAGAACCCCGAGTGGTTCCCGCCGCTCGCCGCCGCCTTCGAGGCCGAGGGCGTCCCGGTGCAGGAGATCCTCCTGACCGAGGGGCAGATCGACCTGGCTGCCGAGCCGGAGCCGGGCGTCTACTGGAGCCGCATGTCGGCCAGCAGCCACACCCGCGGGCACGAGCACAGCAAGGAGTACACCCGGGCGCTGCTCGGCTGGCTCGAGCGCGCCGGGCGACAGGTCGTCGGCGGCAGCCACGTCCTCGAGCTCGAGGTGTCGAAGGTCGCCCAGCACGGACTGCTCCGCGCCGCGGGCTTCGACGTGCCCCGGACGACCGCGGTGTTCGGCACGACGACGCTCAAGCAGTCCGCGGCCACCTTCACGAACGGCCAGGACGTCCCGTTCATCACGAAGCACAACCAGGGCGGCAAGGGCCTCGGCGTCCGCCGCTTCGACTCGCTGGCCGAGTTCGACGGGTACGTGGACAGCCCCGAGTTCGAGGCGCCGGTCGACGGCATCACGCTGCTGCAGGAGTACCTGACGGCGCGCGAGCCGTTCATCACCCGGGCCGAGTTCGTCGGTGGCGAGTTCGTCTACGCGGTCCGCGTCGACACGAGCGCCGGCAGCTTCGAGCTCTGCCCGGCGGACGCGTGCGAGGTCCCGCAGACCATCGCGGGTGCGGTGTGCGACGTCCCGGGTACCGACGGCGGTGCCACCGAGACGTTCTCGGTCCGCACCGAGGTCACCGCGGACCACCCGCTGGTCCAGCAGCTGCGCGGCTTCCTCGCCGACCAGCGCATCCAGATCGCCGGCGTCGAGTTCATGGAGACCGCCGACGGCCGCACCGTCGTGTACGACATCAACACGAACACGAACTACAACCCCGCCGTCGAGGCGGTCGCGCCCGCCTCCGGGCCGCGCTCGATCGCCCGCTTCCTCGGCGGCCTGCTCGACGCGGAGTACGCGGCCGCCGCAGCGCACGCCTGACCCGACGCGGCCAGCAGCCCGCGCGGCCCCCGCCGCACCGTCCTGACCATCCACCGGACGGGAGGCCCGCCCCACCACCCGGGACGAGCCTCCCGTCCGTCCCTCCTCACCACCCAAGGAACCTCTCCCGTGCGATTCGGATACTGGACCCCGCTCTTCGGCGGCTGGCTGCGCAACGTCGACGACGAGCAGATGCCGGTCACGTTCGACTACGTGAAGCTCCTGGCGCAGCGCGCCGAGCGGATCGGGTTCGACCTGACGCTCGTGCCGGAGCTGAACCTCAACGACATCAAGGGCGTCGCGGCGCCGAGTCTCGAGGCGTGGGCCCTGGCGGCGGCGATCGCGGCGACCACCGAGCGCCTCGAGATCATGGCGGCGATGCGTCCCGGGTACCACCTGCCGGCGGTGACCGCGAAGCAGGCGGCGACGATCGACGACATCTCCGGCGGCCGGTTCACCTTCAACGTGGTGAGCGCCTGGTGGGCGGAAGAAGCACGGCAGTACGGCGGCATCTTCTCCGAGCACGACGACCGCTACAAGCGCACCGCCGAGTTCGTCGAGATCCTGAAGGGCCTGTGGCGGGACACCCCGTACAGCTTCCACGGCGAGTACTACGACGTCGAGAACGCCCACCTCGAGCCGAAGCCCCGCGTCACCCCGCGCATCTACGCCGGCGGCGAGAGCGAGGTCGGCAAGGCGAGCATCACCCACTACGCCGACGCCTACCTGACCCACGGTGGCACGGTCGAGGAACTCCGGACGAAGATCGCCGAGATGCGTCAGCGTCGCGAGGACGCCGGGCTGCCGCCGTTCGAGGCGTTCGGGATGGCGGCCTACGCGATCGTCCGCGAAACCGAGGAGGAAGCGCAGGCCGAGCTGGCCCGCATCACCGACGTGCAGCACGGCAAGGCGTACGAGTCGTACCAGGACTTCATCTCGAAGTCGCAGCTCGAGCACGTCCCCTCGCTCGAGGACTACTCGGTGTCGAACCGGGGCCTCCGTCCGCAGTTCGTCGGCACGCCGGAGCAGGTCGCCGCGCGGATCCGCGAGTACGAGGACGCCGGGGTCGACACGCTGCTGCTGCAGTTCTCGCCGCAGCTCGAGGAGATGGAGCGCTTCGGCGAGCAGGTCATCCCGCTCGTCCGCGCGTCGGTGCCGGCAGACGCGGAGGCCGAAGCCGAAGCCGAGGCGGTGTCCTGATGGCCGCCGAGGACGACTGGGCCTTCGAGACCCGGCAGATCCGGGCTGGCTTCAAAGCCGACCCGGGCTTCGGCGGGAACGTGCCCCCGATCGCGCAGACCGCTGCGTTCGTGTACCCGTCCGGCGAGGACGCGGCCGACCGGTTCCTACTGAACGCGCCCGGGCACACGTACTCCCGCGTGAACAACCCCTCGGCGGCGGCGCTCGAGCGTCGGATCGCCGACCTCGAGGGCGGGGTCGCCGCCCTGGCGCTGGCGTCCGGGCAGGCGGCGACGTCGTTGGCGGTGCTGGGCCTCGCCCGAGCCGGGGACCACGTCGTCTCGAGCGCGTCGCTGTACGGCGCGACCTACACGCTCTTCGCGTCGACCCTGAAGGACCTGGGGATCGCGTTCACCTTCGTGCAGGACCCGACCGACCTGGACGAGTGGGCCGCCGCCTTGCGCCCCGAGACCCGGGCGTTCTTCGGGGAGTCGATCCCGAACCCGCGCGGCGACGTCCTGGACTTCGCCGGGGTGGCCGGGGTCGCCCACGACGCCGGGGTCCCGCTGATCGTCGACAACACCATCGCGACGCCGTACCTGGTCCGTCCGATCGAGCACGGCGCGGACATCGTCGTGCACTCGGCGACGAAGTACCTCGCCGGACACGGCAGTGCGATCGCCGGGCTCATCGTCGACGCCGGCTCGTTCGACTGGGCCGCGTACCCGGAGAAGTACCCGCAGCTGACGACGACCGAGCACTCGGGGTTCTCGGGCACGAACTTCGCTGAGAAGTTCGGGCGCCGCGCCTTCATCCAGCGCACCCGGTCGAAGCTGTCGGCGGACCTCGGTCCGGCGATCGCCCCGTTCAACGCGTTCCTGGTGCTGCAGGGCATCCAGACCCTGTCGCTCCGGATGGACCGGCACGTGTCGAACGCGGCGACGGTGGCGTCCTGGCTGGACGGGCACGAGCAGGTCGAGCACGTGCACTACGCCGGCCTGCCGAGCTCGCCCTGGCACCACCTGCAGCAGCGCTACGTGCCGAAGGGGCCGTCGAGCGTCCTGGCGTTCGACCTGATCGGCGGGGTCGCGGCCGGGCGCCGGTTCGTCGCCGCGCTCGAGCTCTTCGACCACGTCTCGAACATCGGGGACGTCCGGTCCCTGGTGGTGCACCCGGCGTCGACCACCCACGTGCAGATGACCCCGTCCGAGCGCGCCGCCGCCGGTGTCGGCGAGGGGCTGATCCGGCTGTCGATCGGCCTGGAACACGTCGACGACGTCATCGCGGACCTGCGGCGCGGGTTCGCCGCAGCGGCCGACGCGACCGGAGCCCGACCCGGACGGGGATAGGTTGGTCGCATGACGTCGACGCCCGCTCCGGATCGGGTGCGGACGCGCGCACCGGGCAAGATCAACGTCCACCTGTCCGTCGGGGCGCTGCAGGACGACGGCTACCACGACATCGCCACCGCCTACCAGGCCGTGTCCCTGTACGAGGACGTCACCGCCGAGCGCGCCGACGACTTCTCGGTACGGTTCACCGGGCCGATCGACACCTCGTCCGTGCCGACGGACGACACGAACCTGGCGATCCGCGCCGCCCGTCTGGTCGCCCGGACCGCGGGCCACCGCGGCGGCGTGCACCTGACGATCGACAAGCAGGTGCCGGTCGCCGGTGGCATGGGCGGAGGCTCGGCGGACGCCGCCGCGACCCTCCTGGCCGTCGACACCCTGTGGGGCACCGGCCTCGGGCGGGACGAACTGCTGCGCCTGGCGGCCGAACTCGGCGCCGACGTGCCGTTCGCCTTCGCCGGGGGCACCGCCGTCGGCACCGGTCGTGGTGACGAACTCAGCCCGGCGCTGGCGAAGGGCGAGTTCCACTGGGTCCTCGCGCTCAGCGAGACCGGTCTCTCGACCCCGGCGGTGTACCGCGCGCTCGACGAGCACCGGGAGCGCTACCGGGCCGACATCTCGCCCGCACCGCGCACCCCCGTCGTCGAGGCGCAGGTGCTGCAGGCCCTCCGAGCCGGTGACGCCGAGCTCCTGGCCGAGAACCTGCACAACGACCTGCAGGCCCCCGCCATGCGGCTGCAGCCGGCCTTGGCGGAGACGCTGGAGCTGGGGGAGCGCTCCGGTGCCCTCGCCGGACTGGTGTCCGGCAGCGGGCCGACGGTGGCGTTCCTCGTGCCGGACCGCGACGCCGCGCTCGAGGTGCAGGTCGCGCTCAGTGCGTCCGGCTTCGTGGCACTGCGGGCGAACGGCCCGGTGCACGGCGCCCGCGTCCTGCACTGACGACGGCCGTGGATCGGCGCGACTGTCATCAGCGGCGGCCGTCGATCGGGGCGACCGTCAGGAGCGGACGAACTCCGTCATGATGACCTTGCCGGTCTGCCAGTTGTGCACCGGACGGAACCCCTGTTCCGCGAGCACGGCCTTCAGTTCGGGCCGGATCGTGCGCGACGTGCCGCCGACGTACCAGACGGTGTCGATGTCGCCGAGACGGGCGGGGACCGTCGAGGCGAGGTCCGCGTTCCGGTTCCACAGCACGCCCTGGTCGGCACCGTTCGCGCCGACGGCCAGGTCGGTGAGCCCGGCGAACGCCTCCGGGTAGGAGACCTTGATGATCTCCGCCGTCGTGGTCGGGTGGCGGTAGACACTGCCGAACACGACGCCCTCGTTCGCGCTCGGGCGGGCGGCGCGCTCGGTGCTGATGATCGACGCGGCCTGGGCCCAGGTCGAGTCGGACTTGGCCTCCGGCCCCTTCACGACGACGGCGGCGGGGACCGACAGGACGACGAGCGCGGCGACGGCGACCGCGAGCAGCGCCTTCGGCCGGATCAACGTCAGCGCCAGGGCGATGAGGACCGCGACGAACGGCAGGCTCAGTGACGCGTACTTCGGGGAGTAGAGACGCTCGCCCAGTGCGGTCGCGAGCAGGAGGATCGTGGTCGGGACGACGACGAGCGGGAGCGCCACACGGACGGCCTGCGCCCGGACGACGGCCCGGGCGGACGGAGCCTGACGACGCGCGTGCACCAGGGCGGTGGCGACGCCGATCGCCATGAGCGTCCACGCCATCGCGGCGTACGGGCCGGAGGCGCCGAACCACGCCGTCGAGAAGACCTGCCGGAACGTGCCGGTGCCGATGCCCTTGATCCAGCCGATCTGCTTCGCCTGGGACGACACCACGAGGACGAACGGCGCGACGACGACCGCGGCGGTCGCTGCTGCTGCGACCCACCGGACCAGGACGCGACGGGTGACGAGCGGGGCGCCGGGCATCCGGCCGGTGCGCGAGACGGTGGCCCGGCGGAGGGCGTGCCGCTCGGCGAGCAGCGTCCAGGCGAGGGCCACGGCGTGTGCGACGACCGCGAGCGAGAGGTACACGTTGAACGCGACCGCGACGACGGCGAGCACGCCGTACGCCACCCACCAGCCGGTCGCCCGGCCCCGTCGGCTGCGACGGAGCGCGGTCAGTCCGACGAGCGTCAGGCAGACGGAGAGGGTCGTGATGGTGGCGTAGGGGCGGCCCTCGGTGCCGGCCCACTGCACCCGGGGCAGGAGCAGGAACACTATGCCCGCGGTGATCCCGAGGCGCTTGCCGCCGATCCGACGACCGAGGGCGACCACGAGTGCGGCGGCGACGCCGATGGCCAGCGCGCTCGGCAGTCGCAGCGTGAACGGCGTGTAGCCGACCAGCCAGAACCAGGTGTGGATGAGTGCGTAGTAGAGACCGTGCACCGCGTCGACGGTATGCAGCTCGGCCCACAGCTGGGGCCAGGAACGCTGCGCGCTGGTGACGGTCGCGGCCTCGTCGTACCAGACTGACGGGACCCACGAGAAGGCCGCCGCGATGACGACGCCGAGTGCACCGATGGTGAGCTCCGGGGTACGGACAGCGGTGGTCGCGGCGGCCGAGACGGCGCCGCGGAGACCGGCACGGACCGGCACGTGGCGGACCGCGTGCGGGACGCCGATGCTGCCGGTACGGGGAGAACTCACGCCGGAGACGGTACCGAGCGCCGCTGGACGGGAACCGCACATAGTGCCCCCCGAGCCGGTGAGTGTCCACAAGCCGATGGTCGGCGTTCCACAGTTAGGGTCGTCGTCATGACGCAGCTCCGGATCCGTGACGCCGCGACGTACCTCGGGGTCAGCGACGACACCGTGCGCCGCCTGGTCGAGGGTGGCACCTTCAGCCGCGCGACGGACGCCGTCGGACGGGCGGTCGTCGACGGTCGGGAGCTCGCGGAGTACGCCCGTTCGCGGGGCGACCAGCTCGCCGACCCGTCGGGCGTCCGGAGCTCGGCACGGAACCGCTTCGTCGGCATCGTCACCGGGCTCGTCGTCGACACCGTGATGGCCCAGGTCGAGCTGCAGTGCGGCCCGCACCGGGTGGTCTCGCTGATGAGCTCCGAGGCCGTCCGCGACCTCGGACTCGAGATCGGGTCGGTCGCCGTCGCCTCGGTCAAGGCCACGATGGTCACGGTCGAGACACCGGGTCCTGAGGAGGACGCATGACCGTCAGTACCGCACGCCGCCGACTCGGCTCGCGGACGGCGGCGCTCGCGGGCTCCGGCCAGGACGTGCTCGAGCGTCTCGGTCGGGCGCGGGTCCTGGTCGTCGGTGCCGGTGGGCTCGGCGCGCCGGTGGTCTCCTACCTGGCGGGCAGTGGGCTCGGACGCCTGACGATCGTGGACGACGACGTCGTGGACGGCTCGAACCTGTCCCGACAGACGCTCTTCACCACCGCGGACGTCGGCGCCGCGAAGGCCGAGGTCGCTGCGGCCCGGGCCCGCGCGGTCGACCCCGAGCTCGACGTGGTCGCGGTCGTCGGTCGCTTCCGGCCCGAGCACGTCGCCGGGCACGATGTCGTGGTCGACGCCGCCGACGCGGTGGACGTCACGCGGGCGATCTCGGACGCCTGTGCACCGCTCGGGATCCCGTTCGTCTGGGGCACCGTGCTGTCCTACGACGGCCAGGTCTCGGTCTTCCGCGACGCGGGGGACGACTGCGTCGACTTCCACGACCTGCACCCCGAGGTCCTGCCCGACGAGGGCTCGTGCGCGATCGACGGTGTGCTGCCGGCGCTCTGCGGGGCGGTCGGGTCGGTGATGGCCGCGCAGGTGACGGCCCTCGTCGCCGGCCTCGGCGAACCGTTGCTCGGCCGACTCCTGACGGTCGACGCCCGGCGCTGGCGGTGGACCGAGAGCCCGATCCGACGCGGGCCGACGTCGCGACGTCCCACGGGCCTCCAGGCCGCAGCGGCCGCGGCCGCTGCCGCCCCACGCATCTCGCCCGCGGCACTCGCCGCCCGCCTGGCCGACCCGGCCGACACCCTGACCCTCGTCGACGTCCGCACCGCCGAGGAGTGGGCCACCGGCGTGATCGCCGGGTCGGTCCACGGGGACGCCGCCCTGCCGGACGGGGACGTCGTCGTCACCTGCGCGCGCGGGCCGCGGGCCGACGCGTGGGCGCGGACCGTCGGGAGGCCCGTCACCGTCCTCGACGGCGGTGTCGACGCCTGGCGGCGCGAGGGGCTGCCCCTCGCACTGAACTGATCCGCTCCTGCGGGTAGGATCTCCACACCGGCCCGCACCTGCGGACCATGTAGGTCCGTGGGAAGGCCCCCCGATGCGACAGCGAACGCAGTTGACGACCGCTCTGACGACCGGCGTGCTGCTGGCGCTGACGCTCGGTGGTTGCGCGAGCACGACAGCAGCAGGGGGTGCCAGCACGACGCCGGGCCCGTCGTCGGGCACATCGTCGAACGCCGTACCCACGGGCTCGATCACGGTCTTCGCCGCGGCGTCGCTCCAGAAGACCTTCACCGCGCTGGGACACGACTTCGAGCAGGCGCACCCGGGCACCACCGTCACGTTCTCGTTCGCCGGGTCGAGCGACCTGGTCTCCCAGATCCAGAACGGCGCCCCCGCCGACGTCATCGCCTCGGCCGACCAGGCCACGACGGCGAAGCTCGGCAAGCAGAGCCTGGCCAGCGGTTCACCGCAGGACTTCGCGACGAACACGCTCGAGATCGCCGTGGCCCCGGGCAACCCGCACCACATCCGGGACCTGGCGGACCTGGACGACTCCGGTGTGCAGCTCGTGACCTGTGCCGCCCCGGTGCCGTGCGGCGCTGCGACGGCCGCGGTGGAACGCTCGAGCGGCGTCGACCTGCACCCGGTCAGCGAGGAGCAGTCCGTCACCGACGTCCTCGGCAAGGTGCGCTCCGGCCAGGCCGATGCCGGCATCGTCTACCGCACCGACGTGCAGGGTGCTGGTGCGGACGTCGACGGGGTGCCGTTCGCGGCCGCGGCCGACGCGGTGAACACCTACCCGATCAGCGTCCTGCGCGACGCGGCGAACCCCGCGCTCGCCCGGGCCTTCACGTCGTACGTCCTGTCGTCCGCCGGCCAGCGGACCCTGGGCAACGCCGGCTTCGGCAGGCCCTGAGCCCCGTGCCGGACGCACAGCCCAGTGGCCACCGGGACGGCCGCCGCAGCCGCCGCAGCCGCCCGGCGGTCCGCGGCCCGGTCCCGTGGTGGCTGCCGGTCCCCGCGGTGCTCGGCGGCCTGTTCGTCGTCGTCCCGGTGCTCGCGATGGTCGGTCGGGTCCAGTGGGGGTCCTTCGTCGCGCTGGTGACCTCGCCCGCGTCGCTGACCGCACTCGGGCTGAGCCTCGGCACGGCGACCGCGGCGACCGGCATCGCGTTCGTCCTCGGGTACCCGCTGGCGGTCCTGTTCGCCCGGTCACGCTCACGCTGGACCGGGGTGGCGCGGGCCGTGGTGCTGCTGCCGCTGGTCCTGCCACCCGTGGTCGGCGGGTTGGCCCTGCTCGCCGCGTTCGGTCGGCTCGGGGTCGTCGGCGCGTTCCTCGACGAGCACGGGTTGCGGATCGCGTTCACCACGGCGGCGGTCGTGATCGCGCAGACGTTCGTGGCGATGCCGTTCCTGGTGTCGTCGATCGAGGGGGCGCTCCGCGTCGAGGGCGACCGGTACGAGCGGGTCGCCGCCACGCTCGGCGCCGGTCCGACCCGCACGTTCCTGACGGTCACCACGCCCCGGGTGCTGCCCGGCATCACGGCCGGCCTGGTCCTCTGCTTCGCCCGGGCACTCGGGGAGTTCGGCGCGACCCTCACGTTCGCGGGCAGCCTGCAGGGCGTCACCCGGACTCTCCCGCTCGAGGTGTACCTGCAGCGCGAGATCGACCCGGACACCGCGGTCGCACTCGCGCTGGTGCTCGTCGTCGTCGCGGTCCTGGTGATCGGGCTGGCCTCGGTCCGGACCCGCGGAGGCGCGCTGTGACCGCCGACCCGGCCGGCCTGGTCGACCCGGCCGGCCTCGCCGACCCAGCCGACCCAGCCGGCCTGGTCGCCCACGTCGTCCGGCACGACCGCGGCGTCGACGTCGCCCTGACGGTCGGACCGGCCGAGTGCGTCGCCCTGATCGGCCCGAACGGTGCCGGCAAGTCCACCGTCGTCGACGCCGTCGCGGGCCTCCTCGCCCTCGACGACGGCGAGGTCCGCTCCGCCGGTCGGCTGCTCGCCGGCCCGGGCCGCAGCGTCCCGGCCCACCGCCGCCGCGTCGGCCTGGTCGCCCAGCGCCCCGACCTGTTCCCGCACCGGAGCGTCCTGGCGAACGTCGCCTTCGGTCCGCGGGCTGCCGGACGCTCCGGCCGGGAGGCCCGCCACGCCGCCCGCCAGGCCCTGGCCGCCGTCGGGGTGGCCGACCTGGCAGACCGCGCCCCCGGGACCCTCTCGGGTGGTCAGGCCCAGCGCGTCGCGATCGCCCGGGCCCTGGCGGCGGACCCGTCGGTGGTCCTGCTCGACGAACCGACCTCGGCGCTCGACGTCGGCGCCCGGCAGGAGGTCCGCGCTGCCCTGCGCACCGCCGTCGCCGGCCGCCCGAGCCTGCTCGTGACGCACGACCCGGTCGAGGTGATGGCCCTCGCGGATCGTGTCGTCGTGCTCGAGGACGGCCGCGTGGTCGAGGAGGGGCGTCCCGCCGACGTCCTCGCCCGACCCCGGAGTGCCTTCGCGGCGACGTTCTCGGGCCTCGTGGTCCTGCACGGCACGGCGACGGCGGACGGTCTCGTGCTGGACGGTGCCGTTCCCGGTGCCGGGAGCCGGCCCGACGGCGGGGGCAGGCTGGTGTCGAGGACGCACGGCGTGCCTCCCGGCCGTGCCGTCTCGGCCGCGCACCACCCCACTGCGGCCGTCGTCACCCGCGCGGACCAGGACGACCGGGGCGGGCTGCTCCGGACCGTCACCGAGCTGGAGCCCCGCGACGGACTGGTCCGGGTGCGGGCCGGGGAGCTCACGGCGGACCTGACGCTCGCCGCGGTCGCGGCGCTCGGACTGACGCCGGGGACGCCCGTGCGGGTGCGGGTGCCGCCCGCCGAGCTCACGGTGTGGGAGCGCTGAGGAGCCTGCCGTCGTGGTGCCGGGCCGCGGCCCGGTCCGAGCCGCCGGGACCGGCCGTCCCAGCCGCTGGAACCGGCCGTCTCAGCCGCTGGAACCGGCCGTCTCAGCCGTCGGGACCGGCCGTCTCAGCCGCCGGCGAAGGGCGGCATGACGTCCACGACGTCGACCCCGACGAGGGACGTCGAGCGGTCACGGGTGGTCACCCCGTCGACCAGGTAGGAGCAGCGCTCCTGCAGTGCGGTCCAGCGCTCGACGTCGGTGGCCGGGACCTGCCGGAGGGCGTCGGCGAGGGAGTCCGCCGTGACGGTCGTCTCGTCGAGCCCGACCGCGGCACGGGCGGCGGCGAAGAAGCGCAGCGTGGTCATGTCCGTCATCCTCCGATCGCGCTCATGCCCCGGGTGGGGTGCACGAAGCCGTCGCTGTCGTCGCCGTGGTCGCGCGGCTTCGCCCACATCGCCCGACGCCAGCGGTCGAGGACCACGTCGTCGGCGGCACCGGCGCGCAGCGGTCCGAGCAGATCGACCTCGTCGTCCGAGAACAGGCAGCTGCGGACGTGGCCGTCGGCGGTCAGGCGGGTGCGGGTGCAGTCGGCGCAGAACGACTCGGTGATGCTCGCGATGATGCCGACCGTGCCGAGGTCCTGTCCGTCCGCACGCGATCGCACGCGGTAGCGCTCGGCCGGGGCACCGTTCCGCGGGGCCTCGTCGGGAGTGAGCTCGTAGTCGACGCTGAGGATCTCGCGGATCTGCACGGCGGTGATCATCGTCGACGCGTCCCAGGCGTGGCCCGGGTCCAGCGGCATCTGCTCGATGAAGCGCAGTTCGTGGCCGCGCTCGAGGCACCAGGCCAGCAGCTCGGAGGCCAGGTGGTCGTTGACCCCGCGCATCAGGACCGCGTTGACCTTCACCCCGAGTCCGGCGTCGGCGGCGGCCGCGATGCCCTCGAGGACCCGGTCGAGGAACGGCCGACGGGTGACCTCGGCGAAGACGTCCGGGTCGACGGTGTCGAGCGAGACGTTGAGCCGGTGCAGTCCGGCGGCGCGGAGGGCGGCGGCGCGTCCGGCGAGTCCGATGGCGTTCGTGGTGAGTGAGAGTTCGAGGTCCGGGTGGGCGGCTGCGCTCCGGGCGATCACGTCGACCAGGTCCTTGCGGAGCAGCGGTTCGCCGCCGGTGAAGCGGACCTTGCGGATGCCGAGATGCTCCGCGCCGAGGCCCACCAGCCGGGCGATCTCGTCCGCCGACATCAGCGCGGCGTCGGGCGCGAAGGGCAGCCCCTCGGCCGGCATGCAGTACGTGCAGCGGAGGTTGCAGCGCTCCGTCAGTGAGACCCGGAGGTCCACCGCGTACCGGCCGAAGCGGTCCACCAGGCCGGGGTCACCGGCGGGACGCGGCGGCAGGTCGGTGCGGTCCAGGGGTCCGGGCACCGGCGCCTCGGGGTGGACCCGACGCATCAGGTCCGACGAGGGGAGGAGCTGGCCCGTCGAGGGCAGCATCTGGGCCGGCATCGCCTCAGGATACGGTGCCGTCGCTGCGATCCGGGTGGACCGTGTCGTGGCGCACCGCGTCTCGGCCGAGCAGCCGGTCACGCCAGCGCAGCCAGTCCTCGCGGCGGGTGCGGACGAGGGTGACGACGAGCACGACGGCGATCGCCGCGAGCAGCCACCACCGGTAGGCGACGACCGAGGGCCACACCCCGCGCAGGGCGATCGCCAGCGTCAGGGACAGCCACTCCCACCGGCCGGAGAGCACCACGAACGGGATGAGCAGCAACGCGTACCAGGGGTAGCGCGGGGTCACGGCGAGGAAGGTCACGCCGATCATGAACACCTGGCCGGACCAGGGGTTCGCCGGGTCGGACAGCCGCCAGGCCAGCACCGCGGCGACGAGCACGACGAGCCCCACCACGATCGTCGCGGCGTCCCCGGGCAGGACCTTCGCCACCAGGGCGAACCGAGAGCCGTCCTCGTACCCCTCTTCCGACAGGTAGCCGGGCAGGTAGCCGAGGACCTTCGGGCCCGTCGTCAGCACGTAGGGCACGTAGAGCAGCCCGAACGTGGCGATGCCGACCGGGATCGACCACCAGCTGCGCCACCGCCCGAGCAGCGCCGGGTACACGATCGCCGGGATGAGCTTCGTCGCGGTCGCGGCGCCGAGCGCGATGCCGCCCCAGATCGGCCGACCGAACGCGACGAGCACGGCGCCCGCGGTGGCCAGGGCCGCGCCGACCACGTCGACGTGCGAGTTCGTGACGGCCTCGGCGGCGACGAGCGGCGACCAGGCCCAGAGTGCGGCCCACCAGGTCGGGCGGCCGAGGCGGCGGAGGACGACGAGCAGCCCGACGGTGACGCCGAGCGAGACGACGAGCCCGGCGAACTGGAACGGCAGGTACTGCGCGGTGGCGGGGACGAACGCCCGCACCAGCGCGAACCACAGCTCGGCCATCGGCGGGTAGATCGTCGGGACGTCGGGACGGTTGATCGCCGTGCAGTGGCCGAGCCGGCCGTCGCCCAGACCGCGGAACCGGGGCTTGATGTCGTCACACGTGCCGTTGACCTTGTCGGGGAACAACCAGTCCGGGCGGAGGTGCTGCAGCACGTCCGACTGGGGGGTGTGCAGGTACGGCGAGATGCCCGCGTGCTGCACGATGCCGTCCCAGGCGTAGCGTGCGGAGTCGGTGCTGGTGTTCGGTGGTCCGATCAGGGCCGCGATGCCGACGATCACCGCTCCACCGAGGACGATCCGCGTCACCAGGTGCGGGGGCACGAACCTGAGCGCCAGCACGGCGCCTGCGAAGACCGTCCAAGCGATGAGGGTCCACGCAACGAATGGAGAGCGATGACCCTCCCGGAGGAACCCCAGATGCGTGACACCCACCGCGATGACGATGCCGAGCACCAGCACGCCCACGACGGCGAGCGCGGTCGGGACGAGCACGCTCGAGGCGAGCGCTCGTCGGTCGAGACGGGTCGGACGCAGTCGTTCGCTCATGGTCCGACGACAGTAGCGGGGGTGCAGCGCCTGATGCGCCACACCCGTGACGCGATGGCCTCGCCGAACCGCACCGCCCGCAGCGCCGTGGTCACCGGCCGCCTGCTCGGCATCGCGTTCCTGGTCTGCTTCCTGACCGGCGTCTACAGCCACCTGCTGCAGGAGCCCCTCGGCTGGATGCGCTTCCCGACCCGGCCCGTGCAGCTCTACCAGTTCACACAGGGCCTGCACATCACGGCGGGCATCGCGATCATCCCGCTGCTGCTCGCGAAGCTCAACGTCGTGATGCCGGCGCTGGTGCAGACCCCGCCGGTCCGGAGCGTCCTGCACCTGCTCGAGCGTGCGTCGATCGCGGTGTTCGTGGCGTCGGCACTCGTGCAGGTCGTCACCGGTCTGCTCAACACCTACCAGTGGTACCCGTGGCCGTTCCCGTTCAAGCAGGTGCACAACGCGCTGGCGTACGTGCTGATCGGGTCGCTGCTCATCCACATCGGCACGAAGCTGCAGATCATCGCGCGGTACTGGCGGAAGCGCGACTCCTTCGACGCGCAGGGCCGCTTCGTCGCCAACCCGACGGTGGGCAGCGAGTTGCCGGATCCGAACCAGCACGATCCGAACGACCCGGCCGGACAGGAGGCCCGTCCCGGCTCCGCCTCGCCCTCCGGCGGGTTCGTCGGTCGCCTCCACCGCTGGATCGACGGCACTCCCGCCCCCGGTCCGGTCGCACCGGCGACCGACACCGTCCCGGTGACGCGGATCGCGGCGTCCGCCGACGGCCGCCGTCAGCGCGTCGCCCGCCGCGGGTTCATCGCCGGCGTCACCGCGGCCACCGCGGGCGTCGTCGCCCTGACGGTCGGACAGTCCTCGGCTGTCGGCGAACCGTTCAACGTCTTCGGTCCCCGCAAGCGGCACCTCGGCCAGAACGGACTGCCGGTGAACCGCACCGCCCGCGCCGCCGGTGTCCTCGCCACCGCGACCGCCGCCGACTGGGCGCTCACGGTCGCCGGCCCCTCGGTCAGCCGGACGTTCTCACGTGCCGAGCTGATCGCCCTCGGCCAGACCGAGGCGCGGCTGCCGATCTCCTGCGTCGAGGGCTGGAGCCAGATGGCCACGTGGAAGGGGGTCCGGATGCGCGACCTGCTCGCCGCGGTGCAGGTCGACCCGGACGTGCACGTCCGGGTGACGAGCCTGGAGCGGCACGGCGGCTACCGGATCATGGAGATGGGGCCGGAGTACACCGCCGACCCGACGACCCTGATCGCCCTCGAGCTCAACGGCGAGAAGCTCGACCTGGAACACGGGTTCCCAGCCCGGATCATCGCGCCCGGCCGTCCGGGTGTGCTGCAGACGAAGTGGATCGAACGGATCGAGGTCATCGCATGAGCGCCGTCGTCGTCGACAACCGGGTCCGCACGGCCCGCATCGTGCTGGTCGTCCTGGGCGTGCTGGTCCTGGCGTTCGGCGCCTGGGTCCTCGTGACCACCGTCCGGCCGAACCGGATCGGTGGGCTGGCGACCTGGCTCCTCGGCGCCGTCGTGCTGCACGACGCGATCCTGTCCCCGTTCGTCCTGGCCGTCGGCATGGGGCTCCGGCGGGCCGGCCGGGCCCTCCGCACGTGGGTGCTCGTCGTGGTGCAGGCGGCCGTCGTCCTCGGTAGCGTCCTGGCCCTGGTGGTGCTGCCGGAGATCGCGGCGAAGGCACACGGCACGAAGAACGACACCGTGTTGCCGTTCGACTACACGACGCGGTTGCTCGTGGTCGAGGGGGTCCTGGTGGCCGTCGTGGTGATCGCCCTGGCGGTGGGCGCGGTCACGGCTCGGCGTCGGTCGGACCAACCTGTGGTTGCAGGGACAACCTCTCCCTAGGATGAGGGCATGACCGACGACACCCCCTGGCTCTCCCGTGAGCAGCTCCGGGCGTGGATGGGGTTCGTCGCCGTCATGGAACTCCTGCCGGCAGCGCTCGACCACCAGCTGCAGCGCGACGCCGACCTGACGATGTTCGACTACATGGTCATCGCGATGCTGTCCGAGACCGAGCTCCACACGCTCCGGATGTCGGTCCTGGCCTCGGCGACGAACGCCTCGTTGCCTCGGTTGTCGCACGTCGTGTCCCGGCTCGAGAAGCGCGGGCTCGTCGCCCGGTGCCCCTCGACCGAGGACCGCCGTGCCACTGACGTCCGGCTCACCGACGCCGGCTTCGACCACATCGTCGCCGCGGCGCCCGGCCACGTCCGGACCGCCCGGCGCCTGGTCATCGACGCGCTGTCGGACGAGCAGGTCGCGGAACTCGACGGGATCTCCCGCGTGCTCCTCAGCCGCGTCGACCCCGAGGGCCGCTTCGCCGCGGTGGCGAACATCCCCGACGACGAGCCGACGGTGTGCGAGGCCCGGCTGACCGGCACCGCCGACGACGCCTTCCCGGACGTGGTCGACGGCGTGACCTACCGGCCGGCCACCCGGGAGGACCTGCCCCTGCTGCGCCGTGCGAGCCTCGACGCGATGAACTGGTCGGCCGAGCGGTTCACCGACGCCGACCTCGACCGGCCCGAGTTCGCGCACTACTTCGTCGCCTTCGACCCGGACCGGACCACGGACGAACCGGACCGGAGCGCGGACGACCCGACCGACCGTCGCCCCGCCGACCTGGGCGTCGTGGCCTCCGACCCCGACGGGCCGCTCGGCGTCGCCTGGGCCGTGCACCTGCCCGCGAGCGACCCGGGCTACGGCTTCGTCGCCGAGGACGTCCCCGAGCTCACCCTCGCCGTCGACGCCCGAGCGCGCGGCCGTGGTGTCGGCTCGGCCCTGCTCGCCCGGCTCGTCGCCGCCGGCCGGAGCGCGGGCTGGCCGGGGATCAGCCTGAGCGTCGAGGACGGCAACACCGGTGCCCGGATCCTCTACGAACGCGTAGGCTTCCGCACGGTCGGGCGCAACGGCGACTCCGACACCCTGCAGCTGCTGTACTGACCGCCGCTAGGCTCCCCGGTATGAGCCATGCCGCCGACCAGCCCGCCGAGACCTACAGCTACCTCGGACCGGCCGGCACCTTCACCGAGGCGGCCCTCAAGCTCGTCGAGGCCGCCGTCGGCAAGCCCTGGCGGAGCGTCAACAACGTCGGCGAAGCACTCGACGACGTCGTCACCGGACGCTCGGTCGGCGCGGTCATCGCGATCGAGAACAGCGTCGACGGCGGGGTCAGCGCCACGCAGGACGCCCTGGCCCGGATCCCCGGCGTGCGGATCGTGGGGGAGTACCTGGTCCCCGTCGACTTCGTCCTCGTCGCCCGACCCGGCACCGCGCTCGCCGACGTCCGCACCGTCAACGCCCACCCCGTCGCCTACGCGCAGACGCACCGGTGGCTCGAGGCGAACGTCCCCGGGCACGGGCACATCCCGGCCTCGTCGAACGTCGCCGCGGCCGCGGAACTGCTCGCGGAGCACTCGGTCGCAGACGCGGCCGTCGCCCCGCCCGGCATCACCGACCACTACGACCTGGCGGTGCTCGCGGACTCCATCGGCGAGAACGCCAGCGCCGTGACCCGGTTCGTGCTCGTTTCGAAGACGCTCGCGCTGCCGGAGCGCACGGGTGCGGACAAGACCAGCGTCGTCGTCGAACTGCCGAACGAACACCCCGGCGCCCTGGTCGACATGCTCGAGCAGTTCGCCACCCGGGGCATCAACATGGGCCTGCTGTCGTCGCGGCCGATCGGTGACGAACTCGGTCGGTACCGGTTCGTCATCGACCTCGACGGCCACGTGCGGGACGAACGGGTCGCGGACGCGCTGCTCGGACTGCGGCGCTTCAGCCCGCGTGTGACGTTCCTCGGGTCGTACCCCCGGGCGGACGGTGTCCGCTCCGAGGTGTCGCCGCGCTACTCCGACCAGGCGTTCGTCGAGGCGCGTGACTGGCTGCGCGCGATCGTGAGCGGCGAGCCGGACGCGAGCTGAGCCTCCCGGCCCGTTCCGCCGGAACGGAACAGTCCGCGGTCCGGCGCGTCGTCAGCGGCGGCGGGTCGCCCGCGTCTGGTCTTCCGGGCCCGCGACACGGACGGTCAACCCGCCCGGGTCGATGCGCGCACGGAACGCCACGACCTCGCCCACGGGGTCGCCGTCGATCTCGAACTCGTCCGGACGCTCCAGGCGGGCCGTGAACTCCTCGCCGCGCAGGTAGCGCAACGGACGCTCCTCACGCGCCTTCGTGACGATGCGCTTGCCGATCTCGGTGTTGCCGAGCGCCGAGCGGCGGACGGAGCGGAGGATCGCGTTCTCCCACAGCATCCGGGCGGCGATCCGGACCCAGCCGAAGAAGCCCCGGGGACGCATCACGACGATGTCGAACACGCCGTCGTCGATCTCGGCATCGGGCAGCAGCGTCGCGCCGGCCTGCAGCATGCCGCAGTTGCCGACGATCAGGGAGTGCGCGCGGACCGACCGGTTGGACTCACCGTCCAGGCGGTACCGGAACTCGAACGCGCTGGCGTCCCGCAGCGAGCGGACCAGCGAGTCGACGTAGGCGAGCCAGCCGACCTTCTTCTTCAGGTCGTCGTTCGTGTTCGCGAGCATCCGGGCGTCGAGGCCCAGGCCGGCCATCACGAGGAAGCCGAACTGCTCGCGCGAACCGTCCTCCCGCTCGACCCCGACGGTGCCGAAGTCGATCGGTCGGTCCTCGCCGTGGAAGATCGTGTGCGCGCTCGCACCCAGGTCGTCGATGGGCGCCGGGATGTTGCGGGCGAGCAGGTTGCCGGTGCCGCTCGGCAGCAGCGCGAGGGCCGCGTCGGAGCCGTGCACGACCTCGGCGACCGCACGGACCGTGCCGTCGCCGCCCGCAGCGGCGATCACGTCGACGCCGGCGTCGAGGGCCTCGCGGGCCATGCCGCCGCCTGGGTCTTCCTCGCTCGTGGCGTACCACTTGGTCTCGGCCCAGCCGGCTTCGCGCTGGTACCGGTTCACGGTGCGCTTCAGCGTCGGCAGGTGGACCTTGACGGGGTTGTAGATGACTGCGGCGGTGCGCTGCTCCGTTGCGGGGGCGTCCTCCGGCACAGCGGTGGCATCCGAGGGCGTCGACATGCGATCAACGCTACCGAACAGGTGCTGCGCGGTCCGGAACGCGGCCACGAGACGGACGGGAGGCGCGGATCGGCCGTGCCACGGGCCTCCCGTCCGGTGGTTCACCGGCTGGTCATCCGTGGCTGGGTAAGCTGGGCCGGTGATCGACCCCCAGCTGTTGCGCGACGAACCGGACCTCATCAAGGCCTCGCAGGCGGCGCGCGGCGCCTCCGTCGACGTCGTCGACCAGGCCGTCGCAGCCGACTCCGCCCGACGGGCGGCCATCACCGCGTTCGAGGCGCTCCGCGCCGAGCAGAACGCGTTCGGCAAGACCGTCGCCAAGGCGCCGAAGGACGAGAAGGCCGCTCTCGTGCAGCAGGCCCAGGCGCTCTCCGCGAAGGTGAAGGAGGCGCAGGCCACCGTCACCGCGGCCGAGGACACCTTCAACACCGTCGTCCGCTCGATCCCGAACGTCGTCATGCCCGACGTGCCCGCCGGGGGCGAGGACGACTTCGTCACCCTCCGCACCGTCGGCACCAAGCCGGAGTTCTCGTTCGAGCCGAAGGACCACGCCGACCTCGGTGAGTCCCTGGGCATCATCGACATCGCCCGCGGTGTCAAGGTCTCCGGCTCGCGCTTCTACTTCCTGCGCGGGATGGGTGCCCGACTCGAGATCGCGCTGATGTCGCTCGGCCTCGACCGTGCCGTCGCGCACGGGTTCGAGCCGCTCATCACGCCGACGCTCGTGCGCCCCGAGACGATGGCCGGCACCGGCTTCCTCGGCGAGCACGCGGCCGAGGTCTACCGCCTCGAAGCCGACGACCTGTACCTGACCGGCACCAGCGAGGTCGCCCTCGCCGGGTACCACGCCGACGAGATCCTGCAGTTCCCGGACGGCGACGACCAGGCCCTCCGCTACGCCGGCTGGTCCACCTGCTACCGCCGCGAAGCCGGGTCCGCGGGTCGCGACAACCGCGGCATCCTCCGCGTGCACCAGTTCAACAAGCTCGAGATGTTCGCCTACGTCCACCCGGACCAGGCCGACGCCGAGCACCAGCGGCTGATGTCCTACCAGGAGTCGATGCTGCAGGACCTCGGGCTGCACTACCGCGTCATCGAGACCGCGGCCGGCGACCTCGGCACGAGCGCTGCGCGCAAGTACGACCTCGAAGCATGGGTGCCGACGCAGGGCACCTACCGCGAGCTCACCTCGACGTCGAACTGCACGACCTTCCAGGCCCGTCGCCTCGACATCCGGTACCGCACCGAGAGCGGCAAGACCGCCCCGGTCGCCACGCTCAACGGCACCCTCGCCACCACCCGCTGGCTCGTCGCGATCCTCGAGACCCACCAGCAGGAGGACGGCTCCGTCGTCATCCCCGAGGTGCTCCGTCCGTACCTCGGCGGCGTCGAGGTGATCGAGCCCCGATGAGCTCCTCACGCGGATTCGTCGACGGTTCCGAGGCGTCGGGCTCGGGCCTCGCTGCGGCTTCGGGGTCGGCCGAAGCCGCGGTGCCCGCGCGCGTCAAGCGCTGGCTCGTCGCCCTCGACATCGACGGCACCACCATGCGCGAGGACGGGGTCGTCACCGACACCGTCATCCAGGCGCTCCTCGACACCGAAGCCGCCGGGCACGAGGTCATGCTCTCCACCGGTCGCAGCGAGGGCATGACCGTCCCGCTGCTCGAACGGCTCGGCATCCAGCCGAAGTACCTGGTCTGCGCCAACGGTGCACTGACCCTGAAGCGCACCGAGTCCGGCGCGTACGAGCGGGTGCACGTCGAGACGTTCGACCCGACCGAGGTCTTGCAGACGATCCGCGGCGCCCTCGAGAACGGGGCCTACGGGGTCGAGGACGAGACCGGGCACTACCTGCTCTCCGGCGACTTCCCCGACGACACGATGACGGCGTCCGGCGACCACGTCGAGTTCGAGCGCCTGCTCGGTGTCCAGGCCACCCGTGTCGTCGTGATCTCCCCGGAGCACGGCCTCGAGGAGTTCCTGGACATCGTCGACAAGATGGGGCTGCACAAGGTCTCGTACACGGTCGGTTGGACCGCGTGGCTCGACATCGCACCCGAAGGGGTCACCAAGGCGACGGCCATGGAGCGCGTCCGTGAGTGGCTCGACATCCCGCGCTCCCGCGTCTTCGCGGCCGGTGACGGACGCAACGACATCGACATGCTGCGGTGGGCCTCTACCTCGGGTCGCGGGGTCGTCATGGGGCAGGCGCCCGACGACGTCGTGGACGCGGGCAACGAGCTGACGGGCGGCGTCACGGACGACGGGCTCGCGGCGGCACTGGACACGTTGCCGCGCTGACGGCTGTTCCGGCTGACGGGCGCTGGCTGCGCGCGGGCCGGGAGGCTCGGTAGACTGCTCGGGACCCGGTCACGTCTCGCCACGTGGTCGGGTCACGGAGGGTTGTCCGAGTGGCCGATGGAGCCTGTCTTGAAAACAGGTGGGCAGAGATGTCTCGTGGGTTCGAATCCCACACCCTCCGCGTAGGAACCCCTGATCAGCAGGTGGTTAGTGGGATCAACCACACTGGATGCCACGGCTTTCTGCCACCAGGACGCAGATGTCCGCCGAACGCACGTGTGGCAGCGTGGCAGCGGACGGTCGCGAAAGTGACCGTTTGGTCGTACTATGTCACTATGACCGATACTCACAACCCTCGTCAGCTGCGCACGAAGGCTGTCCGCAGTTCCGCCACTGAGTACGACGCGAAGGTCGCGCCGGCTGACTTCGACGAGTGGTTCTCTCGCCTCCGAATGCCCGACCGTGAAGCACGAGCATCTGCCTATGAGGAGGGGTACGCGGATGGCCTCCGACGCGAAGCTGAAGGCGAAGACGGCCCCCGTTTCGTCAACCCATACCGCGAGGGAGCGTTGGAGCGTTGAGCGTGACACTAGCGCCCGCGGACGCAGCATTCATCTGGACCTTGGCGGTCATCGCCACCGCCTACGTCATCGGGGTGATTTTTCGGTCTTGGGCAGATCGTGCAAGGTACAAGCACCGTGCCGCGAACTACCGCGCTGAGGCAGAACTGCTCCGGGCCAAGCGTGAAGTGATGGGGCGCAACCTCACGGAAGACGAGGCTGACGTATGACCGCCCCCACCCCGGAGCAGATGCGTGCGCTGGCGACCGCAGTGGTCGGGGTCTCGCCGCTCGACGAGGAGTTCGAAGAGGCGGCGTCTGCTCTCCGTGCTGCCGCTGACGAGTTGGACCGACTGCGGAAGGAAACAGTGCCGCGCGTTTGGTTCCACGCGGAGATGGCGCGCCTGAAAGATGCGCTTGTCCAGCGAGACCGCCTGCGTTCCGTGATCGCCGCACGCCCCCACGATGATCTCTGCGAAGTGTGGGCGATCAGCGGCGGTACCAGCGACGTGGGCTGCACCTGCTGGAAAGCGGACGCGCTGTGAGTCAAGGTAGTGACATGAATGATGACAATGACTTCCAGCCGAAGCACTCGTGGCTGGGTGCTGCTGAAGATGCTGCCCTGCGGGACGCTGCAGCGATGCACACCCGGCTTCCTCGGAGTTCTCAAGGTGATTGGACGTCGATTGAGACACTGATCCGCATTGCGTTCAGCCGCGGCGTTAACACCCAGAAGTACGGGCCGGAGCGGATGCTCGATGCGCACGGCGACTGGAAGCGGGAGTAGTGGTTCGTCGCTGGCTGTCTCGCGCCCACTTGGCATGGCGTCGCGGCTGGATCGAAGCGGCACGAGCCAAGCAGCGCCGGGATGAAGCGCGAGCACGGCTCGAACGATGGAAGGCTGACGAAAGGTGATCTGCGCAAGGCGTCCGACGTACCCAGGAGAGTTCGAGTGGCTGCACTACATCACATGCGGTGCTCTCGAGTGTGACTGCCCGTCGTGCGACCGGAGAGGGGACTGATGACCCACGCCGCTAGTCTCCGCATCCGCCCGACCAGCAAGGGCGTCTCCTACGACGTCCGCTACCGACTCGACGGGGCGTCTAAGACCCTCGCATTCGGCGATGAGGCGCGTGCCCGTGAGTGGGCCGGTCTGGTCCGTCAGCACGGCCCTGAGTTCGCCCTGACGTGGGTGAAGCGCGACGTCGGGCCGACGACGCCGACCGTGGCCGAGTACGCGGACACGTACATCGCGTCGAAGTCGGGTGTGGAAGGGAAGACGCTCGACCACTACCGGATGTTCATGCGACGGTCGATCGGCCCGTGGATGGGTCACCTGCCGCTGAACATGGTGACCCCGGAAGTCATCGCGGGGTGGATCAACGAACAGGCCGCGCCGACCCGTGAGGTCGACGGGAAGCTGCCCCGACCGCTCGGCGCGAAGACGATCAAGAACCGCCACGGGTTCCTCTACGCCATGTTCCAGCACGCCGTGCAGCGTGGTGTCGTCGACCGGAACCCCTGCGAGGGCACCAACATGCCCGCGTCCGAGTCGCGGGAGATGACGTTCCTGTCCGGCGACGAGTACACCCGGCTGCTGTCCTTCATCCCGCCGTACTGGCAGCCGCTCGTGCAGACCCTCGCCGGCACCGGCATGCGCTGGTCCGAAGCGACCGCGCTACGCCCCGGCGACTTCGACCTCGAGGCAGGCGTCGTCCGCGTGTCCCGAGCATGGAAGGACAGCATCGCGAAGGGCCGCTACCTGGGCGCACCGAAGACCAGCCGGTCCAAGCGCACGATCTCCCTGCCACCCGGACTGATCACCCTCCTGCGGCCGCTCGTCGAGCAGCGCGGGGAGCTCGTGTTCACCAACCGGCACGGCAACGCCATCCTGCAGCAGACGTTCCACAAGGAGGTTTGGGCACCCGCACGGAACCTCGCCAACGGACGGCCGGCATTCGACATCGTGAAGGACCACAAGCCGCACTGGGTCCCGAACCGGGGCGGTCACGAGTGGCATCAGGAGCCCGCCTCGGTGGGGGACCGGATCCATAAGGAGCCCCGCATCCACGACCTCCGGCACACGCATGCATCATGGTTGATCAACGGTGGCACACCCCTGCCGGTCATCCAGCGGCGGCTCGGCCACGAGTCGATCACCACCACTGTCGACCGCTACGGCCACCTGTCGCCCGACAACCTGACAGCCGCGGCGCTGGCGGTGCAGGTGGCGATGGCTGGTGCGCTGCCCGAGATCGAGTCGTGACTATCCACCCACGCGAAGGGGGTTGCCACTGTCGGTAGTCGAACGTATGTTCGAACGCATCACAAGGACTCGAGAGAGGATCAGCAAGTGGGGACCCTGGACCAAGCACACGACCAAGGCGTCATCATCGGCATCGCAGCCGAACGCGCCGGCATGACACTGAGTGACCACGACAACCCAAGCGTCACGGAACTCGCATGGGAAGCACGGCGACTCGGAGTCAGCATGTGCACCCTGTTCGACGCAGTGGACACCGCAGTCAGCTGCTGAGCCACACGAAGAAGCCCCCCGGCCTAACCAGCCGGGGGGCTTCTTTCGTTGGGGGAGGGCGCTACTCGCCGACCGTCGCCTCAACCCGGGTGATGATCTCCTGCGCGTCGATGCCGAGCGCGTCTGCGATGAGGATCAGGTGCTTGGCCCGCAGGTCCCGCTCGCCGTCGAAGAGGCGGAACAGGGTGCGCTTGTTGATGCCGGTCTTCGCGGCGATCTCGTCGAACCCGATCTGCTTGCGTCCACGCTCGGCGCGCAGCTCGGCAGCGAACGCGGCGGTGTAGGGGTCGATCTCAGCAGGGGTCTCGTTGGTCACGATGGACACTATATGGCCCATACTGGACAACGCGCAAGTGAACAGACGGGTCTTTCTGTCCACCTTTTTGTACCCCAAAATGCGGACAAGCCGTGTTGCAAAGTGACCAAACGGTCACTAGAGTTGCCGTATGGACACCGCGACGTGGATCAACGAAGAGATCGGCAAACGCGTCACGTCCTCGATGGAGCAAGCAGGCATCAACAAGATGCAGCTCGCCAACGCTACCGGAATCGCCCGAACAACCCTCACCCGGTCCCTAGCCGGCCGAGGACCCGGATTCCGGATGCTCGAACTCATCGCCATCGGCAAAGTCCTCAACGAGAACTACGCCAACTGGCTCCCCATCCCCTCACTCGAGGCAACGGGATGAGCGACCTCCAGGACATGAACACCGCCGACGAAGCCGCCGAATACCTACGGCTCACACCCGACAGGCTCAAACGCATGGCCCGATCAAAAGAGATCGGCCACATCCGAGCAGGCCGCAACTACATCTTCCCCCGAGACGCAATCGAACTCTGGAAGACCGAACACACCATCGCCCCGCTCCCCACAACCAACCCGTGGGGCGTCAGCGATAGCTCTCTCAGGCGACTCCGCCAGGGCTAACCGCCTCCTCCGCAAACGCGCTGCACGGACAGCGCTGTTTGTAGCGCCCGGAACCGCAGGAATGCCAGTACCGGGACGCGCACGTATCTTCACAACCGAACACAGCGCAGCGATGCAGATATTTGCCCCACCCGTTTTTGCAGGGTGCGGGACGTAGCCGGCGGTCTTGCCGGCTGTAGTACGGCACGAGGGAGCGAACCGGGACAGCAACCGGCGTAGGAGCCCTGCCAGGAACGAGCGTTGCGGCGTGAAGTCCAGCCGGTATATCCCGGCTGGCAGACACAAACTTTGCCTCGACGGGGTATCAGACGAGGGCCGCTGGCTCCGGGTACCGAACTGAGGCAGCCCCTATAACCGGTAACCAAACCCGGTCGTTCGTATTGATGTTAGTTGCGGTAGGGGCACATGAATGAGAACAACATGGAAAACGTCGATCAAAGCAGAAACACCGCCGAGGCCCAGATCGATTGGCGACTTCTTGCGTGGACATCCAGCATTGCAGCACATGCCGCGTGGCGTGCCGGTTATGCGGCAGGCAAGGAGCAGTACGGCGGATTCAGTATCGAACTGGACCGGATGGCTCGTGCAATGTACGAGGCAGCGACACCCGCTGATGCGTTGCCTTGGGAGGCGCTTCGAGATGAACCTGCCGAGCACGTACTTGAAGCTGTCCAGGGCAAGTGGCTCCTGATCGCTCGTTCGGCGCTCGACTACATCGAGAAGCAGGCCGACGCATGACAGCGCAAACCTGCGACGGATGCGGCGCACCCGCAGGGGAAAGCGCTGAGCAGCCCCGCCCGGCCCACTGTGGCAGTTGCCCGCCCGAGGTGTGCGGCGTCTGCGGCGGTATCAACCACATCGCCACCAACCGTATGTGCTCCTGCTGGGTTGACATCGACACGCTCGCCCACGCAGACCTCAAAGCACTCTTCGCGCACGTCGACCTCAGCCTCGGCACCCCAAACCGTTAACACGTCTGCTGGTGCGTTGGGGTGAGGGAATCAGTAAGCGTGGATCGGCGGCCGACAGGCAAGTGACCGACACCCGGGGCTGGCACCGATGACCCGCACTCACCCTCAACCGCGCCCCGGCAGCGCAACTAGGCGGCCGGCTAGTTCACCCGAAGCCTTAGCCGGCCGCTCAACCACATCCACATGCAATCGAAGGGGAAGCACATGGAAACCATGACCTCCACCGCGGGCAGGCACCGTGGTTACATCACGTCGGCGCGTGAAGCCGAAGACCTCGAGCACCTGCGTTTCGTGCTCACCGGCTTGGCGACGCCTGGTGCCGGCCGACACAAGGCGGCGTCGTGATGTCCGCCCACGCGAGACTCGCCGACCCGGTCGAGTCGTCTGCTGCGTTCGATGCGGCTGAGGCACGCATCGTCCTCGAAGCAGTTTGTTGGTTGTACACGCTTGGTCCCGCGTCGGATGAGGCGATGGTGAACCGGTACACGGACCACATGGATGCGCACCCCACCTGGCCGAACTGTGCAGCCGAATCTGTGCGTAAAAGGTGCTCCGATGCGCGCCGACGTGACCGACGCATCCAGAAAGTTGCGACCACCGTATCGAGTTACGGCAAAACGGTCGGCGTCTTCGGTTTCACGGAGGTGTCCTGATGGGTGCGTTCGGACGCAACCAACCTGCCGGTGACCTGTACAGCAAAGTGTTCCCCGGCGAAGCGTACGAACTCACCTTCGACCCCACCGATGAGCAGATCGCAGCAGTTGTTGCACTCGCTGACAGTCGTGGATGCGCCGACCTCGTACCGATGCTGCTGGGACTGCAGGTGACCGCATGAAACGTATCGACGCGGTCGCATTAGTCGCCGCCACATGGGTCGCCGGACTCCTCGTCTGCGGTGCCCTCATCTTCGTTGTACTTGGTATTGGAGGGGAATCATGACCGCAACCGTTGTAACCCACAAACTTCGCGTGAACTGGCCCGGGGATTGGGCTGATTCTGACTGTCTCATTGCCCGAGTGTGTGACGCCGACGCACAGCGCGGTATCGCTTACACAGCGCCAGGCCAGCTTTGGTCGCGTGTCGCTGAGGGCCGCAAGCAGGTGTGGTCATGACCGCCCTCACCTCGAAGGAGATGCGGGTAGTGGCAGATGACCTCCAACGAGGAAACAGTGGTCGCTTCCGCAGCGAGGTAATCGCAGAGGCTGAGACCGCTCTCCGCACCGCCGCCGACCAACTCGAAGCGGTGCAGGAAGCGTACGAGGATTTTGCTCCCTGGTGCGTCGGCTTCTTCGGCCGTAATGAGAAGTGGCCTGATGGCGTGGAACAGCACCTCCGCGACCTGCGCATCGCCCTCACTGCAGACACCACACCCCAGGACGCCCCATGAGAGCCCCCCTGATCCTGCTTGCCGTTGCCGCCGCAGTGTTCATCACCCAACTGCTCCTACCCGCCGCAGTCAACGGAGCCACACTGCTCGCCGCCGTCTGTGCGCTGTGGGGGATGACGGTCATCTGCATTCGGTACGACGAACGGAAGGAAGAACGATGAGCACCAACATTCAGCAGGCCCGCGACGCGCTCGAGAAGTGGCGGGAGCGGGCTACCCAGGGTCCGTGGGCCGTCATCGACGGCGTCTACTCAGACGAAGGCGGCACGTACGACGGCAGCCAGATCGAGGCCGAACACGAGATGGTCGCGATGGACCATCAGGACCTCGATTGCGGTCCGGTCGCACCACTCGGCTATGCCGACGCCCGCCTGATCGTCGGCACCGCGGGCAACCCCGACCTTCTCGAGGCACTAGACGAGGGGTTGCGTCAGTACGGCACGATGCCTGAGCGCTCCGTGCCGACGTTCATCAAGCGCATCGCCGCCGCGATCATCGCCGCCGACAAGCGGATGACGTCGTGAGCGCCGCAACCCTGACGCCCGTCGACGACCCGGAACTGTGGCAGCCGGGTGACGTGAAGGAGATCCCGACCGTCCTCGGGCTGTCCTACTCGTGCACGATCACCCGCGTCCTCCCGTCCGTCATCGAGTTCACCGGACCGACCGGGGCCGGCTGCATCACCCGTGAGCTGTACGCCGAACTGACGGGAGCGACGGCGTGAGCACCTGGATCGGCTGCACATGCGAGTTGTGCTGGGAAGTCATCGGTGCCGCTCGCAACCAGTCCGGCGGCTTCGAGCTCTTTGCGGCCCACCTTGCCGTATGCACGGGAACCACTCGATGATGAGCCCGCTCAGACCCACCCACGGTCCCCTCTGCGGCTGCTCTGTCTGCTGGACCCTCGACGGTCTCGACGATGACCGCGACGGGAAAGCCATCGCCCGGGCAGCCGAATGTTTCTACGACTGCGACTAACACGCAACCAAAGCACCACGCACTTGCACTACGACAGGAGAAGAAGATGACTAACCAAGAGCAGGGCCGGATCGATCAAAGCATCCTCGATGGCGTTGGTGAGCGGCTACTTGAGAGCCAACTTGCCGGGCAGCTGGATGAACATATCGCCAGTTGGGGCCCAGTTACGGCCACGGATGCTCTTGGCCGGATCGAGGCCGAGCGCACGCGCGTACGGAAGTACGACCAAGCACTGATCGCCATCGCTAGCGACCTGCGTATTCGAGCGCTCGGACTTGATGCGGCAACGCAGTAGCAACACGAGGGCCGGCCCACAGCAACGGGCCGACCCTCAGCACCACACCTCGCACACGCCTCACCAGCGCACCAACACGCATACCCAGGAGGCAGCACATGCCAACCGAAATACACGAATACATCTGCGACAGATGCGGCACCCCATACACGTCATACAGCGCCGCCCAAGAATGTGAAGACGAACACCTGCAGGTGGCGTCATGAGCAACCTCACCATCCACATGGACGTCGAGCAGGGCAGCGACCAGTGGTTGCAGCTGCGATGCGGCATCCTCACCGCCTCAACTATCCGCAAGCTCATCACCCCAACCGGCCGAGTCGCCGACAACGACACCTCCCGCGGCGTCATGCAGACCCTCATCGCCGAACGGATCAGCGGCCACGTCGAGTACACGCACCCCTCATTCGACATGCAACGCGGAACGTTGGATGAGCCCTACGCACGGGAACTGTACGAGCAGCACCACGCGCCCGTCACGGAGATCGGATTCGCGACTCTCAACGTCGACGGGCACTTGCTCGGCGCATCACCGGACGGGCTCGTTGACGTGGACGGTGGCATAGAGATCAAGTCCCGTGCCCCGAAAACGCAGCTGCGTACCTTCCTCACAGACACAGTGCCCGCCGAGAACCTGGCGCAGATCCACACCTGCATGTTCGTCCTCGACCGCGAATGGTGGGACTACGTGTCTTACGCCGGCGGATGGCCGCTCTACGTCAAGCGCATCCACCGCGACGAGAAGTGGGACGACACAATCTGTGCCGCGCTGCAGACCTACGAACAGACCGCAGCCGACACCATCGCCGCCTACACCATCGCCGCCGCAGGTAAGCCCGTTGCAGAACGCGTCGACCACTTCGCAGACATGGAGATCAGCTGACATGACCATCGACCTCACCGAAAGCATCGCCCCGAAGTCGGACCAGCTCGATGCTCAGGACCTCCTAGGTGGGCCACGCACGTTCACCATCGAACGCGTGACCGCGAACAACGCGGAGCAGCCGTTCAACTTCCACCTTCGCGAGTTCCCCCGCGTGTGGCGTCCCGGGCTCTCCATGCGGCGCGTCATCGTCAAGGCGTGGGGGCCGAACGCCGAGAACTACATCGGCAAGAGAGTCACCCTCTACTGCGATGAGACAGTCCGGTTCGGCAATGACGTCACCGGCGGCACGCGCATCAGCCACATGAGCGGCATCGAGAAGAAGCTGTCCGTGCCCCTACTCGTCAAGCGTGGCAAGAGCGCACTGTTCACCGTGCAGCCACTGCCTGACGTGCCCGCAGCCACACCCGTCGACTGGCTGGCCGAGCTCACAACCGCCGGCAACGACCCCGCCGCCCTCAACGCGCTCGGACACGCAGCCAAGAACGCAGGCGCAGGCGAAGACGTGCTCGGGCAGATCCGGGCGGCGTTGGTTGCGGCAAAGGAGGCAAGCTGATGCTCGCAGGTTTCAAGGCGCAGAACCATCCGCAGCAGACCGGTACTCGAGGCGCTCTCGATGAAGTTGATGACCGCGGCACTCACCGCGAGTACTTCGATCCGTGGAACGAGCGCTTTGGCGGCTTCACTCTCGACGTCGCCGCCGCTCCGCACAACGCAAAGTGCGAGCGCTACTTCACCCGACAGGACGACGGCCTCGAGCAGTCTTGGGCAGGCGAACGCGTCTGGTGCAACCCCCCCTACTCGAACCTCTTCGACTGGGTGAGCAAGGCGTGGGACGAGTGGCCGGACACTCGCGGGATCGTCATGCTTTTGCCTGCCAATCGTCCGGAGCAGAAGTGGTGGCAGGAGCTCGTCGAGCCTCGCCGCGACCGCAATGGCTCCCCGCTGCACGTGGAGTTCCTGCCGGGGCGTATGCGTTTCGAGCGCCGCGATATCACGATCGGTCCAAAGGGTGACCGCCCGCCGTTCGGGTGCGTGCTGCTGATCTGGGACGACCCGACGAAAGCGAGCACCGATGCAGTGGACTCTTGACCTCCCGTACGAGCGTCCACCGCTTAACGCGAACCAACGTCTGCACTGGGCGAAGAAAGCGGCTCTGACCAAACAGGTCAGGGCCGCTTCGTTTTACGCCGCGAAGTCAGCCGGGGTTCTCCGCTGCGAAAGGGTGCGCGTGACCCTCACATGGTTCGTCCGCACAACGACACGTCGCGATGCCGACAATGTCGTGCCGACGCTCAAAGCGTTGTGCGACGGACTCGTGGACGCCGGAGTTGTCCACGATGACACGCCGGATCTGATGCAGAAACTCATGCCCGTCATCGTCTACCGGCCCGGACAGCAGTCCGGGCTGCAACTGCTCGTGGAAGAGGTATGGACGTGACGTTCGAACCGCTGCAAAAGGTCATTGACCGTGTCGACCTGGCTCTCGAAAAACGCCAAGACACCGTCGTCCCGCCGTTCGTCGCAACCACCATCACGTTGCGCATCGACGACGTCCAACGCCTCGTACACGCAGCCATCTGGGGAGACGACACATGAGCGCACCCACCCCACGTCTCCGCCCCGGCACATGGCTCCGACGTGTCACCGACCGTTGGGAACTCGTCAACGTTGCTGACATCACCACCAACGGCGGCGTCCTCCTGCACCTACTCGACGGCACCCAACAGCACACCACCATCGCCTACCTGCGAGACAGGTTCGAACGAGCGGACGACAGCGCATGAGCAAACCACGCCTACTCGACCTGTTCTGCTGCCAGGGCGGCGCATCTGTCGGGTACCGGGAAGCTGGGTTCGACGTCACCGGCGTTGATATCGACCCGCAACCTCGGTACCCGTTCGTGTTCCACCAGGCGGACGCGTTGAAGTTCACCCTCGAACACCATCGCGAGTTCGATGCGTTCCATGCCTCACCGCCATGCCAGGCGCACACGAACGCGCAGCGGATCCAAGGCAACGACCACCCCGACTTCATCCCGGCAACACGTGCGCTGTTCGAGCTCATTGGTAAGCCGTGGGTGATCGAGAACGTACCCGGAGCGCCGCTGACCAATCCGGTGATGCTATGCGGTCCAATGTTTGAGCTCGAGACGTACCGGCACCGACTCTTTGAGTCGAACATCCCACTAAGCGCGTCGACTCACCAGGCCCACTCGGTACCCACCACCAAAATGGGCCGCCCTGTGAAGGATGGCGAGTTCATGCACGTCGTCGGAAATTTCACCGGCGTCGACAAGGCGCGTGAAGTCATGCAAATGCCATGGGCAAGCCGTGACGGGCTCCGAGAGGCCATACCGCCGGCATACGCACTCCACATCGGCCGGCAACTGCTCGCCCACATCAACCAGGAGGCAGCCGCATGACGACAACAGGAAGGAGAGACGATGCCGTGGTTCAGAGTGGACGATGGATTCTGGTCCCACCCGAAGACGCTGCAGCTCTCTGACGGGGCGCAAGCGTTGTGGATGCGTGCCGGCTCATGGTCGATGCATCACCTCACTGACGGAGTGATTCCCGCATATGCGCTCCCACTTCTGCGCGCAAAGCCACGGTTTGTGAACGAACTCGTGTCAGTTTCGCTGTGGTTTTCGGACGAAGACGCGTACCGATTCCATGACTGGAATCGGTACCAGCCGACACGTGAACAGGTTGAGGCTGATCGTGATGCTGCTGCGGATCGGAAGCGGCGGTCACGGGAGAAGTCACGGCGTGACAAGAGCGGGACGGACGGGCGGACGTCGGCCGACGCCGCGGTTACCCCATCCCAACCCATCCCAACCCATCCCACTTCTACCTCTAACGAGGTAGAAGAAGACCGTCCACGCAAGCGTGGATCACGGCTCGAATCGGACTGGGTTCCTGACCGATCGACGGTCGAGAAAATGCAGCTCGAGGCACCAGGGATCGACTTCCAGGCCGAGCACCCGTCGTTCGTTGACTACTGGATCGCTCAGCCGGGGCAGAAGGGCGTCAAGACGGACTGGGATGCCACGTGGCGCAATTGGATGCGTCGGGTGGCTAAGGAGTCCACGGGCAGGAAGAACGGCCCGCAGAACGCCGCACAGCGCGCCGCCCAGTTGGTCGGCACGTTCGGCACCGAGCAGCCCGCATTGGAGGCAGACGGATGGACCTAGACGAAACCGCGAAACTGCTCACCGTCATCGCCGCGTACGACAACCGCAACGTGACCCGCGAAACAGTCGTCGTCTGGCAGCAAGCACTCGGCCACCTGTCGTTGAACGTTGCACAGCAAGCCGTCGTCCTGCACTTCAAGGAATCAACCGAGTATTTGAAGCCCGGACATGTGCACGCCGCATCGAAACGTGTCCAAGACGCACACGACCGTGCTGCCCGCATCGAAACGCAACGGCAAGCAGCACTCACCCCAGCAGAGATAACACTCGACCGGGCTGCACACGAAGCGGACGTCGCCAAATGGGTCACCTACTACCGGGAGCATGCACATGAACGATGAACAATTTCGAGGCGAACTACGTCGCCTTTATCGGATGGTCGATGCGCCCTTGCGCTATCCACGATCACTGACACAGCTCGCTGAGGACCTAGCGGTCGAACCATTCCGTTACCGTCGAGCACGCATGATGCTGCAAGCGCGACGAGGAAGGAAACAATCATGACGAGCACGCAACGCTTCCGCCGGTACGCGAACTGGATGAAGGGTCGCCCTCATATCGACGGCCACGCACTTAAGAACCGCCATATCACGTCGCTCATCACAGCAGTGTGTAAATGCGGAGCCCGTTCCGACAAGCCACTTTCGTACCACCGGCGGGTGCAGTGGCAAAACAAGCATCTGACTCAGGTGATGTTCCAACGTAACAACCCCGGCGACGTCGGCGTGGCGATAGTCCGCATGACAGGGATTACCTACCGGCAGCTGGACCACTGGGCGCGTAAGGGCTATCTACCAAACCACTCACAAGGCTCCGGTACGTCGCGGCACTGGTCCGCAGACGCTCCGTTCATCGCAGCCGAGATGGTGCGGCTTATCGGCATCGGGTTCACGCCAGAAGCCGCAGCGCAAATCGCTCGCCGCGTTGTCGAAGAACCAAGCCTCGAAGACAGATACCACGTCGGCAACGGCGTCGAGATTCAACTCACCAACTGGGATGCCGCACGAGCGGCAAGAAAGAAGACCGCAGCATGAACGACACCGTCATCACTGTCATCGGCAACCTGACCGCCGATCCCGAACTTAGGTACACGCAGAATGGGCTGGCTGTCGCAGGCTTCACGATCGCCTCAACGCCACGCACCTTCGACAAGCAGAAGAACGAGTATGTCGATGGGGACGCCCTGTTCCTCCGCGCGTCCGTGTGGCGCGAGTTCGCGGAACACGTCGCCGGCTCACTGACGAAGGGCGCACGCGTCATCGTGCAGGGACGGCTCAAGCAGCGTTCCTACGACGACCGGGAAGGCAACAAGCGAACCAGCATTGAGCTCGAGGTTGACGAGATCGGCCCCTCGCTGCGATACGCAACCGCACAGGTCACCCGATCACCGGCAGGCTCAGGACGGACGAACACCACCCCGCAGGCATCCGCGCCCACCCCGACCGCAAACGCCCCGCAGACAGGCGCACAGAGCGCGTGGGATGCACCTGCTGGCGGATACAACGACGAAACGCCGTTCTGATGGCGCAGATGGAAGCCCGGGGTGCCCGGGCGGTGTTTGACACGCGCAAGTGGCTTGCTGAAACGATTTCTGTGGGGTGGCTCGATTACCTAGATGAGACACGACCGGGATGGCGCTCAGAAACACCGTTTGACTTCTCGTGCCCCATGCCAGACCGAGCGCTTGTCCTCGCCGCGGAACGGGTATTGGACAGCTACGACATGAACGAGGTGGAAGCATGACCGACCCCGCAGCTGCGCGTGAACTAGTTGTGGCCAGCATCGGCGACACGATTAACTGCCCCGGCTGCAAGGAGCGCGTGAAGCTGGACTGGGCAGATGGCTGGCGTAATGACCGCGGTTTCACATGCCGGCCATATCCCACCACGCACAGCGACCATATCGAGACGATCACGGTGAAGCCATGACTGCCGACGCGTGCCCAACATGCGGTGATCTCTGCGGCCTACGCGAATTCGGATTGGAGCCGAACGAAAATGACTGACTACACACCAACCACAGAACAAGTCCGCAACGCATACGTACGCGGCATGCGCGACACATTCATCGCATCAGCCGGCGAACACTACGAAGAGTTCGAACGGTGGGTGCAGGCACACGACGATGAGGTGCGTGCGCCCATGCAGCCGCCGACGCGCGAGCAGATCGCGGAAGCGCTGTGGGAGAGCGCGCGGCAGGAAGGCGACGAACCGGTGTGGACGTGGCAGTACCTCACCGAGCGCGCAGACCGTGGCGAGGGCGACTACGCCGAGATCCGCGCTGAGTACCACCGAAGCGCCGACGCCGTGCTCGCCCGGTTCCCGCAGCCGACCCCGAGCGCCGAGCCGTTCTCGTACCCGGACGTGTGGAACGCTGCGATCGACAGGGCGCAGGAAGAACTGGTGCGCCAAGATCAGTTCAGCGAGCGGACACTCCGCATTCTCGATGAACAGCGAATCCCCTCGGCCCAACAGCCCGTGCCTGCCGAGCCGGTGAGTATCGCCGAGCCGGGCGACGACCCGTGGGTCACGACGACCGAGTATGCCTACGGCGCTCTCGATGCACCGGACGTCATCGTTTCGACCGGCGAGGACATCGACGACCTGGGCTCGGCCCGATACAACGCGGAAGAGTTCTGGGTCGACGTGCTGCAGCGCACCGTGAAGCGTGGCCCGTGGCAGGTCGTTACTGCAGAAGCCGACCCGTCCACGATCCGCGACGTGACGCCGCCGCCCGCGACACCGGGGGAGGGCGACCGTGGCTGAGCAGGCGATCGACGTCGAGACACCCGAGCAGCGCGCGCTCGAAGCGCAGGGGTGGCAGCTGACCGCACTGCACGCCTCCTACGCAGAGTTCCAGGCCACCCACGACCTGCACGAGCTCGCCCGCGCGGTCGGGAACATCCTCAACGGAACAGACGACACGCATGGATGAACACGCACTACGCAAAGCGATGCACGACGAAGCATCAGGTATCGACGGGTTAGGGACTCAGGTTCCTAGCCCGTCTCCCGTATGGCGGTACCCCTACTGGCCCACACACGACATCGGATACGAGGAAGACGATGAATGACAACCGTTTGCTCGACGCGGTCGACGCACTCACCAAACCGACCGTCGACCATGTGAAACAGACAGCAGACGACGGCACCTACATCCGCACCGTCCCCGTCGAACACCCCGCACTACTGCAACAGTTGGCGGATGCTGTGGTGCCATCCGCCGGCCACGATGGCGGCTCCAAGTCAGCCAGTGCTCGGGAACGCAACGTCATCGACTCCGACGCGCTGTGGGAGCTGACGAAGATTCAGGCCGAGCTACGCGACTGGATGCGCTACAATCTCGCTGCGTTCGACCGGAAAGACCTACCCGGCTCACTCCGCCGCTGGTACGTCCACGCCAATGTGTCGCACCCCGACACAAACCCCGATTGGATTGAGTGGGTCGTCCGCGAACTCCGACGGTGGGAACGCATCATCCTCAACAAGCTCGACCGCACCGTCAAGCAGCTCGAGACCGGCCACCTCTGCCCACTCTGCAAGACCGCCGAATGGATCGACCAGGACGGAGCCAGACAGCCAGCACGCCTCATCCTCAGCTACCGCAAAGACGAGGACGGAAGGACGTCTGAGGAACGCGTCGTGTGCCAAAGATGCCGGACCGGGTGGGACTCGGTGGCCGCCATCGAAGAGCTTGGGGAAGAGTTGACGGAATATGAGAGGATGAGCGCATGAGCGAGCTCGAACGGACCGGACTAGCCATCGCACTTCGGCAATCCGATCGTGGCGAATATCTGATCAGTGACAAGCAAATCGCCAGCATGCCAATCGGCGGACTGCGTGCGTTCGAGAAGGCGGCACTCGAATTTGCGATCAGCAACGGATTCCAGATTCGATCCGAAGACAAGCCTGATGGTTTGCTGTTCCAGTGGCGAAAGGTCACCCGCGTGTCGCAGCAGGAAACGCCTACCGACAACGCCTGACATGCGCTATGCTGAACGCGCGTAGACGAACTCTGTCTACAGCACGCAAACACACGGTCGGTCACCTACGGGTTGCTGGCCGTTTCTCGTTGGCCCACGCATATGCAGGCGCAGGGACAACACAGTGCCCCGGGGAGCGGACCGGGCGCAAGCATCCACCACGAGGATGAGCACTGCGATGGGGTGTAGCTCAACTGGTAGAGCAGCGGTCTCCAAAACCGCCGGCTGCAGGTTCGAATCCTGTCACCTCTGCGACACCACCGTGCAGGTGGGCACGCTCAAATAGTTCGAGCCACATGCCTCAACCAAGCCTCTACCCACCTGCACCATCAACAAACTTCTCCGACCCGCCGGTCAAACACACAACCGCAACGCCGCCACCAACGCGCACAGAACCACAGCGCGAACGCCGGCCGCAAGCACAACACACACGGCGCAGAGTCGGAGAACCCCTTTCGAGGCTCACGCAGGAGGCAACGCATGCAGGAATGGTGCACCTGCAACGCATCCTTCAAGACACGGTCATACCGTCGCCTCGTTCAATGGCGGACTCAACACCGGCACGAGATAGCGGACCAGCCAGAACCCGAACCGCAAGGATCACAGTCACTCGTCGAACGCTCCTACCAAGACGAAGAGACTGACGTACGGCTCGGGTTTCAACCCAACCCAGTGCAACAGAACCATGCAGGCACCGCAGCCTGACGACATCAGCGCACACCGCACCCGCTGCAACCGTTGGTCCGAACCCGTCGCCTACGACACACACGGCGCGCCACTGTATAGCTGGCAACTGCCTGCACCAGCGCCACTCATCGCCGCAGTCGAAGCCGTATACGACGCACTCGAGGACCGCACCTAGCCCGCATAACCGACAGGACAAAGACAATGCAAATCGCACTCACCATCTCGCTGAGCCTGATGGCGCTGTGGTTCTTCACTGGCATCGTCAACGGAGTCCGACAGGTAGGCAAGGAACGCAAGCCCATGACTGGACTAGACGCTAGTCGAGCAACCCTTGCAGGCGGCATCCTCATTGCCGTTCTCGTATGGGCTGCGGTGTACGTCTCAGTCACCCACTGACATGAACAGCTGCGACAACTGTGGTGCCAACTACCCATCACCACTCGCAGCCGACCGGTGCTGCACCGACAAACCCCGACCATGGGACGACGAACGCTGGTGGGGTTGACATGACCAAGTACAGCAGCGGATACGACAGGGAACGGCGACTGTTCAAAGCAGAATGCGCCGCAACCAACGCCCCATGCTGGCTCTGCAACAACAGCCGCGGACCCATTGACTACACATCCAAGTACGTCCGAGGTACCAAACAGCCGCTCCTGTTCAACCTCGACCACGCCGAACCAACCTCACTCGGCGGTGATGCTGTGCGACGGACCAACTTCAGGCCGTCGCACTACCCACATCTGCAACGTAAGCCGCGGGAACACCACACGAGGGCAGTTTCCGACGTCCAGAACATGGTGAAAACGGGCCTGACGGGGTGGGGGATGGCCCTAAAACGGCAGGCCTCCGGACCTCCGGGGCGGGCGCTCTTCTCTCCCCATCAAACATCCGACCCTTGGAATTGAAATGTCACTGCTTGATTCTGTGCGTGATGCCCTGAGTGGCGAGCCTGGGATGCAGTGGCAGCGGGATCTTGCTGAGGGCATGGCTGCTGAGCTTGATGAGAAGGCGAACGCGTCGATGTCGCGTGAGTTGCGGGCGTTGATGGATGAGCTTGGCGTTGCTGCCACGGAGCAGAAGGGCGATGTCAGTGACGATCTCGCCGCTAAGCGTGCCGCACGTCGTAGCGCCGCGAGTTAGGTCGGTACCGGAGTATTCGTTTACGTCTGGTGTCGAGGCGTTGGAACTTGCCGAGTCTGTGGGGCTTGTTGCTGATGACTGGCAGGCTGCTGTTGTCAGTGACATTCTTGGCGAGGACGAGCAGGGCAAGTGGGCGTCGTTTGAGTCGGCGCTGATCGTTCCCCGTCAGAACGGGAAGGGGACGGTCTTCGAGATCGTCCAGCTGGCGGATCTGTTTCTGTTCTCGTTTTCGCAGCGCGATTTCCTCGCGATCCATACTGCGCATGAGATGAAGACTGCGCAGGAAGCGTTTCGTCGTCTGCTGTTCTGGGTAGAGAACACCGACTGGCTTCGTAAGAAGGTCAAGCGCGTTGCGACTGCGCATGGCGAAGAGGGCATCGAACTTCTGAACGGGGCACGGCAGCGTTTCTTGGCTCGGACGAACGGCTCTGGTCGTGGTTTCAGCTGCGACCGCCTCGGTTACGACGAGGCGTACAACCTTCCGGAAGAAACTGTGGCAGCGTCGTTGCCTGCTCTGTCGGCCCGACCTAACCCGAGTGTCATTTACGCGTCGTCAGCGCCGCGTAGTGACCAGTACGGGCTTGTTCTGCGGCGTGTGATGCGTCGTGGCCGTCAGGAGCCGGAGCATCCGGGCGATGATGTGCCTGCGAAGGATAAGCATCTTTGCTACAACGAGTTCTCTGCCGATCCGAAAGCTGACCTTGATGATGAGGCGGAACGGGTTCGTGCGAATCCTGGGTCTATGTCTGCTCGTGGCGTTCCATCGCTTGAGTACATGGAAAAGGAACGTGCCGGCATGTCCGAGGTTGCGTTCGCGCGTGAGCGTATGGGAATCCTGGACGAGGTTAAGGGCTCCGCGGTTGTCGACATGTTCACGTGGGCTGAGTGTGGCGACAAATTGTCGTCGCCGCTTGATCCGGTGGCGTTTGCCCTGGATGTGAACCCGGATTCGTCGTTCGCGTCGATCGCTATTGCTGGTCGCCGCGCTGACGGAAAGATTCACACTGAAGTTGTGCAGCGGGAGCGTGGCACTGGTTGGATTGTGGACCGGGTTGAAGAGCTGGTGCAGAAGTGGTCGCCTGTTTCGGTGACGTTGGATGCTATTGGTCCTGCTGGTGCGTTGCTGCCGTGGTTTGCTGAGCGCAACGTCGAGGTTGACGTCGTGTCGATGGCTCAGTATGGGCAGGCATGTCAGGGGTTCAAGTCGATGGTCGATAACGACCAGCTGCGGCATAAAGACCAGTCGGGTCTCACGGCGGCTCTTGAGGCTGCACGTAAGCGTCCTCTTGGTGATTCTGGTGCGTGGGGTTGGCATCGTCGTGACACGACTGATATCACCCCGCTTGTTGCTGCGACGTTGGCGACGTATGCGTTTGCTCGCTCTACGGGTTCTGAGAAGCCGAATGATAGTCGCATGTTTGTGTTCTGATGATTGGAGGCGGTCTTGGCGCTTTCCAAGGATGATCAGGACACCTTCGACCGGTTGCTGCGTCTGATTGAGACGACGCGCACTGAGACGCGGCTGTACAACGACTATTACGAGGGTCTGCATCAGCTTGAGCAGCTGGGCTTGGCTATTCCGGAGGAACTGAAGCGGTTCACGGTTGTGGTGAACTGGCCGCGGGTGACGGTTGATGCGATTGAGCAGCGGCTGGATGTCACTGGGTTCCGGATGCCGGGTGCGCAGTCTGCGGATGCTGCTCTGTGGGATGTCTACCAGTACAACAACCTCGATGAGCGGTCCGGCTTCGCTCACGTTGACGCGCTGGCTTTGAAGCGGTCGTACGTGTGCGTGGGGTCGAATGCTGAGGACCCTGAGTACCCGATTGTGACGGTTGAGTCGCCGGAAGAGATGGTCGCGGTTCGTGATCCTCGGACTCATCGTGTGACGGCTGCTCTGCGGTCGTACAGCCCCGAGGGTGGCAAGGACACTCGGGCGACGCTGTACTTCCCGAACGTCACCTACTGGCTGCTGTACAAGGATGGCGAATGGGTGGACGAGTTCGACCCGGACGTCCACAATCTGGGCACTGTGCCGGTGGTGCCGTTCGTGAACCGGAACCGTGCGACTCGTGTGACTGGTTCGTCGCTTGAGGGCGTGTCGGAGATGGAAGATGTCATCCCGATCGCTGATTCGGCGTCTCGTGCGCTGACGAACGCGCAGTTGGCGCAGGAGACGGTCGCTGTTCCGCAGAAGCAGGTTCTTGGCATGTCCAAGGGTGACTTCGTGGGGCAGGACGGGCAGCCGCTTCCGGTCTGGCAGGCGTACTTCGGTTCGGTGTGGGCGCACGAGAACAAGGACGTGAAGGTCCAGCAGCTGGACGCATCAGACTTGTCGAACTTCGACACCATGGTCGCGATGTACTCCCGGTTGGCGTCTGGTGTGACGTCGCTGCCGATCGAGTATTTCGGCCTGAACACGCAGAACGCTCCGTCCGCTGAGGGGCAGCGTGCTGGTGAGACTCGGCTGATCAAGAAGGCGGAACGGAAGCAGTTGTCGTTCGGGAACTCGTGGGAAGCCGTGATGCGGCTTGTCATTCGTTTCCGGACTGGTGAGTGGTCGCAGGATGCTCGCCGCATGGAAACGCTGTGGCGGGATGCTGGGACGCCTACTCAGGGCATGGTCACTGATGCGGTCGTGAAGGAGTACCAGGCCGGGCTGACGGACTGGGAGACGGCGCAGGAGAACCTGGGCCGTTCGCCGGAAACGATTGCCCGGATGAAGACTCGCCGCGCTGAGGACGAGAACTTCGCAGCGCAGCAGGCCAGCCGCGTGGTGACGAACACGCAGGATATCTTCGATAACCAGTAGGAGTCGTCGTGGCGGATCTGCTTGAGGTTGCGCAGCGGCATCAGCGGCGGATCATCAAGCGGTCGGATCGTGCGGTTGCGCGTGCGGTTGCGGCTTGGACTGCGATCGACATGGCGAACCTGGACCGTTCATGGCAGGCGGTCGAGCCGGCGGTGACGGCGGTTGCAGTGGCGGCGCAGAACTTGAACGCTGCGGACGCTGACCGGTACATGAACCAGGCGGCTCGGGCGTATGGGGACCCGCGGGCGACGATGTCAGTGAACTCGTCGTCGTTTGCGGGTGTCGACGCTTCGGGTCGTGAGCTCGGCGGGCTGCTGTTTGGTGCGGTGACGACGACGAAGCAGTTCATCGGTTCCGGGAAGACAGTGCAGCAGGCGTTTGTCGGCGGTCAGATGTACCTGGCGGCGATGATGAAGACGGCGCTGCATGACACGTCTCGGTCGGCTGATCTGACGGCGATGACGGCGCACAAGTACACGAAGTACGTGCGTGTGGTGCAGCCGGGCGCGTGTTCCAGGTGTGCTGTCCTGGCTGGTGTTTGGTCGGCTAAGACGGCGTTCAAGCGTCATCCGGCGTGCAAGTGCTCGAGTGTTCCCGCTCCGGATGATGACGAGCAGGTGCCGGCTGGGTTCCATGACAGTCCGGAGTCGTACTTCAACTCCCTGTCAGAGGCTGAGCAGGACCGTGTGTTCACGAAGGCTGGCGCTCAGGCAATCCGTGAGGGCGCTGATATTTCCCAGCTGGTGACGGCTCGTCGTGGTGCTACTGGTATCCAGTACGGCAACGGCATCGGCCGTGAGACGCGGGCGAATAGTGGCCGACGGATGCTGCAGTCGCAGATCGGCCGGAACGCGGACGGTTCGCCGATCTTCGGGTACGTCACCACGGAGGGCAACACGCGGCGTGGTGAGTTCGGGAAGGTGAACCGGAACCTTGGTGCTGCTGAGCAGCGTCGTAAGGGTGCCCGGTACACGTCCACGAAGTACACGCGCCTGATGCCGGAGACGATCATCGGCCTCACTGACGATGTCGCCCTGCGGCAGACGTTGCTGCGCGATGCCGGCTACATGCGAGTGAACATGGCGACGTCCGACCCGCGCCGTCTGATGGCTGCTGCGGAGGACCGCGCGGTCGCCACTGAGTTCTACCGGTCGCTGGGCATTCGTCTCGGCTGATTTTCCCCATTCTTCCTGCTTGCGCGATGCCTGCAGGTTTCACCATCGAGCGATTCGAGGTACCCCATGTCTGAAGACACGACGACCACCACCGAGACGCAGGGCGACCCTGAGCTCGGTGAAGCAGGCAAGCGAGCTATCGCAGCGGAACGCACTCGTGCGGATGCTGCGGAGCGGCGTGTGCGTGAACTGGAAGCAAGCATCGGCGGCTTTGAGTCGCAGATCGCGGATCTCACCGGTGAACGTGACGCGCTGACGAACGATCTCGGAGCGAAGGACGCGACGATCACCCGCCTCAACGTGGGTATCGATAAGGGCCTTCCGAAGTCGCTCATCGCACGCTTGCAGGGAGACGACGAGGACGCGCTGCTTGCAGACGCTGACTCGTTGCTTGAGTTCGTGCCGGCAGACGCCAAGTCGTCCCCTCGTCCGGACCCGTCGCAGGGTGCGAAGGAAACGGGGACACCCTCTACGGCTCAGCAGTTTGCTGACGCCTTCCCTGACCTCTAAGGAGAGATCACATGGTTGCTCAGGCAACGAACAGGGGGACCTCGGGCGTTAACCTGCCCACGGCGGTCTCCACCGAAATCTGGCAGGGCTTCCAGGAGACCTCCGCGGTCGCCTCGCTGACCCCCAACATTCCGCTTCCGGGCGCTGGCGTGACGGTCGACATCATCACTGGTGACCCGACTGCCGCGTGGACGGCGGAGACGGAAGAGAAGCCGGTCTCTGACCCGACTGTGGCGTCGAAGGTGATGCGTGGGTACACCCTCGCTGTCATCGAGCCGTTCTCGAACCAGTTCCGTCGCGACAAGGGTGCGCTGTACAACGCTCTCGTCGGGCGTCTTCCGGGCGTGCTGTCGGCGAGGTTCGACAACACGGTGTTCTTCGGCGACGCTCCGGGGTCCGACTTCGACACGCTGAAGAACGCGCCGGCTGTCTCCATCAACACGAACACCTACTCGGGCCTGCTCGGCGCGATGGGTTCGGTTGCTGCGAACGGTGGCGACGTGTCCGGTTGGGCGCTGTCTCCGACCGGTGAGCTCATCGCTCTCGGTTCGGTTGACACTCTCGGCCGTCCGATCTTCATCGGTAACGCTGCACTCGAGGGTCAGGTTGGCTCGCTGCTTGGTCGCCCCGTCTACAAGACGAAGGCAGTCAACAAGGCGGGTACTGCTGGCACTCCCGGCACCCCGTCCACTGTCGGCTTCGCTGGCGACTGGACGACTGCGGCGTGGGGTCAGGTGCAGGCGATCGACATCTCCATTTCGACGGAGGCGACGATCAACCGTGGTGGCACGCAGATCAACCTGTGGCAGCGCAACATGTTCGCTGTTCGGGCTGAGATCGAGGTTGGCTTCCGCGTGCGCGACGTCAACAAGTTCGCCCGTCTGACCGGCGCGACGCCGTCTGCCTGATGGCTGAGTTCCGGAGCCCTTTCGGGGACGTGACGGTGGATGTGCCTGACAGTTCAGCGCATGCCAGCTACCTCGCCAACGGGTGGGTTCTGGCTGCTGCTGAAGAGTCGCCTGAGCCGAAGCGGCGTGGGCGTCCTCCGAAGTCGGACGATAAGTAAGTGAAGGTGAGGGGCTGTGATGGCTAACCCGGCAACGGTTGATGACCTGACGAAGCGGTCGTTGCGGCCCCTCACTGACACGGACCGGACGGTTGGTGCTGTCCTGCTGGATGACGCGTGGAACATTCTGCTGATGCAGAAGCCGTTCGCGGAGTCGAAGGTGGGGGAGGTGCCGTCGTTCCGGGCTGTGGTGGTGCAGATCCTGTGCGCTGCTGTGCTACGTCTCCTGGCGAACCCTGACGGGAAGTACTCGGAGACGATCGACGACTACCAGTACACGTTGGACAAGGCGCGTTCCACTGGGGCGCTGTACCTGTCTGACGCTGAACTCGCACTGCTCGGTGACGGGTCAGGTGCGACGTCGGGCGCGTACACGATTGTCCCCGGAGGCGTCAGGGGTGGTAAGCAGCCGTCGACGTTCCACACGGTTGGGTCGGCGGCGCTGTGACCGCTGAGTCTGCCGCACGGTCGGGACGTTGGATCGCTGAGTCGATCATGACGGACACGTGCCGTGTGGGTAAGGAAGTACCTGGCCCGATCAACGAGGCGACGGGGAAGCGGGAGACCGTGATCCAGCCTGTGTATGAGGGCGCGTGCCGGTTCAAGGCGTCTGCTGTGCAGGCTGCTGATGCTGAGCAGGCGGGGCAGCTGTTGGTGTCTCAGGCTGCGACGTTGTCGTTGCCGTTGGGGACGTCTGGTGCGGTGACGAAGGGCCATGTGGTGGAGATCACGGGTTCGTTGACTGATGCGTCGTTGGTGGGTCGTCGTGCTCGTGTTGATGCGCCGTTTGCGTCGTCGTATGCGACTGCTCGGCGGTTTCCGATCACTTTGTTGACTTAGGAGGCGTCGTGGCTTCGGATAATGGTCTGAATGAGCTTGCGCATACGATTGAGGAAGCGCCTCGGGAGACGGCACGGTTTCTGCGTGCTGCGATCGAGGTGACTGCTCGGAACATCAAGGATCAGATCAGTAACGATTACAGCGGGTCACGTGGGCTGCCTCATGCGCGTGGTGCGATTTCGTACGACTTGCATGGGACAACGGGTCAGGTGCTGGGCGGTATTTCTGCTGAGATCGGTAATGATCTGGGCCGTTCGCAGGGTGCTGTGGTTGGCATTGTTGATAAGGGTACTCGGAACGCGCCGGGTAAGAACCGCATTCCGAAGGCGCTTGTCGACAACGAAGAGGACTTCCAGACGGGCATCCGGAAGGCTGTTGCGGATGGTCTTGCGGCGGCTGGCCTATGACGCGGGCGCATACGAACGCGTTGGTGGGGCTGCTCGAGTCCGATCCTGCCTTAGCTGACAACGTGTTTGTCATGTTGGCTCCGGACCTCAGCGCCTACCCGTACGTGATTGTCCGTCCTGGTTTGAGCACGGACCGTCAGGAGCGGTTGTCGGGTGGGGCGTCAACGTTTACGCCGTCGTGGTCGGTGATGTGTGTTGGTGCTGACCCTGAGCAGTGCGCTTGGGTTGTCGAGCATGTTGATGCGGCGTTGCGGCCGAAGGGTCGCGGTAAGACGCCGACTATCGCTGGTCGCCGTTGTCAGCCGATCCGTCGCGACATTCTCGACGTGATGGAGATTGACGATGATACGTCTCCGCCTGGTTTCACGCAGATAGCTGAGTACAGCTTCCGTTCCGATCCAATCTGACCCCGCTTCGGCGGGGTTTTCGCATTCCAAGGAGCATGTCATGTCTGACGAATATGTCACTGTCAGCGGACCGAACGGTCTGCACATGGACATCCTGAAGTCAATTCAGGACGCTCTGCCGGCGCAGTTCCCGCTGGTGGGCAAGTCGAAGCCGGCTGATACCGGTACGGGCAAGTAGCCCTCTCATCTGTCCCCACGGGGGCGTTAATCGGTCCTTCGGGAAGTCCGGGGCCGCGTTTATCCGAAGGAGACCAAATTGGCGATCACTAAGGGGCAGCAGTCGCTGTCTGTTGGCACTGAGGGCAACCTGCTGGTTATGGCTGCTCCGGCATCCATCATCACTGCAGGGAAGACCCTGAAGGACATCACGGTGACGCAGCTTAACTCTGCTGCGTTCGTGGACATCACTTACGACCTGACTGCTGGGTCGGGTTGGGCTGAGGCGACGTCGCAGGAGGACATCACTGATGACCGTCTCACGGCGACGCAGACGTTCTCTCGTGGTGGCAAGGAGTCGAACACGCTGGCTGTTCAGTACGTGTACGGCGACACGACGAACGTTGCTGACCCGCTGCTGGTGAAGGGTCAGAAGTATGTCTTCGCGGTGCGTTGGGCAACCGACCACGATGCGGACATCACTTCGACGAGCAAGTTCGACCTGTGGATGACTGAGGCGGGTGTGAAGCAGCGCGATCAGGCTGCGGCGAACTCGGTGTTCACGAAGACGCAGACGATTCGTCCGCTGGCTCCGGTCCTGCGCGACGTCACGCCGGCGGCTTGATAACTCCCGTGCGGGCGGTCTCACTCCCGCCCGCACGGGTCATCTTCTTTGAGTGAGGACGAGTGAGGAACAGACTTATGGGTTTCAACGAGAAGCTTGCTGCTGCGAAGGAGAAGGGCCGTCCGTCTCGGGTGGTCACTGTGTCTCTGGATGCTGATGTGTCGGGGCGTCTGTATGACCTCGAGGCTGAGCGTGAGGTTGAGAAGGGCAAGCCGCAGGATGACCGTCTGGCGAAGACGTCGCGGCTTGCTGAGATCCTGCAGGAGATCGAGGCGGTGAAGGCGGATTACGCCGGCACTCTCGTCGACCTGAAGTTCACGCGGATGCTGGGTTCGGATTGGACTGACCTGACTCTGGTCAACAGCCCCCGCCCCGATTCACTGCCCGACAAGGTGGTGTTTGGGTACAACTTCCACGCGGTGACGCGTGCCGCGGCTCTGCAGTCCGGTGTCGTCATTGAGGACGGCCAGGAACGCGAGCTCACGGAAGAGGAATGGGATGACCTGTTCCAGCTGCTTTCGGGTGGCGACCATCAGCAGATCGCAGACGTGGTGTATGCGCTCAATGAGGGGGAGAGCAACCGGGCGGTGGAACTGGGAAAAGCGCTGCGCGCGTCAACCCTCGTCTCCGAGATGAAGTCCGACTCGCAGTAAAGGTTGGTGTGTCCCCGAAGCGTTTGCGTGGGTGGGAGCCCCTGGAAGTGCATACCCCCGTGTATGACGATGACGGACGTGTGACTGCGGTTCATGTTGAACGTGAGCCGGAGTGGACGCCTGATCAGGTGGCGTTGGTGCTTGGTGTGACGGGGTTTGAGCAGATGCTTGGCCCGCATGGTCAGCCGATGGATGAGGCAACGTCTCCTGATGCGGACCCGTCGAACCCGCGTGGGTCGCATAAGTATGAGGCCGGCAAGTTGACGGTGACACCGGAGGGCGCTTTCGTGCGTCTCCCGATTGTTGACTTCGCGGAGAAAGCCACGAAGGACGCCGAGGATTTGTGGCGGAAGGCTGCTGGCGAGAACGCGAACCCGCATGGGTTCATGTGGCCGGTGGAGAAAGTCACACGGCAGTAGCTGATATGTAAACACTGGAAGACGGGAGCCGCGTTTTGGCCGATCATGTTGTTTCCGTCACCATCCGAGCGCAGGTGCAGCAGTACCTGCAGGGGATGAACCAGATTCAGCAGGCGACGCAGCAGGCGAACTCTGAAGCGCAGAACCTGCAGGCGCAGGGTGCAGCGTTCGAGAAGGTCGGTAACGGCCTGCTTGGTATCGGTGCTGCGGCTGCTGCTGGTGTCGCTCTTGCGGTGAAGTCGTTCGCTGACTTCGATGCGCAGATGTCGCAGGTGCAGTCCCTGTCGCACGCTACGGCGGGCGACATGGACCTGCTGCGGAACGCTGCGCTGACGATGGGTCAGAGCATCGGGTTCTCGGCCACTGAGGTGGCGCAGGCGGAAACGGAGCTCGTCAAGGCTGGTGTGTCCGTGAAGGACATCCTGGGCGGCGGGCTGAAGGGTGCGCTGAACCTTGCCGCGGCTGGTCAGATTGATGTGGCTCGGGCTACGGAGATCGCGTCTGCTGCTCTGACACAGTTCGGTCTGTCCGGTAAGGATGTGCCGCACGTTGCTGACCTGCTTGCTGCTGCGGCGGACAAGTCGCTCGGTGGTGTGGAGGAACTGGGGCAGGCTCTGCAGCAGTCCGGTCTGGTCGCGAACCAGTTCGGCCTGTCGATCGATGAGACTGTCGGAACGCTGGCCGAGTTCGCGTCGAACGGTCTGCTCGGCTCTGACGCTGGTACGAGCTTCAAGTCGATGCTGCTGCAGTTGGCTACTCCGTCAAAGCAGGCCGCTGCGGCGATGAAGCAGTATAACATTGAGGCGTACGACGCGCAGGGCAACTTCGTCGGCATCACCGGTCTCGCAGGTCAGCTTGCCGCCGGATTCAAGGGTGTCGACTCAGCGTCTCGCGACTCGGCGTTGGGCATCATATTCGGCTCCGACGCGATCCGTGCCGCGAACATCCTGTACAAGGATGGTGCGAAGGGTAACCGTGAGTGGGTGAACTCGGTCAACGAGGCTGGGTTCGCTGCTCAGCAGGCTGCGGGCAAGACGGACAACCTGAACGGTGACGTCAAGAAGCTTGGTGCGGCGTTCGAGTCGGGTCTGATCAAGACCGGTTCGGCGTCGAACAGTGTGCTGCGCGAAATGGTGCAGTCCGTCACGGGTCTCGTGTCGGCGTACTCCAACGCTCCCGGTGCCGTGCAGGGCCTGACGCTTGGCCTGACCGCCGTTGTTGCCGCTACCGCTCTGGCTGGTGGCGGGTTCCTGACGATGGTCCCGAAGGTGCAGGCTGCTCGAGCGGCGATGCAGCAGATGAACCTCACGGTTGGCCGTGTCGCGAAGGGCTTCGGTAAGGGTGCCGGCATTGCTGTCGGTATCGCTGCGGTCATCTCCGGCTTCTCGGGTATCGGCAAGGAAGCATCGCTCACTGAGGGTGAGATCAACCGTCTGAACGCTGCTATGACGGCGAACAACGGCAAGGCTCTCAACCAGCAATTTACTGGTGGCGGTGGCGCTTTCGACATCATCAACGACAAGGCGACGTCCGCGAAGAAAGCCCTTGATGCTATCTCGGGTGCAGGCAACGAACGCTCGGTTGGGTTTGGCAAGTTCTTCGACGGTCTGACGTTCGGGATGACGCATGTGTCTGACACTGCGACCCGGTTCGAGGCGCAGTTCAAGCAGATGGGCGAAACCCTTGCTGGTACTGCTTCGACGGATGTCACGTCCGCGGCGAAGGGATTCAACCAGCTGCTGAAGCAGATGGGCGGCGGTAGCGACACCGCCCGGGACCTGCTCAACAAGATGAAGCCGTACAAGGATGAGCTACAGGCGCTTGCTGCGGCGCAGGGGAAGACAGTTGACGGTCAGGAACTGCTGAATCTGGCGCAGGGTAAGGGGCAGCTGGCTACCGTGCTCGCCGCGACGTCCACGCAGCAGCAGAAGGAACAGCTTGCTGATCTGACGGGTGCGGCTTCTGAGGCGAACCAGAGCATCAGCGATCTGGCTGACGCGATCCGTAGTTTCGGTTCGACGCAGCTTTCGGTGGAGCAGACGGAGTCTGACTTCCAGGCTGCTATCGACGACGCAACTGGCTCGCTGAAGGAGAACGGTCGCACGCTGGACCTGAACTCCGACAAGGGTCGCGCGAACGCTGCTGCTCTCCGTCAGATCGCCCAGGACGGTATCGCGGCCACGGCTGCCATCGCGGAGAACGGCGGCACGCAGGCGGATGCTGCGGCGAAGATGCAGACCACTCGGGATGCGTACATTCAGGCCGCTCAGGCGTTCGGTGTTTCCGGTGAGGAAGCGGCGAAGATGGCTGACCAGTTGAAGCTAGTGCCGGCGAACGTGAAGACCCTGTTCAGTCAGGAAGGCGCGTCGGGGGTTGTTGACTCGGCGAAGGCTGTTGAGCGTGCTGCTGAGCTTGCGACGAAGAAGCGCATTCTGAAGGTGCAGGGCGAGGTTCAGGATGCGCTGCAGAAGCTGGAAGCGACGAAGCAGAAGCTGGCTTCGGTGCCGCCGTCGAAGCGCACTGAGGTGCGTGCTGAGGTGGCTGCTGCTCAGGCGAATCTCTACGCGGTGCTGCGCACCCTGCAGTCACTGCAGTCGAAGACCCTGACGATCACCACCGTCAACCGGAAGGTTGAAGAGTCCGTGAAGGCGGGCGCGTCTCGTGGTGCTGCTGGTGCTGCGTACAAGGCGGCTGGTGGTCCTGTGTACGGCGCGGGGACTGCGACGTCGGATTCGATTCCGGCGTACCTGTCAAACGGTGAGTATGTGATCCGTGCGGCGTCGGTGCAGAAGTACGGCCGGCACACGTTCGACCGTCTCAACGCGGGCATGTTCGCTTCGGGTGGTTTCATCTCTAACCAGACGACGGATGCGAAGCGGGCGAAGAACCGGTTCAAGGCGGCGCAGGTTGCGCAGCGTCGGGCTCAGAGCGAGTTCAACAAGTCGAAGACGGCTGCGAACCGTCAGCGGCTGTTGCAGGCGCAGGCGGAGACGCGTGCGGCGAAGGCTGCCACGCAGCGTGCTGATGCTGCGTTGGCTCGTGCGAAGGCGGCTCCGACTGGTGCGGATCTCGGCGACCGTTTGTCGTTCCGCACGTCGGTCCGTAACGGTGAGTTCGATGTGCAGTCGGGTACGCAGAGCCTGTTCCAGATGGGGCAGGACTCGTCGAAGTATTCGGCTGCTCAGCGGCGGTCGTTCCTGCGTGCTGCGGACAAGAACGAGCGTGCGTTCATCGGTCTCGAGAAGCAGTCGACGAAGGCTGCTGACGCGGTGAAGAAGGCGTCGGACCGTCTGGATGGGTTGCGTGATTCGTCAACGTCGATGGCGTCGGCGGTGAAGGGCAAACTGTCGGACGTTTCGTACGGCGACTACCGGTCTGGTTCGTCGCTGCTGCGTGGGTTGACGCAGCGTGCGGGGAAGCTGAAGCAGTTCCAGGCGCTGCTGGCTTCGTTGCAGAAAAAGGGGCTTGCTCCTGCTCTGCTGAACGAGATCGCGTCGCTTGGTGTGGATCAGGGGCTGCCGTTGGCGCGCAGTCTCGCGTCGATGAACAAGGCCGGCCTGGCTGCTGTGAACAAGCAGTACCAGGCGGTGCAGTCCACTTCGACGAAGATCGGCAACCAGGTTGCGGACGCGAACTTCGGCAAGCTGATCGACACGGCTGAGAAGTCGTTGTCGGCGGCGAACAAGAACGCGGCGACGATCGCGAAGTCCATTGACCGGCAGTCGAAGGCGTTGCAGAAGATGCTCGGCAAGTACCTGCGGGTGCCCGGGTATGCGTCTGGTGGATACACGGGTGATTTCGGCACTGACGAGGTCGCTGGTGTGGTGCACGGGCGTGAGTTCGTGATGAACGCTGCTGCGACTGCACGGAACCGGGCTGCGTTGGATGCGATGAACCGTGGCGGCTCTGTCCGCTACATGGAGTCGTACCGGCCGGCCGCGCAGCCTGCTGCTGCCCCGCAGTTCACGCAGATGTTGGACGTGAAGCCGATGCAGCACGTTGACCCGAACACGATGCTGACCGTCCTTGGGCGGGAGGCCGCTCGCGAGCTCGCAGGGATGGTGTCATGACGACGGTCACGTTCAGTGGGGTGACGTTCGACGATCAGGCGGTGAAGGGTTTCGCGTTGGCGAAGCTTGTCGGATGGTATGACGCTGCTCCGACACGGTATGAGGCGGACGCCCGGCCGCAGGCTAACGGGTCGTTCCGGCCGGGGACCATCTACCGGGACCCTCGTGTGGTTTCGGTGGAGGGTTCCTGGTCGGGCGACACGTTGGCTGAGGCGTACGCGGCTCGGGACACGTTGGCGGGGCTGATGGCGGACGGGCAGGAGGCGGTGTTCACCGTCACCGACCCGATCGACACCCGGTGGGTGAACGTTGGCGTGTCGACGTCGCCGAAGATGGATGACGGCCTGTACCAGCCGTATTTCAAGTTCTCGTTCGATGTGATCTCCGCGGACCCGTTCCGTTACGGAACACGGGTGCTCGCGTCGACTGGTGTTGCTGTGCCGTCGTCCGGTCTGGTGTGGCCGCTGGGTGTGGTGTCGGGTACTGCACCGTCGCAGGGTTTGTACCCGGCGACGTACTACGTGCGCGACCCGAACAACCCAGGGTTTTACCTGACGACTGGCCTGACAGGCAACGGTGATGGCACGTACCAGCCGCAGGCAGTGCAGCCGACTGGGAAGTTCTTCGACTGGGGTACGCCTGGTTCGACGGGGCGTGCTGCTGCGGCGAACCCTGGCACGGCGGAGACCGTGTCGATGCTTGACGTCACTGGCGGTCTTGCCGGCGGGTTTGAGCTGGTGTGGGTGCCGACTGGTCAGCGTGTCCGGTTCGAGCGTCCGGTTGCTGCGTCGGAGACGGTGCGGTTGAACCCGCGTACGGGCCGGGTGACGATATCCGGTTCCGATGTGACTGGTTTCTTGACGGCGTCGGACTGGTGGACGGTCCCGCCGAAACGTGCTGGCGAGGTCCAGTTCCTGCCTATTGGTGCTGTCTCTGGGAGCCCGACGCTAACGGTTTCGACGGCTCCCGCTTTCGTTTGATCTTGGATAGGAGACGCGCATGGCGTTGACCAACGGGTTTGTGACCACTGCTGGAACTACCGCTCTCGATGCGCGGCTCTTCGAACAAGGCCTCATCGTCAAGAACCTGAACGATGCACCGCGCACGGGTCTGCTCTACGGGGCGGTGAACCCGATGGTGGCGACGGCGACCATGAGCGTCAGCATCTTCGAGCAATCAGTGTTCGTTCTGTCGCGTGCCAACAACGACGGCGTGGTGATCATCACGAACGTTGGCGCGGCGACTGTAGCGCTCGCGACTGCACCTTCCGCGAATTCGCGCTACGACACGGTGTACGTGAAGCACAACGACACGGAGAAGGGTGATGCGAACAGCTCACCCGTGTTCGGCGTTGTGACTGGTACGGCTGCAGCGTCACCGGTTGTGCCGGACGCTCCGTCTGGTGCGCTTGTCATCGGAACTGTCCTAGTCCCGGCTGGCGTGACCGCGACGAACGCTTCCGGCGTGGTCGTGTCGAACACGATTCTTGGGACTGCCCTGTTTGGCAGTCCGATTCGGTACCGATCTGTCGCCGAAATGCGTTCCGACGCCGCTAATGTGATCGACGGTACGCAGGGGTACATCAAGAGTGGCGGTTTGTACTGGATGCGGAACGGCATCTGGGTGCGGGATGACGCGCAAACCTTCGGCGTACTCACCGGCTCCGGTTCTCTTGCATCCGGCACGAGCAATTCCACTTTCCCGGCCACCGCTGGCACTTCGTTCACGTCGGACTCGGGCCTGCTTGTCGTCAGTGGTAGCGGGGCCTCATTCACGTGCACCTATGCAGGCTGGTACGACGTGGGTGCTGCTATAAACTGGGGCGCTAACACCACAGGTGAACGCTTTGTGGAAATCACGACGAACCTCACCTCCGTCAGCCCTGTCCGGGTCACAGATCGGCGCGCAGTCGGTTCAACGGCCGGAGCATCGGGTGACGCCACATTGTCCGGGCTCATCCAGTGCAATGCAGGCGACGTGGTGAACCTTCGAGGCTGGCAGAACAGCGGTTCCACGTTGGCTTACGCCATGCGGCTGAGCGTCAAGCTCGTCGCGCTGACTTGACGGGGTTCCGATGACTGATTGGTTCATCGGCGACCTGCTGACCGGCCGCATCTCCACGCATCTACAGGTCAGCAAGGGCTCTTGGGATGTGGGGATCAACAGTGCCGGCAGTATCAGCATCACGGTGCCTCTCACCGATCCGGACATCCGTCGCCTGAACCTGCGGAACGTGGCGACGGTGGGGAAGTCGTTCCTCGGTGTCGCTGAGAACGGTGTGATCCTGAACGCGGGTCCGGTGTGGGTGCAGGACTACTCGAAGGATGTAGGCACGCTGACGTTGAACGCGTCGGGCATGTGGTCCTACTTCGACCACCGCGTGCTGATCCCGGTCCTGGCGGCCGGGCAGACGCCGTTCGATGTGGAGACGTACTACGAGAACGTGTCGCTGACGACGGTCGCTCGGCGACTCGTGGCACAGGCTCAGCAGCACACGAACGGCAACGTCCCCGTCGTGTTGCCAGCTGAAGTGTCGGGTACAGAAACGCGCGAGTACCAGGGCGCTGACTTGGCGCTCGTCGGTGATGCACTCGGCGATCTGACGTCAGTGGATGGCGGACCCGAGATCGACTTCCTGCCGCGATTTAAGACCGACCCTCGGTTCGTTGAGTGGGTGATGCGGGTCGGCACCCCATCGCAGCCGCAACTGTCCGGCCTGTCGACGCATGTGTGGGATTACGGGGTCGGTCAGACGACGATCCGCGGCCTCAACGTGAAGGTCGACGGGTCGAAGCTGCAGGGCCGTGCATGGGGTCAGGGCGGATCCGCATCCGACGCGACCATGTTCTCCACGTACACGAACACGAACCTGCTCACGCAAGGGTTTCCGCTACTCGAGCTCGTGGACGCATCCCGCAACGTGGACGAGCAGTACCAGTTGGACGGCTACGTGCGGGAAAGCGCCCGTACGGGGTCGAAGCCGGTCGAGTTCTGGGACTTCCAAGTGCAGGCTGATCAGTCGCCACGTATCGGCGAGTTCAACAAGGGTGACTACTGCCTGGTGAAGCTGCGCGGCGACTTGTTCGTTGCTGATGGCGTGTACCGGCGGCGGATCACGAACCTGTCGGGTGACCAGGACGGCCGGTGGGTGTCGGTGACAACTGGCGAGTTGTACGCGTTGACGAACTAGGAGGCCCGTGTGGGTGACCCAACGAAGAGCGGGACTGGCATTCTCGGCCCGATCCGGGACGTGCAGCGGCGTATCCGCAACTTGGAGAAGGCGGTCCGGCTTCGGTTGAACGTCGGTGGCCTGTTCGCGACGGGGGATGTGTCAGCTGGCGGAAACGTCACTGGGGCGTACGTTGCTGCGTACGCCGGAGTGAGTGGCCTGTTCGTTCGTGCTGTGCTAGGTATCACTGGACGGTCGGGGACCTTCACTGACAGCGTGCAGTCGCCGGGGGTGCGGCAGAACATCCTCACGAACGTGCCAGTGCAGATGTACGTGGACGCTGACGGAAACTTCGGCATCGCCGCGTCAACTCGTGCGAAGAAGAACATCGGGTCGGACTACGCCGTCGACATGACGAAGTTCCTCAACATCACGCTGAAGAACTGGGCGTACAAGGACAACCCATCGTCGGTCGGGATGGGTCCGATCGCGGACGACCTCGACGCGGCCGGTCTGCGTGAGTTCGTGATCTACAGCCCGATCGACGGATCCATCCAGGGTGTTCGCACGGACATGCTGATCGTCGGCTTGTGGTCGGCGTACGTGCAGTCTCGAGCGTCCACGTTGAAGCGGATCAGCAACCAGTCACATCAGGTGAAGACGGTCACGAACATGACCGCTCTCGCGCTGGGCGGCACGAAGGCGTACCCGATCGTCTGGGATGCAACGTTCGTGGATGCCGACTACCTGGTGACCGCATCGGTGTACTCGTCGGCTGGCATCCCGCTGACTGGCGTGTCCGCGTCCTGCCTGCCATCAGCACGCACGGCGACGGGCTGCACGGTGCAGGTGACGTCCGGCGTGACGCTGCTGGCCGGTCAGACGCTCGTCGTCGAAGCGATCCACATCTGACCCACTCACTCTCTCGAGCCGTCCCTACTGGGGCGGCTCTTCGTCGTTGAAGGAGGGCCGGAATGGCCTGGTACCCGATCGGGGAGTCGTCGTACGGCGACCTCCGCGGACAGATGCAGTACGTCAACTCGGAGCGGATTGCGCAGCAGTGGTTGTCGTTGGTCCGTGACTTCTGGGCACGGTTCGGCTACCGACTCAGCCCGAACGAAGCACGCCGCAGCCGCAGCCGACAGTCGCTGCTGTACAACGCGTACCTCCGCAACGGCTACCCCAAGGCCGCGTATCCGTTCACGTCACGCCATGACGAGGTGTTGCACGGCAACGCGATCGACATGGGCGTCACCGACGCAGCCGGCAGGAACCGTGCACTGACGGCCGCGGAGTTTGCCTGGGCGCAGCAGCGGGCCGAGCTCCGCGGCTTCACGTGGACCGGACGCAACTTCGGCGAGCCGTGGCACATCGAAGGCGCAACTCGCGCTGAGCACTTCCCGCCGTACCCCGGGATCACCGTCAGCAATGCGCTGGGCATCTCGCCGGTGCCGGCCCCGGAGCCGAAACCGAAGCCGACCCCGAAGCCGGCAACCACCACACCTGTAGGAGACATCGTGAACACGTTCATTGTCCGCCTGGGATCCAAGAAGGTCCCGTTCCTTGTCAACCCCGAGACCATGCGCTGCATGCAGCTGAACGAGACCCAGACGTCGTTCTGGAAGGCCCGTGGGCTGCAGGAGCAGCGCGACGGCCAGTCGCCGGCCATCGTGTCCAGCTTCGAACGTGTCAGTGGGAAGGGTGCTGCCTGATGGGTGACCACGAGAAGCAGGCAATCGCCGTCGAACCCATCTGGTTCCAGACGCAGCGGGTCCTCCGCACCGTCGTACAGGTTGGCATCCCCGCGTTCATCGCGTTCGCCGGTGTGCTGCCGACGATCATCTCGGCGGCTGGTCTGCCGGTCGACGGGAAGGTGTACCTGTGGCTGGTCTCTGCAGCAGCTGTTGTGACGGCGGTTGCTGGTGGCCTGTCCCGGGTGATGGCGATCCCGGCGGTGAACCAGTGGCTGACGACGATCGGCCTGGGGTCGGTTCCGAAGGCGGCAGCGGTTCGTCAGGCGACTGCGAAGCAGGTCGGTGAAGTGTCGCCGCCGCAGATCGTTGACGGCTCCGACCAGGTCAGTTGACTGACCGTAAGGGGGAGCGCGTGCACACTGTTTGGTCGAAGGATGCCCTGCCGCTGGTGCCGAAACGGTTCCGCCCCATCTTCACTGTGTTCCTCCCCATCGTGAACGCGTGCTTGCTGGCGTTCGCGATGATCGCCCTGTTCGTCGGGTCGCGGGTCGTCGAAGACTTCACCCTGCACTGGTTCCCACGTGCTTGGGCGGGTGAGATCGCGCTTGGTGCAATCCTCGCCAGCATGGGGCTGATCTTCTGCCTCGACTGGGTGGAACTGATCGGCAAGGGCATGCTCATCATCGGCCTGTCCACGTACGCGTATCTGCTGGGTGTGAACGTGGACGACGGGTCAGCATCTTCGGGGCTGTCGATCACCCTTGTTGTGCTCGCTGATGCGTTCCTGCTGGTTCGCGTCATCGACATCGTCGGTGAGATCGGCCGCAAGGAGGCGGATGCAAGCGCCAGTCGTCGAGTGCAGCGGAAGGGGAACGGATGAGTGACCCGGAAACCACACGCACCCTGATCGTCACGGCTGGGTCTGTTCTCGTCGCGATTGTTGCGTCCCCGTTCGCCGTGTTCGGTGTGCGTCGTGCACGGGAGAAGCGGCGTGATGAGGTCACTGATGAAGAGCAGGAAGCGGTCGCTCGTTGGTCTGCTGACCCGGGCCAGTTCGTCAAGGATGTGCTCGAGTCGAACCGGCAGATGCAGGCGGAAGTGAAGAGCTACCGCGATGAAGTGCAGGCGCTCCGTGAAGAGCTCGGCGCGTTCAAGCGTGAGGACCGCAAGTTCCGTACCGCGCTCGCTCGTTGGGTGGGTCACATCATGAACGCGTGGGGTGTGGAACCGGAGATGCCGTACCCGGAAGGCGAAGACGCTGTGACGCTCGCCGACGTGATCCCCTCCGCCCTCGAAGCGACGCGGCCCCGACCCGCACACTGACTCACCTTCTGCGGTGCGCACCGCATGACTTGAAAGGCCACCATGGGTACCCCACAGATTCCGTCCGTTGACTCGGACACCAAGCAGCTCCCCGACGCGGTGCGAGCGCGCGTGGCAAACAACCTCAAGGACCCCGGCACACCCGAAGGCACCGCAATGGCGGCTCTGCTCGCCGGTGTGAGCTTCAACCCGGCTCGGCAGTTCGTGTACTTCGGTGACTCCTGGGGCACCCAGCTGTACCAGGGAACTGACCCGCTTCCGAACATGGCGATTGCCCGCCTCGGTGCGAACCTGGTGAAGAACTACGCCGTAGCAGGCGCGATCATCGGGCCGACAACTCAGAACAGCGGCAACGCAACTGACGCTCAGGTCATCACGGCTCAGAACGACACGTCGTACAACAAGGCGAAGATCACCGACGTGATCGTCCTGGCGGGCGTGAACAACATTGGCGGCTACCTGCCGACTGTTGACCAGGCACGTGGTCACTTCCAGGGTATAGCAGCGCTGTACCCCAACGCACGCCTGTGGTTCGCTACTGATGCGAAGAAGGCGATCAACAACGCGGGCGACAACGACCCGTGGCGGTGGTACAACCGATTCTTTGAAGGTGCAAGCCTTGCCGGCTACGCCGTTGCCGAGTGGTCACCGATGTGGACGTGGTCTGCTATCCGTGACTCCGCGGCTTGGTGGGACCCGGCGTCCTCCACGGACTCGTCACGGCACCCAACTGCTGCGGGCTTCACTGCTGTGGCCGCTCGGCTAGCTGGGTTCCTTTCAGGGGAAGCGCCGCGACCGTACTTCAGGGTGCCCACTGCTCTGCATTCAAACGCTGCGGCGCTCATGTCAGCGCAGGGTGTCTCTGGGACACCCACACTGTCCACAGATGGCACAATTGTGGATGGCTCGATGCTCCGTATGAACGTGTCGATCGGCGGCATGGACGCACTTGCTTCCGTTGCAACAACCGCCTATCAGCCGATCCTGCAGATCCCGACGTCGTACATCCCGATCGGCGAATACCTGATGGCACCGGCCGGATGCCGTCTGTCTTCGGGGACTATGGACTTCACGTATGCGATGCGAGTGAACGTTGATGGCCCCGGGGTTGTGAGTGTTGACCCGCGGCTGCTGAACAACCACGTCGGCTACTTCGTCCTCCGGGCGGACCTGCCCCTTACAACGGTGAAAACCGCCGACTGAACTGAGAAGGCCCCCTCGAACTCATCGGAGTTCGAGGGGGCCTTTCGGCGTTCGCGGGCTACGCGGAGAGGACCTTCTCGACGGCCTGCGCCCACAGGGTGAAGCCGTCCCGGTTCGGGTGCACGGCACCGAGAAGCAGCTTTGAGTAGTCGTCCTGGTCAAGGAACACGTCGAGCACATCGACGACTGCGTAGCCCTGACGCTTCGCCGAGGACATCCACGCGCGGACGTTCGTTTCCTGCGCCGGCCCGAGGGTGCCACCCTCGTCCTCCTGAGGGTTCTGCCCGATGACGATGACGGCCGCCGTGCTCATCGTGCCGGTGATCTTCTTCAGGAGGTCATCTCCGGCGGTGGCGAGCTTGCCCGCGGCGACGTTGTGGCCGTGGTTGATGAACGCGAGGTCAAACGCGGCTCCGTCGACGGGGACGAGCTTGTCCCAGTTGGTGAGGGAGTAGGTGATGTCTTTGCCCTCGGCTGACCCGTTCCAGATGACGATGGGCGCGTTCGCGCCGGCACCGATGGTCTGCACGGGCTGGTACGCGTTCGGCTCGACGCGGACGGACCACTGGTGCAGTTCGACTGGTCGGTCGTACTTGTCGGACATCCACTGCGCGGTCTGTCCGACCCAGTTGTCGTCGATCGCGCCGGTGGAGTCGCCGATGACGGAGATGGTGAAGGGTCGGTCGTTCTGCTCAAGCAGTGTGAGCGCATCTGCGGGCTGCTTTTTCGAGGCGATGGGGGCGCTGCTGAACGTCGGGATCGGTCCGGCGACGGCGTTCGCGCTGACTCGGGCGGAGCTGACGTGCTGCATCGCAAGGATGACGAGCATGACGGCCATGATCGCGACGAGCACGATGATGATGGCCCGGTACGAGCGTGCGAACCAGGTGGTGAAGTTCCCCATAATGCCCAATCGTAAGTGCTGCTCAACAGTTGCCCCGCCCCCTCTTTCGAGGGTGGCGGGGCGCTGTTGCTGTTTTCGTGGTTAGCGCCGCACCTTCAACTGCCGATGCGTCACCCGATCGCGGGTCAACCACAACCGGTGAGCATGCCCCATGTGAACCAACTGCACCAGCACGAGGTCGTCCGTCATCGCGTCCACGAAGCCCGGGAGACGCTGCCACCCTGTGCGGCTGAACTCGACGCGCACCCACACCGGCCGGTGGTCAACCCACTCTGACCACTGCACTCCTTCGACGCCGAACGGCTGATCCTCAGGCGGGTCCGGGTGCTGCGGCGGCGACCACTCGTACTGCGGCATGAACTACCGGGCAGCTTCGAGCCGCTTGTCTTCCAGCGACAAGTTGAACCCGTCATCCGGGTGGTACGTCCATGACGCGTCAATACCCTTCCACCGTGCGTCCTGCATCCCGTCCAGCGCACGCGTGTTGAACATGCGGTCCTTCGTCGCCGCCGACACATGCAACTTGTCGAGGACGCAGATGACGTTCGCGATGTTCACGTGCGTCGACAACGGGTCAGGGTCAGACTCAGTCGACAAGATCAACGAAGCACCCTTGTCCGCGTACTCGAGGCCATCATGACCCGACGCAACATGACACTTCTCGGTCGCCGCCTTGAACCGCGGCGTCGGAGCAACAGCCGGCGACGACGCGCAACCAGCAAGCACAGACAGCAACACGGCAGCCGACAGCACAGTCAGGCTGTAAGTACGAAGACGCCCCATGAAACTGAGTATGACGCAGGGTGGCCGACATTCACACGCCCACATCGAGTGTCAGACGCCAGACGGACGTTCACATACGCCCCTCGTTGTGGGGTACTTTGAGCGTCGGCTACACCTTCGGCTACACCGAAAGCCCTGATCCTGGGCCGGCAGCGGGACTTGAACCCGCAACCCCCGTATTACAAGTACGGTGATCGCCCCCCCCCCCAAGCGGGAGGGGCTGTTTTTGCGTGGCATGCTGTGGCACGATGCCACACGCTACGAACGGGAGCGTGACCGTTTAGGCCAGTGGTCACCCGAAAGGACGCCTAAGTTGCCCGCAAGACGCCACGGGTGTGGGTTCGAATCCCACACCCTCCGCTCCAGCGTTCCGGTCGTGACCGATGAGGGGTCCCCGCAGGGCCACGGGTGAGGGCACTGCGCCGACCTAGCGTCGAGGGCATGGACATCACCACACGCTCCGTCGCCGTCATCGGCGGCACCTCCGGCATCGGCCTCGAACTCGCACGGCGTTTCCGCGATGCGGGCAGCCGGGTCGTCATCGGCGGCCGTCGAACCGACGTGCTCGACCAGCTCGCTGCCGAGGGCTTCGGTACCGTCTCGATCGACGTCACCGACGACGACTCCGTCACCACCGCCCGCGACACCCTGCTCGAACTGCTGCCCGACCTGGACACGGTCATCACGATGTCGGGCATCGGCGTCGCCGAGGACCTCCGCGACCCGGCGCACTTCATCGACGACGCCCGGATGGTCGACGTCAACCTGCTCGGCACGATCCGGGTCGTCGACGCCTTCACGCCGCACCTGCTCCGACAGGGCAGCGGCACGATCGTCACCGTGAGCTCGGGCATCGGCTTCCTGCCGTTCCCGTTGATGGCGACGTACGCCGCCACCAAGGCGGCGGTGCACGCCTACAGCGAGGCGCTCCGAGCGCAGCTCGCCGGAACCGGGATCGACGTCGCCGAACTCGTGCCCCCGGCCGTGAACACCACGATGGGCGCCAGCAACCCGAACGCGCTGGACCTCGGCGACTTCGGTGCCGAGGTGATGGCGCTCCTGGCACAGGACCCCACCCCGCACGAGCTCTTGGTGCAGGGTGTCCTCATGCACCGGTGGGCAGAACGTGACGGCACGTACGACGACCTGGTCACTCAGCGCTCCCGGGCTCTGGCGACGCTGCCCGGACGGTCGGGCTCAGCGGCGTGACACGCGACGGGGACCCGACCGCGACGCCGACGAACCCGCTCGGCGCGTACCTCCAGGCACGGCGTGGACTCGTCACACCGGAGCAGGTCGGGCTCCCCGCCGGTGGGGTCCGGCGCGTACCGGGCCTCCGCCGTGAGGAGGTCGCGATGCTCGCCGGCGTCAGCACCGACTACTACCTCCGTCTGGAGCGAGGGCGGGACACCCACCCGTCACCCCAGGTCCTCGACGCGCTCGCCCGGGTGCTCATGCTGGACGACGTCGAACGCGCGCACCTCTCGCACCTCGCCGAACCCGTCCGACGTGCACGTCCCCGTCGCACGGCCGAGAGGGTTCCAGCCCGTCTGCACGCACTGCTGGCCGCACTCGATGTCCCGGCGTTCATCGAGGGGCGGGCGTTCGACGTCCTCGCGGCGAACGACCTGGCGACCGCGTTCTCGCCCCGGCTCCGGGTCGGTGAGAACCGGTTGCGCTCCCTACTGCTCGACCCGGAAGAGCGGGTGTTCCACCGCGACTGGGAGGGGACCGTCGCGAGCTTCGTCGGAGCCTTCCGGCACTCGGTGGCCGACGAGGTCCATGACCAGCGGGTCGTCGAACTCGTGGGGGAGTTGTCGCTGGCCAGCGGGCGCTTCCGGCAGCTCTGGGCACGGCAGGACGTCCGGGTGCTCGAAGGCGATTCGATGACCGTCGACCACCCGGTCGTGGGGGAGCTGCATCTGCACCGGGACAAACTGCCCGTCGACGGGCTGCTCCTCGTGCTCTACTACGCCGACCCGGGCAGCGCGAGCGCCGAGCGGCTGGGCATGCTCGCGTCGCTCACCCACGCCACCAGATCGGGGGCATGAGGCGGCTCCCCGACCACGGTACGGTTGTCGGCGGAGTGTACGGGTCGTTCTGTGCACGGCCTGCAGGACGGACCACGGGGGAAGCACGACCATGACCACGCCGACGTCGGTCCCCGGCCGCGGACCGGACCGCCGCACCGCGATCCTCGAGGCCGCCGCCGTCGAGTTCGACCGCCAGGGCTTCGGCGCCGCGAGCATCTCCGGCATCGCCAAGGCCGCCGAGGTCAGTCAGGGCGCCATCCACTTCCACTTCCGCACCAAGCAGGCCATCGCCCTCGCGGTGATCGACGAGCAGAACGCCCGCACGTTCGAGGCGGTCACCTACGACGGGCCGTCGCCGCTGGGCGGGCTGGTCGAGGCGTCGCGGACGATCGCGGGCCTGCTGCTCGACGACCCGGTCGTCCGCGCCGGCATCCGCCTGTCGCTCGAGAACCGGGTCTTCGCCGGTGCGACGTCGTCCTTCTACGACCAGTGGATCGCCAGCGTGGTCGACGTCTTCCGCCTGGCGGTCGCCGCCGGCGAGGTCGGCCCGACGGTCACTCCGGAAGCGCTCGGCGCCACCGTCGTCCCGTGGTTCACCGGTGTGCAGCTGGTGTCCGACGTCCGTGCCGCGCGGGTCGACCTGCTGCCGTCCGTCGCGACGATGTGGCGCGTCCTCGCCCACGCCTGCGTGGTCCCGGCGCACCGCGACCGGTTGCTGGCGGTCGTCGACCGCGCCTTCGCCTGACCTGTCGCCGCAAGCCTGACCTCCAGTCATCGGACGGACCTCTCGCGCCAGCGTGGTGCCGGACGCATGACGGGAGGCCCGGACCGGCCCCGGTGGGCTGGTCCGGGCCTCCAGTCCGGTCGTGTCGTCGACGTCAGTCGGTCTTCGCGACCCGCTTGGCGCGTTCCTTGACCTGCTCCTCGCGACGCTTGTCGCGGGCCTTCTGCGCCTTCTCGCGACGCTTCGCCCGCTTGTTCTCGCGCTCGTGGTGCTCGACGTCCTCGGAACGCTTCTGCCGCCACGGCTCGGCGGCCAGGTCCGGGCCGTCCCAGACCTTGATGGCACCCCAGGCGGCGGCGAGCAGCGGCACCGAGATGATCGCGCCGGTGATGCCGGCGAGGACGGTGCCCGCGGTCAGGCCGACCAGGATGACCAGGCCGTGCAGGCGCAGGGTCTTGCCCATCAGCACCGGCTGCAGGAGGTTGCCCTCGAGCTGGTTGACGACCACGACGATGCCGACGACGATCAGCGCCGGCACCGGGCCGAGGGCGACGAGGGCGACCAGCGCGGCGAGGATGCCGGCTGCGGTGGCGCCGACGATCGGGATGAACGCGGTGATGAAGACGATGACCGCGAGCGGCAGGGCGAGGGGGACGCCGACGATGGCGATGCCGACGCCGATGCCGATCGCGTCGACCGCGGCGACGGTCGCGGTGCCACGGACGTAGCCGCCGAGGGTGGAGACGACGCGGTCACCGACACGACGGGCGCGGTCGTACGAGGCGCCGGTGAAGGGGCGGAGCAGGAACTCCCAGATGCGGGGCCCGTCCTTGAGGAAGAAGAACAGCACGACGATCATCAGCACCAGGCCGGTGAGGAAGTTCGCCGTGGCGGATGCGCCGGCCAGGGCACCGGAGCCGAACTTGGCGCTCGTGACGAAGTCGGTGGCGGTCTTCACCGCGTCGTCGACCTGCGAGTCGGAGATGGCGAACGGCAGGGTCTTGCTGAAGTCCTGCAGCTGCTGGAAGCCCTCGACGGCGGACTTCTGCAGGCTCGACCACTGGTTCTCGACCGCGACGACGATGAGGTAGCCGAGCAGGCCGAGGACGACCAGGACACCGAGCAGGACCGTCAGGGTCGCGAACACCGACGGGAACCCGTGCCGGCGCAGCCACGAGACGACCGGGTGCATGGCCGAGGCGATGATGAGCGCCAGGAGCACCGGGATCGTCACGACGCCGAGCACCTGACTGGCGTAGACGATGCCCGCGGCGATGACGATCAGGATGATCAGCTGCAGGCAGCGGGTCGCCAGGCGCCCGAACGAGTCCGACCAGGCAGCGCGCACCCCGGTCACCGGCTCGGTCGGTGGCGTCGTCGGTGGGGCAGCGGCGGAGGAGCGGAAGAACGGCATGACGCCGACGGTACAGACGCACAGGTGGGTGCGCCGGGGTTCGGTGCGCTCAGTCCTCGACGAGGTCGCGGTCCCGGAACCACTTGAGCAGCCAGGCGGCGCTCGTCCGGTCGAACGACCGCGGGAAGTCGAGGGTGCCGGACAGGAACGGGCTGAAGCCCTCGACGGACGCGATGTCGGAGTCGTCGAGGCCCCGGTACGCCATCGACCAGCCGTCGAACCGGCGGCGGTCGATGTCCTCACGGATCAACGACTTGACGGTGTGGTGGCGGGGGTCCCGCTCGATCGCGGCGAACCGGTCGTCGACGCTCCACGCCGGACCCTCGAGCAACTGCATGAACCGGCCGCCCTTGACGACGAGCAGGCCGGAGACGCCGAGCGCCTCGTTCCGCAGCCGTGCACCCGCGAGCATCTCCATGAGCTCGTCCTCGCCGAACTCGTGCGTCGCGACGCTCATGTAGACGATGGAGACCAGCACCAGGGCATCTTCGCTCGCGCGTCCGGGTCGGCACAATCGTGTCCGGAATCTGCACCCGGACGCACGCCTAGGATCGTCCTCATGGCGACCGTCCTCCTCGTCCGGCACGGACGCACCACCGCGAACGCGACCGGACTCCTCGCTGGCCGGACCGCCGGGATCGCGCTCGACTCCGTCGGCAAGCGGCAGGCCGCCGCCACCGCGGAGCGCATCGCCGCCGTGCCCCTCGCTGCCGTCGTGTCGAGTCCGCTCGAGCGCTGCCGACAGACCGCACGGGCGATCACGGCCTTCCAGCCGGGCGACCCGCAGCAGTTCGTCGAGCGCGGCATCATCGAGGCGGACTACGGCGACTGGCAGAACCGCAAGATCAGCGAACTCGCCACCGAACCCCTGTGGCGGGTGGTGCAGTCGAACCCGAGCGCGGTCGTGTTCCCCGGCGGCGAGTCCATGCAGACCATGCAGTCCCGCGCGGTCGCCGCGATCCGCCGGATGGACGCGCAGATCGAGGCCGAGCACGGCGCGGCCGCGGTGTGGGTCGCGGTGAGCCACGGCGACATCATCAAGTCCGTCCTGGCCGACGCCCTCGGCATGCACCTGGACCTGTTCCAGCGCATCTCGGTCGGACCGGCGTCGGTGTCGATCGTCCGCTACGGCGAGGCCCGGCCGGACGTCGTCGCGACGAACACCGAGTCGGGGGACCTGTCGTGGCTCGCCCGGGCCGCGGCGCCGAGCGCGGATGCGGTCGTCGGCGGTGGGGCCGGGCACGAGGAGCCGTCATCGTCCGCCGAGCGTCCGGACCCGACCTCTCCCTGAACGGTCGGAGCCGCACGCTCCTACAATGCGGGTATGCCCCCCATCGTCCACGGCTTCGACTGGCCGGACAGACTCGTCGTCGGCACGATCGGACGCCCGGGCGAGCGGTCGTTCTACATCCAGGCCCGTGACGGCCGCCGTGTCGTCAGCGTCGCCATCGAGAAGGAACAGTCGGCCGTGCTGGCCGACAAGATCGACGAACTCCTCGACGAGGTCGCCACGGTCGAGGACAACCGCTTCAGCGTCCCGGACGCCGCACCCACCGAACTCCGCGACGGCGAGCCGCTCGACCAGCCCGTCGAGCCCGAGTTCCGCGCCGGTGCCCTGAGCCTGGGCTTCGACCCCGCCACCGCGCAGGTCGTCATCGAGGCGTACCCGATCGAGGACGACGTCGAGGTGTTCACCGAGCCGACCGGCGACGGCGACGAGGTCGAGGCGGTCGTCGAGCTGTCAGAGCCGAGCGAACTGCTGCAGGTGAAGATCCCGGTCGGCAGCGCCCGCGCCTTCGTCGAGCGCACACGCGAGGTCATCGCCGCCGGACGACCGAGCCCGCCCGACTTCCCCGAGCTCGGATGACGTTCGGTCCTGATGCCGCCGGCGCCGCGGTCCCCAGCGCGCCGGGTGAGCTCCGGATCACCGGACGCATCCGCGAGGCCTCGAACGCCACCTTCCTCGCCCGGCTCGACGGCGAGAACGTCGTCTACAAGCCGATCGAGGGCGAGAAGCCGCTGTGGGACTTCCCGGACGGCACGCTCGCCGGGCGTGAGGTCTCCGCCTACCTGGTGTCCGAGGCGCTCGGCTGGGACGTCGTGCCCGAGACCTGGATCGGCGACGGCCCCTTCGGCCCCGGCATGGTGCAGCGGTGGCAGGACATCGACCCCGAGCAGGACGCCGTGGACCTGGTCCCCGCCGAGGACGCCGCCATCGCGGTCGCCGAGGGCACCGTGCGCGAGGTGCTCGACGCCGTGGACGAGAACGACCAGGCCGTGACCCTGGTGCACGAGGACTCGGTCGCCCTCCGGCGCATGGCGGTCTTCGACGTCGTCACGAACAACGCGGACCGCAAGGGCGGCCACGTCCTGGCGATGGCCGACGGGCACCGGTACGGCGTCGACCACGGCCTGACCTTCCACGTCGAGCACAAGCTCCGGACGGTGCTCTGGGGCTGGATCGGCGAACCGCTCGACGAGGACGAGCTGGCGGGGCTGCAGCGGCTGTCCGAGGCGCTCCGCGGGCCGCTCGGCGAGACCCTGCGCGAGCACCTCACCGACGACGAGCTGTCGGCCCTCCGCGGACGGTGCGCCGCGCTGGCCGCCGTCGCGATGTTCCCGCCGCCGGACGGCTACGGGCCGGCCGTGCCGTGGCCGGTCTTCTGACCCCGCCCGCCTGCTGACCCACCCTGCGTGACGGACTGGAGGCGCGTACCGGGCCCGGTACGCGCCTCCCGTCCGTCAGGTGACCGGTCAGCCGAAACGGGTGAAGGGGCTGCCCCACAGGCCGTCGTCGCCGGGGCCGCCGCCGCCGAACCCGCCGAAGGCGGAGCCGGAGCCGCGCCGGGCGCCGAGGTAGGAGCCGACCACCGCGACGCCGAGGTCGTCGTTCTCCGGCGCCGTGACCGTGCCCTCGACGCGGCGGGCCATGCCGTCCACGAACCGGGCGAGCCCCGGGTCGTCGCCGAGCCGGAAGAACGTCGTCTTCGCGCCCAGGCGGTGGGCGTTCTCGAGCTCGCGGACACTCAGCGCGATCGTCACCGGGTCCGGCGGGTAGCTGAAGTACACCTGCCCGTTCGGCTCGAGGTGCGACGTCGGCTCGCCGTCCGTGACGATGAGCAGCACCGGCTGGGCGTTCGGGTGCTTCCGGAAGTGCCGGTTCGCCAGCAGCAGGGCGTGGTGCAGGTTCGTGCCCTTGTCCCACATCGCGTCCAAGCCGACGAGCTGTTCGACGTCCATGACCTCGGCTTCGCGACCGAACGCGATGAGCTGCAGGTCGTCGCCACGGAACCGGGTCGAGATGAGCGTGTGCAGCGCGAGGGCGGTGCGCTTCATCGGGACCCAGCGGTCCTCCATCGCCATCGAGAACGACGTGTCGACGAGCAGGGCGACGGCGGCCTGGGTGCGGGCCTCGGTCTCCTGCACCTCGACGTCCTCGATCTGCAGCCGCACACCGGCGCCGGTCCGGGGTCCGTCCCCGGCGGTCCGGGTGAGCGCGTTCGTGATCGAGCGGGTGACGTCCCAGGGCTCGGTGTCGCCGAACTCCCACGGACGGGTCGACCCGGAGCGGTCCCCGGCAGCACCGGCACGGCGGAGGTCCCGCGCACCCTGCCGACCCGACATCCGCTCGGCGACGTCCTTGAGCAGGCTCTTGCCGAGCTGCCGCATCGCCTTCGGGGTCAGCCGGAGCTGGCCGTCGCTGCCGCGTTGCATCGCGCCCGAGTTCCGCAGCGCCTTCTCGAGCTGCTGCAGGGTCCGGGCGTCGACGGCTGCCTGGTCGCCGAGCTGCTGTGCGAGGGCGTCGAGGTCCAGGTCGTCGAGCTCGGATCCGGGGCCGACCTGGGCGAGCTGGTCGGCCAGGGCGTCGAGGTCGGCGATGTCCTGGAACACCCCGGTGCCGTCGCCCAGGCCGAGTCCCTGCTCGCCGTCCATGCCCTCGGAGCCGCCCCAGTCCTCGCCGGGTCGCAGGGCGCGGAGGTTCTCGTCGAGCTGGGACAGCGCCCCCATCAGCGCGGGGGAGCCGAACGCCTGCTCGGCCAGCGCATCGAGTTCATCCCGCTGCTCCTGCGTCATCGAGTTCCGCATCCGCTGGGCGGCGGCGGCACGGGACGCCAGGTCGTCGAGCAGTTCGTCGACGTTCTGCGGGTTCGACGGGAACTGGTCGCCGTGCTTCGCCATGAACTCGTCGAACTGCTCCTGGCTGTCCTCGCCCCGACGGTGGGCGTCGAGCAGCTCGTTGAGGTCCTGCATCATCTGCGCGACCGCGGCCCGGTCGTCGTCGGTGGCGTTCTCGAGCGCCTGCTTCATGCCCGCGAACCGCTGGTCGAGCATCTCGCGGCCGAGCAGGTCCTTGATCTGCTCGTACTTCTGTCGGGCCGCCGGGCTCTTCCAGTCGTAGCCGCTCAGTTCGCTGACCGCGGCTGCGGGCGAGGCGGGCAGGCTGTCGAGCTGCAGTTCGGCCAGTGCCCGGTCGCCGTCGTCCATCGCCGTGTCGCGGGCGAGCTGTCCGCGTTCGGCCAGGACAGCCTGGTCGAGGAGCTGCTTGATCTCCTGCAGGGTGCCGTCGAGGTTGTTCTTGCTGGTGAGCTCGCGGCGCTTCTCGGCGACGAGTCGGGCGAGGTCGTCGAGCCCGCGCTGCGACCGTCCACCGCGTCGGAGGAACTCCCGCATCGCACGCTCGGGCGAGGTGCCGGCCATCACGTCCTGCCCGATGGCGTCGAGCGCCTCGGACAGGTCGGCGGGCGGCGCCAGGGGGTCCGGGCCGCCGTCGTACTTGCCGTACCGGCTGTCGCGGCTCAGCCGACGGTTCGGGCGGCTAACCACGGGTCACCCCGTCGGTACCGCTGTCGGTGTCGGTGTGCACCGGGTCACATCCCATACGCTGCTTCGCCCCCGCCGGACTCCTTGCTGATGCGGCGGGCGAGGAACAGCCCCTCGAGTGCGAGTTCGATCGCGCCCGCACGCTCGCCGTCGGACGTCGCGTCGAGGCGCTGGCAGACCTGGTCGTAGAGGTCGGACTCGCCCAGGGAGGGCAGCCCGGCGAGGAAGTCCCGCGCGCTGACCTGTTCGCCGGTGGTGACCATGGTGCCGCCCTCGAGCGCGTCGACGAGCACCCCGAAGTCCAGTCCGCGGAAGCGCGAGCGGACGGTCTCGGCCGTCGCGGTGCGGAGCAGGTGCTCGAGGACCTCGTCGGCACGGTCTTCTTCACCGGACTCGAACTCGATCTTGCCGCCCAGGACGTCGACGGCGGTCTCGAGGTCGATCGGGCGGGCGACGGCGTCGGACTCACCCTGCCGTGCGGCGCGGTGGACCGCGGCCGCGGACACCGTCTCGGCACCGGCGATCGAGAAGCGGGCGCTGACACCACTGCGCTGGTCGACGGCGCTCGACTCGCGGAGGGCCCGGGTGAACCGGGCGAGGATCTCGATGAGGGCGTCCGGGACCTCGGCCGTCAGCTGCGCCTCTTGCCGGATGACGGCGATCTCGTCCGTGAGCTCGATCGGGTAGTGCGTGCGGATCTCGGCGCCGAAGCGGTCCTTCAGCGGGGTGATGATCCGGCCGCGGTTCGTGTAGTCCTCCGGGTTCGCACTCGCGACGACGAGCACGTCGAGCGGCAGGCGCAGGACGTACCCGCGGATCTGGACGTCGCGCTCCTCCATCACGTTGAGCATCGCGACCTGGATGCGCTCGGCCAGGTCGGGCAGCTCGTTGATCGCGACGATGCCCCGGTGGCCGCGGGGGATCAGGCCGAAGTGGATGGTCTCCGGGTCGCCCAGGCTGCGGCCCTCGGCGACCTTCATCGGGTCGACGTCGCCGATCAGGTCCGCGACGGAGGTGTCCGGCGTCGCGAGCTTCTCGACGTAGCGGTCGTCGCGGTGCACCCACGAGATCGGCAGGGCGTCGCCGAGCTCCTGCGCCCGGCGGATGCTCGCCGTCGTGATCGGTTCGTAGGGGTGCTCGCCGAGTTCGGAGCCGGTGATGACCGGTGTCCACTCGTCCATCAGGCCGTTCAGGGTGCGGAGCAGTCGGGTCTTGCCCTGGCCGCGCTCACCGAGCAGGACGACGTCGTGCCCGGCGATCAGGGCGCGCTCGAGCTGCGGGATGACGGTGGTCTGGAAGCCGTGCAGGCCGGGCCAGGGGTCGCGGCCCTCACGGAGGGCGGTGAGCAGGTTGTCGCGGATCTCGGCGCGGACCGACTTCTGGACGTGCCCAGCAGCGCGGAGCTCGCCGACCGTGGAGGTTGCAGGTCGGTTCACGGGCGCCACGGTACGCCCGCCCACCGACGGCGGCAACGGAACGGGAGGCGCGTGGCGGCGCCGCCCCGCGCCTCCCGTCCGGCACGCCCGCGCGGAGACGCCCCCGTCTCCGGTCGACGCCGCGTCAGCGCCGAGACGCCGCCGGATGTGGCGGTGTCTCGGCGGGTCGGAGGCGCCTCGAACAGACGCCCCCGTCTCGGCACCCCGTCAGCCGAACAAACGGCGGGACGCGATCTCGGCGCCCTCGACGAGTGCGCCGAGCTTCGCCCACGCGACGTCGGACGCCACGAACTCGTAGCTCGCGAACGTGGCGAGCCCGCAGTCGGTGCCGGCGACGATGCGGGTCGGGTCGCCCACGGCCTCGGCCGCCTCGACGATGCGGTTCGCGACGAGCTGCGGGTGCTCCAGGTAGTTCGTCGTCACGTCGATGACCCCGGGCACCAGGACCGCGCCGTCGGGCAGCGGCAGGTCGCGGAACGCCGGGAACTCGTGCGCGTGCCGCGGGTTGCCGAACGGGATGCTGAAGGACCCGACCTCGGCCCGGTACAGGTGCGGGAGCAGCACGTCGACGGGGACGTCGTCCTGGTGCGGCCCCTGCCAGTTGCCGTAGCAGACGTGCAGCCGGGTCTGCTCCTTCGGGATGTTCCGCAGCGCGTGGTTGAGCGCGTCGACGTGCAGGTCGACGGCCGCCAGGAACTCGTCGAGCGAGGCGTCGCCGAAGTGGATCACCCGTTCCATCGCCAGGTCCGGGGCGTCGAGCTGCAGGACGTGCCCGCGGGCGACGATCTCCTCGTACTCGACGCGGAGCTGCTCGGCGAGGGCGAAGACGTACTCGCGGTGGTCGGCGTAGTGCGGGTTCGCGTCGTCGAGCAGCAGCGTGGTCGCGACGATCCCGGGCGTCGCCGCCGAGAGGAACGTCCCGGCCGGGGTACGTCCGGCAGCGGCGTTCCGGTCGAGTTCGCGGGCGAAGCCGTCGAGGTCCTCGCGGATGCCGGCGCGCTCCTCGTCGTACTGCAGCAGCCCCTGGGCGACCGGGGTGTCCCAGACGCGGGCGAACTCGGCACCCTCGTCGATCTGACGGGCCTGGAACGCGGCGTACTCGGGGAACTTCACCGAGTCGAGCGTCGGCTTGCGGTGCCCCGTCCCGCCGAACCCGGACAGACGCTCGCGGATGTACGTCGAGAAGCCGACGCGGGGGACCTCGCCGTCGTTGACGACGTCGATGCCGGCGTCGAGCTGCGCGTCGACGGTGCGCGCGAGGACCGCGGCGGTCTCCTCGCGGAGCGCCTGCTCGTCGAAGGGCTTGCCCTGGTCACGGGCGACCAGGAGCGCGCTCAGCTCCGGCGTCCGGGGGAGGGACCCCGTGTGGGTCGTGAGGATGCGGTCGGTCGAGTTCTGCAGCGGCACGCGACCACGCTACTGACTGGAGGCCCGTGGCGGGCCGGTCCCGCGCCTCCAGTCCGTCACACCCCGGTTCCGGGGCCGGTTCTCGCGGACCGTGGACCTGAGCGGCGGCTGAGGCGTACGTTCCGATTCTGCGGCAGCCGAAGGGGCAGGCCGCGGGAGGAGCATGCGCATGACGAGCGCCAGCGGAACGAGAGACGGATCGGTGACGAGCCTGGTCCCGGCGAGGATGGACCGACTGCCGTGGACCCGGTTCCACTGGAGCGTCGTGGTCGGCCTGGGGGTGTCCTGGATCCTCGACGGCCTCGAGATCCAGATCGTGTCCAACGCCGGGTTCAAGGCGGACCTGGGCCTGAGCAACCAGGACGTGGCGTCCCTCGGCAGCATCTACCTGGTCGGTCAGGTCGTCGGCGCCCTGGTCTTCGGGCGGCTGTCCGACAAGCTCGGTCGTCGCAAGCTGTTCATCCTGACGCTCGCGATCTACCTGATCGGCTCGGGTGTCGCCGGCCTCGCGCAGGACTTCTGGTTCCTGGCGGTGTTCCGTTTCGTCGCCGGTCTCGGCATCGGCGGTGAGTACGCGGCGATCAACTCCGCGATCGACGAACTCATCCCGGCCAAGTACCGCGGTCACGTCGACATCGCGATCAACGGCACCTACTGGGGCGGTGCGGCCCTCGGTGCCGCGGCGAACATCTACCTGCTCGACACGGCGAACTTCTCCGAGAGCATCGGATGGCGGATCGGGTTCTTCCTCGGCCCGGTGCTCGGCATCGCGATCATCTTCCTGCGGCGGCACATCCCGGAGAGTCCGCGGTGGCTGATGACGCACGGCAAGGAGCAGGACGCCGAGGACACCGTCGCCCGGATCGAGGCGGAGGTCGAGAGGGAGTCCGGCAGGAAGCTCGAGACCGTGCCGCAGTCGAAGGCGCTGACGGTCACCCCGATGGACAACGTCGGGTTCCTGACCATCGCCCGCGTGCTGCTCAAGCAGTACCCGACCCGTACCCTGGTCGGCGCGACGATGATGATCACGCAGGCGTTCCTCTACAACGCGATCTTCTTCACCTACGCGCTGGTGCTGACGAACTTCTTCGGGCTGAAGACCGCCGAGACGTCGGTCTACTTCTTCCCGTTCGCGATCGGCAACCTGCTCGGCCCGATCATCCTCGGTCGTTTCTTCGACACCTGGGGTCGGCGGCAGATGATCTTCCTGACGTACCTGGTGTCCGGGCTCGTGCTCGCGACGTCGGCGTTCCTGTTCCGGGCGGACGCGATCAGCGCCGGTGTCCAGGTCGTGTTCTGGTGCATCTCGTTCTTCTTCGCGTCGGCCGGAGCCTCGAGTGCCTACCTGACCGTCAGCGAGATCTTCCCGCTCGAGCTGCGGTCGCAGGCGATCTCGTACTTCTTCGCGCTGGCCCAGGTCTTCGGTGCCATCGCCCCGCTCATCTACGGCGCCTTCATCGGCGACGGCTCGGACCGTGAACCGCTCTTCTGGGGGTACCTGCTGGGGTCGGCGGTGATGATCATCGGCGGGGTGGTCGCGTTGGTCTTCGGGGTCGATGCCGCCCGGAAGGGGCTCGAGGACATCACGCAGCCCCTGTCGGTGCTGACCGGCAAGGACAGCGCGGACTCCGGACCCGGCTCCGGAACGGGAGGCCCGTCCACCGCCGGACGCGCACCGGACGCCGGGCGAAACTCCTGATGCAACATGTTTAGCGGCGGCTGTCGCGTCCTGTGACCCTCGTGACCACGGCCCCGCCCGGGGCCGTGGTCACGGAGGATCCGATGCACGACACCACCCCACCGGCGGCATCCCGCCCGACAGGACAGCAGGCTGTCCTGCACAGACGACAGTCCGACACGGTTGTCCACCGAGCCGCCGACGGATCCCGTCATCGGAGCCGCCGTGCACGACGGTGACCTGATGACCGGACTCCTGCGTGCCGACAGCGACACGACCAGCGCCAGCGACCCGCTCGGGGTGCCGCGGAACCTGCTCCGCGACGCGGTCTTCGAGAGGATGCTGCGCAGCATCCTCTGCGGTGAGTACCGCCGCGGACAGCGCCTGCGACTCGACGCCCTGGCCGACGACATGCGGGTGTCGCGGACGCCGGTGCGCGAAGCCCTCGTGCCGCTCGAGGCCCTGCGGCTGGTCATCGTCCAGCGCTACGTCGGGGTCGTGATCGCCCCGTGGACGATCGGCCAGATGGTCGAGCGCACCCGGATCGCGCAGTCGATGCTCGTCGACCCACCGACCAGCTGCGCGCGGTCGGACGAGCCCTTCGACCCCGCTGTCCTGCGCGACTGCCTGTCCGAAGCCGGCGCGTTCGTGGAGCTCGCGGTCTGGGTGCTCCGACGCTCCGGGGCTCCCGTCAGCGCGGACTGGCTGCGGTCGCAGCAGCCGGTGCTCGACGTGTTCCACACGGACGACATCGCCCGTGCGAACGGCATCGACATCGCCGCCGACTGGACCAAGCGGATGCAGGTGCTCAAGGCCGCGCGGACGGCAGCGCTCGCCGACGACGTCGACCTGTGTGCCGTTCGGCTGATCGAGCTGTCCGAGCTGCTCATCGCGCTGCCGGAGCGGTTCCGGAGCGCCGAACGGTTGCGGACCGTCGAGACGGCATGACCCGGGGGCGGCCTCGCGCGGGGCGCGGAACGAAGTCGCTCCCCGGGCGGGCGCTGACGATCGGGGGCGTCAGGCCCAGGCCACGGGGAGCGACGTCTGGGTGCTCTTGCTGGGTGCTGTGTCTGCTGCACTTGCTGGGTGCTGTGTCGCGGCGACGAGGGTGTGACGCCTCGGAATGTGATGCCACGTCACGATGAGACTATGCATCGGGGTACACAACGGCAACCCCCCATCGTCCCCACTTCGGGGGACCGGTCGATCTCCGTCGGTGCCGCCCCTCGACCGGGCGGACCGGCGGCTCCGATCCCGGTGCCCCAGTCGGGTCGAGAGTCCGCCCGACCTCCTGTATGCTCTTGGTCGAACACCTGGAGACGTCGCATAGTCAGGCCGAGTGCACCACCCTGCTAAGGTGGAGTCCCCTCTAGGGGACCGAGGGTTCAAATCCCTCCGTCTCCGCACTCCACGAAACCCCGGTCTCGCGCCATGCGAGCCGGGGTTTCGTCGTTCCGCCGTGCGGTGCTTCGACGAGGTCGGGCCAGGCCCGGGATCGGCGCACCGGCTACGGTCATCGGGTGATGCGACGGATGACGACAGCCGCGGCGACCGTGGCGGTCGCCGCCCTGCTGCTCGCCGGCTGCAGCACGGGCAGCACACGCGCCGACGGCAGCGGCATCGAGGGCTACGTCGAACCCGGTGGTGGCGCTGCCGATCGCGTCCGGACAGCGATCGACCGCGGCGCGGACGTCATCGGCGTCGACGGCGCTGCACTCTCGGACGACGGCACACACCTGCTGCCGACCTCCGGTGACGTCGGGGAGCTGGTCGGCGTGGCTGCGAAGGCTGGAGCCCGGACCGAGGTGCTCTTCAGCAACTACTCCTCGACCATCGGGGACTTCTCGCCCGAGGGTGCGACGGCCCTGTTGTCGTCGTCGACCAACCGTGCCCGGGTCGTCGGGCAGCTCGTCGACCTGGCGGCACGACTGGGGACCGACGGCGTGCAGATCGACCTCGAGTCGATGCGCTCCCAGGACCAGGCCGACCTGGTCACCTTCACCCGGGCGCTCCGCACGGCGGTCCGCGAGCGGCTCGGGAACGATGCCGAGGTCTCCATCGCGATGATGTCGTCCACCGACCCGGCCGAGTACCGCGAGCGGGGCTACGACCTGGCCGGGCTCGCCCCGCACCTGGACCGGACCGTGCTGATGACCTACGACCAACACGGTCCGTGGAGCGACGCCGGGACGATCGGGTCGCTGCCGTGGGCATGGAAGGCGATCCGGACCGCGATCGACGGGGGACTGCCGGCGGACCGTATCGACGTCGGCGTCGCCGGCTACGGCTACGCCTGGGGCCCCGGCGCGGATGCCGCACCGATCCCGGCAGCCCGGGCCGCGCACCTGGCGGGCGACCGGGCGGAGTGGTCGGACCGGACGGGGGAGTGGTCGGCGACGCTCGTGGACGGGCGGCAGCTGCACTGGTCGGACGACCGCTCGTACGCCGCCCGTCGCGACCTGGCTCGCGACCTCGGCGTGCACGGTGTCGCGATGTGGTCCCTCAACCTGTCGACACTGCCCGACCGCTGAGCGGGAGGCGGCACCGCGCCTCCCGTCCGGACGACGCGTTCGGTGACGCATCCTCCGGTTGTGCTCACTCGGCCGTTGTAGCATCGCCGGACATCGACCCAGCGGCGAGGAGAACTGCGTGCCGGAGCTGACCCACCACACCGTCCCGATCGACCGGATCCAGGACGCGGGGGCGGCCGTCATGGCGTCGGTCGCGACCGTGGTGGACGGCAAGTCCGACGCCATCCGCACGGCCCTCACCGTGATGCTGGCGGAGGGGCACCTGCTCGTCGAGGACGTCCCCGGCGTCGGCAAGACGGTGCTCGCGAAGGCCCTCGGTGCCTCCGTCGGCGGGTCCGTGAGCCGCATCCAGTTCACGTCGGACATGCTGCCCTCGGACGTCACCGGCGTGAACATCTACGACCAGTCGTCCGGCACCTTCCGGTTCTCACCCGGGCCGGTGTTCGCGAACGTCGTGATCGGCGACGAGATCAACCGCACCAGTCCGAAGACCCAGTCGGCGCTGCTCGAGGCGATGGCGGAGTCGCAGGTCACCGTCGACGGCGTCACCCGGCCCCTCGAGTCGCCGTTCATGATCGTCGCGACGCAGAACCCCGTCGACATGGAGGGCACCTACCCCCTGCCGGAGGCGCAGCGCGACCGGTTCATGGCGCGCATCACGATGGGCTACCCGAGCCCCGGTGCCGAGCGCCGGATGCTCGCGGCCCGCGGCGGCCACGACCCGCTCGCCGACCTGCGTCCGGTCGTCGACGTCGACACGCTCCGCGCCATGATCGCGTCCGTCCGCACGGTGCACATCGCCCCGGACGTCGAGGCGTACATCGTCGAGATCGTCCGCGCGACACGGATGCACCCCGACCTGCTCCTCGGCGCCAGCCCGCGCGCGACCCTGCACCTGGCGCAGGCTGCCCGGGCGCACGCGGCGCTGCTCGGCCGGCCGTTCGTCACGCCGGACGACGTCGCGGTCCTGTCCCCGGTCGTGTTGGCCCACCGACTCGTCCCGGTGGCCCGGGGCCTCGGCGGATCGGCGGAGGACACCGCCCGCGAGATCGTCGTCCGGATCGTCTCCGACACCGCGGTGCCGTTCACCGCGACCCCCGTCCGCTCCTGATGGTCGACCAGCGCCCCGCCGCCCGTCCGTTCGCGCTGCGCGCGGGCGCGGCCGGCTCGGTGCTGTCCCGGGTCGGACGCCGCGGGCTCGGCATGCTGCGCCGGACCCCGTTCCCCCGGCCGACGCTCCGCGGCTGGACCGTCCTGGCGGTCGGTCTCGGCCTCGTCGGCGGCGGCCTGGTCGCCTCGATGAGCGTCGCCGTGTCCGCGGGGCTGCTGCTCCTGGTGCTCGTCGTCTCCGGCGTCGTCACCGCACTGGCCGTGGCGGCGCCGCTCCGCGCCTCCCGGTCGGCACCGCGCGCGATGGTGCAGGTGGGCGAGGTCTACCGGGAACGGGTCACGATCCGCGGGTCGGAGGTGCGGTTCGCACCGCGCTCGACGCTGCTCGTCCGCGAGCAGCTCGACGACCTCTTCGTGAGCACCAACGAGGCCGCGTCGCTCGTCACAATCGGACCCGGCACCCCGCCGGCGGTGCTCGACGTCGAGGCACTCGCGATCCAGCGTGGGCGGGCGTTCGTCGGCCCGGTCACCGTCCGCGTCGAGGACCCGTTCGGGCTGCTCCGCATCGACCGACCGGTCGTGCCGGCCGAGGAGGTCGTCGTGGTCCCCGGCACGACCCCGCTCTCCGCACTCGACACCGGGGCGCTCGCCGGCGCGGTCTCCGCCGACGAGGGCCGGGTCGGTCAGGGCGGATCCGCCGACGACAGCGAGCTCCGCCCCTACCGGCCGGGCGACCCCATCCGGCGCGTGCACTGGGGGCAGAGCGCGAAACGCGGCGTCCTGCACGTCCGCCAGACCACGCAGGCGCAGCCGCCGGAGGCCGTGGTCGCCCTGGACGTCCGCCGCTCGTCCTACCAGCAGCTCGGCCGCGACGACCTGTCCGAACTGTCCGACCTCGGCGGCGACCAGGCCTTCGAGCACGCGGTCGTGGTGGCGGCGAGCGTCGCCCGGGCACTGTCGGCACGGACCTCCCGGGTCGCGCTCGTCAGCGACGGACCCGGCGGCGACGTCCGGCACAGCGGGGACGCCGGCGGGCTGTCCGAGGTGCTCGTGGGTCTCGCCGACGTCCAGGCGCGGTCCGACGCCCGGGAACTGACCGACGTCCTGCACGGCGTCCGCGGCCGGGACGTGCACGGCATGACCGCCGTCGTCACCGGGCACTGCAGCCCCGAGGAGGCCGCCGAACTCGTCTCGACGACGAACGGGTCGAGCCGCGGTGTGCTCGTCACCGTCGTCGCCCCGGACCCCGTCGTGCGCGGGATCATGGGCCGTGCCGGGTGGCGCGTGCTCGTGGTCCCGGTGCCCGGCACGACCATGAGCGGACACAGCCGATGACGGCCACCAGCCCGAGCGGACACACCCGATGACCGCCACCAGCCCGGCTCGGCAGCGCGAGCACGTCGACGTCCGCCAGGTGCTCGACCGCGACGACCGCAGCCCGGACACCCCCGGCGCCTGGGTCGTCGCCCTCGCCCCGCTCCCCGTCCTCGTCGCCGCGCTCGCGATGCGCCCACTCGTCCAGGGCATCTCGTGGTGGCTGTCCGGCGCGGTCTTCGCAGCCGTGCTCGTCGCGGTCCTGCTGGCCGTCCGGACCCGCCCGCGGGGCGTCCGGTTCGTGGCGCTCGTCGCGACGCTCGTGCTCGGCTCCTGCGCCGCCGCGCTCCTCAACGACACCGCACCGCTCGGGTGGCTCGACCGGAACGGCGCTCTCGGGCAGACGCTCGCGGCGATCCGCCTCAACCCGGCGCCGCTGCCGCAGACGGACTCGATCCGGCTGATCGTGACCGTCGCGATCGCCTGGGTCGCCGGCGCTTCGCTGTTCCTGGCGGCCGTGGCCCCGACCGCCGCGCTCGCCGCCGCACCCGCGCTCGTGATCCTCCTGGTGCCGGGCATCATCACCGGCGAGGCCCCGTCCGCCTGGCTGGTCGTGTTCACCGCGCTGGCCTTCCTCGCACTGCTCTGGACGTCGGTCCGGCCGGTGCAACGGGTGTTCCCGGCCGCCGTGGTCGGTGCGATCGGGCTCGTCGTGGCGATCGGGCTGCCGGTCCTGGTGCCGATCAACGCCGGCTGGCTCTCCGGTGTGACCGGGGCGGTCCAGTCGCCGATCCAACCGGGACGCCCGGGGACCCTGCTCGAACTCGGCCAGGACCTCCGCCGACCGAACGAGCTCGAGGTGTTCCGCTACCGGTCCTCCGACGGGCAGCCCGAGTACCTCAAGCTCGCGGACCTCGACGAGTTCGGGACCGGTGACTGGGTGCCGACCGTCACCGACGCCTCCACCGCGGACACCGCGGACCAGTCCCGCCGGGTCGACGGCGTGAACCCGCGGTTGGCGGACCGCGGCGACGTCACCGTGCAGATCACCGGGCTGTCGAGCAACTACCTGCCGCTGCCCGCCGGGGCGATGTCGGTCGAGTCGAAGTCGACGAACCTCGACCTCACCCAGTGGCGATGGTCCGGCGACGCCAACACCGTGCGCTCCGCCGGTCCGGCGACCCGCCGCGGTGCCACCTACGAGGCGTACGGCGCCTCGGTCTCGGCGAACGCCTACCTCGACGCCATCGCCGCCTCGGGCCGGCTGTCCCAGGCCGACGGTCGTGGCTTCGTCGCCCCGTCGCCGGCGCAGCTCCGCACCGACACCGAGCTGCCGAAGGACCTGCCGGCGGTGATCCGCACCACCGCGGCCCGCGTCGACGCCGGTGCGACCACCGACTACGCGCAGGCCCGGGCGCTCGAGCAGTGGTTCCGCAGCGGCCTGTTCACCTACTCCGAGACAGCCCCGGTCGAGCAGGGCTACGACGGCGACAGCATGGACGTCATCGCCCGGTTCCTGCAGGAGCGTTCCGGGTACTGCGTGCACTTCGCGTCCGCGATGGCCGTGATGGCCCGGACGCTCGGCATCCCGTCCCGCATCGCCGTCGGCTACCGCGCGGGTGCGAGCCGCGAGGACGGCCAGTACACGGTGTCGAACCGCCAGCTGCACTCGTGGCCGGAGCTGTACATCCGGGGTGCCGGCTGGGTGTCGTTCGAGCCGACGCCGGACTCCGACCAGGCCGCGCAGCCGCAGCCCTCCGCGTCCGCCACGCCGGCACCCGTCCCGACCGCGACTCCGCTGCCGGCCCCGGGGGAGACCGCGCCGGCGTCGGCCTCGGCGACGCCCACTCCGACGCCGACCTCGGCGGCCGCGGCTGGCAGCAGCACGGGTGGCGGCAGCATCCCGTGGGGTGTGCTGGTCGGTGTGCTCGTCGCCCTCGCGGTCCTGGTGGCGCCCGGTTCGGTCCGTGCAGCACGTCGACACCGTCGACTGGGGGCGGTCGCCGCCGGACGCCGGCCAGCCGTCACCGCCTGGCGGGAACTGCTCGACGACCTCGCCGACCACGGCTTCACGCCGGGGGCGGCTCCGCCCGGCGACGCGGCTGCGGTCGCCCGGACCGCTCGCGCCGATCTCGGCCGGCTCCGGACGGTCGTGCCGGCATCGGTGCTGCCGCACCTCGGGTCCGTCGTGGACGCCGTCGACCACGAGCGGTTCGCCGCCGACGGCCGGTCCGACACGCAGGCACTCCTCCGGTCCGTCCAGGAGGCCCGCACCGCGTTGGACGCCGCCGTCTCCCGTGGCCGCGTGGTCCGGTCCCGACTGCTCCCGCCGAGTCTGCTGCCCTCCGGGCGTCCGACCGACCGACGACCGGCACCCGCGGCGGGCTGACCCGGGCGGCTGGCCCGGACCTTGCTGACCCGCGGCGGGCTGACCCGGGCCGCTGGTCTGGCGGCTGGCCCGGGCGGCTGACGCGGCCCGCCGTTCCGGATCACGCTGGCCCGACCACGCTGGTGCTGTCGCCGGTCAGCGCGGCCGGAGCACCGCCTCCACCATCGTCGCGACGGCGTCGCCCGGGTTCATCCCGTCCAGGGCGGGTGCGTCGAACACCATCCCGGAGTTCGTGGCGATCAGGATCGTCGCGAATGTGTCGAGCGGCATGCCGGGGTCGACCTCGGGGTGCGCGGCGAACCAGGTGTGCACGAGTTCGCGGACGCCGTCCTGCAGGGTGCGCCGCTGGCGGATGAACTCGGGCATGAACTCCGGGTGCCGGATCGCGTACGCCCGCAGTTCGGAGAGCAGGGCGAACTCGGCGCTCTGGTCGTGTCGTCCGAACGCTGCCCGGACCACGTCGCCGACGTCTGCGGCGCTGATGTCGATGCGGATGAGCTCCTGCAGCGACTGCAGCACCCGGTTCGTCGCGCGCTGCATGACCTGTGCGAGCAGGTCCTCCTTCGACGAGAAGTTCGAGTAGACCGCGCCCTTGCTGAAGCCGGCGGCGGCGGCGACGGCGTCGAGTCGGGCTTCGTGCACGCCCTGTTCGGCGAAGACCCGCGAGCCGGCGGCGAGCAGACGCTCCCGGACCTCGGATCGTGGGGTGCGGGGGACCGGCGTGGTGCGGTCCTCCGGTGTGCCCGGGTCTGCCGGGTCGCTTGCGTCGGTCATCGGAGGATCCTGTTCCGGGACTCTGCTGGTGCGGGTGGAGCTGGTGCTGCGGCGGTGCTCGTCGGGTGGTGACCGGTGCTCCCGTCGGCAGGCCCGGGGGACCGCACCGCGTGTCTGATCACGCGCGGAGCGGTGGCCCCTCGTGCCGGCACGGATGGTGCCTGCACGCCCGCGGCTGGACCGCCGTCTTCGGGTCACGTCGGTCCGTCGTCCGGGGGAGTGCAACCGGGTCGATACCCGGCGGTCTCGAGTGTACGGGCTGGGGGTCACCGGGGACAGCGTGACGGTCAGTCCTCGCGGTTGTCCGCGCGATCCGGTGCGTCCTGGTCGAGGTGCAGCGCGCCGGTGTGCAGACCGTCGAGGCGGATGCTGCCGGTGTGCAGACCGCCGGCACCGGCGTCCTGCCCGGGCCGGCGGAGGAGCCCGGTGGCACCCGGACGGAGCAACCGCGCGGCACCCGGACGGACCGGCCGCGGCGTGCGCCCACGCCCGCGGCCGCGTCGGAGCAGCGAGGCGAGCTGGGACTGCGGCTGCCAGTTGCGGCCGTTCGGCAGGCCCCAGCCCCAGCGGACGGCGCCCCAGCGGAGCAGCAGCGAGAGCACGACGGCGGCGACGATGCCGATCGTCGGGGACCCCAGGGCCGAGGCGCCGACCATCACGGCCGACGCGGCGACGGCGACCGAGGCGTAGAGGGCGTTGCCGCCGAACACGGCCGGCACGCGTCGCAGCAGCAGGTCCCGCCCGACCCCGCCGCCGACTGCGGTGATGGTGCCCATGATGATCGCGGCGGGCCACTCGAGCCCGGCGTCGAAGGTTCGCTGGACCCCGACCACCGCCCAGAACCCGATGACGGCGGCGTCGAGGAACGTGAACAACCGGTCCCACCCGCGCTCGGAGAACGACACGAAGAACGCGACCAGCGCCCCGGCCACCGCGACCGGCACGTACAGCGGGTCGGTGAGGGCGACGGGCGGACCGTTCTGCAGCAGGACGTCGCGGAGCATCCCGCCGCCGAGCCCCGAGACGAACCCCACCACCAGGAAGCCGAACAGGTCGAAGTCCATCGACCGGGCGACCGCGCCACCGAGCAGTGCGGACGCGAAGACCCCGGCGAGGTCGAGCACGTTCGTCACGGCGGCGAGGCCGTCCACGGTCAGCAGGTTCATGAAGACCATCAAAGCGCACGGCTCCCCGGCTGGCGGTTCGCGCGCCGGTTAGGTTAGCCTCACCTTCGTCATGCTCGCCACACTCGTCATCGGTCTCCGCGAAGGCCTCGAAGCCACCCTGATCGTCGGGATCATCGCCGCGTTCCTCCGACGGAACCGCGTCCCCCTCGCCCCGATGTGGACCGGGGTCGGCGTCGCCGTGCTCCTCAGCATCGCCGTCGGGCTCGGGCTGCAGGCGGTCGAGCAGGCGCTCCCGCAGGCGCAGCAGGAGGCGATGGAGGCCCTCATCGGCATCGTCGCCGTGGTCTTCGTCACCGGGATGATCGTCTGGATGCGGATCCACGCCCGCCACCTCAGCCGCGAGCTCGAGGCCAGTGCATCCGCCGCCCTCGGCCGCGGCACCGCCTGGGCGCTGGCCGGCATGGCCTTCCTCGCCGTCCTCAAGGAGGGCTTCGAGACGTCGGTCTTCCTCCTCGCCACGTTCCAGGCGTCGAGCGACACCGGTCTCGCCGCCCTCGGCGCGGTGATCGGCATCGCCGGCGCGGTCGTCGTCGGCTACGGCATCTACACCGGAGGCGTGCGGCTCGACCTGGGGAAGTTCTTCACCGGCACCGGCGTCTTCCTGGTCTTCGTCGCCGGCGGCCTGGTCCTGACCGTGCTCCGCCGCGCGCACGAGGCCGGCTGGGTCGTGATCGGCCAGCAGCGCACCGTCGACCTCAGCTGGCTCGCCCCGAACGGGTCCGTGCAGGGCGCCCTCGTCACCGGCGTGCTCGGCATCCCGCCGGACCCGCGCGTCATCGAGGTGCTCGGCTGGGTCCTCTACGTCGTCCCCGTCCTGGCCCTGTCGCTCTGGCCCCGCCGGTGGAAGCCGTCGGCCGTCCGCGTCCCCGCCGTCCGCATCGCGGTCGCGTCCGGCCTCGCGGTCGCTGCCCTCGCCCTCGCCGTCGCCGTGCCGACCGGGCACACCGACGTCCCGGCGACCACCCGCCTCACCGGCGACGCCCGTTCCGTCAGCGCAACGGTCTCCGGGTCCGCCGCCACCCTCCGCGTCGCCGGCAGCAGCTCCGGCAGCACCGGCCGGGAGGCCCGGATCACCCTCCCCGCATCGGCCCACCGCCGTGTCACCCGCGCCGGCACCGCGACCGACCGGTGGCGCGTCACCTCGGACGGATCGGCAGCCGACCAGCCCGCCTCTCTGACGCTCGACGACCTCGTCCAGCTGTTCGGCCGGATCCCGGTCGGCATCTCACCGAGCAGCGCGCCGGGGCCGTACCGGGCCTCCTGGGCGACCCGCGACACCGTGACGCTGTGGAGCGTCGACGGCGGCGTGGTGGACGCGAGCCGTGCGGAACGCTCGGTGCTCACGCTGACCGGTGGGGGCCTCCCGACCGCCCGGACCAGCACGCTCGACCGCACCGTCTGGGCCGTGCCGCGCGCCACCGTCGACCGGACGACCGCCGCCCTGGCGGCGGACCGGACCCACACCGCGGAACTCGCCCTCTGGACCCGCTGGCTGCCCCTCGCGCTCGGCATCGCCGCCGCCGCACAGGTGCTGCTCGCCCTCCGGGACCGCCGTCGCCTCGGCCTGCCCGACTCGACCGTCCCCTCGACCACCCCCACCCGTGGCCCTCCCGTCACGGCGACCGCAAGGAGCACCGATGCCGTTCGGTAGAGCGACCACCGTCCGACCCCTGACCACGCGGGGACGCCTGGTCACCCTCGGCGCGCTGGGCGCCGTCGCGGCACTCGCCCTCACCGGCTGCGCGAGCAACGGGACCGCCTCGGGCGACGCCACCGAGACCTCCGGCAAGGTGGCCCGCGTCACGGTCACCCTGACGAACGACGGTTCCGACCGCTGCGCCGTGAGCAGCAGCACGGTCGGCGCCGGCCCCGTGACCTTCACCGTGAAGAACGAGTCGTCGACTGCCATCACCGAGGTCGAGCTCTTGCAGGACCAGCGGATCCTCGGCGAGAAGGAGAACCTGGCTCCGGGACTCGACCCCGTCTCGTTCACCGCGACGCTGACCGGCGGGAAGTACCAGGTGTACTGCCCCGGTGCGGAGCACGAGCTCACCGGCCTGACCGTCACCGGGTCCGTCAAGTCGACCGCGAACAGCAGTGCCGCGAGCCTGCTGCAGGACGGCACGAAGGGCTACGCCGAGTACGTCGACGGCCAGGTCACCGACATGGTGACCGCGGTCGACAAGCTCAAGACCGACGTCGACGCCGGCGACCTGGCAGGGGCGAAGACCGACTACGCGAACGCCCGCCCGTACTACGAGCACGTCGAGAGCGACGTCGACGGCTTCGTGAAGAAGGGCCACAAGGCGACGGACAACGCCGGCAACCTCGACTACCTCATCGACATGCGGGCCTCGAACGCCGACCCGGCCGTCGGCTGGAGCGGCTTCCACGCCGTCGAACGCGACCTGTTCGCGAACGGTGCGATCACCGCCGACACGAAGCGGTACGCCGACGACCTGGCCACGAACGTGCACCTGCTCGCGAAGCTCGTGCCGACGCTCGACTACAAGCCCGAGGACCTGGCGAACGGGGCCGCCGGACTGCTCGAAGAGGTCCAGTCGAACAAGATCACCGGCGAGGAGGAGGCCTACAGCCACATCGACCTCGTCGACCTCGCCGCCAACGTCGAGGGCTCCCGGCAGGCCTTCGCGTACCTCAAGCCCGGACTGACCAAGGTCGACCCGGCGCTGACGAAGCAGATCGCCCAGCAGTTCGACGCCACGAACACGCTCATGGACGGCTTCCGGAACGCCGACGACCTGGGCGGCTTCGACAGCTGGGACGCCAGTGCCAAGGCGGCGCACGCGAACGCGATCTCGCAGCAGGTGCAGGCGCTGCAGGACCCGCTGTCCCGCCTGGCCGAGAAGGTCGCCACGGCGTGAGCGGCCGCAACGACCGGGACACCGCCGAGGACGACACCCGCGGGGTCTCCCGCCGGGGGCTGCTCGGCGCGGGTCTGGCCGTCGCCGGAGCCGGAGTCGGCGCGGCCGCGGGCATCGCCGGGTCCGCCGTGGCGAGCGGGGTCGACCCGTTCACCGCGGCGGCGAACGGCGACGAGTCGGTCGACATGTCGCGCAGCCACCCGTTCTACGCGACGACGGCCGGTGCACCCCAGGGTGGTATCCGGACCGATCCGCAGCGGCACTGCGTGTTCATGACGTTCGACCTGACGCTCGGCACCGCGACCGAGCTGCAGGTGCTGCTCGCCCGCTGGTCGGCCGCGATCGCGCAGCTGCAGGCCGGCCAGACGATCGGCAGCGTCGAACCCGCCCACGGTGACGGCGTCGGTGCGGACACCGGCGAGGCGCTCGACCTCGGGCCCGCGTCCCTCACCGTCACGGTCGGCCTCGGCCCCGGGGTGTTCGACGAGCGCTTCGGCCTGGCCGGCAAGCGTCCGGCGGACCTCACTGAGCTGCCGTCCCTGCCGAGCGACCGCTTCGAGTCCGGCCTGTCCGGCGGGGACCTGTCCCTGCAGGCCTGCGCCGACGACCCGCAGGTGGCGTACCACGCGGTCCGCGACCTGGCCCGGATGGCCCGGGGGAGCGCGACCGTCAAGTGGACCGTCCTGGGCTTCGGTCGGGCCTCGGCCGGGCCGACCCAGGCGACCCCGCGGAACCTGATGGGCTTCAAGGACGGCACCCGCAACATCACCACCGACGCCGAGCACGACCGCTTCGTGTGGCTCGACGACGACGCCGACTGGATGGCCGGCGGCACCTACCAGGTCGTCCGGAAGATCCGGATGAACCTGGAGATCTGGGACGCCGACGTCGTCAGTGACCAGCAGCGGGTGTTCGGGCGGACGAAGGTCAGCGGCGCGCCGCTCTCCGGCGGGCAGGAACACACCACGCCGGACTTCCACGCGACCGCCCACGGCCAGCCCGCGATCGACCCCCGCTCGCACGTCGCCCTCGCGGCACACGAGGCGAACGGTGGCGTGAAGATCCTGCGCCGCGGTTACAACTACACGGACGGCCTCAACCAGTACGGGCAGCTCGACGCCGGGTTGCTGTTCGTGGCGTACATGAACGACCCGGACCACTTCACGCGGCTGCAGCGGAAGCTCGGCGCGTCGGACCGGCTCAACGAGTACATCGCGCACATCGGGTCGGCGGTCTTCGCGGTCCCGCCGGCACCCCGCAAGGGTTCCTACATCGGCGAGCAGCTCTTCCGCTGACACCGGCCGATCGACGGGTGTGAGAGGGGTGTCCTCCGCCGTTTCCCTGGAGGCGGAGGACACCCGCGTCGCGGGGTCCGATCGGGCGGAACCACCGTCCGGCGACCCGGCGCGACGCATCGCGCATGGCGACGAGTGCAGCGTACCGCGGTGACATGCGCGGACCGACCGTGCTGTCCGACAGCGGCTCCCCGATCTCGCAGGGCGGGCCTCCCGGCCGACGGCGTCGAGCGTCACCGCTCGGACACGCGGACGGGCCCGCCCACCGGTCGGTGGACGGGCCCGTCGTGCTCGGCGAGGCCGGGAGGCGCGTCAGCCCTCCGCGCGCTCGCTCACGTCGTGCGCGGCACGCTTCCGGCGGACCACCAGCAGTGCGGTCAGCCCGGCGAGGAGCAGCAGCCCGGCCGTGAGGGCCGGTGCCGCGAGCTCGGCACCCGTGTAGGCGAGGTCCCCGCCGTCGGCGGTGTCGATCCCGCCACCGCTGATCGGCACGACACCGCTGCCGGTGCCACCGAGGCCGGAGTCACCGGAGCCCTCGTCGCCGGAGCCGCCGTCAGCACCGCCGGGAACGGGGGTCGGCGTCGGGTCGGAGCCGTCGGTGGGGTCACCCGGACCGGTACCCGGGTCCGTACCGGGGTCCGGGACGACCGCGAGGGGGATGGTCACCGCCAGCGTGATCTGCTGCCCGTTCGGCAGTTCCACGACGAGCGGCTCGTCCGAGGTCTCGACCGCCGTGGCGGCCAGGCGCGACGCGGTCGACGGCGTTGCCGGCTGGGCGGCGCCCGACTCGGGGACCGTGAAGGTCAGCGAGGCGCGACCCTGCTCGTCGGTCTTGTCGACCACCGTGGTGTCGACCGGGCTGGTGGCGAGCACCTGGCCCCCGGCGGAGACCGAGACGTCACCGCTCTGGTCACCGGCGTTGCTGAACACCAGCGAGGACAGGTCGACCGTCACCTCGTCACCGGGCTGGAAGCCGCCCTCGGGTACCGGCGTGGTGGTGACACCGACCGCGCGCTGGTCCATCGGCACCGTCACCTCGGGGTGGGCACGGAAGTACTCGACCTGTGCCTCGAGGTCGACCTTGCCGCTGTCCTGCTTCGTGGCGGCCTGCTTGAACGCCGCGAAGTTGTCGCCCCCGCCCGCGAGGAACGAGTTGACGGTCACCTTGTAGGTGGTCGTCGCGCCGATCGCCTCGCCGTCCAGCGTCATCGACGTGATGCGGGAGCCGGCGGCGGCCTGGGGGTCGTACGTGTACGCGAAGCCGTCCGAGGCGCCGAGCTTGAGGAACGGACGGGACGCGGTCGACGGCTGCCACTGCTGTTCGAGCGCCTGCCGGATCTGGTCACCCGTGAGGTCGAGGACGACAAGGGTGTTCGCGAACGACTGGACCGCCGCCGCCTCCTTGTAGGTCACCGGGCCTGCCGCCATGTCCGCGCGGAGTCCGCCCGAGTTCATGAACGCGATCTGCGAACCCTGTCGATCGGTCGCTTCCCGCTGGACCTCGGCGACGAAGTTGCCGAGCGTGGACTCGCCACCCCGGTTCTCCGAGCCGTCGCTCTGGACGGCGCGCCGCATGTCGCGGTCGATGGAGCCGAGTTCGACCGCCCCCTGCACGTCCGCTTCGGCGACCGCTGCGTCGACGGTCTGCTGGACGCCGGCGTCCGGCGTGAAGGTGCCGTCGACGAGGCGGACGTTCTCGGCGACGCTCGGGGTGACCGTGCCGTCGGCAGCGACCGTGAGCTGCACGTGTCCGAGGTTGAACCCGTAGGAGCCGGTCTGGATCACCGGACGCGGGATCGTGCCGCCGTCGGGGACGACCGAGTGCACGTAGGTCTGGTGGGTGTGCGCGGACAGGATCGCCGCGACCTTCGGCGTGACACCGTGCACGGCTCGGGCGAAGTCGGAGCCGTTGTCGAGGTCGGCGGCAGCCGAGGACTCCGCTCCGTCGTGCACGAGGAGCACGAGCACGTCTGCTTCGCCGTTCGTGTCGTCTCCGTCGGTCAGGTCGTCGGCGACGCTGTTGACCTCGGTGGTGATGTCGCCCATCTCGAGTCCGGCGATGCCGTCCGGGCTGACGAGCCCCTGCTCGACGAGGTCGACCGTGGCACCGATGAACCCGACGCGCTTCCCGCTGATCTCCTGGATCGAGTACGGGTCGAAGGCAGGCTCGCCGGTGGCGCTGTCCAGGATGTTGGCCGAGATGTAGTCCCACTTGGCGTTGCGGGCGCCGTCCGGCCCGATCACACGGTCCCGGAGGTCGTCCTGGCCCTTGTCGAGCTCGTGGTTGCCGATCGCGCTGACGCTGAGGTCCATCTGGTTGAGGACGTCGATCGTGGGCTGGTCCTGCTGGATGAAGGACTCGAACGTCGAGCCGCCGATGTTGTCACCCGAGCTGACGAAGGCGGACGTCGAGGGGTCCGGTCCGCGGAGCTGGTCGAGGGCACCGGCGAGGGTGGCCGCACCGGCGGCGTCACCGTCGCGGGGGGTCGGCTTCCCCGCGGTCTGCGAGATGGACCGTGTGATCCGACCGTGGAAGTCGTTGACGTCGTACAGGTCGATCGTCGTGTCACCGGCTGCCGCTGCGGCCGTGGCGGGTGCGGTGGCGGCCGGCGTGGTGGTGGCCGGCGTCTCGGCGGCGGAGGCGGCGGTCGGGGCGGCGAGGGCGACGAGGACCCCGGCGGTGGCGAGGGCGGTGCCGGCGACGATGCCGCGCCTCCGCCTGGTGGTCTCGGGGGTGTGGGACGGGCTCATCGGTGTGAGGACTCCTGGTGTGGTGGTTCCGCCCCCGGACGGGGGACGCGACCTGCCGAACCTACGAGGATGTACAGGCGACACGCCAGAGTCCGGGCGACGGCGTCACATGATGTTCAACTGGCCGTGACACCGCCGCCCCACGGGGCCGGTCAGTCGCGGCCGAACGCACCCTTCGCCCGCTCGACGACCTCGGCGGCCATCGCCTTCGCGGAGTCCTTCACGACGTCGAACTCCACCGGGTCGCCCTTGAGCAGGCTCTTCGCGGTGTTCATCGCGTACTCGGCGGTGATGTGCGGCGGCAGCGGCGGGACGCTCCGGCTGACGTAGGCGTCGATGAGCGTGACGCCCTGGTGCGCGAAGGCACGCTCGACGGCGGCGTCCACCTCGTCGTCGCTGTGCACCGCGATGCCCTGGAAGCCGAGCAGTTCGGCGTACCCGGCGTAGTCCATCGTCTCGACGTCCTGCGAGCCGCGCCACATCGGGTTGCCGTCCTCGGTGCGCATCTCCCACGAGACCTGTCCCAGGTCGTCGTTGTGCATGACGACGATGACCAGCTGCTTGTCCTGCCAGCGGTCCATGTACTTCTTCACGGTGATGAGCTCGTTCATGCCGAGCATCTGGAAGGCGCCGTCGCCGATCGTGCACACCGCCGGGCGGTCCGGGAACGCGAACTTGGCGGTGACGGCGTACGGCATCGCCGCGAGCATCGTCGCCAGCCGGCCGGACATGTCGCCGTGCATGCCGCGGCGCAGCCGGATGTGGTGGCCGTACCAGTCCGCCGTGGTGCCGGCGTCGCAAGTGACGGTGACGCCCGCGGGCAGCCGGTCGTTCACCGCGCGGACGACCCGGCGCGGGTTGACCCCGTCGCTGTACGCGACCTCCGCCTGGCGGCCCATCTCGGCCTCCCACTCGCGCATCTCGTCAGCGAGCTTCTCCTGCCAGCCGAGGTCGTCCTTCTGCTCGAGCAGCGGCAGCAGGGCGTCGAGTGTGGCACCGACGTCACCCCACATGTTGAGTTCGTTCGGGTACCGCAGGCCCAGCTGCTCGGGCTTGATGTCGACCTGGATGCCGCGGGCCTGCCCGACCTTCGGCAGGTACTCGCCGTACGGGTAGTTCGTGCCCAGGAGCACGATCGTGTCGCACTCCTTGATCTGGGTCAGGCTCGGGCGCGACCCGAGCAGCCCGACCTGCTGCGTGTGGAACGGCACGTCCGAGGGCACGACGTCCTTGCCGCGCAGCGCGGTGATGATCCCGGCGCCGGCCTTCCCCGCCGCTGCGAGCACCTGGTCGGTGGCACCGCGTGCTCCGGCGCCGACCAGGAAGGTGACCTTCTCGCCGGCGTTGATGATGTCCGCCATCTTGCGGATGTCCTCGGCCGGCGGCGTGATCCGGGTCGAGGCCGGGACGTCGCTCGAGCGGGAGACCCAGTGCTCCGCGCCGGGCTCGGACCAGGGCATGGCCTGCACGTCGTGGGGGAGGACGACCACCGCCGGCTGCTTCCGGAGCATCGCGGTGCGGAACGCCGTGTCGAGGACGACCCCGGCGGCGTCCGGCGTCGTGATGGTCTGCACGTAGCAGGCGACGTCGGCGAAGACCCGCTCCAGGTTCGACTCCTGCTGCGTGAACGTGCCGACGGCTGCCAGACCCTGCTGCCCGACGATCGCGACGACCGGCTGGTTGTCCATCTGCGCGTCGTAGAGCCCGTTGAGCATGTGGAAGGCGCCGGGGCTCGACGTGGCGATGCAGACGCCGACCTCGCCGGTGAACTTCGCGTGCGCGGTCGCCATCAGCGCCGCGATCTCCTCGTGCGTCGGGCGGATGTACTCGACGCCCTCGCCGGCACGGTCGGCCTTGCCGAGGGCGCCGTCGAACTCGCCGATGCCGTCACCCGGGTAGCCGTAGACGCGCGTGACGCCCCATGCCTTGATGCGGTCGAGGACGAATTCGCTGACGTTCTGGCTCATGCCTCCAGGGTGCTCCGGAGCCTCCTCAGGATTCCCAGCACCGCGGGGTCCGGACTCACTCGACCGCGATGAGTGGCCGGAGCGTCCGGTGCGCGATGCGGAGGCCCTCCAGCACCTTGTCGTCCTCCCCGCCCCAGAGCGGGTCCTCGTGCTCGACGCTCAGCGTGCCGTCGAAGCCGGCCTCGTACAGCCGGTCGACCACGTGCGGCCAGTCGACCACCCCGCGTCCGGGCACGCGGAACCGCCACCAGCCCATGTCCCACGGGTCGTCGCCCTTGTCGACCTTGCCGAAGAAGCCGTACCGGTTGCGCTGCTCCGGGAACAGCTCGAGGTCCTTCGCTTGCGCGTGCACGATGTGCTCGGCGAACGGCAGGATCGTCTCGACCGGGTCGATGCCGATCCACGTCAGGTGCGACGGGTCCCAGTTCAGGCCGAAGCCGAGCCCGGTGACCCACTCCCAGAGCTCCGGCGAGTACGCGATGTTGCCCGGGTACCCGTCCGGGTGCCACCCCTCCATCACGCAGTTCTCGATGATCAGGCGGACCCCGCGCTCGCCGGCGTAGTCGAGCAGCTCGGGCAGGACCCGGTCGCCCTCGACCATGTTCTCGCGGACGCTCTTGGTGTTGTCGCGGCCGATGAACGTGCCGACGTAGGGGACCCCGAGGCGCTGCGCGGCGTCGACCGCGTGCTTGAGGTGCGTGTGGACCTCGTTCCGGCGGGTTGGGTCCTGGTGCAGGTTGTTCTCGTAGTACGCCAGCGCGGAGATCTCGAGCCCGGTGCGGTCGAGCAGCTCCCGCGTCGCCTGGACGTCCTCGTCGGTGAGGGTCGCCACGGGCAGGTGCGCCGCCTCGAAGTCGCGGCCACCGGTGCCGGGCCAGACGGCGACCTCGAGCCGCTCGTAGCCCTGACCGCTCGCGAAGTCCGCGATGCGGCCGAGGTCCCACCCCGGCAGACAGGCCGTCAACATGCCGAGCTTCATCGGATCTCCCTCCAGGCGCGGTCGCCGGCACTGGCGACCACGCTGTCGATGATGCGTGCCGACCGGGCGCCGTCCGCGAAGGTCGGCAGACCCTCCGGCGCGCTGCCGGTCGTGACGGCCGTGTAGGTGTCGGCGACGAACGCGGCGAACGCGTCGACGTAGCCCTGCGGATGACCGGACGGCACGACCGCCAGACGCCGTTGGTCGGGGGAACCCTGGGACGGGTCGCGGACGACGATCTGCGCTCCGGTCTCGTTGCCGAACCAGGCGGACTCCGGCTGCTCCTGGTCGAAGGCCGCGGAGCCGAGCATGCCGTCCACCTCGAACCACAGGCGGTTCTTCCGGCCGGCGGAGACCTGCGAGATGACGACGTTGCCGATCCGGCCGCTGCCGGTGCGGAAGGTCGCGACCGCGGTGTCCTCGGTGGTGACCTCGGCGCGCTCGCCGGCGTCGGCGATCGGGTCCGGGTCGGGGGTGCCGGAGAACGAGGGGCCCGACGCTGCCGGACGGGTCGGGTACACGATGTCGGTGACGGCGCTGACCGAGTCGAACTGCTCGCCGGTGACGAACTCGACCAGGTCGCACCAGTGCGAGCCGATGTCCGCGAAGGCCCGCGACTGCCCGCCCGCGCCGGAGTCGACCCGCCACGAGGACGCGTCGGAGTCGAGCATCCAGTCCTGCAGGTAGTGGCCGTGCACGGCGAGCACCCGGCCGAGCTGCCCGTCGGCGATGCGGGAGCGGATCTCGCGGACCATCGGGTGGTACCGGTAGACGAAGGGCACGGTCGCGACGACACCGGCCTCGGCGGCGGCCCGTTCGAGCTCGTCGGCCTGCTCCGCGGACACCGCGAGGGGCTTCTCGCACACGACGTTGATGCCGGCGTGGATCACCGCGAGGGCCTGCGGGTGGTGCTGGTCGTTGGGCGTGCAGATGTGCACGACGTCCGGGCGGTCGGCGAGCACCGCGTCCAGGTCGGCGTACCCGTGCTCGAGGCCCAGCTGCTCGGCGACCTGCTCGGAGCGCTCCCGGTTCCGGCCGAGGACCCCCACCACGTCGGCACCGGCGGCCCGCGCAGCCCGGACGTGCACGGCGGCGATCATGCCCGTGCCGACGACGGCGACGCGGAGTCGTGCACCCCGCGGTGTCGTCGCCCGTGGTGGACCGGCCAGCTGCTGCCCCACACCGGGTGCGTGGACGTTGCCCTCTGTCGTCATGGTGCTCCCTCGCGCCGTGTCGACGCTCCCGCGCGTCGACACCGCCACCACCGTAGCGCCGAGGACCGGCCCCGTTCGGGATCCGGTGAGTACGGTCTGGGGCATGGCGAGCCTCCAGACCACACTGCTCATCCTCGGAGCCAGCGGCGACCTGTCCAAGCGGCTGTTGCTGCCCGGCCTCGCGACGCTCCTCGACGTCAAGGAGGACTGGGAGATCCAGCTCGTCGGCGCCGGTGTCGAGGACCTCTCGGACGCCGACTGGAAGCAGCTCGTGCACGAGGCGTTCGAGAACGCACAGGCGTCGAAGAACGAGGAGGACGAGGGCGCAACCGGCGAGACGGCGCTGTCCCCGCGCCTCCAGGCCGTGGTCGACGGATCGTCGTACCGCAAGGCCGACGTCACGTCCCCGGACGACCTGAAGACGTTGCTCGGCGACTGCCACTTCGACCCGGCCATCTACTTCGCCCTGCCGCCCGCGGTGACCGAGAAGAGCTGCGAGCAGCTGGCGAAGACGGACCTCCCCGCGCACACGCGCCTGGCCCTCGAGAAGCCGTTCGGCACCGACGCCGCGAGCGCTGAGCACCTCAACGACCTGCTGCACTCGTTCCTGCCGGAGTCGCGCATCCACCGCGTCGACCACTTCCTCGGACGCTCCACGGTGCTCAACCTGCTCGGCCTGCGCTTCGCGAACCGCATCATCGAACCCCTGCTGTCCTCCCAGCACGTCGAGCGCGTCGACATCGTCTACGACGAGACCCTCGGACTGGAGGGACGTGCCCGCTACTACGACAAGGCCGGCGCCCTGGTCGACATGATCCAGAGCCACCTGCTGCAGGTGATGGCGGTCGTCGCCATGGAGGCGCCCGCGTCGATCGACGCCGAGGACCTGCGGACCCAGAAGGAGCTCGTCCTCCGTGCCGTCCGCCCGTGGGGCGGGGACCCGCTGACGGCGGGCAAGCGCGCCCGCTACACGGCCGGCACGGTGGGGGACCGCTCGATGCCGTCGTACGTCGACGAGGACGGGGTGGACCCGTCGCTCGGCACCGAGACCCTGGCGCAGCTGAAGCTCGAGGTCGCCAACTGGCGCTGGGCCGGCGTGCCGTTCACCCTGCGCTCCGGCAAGGCGCTCGGCAAGCAGCGCCGCGAGATCCTCATCACGTTCAAGGACTCGCCGCACGTGCCCGACGGCCTGACCGGGGCGCACAAGCCGGACCGTCTGTGCATCTGGATCGCACCGGACGAGATGCAGCTCGAGCTCAACGTCAACGGCCCGGGCGACCCGTACACGATCGACCACACGGCGCTCGAGGTGACGTTCAACCCCGGCCGGCTCAGTGCCTACGGTGAGGTGCTCGCCGGGGTGCTCGAGGGCGACGCGACCCTGTCCGTCCGTGGCGACAGCGCCGTGCAGGGGTGGAAGGTCGTCGAGCCGTTCCTGCAGCTCTGGCGTTCCGGCGAGGCCCCGCTCGACGAGTACGCGGCCGGGTCGGGTGGGCCGGAGGACTGGGACAACGTCGACTCGTGACGCTGCCTCGTCGCGGTGTCTCGTCGCGGTGTCTCGTGACACCGCCTCGTCGCGGTGTCCCGTAGCGGCGCAGGCGTAGCGTTCGGAGATGTGACCACCACAGACGACGTCCTGCAGACCGTTCCCGAACCCGCCGGTGCCGACATCCGTGTCGAGACCGTCCACTACGACTCCGAGGGCACCGACCTCGAAGGGGTCCTGGCGAAGGACGCAGCCGTCGCCGGTCCGCGCCCCGCCGTCCTCGTCATCCACGACTGGCACGGGGTGAACGAGCACGTCGAGGCACGCGTGACGATGCTCGCGCGCCTGGGCTACGTGGCCTTCGGCGCCGACGTCTACGGTGCTGGCATCCGCCCGGGTGACGACACCGCAGCCGAGGTGGCCGGTCGCTTCTACGGCGACAACGCCCTCTTCCGCACCCGCCTGCGCGCCGGACTCGACCGCCTGCTCGCCGACCCCGACGTCGACGCGTCGAAGGTCGTCGTGATGGGCTACTGCTTCGGCGGCTCGGGTGCGCTCGAGCTCGCCCGCACCGGTGCCGACCTGGTCGGAGCGGTCTCGTTCCACGGTGGCCTCATCGCGCACGACCCCTCGGACGCGGACCAGATCCGCGCGAAGCTCCTGGTCCTCACCGGCGGCGCCGACCCGGTCGTGCCGGACGAGGCCGTGCACGCGTGGCAGGACGAGATGCGTGGGGTGTCGCACGTCGACTGGCAGGTCGTCACCTACGCGGACGCCATGCACGCCTTCGCCGTCCCGGGCACCGACGCACCGGACCACGGCGCGCAGTACCAGGAGCGAGCCGACCGTCGCTCGTGGCAGGCGCTGCAGGTGTTCCTCGCCGAGGTGTTCGACCAGGAGCCGACGGTCGCCTGAGCACCGCGTGCCGTGCTCGACGACACGCCGAGCACGGCACGCTGGGGCGCTCGATTGGCGCTGCGCGGGGAGCTGTTGTAGAGTCTTCCACGGCTCGCAAGGGCCACTGCGCTCGTAGCTCAATGGATAGAGCATCTGACTACGGATCAGAAGGTTGGGGGTTCGAGTCCCTTCGAGCGCACAGCATGGCGGAAGCCCCGGAGATCATCTCCGGGGCTTTCGTCGTTCCACCCCGATGTCCCACGCGACGACGGGCCACGTCGGTCGGCCGTCGACCCGGACCGCGGACGTGCTTCGCTTCAGCCCACCAGCTGCACGAGCGCGACGACGAAGAGCACGAACGCGACGCCGGCAGCTGTGGATCGCAGGACGTCGATGCGTTCCCACCGCAGCACGACGCGCTTCCAGTCGGCCGGCGGGTGTTCCGGATCCCAGTCGTTCACGCGGATGTTGATCGGCACGGTGCCGAGGAACGACGCCAGGACGAACACCACCAGGGCCACCATCGCGGCGATCCGCCAACCGAGGCCGTCGTCGGCTCCGCTCAGCACGAGGACGGCGACGGACGCCAGGACGGCCGGCACCATCAGGATCGGGACGACGACCTTGAGGGACTTCACCAACGCGATCCGCGTGCGGAGATGGACCTCGTCGGGCAGCGTCGCCATCGCGGGTTGGACACCCCATCGCACGACGAACTCCTCACCGGCGAGCAGGCCCACGAGCACGAGTTGGACGACGAGCAGGACGTTCATCGGAGCCCCTGCGCGCCGCCGAGGCTGAGGGTGGTGAGACTGGACATGGTTCCTCCTGCGGTCGAGGACATCATCGTGTCCCGCGCCGCTCACGCGTCACTGACGCGGCACTCACGCGAGGCCGAGCGGCCCGGGGCCGAGCGACCCGAGGCCACGGCGGTCCGGTCCCGGGTTCAGCCTGGCCACACCTCGCTCCGCCAGCCCACGCCGGCGTCCCGCTCGTACGCCAGCCGGTTGCTCGGCCCGTCCGCCGCCCCACTCCAGAACAGCATCCGCAGCGGCGTCAGGGCGAACCCGCCCCAGGTCGGCGGTGGCGACAGCGGAGCGTCACCGTGCTCCCGCTCGAACGCCGCCCACCGGACCCGCCGGTCCGCCTCGGGCGCGACCGCCAGGTCGGTGTCGTTGATCCAGGCGAGCACCTGCAGGTAGCGGGAGCGCGCGTCGTAGGCGATCCGGGCCTCCTGGTCGGTGACCGGGGCGACGTCCCCGGTGACGGTCAGCTGCCGGGCCGCGTCCGGCCAGTGGATCGTGACGGAGGCCCGGGGCACGGCCGCCAGTTCGGCTGCCTTCCGGCTGCGGGTGTCGGTGTGGAAGTGCAGCCGCTGCCCGTCGAACGCGGACAGCAGGACGGTCCGGGTCGACGGGTAGCCGTCGAGGCCGATGGTGGCGAGCGTCATCGTCGGGGTGACGCCCGACCAGGTCGCCAGCAGCCACGAGGCGGCCAGCGCGAGCGGGTCGGATGGGCCCGACACCGCGCCCGAACCCGCGCCCGTCACCGCGGTCCGGCGGGGTCGAACCGGGCGACCTCGTGCAGGGAGGCCACCGCCTCGGCGAGCGAGTGCTGCCACAGCGCGGCCCCGTACGAGCGGGAGGCGCGACTCGCGTCCCCGACGACGCCGGCCGGCCCGAAGTCGTTGGACAACCAGCCGAAGGACACCGGTCCGCCGTTGAAGGCGATCTTCTCGAACTCCGCCAGGTGGTCCGGCACCCACCGCTCCGCGAGGCGCATGTCGACCAGGTCCGGCCGCAGGTGCAGGATCATCGACGTCTCGGCGGCCCCTCCGTGGATGCCGAAGCCGCGTTCGTCGGCGTCTTCGCCGTCCGGACCGGGTACGCGGGCCAGGGTCGGCATGAGGAACGTCTTCAGCCCGGTCTGCTTCCGGATCTCGCGCAGCGCGACCTGCAGCAGCGCCACGTTGCCGCCGTGCCCGTTCGCGAACACGAGCGTGCCGGCACCGGTCAGGGCGACGGCCCGGCCGATCTGCACCACGGTGTCGAACATCGTGTCGGCGTCGAGCCACACGGTGCCGGGTGCCCAGCTGTGCTCGTCGGACTTGGTGAACGCCAGGGTGGGCAGTTGCCAGACGTCGAGCCCCTCGGCTGCGGCCTGCTCGACCGCGGCGCCGCCGATGTGGTCGGCGAGCAGGAAGTCGGTCAGCAGCGGCAGGTGCGGGCCGTGGTGTTCGATCGCGCCGGTGGGCTGGACGACGATCGTGTCGGCGGTGAACCCTGCGGCGACGGCCGGGCCGGAGAGCTCGGCGAGCTTGCGGGTGCCGGTCCGCGCGCCGGTCGTGCCCGCGCTCACTTGCCGAACCCGGGGACGGCGGGCTGCGCGGACGCCGTGGACCCGCCGGACTGCACCAACGCCGGGTCGATGACGTGCCCCGGGTTGAGCAGCCCGTCCGGGTCGGTCTGCTGCTTCAGGGCGAGCAGTTCCTCTACCCCGTGGTCGACGTAGTACTGGTGCGGGCTGTGCACCCGGACGCCCAGGTCGCGGAGCGCGGGGTAGCCGGCGTAGACGTCCTCCGCCCCGGTGTAGGGCGCGGTGAGCATGCCGATCGGGCCGACGTGTGCCGCCTCGATGTGCAGCATCCCGCCCGGGTAGACGGCCTCGACCTCGGCGATCCGGTCGATCAGCGCCTCGCCGCCGACCTCGACGTGGAAGTACTCGGTGTCGGGGGTGTTCCGCTTCAGCCACCAGATCGGGTGGTTGTAGGACAGCATCGACACCTTCGTGGTCTGCTGCAGCCCCTCGCGGACGTCCTCGACCGTGCCGCCGGCCAGGCCGATCAGGTCGCGGGCCTCGTCGAGCGTGACGGCGTCGATGATGCCGCGGAGGCTCGCCCGGCCCGCGACGATGGCGGCATCGGTCGGCAGGGTGGCGGCGACCTCCGCCCGGTCGGCGCTGACCAGGCGCGGCACCGGGTCCAGGCCGCGCAGGGTGCGGACGGCCGCGAGGGCCTGCTCGAAGCTCGGGAACGACGCGTACACGGCTCGCCAGTCCTGTAGCGGTTCGAGCCGGACGGTCGCGCGGGCGATGACGCCGGCGGTGCCGTAGGTGTGCACGAAGGGCTGGGCGGCGTCGCCCTCGACGTGGTGCAGGCCGGGCTCGCCGGGCAGCGCGATGTCGAGCGCGGTCACGAAGCCCTGCCAGTTCGACCCGTGCGCGATCGACCCGGTGCCGCCGGAGCCGCCGGACAGGAACCCGCCGATCGTCGACTGCGCGGTGGACGGGTACATCCAGAGCTGCTGGCCGGCTGCTGCTGCCGCCTGCTCGAGGGCGACCATCGAGGTGCCGGACTCGGCGGTGATCCAGCCGTCGCCGACCTCGACGACCGCGCGGGCCCGGGAGGTGTCGAGGACCAGCCCGCCGTGCAGCGGGATGCCCTGGCCGTAGTTGCCGGTGCCCTTGCCGCGGGTGGTGACGGGGACGCCGTGTCGGACGGCCGCGTGCAGGGTCGCCGCGATCTCGTCGGCGGACGCGGGGGAGGCGACGAGGTCGGCAAGTCCGAGCGGCAGCTGTTCGCTGAGGATCGGGCTCATCGTGGCCTCGTCGACCGAGGCGCGCTCGCGGGTGCGCTGGTCCGTGCTGACCCCGCGCTCGCCGAGCAGGTCGACGAGTTCGGCGCGGAGGGCCTCGAGTGCGGCGGGCGGGACCGGGGTGGTGGGCACGGCGGTGGGGGTGACGGTGGTCATGCGGGCTCCTGCTGCGTGGGAGGTGGGGAGACGGCGGACGGGAGGCTCCCCACCGGCACGGCCGGCGGGTCGCTGGCGCGACCCGCCGGAACCGGCGGTGTGGGCCCAGGGGCGGTCGTGCACCGCGCCTCCCGTCCGGTGGGTGGTCGGCCGGGCCGACCGGCGCGCTCAGAAGCCGAGCGAGACCTTCTTGTCCAGGAACTCGTTCGTGTACAGGTCGGCGGCCTGCAGCCCGGACTTCACGTCCCCGCCGTCGCCGGCGAAGACCGGGGTGGCCTTCTCGATGAAGTCGGTGACGCGCTTCTCGTCGAGGTCCCCGACGTAGCCGTTGTCGCCGTCGGTCGCGATGCCGAGCGACTTCATCTGCTTCGCGGCGAACGCGCCGACCTTCGAGTCGTACGTCCAGCCGTTGTTGTACTGCTGCACGAGCTGCGTGATCAGGTCGTTGGTGGCGCCGGGGGACTTCAGGTAGTCGACGTCCGCCTGCTGCATCACGGGCACGAGCTGCTTCAGGCACGGCGACAGCTTGGACAGTTCACCGGTGCGGACCGACATCGTCTCGGGGTACGGGTTCCAGCCGGTGCTCGAGACGAGCTTGTACGCGACCTTCTTGCCCCAGGCGGCGACCTGGTTCTGGTAGATGTACGGCTCGGCGGTGGCGAAGCCCTGCTGCGCGTCCTTGCCGCCCGCGGAGACGAACTTCGCCGGGGTGCCGTCGTAGCTGCCGTCGAGGATGCTCTTCGGCAGGATGCCCGCCGACTCCAGGTACGACATGTACGAGGCGCCGTTGAAGTACCGGACGACGCCCTTCTTCTTCTCGAGCTCCTTGCCGAGGTCCTTGATGCTGTCGACGTCCTTGTACTTCGACGGGTCGTACATGATCACGAACGGGGACTGGTCGTTCTCGGCGAACACCGCGGTGGTGGGCAGCTTGCCGGAGAACTGCACGGCCTCGTCGGTGGAGACGTAGCCGAGGGTGATCGACTTGTCCTGGTACATCTGCGAGCTGACCTTCGAGTAGCCGATGGCCGGGCCGCCGGCACGGATCTCGAGCTTCACCCCGGTCGGCTTGCCGTTCGCGTACAGGTCGCCGGTGACGGTCTTGCCGGAGGCGTCGATCGTCGGGTTCGGGCCGAGCATCTGGTACAGGTGGCCGTGCTCGCCCTCCGGGTTCCAGTCGGTCTGGACGACCACGGTCGCGGGGCAGGTGCCGGACAGGTCGACCTTCGGGCCGGTCGCCGTGGCGGCGCTGGCGGCCGTGGTGCTGCTGCCGCTCGCCGAGCCGCTCGCGCAGCCGGTGAGGGCGATCGCGGTGACGGTGAGGGCGGCGGTGACAGCGCCGATTCGGGTGGTGGTGCGCATGGAGGCTCCGTTCGTGGTGCGGGTCTCGTGGTGCTGGGGGTGGGTGCTGTGGGAAGGGAGGAGCGGGGTCGCGGTGCGTTCCGCGGCGACCGGGCGCCGGCGTCTGGCCGCGGTGCCGGCGTCAGCCGAAGTCGTGCCAGCGGCCGACGGCCAGGCGGCCGAGCAGGCCGAAGACCAGGAACACCACGACGCCGTAGAGCGAGGCGATGATGATGGTCGCGTAGAGCTCGGGTCCCATCAGTCGGGACGCGGTGACCTGGATGAGGACGCCCAGGCCCGGGTTGCCACGCTGGAAGAACTGGTCGCCGACGATCGCGCCGATCACCGACAGACCGGCCGAGGTCCGCAGGCCGACGAAGATCGACGGCAGCGCCGCGGGGACCTGCAGCTTCACCAGTCGGGCGAGGCGGCTGGAGCGCTGCAGCCGGAAGAGCTCGTGCTGCGCCCGGTCGGCGGACTGCAGCCCGAACAGCGTGTTCGACACCATCGGGAACAGGGCGATCATCACCGTGACGATGACCCGGCTGGTGAACTCGTAGCCGAACAGGGCACCGATCAGCGGCACGAGCGCCAGGATCGGCACGCACTGCAGCACCACCGCGTAGGGGTAGAGCGAGTTCTCGAGCCACTTCGCCTGCGCCATCGCCATCGCCCAGAGGACCCCGATGACGATCGCGAACGCCAGCCCGGTCAGCGACACGACGGTGGTCCGTCCGAGTGCCGTCCACAGATCGTGGCCGAAGGTCGAGGGGGCGCCGTTCATCCCGGTCGGGGCGACGATCGCCGTGAGCACCAGGTGCGGGTACGGCACGAGGAACGCCAGGCTCCGGACGTGGTCGTAGTAGTACGCGGCGGCGTACCAGACGGCGACGAGCACGGCGAGGACGACGACGGGCTGCCACCAGGTGACCGAGCGGCGGGTGCGGGTCGAGGACCGGCGGGCGGCGGTGCGCGCGGTACGGGCCTCGGCGACCTCCTGCAGCGTGACCATCAGCGGTGTCCTTCCCGGAGTGCGTGCGAGACCTCGCCGACCAGTTCGGCGAACTCGGGGGTGAAGCGGATGTCCGGGTCGCGTGGCATCGGGAAGGGCACGTCGAACCGGCCGACGATGCTGCCCGGTCGGCCCGACATGACGATGACCTCGGTGGACAGGTAGACGGCCTCAGACACCGAGTGGGTGATGAACAGGCCGGCGAACTGCTGCTCCACGAACAGCCGCAGCAGTTCGTCGTTGAGGCGTTCGCGGGTGATCTCGTCCAGGGCGCCGAACGGCTCGTCGAACAGGAACAGCTCCGGGTCGAGGGTCAGCGACCGGGCGAGCGAGACGCGCATCCGCATGCCGCCGGACAGCTGCTTCGGCAGGTTCGCCTCGAAGCCGTTCAGACCGACCAGGTCGATCGCGTGCTTCGCCTTCGCGGCCCGTTCGGCCTTGGGCACGTGCCCGAGTTCGGCGAGCAGTTCGACGTTCCCCTGCACGCTCCGCCACGGCAGGAGCGTGGCGTCCTGGAAGACGTAGCCGATCCGGTCGGCGGCGACCCCGGCGGTGCCGTCGGACGCGGTCTCGAGCCCGGAGGCGATCCGGAGCAGCGTCGACTTGCCGCAGCCGGACGGTCCGACGACCGAGACGAACTGGCCGCGGTCCACGGTCAGGTCGACGCCCTGCAGGGCGATGGTGCCGTTCGGGAACGTCATCTCGACGTTCCGGAAGTCGAGCAGCGTGTCCGTCGCGGTGACGGGGGCTGGTGCGGTGGTGGTCACGGCTACCTCGTGTTCTCGTGCATGGTCGTGCGCGGTCAGGGAACGGGGACGGTTGCGGGCTCGGGCACAGTGACCCGGGCGCAGGGGCGAGCCGGTGCGTCTCGGGCCGGGGCGGCGACGGTGCGGTGCATCTCGGTGCGGGCGACGAGTCGCCCGCGGGACAGGACGATGCGGTCGGCGGGGGCGTTCGCCACGGCGTCGGTGACGCTGGTCGCGGCGATCGCGAGCAGGTCGGCGCGCGCCCCGACGACGGGACCGGCGGCCGGGAGGCCCATCACGCTCCGGGCGGTGTCGCTCACCATCGCGTACGCCTGGTCCGGCGTCAGGTGCCCCGCGGTCACGAGCAGCGACGCGGTCTCGAGGGCGTCGCTCCGGCCGACGGGGTTGAACGGGTCGCGGACGTTGTCGGCGCCGGCCGCCACCCGGACGCCGGCGTCGAGGAGTGCCTGGATCGCGGTGAGGCCCCGCGGGGTCGACACCGGGTGCTGCCAGCCCTGCAGGTACAGGTTCGTGATCGGCAGGGTGATGACGCCGATGTCCGCCGCGACGACGTCGGCCACCACCTGGGCCAGGCGGTCCGCGTCCATCGTGCCGAGGCGGACGCAGTGCCCGGCGGAGTACTGACGGTCGCGCGGCCAGTCCCGGACGGCCCGGGCGTAGTGGTCGAGGGTGACCGGTCCGTCCAGGCTCTCGTCGGCGTGCAGGTCGACCCCGAGGCCGCGGCGCCGGGCGATCGCGAGCAGCCGGTCGACGTCGGCCAGGGGGTCCTCGGCGAGGTGCGGGGCGCCGCCGACCAGGTCCACGCCGAGGTCCAGGACCGCCTCGACGTGCTCGTCGGGAGCGAGGGGGCCGGCGAGGGCGACGAGTTCGATGTCCATCAGGTGGGCCAGCTCGTCCCGGACCTGCACGAGGGCCTGGGCGCCGCGGACGGCCTCGGCGACGGTGCCGGTCCCGCCGTGGCTGAGGATGTCGACGTGGGTGCGGACCGCGGTGGTGCCGGCGGACAGCAGGGCGAGGGCCGCGGTCCGGGCGCGGTCGGCGATCTCGTCGACGGACATCGTCGTGGCGTACGCGGCCCAGGCGGCGATGGCCGAGCCGAGGTCGCCGAGCGGCGGGTCGATCCGGTCGGCGCTGAGGGCCTTGTCGAGGTGGGCGTGGGGTTCGGCCGGGGCGGCGAGGAGCAGGCGGCCGTCGAGCTCGAGGGTGCTCGCGGACGGTGCCCGGAGTGTGCCGGCGGGGGCGACCTCGGTGACGGTGTCGCCGGTGACCGCGACGTCGACCAGACGGCCGTCGGCCAGGAGCGCGGACCGCAGGAGGGTGATCGGGCGGGGCAGCGACGAGTCCATGGGGCCCTCTCGATCGTGTGTGAGAATGTTGATCGCATCAACATCCACGATGCTAGGTGGGCCGTGTTTCCCACCCGTTTCGCTCCGGTTGCCGGCTGTGACGAGATGGACCACACGGAACGCCCGGCCCGTCCGGACCACGATCGGAGCGCGATGCACACCGAACTCCTGCCCGAGCGCGACCTGCCCGTCGCCGACCGGGTCGTCGACGAGCAGGCCCGTCTCGTCGGCGAGCACATCCGGGCGCTGCGCCGTTCGTCGCGTCTGACGCTCGTGCAGCTCGCCGAACGGACCGGGCTGTCGCACCCGTTCCTCAGCCAGGTGGAGCGCGGACACTCGCGGGCGAGCATGGTCTCGCTCGAGAAGATCGCCGCCGCGCTCGACACCACGCAGGTCGCCCTCCTCGCCGCCGGGGCCCCGGTCCGCGACGAGCCCGACGACCGGCGCCCCGAGGTGCTCCGTTCCGGCGAGGGTGCCCGCGGGCCGTTCTCCAGCGGCGAGGCCCGGCTGCTCGTGCACGCCGGCCCGCACGCCTTCGAGCCGCTCGAGTGGAAGGGCGACAACACCGAACCGGGGGAGTACTTCGAGCACCGCGAGGACGAGTTCCTCACCGTGCTCGCCGGGGACGTCCTGCTCGACCTCCGCGGCCAGGACGTCGTCCGGCTCGGGCCCGGCGACTCGGCGTACTACCGCGGTGGCACCGGGCACCGCTGGTGCAGTGCCGACGGCAGCGCGTTCCACATGATCGTCGTCAAGGAGACCCCGCGGGCCGGAGCGGCATCATGAGCGGGCCCGGCATCTCGAACGGCATCGGGTTCACGAACCGCGCTGGCACAACGAACGGTGCGGAGGCCCGGCACCGGATGCGCATCGCCGACCGGCAGCGGGTGGCCGAGGACGTCGTCACGCTCGACCTCGCCCCCGTCGACGGTGGTGCCCTGCCTGACTGGGAGCCCGGCGCCCACGTGGACCTCGAGGTCGTGCCCGGCACCGAACGCCAGTACTCGCTCGTCACCACCACCCCGGACGGGCACTGGCGGGTGGCGGTCCTCCGCGAAGCCGGTGGTCGGGGCGGGTCCGTCGCCGTGCATGACACCCTGCGGATCGGCGACGAGGTCCTGGTCGGCGGCCCGCGCAACCACTTCGGCTTCGACCCCGACCGGCCCGCTGTCTTCGTCGCCGGCGGCATCGGGATCACCCCGATCCGCGCGATGATCGCCGCCGCCGAGCAGGCCGGGACGCCGTGGGAGCTGCACTACGCCGGGCGCTCCCGCGACCGGATGGCGTTCGCCGACGAGCTCCTGGCCGCGCACCCCGACCGGGTCGTCCTCGCCGCGGCCGACCAGGCGCCCCGGTTGAACGTGGTCGGGCTGCTCGCCGAACCGCGGGACGCCGTCGTCTACTGCTGCGGTCCGCGGGGTCTCATGGACGCCGTCGAAGCCGCCGCCGCGCACTGGCCGGCCGGCAGCGTCCGCGTCGAGCGCTTCGAACCGGCCGCCGACGTGGACGCCCCGGGGGAGTCCTTCGAGGTCGAGCTCACCCTGACCGGCACGACCGTCACGGTCCCTGCCGACCGGTCCCTGCTCGAGGTCGCGGAGGACGCCGGGGCCTTCGTCCTGTCGTCCTGCCGCGAGGGCACCTGCGGCACGTGCGAGACCCCCGTCCTCGAGGGCGCGGTCGACCACCGGGACACCGTGCTCAGCCCCGCCGAGCAGGCCGACGACCGCACCATGATGGTCTGCGTCTCCCGCGCGGCGGCCGGCTGCCCCCGGTTGGTGCTCGAGCTCTGACCTGGCGTCGCCGGGCCTACGGCCGTTCGGTGTCGTCGAGCGGCCCGCCGGTCAGCGCCGACAGGCGCTCGAGCCCAGCCTGCTCGACGAGCTGGCGAGCCAACGGACGGGCGCGAGCCACCGCCTCCCGGACGTCGACGCGGGTGACCTCGAAGTCGGCCAGGCTCAGCTCGCCGTCGACCCAGACGTCCTTCACCTCGCGGCTGCCGGCCACGAACACGACCGCCTGGAACGGGTCGTGGACGTTCGCGAGCGTCGGGCTCTCACCGTCGAACACCACCAGATCGGCGCGCTTGCCGGGCTCCAGCGATCCGATCTCCGCCTCCATCCGCAGTGCTCGGGCGCCGCCGATCGTACCCATCTCGAACGCCTCCCGGGCGCTCATCGCGGTCGCCTGCAGGTCGCGGATGCGGGCCAGGATCGCCGCGGTCTTCATCGCCTGCAGGAAGTCCTGCGAGTCGTTCGACGCCGGGCCGTCCACCCCGATGCCGACCGGGATCCCGAGGGCCCGCAGCTCCGCGACCGGTGCGATGCCGCTCGCCAGGATGCCGTTCGCCACCGGGTTGTGCGCGACGCCGACACTGTTCGCCGCGTAGGTCTCGCGGTCCTGACGGTCCATCCAGACGCTGTGCGCGGCGATCACCGGCACGCGGAACATGCCCGTCGCCTCGGCGTGCCCGACGACGGTCCTGCCGGTGCGCTGGCGTGCGGCAGTGACCTCTTCGCGGACCTCGTGCACGTGCACGTGGATGCCGTGGCCGCCGTCGACCGCGTAGTCGATGTGCTCCTGCCACGCGGCGTCCGAGTACCGGCCGATCGAGGACATCCCGACCCGGAACGTGCTGTACCGGCTGGCGTCGGCGGCCTCGCGCAGGGCGTCGAACTCCTCCAGGATCGGCGCCGGACCGAATCCGCGGTCGACGTCCCCGGAGCCGAACGACACGACGCCGCGGAGCCCGAGCTCCTCGAGCGCCTGGACGACACCCGGCGTCGCCGGCTCGTCGGCGATCGGGTCCGAGCAGAACATGTCGTTCGCCGTCGTCACCCCGCTCCGGAGCATCTGGATGCCCTGCAGCATCGTGCCCGCGTACGCCTTGTCCCGCGTCATCACCGGGTTGACGTGCGAGATCAGGGCGTTCAGCCACTCCCACAGCGTGTACTGCGAGCCGATGCCCGTGATGAGGCCCTCGCTGAAGTGCCCGTGCGTGTTCACGAAGCCCGGGGTGACGATGTCGTTCGCCCCACCGCGGACCGTCGCGTCCGGGTTCGCTGCCGACAGCTCGGCGAACGACCCGACCGCGGCGACCCGGTCGCCGTCGAGCAGCACCGCGCCGTCCCGGATCGCGGACGGGGTGGTGGAGGCGTCGGGGGCGGCGGTCAGTACCCACCCGCCGCGGATCAGGGTCTGGGTCATGTCCGGGACCCTAGGGACCCCGTGTTTCGCGGGTGTTCCCGGCCGGTTTCCCGCGAACGCGGGGCGTCCCTCCCGGAACGTCCGGCGTCACGCGCCCGAAACAGCGCCCTGCTACAAACTCCCCATGCTGACCGTCACCGGTGCCCTCCGCGTCCTCGTCGACCCCCGCACCGAACGCGACGGCGACGTGGTCGTCGACGACGGCAGCAGTGTCGCGTCCACCCTCGACGCCTCGGGCTGTGTCGTCACCGCCGGACTCGTCAACGCCCACCACCACCTGCTGCAGACCGCGTTCCGCACGCTCCCCGGCACGCGCGGGGTGCCGATGGCGGACTGGCTCCCCACGATGGCGCAGGCGTACGGAGCAGCGAGTCACGACCCCGAGCTGTACGGGGCGTCGGCGGCGGTCGGAGCCGCGGAGGGCCTCCTGTCCGGCGTCACGACCATCTCCGACCACCACCTGAACTGGCCGACCGGGGCGAACCCCGACGAGACCGTCGCGCTCGCCGCGGCGACCGTCGACGCTGTCCGCGGGCTCGGCGGCCGGCTCGTCTTCGTCCGGGGGAGCGCGCGCGACGACCCGTCGCGGGCGGCGGCGTCGGCCGACGCGATCGTCCGGGCACTGCTGCACGAAGAGGCGGTCGGCGGCACCGACCCGGACGGCCGGCTGCAGATCGCCGTCGGGCCCGCGGGTGTGCACTCCGACGGTGAGGCGACGTTCCGGGCGCTCGGCGATGTCGCCGCGGAGCACGGCCTCCGTCGGCGGACCCAGGCGAACGAGCAGGTCGACACCGCCATCGCGCTGGAGCGGTACGGGCGTCGGCCGCTCGACCTGCTCGAGGAGTGGGGCTGGCTCGCACCGGACGTGACCGTCGCGCACCTCTGCGACGTCACCGACGACGAGATCGGGCGCCTCGCTGCCGCCGGGGTCACCGCAACCCACGCACCGGGCTGCGACGTGCCGATGGGCTGGGGGATCGCGCCCGTCGCCCGGCTCGCCGCCGCGGGCGTGCCGGTCGGCCTCGGCACCAGCGGGGGCGGCAGCAACGACGCCGGACACCTGCTCGCCGACGCGCGGCTCGCGATGCAGGTCTCTGCGTTGGTCGGACCGCAGCTACCGGCACGTCAGGTGCTCGGCATGGCGACCGAGGGGTCCGCGATCGGGCTCGGGCGGCCGGAACTCGGTCACCTCGGGGCCGGTTCGGCGGGCGACCTCTGCGTCTGGGACGTGTCCGGTGTCGCGGACGCCGGAGTCGCGGACCCGGTCGCCGGACTGCTCTGGGCGTCGCCGGGGCGGCGGCCGAAGCACGTCGTCGTCGGTGGGCGCGCGGTGGTGCGGGACGGGAGGCTCGTCACGGCTGATGAGGGCGAGCTGGCGGCCCGGCTGCGGGAGCGGCTGGCGCGGGGGCGCGCGCGTCCGTGAGACGCGGCTGGCTCCGCGAGACGCCGTCCTTGTGCCGAGACGCCCCCGTCTCCGTGAGACGCCGCCCTTGTGCTGAGACGCCGCCGGGTTCCGCGGTGTCTCGGGATCGGGAGGGCGTCGACCACTGACGGGCGTGTCTCGACGCGGGCTCGGTCGCCGGGGTACGGTTCGCAGAACGAGGGAGGACCGTCATGCGGATCCTGGGGAACGTGGTTCGCGGGTTGCTCTTCGCGATCGAGTCGGTGGCGAAGACGATCGGCGCGATGTCCGGAGCGCACACGCACGACCTGGACGGACAGCGGAAGCTCTACGAACAGCGGCCCGACTACCGTCCCTGAACGGCGGTCGGCGCGCCCGGGTCAGGACGCGCCGGTCAGCGCGCCCGGTTCAGCCGGTCGGCGAGACGTCCGAGCGCCCAGTTGAGCAGGAAGCCCAGCGCGCCGAGGACCGGCAGCGCGATGACGACCACGGTCCAGACGACCTTCGCCAGCTGCGAGCGGGTCCGGTCACGCCAGAGCACCACCAGTGCGCCGACCTCGAGCAGCACGATCACGAGCAGGACGGCGATGTGCCCGCCGCCGAGAGTGTCCTGGAACACGTCCCCACCTTCCCCGGAGCACGCGGTCGCGCCCCGTTGCGGAGTGTAGCGGTGTCGTGGTGCCGGCCAGCGCCTCCCGGCATGGCGGCGGGGACGCAAGAACGCCGCTCCGGTGTGTGCCGGGGCGGCGTTCTCGTGGTGTTGCTGGTGCGTTCGGTGACGCGCCGGGTGTTACTTGATCTGGGCGGTGATGGTGGCGGTGCCGACGAGCAGGCCGCCCTTGACGGCGTCGGTCTTGAAGGTGCTGTTGAGCAGCTTCGCGGCGTCGTCGGAGATGTGGACGGTGGTGCCGGTGAGGATCGCGTTGTCGCCCTCGAGCTGGAGCGGCTTCAGCGTCCCGCCGTGGAGGGAGAAGAGGTAGGCGTTGGCGACGGCGACCTTGCCGTTGACGAGGACGTCACCGGAGAGCTTCGAGGAGCCCGGGTTCACGACGAAGTTCTCGAGCGTGACGGTGGTGTCGCCGGCCTTGAGGGTCAGGCCGGAGTCGTCGTGGTTCAGCAGGCCCTGCACGTAGGGGCGGTACTTGCCGTCCGGGCTCCAGTAGGTGACCGAGCCGGAGGTGATCGGGAACGACACGGCGCCGTCGGCGAGCTTGGCGTTGCCGGAGACACCCGGGGTCAGCTTCAGCGAGGTGAGGGCGTCGGTGAAGCCCTTGTCGAGGGCGACGGAGGTGTTGCCGCCGAGGACCTCGGGGACCGAGGCGACCGGTGCGGGGATCTTCGACGCGGAGCTGGAGGAGACGGTGTGCACGGTCGGGGTGGAGGCGTTGGCGGCGGTGATGCCGAAGCCGGCACCGCCCAGGACGATCGCGCCGGCGGTGGCGAGGGTGATCGTGTTCTTCAGGGACTTGCGCATGTCTTCATTCCTTTGCTTGAACGCGCTCGGCGCGGTTGGTGACAGCGCGCCGAACACACCCCGGCGGTGGGGGTGGAGAACCAGCGGTGAGCTGCTGGTGAGCGCTTGCGGGTGTTTCCCGGCTTGTGACAGTGATTCGGGGCCGGTCGCGAACCGGTTTGGGTCGGTTTGTCCTCGTTACCGTTCTGTGACACACCGGGTTCTCGGGGCGGGCCGTCGAACGCTCGAATTCGTCGTCCCGAATCCCTCTGATCAGGCCTTTTTCGCTCCGGACGACGTTCGCGACATGGCAGGATCGACGAGTTCCGAGACGACGGTGTCTCCGCTGTCATCTCGAAAGGCGCCACCCCATGTCGTTCTGGGCCCTCTTCCTCATCGCGCTCGGCGTCTCCGCCGACGCCTTCGCCGTCGCGCTCGGCAAGGGCCTGCACATGAAGCGGTTCAACGTCCGGCAGGCCGTGGTGATCTCGATTGTCTTCGGTCTGTTCCAGGCGCTGATGCCGTTGCTCGGCTGGCTGCTCGGCACGACGTTCGCCCGGTCGATCGCCGCCTACGACCACTGGGTGGCGTTCGGGCTGCTCGCGCTCGTGGGCGGCAAGATGCTGTGGGAGGCGTTCCGCGGGCACGAGGACACCGACGAGGACACCGACCGGCTGCGCATCCGTGAGCTGCTGGTGCTGGCCATCGCGACGAGCATCGACGCCCTCGCGGTCGGCGTCACGCTGGCGTTCCTGCCGGTGTCGATCGGGTGGGCGGTCCTGCTCATCGGCATCACGACCGCGGTCCTGAGCTTCGTCGGCGTCGCCGTCGGCCGCCGGGTCGGCGCCCGCTTCGGAAAGCCGGCCGAGATCGCCGGCGGTGTGGTGCTCATCCTCATCGGAGTGCAGGTCGTCCTCGAGCACACCGGTGTCCTCGGCTGAGGTCATCGGTCATCGGTCATCGGTCCTCGGACGGCTCCGGCGGCGATCCACTCGCGATCGAACTGGCCTTGCCTGTCCATGCGAGGATCAGGCCGTGACTCGTGGGGACACCGACGGAAGCGGACGCACCGGGGCGGGACCGTGGCCGCATGTGCTGCTGGCAGCTGCAGTCGGCGCCGTCGCCGCCCAGTTCACCCACGGCGGTGCCGTCGCCGTTCTGCTGACGGGCTTGCCGGGCTTGGTGGTGCTCGTGATGGTCACGGTGGTGACCGGAGGCGCCCTCGCTGTGTGCGCGGTCCTCGGTACGGGTGCGCGGAAGTTCGCTTGGCTCGGAACCACGGCGCTTCTCGTGGTCCCCGCGGTACTCGTCGTCGACGCCGTCCTCTTCATGCGAGCCGGACCGAGCGATTCCCCCGACGGCGGCTTGTCACCGTCGCCGCTGCTGTGGGTGATCGGCGCGGTGCTGGCGGCCGTGCCTGCTCTGCTGGTGCATGTGTCCCGTACTGGCAGGGCCCCTGACGTTCGGGACGATTGACACCGGAAGACCGACGCGCTCGATCGCCACCGTTGCGGCGAGACATGCAGACAAAGCAGACAGGCAGACAGCCCACTCGATCGGGAGAGGGCTGGCCCTGAGCTCACCAGGCTGCGATCCTGACGGGGTGCCCTCGCCTCAGGAGAAGTCGCCTCGCATCGGAGCGGTCCGAGCTCGAGCGGCAGCACTGTGGTGGCGACTCAACGATGCTGCGGCGACGCTGTACGTCGGAGCAGCGTCCTTGATCGGATTCGAGGCCCTGGCCCTCGTGCTCGGTTTCACGACTGCCTGGCCGATCTTCATCCCCGCCGCTGTCGGCCTCCTCGGCGTGATCTACGTCTGCCGACGCTGGCTCAAGGTCGCGCTCCGAGGCCTGCACCGTCAGCGTCGTTAGCTCCCGGCTCTGGCTCCGAACAGTTGATCGGCTCCTGGGCAGGCGGAAGCGGGACACCTGCGAACCCGAGCTGGCTTTCGAGCTCCTGCAACAGTTCTGGGGTCAAGGGTTCGCGACCGAAGCATCACGAGTGATCGTCGGTCGCGCCGTGGTGGTCGGCCACGATCACTTGGCCGCGACGGTTCGCGAGTGGATGACGGTATCGCTCAACGTGCTCGACGAACTCGGGTTCGTCTCCACCGGCGAGCGGGAACGGGACGCTGTGCACGGCGATTCGCTCCTGCTCCGCTTGCCGCTTCGATGACGGAATCCGTCGTCAGGGAGACGATCCACGACCGCGAGGCGTCCTGAGCGGCCGGGAGGCGCGGTGCGGGTCGGACCCGCACCGCGCCTCCCGGCCGGGTCACGTCAGGAACCGGACGTCGGTGCGTCGGTCGGGGCACCGGTGGGCGCGTCACCCGGGGTGGGTGGGGTCGGCGCCGAGCCGTCCGTCGCCGGGGGAGTCGGCGCATTGCCGTCGGCCTTCGGCGGTGTGGGCGCCTTGCCGTCGGCCTTCGGTGCTGCTCCGTCGGGACCGCACGTGGCGGCTCCGCCGGCCGGACCGGCTCCGGGGCCGGCTCCCGGCCCGGCTGCCGGACCACCGGCGGGACCACCTGCCGGGCCGCCGGCGGCACCACCGGCTGCGCCCGGACCTGCGGGTGCACCGCTCGGCGCTCCCGTCGGCGCACCGGTGGGTGCCCCGGACGGTGCTCCGCTCGGCGCCCCCGTCGGCGCGGTGACGCTGTTGTTCCCACCGTCACCCGGACCGGCAGCCATCGCCGCGGTGACGCCGACCCCGCCGAGGACGAGGGTGGCGGCGACCGCGGCACCGATGCCCGCGCGGCGGGCGAAGCGTCGTCGGCCGGCGGCGCGGTCAGCTGCGGGGGCCGTGGTGGGCGCTGCGGCGAAGTGGTCCACCGGGTACTGCTCCGTGGGCTGGTCGTTCTGGTTGCGGTCGTCGTGGTCGTTGTGCTGGTTGCTCTGGTGCATCGGGGTGCTCCTCGTGGTCGTGACGAACCCGTCCGGCTCGCTGTGGACCACGCTGGAAGTCGTGTCTGAAGCAGAACTGAAGCACAGGCGTTGCCCAGGTCGTTCCATGCTCCTTGCTCGCAGTGGACGCCTACGGTTCCCGGCGTGACCCTCCCCGCCCGCGTCCTCGTCATCGACGACGATGAGTCCATCCGCACCGCCGTCGCCTCGAGCCTCCGAGCCGAGGGGTTCGCCGTGCGCACCGCCGGTGACGGCGACACCCTGGTCGACGACCTGGCCTCGGGCCGCCCCGACCTGGTGGTGCTCGACTGGATGCTGCCCGGGGCGAGCGGCATCGTGCTGGCTGCCCGGGTGCGGTCGGTGTCGGACGCGGCCGTGGTGATGATGACCGCGCGCGACGAGCTCGACGACCGGCTGCGGGGGTTCGCCGAAGGGGCCGACGACTACGTGGTGAAGCCGTTCGCGATGGCGGAGCTCGTGGCCCGGGTCACCGCGGTCCTGCGGCGGCGCGGGCGGATCCCGTCCGTGGTCGAGATCGGCGATCTCGTCGTCGATCCGGACGGTGCGACCGCCCGCCGTGGTGGTGCGCTGCTCGACCTGACCGCGACCGAGTTCCGATTGCTCTGCTTCCTGGCCGAGGGCCGTGGCCGAACCCTGTCGAAGGCGCAGATCCTGACGCAGGTGTGGGGGTACGACGACATCGACCCCAACATCGTCGAGGTGCACCTCAGCGCACTGCGGCGGAAGATGGAGGCGAACGGCCCGCGCCTCATCCACACGATCCGCGGGCTGGGCTACCGGATGAGCGCTGAGCGGGTCGCCGCGTGAACCGCCGACGCGTCGTGGTCGGCGACACCACGCAACCGCCCGCGACAGCCGCGCCGCCCGCGCTCCGCACCACGTCCCTCCGCCTGCGGACCGTCGTGGCGATCGTGCTCCTCCTGGCCGTCCTGCTCGGCGGGCTGTGCATCGCGGTGCAGGTCCTGCTCGGCGATCAGCTCCGCGCCCAGACCGTCGACCGGCTGCGCGACCGGGCGTCGGCGGCGGCGGCCCTCGTCGGGACCGTCGATGCCGACGACCTCGCCGACCGTCTTTCGATGCAGGGCCTGTCAGTGCGCATCGTGCAGCCCGACGGTGCCGAGGTGCAGGCCGGCCCGTCGCCCGAGCAGCTCCGCACCGGACCGCCCGACCCGGGGGACCTGCCCGCGCCGGGATCAGGCCCGGGCGCCGCTGCCGGGAACACCGGCACGGGCACCGGCGCCGGCCGCACCACGACCGGCAGCGCGGACGGCGCGTCCGTGGTGTCCTCGACGACCTCCGAGGACGACGGCGTCCTGACCCTCAGGTCACGGCTCGACGACGGCACGGTCCTGACGCTGACGACCGGCACGCGCGACGTCCAGTCCACTCTGGCGACGCTCGGCTGGGTGATGGGCGCTGCCTCCGCCGGGTTCCTCGTCGTCGCCGTCGTCGGTGTCACCCTCGTCGTCCGACGGGCGCTCCGACCGCTCGACGTCGTGACGTCGACCGCGATGTCGATCGCCGGCGGTGACCGTGGCCGGCGCCTCCGACCGCACCGGGACGACACCGAGATCGGCCGGGTCGCGACCGCGCTCGACACCATGCTCGACGCGGTCGAGGGGGCGGAGGACCAGGCTGTCCAGGCCGAGCTGCGCCTCCGGGCGTTCCTGTCCGATGCCGCTCACGAACTCCGCACCCCGGTCGCCGGTGTCCGGGCGGCCGCGGAGACGCTGATCCGCGCGGGCGTGCAGGGGGAGCAGCAGGAGCAGCTCGCGGTGCACGTCGTGCGGCAGGCGGGGCGCGCCTCCCGGCTCGTCGACGACATGCTCACGATGGCGCGGTTGGACCGTGGGATCGACCTCGACCGCCGCCCGGTGGACCTGGCCGCGTTCCTGATGGCCGAGGCGGAGCGGCTGGTCCTGCGGCTGCCGTCCGTGCACCTCGACGTCCGGGTGCCGGACCATCCGGTGCCGGCGCTGCTCGACGCGGACCGGATCGCCCAGGTGCTCGGCAACCTCGCCGACAACGCCGCCCGGGCGACCGGCGGAGACGGTCACCTGCTCCTCACGCTCCTGGCTGCCGACGGTGCGGACACCGCGGTGGTCCGACTCGAGGACGACGGCGTCGGCATCCCGACTGCCGACCGCGAGCGGGTCTTCGACCGACTCGTCCGCCTGAACGACGGACGCGAGGACCGGAGCGGCGGCGCCGGCCTCGGCCTGCCGATCGCGCGCGGGATCGCCCGGGCGTCCGGCGGCGAGCTGGTCGCGGCCGACCCGATCGTCCTGGACGGCGCGGCGTTCGTGCTCACCCTGCCGGTGTCCGGCGCGGGCGCTCCGGTACCGGACCACGGCCGGGAGGCGCGGCTCACCCCCGTCGGCTGAGGTCCCGTCGCGTGCTGTGGTCGCGAGATACCCGTCCGCTGGGTACCCTCGTCCGGTGCAGGACGACGCCCCGGAGGTCATCGCGTCGACCGTCGACGCCCCGTGGCTGCCGCCGGGCGGTGTCGCAGACGTCGTCCTCGGCGGCCCTGTGCTCCGTCCGACCGGGCTGGTCCGCCTGCTGCTGACCGACGAGGACCGCGTCTTCTGCACGCGCCGCGACGGGTCGGGCAAGCTCGACCTGCCGACGGCGCGCGTCGGTGCGGAGGACCACGACGGCGCGGTCGCGATCGCCGGTCTCGCCCGTCAGGTGGTCGGTGGTCCCGTGCCACTCCGGTACGTCGGAGCCGTCCGTAACACGGTCACGGTGCCGACACCGGAGTACGAGTGGCCGACCCCGGTCGCGGTGTTCGCCGTCTGGACGACCGACGCTGTACCCGTCGTCCCGGGCGAGTGGATCGCAGGCAGTGCAGGGTCGGTGCTGGCCGAGCGGCACTGGTACCCGCTCTTCCGGCGGCTCGTGGCGTCTGCCCACTGACTCACCGGGACACGGCGTCCTCGACCGACCGTCGGTGCACCGGCCCGCTGCCGCCGACGAGCGCGCCGCCCGAAGCACCTCGCCGGACCGCCACCACCTCCGCCATGATCGACAGCGCCATCTCGGCCGGGGTCTCAGCGCCGATGTCGAGGCCGATCGGGGACCGCAGCCGCCCGGCGTCCGGCGTGCCGAGGTCCCGCAGCACCGACAGCCGTCGCTCGTGCGTCGCCCGTGACCCCATCGCCCCGACGTACCCGGCACCACGGCGGAGCGCCAGGTCGAGCACCTCGGCGTCGAATCGGTCGTCGTGGGTGAAAACGATGACGACGGTGTCCGGTCCGATCGCGGTGTCGGCCAGGACCCGCGGCGGCCACCCGACGATCCGCTCCTGCGCCGCCGGGAACCGCTGGGCGGTGAGGAACACCGGCCGCGGGTCGACGACGGTCACCGCGTAGCCGAGCATCGCCGCGGTGTTCGTCACGTCGACGGCGAACTCGACCGCGCCGACCACGATGCACCGCGCCCGTCCGCCGGCGTACTCGGTGAAGACGCGGGTCCGGCAGCCGTCGAACGCCGTCACGACCGTGCCGAGCGAAGCCGCGTCGAGCGACAGGCCGAGCGACGTCGGCGTCCCGACAGCGGCGGCGCGGAGTGCGTCGACCACGACGGTGTCGGTCGGCAGGACACGGTGGACGAGGACCTCGACCCGGCCTCCGCAGCGGAGGCCCGGTGCCCAGTCGGCCAGGGGGTCGGAGGGGTCCTCGAACCCGAACCGTTCCAGGACCGGGACGCCGGTCGCCAGGACCTGTTCGGCGCTGTCGTAGAGCGCCCCCTCGACGCATCCGCCGGAGATCGTCCCGACGACCTCACCGCCGGGCAGCACGGCCATCGAGGTGCCGGTGCCGCTCGGCGCGCTGCCCTGCACGTCGACGGCGGTCGCGACGACGATCGGCTCGCCGCCGTCGAGCACGGCCAGGAGGCGCGGTGCCAGTTCGAACATCAGGCACCCCCGGCGTCGGTCGCGTCCGCCAGCAGCGCCCACACCCGGTCGCGGGTCATCGGCAGGCGGTACGGCCGGATGCCGATCGCGTCCCGGACGGCGTTCGCGACGGCCGGGGCGACGGGGTTGTAGGGCGCCTCGCTCATCGACTTCGCACCGAGGGGGCCGAGTGGGTCGGAGGTCTCGGCGAACAGCACCTGGGTCCGCGGCACGTCGGAGATCTTCGGCACCCGGTAGGAGCGGAAGGCATCGGTGGTGACCCGGCCGGTGGCGTCGAGCACGACCTCCTCGTAGAGCGTCGAGCCGATCGCCTGGGCCGCGCCGCCCTCGACCTGGCCGCGGAGCTGTTCCGGGTTGAGGACGGTGCCGGCGTCGACGGCCTGCACACTCTGCAGGATGCGGACCTCGCCGGTCGGTCGGTGCACCGCGACCCGGGCTCCGTGCACCGTGAAGGCGAGGGACCGAGGGGTGCCGTCGTGGCTGGCGTGGGCGACGAGCGGCCCCTCGGCGAGCAGTTCCGCGTGCCCGACGAGTTCGTCACCGACGCGGACGCCCTCGGGCTCGACGGTGACCGCCGGACCGAGCACGCCGGAGGCGGTCCGCGGCGTGCGGGCTGCGACGAGTGCCAGGGCCCGGGCGGTCAGGTCGTCGCGGAGCGCCTGCGCTGCCGCGTACAGGGCACGGCCGGCGACGACGACCCCGGCGGACCCGAAGGCCCCGGTGTCGTGGCGCGCGGCGTCGGTGTCGGACTGGTGCACGTCGACCCGGTCGGGTGTGGTGCCGAGTGCGGTGGCGACGAGCTGCGTGTGCACGGTGGTGGTGCCGTTCCCGAACTCCGCCGTGCCGACGCCGATCCGGTACCGCCCGCCGGGCAGCAGTTCGACCGAGGTGTGGGCGTGGTGGCCCCGAGGCGGCATGGTGGCGATGGCCGCGAGGGCGACACCGGTGCCGAACGCCCAGTGGGCAGAACGGTCCAGCCCCGGACCGTCGAGCCCTGGACCGTCGAGCACCGGCCCGTCCATCCGCGGTACCTCGGGCAGCGGTCCGGCCAGGGCGTCCTCGACGAGGTCCAGGCACTGGTCGAGCCCGTAGCTGCCCTCCCACTGCAGGTCGCTCTGCTCGTGCGGGTCCGTGACGACGAGCGGGTCACCCGGCACCACGACGTTCCGCCGGCGGAACTCGACCGGGTCGAGGCCGAGCTCGCGGGCCAGGTCGTCCATCGCCGACTCGATCGCGAACACCACCTGCCCGAGTCCGTAGCCGCGGAACGCCCCCGACGGCAGGTTGTTCGTGTACACCGACTCGGCGTCGACGCGCTTGACCGGGCACCGGTACACCGCGACGGACTCGCTGACCGAGTGGAACATGACGCCGATGCCGTGGTTGCCGTACGCCCCGGTGTCCATCGTCTGGTCGACGTGCAGCGCCGTGAGCGTGCCGTCGACATCGGCACCGAGCCGGACCCGGACACGCATCGGGTGCCGGGTGGGTGCGACCGTGAACTCGTCCCGGCGGCTGAACTCGAACTGCACGGTACGGCCGGTCCGCAGCACCGCCAGGGTGACGAGGTCCTCGGTGAGCAGCTCCTGCTTGCCGCCGAACCCGCCGCCCACCCGCTTCGCGACGACGCGCACCCGGGCCGGGTCGAGCGCGAAGACGCGGGCGATCTCGTCCCGCACCAGGAACGGGACCTGCGTGGCGGTCCGGAGCACGAGCCTCCCGTCCGGGTCCACCCACCCGCGGGTGGCGTGTGTCTCGAGGGCCGCGTGCGAGACGCGGCCGGTGGTCCAGACCCCGTCGACGGTCGCGGCCGACGCGGACAGTGCGGCCTCGACGTCGCCGGTACCGCCGTGGAGGCTCGCCACGACGTTCCGCGCCGGCTCGGCGATCCGGTGCTCGGCCGTCGTCTTGTCACCGTGCAGGAGCGGGGCACCCGGCCGACGTGCCGCATCCGGGTCGTGGACGCTGTCGAGGACCTCGTACTCGACCCGGACCAGGGCGCACGCCTGCTCGGCGATCCGGACGCTGTCGGCGACGACCGCGGCGACGCGCTGGCCGCGGAACCGCAGCACCGGGTCGAGCACGCGGGTGTCGTCGGGGTCGTCCAGCCGTGACTCGTGGCGGCCGGTGGAGAACAGCACGCCGGGGTCGTCGTGGTGGGTCAGCACGGCGCGGACGCCGGGTAGGGCCGCGGCTTCGGTGGTGTCGATCGCGGTGATGCGGGCGTGCGGGTGCGGGCTGCCGAGGACGGCGAGGTGCAGGAGCGCCTCGGTGCGCCGGAGCCCGTCGCTCGGGACGTCCAGCGTGTACTCCTCGCGGCCGGTGACGATGCGTCGGGCCGCGGGGGCCGTGACCGAGGTGCCGATCGCCGCGCCCGGTGCCGCACAGGTCGTGTTCGCGACGCCGTCGAGTGCGTCCTCGATCGCCCGGTACCCGGTGCAGCGGCAGAGGTTGCCCTTGAGCTTCCGGTGCCGGTCGGCCAGGTCGTCCTCGGTCAGCGTCGAGGCGGTGACGACGAAGCCCGCCGTGCAGAAGCCGCACTGGAACCCGGGTGCCTCGGCGAACGCACGCTGGACGGGGTGCGGGTCCTCCGGGGTGCCGAGACCGGCGGCCGTGGTGACCGTGCGGCCCTCGAGCCGGTGGGCGGGCGTGATGCAGGAGTGCACCGGCACCTGGTCGACGAGGACCGTGCAGGCACCGCAGTCACCGGCGTCGCAGCCCTTCTTCACCGAGGTCACGCCGTGCTCGCGCAGCAGCGTGCGGAGGACCTGACCGGGCTGCGGCGAGACCTCGAGCGGGGTGCCGTCCACCTCGAGCCTCATCGAGTGCCCGCCGTCGCTGCGGTCGTTCCCGGTGCGCCCGCTGCCTCGGCGGCTTCGTCGCGGAGCTCGTGGGCGAACACGCTGCTCACCGCACGTCGCCACCGGGGTGATCCGTGCGGGTCGTCGTACCAGTCCTCGTCCGAGCCCAGGACGGCGTCGAGGGCGGCGTCCACCTCGTCGGCCGACGGCACCGACGACCACCGGAACACCACCGGCCGCGGGGTCGCCGCCGTGACGACGAGCACGAAGCCCGCCGCCGACCACCGTGCGGTGACGAGCGAGCCCGACCGGCCGTGCGGGCTGAGCGACACCCGGCGGAACCCGGTCGTCGCGCGCAGCGCTTCCTCCGGCAGGTCGAACGCCCGGATCACCTCACCGTGCCGGAGGTCCAGCGTCTGCACGCCGAGCACGAGCTGCTCGACGGGCACGCGGCGCTCCCCGCCGTCCGGCGTCCACACCACCGCGGTCGCGTCGAGTGTGACGAGCAGCGCCGTCATCGCCCCGGCCGGCAGCCCGACCGCCACGTTCCCGCCGACGGTCGCCGCGTTCCACACCTTGAACGAGGCGAGCAGTGCGTTCGCGCACCGGTCCACCAGCGGCCAGGCGGCCCAGTCGGGGTCCGGGTGCACCCGGAGCAGCGCGGCGATCGTGCACGTCGCCGCGATCGTCAGCGTGCCCGGCGTCCGCTCGACGTCGGGCCACCCGAGGGTCGTCAGGTCGACGAGCCCGGTCAGGCCGGGTTGCTCCTCCGAGAAGAGCCAGGTGCCGCCACCGAGCGGGCGGTCACCGGGTGCGAAGGCGAGGTCGTCGCGGTGCGACGGTGTCCGCACGGTGCGGACGGAGACGAGGTCCATGGACGGGTCCGATCAGGGCAGGGCGGCAGGGGTCGACGAGCGCACCGACTCGTCGGCCGTGCGCGATCATGCCCCGGTTCCATGCCATGTCGGCCACGCTAGGGAACCGGTGTTTCAGCGTCGTTTCGGGGAAGGAACAGCCGTGGTCGGGCGGTGCAGCGGACCCGTGACCTGCTCGACCTCTCCCCGAAACACGGGGGTGCCATCCTCCGGGACATGACCGTTCCACCGTCCGACGCCGGCACGCAGGCGTCCCCGACCACCGGCAGCGCCCTCGCGTTCGACCGGCTCGACGACGACGCTGCCCGGGCACTCGTCGCGTCCTGGGCCGCCGTACCGCGGTGGGCCGACGCCGTCCTCGCCGGCCGCCCGTACGGATCGGCGGACGCCCTCGCCGCCGCAGCCGACCGGCTCGCCCGGACCTGGACCGACGACGAGGTCGACGCCGCGCTCGCCGAGCACCCGCGGATCGGGGACCGGCCGGTGGGTGACGGAGCCGCGGCAGCAGCCTCCCGGCTGGAACAGGCCGCATCCGCCGATGCCGACGTCGACACCGCGGCCGCACTCCGGGCCGGCAACGCCGCCTACGAGGCCCGCTTCGACCGGGTGTTCCTCGTCCGCGCCGCCGGCCGCAGCGCCGACCAGGTGCTCGCCGAGCTCCGCCGACGGATGGCGAACGACGACGCCACCGAGCGCGTCGAGGTCGCCGACCAGCTGCGGGAGATCGCCCTCCTCCGACTCGAGCGGAGCGTCCGGTGAGCCACCTCAGCACCCACGTGCTCGACACCACGAAGGGGTGGCCCGCCGCCGGGGTCGCCGTCTCGCTGACCGACGCCGACGGGGTGCTCGTCGCCTCCGGTCGCACCGACGCCGACGGCCGGATCAGCAGCTTCGGACCGGACCGGCTCGCGCCGGGGGAGTGGACCCTGTCCTTCGCCACCGGCGCGTACTGGGCGGCGCTCGACACCGGGACGTTCCACCCGCGGGTGACCGTGACGATCACCGTGTCCGAGCAGCCGGACGGGCCGACACCGGACGAGCCCGCGCCGCACCTGCACGTCCCTCTCCTGCTCAGTCCGTTCGCCTACTCCACCTACCGAGGGAGCTGACCCCCTTGACCGACACCAGCACCGCCCGCGACGCCGACACCGCCAGCGCCACGGGCGTGCCCTCGACCGTCCACCTCGGCGCCAACCAGTACGGCAAGGCCGAGGTCCGCCTGGTCCGGGTCACCCGCGACACCGACCGCCACGAGATCGAGGACCTCACCGTCACGACCCAGCTGCGGGGCACGGCGCTCGCCGACTCGTACACCGACGGCGACAACGCGAAGGTCCTGGCGACGGACTCGCAGAAGAACACCGTCTACGCCTTCGCTCGCGAGCACGGCGTGCACAGCCCGGAGGAGTTCCTGCTCCGCCTGGGCCGCCACTTCACCACCGCGTTCGACTGGTACGACGGCGCGACCCTGTCGGCCGAGCAGCACACCTGGGAGCGCATCACGGTCGCCGGCCGCGAGCACGACCACGCCTTCGTCCGCGCCGGAGCCGGCACCCGCACCGCGGTCGTGCAGGTCGACGGCGACGACGTGCACGTGATCGCGGGCGTCACCGACCTGACCGTGCTGAAGTCGACCGGCAGCGAGTTCCACGGCTTCCCCCGCGACGGCTACACGACGCTCGCCGAGACCGACGACCGGATCCTGGCGACCTCGGTGACGGCCCGCTGGCGGTACCTGCCCGACGCGGTCGCCGCCGGCATCGACTTCGACGTGGTCCACGCCGGGGTCCTCGCCCGGATGCTCGAGACCTTCGCGGACCTGCACTCGCTCGCGCTGCAGCAGACCCTGTTCGCGATGGGGCGCACCGCGATCGAGGCGTTCCCCGAGATCGCCGAGGTGCGCTTCTCGATGCCGAACAAGCACCACTTCCTGGTCGACCTGGCACCGTTCGGGCTCGACAACCCGGGCGAGGTCTTCTTCGCCGCGGACCGCCCCTACGGGCTCATCTCGGGCACGGTGGTCCGGGACGGCGTCGAGGAGGCCCCCGCCGCCTGGCTCGCGGTGCCCGGGTTCGTCTGACGGTCCGACATGACGGCCGTCGACGCGGGGCCCGGCCGGGTGGTCGGCGTCGTCCTCGCGGCCGGCGCCGGCACCCGGATGGGCCGCCCGAAGGCACTGGTCCGTCGACCTGACGGCCGACCCTGGGTCGACCTGGCGGCCACCGCGCTGCTCGACGGCGGGTGCGACGCGGTCGTCGTCGTCCTCGGTGCCGCCAGCCGGGAGGCCCGTGCCCTGGTCCCCGACCGGCCGGCGGTCCGCAGTGTGGTCGCGGACGACTGGGAACGCGGGCCGTCCGCCTCGCTGCTGACCGGCCTGACGGCGGCAGCGGAGGACCCGGACGTCACCGCGGCGCTCGTCACGCTCGTGGACCTGCCCGGGCTGCCCCACGCGGCGGTCCGGCGGGTGCTCGACGACGGCGGACGGACGGCGCCCGACCGCGGGTCACTCCGCCGGGCGGTCCACGACGGCCGACCCGGACACCCGGTGCTCCTCGGGCGCGACCACTGGCGCGCGCTCGGCGCATCGCTCCGGGCATCGCTCCGGGCTGCGCTCGATCCCGGAACGGTGGTGGACGCAGACCGGGGTGCCGGTCCCTGGCTCCGGTCGGCGGGGGCGCAGCCGGTCGAGTGCGGCGACCTCTGGGACGGCGCCGACCAGGACCGGCCCCTGTCGGGTCGGGCCCCGTCGTGTCGGGCACGGTCGGGTGCGGCCTGAGCCGGGTGCGACCTGACCCGGACACGACGGGAGGCCCGGTGCCAGCTGGCACCGGGCCTCCCGTCGCGATGGCGGCCCTGCTGCTCGACGCCCTGTCGCACCAGCGCCGCGCGCCGCGCGCCGCGCGCCGCGCGCCGGACGGCTGGCGCCGATCGGCTGCGCACAACAGAAACCCGCTCGAACCACGGGAGACCATGGTTCGAGCGGGTTCCTGTTGTGCGGGTCCGGCTTGCGCCGGGGCCGGGGCCGGGGCCGGCCCTCCCGTCAGGTGGTGCGGACTACGCGACCGACGTGCGCACCTCGGCGAGGGTCGGGTAGTCGGTGTAGCCCTCGGCGGTCGCGCCGTAGAAGAGCTCGGGACGGGGCTCGTTGAGCTCCGCGTCCTGCTCCCAGCGCTCGGCGAGGTCCGGGTTCGCGATCGCGGGACGACCGACGGCGATGGCGTCGGCGACGTCATCGTCGATGACGGCGATCGCCTCGTCGCGCGTGGTCATCGCGCTGAAGCCCGAGTTGACGACGAACGGGGCGCCCGCGGTGCGGCGGATGTGCTGCACGAGGTCACCGGCCGGCTCGGCGTGCAGGACGTCGATGAAGGCGAGGTCGAGCGGCGCCAGGCCCTCGGCGATCGCGGAGTAGACGGCGCGCACGTCGGCGGCGTCGTCCTCGATGACGCCCTGGATGCCGTGCTCCGGCGACAGGCGGATGCCGGTGCGGTCCGCGCCGACGGCCTCGGCGACGGCCGTGACGACCTCGACGGCGAAGCGGGCACGGTTCTCGGCCGAGCCGCCGTACTGGTCCGTGCGGGTGTTCGAGTGGCTCGACATGAACTCGTGCACCAGGTAGCCGTTGGCGCCGTGCACCTCGACACCGTCGATGCCGGCGGCGATCGCGTTGCGGGCGGCCTGGACGAAGCCCTGGACGGCCTCGGCGACCTCGTCGGTGGTCAGCTCGTGGGGGACCGGCATGTCGGCCTTCGAGCCGTCGGCCAGGTGCGTCTGACCCGGGGCGGCGACGGCGCTCGGGCCGACGATGCGCGGGGTCTGCGAGATGTCGGGGTGCGAGACGCGGCCACCGTGCATGAGCTGCATGACGATCGTGCCGCCGCGCTCGTGGACGGCGTCGGCGACGCGGCGCCAGCCGGCGATCTGCTCGTCGGTCTCGATGCCGGGCTGGCCGGGGTAGGAGCGGCCCTCCTGCACGGGCCAGGTGCCCTCGGTGATGATCATGCCGAGGCTCGCGCGCTGCGCGTAGTGCTCGACGAGCAGGTCGTTCGGGATCCCTTGCTCACCGGCGCGGGTGCGCGTGAGCGGGGCCATGACGATGCGGTTGCTGAGTCGGAGTGCGCCGAGGGCGGTGGGTTCGTAGAGCTTCACGCCGAGCGGGAACGCCGACACCATGTTGCCTATTCCAACTCGGTCACGCTGTCCGGTTCTCGCGCTCAGGGTCGCGGGCACACCAGGGTGGAGGAGCGGACCTGGCCCTCGGGGCGGATCACGGTGTGCAGCGACAGTGGCTGGTGGCAGATCGGGCAGCCGCGGTCGACCGTGCGGTCGTCGAGGCCCTCGGGGTGACCGGCACCGATCTGGGACGGCCCCATCTTGTTGATCAGCGTGGTGTTCCAGCGCTCGTACCACTGCGCGAAGCGTCCCATGGTCACCCTTCCATTCGTGCCCTGATCGTTAGTGTACGCGCTGTCTGGTGCGTTGCGCGGGTCAGGCGTGGTCGACGACCTCGAGGAGTGCCGTCAACTCGTCCTTCAGCGCCTCGAGTCGGGCCACCGGCCACCCGAGCTGGGCCGCGACCGCGACGGGGACGGCCTCGGCGCGGTCGCGGAGGGCCCGACCGGCTGTCGTCAGGGACACCGCGAGCTGTCGTTCGTCCTCGGTGCTGCGGCCGCGGCGGACGTAGCCGGACGCTTCGAGTCGCTTGAGCAGCGGACTGAGCGTCGCCGACTCCAGGCGGAGTTCGCCCGCGATCTCGCGCACCGAGCGGGGATCGCGCTCCCAGAGCGCGAGCATCACGAGGTACTGCGGGTGCGTCAGGCCCATCGGCTCCAGGTGCTCGCGGTAGAGCCCGACCACACTCCGACTCGTGGCGGCGAGGGCGAAGCAGAGCTGCCGGTCGAGGGAGAGCGGGTCGGTCTCGGTGTGGAGCATGTGCCCACCGTACCCTTCGTGCACGAAGCAGCGGTGTTCCGCCGGGGTGGCGCGGGGTGGATGACGGACGGGAGGCCCGGTGCCGGTCTCGTGGACCGGCACCGGGCCTCCTGTCGGTGACGCTGGTGCCTACGCGCGGTGCGAGGGCGAGTGACCCGAGTCGTGGGTCGGCGCGTCCGGCTCCGCCGGAGCGGCGTGCGAGCCGTGGTGCGCGTTGCCGTCGCCGTTGCCCTCGCCCACTGCACCGGAGGACGCGTGCTGCGTCGCCGGCTGCATGCGCTCGAGCTTGGCGCCCTCGACGTCGACGTCCGGCAGGATCCGGTCGAGCCACTTCGGGATCCACCAGGCGCTCTTGCCGAGCAGGTGCATCACGGCCGGGATCAGCAGCATGCGGACCACGAACGCGTCGAGCAGGACGCCGAACGCCAGCCCGAACCCGATCGGCTTGATGGTCGACGAGTCCGAGAAGATGAACCCGGCGAACACCGAGATCATGATGATCGCGGCTGCCGTGACCACCGCGCGACCGGCGTGCAGACCACGCTGGACCGCGACCTTCGCGCTGGCGCCGTGGGCGTACGCCTCGCGCATGCCGGAGACCAGGAAGAGCTGGTAGTCCATCGCGAGCCCGAACAGGATCCCGATCTCGATGATCGGCAGGAAGCTCAGGATCGGTGCCGGGTCGTGCACGCCGAACACGCTGCCGAGCCAGCCGAACTGGTAGATCGCGGTCAGACCACCGAAGGACGCGAGCACCGACAGGATGAAGCCAGCCGTCGCCGTGATCGGCACCAGGAACGACCGGAACACGATGATCAGGATGATCAGCGACAGACCGACCACGACCGCCAGGTAGAGCGGCAGGACGTTCGCGAGCTTCTCGGAGACGTCGATGTTGGCGCTGGCGTTGCCGGCGACGCCGAGCTCCACCTTGCCGTCGTCGGTCGAGACGCTCTGCGAGCGGAGGTCCTTGACGAGCGTCTCGGTGGAGACGCTGTCCGGGCCGCCGTTCGGCTTCACTTGGAACGCGATGATCGAGCGGTCCTTCGATGCACCGATCGGCAGGACGGCGTCGACGTCGTCGTTCTTCGACAGCGCCTGACCGATCGTGACCTCGGTGCCGGTGACGTCGTCCTTGCTGACGGCCTTCGGCAACGTCGCGACGACGAGCAGCGGGCCGTTCTGGCCGGCACCGAACTCCTTCTCGAGCGTCTTGTACGCCTTGTACTGGCTGGACTCGACCGCTTCGGACGAGCCGGAGGGCAGGCCCAGGCGCATCTGCGTGGCGGGGAGTGCGATCGTGCCGAGGACGGCGACGCCCGCGACGAGGGTGATCACGGCACGCCAGGTCGACATCGGCTTGTTCGGCACCTGCACCGAGCCGGTGTTCCCGATCTGCTGGCGCTCCTTCTTCCGGAGGATCCGCAGGCCGAGCAGCGACAGCAGGGCCGGGGTGAAGGACGTGGCGATGAGGATCGCGAACAGGACCGCGACCGCACCGACCGTGCCCATCAGGCCGAGGAACGGGATGCCGGTGATGTTCAGCGCGAGCAGCGCGACGATGACCGTCGTGCCCGCGAAGACCACCGCGTTGCCGGAGGTGCCGTTCGCGAGCCCGATCGACTCGTGCACGCCCATGCCCTGCTTCAGCTGGGTCCGGTGGCGGTTGAGGATGAACAGCGAGTAGTCGATGCCGACCGCCAACCCGAGCATCACCCCGAGCACGGGCGTGACCGAGATGAACTCGACCAGGCCGGAGAAGGACAGTGAGGCGAGGGTCGCGACGCCGACACCGAGCACGGCGCTGAGCAGCGGGATCGCGGCACCGATCACCGTGCGGAGCATGAGGAACAGCACGAGGGCGGCGATGATGACGCCGATGATCTCGCCCGGTCCGAGGATCGACGGCACGCCCTGGGCGATGTCGTTCGACACGAAGACGTCGACGCCGCTGATCTTCGCCGCGTCGGCACGGTCGGAGATCTCCTGCTTCGTGGTCTGCGGGACCTCGTAGGTCGACTTCGTGAACTGCACCGTGCCGATGGCGGCGGAGTCGTTCGAGGACACGAAGCGGATGTCCTTCGACAGGTCGAGCAGGTCGGAGCCCTGCTCGAGGTCCTTCTCGTTGTCCGCGAGCTTCTCCGTGTTCGCGTCGATCGTCTTCTGCGCGTCGGCGATCTTCTGCTCACCCGCGGTCAGCTGCTGCTTCTGGGCGTCGATCTGTGCCTGCGCCTGGGCGAGCTGCTGCTGGCCGGCCTGCGCCTGGGCCTGTGCGGCGGCGCTGGCGGCCGCGGCGGCCCCGGCGGCCTGGGCCTGCGCCTGTGCCTGGGCCTTCTGAGCGTCGAGCTGCGCCTGGGCGTCCGTGATCTGCTGCTGGCCGGACTCGAGCTGGGTCTTCTGCGCGTCGAGTTCCTTCTGCCCGTCCTCGAGCTTCTTCCGGCCGTCGGAGATCGCCTTGCGGCCGTCGACGATCTTCTGCCGCTGGTCGTCGAGCTGCTGCTGGGTGGCGAAGCCGTCGGTGGTGCCCTTGACGCCGGGCAGGTCCTCGAGGTCGGTCAGGAACGACTTCACCCCGTCCTTCTGGCTGTCCGAGAAGGCCTTGCCGTCGGTCGTCTGGAAGACCAGCGTGCCGTTGCCGCCGTTCGCGCTCGGGAACTTGTCGGCCAGCTCGTCCTGCACCTGGCTGGTCTTCGTGCCGGGGATCGTGATCGAGGACGAGATGGTGCCCGCGAACAGGCTGAAGGTGACACCGGCGATCGCCATGAGGACGATCCAGGCGATGATCACCGTCCAGTGTCGGCGGGCCGCGAAGCGACCGAGGCGGTAGAGGAGGCCGGCCATGCTGGGCTCCGTTCCTTTCGTCGTGGGTGGTGCTGTCGAACGGGGTGCGCCGGTGGACCCCTGGGAGGACGTCGAGTGGTCAGTGTTCGGGCAGGTACCCGCTGCGGACGCTGTGCACGAGCCGTCCGAGCAGGGCGTCCCAGTCGTCCCGGGCCTCGTCGTCCAGGCGAGGGCCGGTGGTCGAGATCCAGTGGTCGGCGATGACGACGATGCCGCTCATCAGCGAGTCCACCAGCAGAGCGGTGTCCAGGGCATCAGCTGCGTGGTGCCGACGGGCGACCTCGCTGCGGAGACGCCCGGTCACGCGGGCGAACGCGGTCTGCGTGAGGGCGGCTGCCTTCGGGTCGTCGTCTTCGGGCTCGCCGAGGATGCCGTACAGCTGGACGATGGCGCCGGGCAGGTCGGTGCCACGGGCGGCGGACTCGAGCTCGTCGAACATCGCGGCGCGGCTGCCGTCGCCGACCGGGGTGTTCGCGATCTCGGCGAGGAACTGGTCGATGATCACCGACAGCACCTCTTCGCACACCGACAGGCGGATCTCGTCGAGCGACGCGAAGTGGTTGAAGACCGTGCGTCGGGCGACGTCGGCGCGGGCGGCGAGCTCGTCGACGCTGAACTCGCCGCCGCGCTCGTCGATCAGGTCGCGGGCGGCCTGCAGGATCGCTGCCCGGTGCCGTGCCTTGAGGGCAGCACGGCGGTCGGGTGAGAGGGTCACGCAGAAGACACTAAGTGCATCGATGCACTCGGTGCACCTTCCTGGAGATGATCCCCAGGTTCGTCCCCCGGCCAGCGGGAGCGGACCTGGGGGAGCCCGCAGGCGCACTCGGGGACAGGCAGGATCGCCGCACTATCGTGTGACGATGCCGGACCGGACGAGGGTGATCATCGCGACCGTGCTCCTCGTCGCGGCCACCATCGCGCTGTCCGGCTGCCAGTCGGTGACCGCGCCGGTCGGGCTCCCGAGCAGCGCACCCAGCGCGGGGACGGGCCGGGACGCGGGCGCGCCGACCCCTGCGGCACCGACCCCGGCGAGCACGACGAGCGCCGCCACCACCCGCGCGCTCGACGCGCTCGAGCGCCGCGACGACGCCCGCCTGGGCCTCGTCGCGATCGACACCGGCAGCGGGGCGACCGTCACACACCGGGCCGGGGAGCGGTTCGCGTTCGCGTCCGCTGCGAAGGTGTTCATCGCCGCGACCGTCCTGGACGACGCCCGGTCGGGCGACCTCGACGCCGTCGTGCCGATCGAGCAGCGCGACCTGCTGTCGTACGCCCCGGTGACGTCGCAGCACGTCGGCTCGGGCATGACCGTCCGGGCGCTGCTCGACGCGATGCTGCGGTCGAGCGACAACACGGCGGCGAACCTGCTCGTCGCACGGGTCGGCGGTCCGTCGGTCGTGCAGCAGTGGCTCCGGGGGATCGGTGACCAGGTCACCCAGGTCGTCCGGGTCGAACCGGACCTCAACGAGGCCACCCCGGGTGACGAGCGCGACACGACCACACCGGCCCAGTTCGCGGCGGACCTGCGGACCGTCCTGCTCGGCGACGCGCTGCGGCCGGAGGACCGGAAGATGCTCGTCGAGACGATGGCCGGCACCACCAAGGGTGCGGCGACCATCCGCGCCGGTGTCCCGACGGGCTGGTCGGTCGCCGACAAGACCGGCACCGGCTCCTACGGGGTGCGGAACGACGTCGGGATCGTCACGCCGCCGGGCCGGGCGCCGATCGTCCTCGTCGTGATGACCAGTCGGTCGCGGGCGGACGCGAAGCCGGTCGACGCGCTCGTCGCGGCGGCGACGAAGGTGACCGTGGCCGCCCTGCCGGGCTGACCGGCGCAGGCAGACGACGGAACGGGAGGCTCCCCACCAGCTGGTGGGGAGCCTCCCGTCCGTCGTGCCGTCGTGCCGTCGTGCCGTTGCGCCGGCCGTGCCGTTCCGCCGGTCTGGCGGTCGTGTCAGGAGACCGGCTTGCTCTCGTCGATCCAGCCCGCGAGCTTCGTCATGTAGTCGGCCTGCGAGGCGTAGTCGAGGGCGGGGAAGGTCCAGCTGTGGACCTGGCCGGCCTCGAGGGCGGCGTTGTCGGCGAACGTCGGCTGCTTCTCGAGGTCCGCGACCTGGTACCCCTGCTGCGAGAGCAGGATCACGTCACCGGTGATCTGGCCCGCGTTCTCCCAGCTGTAGATGCCCCAGTACCAGCCCTTGGGCTTCGGGACGACGAAGTCGACGCCGAAGTCGGTGTACATCTGCAGCGTCGGCTCGTCGGACGGGCGGGTGACGTAGGCGCCGTCGCCGTCCGCGTACATCGAGACGATGGACAGGTCCTTGCCCTTCACGGCCTTCTGCAGCGCGTCCTTGGCGGTGTCGAAGTCCTTCTCGGCGGCCTCGACCCGGTTCTCCTTCGCCCCGAGGGACTCGGCGAGGTCGGCGATGTGCTCGATGACGTCCTCGCCCTCGCCGCCCCACTTGACCTGGGCGATCGGTGCGATGGCCGCGACCTGCTGCTGCTGTTCCTTGTCCTTGAAGCCGTAGGCCGGCTGGGTGGCGTCGAGCGTCCCCTTGGCGTCCGTCGGGTAGACGGAGGTGACGACGAGGTCGGGCTTCAGTGCCGCGAGCTTCTCGAGGTCGATGTCGCCGTAGCCGTTGCCGAGCTGCGTGATGCCGTCCTTGTCGAGATCCGTGAAGCGCTGGTCCTTCGCCATGGTCAGCTGCCCGAAGGTGCCGACCGGGCGCAGGCCGTACTCGATGAACGAGATCGCGATGTCGTTGAGGACCACGACGCGCTTCGGGGTGTGGTCGACCTTGACGGTCGCTCCGGTGGCGTCCTCGTACGACCACGCGCGGGAGGACGCGCTCGTGCCGTCACCGGCGTCGTCGGATCCGCCGGTGCTCGAGCAGCCGGTCAGGATGAGGGCCGTCGCGGTGACGGCGGTCAGGAGGGCGGCACGGACCGTGCCGCGGCGGAGAGTGTTCACGTTAGGTGAGCCTAACCTAACCCGATTGGATGCACCAGTTCCGTGGCGGATCCCAGGTCGGGAGGCGCGTCAGAGGTCGTGCTCGTCGGCCTCCGGGACCACCATGGGCGCCCCGGTCACCGGGTCCGGCACGACACGGGCGTGCAGACCGAACGCCTGCGCGAGGACGGCCGGGGTGAGGACCTGGGCGGGCGTCCCGTCGGCCACCACCCCACCGTCGTGCAGCACCACGAGTCGGTCCGAGTACCGCGCGGCCAGGGTCAGGTCGTGCAGCACCATCACGACGGTCGAGCCCTGCTCGCGGTTGATCCGCCGGACGAGCCGGAGGACGTCGAGCTGGTGCGCCAGGTCCAGGTAGGTCGTCGGTTCGTCGAGCAGGAGCGTGTCCGCCCGCTGCGCCAGGACCAGGGCGATCCAGGCGCGCTGACGCTGCCCACCGGACAGGCTCGCGACGTCACGGTGGGCGACCTCGGTCAGGCCGGTCGCCGCGATGGCGTCCTCGGCGACGGCCGCGTCCTCCGCCGTCCACGGGCGGGCCCAGGACTGGTGCGGGTTCCGGCCGCGCATCACCAGGTCGAGCACGCTCGTGCCGGCCGGGGCGAGCGGCGACTGCGGCAGGATCGCGAGCTGCCGCGCGACCGCCCGGTTCGGTTCCTTCCGGATCGGCCTGCCGTCCAGCAGCACCTCGCCGGCCTGCGGCTTGAGCACCCGGCCGAGCGCCTTGAGGAGCGTCGACTTGCCGCAGCCGTTCGCGCCGAGGAACGTCGTCACGGTGCCGTGCTCGATCGTCAGGTCGAGGTCGCGGATGACCGGGGTCCGGTCGTACCCGACGGACAGGCCACGGGCCTCCAGGACGGGCACGGTGTGCTCGCGGGCGGCGGCCGGCGTCTCGGTCGGGACCGGGTGGGTCGTCGTGGTCATCGGGACATCTCCTTGCGGTGACGGATGAGGAGCCAGATCAGGTACGGGGCGCCGATCACGGTGGTGACGATGCCGACCGGCACCTGCCAGGGGAAGACCGAGCGGGCGAGCAGGTCCGCGCCGAGGACCAGCACCGCGCCGAGCGCTGCCGACAGCAGCAGCGGTGGCCGGTTCGTCCCCGCGATCCGCAGTGCGATCTGCGGCACCACGAACGCGACGAAGCCGACCGGGCCGGCGGCGGCGACCGCGGCGGCGGTCAGGACGACCGCCAGGCCGATCACGAGCAGCCGGTGCCGCTGGACACCCAGGCCGACGCCGGTGGCGACCTCGTCGCCGAGCTGACCGATGCCGAGCGCGCCCGAGGTGGCGAGGGCGAGCGGCACGCCGACGGCGGCGATGACGAGCAGCGGCCACACCGTCGTCCATGAGGTGCTCGACAGGCTGCCGACGAGCCACTGCGACGCGGCGGTCGCCTGGGTGATCTTCGCGCGGACGAGCAGGTAGCTCGTGACGGCGTCGAGGGTCGCGCTGACCCCGATGCCGACCAGGATCAGGCGGTGGCTCTGCACGCCGCCGCGCCAACCGAGCCCGTAGACGATCGTCGCCGCGACCAGGGCGCCGATCGTCGCGGCGACCGGGATGCCGCCGCCGAGGACCAGCGCGCTCACCGAGGAGCCACCGCCGCCGAGGACGACCGCCGCCACCGCGCCGACGCTCGCGCCGGAGGTCACGCCGATGATGTCCGGCGTGCCGAGCGGGTTGCGGGTGAAGGTCTGGGTCAGGGCGCCGGCGACCGCGAGCGTCACGCCGACCAGCGCGCCGGTCAGGACACGGGGCAGGCGCAGGGTCGTCACGATGAACTGGTCCGGCCCGGACTCCAGGCCGAGCAGGGCACGGACGACGGTGCCCGGGGCGATGAACGTCGAGCCGATCGCGACGCCGAGGACGACGAGCAGCAGGGCGGCGACGACCGCGACGACCGAGGTGGTGAGGACGCGGGGACGCCAGGCGAGACCGACGGGGCCGATGCGGACGCCGCGGCGGGGGCCGGTGGTGGTGTCCGCGGTGGTCCCTGTGCTGGTCGGTGACGGCTGTCCGGCGGGCCCGTCGGTCGGCCGGTCGGTGTCGACCCGCGTGGTGGCGCTCACAGGGACACCAGCGATCGGCGACGGGCGACGGCGACGAAGACCGGACCGCCGATGACGGCCAGGACGATGCCGACCTCGACCTCGGCGAACCCGCCGATCAGGCGACCGACCACGTCCGCCACCAGGACCAGCACGGCCCCGAGCAGCGCCGACGCCGGCAGGGTCCAGCGGTGCCCGGTGCCCACGACGGCACGAGCCACGTGCGGCACGGTCAACCCGACGAAGGCGATCGGACCGGCCGCGGCGGTGGCGCCGGCGGCCAGCAGGGTGATGCCACCGAGGCCGACGAGCCGCGCGGTGAGCAGGTCCTCGCCGAGGCCCTTCGCCAGCTCCGACCCGAGCCCGAGTGCGTCGAGTGCGCGCGTGTTCCAGATCGCGAGCACGAGTCCGACGGCCATGAACGGCCACGCGGCAGCGAGCACGTCGAGCTGCCGGCCGGACAGGGACCCGACGACCCAGAGCCGGTACGCGTCGAGGGAGTCCTGGTCGGTGAGCACGATGAAGGACGTCAGTGCCCCGAGCAGGGCGGACACCGCGGCTCCGGCCAGGGCGAGCGGCACCGGGCTGGCGGTCCCGCTGCCGGCGACGGTCACCGAGAAGACGACGACGCTCGCGACGACCGCACCGACCAGCGCGAACCAGACCGAGGCGCTGGTGCTCGTGACGCCGAAGACGAAGACCCCGAGGACGACCGCCAGACCGGCACCGGCGGAGACGCCGAACAGGCCGGGGTCGGCGAGCGGGTTCCGTGTGTGCCCCTGCATGAGCAGTCCGGCGATGCCGAGGGCCGCGCCGACACTCGCGCCGATCAGGGTGCGGGGGACACGGGAGCCCCAGACGATCGCCTCGTCGGTCCCGGAACCGCTGCGCATCAGGCCGGCGAACACCCGGTCGGCACCGATGTGGTTGCTGCCGAGGAGCATGCTCGCCACCGCTGCCGCCACGACCAGCACGGCCAGCCCGAGCAGGACCGCCACCCGACGTCGGGCGGTCCGGCGGTGCACCCCGGAGGCGCCGATCACCGCTCCGGGCAGGGCGGCGGGCGCGGTCGGGACGGCGAGGGGAGGGGGTGGCACGGAAGCCATATTAGGTTAGCCTTCCCTCATGGCGAAGATCCCGAGGCTGATGCCCGAGAACCCGCGGCTGTTCCGGGCGAGTGTCGTCCGCACCGAACGGCACACCCCGTCGATCCACCGCGTCACCATCGCGAGCGACGAGATCCGCGACTTCCCGTTCCTCGGCTTCGACCACTGGTTCCGCCTGTTCCTGCAGCGCCCCGAGCAGGACGCCTTCGTGATGCCCGAGCTCGACGGCGCCAAGTGGTGGCCGCAGTACCTCCGCATCGCCGAGGACGCCCGACCGCACTGCGCGAACTACACCGTCGCCGGACACCGCCCCGAACTCGGCGAGATGGACATCGACTTCGTGGTGCACACCGACGCCGACGGCCAGCTCGAGGGCCGCGCTGCGATCTGGGCCTGCGGTGCCCGCCCCGGCGACGAACTCGCGCTCCTCGACCAGGGCTGCATCTTCGACTGCCCGGACGACGCCAGCGAGGTCGTCATCGCCGCCGAGGAGACCGGGCTGCCGGCCGTCGTCGGCATCGCCCGCTCCCTGCCGCGGGACACCGTCGGCCGCATCATCCAGGAGGTCCCGTCGGCGCTCGACATCCGCGACCTCGACGCCCCGGTCGGCGTCACCGTCACCTGGCTCGTCCGCGGTGCCGTCCACGCGGTGCCCGGACGTGCGGCGCTCGCCGAACTGCAGCGGCACGTGCCGTCCGACGACCGCGGCTACGCGTTCGTCGTGGGGGAGTCCCGCCTGGCCACCGAGGGGCGCCGCCACCTGCACCGCGCCGGACTGCCGAAGTCGCGCATCACCTTCTCGGGGTTCTGGAAGCACGAGGCCCGCCATCCCGCGATGGCCTGACCGCACGGGGTTCGCCTGACCGCGCGGACTGCCTGGCCGCGCGGCGTCCGCCTGTGGCACGCTGTCCGCATGGGGGAACGACGGACGACCGACCCGCGCCGGGGGCGCACCCGACGAGTGAGCCTGGTGGGGGTGGTCCTCACCGCCGTGCTGCTGGTGACCGGCTGCTCCCTGATCCCCGGCAGCGGCTCGGGCAGCGCCGACACGGCGTCGAGCGGTCGCTCCTCGGCCCCCGCGACGACGACTCCGCGTGCGACGCCCACGCCGACCCCCACTCCCACGCCGACGACACCGCCGGTCGCCGAGCTCACCGGCGTCACGCTCGACGCGGGGGACGTCGCCGAGGGTGCTCCCGCGACCGTCTCCGGCACCGGTCCCTCGGACATCGCGTTCCGGGTCCGGGGGGACTTCGGCGTCATCGCCGCCCTGGACTGTTCGGGGTGCACCGGTACCGCGACCATCACGGCACCCGGGCGGATGTCGCCGTTCGGCTCCGCTCGGGCACCCCTCAAGGCGTCGTTCGTGACCAGCGTCCTGAAGAACGATCCGAAGCAGCAGATGCTCATCATCGAGGCCGACGGCCCCTGGTCGCTCACGCTGCGCAGCTGGAACGACCTTGCGACGGTGTCCGGTCCACAGTCCGGCAGCGGTCCCGCCGTGCTGTTCTTCTCGGACGACGCCGGGCACGTGAAGGTCGACTACACGCCGGCCAGCGCGGACGACCGCTTCGGCCTCCGGGTCTTCACGACCTCGGACGCCACCCGGATCTACGGCGACACGGAGGCGTTCTCCGAGACCTTCGAGGCCGACCTACCGGGCATCCTCGCGATCGCCACGAACGGCAAGTGGACCGTCACCCCGACACCCTGACCGGTCGGCGTCTCCCCAGGACCCGGTCGGGTGCCCCGCGGGTAGCCTCGCGCCATGAGCTGCCGACTGAGTGAACTGGTCCTCAACTGCGACGACCCCGAGGCCCTGTCCCGCTTCTGGTGCGCCGTCCTCGACTACGTCGAACTCGGCAAGGACGAGGACGGCATCGAGATCGGCCCGGCCTCCGGCTTCGGCGGCGCGACCCCGACGATCATCCTGTCCCGGGTGCCGCATGCGAAGACGCAGCCGCTCCGCCTGCACCTCGACGTCAACCCGGTCGACCGCAACCAGGACGCCGAGCTGGAGCGACTCCTCGCGCTCGGGGCGCGACCGGCGGACGTCGGCCAGACCGGTGACGAGTCCTGGCACGTGCTGCAGGACCCGGAGGGCAACGAGTTCTGCCTCCTCCGGTCGCGGCTCGAGCCGCTCGCCGGCTGACGGGCGCTCCATGGGTGCGGACTGCACCCATGACGGACGGGAGGCTCCCCACCAGCTGGTGGGGAGCCTCCCGTCCGTGACGTGGTCCGGACCGGACTGCCGGACCGGGCGTCAGCCCTTCAGGCCGGAGCCGGTGACACCCTCGACGATCTGCCGCTGGAAGATCAGGTACAGGATGATCAGCGGCAACGCCGCCAGGATCGCACCCGCCTGGATGTCGGCGTACCGCTGACCGAAGCTGCCCTGGACCGTGGCGAGCCCGACCGGGATCGTCATGAGGTCCGGGTTCGACAGCACGAACAGCGGCAGCAGCAGGTTGTTCCAGACCCCGACGAACGTCAGGATCGTCACCGCGGCGATCACCGGACGCGACAGTGGCAGGATGACCGACCAGTAGATCTTCCAGATGCCGGCGCCGTCGATGCGCGCGGCCTCTTCCAGCTCCTTCGGGATGCCGTCGAAGAACTGCTTGAAGATGAAGACCGCGATCACGGCCGGCACCTGCGGGAAGATCACCGACCAGTAGGTGTTGAGCAGGTTGACCGCGTTGAGCTCCTGGAAGATCGGGATGATCAGGACCTGCGTCGGGATCATGATGCCCAGGATGATGAGCAGGAACGCGATGTTCCGGCCGCGGAACACCAGCCGCGACAGCGCGAAGGCCGCCATCGACGCGAAGATCACGGTGAGCACCGCGGTGACGACGCTCGTGACGCCGCTGGCCAGGTACCAGTTCCAGATGTCGCCGGACTGGAACAGCGACGCGTAGGAGTGCAGCGTCGGGTTCCAGTTCGACAGGATCGACTTCGCGCCGAGTGCTGCCACGCCGTTGTCGGACAGCGAGGTCTTCAGCGCGAACAGGCTCGGGATGAGCCAGATGATCGCGAACACCGTCAGGACGACGGCCGACGCGATCGTGAAGCCGCGGCCGCTGACGCCGATCTTCGCGGCGCTCGTGGGAGCGGCCGACGAGACGCCGGTGCGGAGCTTGGTGCGGCCGGTGGTGATGCTCTCGGTGGCGGTCATGATCAGGCTCCGATCTCACGCTTGGCGGCAGCGCGCTCGACGAGCTGCCGGATGACCGCGATGGCGACGATCACGATGAACAGCAGGACGGACGCGGCCGAGGCAGCGCCGAGTCGGTTGTCGGTGAAGCCGACGCCGGTGATGAGCTGCAGCGAGACCTGGGTCGAGATGCCCGGGCCGCCGTTCGTCATCAGGTACACCTGGTCGAAGATCTTCAGGCTGGCGATGATCTGCAGCAGGATGACGAGCGTCGTGGTGCGGCCGAGCAGTGGCAGGGTGATCGACTTGATCTGCTGCCAGTTCGAGGCCCCGTCGACCGCAGCTGCTTCGTACAGCTCGCGGGGGATCTCCTGCAGGCCGGCCAGGTACAGCACGAAGTTGAAGCCGAGCGTCCACCAGACGGTGGCGATGGCGACACCGATCATCGCCGTGTTCGGGCTGGACAGCATGCCGGAGCCGGGGGTCATGCCGATCGCCGACTGGATCGTGGCGAACAGGCCGGTGGCCGGCGTGAAGATGAACACCCAGATCAGCGAGATCGTCGCCGACGGCAGGATGAACGGCAGGAAGAACGCCAGGCGGAAGAACCACTGGCCCTTGTTCATGCGGTTCGTCAGCACGGCGAACACGAACGCCAGGACCACCAGCGGCGGGGTCGTGTAGAGCGTGAACTGCAGGGTGTGCCAGAGCGACGACCAGAAGTCGGAGCGCCCGAGCATCTCGGCGTAGTTCGCGAACCCGGCGAAGCTGCCGAGGCCGGTGCGGACGGTCGAGGTGTTGAAGAAGCTCGTGACGATCATCCAGACCGTCGGGCCGAGCAGGAAGGCCACGTAGAACAGGCCGAAGGGGGCGAGGAACAGCCAACCGCTGCGGCCCTGGCCGCGGGTGAGGCTGCTCTTGTAGGTGCGGAGTCGTCGGGGCGCGGTGGCCGCGTCCGTGGGGCGGTCGAGGACAGGTGCTGTGGTCACGTCATCGTGCCTTTCGCGCGGTGTTCACGGTGTTCGCGGTGGTCGCGTGCCCGGTCGTGTGCCCGGTCTTCTGCCCGGTCGTGTGCCCGTTCACAGCGGGCTCGGGGTGTTGAGGTAGGTCGCCAGCTGGCTCTTGATCGCGCTGAGTGCCTGCGCGGGACTCGAGCTGCCCTGCTGCACGAGCGCCAGCTGCGCGCCGACCGTGCCCTCGAAGGTCGAACCCGATCCGCCGTACCAGGCGGCGTCGTCGAAGACCGCGGTCTCGGCGGCGGCGGCGTAGTTCGACTGCGGCTTGAGCTCCTTGTACTTCGTGCTGTCGAAGGTCGGCATGTAGGCCGGGACGTGCCCGCCCTCGGCCCAGGTCAGGCTCTGCTCGAGCATCTGCTTGATGAAGAGCATCGCCGCCTTCTTCTGCTCCGGCGTGCGGTCCTTCTTCGGCAGGATGAAGGTGTGCGAGTCGGCCTGGGTGGCGGGCTTGTCGTACAGCGTCGGGATCGGCGCCATGCCGAACTTCAGCCCCTTGATCGACTGGGCGGTGCTGATCTCCCACTCACCCTGCATGAAGAAGCCGGCCTTGCCGTCGAACATCAGCGACTGCGCGGTGGCGTAGTCCAGGGCCTTGTTCATCCAGCCCTGTTTCACCCACTTCTGGGTGCGGTTGGTGACCTCGTTGTAGGCGTCCTCGTTGACGGTGAGCTTCGCGCCGCCGTCGCTGATGAACGGCGTCGCACCGTTGATCTGGTTGTACATCGTCCAGAAGAAGCGCCACGGGGTCGCGGTCTCGGGCACGACGTTCGCGACGTTGAGTGCGGTCCCGCCGGTGACCTTCGACACGGCGGCCAGGGCGCTCTCGAACGCGTCCATGCCGTCCAGGTTCTTGAGCTCGTCGTTGCTGTCGAGCAGCCCCGCCTTCCCGCACACATCCACGTTGTAGAACAGCACGAACGGGTGGGTGTCGAGCGGGATGGCGATGTTGGCGCCGTCGGTCTTCTGTGCGGCCCAGGCCTTCTGGTTGAAGTCGCTGGCCTTGAGACCGACGCCGGCCAGGTCGTCCGCCGTGATCGGGTCCAGCAGGTCGCCGTCCCAGAGCGGCTTCGCCCGGGTCAGGTGGGCGATCGCGACGTCCGGCGGCTTGTTCCCGACGGTCGCCAGTGTCAGCTTGGAGTAGTACGGGTTGCCCCAGGCGAAGGTCGTCGCCTGCAGGGACGACGAGCCGCCGTGCTGCTTGGCGTAGCCGTCCTCCATCGTCTGCATGCGGACACCGTCGCCGCCGCCGAAGAGGTTCCAGAAGACGAGCGTCTCGGGGTTGAGCGCGCTGCCGGCGAGTCCGGCGGAGAGCGGGCTGGAGCAGGCGGCGAGTGGCAGGACCGTGGCGGCCGCAGCTCCGGCGGCGAGCAGGCTCCTCCGGGTGAAGGTGGACCCGCGGAGGGGTGGGACGGATCGGTTCGGCATGGCATCACTCCATCGGGACGGGCCGAAGCGGGACGGTCATCCGGGGAGGAACGACGTCCCGATCGCGGGGCGTCGGTGCCCCGTGAGCGCTCACATTAGCGCCGCGCCGACGCGCGCACCAGCCCTTCCGTCCCGTGTCGACACCCGATAGCGTTTCCTGCAGGTGAGCGCTCACTTCCGTGACCCTGCGGAACACTCGTGCTCGACGCACAGCCTGATCGAAGGAGATCCATGCCCCGCACACACCTCGTCCTCGACTCCGCGTTCACGGTGGGCCCGGTGCGGCGCCGACTGTTCGGCGGTTTCGTCGAGCACCTCGGCCGCCACGTCTACGACGGCATCCACGAACCCGCCCACGAGTCGGCCGACGAGCACGGCTTCCGCAAGGACGTCATCGAACTCGTCAAGGAGCTCGGCGTCACGACCATCCGCTACCCCGGCGGCAACTTCGTCTCCGGCTACAAGTGGGAGGACGGCGTCGGCCCGGTCGAGCAGCGTCCCCGCCGGCTCGACCTGGCGTGGCACTCGACCGAGACCAACGAGGTCGGCCTGCACGAGTTCCAGCAGTGGCTCGACTCCGTCGGCTCGGAGCTCATGCTCGCCGTGAACCTCGGCACGCGCGGGGCCGCCGAGGCCATCGAGCTGCTCGAGTACGCGAACATCCCGGGTGGCACCGCCCGCTCCGAGGAGCGCAAGGCGAACGGCCGCGAAGAGCCCTTCGGCATCACCATGTGGTGCCTCGGCAACGAGATGGACGGCCCGTGGCAGCTCGGCCACAAGAACGCCGAGGACTACGGCAAGCTCGCCGCCATGACCGCGAAGGCCATGCGGCAGATCCAGCCCGACCTCGAACTCGTCGCGTGCGGATCCTCGGGCGCGTCGATGCCGACGTTCGGTGAGTGGGAGCGCACCGTCCTCGAGCACGCGTACGAGGACGTCGACTACATCTCGGCGCACGCCTACTACGAGGAGGACCAGGACCTGACCTCGTTCCTGGCCTCCGGCGCCAACATGGACCACTTCATCAAGACGGTGACCACCGCCGCCGACCACGTGCAGGCGCACAAGGGCTCGGACAAGCGGATCGACATCTCGTTCGACGAGTGGAACGTCTGGTCGATCACGAAGTGGGAGGCCCAGCAGAAGACGTTCACGCTCGACGAGTGGCCGGTCGCCCCGCGCCTCCTGGAGGACGTCTACACCGTCGCCGACGCCGTCGTCCTGGGCGGTCTGCTCATCTCGCTCCTGCGCCACGCGGACCGCGTCGCATCCGCGTCGATCGCGCAGCTCGTCAACGTGATCGGCCCGATCATGACCGAGCCCGGTGGCGAGGCCTGGCGCCAGACCACGTTCTTCCCGTTCTCGGTCACCTCGCGCCTGGCACACGGCACGTCGCTCAACGTCGTCGCCTCGGGTGACACGATCGACGGCGGGAAACACGGCACCGTGCCGGTCGTCGACTCGGCGGCCACGGTCGAGGACGGCCGCGCCGCGGTGTTCCTCGTCAACCGCCACCAGTCCGAGAGCACGACGGTCACGATCGACCTGTCCGGGCTCGACGTCGACGGGGACGTGCACGCGGAGGGCATCTGGGACGATGACCTGCACGCCGTGAACGACCTGTCGAACACCTCCCGCGTCGGCCTGCGGACCAACGAGTCCGTCCGCCGCGAGGGTGACACGATCACGATCGAGCTGCCGCCCGTCTCCTGGACGGCGCTCTCGATCGGGTAGTCGCCTCGGCGCACGCTGCTTGCGGCGAGCGTCGAGTGAGCAGAGGACGCCGGGTCCCTTCGGGGGCCCGGCGTCCTTCTCGTGGTGGCGGGCTGGCCGGCCGCGGGCCGAGCCTCGGCGCGTTTCGCGCTGGGCGACAAGGCTCGTGCTGGCTGCCCCGCGGCCTGTCGCTCAGCGCGAGTCTCGCGTGGCCGGGAGGCGAGTGGCGGGCCGGCACCGTGCCTCCCGTCTGCCGAGCCTCGGCTGGGCGGGCACGTTGCGGCCTGCGTGCGGCGCGTTCTGTCCGCGCGGCCGAGCCTCGCGTGGCCGGGAGGCGCGTGGCGGGCCCGCACCGTGCCTCCCGTTCGCCGAGTCTCGGCTGGGCGGGCATGTTGCGGTGTGCGAGCGGCGCGTTCTGTCCGCGGGGCCGAGCCTCGGCGCGGTTCGCGCTGGGCGACACCGCTCGCGGTGGCCGCCCCGCGGCCTGTCGCCGGGCGCGAACCTCGTGCGGCCGGGAGGCGCGTGGCGAGCTGGCACCCTGCCTCCCGGGGCCGAGCCTCGGCTGGGCGGACATGTTGCGGCGTGCGTGCGGCGCGTTCTGTCCGCGTGGCCGAGCCTCGGCGCGGTTCGCGCTGGGCGACACCGCTCGTGGCGGCCGCCCCGCGGCCTGTCGCCGGGCGCGAGTCTCGTGCGGCCGGGAGGCGCGTGGCGGGTTGGCGCCGTGCCTCGCGTCTGCCGAGCCTCGGCTGGCGTGCGTGCGGCGCGTCGGGCCGAGCCTCGGCGCGTTTCGCGCTGGGCGACACCGCTCGCGGCCGCCGCCCCGCGGCCTGTCGCCCAGCGCGAATCTCGCGCAGCGCAGCCGCGCCGCCCCCGCCCGCCGCTACCGCGCCGGCGGCGCCGCCGTGCTGGCGCGCACGACGAGCCGCACCGGCACGAGGTCCGTCGCCGCCGTGGCGGCACCGCCCTCGATCTGCGTCAGGAGAGTGGCGACCGCGCGGCGCCCGACCTCGTCGAAGGACTGGTGCACGGTGGTGAGCGGCGGCCAGAACGAGTCGGACTCGGGGGAGTCGTCGAAGCCCACGACACTGAGCGAGGACGGCACGGCGCGACCGAGTTCGTGGCAGGCGCGGAGGACGCCGAGCGCGGTCTGGTCGTTCGCGGCGAACACCGCGGTGATCTCGGGGCGCCGGGCGATCTCGAGGCCGGCCTGGTAGCCGGACTCGGTGCTCCACTCGCCGCCGAGCACCGGCGGGACCGTGCGTCCGGCGGCGGTGAGGGTCGCGCTCCAGGCCGCCTGCCGCCGGGCCGCCGAGTACGAGGACGCCGGTCCGGCCACGTGCCAGACGGTGTCGTGACCGAGGTCGAGCAGGTGCTGGGTCGCCAGGCGGGCGCCGTCGGCCTGGTCGGTGTCGATCGCCGGGTGCTCGGTGGTGCCGGTGGAGTCGACGACGACCATGGGGACGCCGTCGGGCAGCTCGACCTCGGCGGTGTCGATGACGTGCGACTCGATGATGATGACGACACCGTCGACGGCCTGTTCGTGCAGGCGGGAGAACGCGGACCGGACGCCCTCCTCGGTGCGGGAGGCCATCGGCAGCAGCGTGATGGTGAAGTCGGCGACCCCCGCTGCGTCGGCGATCGCCTCGAGCGTGCGCATGTTGCCGTACGAGGCGAGCGTGAACATGATCACGCCGATGGTGCGGAAGCGTCCGGAGCGCAGGGCCCGGGCGGCGCGGTTCGGCCGGTAGCCGAGGTCGGCCATCGCCTGCTGGACGCGGGTGCGGGTCTCGGGGCTGACGTTGTCGAACCCGCGGGCCACGCGGGAGACGGTCTGCATCGAGACCCCGGCGGCGTCGGCCACGGCAGCGAGCGACGGCGCGCGGCGGGGGACTGCGGTGGCGTCGGTGGTCGTCGAGATGGTCACACGCCCCCTTCCATGCGAACGGTGTGGGGCCGGGACGGGTGCGCAGCCTGGGCCGGGCACCGGTTCGAGGCCGGTGGACCGGCGTCGATGCGCGGCCACTCCTGCTGACGCTAGCGCATGTTGACGTTGCCATGCTATGGTCACCACCGTTCGATGTTGACGTCAACATCAGCGCCGGTCGCAGCACGACCACCAGCGCTGAGAATCCCGTCGACGTCAGCCCGGAACACGACGAAGGAGTCACATGAGCACGCTCACCGCGCGGAGCCCCGAGGCCGCGCCGCGACGCACGGGCACCACGCCCGCACCGCGTCGCCGTGGGAAGCCGCGGGGTCGCATGACCGGCTGGCTGTTCGTCGGCCCGTTCGTCGCCGTCCTCGTGCTGATGCTCATCGTGCCGATCGGGTACGCGCTCTGGCTCAGCCTGTTCCGCGACCAGCTCATCGGCGGCAACCAGTTCGTCTGGTTCGCCAACTACGTGCAGCTCTTCCAGGACGCCAAGTTCTGGTCCGGCTTCGGCCGCGTCGCGATCTTCCTGGTCGTCCAGGTGCCGATCATGCTCGGCCTGGCCCTCGTCGCCGCCCTGGCCCTCGACAGCGCCCGCCTCTGGGGCACCGGGTTCTTCCGCATCGCGGTGTTCCTGCCCTACGCGGTCCCCGGTGTCGTCGCCGCCCTGATCTGGGGCTTCATCTACGGCAACCAGTTCGGCCTGACCGGAGCCGCGAACGACGCCATGGGCATCGACCTGCTCCAGCCGTTCAGCCCGAGCTGGGTCCTGACGAGCATCGGCAACGTGGTCACGTGGGAGTTCCTCGGCTACAACATGCTGATCTTCTACGCCGCCCTCCGCACCGTCCCGGGTGACCTGTACGAAGCAGCCGAGCTCGACGGCGCCGGCCCGATGCGCACCGTCTTCTCGATCAAGCTCCCGGCACTCCGCGGCCCGATGGTCATCGCCACGATCTTCTCGATCATCGGCAGCTTCCAGCTCTTCAACGAGCCGAACCTGCTGAAGACCCTCGCCCCGAACGTCATCGGCAGTGCCTTCACGCCGAACATGTACGCCTACTCGCTGTCCTTCAGCGGCCAGCAGTTCAACTACTCCGCCACCGTCGCGATCGTGATGGGCGTCATCACCGCCGTCATCGCCTACGTCGTGCAGGTCCGCGGCACCCGACAGGAGAACCGATGAGCACCCTGCAGGGTCCCGCCCCCCTCACCGTCACCGAGGCGACCACGACGCAGGGTGACCCGCGTGACCGCCGCACCCGTGCCTCCCGGAAGGCGGCCAAGCCCGTCGACGGACGCAAGGTGAAGCGCTCCGGTCTCCTGACCGCGGTCATGGTCGTCTTCGTCGTCTACTCGTTCGCGCCGCTCTTCTACCTGCTGGTCAACAGCACGAAGACGCAGTCGTCGCTGCTCTCCACGTTCGGCCTCTGGTTCGGCGGGAAGTTCAACCTCTGGCAGAACATCGTCGACACGCTCACCTACAACGACGGCATCTTCGTCCAGTGGCTCGGCAACACGCTGCTCTACGTCGTCGTCGGCGCGGGTGGCGCGACGCTGCTCGCGACCGTCGCCGGCTACGGCATGGCGAAGTTCCAGTTCCCCGGCCGTCGCGCCGTGTTCGCCATCGTCCTCGGTGCGATCGCCGTTCCCGGCACCGCTCTGGCGGTCCCGACGTTCCTGCTCTTCTCGCAGGTCGGCCTGACGAACACCCCGTGGTCGATCATCCTGCCGTCGCTGATCAGCCCGTTCGGCATGTACCTCATCTGGACCTACGCGGTCGAGGCGATCCCCACCGAACTCATCGAGGCCGCCCGCATGGACGGCGCCGGCGAGTTCCGGATCTTCTTCACCATCGCGCTGAAGCTCCTGGCGCCCGGTGTCGTCACGGTCCTGCTGTTCGCGGTCGTCGCCACCTGGAACAACTACTTCCTGCCGCTCATCATGCTGAGCGACCCGAAGTGGTACCCGCTGACCGTCGGCTTGAACCAGTGGAACGCACAGGCCACCGGCTCCGGTGCGCAGCCGATCTACAACCTCGTCGTCACCGGCTCGCTCCTCACGATCATCCCGATCGTGGTCGCGTTCCTCTTCCTCCAGCGCTTCTGGCAGTCCGGCCTCGCGGCCGGCTCCGTCAAGGCCTGATCCCGCCCTCCGGCCCCGGTCAGCAGCACCGGACCCCGGCCGGGAGGCACGGAGCGGCCCCGCAACGGACCGCACCGACCAGTCCCACCACCAGCAACCAGCAGTCCCTCCACGAAGAAGCACCTTCTTCACGATGAAGTGAAAGGCACCACCATGCAGAAGCGTCTCCGGCGCGGGCTCAGCGCCCTCGCCATCGGCGTCACCGCCGCGATGGCCCTCGCCGCCTGCGCGTCCGGCGGCTCCGGCTCCGGCGGCTCGGCCTCCGACATCGACAAGGCCCTCGAACAGGGCGGCACGCTGACCTACTGGTCGTGGACCCCGTCAGCGAAGGACCAGGTCGCCGCGTTCGAGAAGGCCTACCCCAAGGTGAAGGTCAAGCTCGTCAACGCCGGCACCGGCGCCGACCAGTACACCAAGCTGCAGAACACCGTGAAGGCCGGCTCGGGCGCTCCCGACGTCGCCCAGGTCGAGTACTACGCGCTGCCGCAGTTCGCCCTGTCCGAGTCGCTGCTCAACCTGTCGGACTACGGCTTCGGCGACCTGAAGAGCAAGTTCGCCGCGAGCACCTGGAAGTCGGTCTCGATGGACGGCAAGGTCTACGGCCTGCCGCAGGACTCCGGCCCCATGGCCATGTTCTACAACGAGAAGGTCTTCAACCAGTACGACATCGCCGTGCCGAAGACGTGGGACGAGTACGTCGCAGCCGCCAAGAAGCTGCACGAAGCCGACCCCGAGAAGTACCTGGCCGCCGACTCCGGCGACGCGGGCTTCACCACGAGCATGATCGCCCAGGCCGGCGGCACCCCGTTCACCACCGACGGTGACAAGGTGACCATCAACCTGCAGGACGCCGGCACGAAGAAGTGGACCAAGACCTGGAACGAGCTCGTCGAGCAGGGTCTGCTGGCGAAGACCGTCGGCTGGACCGACGACTGGTACAAGCAGCTCGGCAACGGCCAGATCGCCACGCTGATCACCGGCGCCTGGATGCCCGGCAACCTCGAGGCCAGCGTCGCCGACGCCAAGGGTGACTGGCGCGTCGCCCCGATGCCGACCTACGACGGCCAGACCGCGGCCACCGCGAACAACGGCGGCAGCGCCGAGGTCGTCATGAAGCAGTCGAAGAACCCGGCCCTCGCCGCCGGCTTCCTCAAGTGGCTGAACTCGTCGAAGGCCTCCACCAAGGTCTTCATGGAGTCCGGCGGGTTCCCGTCGACCACCGCCGACCTCGAGTCGTCCGCGTTCCTCGACGAGAAGCCGGACTACTTCGGTGGCCAGCAGATCAACAAGGTGCTCGTCGACGCGTCCAAGGCGTCGGACAACGACTTCACCTACCTGCCGTACCAGGTGTACGCGAACAGCGTCTACGCCGACACCGTCGGGCAGTCGTACGAGAAGGGCACGTCGCTCGAGTCGGGTCTGTCGGCCTGGCAGGACGCCCTGGCGAAGTACGGCAAGCAGCAGGGCTTCACGGTCTCGACCAAGTAGTCCCACCACATCGACGCGGCCGTGCGGGTTCTCCGCACGGCCGCGTTCCCACGAGACGCGTCGGCACCGACGTGCTCCCACAGAAAGCAACGACATGCGCTTCGCCATCGGCGACATCGACTTCCTGCTCGACGGGCAGCCGCACCGGGTGCTCTCCGGTGCGATCCACTACTTCCGCGTCCACCCCGACCTGTGGGCCGACCGGATCCGCAAGGCCAAGCTCATGGGCCTGAACACCGTCGAGACCTACGTCGCCTGGAACGCACACGAGGCCACCCCCGGCACCTTCGACTTCACCGGCGGGCTGGACCTCGGCCGGTTCCTGGACCTGGTCGCCGCCGAGGGGATGCACGCCATCGTCCGCCCCGGCCCCTACATCTGCGCCGAGTGGACCAACGGCGGGTTGCCGTTCTGGCTGTTCACCGACGGCACGGTCGGCATCCGCCGCGACGAACCGCAGTTCCTCGCTGCCGTCGGCCGCTACCTCGACGCCCTCGCCCCGATCCTGGTGCCCCGGCAGATCGACGCCGGTGGCCCGATCGTGCTCGTGCAGGTCGAGAACGAGTACGGCGCCTACGGCTCCGACCCGGTCTACCTCGAGAAGCTCGAGCGGATGCACCGCGACATCGGGCTCACCGTCCCCTTCACGAGCGTCGACCAGCCGATGGACTCGATGCTCGAGGACGGCTCGCTGCCGTCGCTGCACAAGACCGGCTCGTTCGGGTCCCGCTCCACCGAGCGCCTGGCACGGCTGCGGCAGGCGCAGCCGACCGGGCCGCTGATGTGCTCGGAGTTCTGGGACGGCTGGTTCGACAGCTGGGGCGAGCACCACCACACCACCTCCGCCGCTGCGTCGGCCTCGGACCTGGACGACCTGCTCGCCGCCGGCGGCTCGGTGAACGTCTACATGTTCCACGGCGGCACGAACTTCGGCTTCACGAACGGCGCGAACGACAAGGGCGTGTACCGGCCGATCGCGACGTCGTACGACTACGACGCCCCGCTCGACGAGGCCGGCCGCCCCACCGAGAAGTTCCACGCCTTCCGAGACGTCATCGCCCGGTACGCGCCCGTCCCGGAGTTGCCGGCGTCGATGCAGCCCGGCGGTTCCGGTCGGCTCGCGTCCGGTTCCGGGCCTGCGTCCTCGTCGGCTGACGGCCTGGAGGCACGACCCACCCCCGCCGCGAACGTCGCCGTCCGCCTCGACCACGTCCGTCCGCTCGTCGACCTGCTGCCGACGATCACCAGCTGGACCACCCACGAGACGCCACCGACCTTCGACCAGTTGGGCGCGGCCTCCGGCTTCGTCCTGTACCGGACCGAGGTCGACCTGCCCACCGGTGGCGTGCTGACCGTCGCCGAGGAGGTCCGCGACCGCGTGCTCGTCCGGGTCGACGGACAGACCGTCGGCGTCCTGGAGCGGGAGCACCACGACCGTGCGATCGCCCTGCCACCGGTGACGGGCCTCCTGGAACTGCTCGTCGAGGACCAGGGCCGCGTCGACTACGGTCCCCGGATCGGTGAGCCGAAGGGGTTGATCGGCGCCGTCCGGATCGGCGACGACGTGCTGTCACGATGGACAGTGTCGCCCCTGGCGCTCGACCCGGTGCCGGAGGCGGCGCTCGACATGCTGCGGATCGCACCGGTGGCGAGTGTGTCGGCTGTGTCGACTGTGTCGACTGTGTCGACGGGGGAGACCCTCGCCGGTCCGGTGTTCGCGATGGGCTCGTTCGAGCTGCCGGAGCGCGGCGCGGACCTCGACCGCTACCTGGCGCTCGACGGGTTCCGGAAGGGCGTCGCCTGGGTCAACGGCTTCTGCCTCGGCCGGTACTGGTCGCGTGGGCCGCAGCGCACGCTGGCCGTGCCGGGGCCGGTGCTCCGGGCCGGTCGGAACGAGGTCGTCGTGTTCGAGGTGCACGCCTCGGCGGCACGCACCGTGTGCCTGTGCGTCGAACCGTCACTCGGGCACACCGAGGGCTGAGCGGTCTGAACCGCTCGCACGACGAACGGCCCCGGGATGTCCGGGGCCGTTCGTCGTGTGGTGGTCGCTCGCTCGTCGTCAGCAGGTCGGCTCCGGCACGAGCACCGCGATCCGGCGGACCCGCACCACCGGGACACCGCCGCGGTCGCCGAGACGCTCACCGGCGAAGCGGACGAGCACCCCGGGCTCGGTCCGCTCGGCTTCGACGAGTGCGGCGGCCTGGGCCGGCGTCACCAGGAGCTCCCACGGTCGGCGGACGCCCGCGGCGTCCTCGGAGCAGAGTTCGAGCAGCACGCCGACCCGGGCGCCGGCCGGTCCCTCGGCCGTCGTCGTGCCGGTGCGCAGCCCCACCAGTGCGCCCGTGTGCGTGATGTCGTTCATGGTCCCCCTCGGTCCTCGGCGTCCTCGCCGCGACGAGCCTACGGCGGCGAGGATCGCTCGCACCTCATCCGGAAGGTGGGGAATCGCCGGAGCCGCGTCCATCGGACGGGTGAGCGGCGGGCGCGGTGCGCTGTCGGCTGCCGCCCGGGGCGCCGAGGTTGCACGACGCGCCGTCGCCCGGTCGCCGGGGTCGCACGACGCGCCGACGCCCGGTCGCCGGGGTCGCACGACCGGCCGGGTCGGCGGTCCCCGGGCGGCAGAACGTGCGACCTCGGCTGACGGGTACTGCGTCAGAACGCCCGGGCGCCGGCCCATTCCCGGACGCGGAGGAGGCCCTCCCGACGCCAGATCCAGTACGGGGCGAACTTCGTGCCGTCGTCCTCGTAGGCCTTCGTCAGGAGCCCGATCTGTCGGCGGCGCTGGTGCCCGGTCTCGTCCACCCATTCGACGTACCCGTCGTCGAGCACGGTCGTGATCTGCGCGCGCGGCACCGACCAGCTCAGGACGTACCCGTCGTAGCGGAGCTCCTCGTCGCCCAGGCGCACCGCGACCCGCCGAGCACGAGCGGTCGTCCACGCGCCGAAGCCCACCATCAACACGCCGATGGCCACGATGAACACGCGAGCCGACGTTTCCGGGACGAAGGCGACCGCGATGAGGACAGCGCCGACCACGATCTGCAGGGGACCGAGTGCGGCGGTGTTCGCACCCCGCTCCCACGCGGGAGCACGGATGACCTCGTCGTCGGTCACGGCGACTCGTCGAGCCGGTCGAGGTCCGCGAGGGCCTGTTCTGCCTGGGCCAGCCGCTCGGGCTCGGGCCGCGTCCACCACTCGGGCCCCCGCTCGCCGAGCCCGTGCTTGGCGAGACCGTTCCGGTGGCGAGCTTCGGCGACGGCGTCCTCGTCCCCGGCCCGCTTCGCCAGCTTCACCCCGTTCCGCCCGCGGCCGAGGTGGGAACGGAGCCGAGCAGCGACGCCCTCGGGGAGCGCCGGGTCGGTCCGCCGCCACCGCCGACCGCCCACGACGAAGAAGTGGTCGTCCTCCACGCCAGCGGTCATGCCCCGAGTCTGCCCGAGTGACGTCTGAGCTGTCGGTGGTGGCGGGTAGAACGGACTGCGATGACCGACTCCCGCGCGCGCCCGCTGCTCGACGTCACACGCATCTACGCCGAGGACGCCGCGCTCGAACTCCCGCGGGGCCAGGAGATCGTCGGGCGGTGGCCGGAGGCCGAGATCGTCCCGGTCGCGTCGCACTGGCAGATCCCCGAGGTGCACGGCGACGAGCGCAACGTCGCGCGGTGGGTCCGGATCAAGACCGAGGCGCTCGTGCTCGGCGTGAAGAAGTCGATCGTCACCCGGCCCAACGGTCGGTCGGCGGACTTCATCGCGCCCTCGACCGCGAACGGCTGCGCGATGGCGTGCGCGTACTGTTACGTCCCCCGACGCAAGGGCTACAGCAACCCGATCACCGTCTTCGCGAACATCGAGCAGATCACGAAGCACCTGGCCCGGAACATCCACAAGCAGGGTCCGAAGACCGAACCGAACCAGTGCGATCCCGACGCGTGGGTGTACGACATCGGCGAGAACAGCGACTGCTCGGTCGACGCGATGCTCAGCGACAACGTCCGCGACCTCTGCGACCTGTTCCGGATGACCCCGACCGCGAAGGCATCGTTCGCGACGAAGTACGTCAACCGGGACCTGCTCGACTGGGACCCGATGGGACGCACCCGGATCCGGTTCTCGCTCATGCCGCACGAGACCGCGAAGGTGACGGACATCCGCACCTCGCCGATCGCCGAACGGATCGCCGCCGTCAACGACTTCGTCGAGGCCGGGTACGAGGTCCACCTGAACTTCTCGCCCGTGATCCTCACCCCGACGTGGGAAGCCGACTGGGCCGCGACGCTGCGGGAGGTCGACGACGTCCTGTCGCCCGCAGCGAAGGCCCAGCTGGCGGCCGAGGTGATCTTCCTCACCCACAACGAGCAGCTGCACGAGGTGAACCTGGGCTGGCACCCGAAGGCCGAGGACCTGCTCTGGCGTCCGGAGTTGCAGGAGCAGAAGCTGTCCCAGAACGGTGCGGTCAACATCCGGTACCGCGCGGCGATGAAGGCGCGGCACATCGAACGCTTCCGGCAGCTCGTCGCCGAGAACCTGCCGTCCTGCCGGATCCGGTACGCCTTCTGACGGTGTACACGATCCGTGTACACGTGTACTGATCCGCGGTACAAGCCCGGGAACGACGAACGCCCGCACCGCGAGCGGTACGGGCGTCACGTGGTGGTGCCGGCGGTCACTTGCCGTCGACGGCGTCCTTGGCCTTCTCGGTCTCCATACGAGCCTCGCCCATGCTCTGGTCCTTGTGACCCTGGGCGGTGAGCTCGGCGTCGTCGGTGTGCTTGCCGACGGCCTCTTCGGCCTTGCCGACGATCTTCTGGGTGGCGTCCTTGGCCTTGTCTGCGAGCGACATGGTGTTCCTTCCTGCGGGGATCCGCCGAGGGTCCCCGGCGCGTGCTGCTGACGGTAATCCGTCCGATCCCGCCGCTCACGGCCGGGGCCGAGGGTGGTGTACCCCGGCGGCGCTGACGCCGGGCGCAGGATGGTCGTTCAGCGCGGACGGCGGATGCGGATCGGCCCCTTGGCGGTGGACGGGTCGATGACGTTCCCGCTCTGGGTGATCTCGACCTCGCCGCGGGCGACCATGCGTCGGGCGGCGCGGCGGGCGGGTTCCATCAGGTCCCGCCAGTCGTCACCGCCGATCGCACGGGCGGCGTCGGAGGGGCAGATGCTCGAGGTCGCGGCACGGGCGTCGAGCAGCTCGTCGATGGTGCGCTCGAGGGTCCGGTCGGTGTCGTCGAGTTTGTGCCGACGGCAGGCGTCGGAGCACCACTTCGCGTCGGGGCTCGCCGAGTCCGGCATCCGGCGGCCGCACGAGGCGCAGGTGCGCTCGGCATGTGCGGCGTCGAGTCGGCGTGCGTCGTCCTCGGTGCGGATGGCTCGTCCCATGCGCCCATGATCGTCCTGGCCACCGACGCGCTTCCAGGCTGGTGGTACCCCGATCCGCGGTTCCGGCCAGGCCCGGCTGGCAGCATGCAGGGATGGACCACGACGTCGACCGCACTCCCGAGCCCGCCTGGGTCGAGCACGTGATGTGGTGGCACGTCTACCCGCTCGGCTTCGTCGGAGCGGAGATCCGCCCGAGCAGCAGCACCGACAGCAGCACCGACAGCGGCGCGGACAGCGGCACCGACCGCCCCGTGGAGCACCGCCTCGGACATCTGGAGGGGTGGCTCGACCACGTCGTCGACCTCGGCCTCAACGGCCTGCTGCTCGGTCCGGTCTTCGCCAGCTCGACGCACGGCTACGACACGGTCGACCACTTCCGGATCGACCCGCGGCTGGGCGACGACGACGACTTCGACCGACTCGTCACCGCCGCGCACGACCGGGGCATCCGGGTCCTGCTCGACGGCGTCTTCAACCACGTCGGCCGTGAGCACCCTGGCTTCCGGGCCCTCGCCGAGCACGGACCCGATGCCGAGACCGCTCCGCTGTTCGCCGTCGACTGGTCCGGGTGGCAGCCCGGGCAGCCGGTCCCCGTCGGGTCGTTCGAGGGGCACGACATCCTGGTCGCGCTCGACCACACCGCGACCGCGACCGAGGACCTGGTCGTCCAGGTCATGACGCACTGGCTCGAGCGCGGTGTCGACGGGTGGCGGTTGGACGCGGCCTACGCGGTCCCGCAGGCGTTCTGGGCGAAGGTGCTGCCGCGTGTCCGCGAGCGGTTCCCGGACGCCTGGTTCTCGGGCGAGGTCATCCACGGCGACACTGCGCAGATCGTCCGCGAGTCGACGATGGACTCCACCACCCAGTACGAACTGTGGCAGGGCATCTGGCACGGCATCGCGGACCGCAACTGCTACGAGCTCGCGCACGCGATCGAGCGGCACGACGAACTGCTCGCCACCTTCGCCCCGAGCACCTTCGTCGGCAACCACGACGTCACGCGGATCGCCTCGGCGGTGGGGGAGGGCTTCGTCGGCCACGCCATCGCGGTGCTGTTCACGGTCGCCGGCACCCCGTCGGTCTACGCCGGTGACGAGTTCGCCTGGACCGGTGTCAAGGAGGACCGTGAGGGCGGCGACGACGCCGTCCGTCCGACCTTCCCGCCCGGCCCGCCGCAGGTCAGCGGCACGGCCGCTGCGGTCCTGCACGCCCACCAGGCGCTCGTCGCGCTCCGCCGCCGGCACCCGTGGCTGCACCGCGCCCACACCGACGTGGTGCACCTGGACAACACGGCCCTCGTCCTCCGCACCGCCACCGACCGGGAGGCCGTGGTCACCGCCCTGAACCTCTCGCCTGATCCGGTGGTGCTGCCCGCCGCCGACGCGACGCGGGTGGAGGCGGGCGCGGGCGACCTGCGCGACGGGACCGTGCGCCTCCCGGCCGCCGGCTGGGCCGTCCTGACCCGCTGACCGGAGACGCAAACGAGACTCGGGCTGAGCGACGTTCCGCGCATCAGATGATGCGCGTCCTGTCGCTCTGCCCGAGTCTCGGCTGCGGTACTGCTACTTGCGGCTGCTGGCCGCGCGACGCTTGTTGAAGACGTCGAACGCGACGGCGGCGAGGAGCACCAGGCCCTTGATGAGCTGCTGGTACTCGGTGCCGACACCGAGGATCGACATGCCGTTGTTCAGGATGCCGATGATCAGACCACCGACGATCGCGCCCGGCACGGTACCGATGCCACCGGTGACGGCAGCGCCACCGATGAAGACGGCCGCGATGGCGTCGAGCTCGAACCCGTTGCCCGCGCTCGGCGAGGCCAGGTTGAGCTGACCGGTGAAGACCACACCGGCCAGGGCCGCGATGACGCCCATGTTCACGAAGAGCAGGAACGTGACGCGCTTCGTCTTGACGCCGGACAGCTGCGCGGCGAGCGGGTTGCCGCCGATCGCGTAGATGTGACGGCCGAACACCGAGCTGCGCATGACCATCGAGTACACGATGACCAGGACGCCGAGGATGACGAGCACGATCGGGGTGCCGTTGTAGCTGGCGAGCAGCACCGCGACGAACATGACCAGCGCGATGGTGAAGACGAGCTTCGTGATGAACCAGGCGAAGGGCTCGTCCTCGAGCTGGTACTTGCGGCGGGTCGCACGACCACGGAACGCCGTGATGACCAGGATCACCGAGGCGGCGAGACCGAGGATCATCGTGAGCGGCTCGTAGCCCGAGGTGCCGAAGGCCGGCAGGAAGCCGGAGCCCAGGGAGCGGAAGCCCTCCGGGAACGGCGAGATCTGCTGGTTCTGCAGCGCGATCTGGGCGGCACCGCGGAAGGCGAGCATGCCCGCCAGGGTCACGATGAACGCCGGGATCCCGAAGTAGGCGATCCAGAAGCCCTGCCAGGCACCGACGAGGGCGCCGAGGACCAGGCAGAGGACGACCGCGATCGGCCACGGGATGTGCCACTGGGTGATCATGACGCCGGCCATCGCACCGGTGAAGGCGACGACGGAACCGACGGACAGGTCGATGTGGCCGGCGATGATGACCATCACCATGCCGATGGCGAGGATCAGGATGTAGCTGTTCTGCACCACCAGGTTCGAGACGTTGATCGGCGCGAGGGTGATCCCGCCGGTCGTCGCCTGGAAGAAGATCACGATGACGATCAGCGCGATGAACAGGCCGATCTGTCGGAGCTGCCCGGTGAGGTAGCTGGCGGCGGACTTAAGCGCGTTCATTGACTGGGGTCTCCCGTTCCTGGGTCATGTACTGCATGAGGGTCTCGGGCGTCGCTTCGGAGCGGGGGACGTCCGCCGTGATGCGACCCTCGGAGAGCGTGTAGATGCGGTCGCAGATGCCGAGCAGTTCGGGGAGTTCGGAGGAGATCACGATGATCCCCTTCCCCTGGTCGGCGAGTGCGTTGATGATCGTGTAGATCTCGTACTTCGCGCCGACGTCGATGCCGCGGGTGGGCTCGTCGAGGATCAGCACGTCCGGGTCGGCGTACATCCACTTCGACAGGACGACCTTCTGCTGGTTGCCGCCGGAGAGCTTGCCCGTGACGGCGTTCACCGTCGGGGCCTTGATGTTCATGTTCTTGAGGAAGCCGCGGGCGACCGTGGTCTCCTCGGAGCTGTTGACGAAGCCCCAGTTCGCGAGCTTGCCGAGCGCTGATCCCGACACGTTGCGCTTGATGTCGTCGATCAGGTTGAGGCCGTAGCGCTTGCGGTCCTCGGTGGCGTAGGCGATGCCGTTGTTGATCGCCGCCGTCACCGTGTTCGTCTTGATCGGGACACCGCGCTTGTAGACGGTGCCGCTGATGCCGGTGCCGTACGAGTGGCCGAAGACGCTCATCGCGAGTTCGGTGCGTCCGGCGCCCATCAGGCCGGCGATGCCGACGATCTCCCCGGCACGGACCGTGAGGTTCGCGTCGTGGATGATCTGGCGCGAGGCGTCGAGCGGGTGGTGGACGTTCCAGTCCTCGATGCGGAGGAGCTCTTCGCCGACGTTCGACTCGTGCTCCGGGTAGCGGCTGGACAGGTCGCGACCCACCATGCCGCGGATGATGCGGTCCTCGGAAATCTCGTCGGCGTGCATGTCGAGCGTCTCGATCGTCTGCCCGTCGCGGATGATCGTGACCTTGTCCGCGATCGCCTTGATCTCGTTCAGCTTGTGGCTGATGATGATCGCCGTCATGCCCTCGGCCTGCAGCGACTTGATGAGCTCGAGCAGGTGCGCGGAGTCGTCGTCGTTCAGTGCCGCGGTCGGCTCGTCGAGGATGAGGAGCTTCACCTTCTTCGACAGCGCCTTCGCGATCTCGACGAGCTGCTGCTTGCCGACACCGATGTCCACGATCTTGGTGATCGGGTTGTCCTTGAGACCGACCCGCTTGAGCAGTTCCGCCGCCGCGAGGTTCGTCTTGTTCCAGTCGATGAAGCCGCCCTTGGACCGCTCGTTGCCGAGGAAGATGTTCTCGGCGATCGACAGGAACGGGCTCAGGGCGAGCTCCTGGTGGATGATGACGACGCCGGCTTCCTCGGAGTCGTTGATGTTCGAGAACCGGACCTGCTGGCCCTCGAAGAGGATCTCGCCGTCGAACGTGCCGGCCGGGTAGACGCCCGACAGCACCTTCATCAGCGTCGACTTGCCGGCGCCGTTCTCGCCGCAGATCGCGTGGACCTGGCCGCGTTCGACCTCGATGGAGACGCCCTGCAGCGCCTTCACACCGGGGAACGTCTTGGTGATGTCGCGCATCTCGAGGATGGTGTCCGCCACGTCGACCGCCTTCCGTTCCGCGCGCTGGTGCGCGCTCGAAGAAATAGGGGGAGGACAGACCGGAGGCGCGGTGCGGGACCGCGCCGCGCCTCCGGTCCGTCAGAGGGGTGCGACCTACTGGAGGTCGGATTCCTTGTAGTAGCCGGAGTCGACGAGGACCTTCTTGTAGTTGTCCTTCGTGACGACCGTCGGCTGGAACAGGTAGGTCGGGACGACCTTGACCTTGTTGTCGTAGCTCTTGGTGTCGTTGACCTCGGGCTTCTTGCCCGTCAGCAGGTCGTCAGCCATCGTCACGGACTGGGTCGCCAGCTTGCGCGTGTCCTTGTAGATGGTCGAGTACTGCTGGTCGTTGATGATCGACTTGACCGACGCGGCTTCGGCGTCCTGACCCGTGATGGTCGGGAGCGGACGGCTGCTGGTGCCGTAGCCGGCGCCCTGCAGTGCCGAGATGATGCCGATCGACATGCCGTCGTAGGGGGAGAGCACGCCGTTCAGCACGGTGCCGCCCGAGTAGGACTTCGCGACCAGGTTCTGCATGCGGGCCTTGGCCATCGCCGGGTCCCACTGCTGCGTGGCGGCCTGCGTGAAGCCGTCCTGGCCGGAGCCGATCTTGATGGTGCCGTCCTCGATGTACGGCTTGAGGGTCTTCATCGCGCCGTTGAAGAAGAACGTGGCGTTGTTGTCGTCGGGCGAGCCGGCGAACACCTCGATGTTGAACGGACCCTTCTTGCCGGTCTTCTTGCCGTCCGCGTCGAGCACACCCAGCCCGGTGAGGAGCGAGGTGGCCTGGTCGACGCCGACCTTCTCGTTGTCGAACGAGACGTAGTAGTCGACGTTCTTCGAGCCGGTGAGCAGGCGGTCGTAGGAGATCACCTTGATGCCGGCCTTGGCGGCGGCGTCGAGCTGGTCGGACAGCGAACCACCGTCGATGGACGCGACGATGAGGACCTTCGCGCCCTTCGTGATCATGTTGCTGACCTGCTGGACCTGCTGCGGGATCTTGTTGTCTGCGTACTCGAGGTCGACCTTGTAGCCCTTCTTCTCGAGGTCGCTCTTGACGGCGTTGCCGTCCTTGATCCAGCGCTCCGACACCTTCGTGGGCATCGCGACGCCGACGAGGGCGCCCTTGTTGTCGGTGCTGCTGCCACCGTCGCCGGTCGCGGAACGACCACCGCCGGCGGAGCAAGCGGCCAGGGAGAGAGCGAGGCCGAGGGCTGCGACGCCCGCGACGATCCTGCGCTTCTTCATCGAAGTACCTCTGTTCCTCTCGCGTCGACATCGACGCGTTCAGGTGCGGGGCTGCTGTGTCCCGCTGGGGATGTGATGCTCCAAGTGAGCGCTCACATCATGTGGTCTCCGCCGAGCGGTGTCAACTCGTCGAGACCGGATCGGGATGTCGTGTCCCCGAACTGGTGTCGCGGTACGGTGACCGGATGACGACGACCGCGACGCCGAACGGCAGGGGACGCAAGGCCCCGACGATCTTCGACGTCGCCGAACGGGCCGGCGTCTCCCACCAGACCGTCTCCCGCGTGATCAACGGGGACCCGACCGTCCGGGAGCAGTTCCGGACCAAGGTCACCGACGCCGTCACCGCCCTCGGCTACCGACCCCGGGCAGCGGCCCGGGCCCTCGCCGGCGGCCGTAGCCGAGCCCTCGGACTGGTCAGCGCGGGCGATGCGCTCTACGGACCGTCGAGCACCGCGATCGGCTTCGAACGCGCCGCCCGGACAGCCGGGTACCACGTGCTCCTCTCGACCCTGCCGGACGACCCGAAGCCCGCCGACCTCTCCGAAGCGCTGTCGACCCTGCTGGCGCAGGACGTCGCCGCGGTCGTCCTCGTCGCCGCCGACAACCGGGTGCTCGACGCCCTCGCGTCGCTGACGCTGCCGGTGACGGTGCCCGTCGTCGTCGCGAACGCCGTCCAGCGCGACGCCCTGCCGACCGACCTGGTCGTGCCGGGCAGCGGCGGAGCGACGATCTCCGCGGTCGCCATCGACCAGGCCGCGGGTGCGACCCTGGCGCTGGAGCACCTGTTCGCCCTGGGGCACCGCCGGATCGTGCACATCGCCGGGCCGACCGTCTCGCAGGAGGCCGAGGTGCGTCGTGCGACCTACGACCGGACCATGCGTGCCCGTGGCCTGACCCCGGTCGTGTTCGAGGGCGACTGGACCCCGGCGAGTGGCTTCGCGGCCGGCCGGGCGATGGACGTCCCCGCGGTCGACGCGGTGTTCGCCGGGAACGACCAGATGGCGCTCGGCGTCCTGCACGCCTTCGCCGAAGAAGGACTGCGGGTGCCGGACGACGTCGCGGTGATCGGCTTCGACGACGTGCCGGAGGCGGCGCACTTCACCCCGCCGCTGACGACCGTCCGCCAGGACTTCCAGGCGATGGGGGAGCGGGTGCTCGCCTCGGCGCGGGCGCTGCTCGAGGGCGGTCAGCACGACGACGCCCTGCTGCAGCCCGAGCTGGTGGTCCGGCGCAGCACGTGAGCGCACGCAGCGGGGGCGGACACCGACCGGTGCCCGCCCCCGCTGCTCGTCCGACCGGTCTCGCCAGCCCGGTCGTCAGCCCTTCAACGCGCCCGACGACAACCCGGCGACGTAGAACCGCTGCAGTCCGACGTAGAGCGCGATGCACGGGATCATCGCCACGACCGACCCGGCGACGAGGTTGCCGTAGGACACCTGCCCGTACGCCCCGGTCTGCAGGTTGAGCAGCGCCACCGGCAGCGTGTACAGCGAGTCCTTCGTCAGGAACGTCAGCGCTCCGAGGAACTCGGTCCACGACGCCAGGAACGCGTACAGCGCCGCGGTCGCCGCCCCGGGCAGGAGCAGCGGGCGGAGGACGGAGACGACGACCCGGAAACGCGAGGCCCCGTCGACGAAGGCCGAGTCCTCGAGCTCGGTCGGGATCGACTGGAAGGCGTTCCGCATCACGAACACCCCGAACGGCAGGTTCACCGTGGTGTAGAACAACACGAGCCCGAGCAGCGAGTTCGTGAGCTTCATCGCGTTGAGCTCGAGGTAGAGCGGCGTCAGGATCGCCTGGAACGGCACCATCATCGTCAGCAGCACCAGCCCGAAGACGACGCCGGACCCGCGGAACCGGAAGCGCGCGAACCCGTACCCGGCCATCGTCGCGATCACCGCGGTGAGCACCGCCGTGGCGATCGACACGACGAGCGAGTTGACGACACCGGTCAGCAGGTGTGACGACGACGAGAACACGGCGGCGAAGTTCTGCCACCCGAGCTGGAAGAACGTCGCCGGGTCGGGTGCCTGGGTGATGACGGCCTCGGACTGGAACGCCCGCAGGATCGACCAGAGCAGCGGGACGCCGAACACCAGCGCGGACCCGACGCCGGCGATCGCGTAGAGGGTGCGCTTGACCGCGGTGTCGCGCGGGTGCTGGACGCTGCCCTGCTGGTGGCGGTGACGGCGCCCGTCGCCGGTGGTGGTCAGGGTGCGGGTGGACAGGTCCGGCGCCCCGAGGGCGGCACGGGAGGTCGTGGTGCTCATGGCGTCAGTCCTTCTCTCGCAGTGCCCAGAACTGGACCACCGTGACGGCGGCGATCACCACGACCAGGGCGATCGACTGGGCGGTCGCGGCCCCGAGCTGCAGGTTCACGAACCCGCGGTTGTAGATCGCGTTGACGATGGTCGTGGTCTCGGTCCCCGGCCCGCCCTGGGTCAGGATGTAGAACTGGTTGAACGCCAGCAGCGACCCGATGACCGAGATGATGACGCTCAGCGCGATGGTCGAGCGGATCATCGGGATGGTGATGAGCCGCTCGGTCTGCCACCACGACGCGCCTTCGAGCTGCGCGGACTCGTAGACCTCGTCGGGGACGCCCTGCATCGCCGACATGAGCAGCACCATCGTCAGCCCGGACACCGCCCAGACCACGAGCACGCAGATGAGCACCGTCGCCAGCGGACCGTTGACGAGCCACGCGGTGCTGCCGTCGGTGATCCCGAGCCAGCGGAGCACGAGGTTCACGGCGCCCGAGTTCGGCTGCGCCTCGAGGACGAGCATGAACGACAGCGTCGTCAGTCCGACCACGTAGGGCAGGAAGAACACCGTCCGCAGCACGGTGCTGCCGCGGCGACGTGCCCGGACGAGCACGGCGAGGAAGTACCCGAGCGCCAGGATCGGCAGGGTCACGATCGCCGTGTAGAGCAGCGTGTACAGGATCGCGTGCACGAACGTCGGGTCCTGGAACAGCGTCAGGTAGTTCTGCAACCCGATGAACCGGTACGACCCGATCAGCGGCCAGTTCGTGAACGAGATGTACAGCGCGAACACGAGCGGCACGAGCACGAAGACGGCGACGAACAGGATCGCCGGCGCGACGAGCACGGCGCCGGTCCGGGGTGGGTGGGTGAGCGAGTTGCGGGGCCGAGCCGGGCCGCCGCCGGGGCCGCGGCCCACGGTGGGACGGCCGACACCGGTCCGGCCGGCGGGGCGCCGGGTGGAGATGGTCGACATGCGTGCACCTCTCTGTGCATCAACGAGAGCGAGACGAGCGAGACGAGCGGGAGCGGGACGAGGAGGCTCAGGCCTGGACCTGGTCGAGGATCCGCTGGTAGTCGGACTGCGCCGTCCGCATGGCGGCAGCGCTCCCCGAGCCGAACACGGCCTCGCGGAACATCGCGAAGTACGGCGACGACGGCTGGTTGTTGAGCAGGTTGTACGCCAGCGTCCGCGGCGCGTAGCCCTTCTCGAAGGAGTCCAGCGGCCCGGAGGCCAGCGGGAACCGCTTCCGGTACTCCGGCGTGGCGGCGTCGGACCGGGTCGGGAAGTACCCGCCGTCCGGCAGCGCCTGCTGCTGCCGGAGCCCGTTGGCGTACTGCATGAACGCCCAACCCCCGGACGGGTTCGCCGCCCCGTTCGGGATGCACATGTTGTCGCCGCCGTCGAAGAACGACCGCTTGCCGTCCCACGACGGGATGAGCACGGTCTGCATCTTCGCCCGCATCGCCTTCGTCGCCGCGGGCACGGTGGCCCCGTACGAGGTGGGGAAGATGCCGACCTTGCCGGCCCGGAAGTCCGCGCCCCACGTGGTGCCGGCATCGGAGTAGGTCGCCTTCGACAGCACCCCGTCCTCCCAGAGCTGCCGGTAGAACTCGAGCATCCGTTCCAGGGCCTCGTTGCCGACGATGTTCGCCCGTTGCGAGCCGACCTCGCCGGACATCATGTCGACGCCGGTCGCCCACACGTGCGGCTGGGTGACGAAGCCGATGATGCCGGCGGCGTTGCCGGAGATCGACCAGCCGTACACGTCGTCGCCGGTCTTCCGGATCGCCTTCGCTGCGTCGAGCAGCGTGGACAGGTCCTTCGTCGACTCCTGGACGTCGAGGCCCGCACGCTCGAACAGCTCGGTGTTCACGAACAGCTGCGAGTTGTCCGCCAGGTACGGCAGCCCGTAGTACCGGCCGCGGTACTCGAGCAGGCGCAGGTGGCCGGGGGAGATCGCATCGACGTAGTCGAGGTCCTGCACCACGTCGGTCAGGTCGGCGAACGCGTCGCGGAAGATGAACAGCTGCGAGTTGATGTCGTCGATGTCCACGACGTCCGGCGGTGTCCCGCCACGGATCGCGGTCGCGAGCTTCGTCACGTACTGCGCGTCCGGCACCGGGGTGAGCTGGACCTGCAACTCCGGGTTCGCGCGGTTGAAGCCGGCGACGGCCGAGGTCAGACCGGCCTGGGTCGCGGACCGGCACCAGACCTGCACGGTGCCGGTCGCGCCCTTGCCGAAGACGGCCGGCTTCGCGACGACCTTCGGCAGGCTGCCGGAGCACCCGGCCAGGCCGAGGGCTGCCGCACCGGCGACCCCGCCGACGAGGAACGACCTGCGGTCCACGACGTCACCGTGCCAGCGGGAGCCAGACGCGCATCGGCGCGGCCCCTCGGTTCGCCCACGCGTAGTACGGGACGGCGGTCGCGGTGACCTCACGAGCTGCCGGGAGGCCCGTGGTCGCGTCCGCAGACCCGGCCACGTCGTCGACGCTGGTCGCCTCGCCCGCGCGATCCGTCCCTCCCGGCCCGTCCAGCCGCCGGTACGGCCACGCCGGCTGCACGTGCTCGGCCGGTGCGTGCCCCGGGACCCGTAGCGTGACGACCCCGTCGAGCAGGTCGTCGCGGTGCGCTTCGGTGATCGGCGCCGCCGGGTCCACCGTCAGGTCGTCGACCGTGAAGCCCTGCTGGTCCGCCTGCTCGACGGCGTAGACGAGCGGACCGCGTTCGATGGCGACCTGCCCGCGGGCGGCATCGATGCGGGCGTCGGCGACGTACCGGTGCGGCGTCGTGTCGAAGGTGAGCTCGACGGTGTCGCCGGCCGACCACTCGCGGTCGATGACGTGCAGCGTGCCGGCCGCCGGACTCGCCGAGCCGTCCGGACCGGTGACGGTCGTGGTGTCCGACCAGGCGGGGATCCGGAGTCCGAGGGCGAGTGGTCCGTCCTCGGTGACGGTGATGCGCACCCGGCCGTCGTGCGGGTACCCGGTCTCGACCTCGACGACGCCGAGCGAGGCGGTCGCGTACTGGTGGACCTGCAGCCCGCCGTCGGTCGCTGTCGCCAGGTAGCCGTCGAGGCTGGCGAAGGTGCGCATGATGTTCGGCGGGCAGCAGGCGCAGTCGAACCAGCCCCGACGGCCGTGGGCGGGGGAGCGGTTCTCGTCCTGGTGTGCGTGGTCGCGCTGCTGCAGCGGGTTGACGTAGAAGTACTCGGTGCCGCCGAGGCTCACGCCCGCCAGGAACGCGTTGTACAGCAGGCGCTCGATCGCGTCGGCGTAGACCGGCTTGCCGGTCGCGAGCAGCAGGCGCCAGGCCCACTGCACCCCGCCGATGGCCGCGCAGGTCTCGGCGTAGCCGCGGTCGGTCGGCAGCTCGTACGGGTCGCCGAACGCCTCCCAGTCCCAGCGGGCGCCGAGGCCACCCGTGATGAACGCCTTCGTCGCCATCATGTCCGCGAACTGTCGCTCGCTCGCGGCGAGGAGCTCGGTGTCGCCGGTCTCGATCGCGACGTCGACCGCACCGGCCGCCAGGTACACGGCACGGACCGCGTGGCCCTCCACCGTCGTGGCCTGCCGGGTCGGCACCCGGTCGGAGAAGTACGTCGGCTCGCCGCCGGCCCGCTCGATGATGCCGTGCCCGCGGGCGTCGACGAACCAGTGCGCCAGGTCGAGGTAGGCGCGGGTGCCGGTCTCGCGGAACAGCTCGACCAGGCCCATCTCGACGACGGGGTGACCGTCGACGTCCACGGTCTGGCCGGGGCCGTCGCCGAACGTGCGGACCAGGTGGTCGGCGTTCCGGATCGCGACCTGGAGCAGCGCGTCGTCCCCGGTGGCACGGTGCTGGGCCACGGCCGCCTGGTACAGGTGCCCGGCGCAGTACATCTCGTGGCTCCACTTGAGGTCCGTGTACCGCTCGCCCTTCCCCCGGATCTGCTGCACGGAGTCGAGGTAGCCGTCGTCGGCCTGCGCCTGGGCGTACAGGGTGGTGACCTCGCGCTGCAGCGCCAGCAGGTCGTCCGACGGGGCGCGGCCGTACTCCCACGCCACTGCCTCGAGCCACTTCGTCACGTCGGAGTCCATGAAGACCGGGCCGACCGCCTCGCCCTCCTCGAGCCCGGCGGCGATCCGGAGGTTCCGGAAGTTCCCGGCGGCCTCGAGCAGGGCGTGGGCTCCGCGGATCGCGTCGCGGCCGTTGCGCTGCTGTCGGAGCGCCCAGAAGCCCCCGGTGATCCGGGCGTCCCCGGTGGGCAGCGGCCGGAGCGTCAGGCGCGCCTCGGCGGTCGGGAGGACCGGGGTCGCGGTGTGCTCGCCGCGGTCGGTCGCGAGCGTGGTGGTCATGTCGCCTCCTTGCGATGTGACTGGTGCCGTCCGGACTGCATCGTCGCGGGACGGAAAACGCTTTCTGCGGTGGACGTTACGACACGGACGGGAGGCACGCAAGGGCTTCGTGCATCGGCTTGCGTATGATCATGCGAACGTCCAGAACCTCGGAAAGGTGGTTGCCGTGACGCTCGAACGCAACGGTCAGCCGATCCGGATCACCGACGTCGCCGCGCTCGCCGGGGTGTCGATCGGCACCGCGTCGAAGGCGCTCAACGGCACCGGACAGCTGCGTGACACCACCCGCCAGCGCGTGAAGGACGCCGCCGAGAAGCTCGGGTTCGTCGGCGACGCCCGGGCCCGCGCGCTGTCCTCGGGGCGGACCTACACGGTCGGCATGATCACCACCGACTCGTTCGGTCGGTTCTCGATCCCGGTGCTGCTCGGTGCCGAGGACGCCCTGTCCGCCGGACAGATGGCCGTGCTGCTCTGCGACACCCGCGACGACCACGTGCGCGAGGCCCACTACCTGCGCTCCCTGGCGGCCCGCGGCGTCGACGGCGTCATCGTGACCGGCCGTTCCGCCGACGCCCGGCCCCCGATCGACGTGTCGATGCCGGTCGTCTACGCCTTCACCCCCTCCACCGACGACGCCGACGTCTCGATCACCCTCGACGACGCGGCCGGTTCGGCGCTCGTGGCCGCACACGTCCGCTCACTCGGGCGCCAGCGGGTCGCCGTCGTCACCGGACCCGGACGGCACCGGTCCGCGGTGCGTCGGACGGACGGCGCGTCGTCGGTGCTCGGGTCGCACCTGGTCGCACCGCCGCTGTTCGGCGAGTGGTCCGAGCGCTGGGGGCGACAGGCCGTGGACGTCCTCGCGCGCCAGGCGCCCGACGTCGACGCGATCGTCTGCGGCAGCGACCAGATCGCCCGTGGCGTGTGCGACCGACTGCGGGAGACCGGACGGTCCGTACCCGGCGACGTCGCGGTGACCGGCTTCGACGACTGGGACGTGATGGCCCTGGCGAGTCGTCCGCCGCTGACCACGGTGGACCTGCGGCTCGAGGAGCTCGGCCGGGTCGCCGGGCAGGCGCTCCTGGCGCTGATCGACGGCGGGACGGCCGCGTCGGCATCGGTCACGCCCTCGCTCGTCATCCGCGAGAGCACCGTCGGCGCCTGACGCCGGCACCCTCCGGTGCGCTCGGCGGCGACACGGCCGGACGAGTTGTCCACGTGAGCGCTCACGCGCTACGGTGTGAGCGCTCACTCGACGGCGAGAGCAGGAGGCCCACCATGAGCGACGACCGGACCCGCGAGATCGCGGACGGCCGCACGACCCTCGGCATCGAACTCGGGTCGACCCGCATCAAGGCGTGTCTGGTGGGTGCGGACCTGACCGTCATCGCCTCCGGCAGCCACGAGTGGGAGAACGAGTTCGTCGACGGTCGCTGGACCTATCCGCTGGCAGCGGTCGAGACCGGCGTCCGCGCCGCGTACGCCGCACTGGTCGCCGACCTGCAGGCGCAGCACGGCACGGTGCCGACGACGTTCCGCGCCGTCGGGGTCTCGGCGATGATGCACGGCTACCTGCCCTTCGACGCTGACGGCGAGCTGCTCGTGCCCTTCCGCACCTGGCGCAACACCTCGACCGGCCCGGCAGCCGCGGCCCTGAGCGATGCGCTCGGCTTCAACATCCCGCTCCGCTGGTCGATCGCGCACCTGTACCAGGCCGTCCTCGACGACGAGCAGCACGTCGCGCAGACCACGGGCATCACGACGCTCGCCGGGTACGTGCACCGGCAGCTCACCGGGCAGGACGTCCTCGGTGTGGGGGACGCCTCGGGTGTGTTCCCGATCGACCCGGCCACCGGCGACTACGACGCCCGCATGCTCGACACCGCACAGGACCTCATCGGGCTCCCCGACCTCCGTGCACTCCTGCCCGAGGTCCGCGTCGCCGGCCAGGACGCCGGCCACCTGACCCCTGCGGGCGCCGCCTGGCTCGACCCCACCGGCACCCTGCAGCCCGGCGCCCCGCTCTGCCCGCCCGAGGGTGACGCCGGCACCGGCATGGTCGCCACGAACGCGGTCGCGCAGCGCACCGGCAACGTCAGCGTCGGCACGAGCATCTTCGCGATGGTCGTCCTCGAGCGCGCGCTGTCCACCCCGCACGAGGAACTCGACGTCGTCACCACCCCCGCCGGTGACGCCGTCGCGATGGTGCACTGCAACAACGGCGCCAGCGAGATCGGCAGCTGGGCGCGGGTCTTCGGCCGCTTCGCCGAGGCCGCCGGCAGCCCGACCGACGCCGACACCGTGTTCCGCACCCTGCTCGACGAGGCCGCCACCGCCGACCCCGACGCCGGCGGACTGCTCGCCGTCAACTACCTGGCCGGCGAACCCGTCACCGGTGTCGAGGACGGCCGACCGCTGCTCCTCCGCGCCCCCGACGCCCGGTTCACGCTCGGCAACCTGGTCCGCGCCGAACTCATGGGCGCGTTCGCGACGCTCGCCATCGGCATGGAGGTCCTGCACGCCGAGGGCGTCGCCGTCGACCGGATGACCGCACACGGCGGACTCTTCCGGACGCCCGGCCTGCCGCAGCGCCAGCTCGCCGCCGCACTCCGCGTGCCCGTCGCGCTCGAGGCCACCGCCAGCGAGGGCGGGGCGTGGGGCATCGCCGTCCTCGCTGCCTACCTGGAGCACGCGGCCGACACCTCGCTCGCCGAGTACCTCGACACGACCGTGTTCGGTTCGGCGGCGTCGGACGTCGTCGACCCGGAGCAGCGCGACGTCGACGGGTTCACGACGTACCTCGACCGGTTCCGGGCAGCGCTGCCGATCCAGGCGATCGCGGCGGGCGCGACCACGACGCCGGGCGCGACCACGACGCCGGGCGCGACCACGACGCCGGGCGCGACCACGACGCCGGGCGCGACCACGACGACCGGCGAGCCGACGACGGCAGCCGAGCCGAGCCTCCAGGCCGAACACGACAGCAGCGCCGACGCGCACCAGCAGGAACAGGACGTGAACTGATGACCGACGACACCACCAAGGCCGCCGTCGCCGCAGCGCGGGAGCGCGTGGCCCGACTGCACGGCGAACTCGTCCGCTACGGGCTGGTCATCTGGACCGGCGGCAACGTCTCCGAGCGCGTGCCCGGCACCGACCTGTTCGTCATCAAGCCGAGCGGCGTCGTCAGCGAGGACCTGACCCCCGAGAACCAGGTCGTCTGCACCCTCGACGGTGTGCCGGCCGAGGGCTGGGGCAACGCGCACGGTCCGTCCTCCGACACCGCCGCGCACGCCTTCGTGTACCGCAACATGCCCGAGGTGAACGGTGTCGTGCACACCCACTCCACCTACGCCACCGCCTGGGCCGCCCGCGCCGAGGAGATCCCCTGCGTGATCACCGCTATGGCCGACGAGTTCGGCGGCCCGATCCCGGTCGGCCCGTTCGCGATCATCGGCGACGACTCGATCGGCCAGGGCATCGTCGCGACGCTCAAGGACCACCGGTCCCGCGCCGTGCTCATGCAGAACCACGGCGTCTTCACCATCGGCAAGGACGCGAAGGACGCCGTCAAGGCCGCCGTGATGTGCGAGGACGTCGCCCGCACGGTCCACATCGCGAAGCAGGGCGGTGACCTCGTGCCGATCGCGCCCGAGGACGTCGACCGCCTCTTCGACCGATACCAGAACGTCTACGGACAGAACCCCGAAGGAGCCATGCGATGACGCAGGACACCCCCACCACGACGGACGCCGTCGACCCCCAGGCCACGCTCGAGCGCTACGAGGTCTGGTTCCTCACCGGCTCGCAGGGCCTCTACGGCGAGGAGACCCTCCGCCAGGTCGAGGAGCAGAGCCGCGCGGTGCACGAGTCGCTCGCCGGAGCACTGCCGGTCAAGCTCGTGTGGAAGCCCGTGCTCAAGGACGCCGACGGCATCCGCCGCGCCCTCATCGAGGCCAGCGCGGACGACAACGTCATCGGTGTCACGACGTGGATGCACACGTTCAGCCCCGCCAAGATGTGGATCGGCGGCCTCAACGCGCTGACCAAGCCGCTGCTGCACCTGCACACGCAGGCGAACGTCACGCTGCCCTGGGCGGACATCGACTTCGACTTCATGAACCTCAACCAGGCCGCGCACGGCGACCGCGAGTTCGGCTACGCCCTCGCCCGCATGGGCGTCCGGCACGCCACCGCCGTCGGCCACGTGAGCGACCCGCGCGTGCAGCAGCGCGTCGCCGACTGGACCCGCGCCGCCGCCGGTGCCGCAGCGATCCGCGAGCTCAAGCTCACGCGCTTCGGCGACAACATGCGCTACGTCGCCGTCACCGAGGGCGACAAGACCGAGGCCGAGATCGAGCTCGGCGTGCAGGTCAACACCTGGGCCGTCAACGAGCTGGCCGAGGCGGTGTCCGCCGCGCGTGAGCAGGACATCGACGCGCTCGTCGCCGTCTACGACGAGTCGTACGAGCTCGTCCCGAAACTGCAGGACGGTGGCGCGCGGCGCAGCTCGCTCCGCGACGGTGCCGCGATCGAACTCGGACTCCGCGCCCTGCTCGCCGAGAACGGGTCCGCCGCGTTCACCACGAACTTCGAGGACCTCGGCACGCTCAAGCAGCTGCCCGGCCTGGCCGTCCAGCGACTGATGGCCGACGGGTACGGCTTCGGCGCCGAGGGGGACTGGAAGACGGCCGTCCTGGTCCGCGCGATGAACGTCGCCGGCGCCGGACTGCCCGGTGGCGCCTCCCTGATGGAGGACTACACGTACGACCTCACCCCGGGCGCCGAGAAGATCCTGGGCGCGCACATGCTCGAGGTGTCGCCGACCCTGACCTCGTCGACCCCGACGCTCGAGATCCACCCGCTCGGCATCGGCGGCAAGGACGACCCGGTGCGCCTGGTCTTCACCGCCGACGCCGGCCCCGCGGTCGTCGCCGCCCTGAGCGACACCCGCGACGGCTTCCGCCTCACCGCGAACGTCGTCGAGGTCGTCCCGCCGACCGAGGCGCTGCCCAACCTGCCCGTCGGCCGCGCCGTCTGGGAGCCGCAGCCGTCGTTCCCCGTCTCGGCCGAGGCCTGGCTCAGCGCCGGCGCCGCCCACCACACCGTGATGACGACCGCCGTCGGCATCCAGGTGCTCGAGGACCTCGCCACCATGATCGGCACCGAGTTCCTGGTCATCGACGAGCACACCACGCTGCGCGGCTTCCGCGACGAGGTCCGCACGCAGCAGACCTGGCACCGGCTCGACCGGGGCTTCTGAGTCAGGTCGGGAGGCCTACCATGAGCGACGTGATCGACGACGACACCACCACTGCAGCCCACACCCGCACCAACTGGGCGGGGAACGTCACCTACTCGGCGAGCCACCTGGCAGAACCGACGACCGTGGCCGACCTCCAGCGGCTGGTCGCCTCGACCCCGCGCTTGACGGCGCTCGGGTCACGGCACTCGTTCAACACCATCGCCGACACCGACGCGGTGCAGGTGACGCTCACGGGCCTCCCGCCCGAACTCGACGTGGACTCCGACCGGCGCGTGGCACGTGTCGCTGCCGGCCTCACGCACGCCCAGGTCGCCGTCGGCCTGGAGGCCCGTGGCTGGGCCCTCGCGAACCTCGCGTCCCTGCCGCACATTTCCGTCGCCGGCGCCGTCGCGACCGGCACCCACGGATCCGGTGTCGGGAACGCGTCGCTCGCCCAGTCCGTCGTGGGACTCGAGATCGTCCGGGCCTCCGGCGACGTCGAGGTCGTCGGCGTGGACGACCCCCGGCTCGACGCACACCGGGTCGCCCTCGGCGCGCTCGGGGTCGTCGTCGCGGTGCACCTGGCCGTCGAACCGACGTACCGGGTCGCCCAGACCGTGCACACCGGGCTCGGCTGGGACGTCGTCGACGCGCAGTTCGAGTCGATCATGTCCGCGGGCTACAGCGTCAGCATGTTCACCGGCTACACGGACGACGGCATCCGGCAGATCTGGACCAAGCGGCGCGAGGACCGCGACGACGCCGTCATCGACCTCGCCGCCCTCGGTGCCGTGGCCGGTGCCGAACCGATCCACCCGGTGCCCGGCAGCGAGACCGCCGGTGTGACCGAACAGGGCGGCGTGCCCGGCCCCTGGCACGAGCGACTGCCGCACTTCCGGTCGTCGTTCACGCCCTCGGCGGGCGAGGAGATCCAGGCCGAGTACATGATCGACGCGAGCAACGCCGTGCCCGCGATCCAGGCGCTCCGGGAGATCGGGGACGCCATCGCCCCGGTGCTCTTCGTGTCCGAGATCCGTCGCATCGCCGCCGACGACGCCTGGCTCGCACCGAGCTCCGGGCGGGACTCGGTCGCGTTCCACTTCACGTTCCGCCGTCAGACCGAGGACGTGGCGGTCGCGCTGCCCCTCATCGAGAACGCCCTCGCGCCGTTCGGTCCCCGCCCGCACTGGGGCAAGGTCGCGGCGGCGAGCCCGGAGCGGCTACACCAGGTCTACCCGCAGCTCGGGGCGTTCTCGGCGCTGGCGCGGGACCTCGACCCGGAGGGGCGCTTCCGCAACCCGTTCCTGGACCGCGTGCTCGGCTAGGGTTGCTTCCCGAGTGCTGAACTCGGGGAACGGTGTCTTCCCCTGGCCCTCCACTCGGAGAGCGAACCGAAGCCCGGGACTGTTCGTGCAGTCCCGGGCTTCACTCGTTCGCTCCGAGCGCGGTCCGGCGGTTCCGCGCTCGACGGCCAGCCTACCGGCGTGATACACGTATTCCAGTGACATCATGGCTCGGAAGGCGCAAGGGCATGGACTTCATCGGATCGCACCTCGTGCCGTTCCTGGCGCTCGTCCTGCTCGGCACCGTCGGGCTCTGCGGCGCGTTCGCCTGGCAACTCACTGCGCCGCTCCGGCACCCGTACCGAGACGACGTCGGCGGCGTCGTCGGCGGCGGCGGCGTCGGACCGACGAAGCCGGAAGACGTCGACACGGAGTGACGATCATCAGGGGCGCGAGCGCAGGCGCGCCTCTCTCGCCGTTCACAGGGGATGTCGGGGGACTGCACCGCCGTTCCACCGGGTCGTCGCCGGGGCTGCCCATGTGTGGACGCAAAGGTAAGGCATGGCGAACCTGAACCGCATCCTCGGCATGGCCTCGAAGGTCATCGACAAGCAACTCCAGAAGCGCTCCGGCCAGCAGCCCGGGGGCGTGCAGCAGTACCGACAGCCGGCTCATCCTGGCGGGACCGATTGGCGGGGGCTGGTCCGGACGGCGGCGGACAAGCTGACCGGCGACGACCGCAGCACGCAACCGCACGCGGAGCCGCACGGGCAGCCCGCGCCGTCGCCGCACGGACGCCAGCAGCAGCCCCCGATCGGCCACCACCAGCCCCGGACCGGCGCACCGAGCGAGGCCGACCGCGTCGCGATCGCGAAGTACGACTACCTGCTGAAGACCGCGGACCCCGAGCGCCTCGAGCAGGCCCACCACGACGCCTTCGCCCGACTCACCCCGGGGCAGCGCCAGCAGGTCCTGCAGCGGCTCAACGCGGAACTGCCGCAGCACGACCAGGGGACCGATGCCTCCGCGGCAGGTCTAGCCCGGACTGCGACACGTGGCGAGACGAGCCGTCCGGGGACCATGCGCAAGGTGCTCGGCGGCGCCGCGATCGGCGGTGGTGCCCTGGCGGTCGGCGGCCTCGCGGTCGCGGTCGCCGGCGGCGCAGTCCTGAGCGCAGCCGCGGGACCGGTGCTCGCGCAGGCGGCGGACCTCGGCGTGGACTTCGAGGGCGTCGCGGCCGGCCTCGGCGACACGGTGGGTGGCGGCCTCGGTGACCTCGGCGGCAGTGTCGAGGGCGTGGCAGCGCAGGGGGAGCAGGCGCTCGGGGGCCTCGGCGAACAGGTCGGGAACCTCGGCGAGGGCTTCCAGTGGCCGGGGATCAGCGACTTCTTCGACCGCTAGGCCGCGTCCGCAAGACCCGACGGTCTCCAGATCGCGACCGCCGTTCGGGAATGGCGGGCGACGCCGACGACTTGGAGTGTTTCGTTGTGCGTCGTCCCGCACGCGCGGGATTCGGAACGGATCCGGGCGCGGTGCCAGGATGGACGCCGCCCACCCGGCACCCCCGAACAAGGAGACCCGTCGTCATGAGACGTCCGAAGCGCCTGACCATCACCGCGGCCGTCGCCGCCGCAGCGGCCCTGGTCCTCACGGGCTGCTCGGGCGGCAACGCCTCCGACGACGCCAGCGGCGGGACGGACAAGGGCGGCACGCTCAACATCCTCACGTCGCAGACCACGTTCCACCTCGACCCCGCGACGAGCCAGAGCCTCGGCATCACCTCGATGGGCCTCGTCGCCCGTCGCCTCACCACGTGGGACGTCGAGCCGGGCAAGACCGCGAAGGTCGTCCCGGACCTCGCCACGAACACCGGCGTCGCGAGCGACGACGGCAAGACCTGGACTTACACCCTGAAGGACGGCGTCGAGTTCCAGGACGGCACGCCGATCACCACGAAGGACATCAAGTGGGGGATCGAGCGCTCGTTCGCGCCGACCCTCTCCGGTGGTCTCAGCTACCACAAGTCCCTCCTGGTGGGCGGCAGCGACTACAAGGGGCCGTTCGAGGGCAAGAGCCTCGACAGCATCGAGACCCCGAACGACAAGACCATCGTCTTCAAGCTCAACGACGCGTACGGCGACTGGCCGTGGCTCGCGTCGATGCCGGCGTTCACCCCGGTCCCCGAGGGCCAGGGCACCGACACCGGTGCGTACGACCTCAAGCCGGTGGCGTCCGGCCCGTACCAGGTGCAGTCGAACCAGCAGGGCTCGCAGGTCACCCTGGTCCGCAACGAGGCCTGGTCCGCGAAGACGGACGAGGTGCGCACCGCCGGCCCCTCGAAGATCGTCTTCAAGGAGAGCCAGGACCCGTCCACGGTGACGCAGACGCTGATCGCGGACAACGGTGACGCGAAGAGCTCCTTCGGCGCGATCTACCTCGGTGCCGCCGAGCTCAACCAGGTCCGGAGCAACCCGTCCGCGCAGGACCGCCTCGCCACGTCGAAGGCCGGCCCGATCAGCTACATGGCGATCAACACGCAGCGTGGCGAACTGAAGGACCTCAAGGTCCGCCAGGCCCTGCAGTACGCGGTCGACCGCAAGTCGTTCCGCATCGCCGCGGGTGGAGCTCTCGCCGGCACCTACGCCTCGACGCTCATCACGCCGGGCATCGCCGGTCGCCAGGACTACGACCTCTACAAGACGAGCGCCACGGGTGACGTCGACAAGGCGAAGTCGCTGCTGAAGCAGGCCGGGGTGTCGAACCTCAAGCTGACGCTCGTCACGCAGAACGACCCGACCTACCTCGCGCAGGCGCAGGCGCTGCAGGCCGGTCTCAAGCGCGCCGGCATCACGGTCACGCTGAAGCCCCTCGACTACGACTCGTTCACGCAGGCCACCACGAACGGCACCGACTTCGACCTGTCGCTGTCGAGCTGGCAGCCGGACTTCCCGAGCGCGAACGCCAACCTGCAGCCCCTCTACGACTCGTCGCAGATCGGTGGCGGTGGCTACAACGTCTCGAAGTACAGCAACCCGGAGGTGGACGCCCTCATCGCGAAGGCCAGCGCCACGGTCGACCAGTCCGAGGCGCAGAAGACCTGGGCGCAGGCAGACAAGACGATCATGGCCGACGCCCCGGTCGTCCCGCTGATGTACGCGAAGCAGTCGTTCCTGGCCGGTTCGGACGTCGACAACTTCCAGATCGCCGACTTCCCGGCGTACCCGAACTACCTCAAGGTCTCGCTCAAGCAGTGACCGATCCCATCCTGCAGGTCCGGGGGCTCCGCGTCGCGTTCGGCGACGCGGAGCCCGTCGTCCGTGACGTCTCCTTCGACCTGACGCCCGGTCGTGTCCTGGCGCTCGTCGGCGAGTCCGGCTCCGGCAAGTCCGTCAGCGCGATGAGCGTGCTCGGACTCCTGCCACCGCAGGCGCGCGTCGAGGGCAGCGCCCGGTTCCGCGGCGAGGAGCTCGTCGGCGCACCCGTCGAGGAACTGCGCCAGGTGCGCGGCGCCGGCATCGGTGTGGTGTTCCAGGAGCCGATGAACTCGTTCACGCCGGTGCTGTCGATCGGGACCCAGATCGCCGAGGCGGTCCGGGCACACCCGACCGCCCTCGACCGCGCCGGGGTGTCCGCCCGGGTCGACGAGCTGCTCCGGTCCGCCGGCATCGCCGATCCGGCGCGGATCCGGAAGGCCTTCCCGCACGAGCTCTCGGGCGGACAGCTGCAGCGCGCGATGATCGCGATGGCCCTGGCCGGTGACCCGGTCGCGCTCATCGCCGACGAGCCGACGACGGCGCTCGACGTCACCGTGCAGGCGGGGATCCTCGACCTGCTCCGGAACCTGTGCCGCGACCGCGGGCTCGCGGTGCTGCTCATCACGCACGACATGGGCGTGGTGGCGGACGTCGCCGACGAGGTGCTCGTGATGCGTCGCGGTGACCCCGTCGAGCACGGCCCGGTCGTCGACCTGTTCGCGCGCCCGCAGGCCGAGTACACGCGAGCGCTCCTCGCCGCCGTGCCCGCTCTGGGCCCCCTCGTGCCGGTACCGCCGCGCCGCGGAGCTTGCGGAGCGGCGGGGCGGCCGAGCTCGCGGGGAGAGGCACGACCCGCCTCCGCCTCGGACGGCGCCTCGGCCGAGACTCGCGCTGAGCGACCGGACTCGCGTCCGACGGTCCGAGCCACGTCGCCCAGCGCGAGCGACGCGGACGACGCGGGGCGCGCCTCCCGGCCGCTGGTCGCGCGCCTGCGCGACGTCGGCGTGCGGTACTCGCGCCGTGGCGACCCGACCGTGTCGGGCATCGACCTCGAGCTGCACGCCGGCGAGACCCTGGGCCTCGTGGGGGAGTCCGGTTCGGGCAAGACCACGATCGGCCGCGCCCTGGCCGGCCTCGTCCCGGTGGTCGAGGGCACCGTGGACGTCGACGGGCAGGACCTCCGCACCGCCCGAGGCCGGCGTCTCCGTGACATCCGCAAGCGTGTCGGGATCGTGTTCCAGGACCCGGCCTCGTCGCTGAACCCGCGGCAGAGCATCGGCTGGAGCATCGCCGAGCCGCTGCTGGTGCACGAACCGAGCGCCGACCGACCGGCACGCGTCCGCGAACTGCTCGAGGCCGTGCAACTCGACCCGTCGTGGGCCGAGCGGTTCCCGCACCAGCTCTCCGGCGGCCAGCGGCAGCGTGTCGCCGTGGCCCGGGCGCTGGCGCTCCGGCCGGCACTGCTCATCGCCGACGAACCGACCTCGGCGCTCGACGTCACCGTGCAGGCCGCGGTGCTCGACCTGCTCCGTGACCTGCAGGACGAGTTCGGGTTCGGGTGTCTGCTCGTCAGCCACGACCTGGCCGTCGTCCGGCAGCTCGCCGACCGGGTCGCCGTGCTGCACCACGGCCGGATCGTCGAACACGGCACGACGCAGGCCGTCCTCGACGACCCTCAGGAGGACTACACACGCATGCTGCTCGCCGCCGCACCGGTCGCCGACCCGGCCCGACAGGCCGAACGCCGCCGTGCCTGGCGCGAGTGGGAAGGGGTGGTCGCATGACCGCGAACGTCGTCGACCGTCCGGTCCGTCCGACTCCGGGCTCCGGCACCGGCTTCCGCGCCGTCGTCGGACGCATCCGTCGTGACCGGTGGGCCGTGACCGCCGCGGTGGTCATCGCCGTGTTCGTCGTGGTCGCCCTCGCAGCGCCGCTCATCGCGCGGATCAGCGGGCAGGACCCCTACGGGTACCACGTGGGGGCCCTCAACGACTTCGGCGCACCCCGCGGTCCCCTGGGCGGGATGAGCGCCGAGCACTGGTTCGGTGTGGAGCCCCTGACCGGACGCGACCTCTTCGCGATCGTCACCTACGGTGCGCGGACCTCGCTCGGCATCGGGCTCGCCGCGACCGTGTTCTCGCTGGTCATCGGGGTGCTCGTCGGCGTCACGACCGGCTTCTTCGGCGGCTGGTACGACCGGGTGCTCAGCCGGGTCGTCGACGTGATGTTCGGGTTCCCGTCGCTGGTGTTCATGATCGCCCTGACCGCGATCGTGCCGACGTCGTTCCCGAAGCCCGTCCTGGTCGTCCTGGTCATCGGGTTCTTCGGGTGGCCGGCGGTCGCTCGTGTGATCCGCGGCCAGACGCTGTCGCTCCGCGAGCGGAACTACGTCGTGGCCTCGACCGCGATGGGCGCCGGGCGCTGGCACGTCATCCGGACCCAGCTCCTGCCGAACCTCGCCGCGACGATCACCGTCTACGCCACGATCTCGATCCCGTCGATGATCGGTGCCGAGGCCGCGCTGTCGTTCCTGGCCGTCGGCGTCACCCCGCCGACCCCCTCGTGGGGCCGCAGCATCGGCGACGCCGTCGGGTGGGTGCAGACCGACCCGATGTACCTCGTCTTCCCGGGAGCCGCCCTGTTCCTCGTCACCCTGGCGTTCAACGTGCTCGGCGACGCCCTCCGCGACGCCCTCGACCCGAGAGGAGGCAGCCGATGACCGCGCTCCGCTTCGTGTTGTTCCGGGTGCTCGGCGCCGTCGTCGTGCTGCTCGTCGTCGCCGCGATCACCTACGCCCTGTTCATGCTCCTGCCGACGAACCCGGCGCGGGCGATCTGCGACAAGCCCTGCACCCCGGACCGACTGGCGCAGGTGCAGGCGTTCCTCGGTACCGACAAGCCGTGGATCCTGCAGTTCACGGCGTACCTGGGCGGGATCTTCACCGGCCGCTCGTTCGGCAGCGGTGTCTCGGCCGTGCAGTGCGCCGCACCCTGCTTCGGCTACTCGTTCCAGCTGCACGAGAGCGTCACCACGCTCATCGTCGACCGGTTGCCCGTCACGGCGTCGATCGCGATCGGTGCGGCGCTGCTCTGGCTCGTCGCCGGTGTGCTGGGTGGGACCGCCTCGGCGCTCCGCCCGGGTTCGGCGCTCGACCGCACCGTGATGACCGTCGCGGTGGCGGGGGTGTCCTCGCCCGCGTACCTGATCGGGCTGCTGTCGATCCTGCTGTTCGGCTTCGTGCTCGGGATCCTGCCGACCAGCGGGTACGTGCCGCTGACCGAGGACCCGGTCGGATGGCTGACGCACCTGGTGCTGCCGTGGTGCGTGCTCGCGTTCATCAGCGCCGCGATCTACGCCCGACTGACCCGTGGCGAGATGCTCGAGGCGATGGGGCAGGACTTCGTCCGGACCGCCCGCGCGAAGGGCCTCCGCGAGCGCCAGGTCGTCGTGCGGCACGGGCTGCGGACGGCGATCCTGCCCGTGGTGACGCTGTTCGGGCTCGACCTCGGCACGCTGCTCGGTGGTGCTGTCATCACCGAGAAGGTGTTCTCGATGCAGGGCCTCGGGGCGCTGCTCATCGACGCGGTGCACACGCTGGACCTGCAGGTCGTCGTCGGGTTCACGGTCTTCTCGGCGTTCCTGGTCGTCACGGCGAACGTCGTCGTCGACCTGGTCTACGCCGTGGTCGACCCGCGGGTGCGCCGCCGGGCGTAGGGCGGGCCTCCCGTCCTGCCGTTCCGGCCCGCCCGCCCGCGGTGCCGGCCGGACCCGCACAACAGGAACCGGCCCGAACCACTGCATCCCGTGGTTCGGGCCGGTTCCTGTTGTGCGACGTCACGCGGCACCGTTGCCCGCGCGCGCCGCCGCGGCGTCAGAAGTACGTGATGCCGTGCGGGGTGCGGGGCGGGGTGAGCATCGCGCGGAGGAGCACCGGCGCCGCCGGGTCCGCCGCACGCAGCAGCCCCGCGGCCGCGAGCGTCACCGGCGAGACCGACCCGATCAACAGCGCCCCCAGGTCGGCGACGTCGAGCGCGACGTCGGAGCCGGCCACGTCGGCACCGGGTGCCAGGCGGGTGACGGAGCCACGGGCCTCCCGGACGTCGAGGCGGTACGTGCCGGACGCGTGGCCGAGCGAGTCGGTGACCGCGATCGTGAGCGAGCCGTCGGCCGCGTACGGGCGGGACTCGAGCACGGCGGCGACGTCGAGGACGCGCAGCCAGACGTGGTCCTCTTCGTGGTCGACGTCGTAGGAGCGCGCGTCCGCCAGCGCGGCGACGATCGGGTCGTCCAGGCGTGAGCGCTTGTAGACGACGACGTCGTTGAGGTCGATGGAGAGCAGGAACTCCCACAGCGACAGGTAGGCGGCGTCGGTCGTGTACACCAGGTCGACGATCTCGACGCGGGTGTCCTCGCCGGTCTTGCCCTCGACGACCCGCCAGGTGACGTAGCCGTCGACCTCGTCGGAGCCCTCGGGCCGGTGCACGGCGGCGCGGACGTCCTTCGCCTTCTGCCCGTCGGGGCCGAACTCGCCGAACACGATCGGCCAGGTGCCGGTGTTGCGGACCATCGAACCCGGGGTGCGGGCGTGGAAGCGAGCGAAGACGTCCGGGCCGACGCCGTCCGCCAGCCACTGTGTGGTGACCATCACGACGGTGCCGGTGGTCGGCGCGAGGAACGGCAGCGCCCGGTCGCGGCGGACGTGCACGGCCCGCTCGCGGATGGCGCAGCCGAAGCCGAACCGGCGGTAGATGGTGCCCTCGGAGGCGGTCAGCGACGCGACCGCGTAGCCCTCCGCCACCCCGCGCGAGAGCGCGTGCGTCATCATCCGGCGGAGGATCCCGCGACGACGTTCGGTCGGGCGGACGGTCACGGCGGACACGGCCTGCGTGCGGACGGCGGAACCGTCGCCCCAGCTGAGGTCCTTCGGGAACCAGGTGAACGTGCCGGCGGGCCAGGTCTCGTCCACGGACCCGGCTGCGGGTCGGTTGACGTAGACGCCGAGGAAGGTCTCCTGGTCGGCGATGAAGTGCGACGCCATGCGAGCGGCGCCCTCGTCGGACTCCGGAGGCTCGTGGAACCCGACACCGACGGCGTCCATCCAGGCGCGGGTGGTGGCGTCCGGCGCCCCCTGGTCGTCGGTCTGCGGGTGGAACTCGCGGAGGTCGTAGCGGTCGGTGGATTCGTCGTTGATCAGAGCCACGATCCGACCCTACCGGGCGGTCTCACGGCGTCTGCCGGGCTGCTGGGGACTCTGGACGCCTCAGAGCCCTTGTTCCTCGCCGTGACACACATCTACAATATGAGTATGAATTCTGTCATGTCGGTCGCCGCGGTGCTCACCACGCACAACAGTGGTTCGTTCATCACGGCGATGCTCGAGTCGATCCTGCAGCAGACCGTTCTCCCGGACGAGCTCGTGATCAGCGACGACGCTTCCACCGACGGGACGGCCGATCGTGTCCGAGCGTTCGTCGATGCCAACGCGCAGCGGCTGCGCGGGGTCCAGGTACAGGTGCTGGAGGGGACCGAGCGCCTGGGTGTGGCCGGCAACTACGGCCGAGCGCTGCGAGCCGCCAGCGCCGAGCTGGTGGCGATCGGCGACCACGACGACCTGTGGGAGCCTCGGCACATCGAGGTGATGCGGGACTGCTTCATGGAGGAACCCGATCTGCAGGTCGTCGCGAGCAACGCGATCGTGGTGGACGGAGCCGGGGCAGAGCTCGGTCTGACGATCCACGACTACATCGGCATCACGCCGACGGAGCGCGCCCAACTGTGTGGGTCCGAGCCGTACCGAGCCCTGGTCCGGCGCCCGCTGATGACCGGGCCGACCATGATGGTCCGTCGTCGCACGGCGGTGGCGAGTCTCCCCATCGACGAGGGCTTCTTCCAGGACGAGTGGCTCGCGTTCGCCTGCGCGGCCGTCGGCCGGGCACGGCTCCTCCCCGATGTCCTGACCCGGTACCGGCAGCATGCATCGAACACCCTCGGGGTTGCGATCCGCGGCCCGTTCGGCGCCAAGGTGGACAAGATCGCGGCGCTCACCCGTTCTCGCCGGCGGGCGAACCGCGACGGCGTTGCGCGTGCTGAGCGGCGACTCCGCGGGCTCGAGCGCATGGGCCCCGCCGTGTCACCCCGCGTCCTCGCGCACGTCCGCGCGGACCTCGCTCACGAACGGTGGAGATGCGCGCTCCCGCGCCTCCGGGTCGCTCGTGTGCCTGCGGTGCTCGGTGCAGCCCGCGCCGGTCGGTACGGGGAGTTCGACCAGGGTCTGCGCGACGCACTTCGTGACGTCCTCGCGGCCCGGCACTGAGACACGGTCGGCACTGAGACACGGTCGGCACTGAGACAGGATCGGCGTGGGACCGTCGATCAGTCGAACTCGTCGGGGGGGGGGGGGCTGATGCGCAGGGTGCCCCGCTCGTCCCGTCTCCCCGTGGCTCGACGATCCGACCCGCCGGACGGTCTCACGGCGTCTGCCGGGCGGCCTCCTGCGCGACGACGGCCGCCAGGTCCGGCATCGCCCGCATCTGCTGCAACGGCCGGTGCATCCGCGGGTTCCGCCGGAGCGCCGGTTCCGCGCGTTCCAGGAACGCCCAGTACCCGGCGGTGAACGGGCAGGCGTCCTCGCCCAGGCGCGTGGTCGGGTCGAACCGGCAGCCGCCGCAGTGGTCCGTCATCCGGTCGATGTACCGTCCGCCGGCCGCGTACGGCTTCGTCGCGACCACGCCGCCGTCGGCGTGCTGCGACATCCCGATGACGTTCGCGGGCATCACCCAGTCGGTGCCGTCGACGAAGACGTCGGTGAACCACTCGGTCAGTTCGAGCGGGTCGTACCCCCGCTGCAGCGCCCAGTTGCCGAGGACCATGAGCCGCTGGATGTGGTGCAGCCAGCCGTGGTCGCGGACCCCGTCGAGGGCGACGGTCAGGCAGACCGCGTCGACCTCCGTCGCGTCCAGCTCCCGCCACCAGGCCGGGAGGCCCGTCCCCGCCGGGTGCGCCGGTCCGGCTCCGGAAGGTGGTCGCGCTGCGGCAGGTGGCCGCGCCCCGAGCGCTTCGACGTCCGCCCCGTAGTCGTCCCCGAGCCACCAGTAGAGGTGCCAGACGTAGTCCCGCCACCCGGCGACCTGCCGCACGAACCCCTCGACGCTGGCGAGCGGCGCCGCTCCCGAGGCGTGGGCCGCCAACGCCGCGTCGATCGCCTGCCGGGGGTCGAGCACGCCGAGGTTGAGCGGCACGCTGAGCAGCGAGTGCGCCATCGTCCAGTCGTTCGTCAGCACGGCGTCCTCGTACGGCCCGAAGTCGCCGAGCCGTACCGCGACGAAGTCGTCGAGCGCTGCCTGGGCCTCGTCGGGCGTCACCGCGAAGCGCCGCCGGTCGTCCCGTCCGACGAACTGCACGAGGCCGTCGCGCTCCCACCGGTCGAGGTCGGCCCGGACCTCGTCGTCGACCTCGTCCTCGGTCGGCCACCAGGGGTCGGGCAGCCCGAGGGTGGTCGCGCCCCGGGGCGGTGGCTGCCGGTTCTGTGCGTCGAGGCTGAACGCGCCACCGAGCGGGGCGTCGTTCGCCATCAGCCAGCCCTCGCGTCGCCGGACCCGTTCGTAGTGCGCCTCCATCAGGAACCGCCCACCCCGTTCGGCGGCCCAGCCGGCGAACTCGTCCTCGTCGGTGACGAACCCGCGGCTCGGCAGGATCGTGGTGCCGTGTCCCCAGTGCCGGACCTGGCCGCGCTGCACCCGGGACGGCGGGTCGATGACCTCCAGGTCGTCCTGCCCGACCAGGGCGTCCCGCAGGTGGTCGACCCGGACGTGCTCGGCGCGGTCGCCCAGGTCCCGCACCCGGTGTCGCAGCGCGCTGAGCCAGAGGTGCGCCTTCGTCCGGTGCACCGGGCGTGCGGTGAAGAACTCGCGGGCCTCGACGACCACCACCGGTCCGCCGTCGTCGAACGCCGGGCCGTACTGGCCGGGGAGCAGCAGGCGCCGCCGCACGGCTGCGGGGGCGGAGTCGGTCACCCGGCAGACGCTACGCGGCAGCGCTGACGGCGGCTCGTACCCCTAGTCCGTCGCACCCGGCGGTGGGTCGACGAGCAGCCCGACCCGGTCGGCGAGGTAGTCCGCCAGCGGGACGTCGGTGCCGGCGGTCGCGGACCAGCGGACGCGGGGTTCGTCGTCGCGGACGAACAGCGCCGTGTCGGCTCCGACGAGCGAGGCGTCGAGGGGGATCGGCGTCGCGCTGTGGTTCACGGTGTCCCCGGGCGCGAAGTGCCCCTTCGCTGCCGCCGCCCGGTAGGCCCGACGGACCTCGGCGGAGACGGAGACGAACTGGGAGCGCCCGGCCTCGGTCACGCGGGTGATCGCCCCGGTCGCCCAGACCTGGCCAGCGGTCTCGGGGGAGGACCCGAGCAGCAGCGCACCGACCCGCCACACCCGCCCGAGGGAGCGGATGGTCGGGTCCCGTCGGATGCCGAGCACGGGCTTGGGCTCGACGTACTCGCCGAGGGCCTCGTCACGGGCTCCGGCCGCGCCGAGCCGCGTCGCCGCGTCCGCGAGCAGCGTCCGCGCGCGCTGCACCCCGTCGGTCCGACCGTCCGTCACCCGCCAGAGCCTAGACCGACGCCGGCCGGGGTACGAACGCCTCTGGCGAGCACGTGCCGTACTCGTCCTTCCGGGACGCGCAGGCGGCGCTCGCCGAAGCGGGTCACCCGACGTGGGAGGCCGTGCCCACCTGCTGCTGAGGACGTCGCCGGGTGTGGTCCACACCACGCTCGCGACGACGAGCGCGGCGACGTCGACGGCGCACCGTCGACACCGTGCCGGTGACGATCATCACCACTCCGTACGCCAGGAGCAGTCCGGCGAGCACCGGCAGGAGCCAGGGCCGCGACCCGTTCACCACCTGGTTGACGGTCCCGAGCCACGGCAGGCTGTACCAGAGGGCACCACGGATCTGGGCGGGGATGACGGGCTCGGCGTCGACCGCGTCGTTCGCGTCGCCACGGAAGACGAACTGCCGGGTGCCGTCGGACGAGGACCTGATCGCGACGACGCGGTGCGTGACGACCTCGGGGCGGCCGGACTCGAGTTGGTAGGTGACGACGTCCCCGATCCGGACGTCCTCGGGCGCGACGGGTCGGACGACCACGAGGGTGCCGGGCGGCAGGGTCGGCTCCATCGACTGCGTGAGCACGGAGAGCGGGACGGACCCGGTGGCCTTCGGCAGGGCGACGAGGACGACCGCGAGGCCGGCGACCAGGAGCACCAGGCCCGTCGTGAGCCCGACACCGACCGCACGGAGGACCGCGAGTGCGCCGTTCCGGACCGGTGGGGCGGCCGGGCGGGCTGCGTGGCGGGCGCGGGGCGAGCCTCCCGGCCGGCGTCGCATCGACGGGCCCGAGGTCAGCGTGGTCATGCGCCGCACCGGATGGCGGGGCCGTCGTTCTGGGTGAAGAGCGTGATCGGGCCGTCCGCGACGACGTCGTCGGTCGGCTTCCCGGAGTCGTCGAGCACGCGCACGGTCACGGTCACGGTCCCGGCGTCGGGAGCGGCCGGTCGGACCTGGTCCGGCGCGAGGGTGATCTTGCCGAACCAGCCGAGCTGCTGGTCGCCGACCTGCACGCCGTCGACGAACGCGCCGTACGCCGTGGGCTTCGGGCGGTCGCCCTGGTCCCAGGTCAGCTCGATGAAGTTGCCGGCCTGGTCCGTGCACCCGAGTGCCGCGACCGTGTTGCCGGAGTTCAGGTAGAAGCCGCCCCAGACCGCCGACGACACCCAGCCGGCGTTCGTCGTCGTGAGGACGATGTGCATGTTGGTGGTCGCCGAGGCCGGGGCGCCGGCAGCGAGGGTCGATCGGATGCACCAGACCGCAGCAGCACGCGGTGCGAGGGACGAGGTCAGGCTCGGCAGCGACGCCCAGGTCCCGCTGACGGCTCCGGTACCGACGGCCGTGGCATCCGTGCAGTCGTCGGTCGTGGGTACGGGCCAGGCGACGACGTCGGTCGCCTGGGCGAGCGCCGTCGACCCCTCGGCGACGAGGGCGGTGGTCGCCGTGGTGCCGGGGATGTTGCCCGCGTTCGTGAGCGTCACCGGGCGCGTGATCGACGGGGACGCGGGTGTGGAGGTCGTCGTGAGCGCCTCCGTGCCGGAGATCGCCGCCGCGAGCGTGCCGTTCGTGGCGCTCGACGCCGCGGTCCCGGTCGCGGTCCACAGCGCCCAGGCGACCGACGAGCCGCCACCGACGAAGACGGCGACGAGGACGACGGCGAGCACGAGCCGGACACGCGCGGTCACGGTGCCACCTGCGTCCCGGTGATCGTGACGGTGAAGTCGGTGACCGCGCCGGACACCTTCTGCGGTGCGTCGGCGTCGAGCACCATCTCGAAGCACCCGGTGGCCGAGGCCCCGACGGGGAGCGTGTAGTACCCGCTGCCGGTGTCGAACGCGGCTGGTCGGGCGGCGTAGCCCCCGAGCCCGGCACGGCAGTCCGCAGCCCGGCCGACGGGTGCCAGGCGGAGGGTCAGTTCGTCGAGGACCGCGCTGTCCGGCACCGAGGCGTACGCGACGTGCAGTGTGGTCGTCTGCATCCGGATGCCGAGCGGTACCGTGCCGCTGTTCCGGACCGAGAAGGACCCCGTCGTGCTCCGTCCCGGCGCCAGCGGCGTCGCGTACATCGCCGTGAGGGGACTGACGACGAGCGTCGCCGTCCCGGACCGGACGATGGACGCCTGCGTGGATGCGGTGCCGTTCCAGAGCGCGTACGTGCTGCCACTGCCGACCACCGCGGTGGCGACGGCGAGCACGAGCCCGAGGCCGACCGGCCAGGCCCAGCGCAGACGACGGGGCGCGCGGTGGCGTCCCGTCGTCGGCGTGGTCCGGGTCATGTGCGTCCCCCTGGAGGCCGTGGTCCGGCTCAGGAACCCGTCGAGCCGATGGGGGTCTGCGTCAGCGTGAACGCGAGGGCACCGACGTCGACCGTGCCGCCCTGCCCGGTCGTCGCGGACTGCGGCAGGGTGATCGTGAACGTCACGAGGACGGTCGACGTCGCGGCCGAGGGCGTGACGGTGAAGACCGTCGGATCGGCGGTCTTCGTCAGGGCGGCGGTGGACGACGAGACGTCGAGGGTCTTCTGGGTCGCCGCGAGCAGGTCGGCGTCGCCGGTGATGCTCTGCGGCGCGTAGGTGAGCGTCGCGCTGAGGTCGTCGCCGGTCGCCCCGACCACGAGGGTCTGCGTGAACCGGTACGTGTTGCCCGGCACCATGAGCACCGATGCGGGGTCGATCGGGTTCGAGCGGCCGTTGGTGAGGTCGGTCCAGGCGCCGTCGCGGTTCGCCGTCAGGGTCAGGGTGCCGGAGCTCACGGCCGCGGCGGCGCTGCTGGCGCTTGCGTTCCAGAGGGCGAAGGAGCCTGCACCACCGAGGAGCAGGGCGACACCCGCGGCACTCGCGATGGTGCCGGTCACGATCTTGTGCATGGTTCTTGTCCGTTCCTGCGCTGGGCAGCGCTGTCGGCGTCTGGGGCGTTCGGGAGGGCCCGACGGGACGGTCGTCACCGACCTCCCCGGGTACGGGAGGGCGCGGCTGACCGGTGCCGGAGGACGACCCGTGTGCCCAGGAGTGAGGGATGCTCGGGCTAGGTCGTCCTGTCGTCGAACGTACCCGGGTCCCCCGAAGTGCGGACACGCCGACATCCGGTTGCATCTCCCCCAGAACGAGGGGGCCCCTGGGGGAGCCGGCTCGGCGACGTGGGCTCGGTGACGTCAGCCCCGTGACCTCAGGTCAGGGCGCGTCGGTGGTCGTCCGCTGCCGATGTCGACCGGTCGTGCGGCCCGCCTCGGCCGGCGCACGTCGAGCGGTCCGGCGGCGACGGACCGTCGACGCGACGCCCAGGGTGATCATCACCGCCGCGTAGCCGAGCAGGAGCGCTGCCGCGGTCGGGATCAGCCACGACCGGGACCCGTTCACGAACTGGTTGACCGTCCCGATCTCCGGCAGGCTGTACCAGACGGTCCCGCGGATCTGTGCGGGCAGGACCGGTCGGCTGTCGGCCACGGCGTTGTTGTCGCCCTTGGTGGTGAACGTCCGGCCACCGTCCGACGACGAGCTCACGGCGACGACCCGGTGCGTGACCACGGCTGCCTGGCCGGAGGTGATCTGGTACGTGACGACGTCACCGACCTCGATCCGGTCCGTGGCGACCGGCCGGACGACGACGAGGGTGCCCGGCGGCAGGGTCGGCTCCATCGACTGGGTGAGCACCGTCAGCGGCATCGACCCGGTGGCCTTCGGGATGACGATCAGGACGACGGCGAGCGCGGCGACGAGCAGCACCAGACCGGTGCTCAGCCCGAAGCCGACGGCGCGGAGCACCGAGACCAGCGCGCTGCGGTCGGCTGGCTGTGTCCCGGCTCGGCGGCTCCGCGAGCCGGTGCGCGGCGCACGTCCCTGCGAGGGGCGGGCCGGGTGGCGGCGCTGGTCCGGGCCTCCGGTCCGACGCCCCGCGAGGTGGGCGCTCACGATCCGCACCGCACGGCCGGACCGTTGTTCTGCGTGAACAGCGTGATGGTGCCGGTCCCCGCGTCGGTCGTCGTCGGGTTCCCGGCCGAGTCGAGGACGAAGACGTCGACCGTGACCGTGCCGCTGGTCGCGACGGAGGACGGGATCTGGCTCGGGGCGATGGTGACTCGACCGAAGTAGGACTGCTGGCGGTCGCCGATCTGGACCCCGTGGACGAACGCGCCGTACCAGGTGTCCATCGAGCGACCGGCGGCGTCCCAGGCCACGTCGACGTAGTTGCCGCCGTGGTCCGTGCAGACCAGGGCCGGTGCCGCTGCCGCGGTGGTCAGGGAGAACGTCCCGCGGACGGCGTTCGCCGTCCAGCTGGCGTTCGTCAGGGTCACGTCGAGGGCGACGTCGGCGCGTGCCGCGGCGGGGGCCGCCGTGCTGGCGGTCGACCGGATGCACCAGACGGTGCTGCCGCCGGCGCTGGTCTTCGACGTCAGGCTCGGCAGGGAGGCCCAGGTCCCGACGACCGCGCCGGACGCGACCGCGGTGCTCGCCGTGCAGGCGCCGGTCGACGCGACCTGCCAGGCGCGGACGTCGACGGCGCGGGCGAGGGCGGTCGAGCCGCCGGCGAGGACGGACGCGGTGGTGCTCACCGTGCCGGCGATCGTGCCGGTGTTCGTGACGGTGACGGGCGTCGTCGTGGTGGTGGTCGTCGACGAGAACGCGGTGGTCAGCGCGTCGGTGCCGCCGACCGTGACCGCGATGCGACCGACCGCGACGCTGGTGGTGGTCGACGCCGAGGCGGTCCAGAGTGCCCAGGCGGCGGAGGACCCGCCGCCGACGAAGGCCGCGACGAGCAGGACGGTGACGAGGAGTCGGAGGCGCGTGGTCACGAGGCCACCTGCGTCCCGGTCACCGTGAGGGTCACGGCCACCCCGGCTCCGGCCACGCTCTGCGGTGCGTCGGTGTCGAGGTCCATCTCGACGCAGCCGATCCGCCGACCGCCGGCCGGGACACTGCCGCTGTCGGTGCCCGAGTCGAACGCGGCGACCCGGCCGGAGGTGCCGGCGGTGCCCGCACGGCACGCGCTGGTCGACGTGACGACCGAGTAGCGCAGGGTGACCTCGCCGAGCACGGTGGTGCTCGCGGTGCTGGTGCCGGTGACCCGCGCGGACGTCGTGACGACCCGGGTGCTCAGCGGCACGGTGCCGGTGTTCGTGACGGTGAAGGTGCCGGTGCTCGCCGCTCCGGGTGCCAGGGGAGCGCCGCTCATCGTCAGCTGGCTGACCGTGAGGGTGGCGGTGCCCGAGCGGACGGTCGAGGACGAGGTGCTCGCGGCCTGGTTCCAGAGGGCGTAGGTGCTGCTGGTGCCGAGCAGTGCGGTGACGACGGCGACGACGACCGCCACGACGAGGGCGAGCACGGTGGGCCCCAGCCAGCGGTTCCGTCGGGGCGCGCGGTGGCGTCCCGAGGCCGTCGTGCTGGCGCTCATGCTCGTGTCCTCCTCGGGCGGTGCGGTCGTGCGGGTGCGTGTGGGGCGGCGCGTGCGACGGGTGCGCGCGATGGCGCGGGTGCGGCGTGCGGGCGGCGCGTGCGACGGGCGGGTCGTCAGCCCGTCGCACGCGGTCGGTCACCCGGGGGTCAGGACCCGATGGCGGTCTGCGTCAGGGTGAAGGCGAGTGCGCCGACGTTGACGGTGCCGCCCTGCCCGGTGGTCGCCGAGGACGGCAGGGCGATGGTGAAGACGACCTTGACGGTCGAGGTCGCGGTCGACGGGGACACGACGAACGTGTTGGCGGTGCCGCTGGCCGGGACGACCGAGGCGCTGGTAGACGTCACCGCGAGGGTCTTCGTCGTCGCGGCGATGAGTGCCTGGTCGCCGGTGATGCTCTGCTGCGCGTAGGTCAGGTTCGCCTTGAGGTCCTGACCCGTCGCACCGACGGTGAGGGTCTGCGTGAACTGGTACGTGTTGCCGGGGACCATCAGGACGGACGCCGGGTTGATCGTGGCGGAGCGGCCGTTCGTGATGTCGGTCCAGACACCGTCGTTGTTCGCGGTGAGGCTCAGCGTGCCGGCGCTGACGGCCGAGGCCGCGCTGCTGGCGCTCGCGTTCCAGAGCGCGAAGGACCCGGCCCCGCCGAGGAGGAGGGCGACGCCTGCTGCGCCGGCGATGGCTCCGGTGACGATCTTGTGCATGGGGTGGTTCCGTTCTGCGCCCCTGACGGGCGCGGTGAGGCCGTCGTCGGCGTTCGGGTGTGCTCGCGCACGGCGACGTGGTCGGTCCCGGGGTGAGCGGGACCGCAACCGAGGTGTGCGGGAGAGGGGCGGTCGCCGGGCTCCGAGGCGGGGGAAGTTGCTCGGGCGGGCCGGACTCGCTTGATGGTCAGAGCGTACGCGTCCCCCAAAATGAGGACAAGCACGGATCGGCCTCGGAGCACCCCCAGAACGGGGGTCGTCTCTCGTTCTCCGGACAGCCGTCGGAACGGGTCGGTGTGGCACAGCGGGCGGAATGCCCGCGAGGTCTGTGCAGTTGCATCGACCGGATCGAGGAGGTCACATGGGCATCGTGCGGTGGTTGTTCGACGCGCAGCTCGTCATCGGCGACCAGACGGTGCTCTGGCGCGAGGTGATCGGCAACGTCTTCGGGCTGCTCAGCGCCCTGGGCGGGATGCGCCGCAAGGTGTGGGCGTGGCCGGTCGGCATCGCGGGCAACGCGCTCCTCTTCACGGTCTTCATGGGGGCGCTCTTCGACACCCCGAACCCCGTCAACCTGCTCGGACAGGCCGGACGACAGGTCATGTTCATCCTGGTCAGCGTCTACGGCTGGTACCGCTGGACGCACCGCGCGGACGAGGCGACCACCGTGCTCGAGCCGAAGTGGGCCTCCTGGCGGGCACGTGCGCTGCTCGTCGTCGCCCTGGTCGGCGGCACCGCGGTCCTGACGCCGGTGTTCCGTGCGCTCGGCTCGTACGAGCCGGTGTGGAGCGACGCCTGGATCTTCGTCGGGTCGCTCCTGGCCACCTACGGCATGGCGAAGGGGTGGGTCGAGTTCTGGCTGATCTGGGTCGCGGTCGACCTGGTCGGTGTGCCGCTGCTGTTCTCGGCCGGCTACTACGCCTCCGGGCTGATGTACGTCGTCTACGGCGCCTTCACCCTGGCCGGGTTCTTCGTCTGGATGGTCCAGGGGCGGAAGCCCGCGGCGGCGCCGGTCACCGTCGGCTGACACGGCGGCGCGCCAGCCCGGCAGCCGCGACCGTGCGTCAGCGCGAGCGCGGCAGCGCCTTCGACCGCCGCCACCCGGCGATCTGCTTCAGGCTCACCTTCGACCCGTACTGGGCGACCGAGTGCCGGAACAGGTACTCCGCGAACCAGAGCAGCACGCCCGCGACCACGAACACCTCGACGATGCACGCGATCGTCTCGACCACCGACAGCGACCCCACCGCGTTCCGCACCATCGCGGTCACCGGCGTGAACGTCGGGAAGTACGTGAAGAACGCGGCGATCGGCGAGGACGGCGTCGTCATGACGAAGAAGGCGGCGTAGAGCGGGATGATCACCGCGAACAGCGCCGCCGACTGCAGCGTCGAGGCGTCCTTGATCGTCGGCACCGAGGCACCGACCGCCACGAACAACGCCGAGGCCAGCAGCACCCCGCCGACCAGCAGCAGTGCTCCGGCCACCATCCGCCACGGGTCGAGTGCGAACGAGCCCACCCGTCCGGCGACCAGCGGCAGCACCACGGCGAGCGAGAGCAGACCGGGCACCAGGAACACACCGACCTGGACGAGCCCGACCAGCAGCATCGCGATGACCTTACCGCGGATCAGGGTGCCCGCCGTGACGGTGGTCAGGATCATCTCGGAGATGCGGTTCTCCTTCTCCTCGACCACGACGGTGACCATCCGGGCGGCGAGCAGGATCACGAGCCCGAAGAACGCGGCGACGTAGAGCAGCGGCGGCACGATCGACAGCCAGCCCGGCGCGACCCGGCCGTCGGCGTAGGTGGTGACCGTCGCCTGCGGTGGGGATCGCAGGATGTGCACCGCCTCGGCGTCGTCCACCTGCGCCGCGACGCTCTGCTCCAGCACGCGTTCCGCCAGGGCCGAGTACCCGATGTTGGCGAACAGCCCGCGGTCCGCACCGAGCACCGTGACGGGGGTCGTGGACGGCGTCGCGGGGAACGCGATGAAGGCGTCGAGGTGACCGGCACGGACCGCCGCACGGTCCGCTGCGGGGTCGGTCGAGGGGGACCCGCCCCACTTCGCTGCCACCTTCTGGGACACCAGCCCGGAGCGGTCGACGTAGTGGAACGGCGTCCGCGCGGCCGACCCGCTCGAGATCGCGGAGTCGGTGCCGGCGGCCTGGCCGACCCCGACGAGCAGCGACACGACGATGACGACCAGCGGCAGGGCCAGGGTCCCGATCCAGAACGCGGGCTTCTTGACGGCGCGGACGAACTCGAACCGGACGACGGTTCCCAGTCGGCTCATCGTCCGGCTCCGACCACGGTGCGGGCGGCGTCCGCGTCGGCGTCGTGCCCGTACAGCTGCACGAAGATCTCGTCGAGGGGGATCCGGCGCATCTCGAACCCGGTGACGTGGACGCCGGCGGACACGAGTTCGGCGAGGATGTCCGACCCGTCCGGTGTCGCCGCCGCGGTGGGGACCAGGTAGGCGACGTGCCCCTCGTGCCGGGCGAGCCGGTACCGCTCGGACCGGGGGACCGGCCCGCTCAGGGCGACCTTCGCGACCGCGCCGCCGAACGCGTCCTGCACCTCCGGGATCGTGCCGTACGCGGCGGCCACCCCGTCCTTGAGGAGCAGGATCCGGTCGCAGAGCCGTTCGACCTCGTCCATGTGGTGGGTGACGAGGATGACGGTCGCGCCGTCCGCCTTCCGCTCGTCGACCAGGTCGAGGAGCAGCCGCCGGTTCACCGGGTCGAGGCCCTTCGTCGGTTCGTCGAGGATCAGCAGGCGCGGCCGGTCCATGATCGTGATGCCGAGCTGCACCTTCTGCTGCTGTCCGCCCGAGAGCTTGTCGATCCGGACCTTCGCCTTGTCCGCCAGGCCGACGCGCTCCAGGTACTCCGTCGACCACCGTGTCGCCGGGCCCCGGGGCGTCCCGCGCAGGGCCGCGAAGTACGTCATGACGTCGATGACGGTCTCCTTCCGGTAGAGCCCGCGCTCCTCCGGCAGGTAGCCGATCCCACCGGTGGCGGGTCGGTACGGTTCGCCGTCGATCGTCAGGGTGCCGGCGGTCGGCGCGGTGATGCCGAGCAGCGCGCGGATCGTCGTGGTCTTGCCGGAGCCGTTGCTGCCGAGCAGGCCGAAGGTCTCGCCGGGCGCGATGTCGAACGTCAGGCCGTCGACGACGTTCCGGTCCCCGAAGCGCATGACGAAGTCGCGGACGCTGATGCCTGCTCCGGCCACGGTGGACCCCTTCCTCGCGTGCCGACCCTACCGACGCCGTCTGACGGCCGGGAGGCGCGGCTCGCGTCGTGCGCGGTGCCTCCGGTCCGTCAGCCAGTGGCGTTCAGCCGCGCTCGCGTTCAGCGGGGCAGCGTCGCGAGCACCCGGGCCGCGTGCTCGGCGTCCGCGGCCGAGACGTCGAGGTGCGTCACGAGTCGGACCGTCGTCCGCCCGAGCTGCATCACCCGGACGCCGGCGTCGGCCGCCGCGGCGACGAACGCCGCCGGGTCGGACACCTCGGCGAAGACGATGTTCGTGTCGACCGTCGCCGGGTCGACGTCGAGCGCCGCCGCGATCACCCGGGCGTTCGCGTGGTCCTCTGCCATGCGGTCGACGTGCGAGCGCAGGGCGTACCGGGCACCGGCGGCCAGGATGCCGGTCTGGCGCATGCCGCCGCCGTACCGCTTCCGCCAGATCCGGGCGGCGGCGATGCGTTCCGCCGTGCTGACGAGCACCGACCCGACCGGGGCACCGAGGCCCTTCGACAGGCAGACGGACACGGTGTCGAACCCGCCGGCGAGCTCCCGGAACGGGGTGCCCGACGCGACGTGGGCGTTCCACAGCCGGGCGCCGTCCAGGTGCAGGCCGATGCCGTGCTCGCGGGCGAAGTCCTGCACCGCGCGCACCTGGTCCGGCGGCTGGACCGTACCGCCGCCGAAGTTGTGCGTGTTCTCGACCGCGATCGCCGTGGTGGACACCGAGTAGGCGCCGGCGTTCGGCTCGGCGATCTCGGCCACCGACCGCGCGACCAGGCGACCGCGCTCGGAGGCCCAGGTCCGGGTCGTGATGCCGGAGAACACCGCGGCGGCCCCCAGTTCGGCGCGGACGACGTGGGCCTGCACGTCGGCGAGCAGTTCCTCGCCCGGGCCGACGAGCAGCCGCAGCCCGAGCTGGTTCGCCATCGAGCCGGACGGCGTGAACAGCCCGGCCTCGTGCCCCAGCAGCGCCGCGACCTCCTGCTCGAGCAGGGTGGTCTCCGGGTCCTCCCCGAAGACGTCGTCGCCGACCTCGGCCTCGGCCATCGCGCGGCGCATCGCCGGGGTCGGACGGGTCACGGTGTCGGAGCGCAGGTCGATCACCGGACAACGGTAACCCTGCCGACAGCCCGCTGATGCACGCCCCGGCTACGGTGTGCGACATGCAGACCCCCGCTCCCGGAACACTCCGCATCCTGCACCTGTCGGACACGCACCTGACCGGCGACGGCACCCTCCACCAGGGCACGGTCGACACGACGGCGGCGCTCGGTGCACTGCTCGAGCACCTCGACGCCGTGCCCGGTGTCGGCCTGGTCGTCATCTCCGGCGACGTCTCCGAGGACGGCTCGCCCGAGTCCTACCAGACGGTCCGACGCATGGTCGGCGGCTGGGCGGAACGGCACGGCGCCGCGTTCGTCACGGTGCCGGGCAACCACGACCAGCGCGCCGGCTTCCGGCAGGTCCTGGTCAACGGGCACGTCCTCGGCGAGGGCGGCCAGCCGCTCATGCACACGATGGAGCACCACGACCCGTCCGTCCCGGTGCGGGGCCAGTCCCTGGTGGCCGGGCGGCGGATCGTCACCGTCGACACGAGCGTCCCGGGCGCCGGGTACGGCGAACTGAGCGAGTCGGTCCTCGAGCACCTGCGCACCGTGCTCGCCGAGCCGTCCGAGCACGGGTCCGTCGTCGTCCTGCACCACCCGCCGCTGCCCGCGCCGACGTCGCTGCACGACGCGCTGAAGCTCCGGAACCCCGAGGACCTCGCCGAGGTGCTGCGGGGCACCGACGTGCGGGTCGTCCTCGGCGGCCACTACCACCACCACTTCGCCGGGTCGCTCGCGGGCGTGCCGGTGCTGGTGGCGCCGGGTGTCGCGAACGACAACGACGTCGCCGGCCCGTACGAGCAGGAGACCGCGCTCGTCGGCACGGGCGCGCTCGTCGTCGACCTCGCCGCCGACGGGTCGCTCTGGTCGACGCCGGTCCGGCTGCCCCGTCCCGACGCCGACCAGCAGGCCCTGCACCTCGACGCCGAGGCGTCCGCGCGGATCGCCCAGGCGTTCGGCCCGTCCTGAGCCAGCCCCTGGCGTCGCACCCGAACGACACCCGACGTCGGGTTCGGGACGCACCAGCAGACGGACGTGAGGCCCGTGGCGGCGCCGCCACGGGCCTCCCGTCCGGCCCGTCCCCAGCGGGTGCCGACCCGTCCCGTCGGGTCCTCAGGATCCGGACCGCTCCCTGCGAGAACCCCACATCCGCGGACGGAGCCGTGCCGGAGGCGAGTAGGACGGACGCACGACGTCCCGAGGAGGGTGACATGCGAACTGGTAGCGCAGTGCAGTACGAGCGGTACGGCGACTTCGACGTGGTCGAGGTCGTGCCACAGGAGCGACCCACGCCCGGACCCGGCGAGGTGGTCGTCGAGGTCATCTCCGCCGGCCTGAACCACATCGAGCGGTTCCTCCGCGAGGGCAAGCTGCAGGACCACATCCAGGTCGAGTTCCCGGCCCGCCAGGGCGTCGACCTCGCCGGCATCGTCCGGGCCCGGGGCGCGGGCGTCAAGGACCTGCGCGTCGGCGACGAGGTCATGGGCCACGCGCCCGAGGGCGGCTCGCACGCGACCTGGGTCGTGGTGCCCCGCGAAGCCGTCGTCATGAAGCCCACGCACGTCGGGTGGGAGGTCGCCGGGGGTCTGTACCTGGCCGGCTGCACCGCCGTCGACGTGGTCCGGAAGCTCCGCCTGGGACCCGGCGACACCGTCGTCATCAGCGCCGCAGCCGGTGGTGTCGGCCACATCCAGTGCCAGCTCGCCCGCGACGCCGGTGCGACCGTGATCGGCCTCGGCAGCCCGCGGAACCACGACTACCTCCGGCAGATCGGCATCCTGCCCGTCGCCTACGGGGACGGTGAGGAGGCCCGGATCACCGAGATCGCCCAGGGCCGGCCCGTCACCGCGTTCATCGACAACCACGGCGACGAATCCGCCCACGAGCTCGCCCTCCGTCTGGGCGTCGACGAGAAGCGGTTCGTCTCGTCCGAGGCCCGGCGTGACGCCGAACTGCGGTTCCTCCGTGCCCCGGCGTCCGACCCGGAGGCGAAGGAACTCATCCTCTTCCTGGCGAAGGCCGTCGAGGACCGCCGCGTGCAGATCCTCATCTCGGGCTTCTACCCGTTCGAGTACATCGTCGACGCCTACGAGGACCTGGCCGAGATGCACTCCCGCGGCAAGGTCGTCGTCGGCATGCAGCCCGTCGAGACCGGCGCACGTCAGGACTGGTACCGGTCCGAGAAGGCGCGTGACCTGCGCGACCAGTACGCGGAGGAGAAGGCCGACGGCACGCTCGCGAGCGGGTCCCCGGCGTCCCGCGGGGCCGAGGGCGCGGTCTCGACCAGCTGAGTCGCGCGGACCCTGCTGCCGGACGAGGACGTCCCCACCGTGTGGTGGGGACGTCCTCGTCCGTTCAGCTGAGGATGTCCTTGCTGGCGAACCGGCCGTACGCCAGCGCCCCGAACACGACCAGGTAGCCGAGCTGCAGCAGGGCGTTGCTGCCGAACGAGTCGAACGAGATCGGGTCGCGCAGCAGGTCGCCGAAGCCGAGCCACAGGTGCGAGAACAGGAACGGGTGCAGCCAGTCCAGCTGCGGCAGCTGGTCGAGCACCTGGGAGACGCCGGCGAGCACCACGGTCGCGGCCATCGCCCCCACCGGCACGTTCGTCAGGGTGGAGGCGAACAGGCCGATCGCGACGAGCCCGAGCATCGACAGGGTGACGTAGAGCGCGAGCAGCAGTGCGCGGGCTGCGTACGACCAGCCGTCCACCTGCGTGCCGGACAGCAGCGTCACCGGGCCGATCCGGAACAGCACGGCACCGATCGCCGCTCCCACGAGCACGACGAGCAGGGTGGCGGCGAGGCAGAAGGCGATCGCTCCCGCGGTCTTCACCAGGATGAACCGCACCCGGCCGGTCGGCGCGACGAGCAGGTACCGCAGGGTGCCGTGACTCGCCTCGCCCGCCACGGTGTCACCCGCGACGACGCCGACCGTGAGCGGCAGGAACAGCGGGATCGACACGGTCAGCGCGGTGAACGCCACGAAGAGACCGTTGTTCGTGATGTCGCCGAGGAACGCCGGGCCGCCGCTGTCCTCGCCGGTGGTCAGTCGGACCGCGACGGCGATCAGGATCGGCACGGCCGCCAGGGCACCGAGCATCGCCCAGGTTCGGCGCCGCCGGAAGACGAGCGCGAGCTCGGAGCCGAGCAGGGCGAAGGGACGGGTCCGTCGCGCCGGGGCGGTGCCACCCGCGGCGCTGCCGGACGTCGCCGGGCGCTCGGCGGTGGTCGGGGTGGGGTCAGCCGGCGACATCGAATCCCTCTCCGGTCAGCGCGACGAACAGGTCCTCGAGCGTCCCGCCGCCGACGGCGAGCCCACGGACCCGGACGTCGGCACGGACGAGTTCCGCGGTGATGGTCTCCGGTTCGACGTCGGCGACCAGGTCGGCGACGAGCACGTCCGACCCGCCGTCCCGTCGTGGTGCCAGCCCGAGCCGTCCGAGGACGACCGCGGCCTGCCCGACGTCGGGGGTGCGGACCGTCACCGTGCGGGCACCGGCGGAGCGCAGGTCGTCGAGCGTGCCCTGCGCGACGAGCTGCCCGGTCCGCATCACGGCGGCGTGCGTGCAGACCTGTTCGATCTCGGCGAGCAGGTGGCTCGACACGAACACCGTGGTGCCGTCGTCGGCCAGGGAGCGGATGAGGTTGCGGACCTCCCGGGTGCCCTGCGGATCGAGGCCGTTCGTCGGCTCGTCGAGCACCAGGAGTTCGCGCGGGGTGAGCAGGGCGTTCGCCAGCCCCAGCCGCTGCTTCATGCCGAGCGAGTACGCGTGCGCCTTCTTGTCGGCCGCGTGGGTCAGGCCGACGCGGTCCAGGGCGGACGCGACCCGGTCCTTCCGGCTGCGCGGGTCCGAGGTCGGGTCGGCGGCGTCGAACCGGGACAGGTTCGCGCGTCCCGACAGATAGGGGTAGAACGCCGGACCCTCGACGAGTGCGCCGACCCGGGGGAGCACCGAGCGGAGGGCCGTGGGCATCGGCTCGCCGAGCACCTGGATCGAGCCACCGGTCGCGCTCGAGAGCCCGAGGAGCATCCGGATCGTCGTGGTCTTGCCGGAGCCGTTCGGTCCGAGGAACCCGAAGACCGACCCACGGGGGACGGCCAGGTCGATGCCGTCAACCGCGCGCTGCTTGTGGAACACCTTGCGGAGTCCCTCGGTGCTGATGGCGAGGTCTGTCTTGGTGGGGTCGGTGTGGATGGCGACGTCGGGGCCGGTCGGCGCTGTCGTCACTTGGCCGCGGCGACCAGGGCCGACACCGGCACCGCGCCCGCCAGGACCCGGCCGTCGTCGGTCAGGTAGACCGACACGAGCGAGGTCTGGACGGCACGACCGCCGGCGACCGCGGTGGTGAGCTGGTCGAGGAGGCCGGAGGCGTCCGAGTCGAGCCCGGCCTGGTCGGCGCTGCCCGCGGGGAGTGCCACGACCGTGTCCCAGCCGCTGCCCGAGACGGTCGGACGCTCGGCGCTGCCGGCACCGTGGTGCCGCGCACCGGAGCCCGGCGTCGCGTCGGAGAGGTCCTTCGTGCTGACGTCCGCACCGGTCGGCGGGGTGAAGTCGAACAGGCGCGCGGCCGGGGCGCCGTAATCGAGGCTGGTGAACCCGACCTGGAACGCGGGGTCGTCCTTGCCGGCGGCGGTGACGGACGCGCGGAGGGGGAGCCCGGTCTGCTGGTCGACGGCGAGCTGGACCCGACCCACCAGGGTGTCCGAGGACTTCGGCGTCAGGGTCAGCAGCCAGGCGTCGTGCCCGGCGACCGAGGTCGCGACGGGCTTCGAGACCGTGGTGGTCGGCGTGATCGCGTCGATGGCCTGCTCCGCGACGTCCGTCGGCGTCGCCGTGCCGCTGCCCGGGGTCTGGGCAGATCGGCTGGGCAGCGTGGTCTTCGTCGCGGCGCGCTGCTTCGAGTCCCACGTCCACACGGTGCTGCCGTTGCGGATGAGGTCCTGCTCGGCGAGCTGCTCCGTCACCTGCACGCGCTGCTTGCTCGCTCCGTCGACGTAGACACGGGCGGTGTGCGACGCCGTGAGCAGGCTGAGGGCGTCCGAGGCGTTGCCCTCGAGCGAGGACCCGCCGGCACCGGTGGGGAGCTCCGGCAGGCCCAGGTCGCTCGTCTGCGAGAGCTTGCCCGAGTACCGCTCGTCCGAGGACTTCGCGATGCTGGCGATCACGGCCGCCGCAGTCGGGTGGTCCCCGGCGATCGGGGTGGACGCGGCCTGCGCGATGACGGGAGCGGCGACGACACCGGCCACGACGACGGGTGCGATCAGGGCCGGCAGCCAGACGGACTTCTTCATGGGTGGATCCCCTCGATGGAACGTCGGACCCCGCTGTGGAGCGCATCGGAGTCTCGAGCACGGTACGTCCGACAACCGACAGAACGCTGTGCTCTGCCGGGGGTCACGGGCAGCCGACGTGCGGCCGTCCGGCGCTACGATCACCGTGTCGTCCGCCCGCCCGGTCGACGGCACCACACCCCGGGAGGCCCGCGCTCGATGTCCGACAGCACTGCGTCCTCCGACAGCACTGCGTCCGCGGGCCCGTCGGTCCCCGTCCCGGCCACGCCCGAGCAGCCGACGTCGGTGACGGTCCCCGAGGCCCAGCGCTCCCGGTTCCCGCTCGACACCGTGTACCAGGCCGCGCGGATGTACTACCTCGAGGACGCCACCCAGAACGAGATCGCGACGCGCCTCGGGGTCTCCCGCCCGACGGTGAGCCGGCTCGTGTCCGAGGCCCGTCGCGCCGGGCTGGTCCGGATCGAGGTCGTCGACCCCTTCCAGGACGAGACCGTCGCCCTGGCCGAACGACTGCAGGTGGTGCTCGGTCTGCAGGCCGTGCACCTGGCGGCCGTCACGCACGCCGCGACCCTCGGCGTGGACCTGGCCGAGCCGGTCGCCGCCGCCGTGGTGGCCATGGGCCTGGCCCCGGGCGACGCCGTCCTGATGTCCTCCGGCAGCACCGTGCACGCGATCGCGCACGGGGCGATGCCGCCGATGCCGGGTGTGCAGCTCGTCCCGACCGTCGGCGGTCAGGCGGACCCGAACCAGTGGTTCCAGACGAACGAGATCACCCGCGCGGCCGCGGAGCGCTCGGGGGCGATCCCGACCTTCCTGTTCGCGCAGGCCCTGCCGTCGGAGGCGCTCCGGGCCTCCCTGGACGAGGACCCGGCGTTCCAGCACGTCGTCGGGCTCTGGACCCGGGCGAAGGGCGCGATCCTCGGCATCGGTGCGCCGGTCGTGACCCGGGACGCGATGGCCCGCGGGCTGCCGGTCGACGACGACGTCTTCGACCGGGCGACCGGCGACGTCTGCCTCAACTTCACCGGGCCGGACGGGGAGCCGATCGAGTTCCCGGGCAGCGACCGGATGGTGCGGACCTCACGAGAGGTCCTGGCCGCCGTGCCGCACGCGGTCGGCGTCGCCGTCGGTGCGGTCAAGGTGCCGAGCATCATCAGCGCCGTCCGGGGACGTCTGGTCAACGAGCTGGTCACCGACGCGGCGACCGCGCGAGCGCTGCTCGACGCCCTGGCCTGACGACGGTCGGCGGCCGTCTGTGGTCGGCTGTCTGTGTTCGTCGTCGGCCGGGAGGCCCGGATCGCTCACCGACCGTGCCGCACGTCCCACAGGTGGTGGACCGGGTCGTGCGCGTAGTAGACCGCGAGCGTCGCGACCGTGAAGCCGCTGCCGTCGGTGCGCCGCCCGGTGCGCTCGAGCTGGTCGTCACGGACGCCGGCGAAGGCCTGTGCGGCCCGACGAGCCGCGGCCTGCAGGTCCTCGGCGACCGTCGCCGGGTCCCGCTCGTCGTACCGGTCGGCGACGGCGGTCGCGTCCTGGTCCCAGTTCGGGAAGAGCGGGTCGTCCTCGGCGAGCATCAGCTCGAGGCGCTCGGTCATCTTCCGGTGCACGTCGCGGACGTGTGCGCCGTACTCCAGCGGTGACCAGGTCGCGTCGTCCGGGCGCTGCCGCACGTCGTCGCGCCGGAGTTGCTCCGGCCACCCGGCGGTGTTCGCGTCGATGAGGCCGGGCACCTCGCGGATCGTCACGGCCGAGCCGTCGAACCCGCAGTCCGGGCAGGCCGACTCGATGACCCAGGTCCAGTTCTTCGTGTCCGGTTCGATCGCCACGGCGAGAAGTTACCAGGATGTGACCGTCCCGCCCGATCCGCACGGGGCTGCTGATCGGGCATGACCCCCGTCCGGGTGACAGCGGCGAACCTGGCAGTCTCCGCTGGATGACATTGCAGTCGCTCGGTAACGTCGTCGGCTGTTGCTTCCAGGCCGGAACGACCGGCCGAGCGGACCAGAGGAGAGACGGATGGGTTCCGACCCCAGCAGTACCGAGCGCCCCGACATCCGGGAGGACGGGTCACCACGGAGTGACCGGTCGTCCGGGAGGCCCGGGCGCAGGCCTGCTCGTCGCCTCCGCGAGAGCGACGTCACCGTCGTCGACAAGGGCATGATGCGCCGGGCGGTCGGCGGCATGGTGGTCGGCAACACGATGGAGTGGTACGACGTCGGCGTGTACGGCTACCTCGCCGTCACGATGGGCCGGGTGTTCCTGCCGACGGCCGAGCCCGGGGTGCAGGTCCTCTTCAGCCTCGGGGTGTTCGCGGCGACGTACATCGCCCGCCCCCTCGGCGGCATCGTCTTCGGGCGACTCGGGGACCGCATCGGCCGCCAGAAGGTCCTGGCGACGACGCTCATCATGATGGCGGCGTCCACCGTGCTCATCGGTGCGCTGCCCGACTTCGCGCTGATCGGCGTGATGGCGCCGGTGCTGCTCGTCGTGCTCAAGCTGCTGCAGGGCTTCTCGACCGGCGGTGAGTACGCCGGGGCCACGACGTTCATCACCGAGTACGCCCCGGACCGCCGCCGTGGGTTCTTCGCCAGCTTCCTGGACCTCGGCAGCTACATGGGCTTCGCACTCGGCGCCTCCGTGGTCACGGTCCTGCAGATCGTCCTCGGTGAGCAGACGATGACCGCGTGGGGCTGGCGGCTGCCGTTCCTGCTCGCCGGCGTGATCGGCGTCGTCGCCGTGTACTTCCGCCTGCGCATCGAGGAGTCCCCGGTGTTCCAGGCCACGCAGGCGGCGCAGGAGGCGTCGACCGAGGCCCGCGCCGACGCCGAGGGCCGACCGGCCACGGTGTTCGCCATGGTCCGGCAGTACTGGCGCCCGATCGTCATCGCCGTGATGCTCGTCGCTGCGTCGAACACGGTCGGCTACGCCCTGACCTCGTACATGCCGACGTACCTCACCGACTCGCTCGGCTACTCCGCCATCGACGGCACCCTGCTGACGATCCCGGTGCTCGTGCTCCTGGCGCTGATGCTCCCGCTGACCGGGCGGCTGTCCGACCGACTCGGTCGACGCACGGTGATGTGGATCGGCGCCGCGACGACGATCGTGCTCGTGCTGCCGGCGTTCATGCTCATCGGCCACGGCGAGCAGTGGTCGACGCTGCTCGGTCTGGCGCTGCTCGCACTGATGACCGCGCTCTGGGTGTCGAACCAGGCGGCGTCGCTGCCGGCGCTCTTCCCCACCTCGACGCGGTACGGCGGCATGGGCTTCGCGTACAACATCGCCATCGCCGTGTTCGGTGGGACGACGCCGCTCATCGTGCAGGCGCTCCTCGACGCGACTGGCAACGAGCTGGCACCGGCGTACTTCCTCATGGCGACGAGCGTCCTCGGCGCGGTCGGGGTGTTCTGCATGAAGGAGTCCTCGCAGCGCCCGCTGCCCGGTTCGATGCCCGCCGTGGAGACCCGCGACGAGGCCCGCGAACTCGTGCGCACGCAGGACACCAACCCGCACCTGGACCTCGGCGACCTGCCGTTCGGGGTCGTGGACGCGGCCACCCCGGAGCCGGCGGGCGAGCGCGGGCACTGACCCGCGCCTCCCGTCCGGTCCGGCACCCCAGCAGAACACCGGTGTTCGTCGGTCTCGCCGCGACCGGCGGGTGTTCGACAGACGAACACCGGTGTTTCGCAGCCCCGGCGCTGCTGCGGCGTCACTCGCCGCGGTCGAGTGCCGGCCAGACCGGGAACGGGTCGGCCCAGGACCGCCAGAGGTCCGGGCCGGCCAGCAGTTCCGACGGCGTGATGAGCGCCCCGTCGAGGGCGCGGCTGAGTCGGTCGACGTCGAGCCCCTCGCCGACGAACCAGAGCGCCTGGCCGATCGGGGCGTCCTCGTCCCAGGACGGGTTCGCGGTCGGGTCCAGGGCGAGCATCGCGCCGACGCTCGACCACGAGCCGACGTGGTCCGGTCGCGACGCCAGGCGGAAGAACCCGCGCGACCGCAGCACCCGGCCCTGCGGACCCGCGACCAGGTCGTGCTCGACGACGTCGGCCAGCCGCGCGGGGTGGAACGGCAGCGGGTCGCGGTAGCGGAAGGCGGTCAGGCCGTCGGCGTGCCGGAACCGGAGGTCGTGGTCGGTCGACAGGGCGAGCATCCAGCCCGCCGCCCCGGCCAGGACGCGCGCGGCGGCACCGTTCGACGCCGGCAGGTCGTCGGCGCTCCGGAGCCGCACGTCGGCGAGCACGACGGCCTGCGGTGCGCAGCGGTGCACGACGGCGACGAGGGCCCGGCGGCGGGCGACCGGCAGGCGTTCGGTGCCCTGGAGCACGATGACGGTCGCGTACTCGACCAGTGCCGCGAGCCGTTCCGCGGCGACGAAGGCGTCGTCGACGCCGGACCAGAGCAGGTGCTCCACGTCGCCCGCACGGAGGACCGACACCACGTGGTCGATCACCCGGTCGTCCCCGGTCTCGGCGCGGGCGGCGTTCGCGAGCATCATCGCCACCGCGCGGGCGTCGCCCCACGCCGGCAGCGTGACGACGAGGGAGTGTCGGGCGTCGGGACCGCAGACCTCGGCCAGGTGGTCCGCCCGGTCCGCGACCGCACGGGCGGCTGCGAGCGCACTGCCCGCGGCGTGCATGCGGTGGCCGTCCGACAGCCGGGAGGCGACGCGTGCGGCATCGGCGTCGTGGAGCGCGGAGACGAGGGTGATCGGGACGGTCGACATGTGCAGTACGGTACATGAAAACCGTTCTCAACAAGGAGGCTCGTGGTGAAGGTCCGCAACTCGCTCAAGGCACTGAAGAAGATCCCCGGATCGCAGATCGTCCGCCGCCGCGGACGCGTCTACGTCATCAACAAGAAGAACCCGCGCTGGAACACCCGGCAGGGGTGACGTCCGGGTCGATCCGTAGGCTGAGGGCATGCGACTGCTCCTCGTCCGCCACGGACAGACCCCTGCCAACGTGACCGGCCTGCTCGACGCCGAGGTGCCCGGACCCGGGTTGACCGACCTCGGGCAGGAGCAGGCCGAGGCGCTGCCCGCGGCCTTCGGCGACCGGGGGATCGAGCGGCTCTTCACCTCGTCCATGGTGCGCACGCAGATCACTGCCGCGCCGCTCGCCCGGGCGCTCGACCTCGAGCCGGTGGTGCTGCCCGGCCTCCGCGAGATCGAGGCCGGCGACCTGCAGGGCAAGCGGGACACCGTGTCGGTGCAGAGCTACCTGGCTGCGGCCTACGCCTGGACGGCGGGGGACCGCGACGAGCGGATGCCGGGCGCCGAGGACGGGCACGCCTTCTTCGCCCGCTACGACGACGCCGTGCAGCAGATCGAGGCGACCGGTGCCGAGGTCGCCGCGGCGTTCAGCCACGGTGCGGCGATCCGGATCTGGGCTGCGGTGACCGCGCAGAACGTGCCGGCCGACCTCGGTCGGAACCGGCACCTGGAGAACACCGGCGTCGTCGAGCTCGAGGGATCGAGTGCGGACGGCTGGCGCCTCGTGGACTGGGCGGGGGAGCCGATCGGCGGCGACGACCTCGCCGACCTGGGCGCGCAGGACCCGACCGGCGAGCGCTTCTGACGGACGCGCCCCGCGCCTCCCGTCCGCCCCGCGGTCCCCGCGGACCTCGCGGAACGCAACCTGGGCGGCTCCTCGCAGCGGGACACCGCTGCGGAGAACCGCCCAGGTTGCGTTTCGGGAGGGGTCAGGCGAGCTGCGACGCGGAGGTCAGCGGCACGATGACGCCGTGCGACTCGCGGAGGACGTCGAGGGTGCGCTGGATCTCGTCCGCGCGCTCCTCGGTCGTCCAGCCGAGGGTCTCGGCCATGACGTCGGCCAGCTCGTCGAGCAGATCGATCGTGACGCCACCGACGAACGCGAGGTTCGTGCGGCGCAGCACCACGTCGATCAGGTGCACGGCCTGCTCACGCTCGGCGAAGTACCGGACCTCGCCGCGGGTGATCGTGCCGTCGGACTCGAGCGGCTCGACCGGGCCGGTGACCAGGACGTCGACGACCTCGGCGGCACGGGTGCCGTAGCGCTCGAGCAGACGGTCGACCGTCTCGGACGCCAGGCCGTCACGGTGCGACTTGATCCACAGCGCACGCTGCCCGTCGGTGGTCGGGAAGTCCTTGCCACCGCCGATCGGCATGCCGGTCGTGTCGACCTTGCGGGTCACGCCGAGCTTCGTCGTGATGTCCGTGGACAGGTGCGCGGCGAGGGCACGGAAGGTCGTCCACTTGCCACCGACGAGCGACAGGACCGTGGTCTTCGGCAGACCCGCGATCGGGGTGTCGACGATCCGGTAGTCACGCGACACGAACCCGGGGGCGGTGTCCTCGTGGCGGGGGAGCGGACGGATGCCCGAGTAGCGGTAGACGATGTGGTCGCGGCCCAGCTCGATCTGCGGGAAGACGTGCTTCACCAGGCCGAAGAAGTAGTCGACCTCTTCCTCGGTGCAGACGGCCGGCTCGGACGGGTCGGCGTCGATGTCGGTGGTGCCGATGAGGACCCGGCCCTTGAGCGGGTAGATGAGGACGATGCGGCCGTCGTTGTTCTCGAAGAACAGCTCGCGGCCCTTCGTCGCCTCGAGGAGCTCGGGGTTGTCGACGACGATGTGCGAGCCCTTGGTGCCGCCCATGTACTTCGTCTCGCCACCGAACGCCTCGTTGGTGAGGTCGGTCCAGGGGCCGGAGGCGTTCACGACGACGTCCGCGGTGAACACGAACTCCTCGCCGGTCTCGCGGTCACGGAGCAGGACGCCGCCGTCGCGGCTGCCCGCGGCCTCGACGTAGTTGGTCGCACGGGCGGTCGCGTCGGACCCGGTGCCGGTGCTGGCGGCCAGACCGTCCTTGAGTACGTCGAGTGCCAGGCGCTCCGGCTCGTGGACCGAGGCGTCGTAGTAGGTGCCGGTGTACTTGAGGTCGCGGTTCAGGGCCGGCATGTCCTGCAGCGCGGCCTTCTTGGTGCGGAAGACGTGCTTCGGGACCGAGCCACCGTCGCGGGAGAACGAGTCGTAGATCGTCATGCCGATCTTGATGAGCATCGCGCCGCGCTCCTTCGTGGAGCGCTGCTTGTGCGTCAGCATGCGCAGCGGCGCGTTCATGATGCCGGAGAAGGTCGAGAAGATCGGCATCGTCGTCTGCAGCGGCTTGACGTAATGCGGGGCGATGCGGATCAGGCCGTTGCGCTCCTGCACGCTCTCGCGCACCAGGCGGAACTCGCCGTTCTCGAGGTAGCGGATGCCGCCGTGGATCATGTGGCTCGACGCGGCCGAGGCGCCGGAGGCGTAGTCGCCACGCTCGACGAGGGCGACGTCGACGCCCTGCAGGGCGAGGTCGCGGAAGGTGGCGATGCCGTTGATGCCACCACCGACGATGAGGACCTGTGCGTTCGGGCGTCCGGTGAGGGCGGTGACCGTGTTCCTGGGCTGCGTCTTCTTCGACATGGTCGTTCGCATCGCTTTCTGGGGTCGGTTCGTTGGTACTCCATCGATCGTGCGCTCGTCGGAACGCGTGGGCAACCTGCGTGCACGGACGTGCAGAACGGTTGTCGAACCTCCGTCCTGTGGTGCGTCTGTGCGGACGGGAGGCGCGGACGGGGTTGCAGAGGTCGTGCACGTCCGTGCATGCTCGGTCCATGAGCGATGCCGCCCAGCCCGTGCGCACCCAGCAGGCCCTGCGGGCCGCACACCTCTACTACCTGCAGGACCTGACGATGGACGCCATCGCCGACGAGCTCGGCACGTCCCGCTCGTCGGTGTCCCGTCTGCTGAAGTACGCGCGGGACACCGGACTCGTCGACATCCAGATCCGCTCGCCCCTCGACCAGGCCGCCGCGCTCAGCCGCAGCATCCGCGCCCGCTTCGGCGTGCACGCCCACGTCGTACCGGTGCCGGACCACACGAGCGACGTCGACCGCCTGGAGCGGGTCGCCCTGTCGGCCGCGCGGATCCTGACGCAGTACATCGAGTCGAACATGGTGATCGGCATCTCGTGGGGGTCGACGGTCAGCGCGGTCAGCCGGTACCTCGTGCCGAAGACCACGCACGGCTCCACGATCGTGCAGGTGAACGGCGCGGCCAACACCCGGACGACGGGCATCGTCTACGCCTCCGAGATCCTCCGGCGGTTCGGCGAGGCCTACGGCGCCCTCGTGCAGCAGTTCCCGGTGCCGGCGTTCTTCGACGACCCCGCCACCAAGGCCGCGCTGTTCCGGGAGCGCTCGATCCGCCGCGTGCTCGACCTGCACGAACGGATGGACGTCGTCGTGTTCGGCGTCGGCGCCCCGCAGGCCCCGGTGCCCTCGCACGTCTACTCCGGCGGGTACCTGGACCCGTCCGACCAGGAGGAGCTCGTCACCGCGCAGGTGGTCGGCGACGTCTCGACCGTCTTCTACCGCGCGGACGGGTCGTGGAAGGACATCGGGGTGAACGCCCGGGCCGGTGCGCCGGACCTCGACACGATCAAGCGGGCACCGCGGCGCATCTGCGTGGTCGCCGGTCGGGGCAAGGCCGCGTCGCTCCGCGGAGCCCTGGCGGCGGGACTCGTGACGGACCTGATCCTCGACGAGAGCGTGGGGCAGGCGATCCTGCAGAACTGACCGGGGGGCCGGATGCCGAACGGGGGAACCCGGGGCCTGTCCCCGCTTCTGGGGCGGACGGACCGGCCAGGATGTCGGTGGCCTGATCTACCGTCGGAGCATGGTGCTCTCTCCCGAAGCCGGTCCGTCCGTCGCCCGCGGATCCGGCAGTGTCGGCCGATCCGGCAGTGTCGGCCGATCCGGCAGCGTCGAGCGGCCCCGAGCCGTGCCGCGGCAGGACACCCGCTCCTACCGCCGGCTCGCGGGGACCGACATCGACCAGGCCATGGCGTTCTTCACCGCCGACTACGACCTGAAGGCCCCGGTCATCCGACGCACCCGCCCGGACACGCTCTGGGACTTCGCCGGGGTCACCGACGAGCGGATGTCGCTCCGGACCTCCCGGTTCGGTGTCGACCTGCGCAGCCAGAGCCAGTCCGACGACGTCATCGTCGCGTGGCTCCGCAGCGGCAGCAGCACCATCACGTTCAAGGGGCGCTCCGTCGACCTGGTGCAGGGGGTGCCGATGGTCCTGCCGTCCGAGGTCTACGACCTGCACCACCGTGACATCGGGCTGAACCTCGTGCACCTGGACCGGACGTTCCTCACCGACCTGGTCGGCGACGAGACCTTCGCCTTCGAACCGCTCGAGCGACCCGACCCCGAGGGACTGCGCATCTGGCAGGAGACCGTCCGTCGGCACTCGTCGACGTGGCTGCAGGTCGACAACGAGCTCTCCGCCGTCGCCCGCCGGGACATCGCCGAGGCCTTCGCGACCGCCGCCGTCCGGGCGTTCCCGCGACGCAGCACCTGGCGTGCCGCAATCTCGGGCACCGGACCGGAACACCAGCGCCTGCGTCGTGCGCTCGACTACGTGCACGCCCACGCGCGTGAGCCGATCGGCACCCCGGAGATCGCCGCGGCCGCCGGCCTCAGCCCGCGCGGGTTGCAGCAGTCGCTCCGCCGGCACCTCGACCAGACCCCCGGCGAACTGCTCCGCTCGGTGCGGCTCGACGGTGCGCGCGAGGACCTGCGGCGGGCCGAGCGTGACGAGACCTCGGTGGCGGACATCGCCCGCGGGTGGGGCTTCGGGCACCTCGGCCGGTTCTCGGCCGCGTTCCGGTCCCGCTTCGGCGAGCTGCCGAGCGACACCCTGCGCTCGCGCCTGCGTCGCTGATCGCAGCCGGCCGGCGTGCCGTGCTGCGTTCGGTGGGAGCGGTCTCACGCGCCGTGGTACCGAACGCCGTGACACCGAACTCCGCTGAGACGGGTGATCGTTCGGTCTGACCCCAGCCATGACGAACACGCGGCTGAATGGTGGGACCGAGCAACTGCCCACGAAGGAGTCCGTCATGCGCATCGGCGTCCCCACCGAGATCAAGAACAACGAGTTCCGCGTCGCCGCCACCCCCGCCGGGGTCGCCGAGCTGACGATGCACGGACACCAGGTGCTCGTGCAGGCCGGTGCCGGGACGGGATCGGCGTTCACCGACGACGAGTACACCGCGGCCGGCGCGACCGTCGTGGCGGAGGCCCGCCAGGTCTGGGACCAGGCCGAGATGGTGCTCAAGGTCAAGGAACCCGTGGCGTCCGAGTACCCGCTGATCCGCGAGGGGCAGGTGCTCTTCACCTACCTCCACCTGGCCGCCGACCGCCCGCTGACCTCGGCGCTCGTCGAGTCCGGCGCGACCGCGATCGCCTACGAGACCGTCCAGCTGGCGGACCGGTCGCTGCCGCTGCTGTCGCCGATGTCGGAGATCGCCGGACGTCTCTCCGCCCAGGTCGGCGCACACCACCTGATGCGGGCGAACGGCGGCCGGGGCCTGCTCCTCGGCGGCGTCCCGGGGACGCCGAAGGGCCGAGTCGTGGTGATCGGCGGTGGGGTCGCCGGCGAGCACGCTGCGACGATCGCCCTCGGGATGGGTGCCGAGGTGACCGTCTTCGACATCAGCCTGCCGCGCCTCCGGGCGCTCGACGCGCGGTTCGACGGCCGGGTGACGACGCTCCGGTCGAACCCGCTCGCCATCGCCGCGGCCGTGGCGGACGCCGACCTGGTCATCGGATCGGTGCTGATCCCGGGAGCCTCGGCGCCGAAGCTCGTCACCGACGCGATGGTCGCCGACATGCGAGCCGGTTCGGTGCTGGTCGACATCGCGATCGACCAGGGCGGGTGCTTCGAGGGCTCGCGGCCGACCACGCACGACGACCCGACCTTCCGCGTGCACGACGCCGTGTACTACTGCGTGGCGAACATGCCCGGAGCGGTACCCCGCACCAGCACGATCTCGCTGACGAACGCGACGCTGCCGTACGCCGTGGCCATCGCGGACCAGGGGTGGGAGCGGGCGCTCGACGCGGACCCGGCTCTCGCCCTCGGCCTCAACGCGCACGCGGGGCGGGTCACGAACGAGGCCGTCGCCGCCGCACATGGGTTGGTGGCCGCCGGGCGCTGAGCCTGCCGGGGTCCGGCGGCGGGGCGGGGTGGGCCGCGCCTCCCGACCGGGTCCGACGCCCGCGCCGGGCCTCGCCCGACCGGGTCAGGCGGCGCGCAGTGCGGCCGGACGTGCCGCCCAGCCAGCCCGCGCACGGGCCACGAGCGTCACCACGACGACCACCACGGTCGCACCGACGGCGGTGACGGCGGTCGGCACCGAGACCAGCGGCCCGTCGAGGCGGGCGACCGCGACCCATGCCAGACCCCAGCCGAGCGACAGCGTCGGCGAGATCCGCCCACGTCCGGTCACGGCGACGAGGACTCCGACCAGACCGGCGACCGCCGCGACGACGACGCCCCAGACGTCCTGCCCGAGCCCGAACCCGCGGAAGCCCGCAGCCGTCAGGACCGCGGCCGTGTTCGCCGCCGTCGCGACGCACACCCAGCCGAGGTAGAGCCCGAACGTGCCGTCGGTGATGAGCGACTCGAGGCGACCCGACGGCCGCGTACGCCGCAGGACGACGAAGGCCCAGGCGAGCACGCCGAGCAGCGCGACGATGATCGGTTCACTGAGCCACAGGTACCCGAACTGCACGGACAGGATCCACGCCGCGTTGAGCAGCAGGGACAGTGTCGCGGGCACGGCGAGCCGGTCGTGGCGGGCGCGGTCGGCGGTGCGGGGGAGGAACTGCCACACGGCGAACGCGATGAGCCCGACGTAGATGACGCTCCAGATCCCGAACGCCGGGCCGCCCGGGGCGATCGCCGTCGAGGAGGCCGACAGTGCTCCGTCCGCCGCCTCGGCGATCGGGGTGCCGCCGGCCGCGCCGGACCCGATGAACGAGCCCACCACGGCGACGACGGCGCTCACCGCGATCACGATCTTCCGCATCCACCGCATGGTCGTCCCTTTCGTCAGCATGCTGAGGACCTGGACGCTACGCCCTCCCGCCGTCGTTCGCCCACCCGTTGCCCAGGGTGCGTACGGTGGTGCCGTGACCGTCGAGTTGAACACCGTGTACGTGGACCGCATCGCTCCGACGGCGAGCCACTCGCTCGACGACAGCTTCCGGATGATCGAGGAGCACGGAGCCTCCGCGTGCATCGTGCTCGACCGGCCGGACGCGGTCGAGCTCGGGGACGTCGCCGTCGCCCTGGGGCTGCACGAGCTGGCGGTCGAGGACTCTGCCGAGGGGCACCAGCGTCCGAAGCTCGAACGGTACGGCTCGACCCTCTTCGCCGTGCTGAAGCCCGCCGTGTACCGCGACGCCGAGGAAGAGGTGGAGTTCGGCGAGGTACACGCCTTCGTCGGTCAGGACTTCTTCCTGGCCGTCGTGCAGGCCGACCCGCGCGGCCCGGGCACCGTCCCGCGCGCGCTGCAGCGGATGAGCGGCAAGCCCGGCCTGGTCACCGCCGGGTCGCAGGCGCAGCTCTGGGCGCTGATGGACTCGATCGTGGACGACTACCGCCCGGTCATCGACGGCCTCGAGGAGGACATCAACCAGATCGAGGGACAGCTGTTCTCCGGTTCCGCCGGGGTGTCCCGCCGCGTCTACGAACTGTTCGGCGAGGTCGTCGACTTCCAGCGGGCAGCGCGACCGCTCATCCGGATGATCGAGGACCTGCACCGCGGCGCCGAGAAGTACCACCTGCCGGTCGAGCTGCAGCGACGCTTCCGTGACGTGCTGGACCACGCCATCCGGGTCGTCGAGCGCCTGGACACCTTCCGGCAGCTGCTGCAGAACGCGCTGACGGTCGACTCGACCCTGGCCGCGCAGAAGCAGAACGACGACACGAAACGGATCTCCGGCTGGGCGGCGATCCTGTTCGCCCCGACCCTCATCGCGGCGATCTACGGCATGAACTTCACACACATGCCCGAGCTGTCGTGGACCTGGGGCTACCCGCTCTCGATCCTGGCGATGGTGCTGTTCGCCGCGGTCCTGTACGCCGTGTTCAAGGCCAAACGCTGGTTCTGAGTGCACCAGCCGCTGGTTCTGAGTGCACCAGCGCGTCGGGTTGCGGCGCACCGCCTGGGACCGGGAGGCTCGTCCCCGTCCGTCCGCACCGAGGAGACCCGATGTCGCAGCTCCCCACCGTCCCCGTCCACCTGAGCGCCGCCGCGGTCTCCCTGGTGCTCGACTGCTCGGACGGCCGCCTGCCCGCCGTCGTGCACTGGGGTGCCGCCCTGGGGGAGCTGCCGGACGCCGAACTGACCGCGCTCGCCGAGGCCGACGTCCTGCCGCTGCAGCCGAGCACGCCCGACGTCGCCGTCCGCCTCAGCGTGGTGCCGGAGGCGCACACCGGCTGGATGGGTCGACCCGGCCTCGTCGGACACCGCGACGGCGCCGACTGGTCGCCCGCGTTCACGGTCTCGGACGTCACCCGGACCGGCGACGTGGGCGCACTGCAGCGCCTGGTCGTGGACGCCGCGGACGAGGTCGCCGGGCTGGCGCTCCGGATCGAGATCGAGATGCTCGTGTCGGGCCTGGTGCGCCTGCGCGCCGCGGTGACGAACACCGCCGACGGCACCTACACGCTCGACGACCTGACGGTGGCGCTCCCCGTCCCCGGCCGGGCCCGCGAGGTCCTGGACTTCGCCGGACGCTGGGGCAGGGAACGCACCCCGCAGCGCCACGAGCTCGTCGTCGGCACCCACCAGCGCGAGGGCCGTCGTGGCCGGACCGGTCCGGACGCCGCCACGGTGCTCAGCGTCGGGACGCCCGGGTTCGGCTTCGCGAGCGGCGAGGTGTGGGGCGTGCACGTCGGCTGGAGCGGCAACCACCGCCACCATGCCGAACGGGTCAGCGACGGGCACCAGGTCGTCGGCGGCGGCGAACTGCTCCTGCCCGGCGAGGTCCGGCTCGAGCGCGACGCGACCTACTCCGGGCCGTGGGTGTACGGCGCGTACGGGGACGGCCTCGACGCGCAGGCCCGCCGCTTCCACGACTGGCTCCGGCAGCGCCCGCAGCACCCGAGCCGCCCCCGCCCGATGACGATCAACGTCTGGGAAGCGGTGTACTTCGACCACGACCTGGCGCGCCTGACCGACCTGGCCGACCGTGCGGCCCGGATCGGCGTCGAGCGCTTCGTCCTCGACGACGGCTGGTTCCGGGGCCGCCGCGACGACCGTGCGGGCCTGGGGGACTGGTTCGTCGACGAGGACGTGTGGCCCGACGGGCTCGCCCCGCTCGTCGACCACGTCCGGGCGCTCGGCATGGAGTTCGGCCTCTGGTTCGAGCCGGAGATGGTCAACGAGGACAGCGACCTGGCCCGGGAGCACCCGGAGTGGATCATGCAGGCGGACGGTCGGCTGCCGGTCCGTGCCCGCAACCAGCAGGTGCTGGACCTGGCGATCCCGGCGGCGTACGAGTACGTCCTCGACCGCCTGACCGCGGTGATCAGCGAGGTCGGCGTCGACTACGTCAAGTGGGACCACAACCGCGACCTGGTCGAGGCCGGCACCCGCGGCGCCGGTGCCGCCGTACACGAGCAGACCGTCGCCGCGTACCGGCTGATGGCGACGCTGAAGGAACGGTTCCCCGCGCTCGAGATCGAGTCGTGCTCGTCCGGTGGCAGCCGCGTCGACCTCGGCGTCATCGAGCACACCGACCGTGTCTGGACCTCGGACTGCATCGACCCGCTCGAGCGGCAGCAGATGAACCGGTGGACCATGCAGCTGCTGCCCGCGGAGATGCTCGGCTCGCACATCGCCAGCGGCACGAACCACACGACCGGACGGCAGCACACGCTGGCCTTCCGCGCCGGCACCGCGCTGTACGGGCACCTCGGCATCGAGTGGGACCTGGCACGGGCGACCGAGGCCGAGGAGCGCGAGCTCACCGAGTGGATCGACACCTACAAGCAGGTCCGGCCGCTGCTGCACCGCGGCGAGATGGTCCGGGTCGACCAGGCGGACGACACGCAGCTGGTCTACGGGTCGGTCGCGCCGGACCGCCGGCAGGCGCTTTTCTTCCTGGCCGTCGTCGGCCGGTCCGAGGTCAGCCCGCGCGGTCGGATCACGTTCCGTGGCCTGGACCCGGAGACCCGGTACCGCGTCGACCCGCTCGTCATCGGCGACGTGCCCGGCCTCGAACCGGCACCGTGGTGGTCCGGCGACCGCGTCTTCTCGGGCCGCGCGCTCGAGGTGGTCGGCGTCCAGGCCCCGATGACCTTCCCCGAGACGGTGGTGCCGTTCCGCGTGACGGCCGTCTGACCACCAGGCCGGGAGGCCCGGATCACCACCCGCAGGTCGGGACCGGTCCGCCGGTGGTGGGCCGGGCCTCCAGATCGTCTCAGCGGAGCGCTCCCACTACGCTTGCCGACATGCCACACAACGGTCACGCCAGCCCGGCCTGGGTGCTGAAACTCGCCGTCGTCACCGCGCTCGTCGGCGTCGCCGGCGGTGCCGCGGGGATCGCCGTGTGGCTCGCGCTCCAGCTCATCCAGTTCGTCGCCTTCGGGTACCCGTTCGCCGGACACCACGAGGCTGCCGACGCACCCTCGGGGCTGAACCGGTTCCTGGCGGTCCTGGCCGCCGGTGTCCTCACCGCGGTGGCGTGGTGGGCGATCCGACGCTGGGGTCGACCCGTCGTCGGTGTGCCCGCGGCCGTGGGCGGCAAGCGGATGCCGTCGCTGGTGACCCTCGGCAACGCGGGCGTGCAGATCCTGGCGGTCGGGCTCGGTGCCTCGATCGGCAAAGAGGTCGCACCGCGCGAGATCGGTGCCTGGGCCGCCCAGCTGCTGACGGTCCGCGCCGGCCTGAGTCGTCGTGAGACGAAGGTGCTCGTGGCCTGTGGTGCGGCTGCCGGCCTGGCGGCGGTGTACGACGTCCCGCTCGGCGGCGCCCTGTTCGCGGTCGAGGTCCTGCTCGGCGAGCTCACCCTGGCCACCGCCCTGCCGGCGTTCGCGACGAGTGCGGTCGCGGCGTTCGTCGCCCGGCTCGTGATCCCGGACGAGGTGCTCTACCACGTGCCCGCGATGCACCTCTCGCCGTCGTTGCTCGTCTGGGCGGTCATCGTCGGGCCGCTGCTCGGGTTCGCCGGTGTCGGGTTCGTCAAGACCACGAACCGGCTGCAGGGCATCGCCCCGACCGGGTGGAAGCTCCTCGTGGTGCTGCCGGTCGTCTTCGCGCTCGTCGGGCTGGTCGCGGTGCCGTTCCCCGAGGTGATGGGCAACGGCCGGGCCCTCGGCATCGCCGCGATGAACGCCGACCTGGACGGCCCGACCCTGCTCGGCATGGCACCACTCCTGGCGCTGCTGGTGCTCGGCCTGCTCAAGACCGTCACGACGGCCGCGACGATCGGTGCCGGCGCGGTCGGTGGCACCCTGACGCCGTCGATCGCGATCGGGTCGGCGCTCGGCGGGTTCCTCGGCGCCGCCTGGCTGCTGCTCTGGCCGGTGGACGGCGGCAGCATCGCCTCGTTCGCGTTCATCGGCGCGGCCGCGTTCCTGGCGACCACCATGCGGGCACCCTTCACCGCGCTCGTGCTCGTCGTCGAGTTCACGCAGCAGGGGACCGACATCCTCATCCCGTCCCTCCTGGCCGTCAGCGGGTCGGTCGCCGTCGCGTACGTCCTGGCTCGCCGCCGCAGCGCCCAGATGACCTGAGCCGGACCGAGCACACGTTCGGTGGTTAGCATCGGCGCCAGGACGCGGGGCACCAGGCGCCGCGGCGAAGTGAGGAGCCGGTCATGGCGGGGTTCGACGACATCGCGAAGAAGGCCCAGTCCTTCCTGCAGGACGGCAAGGTGCAGGACGCGCTCAAGAGCGAGAAGGCTGAAGGCGTCAGCGACAAGGTGTTCGACGGTGTCGCCGACGCCGTGAAGAAGGCCACCGGCGGCAAGTACGACGACAAGATCGACAAGGCCCGCGACGAGGCCGACAAGCGCATCGGCAACGAGTAGCGCCAGCCGCACGACGACCGCGCGGTGCTGGCCCGACTGGACGCCCCGGGGAAGAACGACCACGATTGACGGGTTGTGTCCCGCAGGACGCACAGGAGGGCCAGCACCGTGACGATCGTTGCACCAGCGCCGACGGACGACACCGTCGAACCGCTCACCGAGGACGAGGTCGCCCGCATCCGGGCCGACTTCCCGATCCTGCAGCAAGAGGTGAACGGGCAGCCCCTGGCCTACCTCGACTCCGGGGCCACGGCCGAGCGACCCGTGCAGGTCCTCGACGCCGAACGCCGCTTCCTGGAGCACGACAACGCCGCCGTGCACCGCGGCGCACACACCCTCGCCGCGCTGAGCACCGACGCCTACGAGGACGCCCGAGCAACCGTCGCCCGCTTCATCGGCGCGACCAGCCCGTCCGAGGTCGTCTGGACGGCGAACGCCACCGACGCGCTGAACACCGTCGCGTACGGCCTCCGGAACGCCAGCGCCGGCCGCGGTGGCCCCGAGGCCGACCGCTTCCGACTCGGTGTGGGGGACGAGATCCTGGTCACCGAGGCCGAGCACCACGCCAACCTCGTGCCGTGGCAGGAGCTCGCCGTTGCCACCGGTGCGACGCTCCGCTGGGTGCCCGTCGACGACACCGGCTGCTGGACCGCAGCCGACGCCCTCGCGCTGGTCACCGACCGCACCCGGGTCGTCGCGATCTCCCACGTCTCGAACGTCACCGGCATGATCGCCCCCGTCGCCGAGGTCGTCGTCGCCGCGCACGCCGTCGGTGCCCTGGTCGTCCTGGACGCCTGCCAGTCCGCACCGCACCGGCCGCTCGACGTCCGTGCGCTCGACGTCGACTTCGCCGCGTTCTCCGGGCACAAGATGCTCGGCCCGAACGGCATCGGCGTCCTCTGGGGCCGCCAGGAGCTGCTCGACGCGCTGCCCCCGTTCCGCACCGGCGGCTCGATGATCACGACCGTGACGATGGAGCACACCGACTTCATGCCGGCCCCCGAGCGCTTCGAGGCCGGCACCCAGCCCGTGTCCCAGGCCGTCGCGCTCGCCGAAGCCGTCCGCTACCTGGAACGGATCGGCATGCGGCGGGTCCAGGCGCACGAGGAGCACCTGGCGCAGCGGATGCTGACCGGCCTGGCCACCGTGCCGGGCGTCACGGTCGTCGGCCCGCCCGCCGGGGTCGCACGCAGCGGCCTGGCCGCGTTCGTGGTCGACGGGGTGCACGCCCACGACGTGTCGCAGTACCTCGACGCGCAGGGCATCGCGGTCCGCTCGGGCCACCACTGCGCCCAGCCACTGCACCGCCGGCTCGGCCTGACCGCCACCAGCCGAGCGAGCACGTACGTGTACACGACCGAGCAGGACGTCGACCGCTTCATCACCGCCGTCGCCGAGATCCGCGGGTACTTCGGTGCCGACGCCGAGGACGCCTCGTGAACAGCCTCGACAGCCTGTACCAGCAGGTCATCCTGGACCACGCCAAGGCCCGGCACGGGGACGGCCCGCTCGAGCACGCCGACGCCGAGCACTTCGAGCGGAACCCCACGTGCGGTGACGAGATCACCGTGCGGGTGCGGCTGGAGCCCGGCACGGACCGCATCGCCGAGGTCGCCTGGCAGGGGGACGGCTGCTCGATCTCGATGGCCTCCGCCTCGGTCCTGACCGACATGGCCGTCGGGCGGACGGTGCCGGAACTGCTGGCGCTGACCGAGCAGTTCCGCACGATGATGCGCTCCCGCGGCGTCGGCGAGCCGGACGAGGACGTGCTCGAGGACCTCGTCGCGTTCCACGGGGTCTCGAAGTTCGTCATGCGGGTCAAGTGCGGGATGCTCGCATGGGTCGCCGCCGAGACGGCAGCGCAGCAGGCGGTCGCCGCGCGCTGAGCGCCGGCCCGCCGGCGTGCTGGACGATCGGACCACCGGACGGGAGGCGCGGTGCCGGCTGGCACCGCGCCTCCCGTCCGTCGTCGGTGCGTCCGTGACCGACCTGTTGACACACGTGGTGCAGAGTGCAATCCTCGCCGTGTTGACGTTGCCATCACCGGGAGGGGACCGGTCATGCTCCGTCGACGACCCCAGGACGACGGCGTCCGGGGTGCTCCGAGGACGGAGCAGGAGGGAACACCATGACCATCCACACCACCACCTCGACGGACGGCAGGGGCCGACCGACACGAGGGCGTCTCCGCCGGATCGCGACCGTCGTCACCGCCGTCTGCGCGGGCGTCACGGCACTCGCCCTCGCGGTCCCGACGACCGCGTCCGCGTCGCCAGCGGCGACGACCGGCACCTCGGTCTCGGCCGCCCGCCACGGCCACGACGCCCAACCCGACGCCCGGCTCGACCCCACCCGGTTCCACGGCGTGAACTGGGCCGACCCGCGCGACAACTACGTCAACGGACCCGTCGTGCTGTCCGGCCTGTCCACCTCGGACGACTACCGGACCACCTACCGCAAGGCCGACCGGGTCATCCGCGAGTTCCGGAAGGACCTGGGCGCCGACACCGTCCGACTGCCCGTCAACCCGTACTCCGTCGGCACGACCTGGTGGAACTCCTACCGTGCCGTCATCGACGCCGCCCGGCACCGGGACGTCAAGGTCGTCCTCGGCTACTGGGAGGGCAGCGACGCCAGCAAGGACGGCAAGGTCGACGACCCCGCCGCCTGGTGGGGCATGTGGGACACCCTGACCCGCACGTACAGCCACGACTCCGGCGTGTTCTTCGAGCCGATGAACGAGCCGTTCGGGTACGCCCCGGCCGACTGGGTCCAGCTCGCCACGACGTGGGTGCAGCGCTACACCGCGCAGGGCATTCCGCGGGACCGGGTGTTCGTCAGCGGCACCGGCTACAACGACCACGTCGACGCGATCTGCGCGGCACCCGCACTCGACGGCACCTACGTCTCCCAGCACTACTACGGCTACTGGGGCACCCGGAACGCCGCCGAGTGGAAGGCCGACTTCGAGAGCCGACTCGGCGACCAGGCATGCTCGAACCGGACCGTCCTGGACGAGTTCGGCGTGCCGATGACGACCGGCCTCGACTACCGCGGTTCCGCCACCACGGGCAACGCCGACGCGGACAACTCGGTCGCGTTCTTGCAGACCGTGACGACCGTCGCGCGGGAGCGGCACCTCGGCGCGGTCTACTGGCCGGGGCTCCGGACCGACGACACCTACAGCCTCGAGACCGTCCGCGGCTCGGGTCAGAACCTCTCGCTCCGGGTCACGAACGACTCCGGGCTCGCGCTGCTGCACTGGGCGTGGGGAGAGGGGCGCCGGGCGCCCTTCGCCGTTCGCTGAGCCGGGTGCTCGCCGGTCGGCCTGACTAACTGACTGCATGGCTGACGGACGGGAGGCGCGGTGCCAGCGGGTGCCGCGCCTCCCGTCCGTCGCGTGCCGGTCCGGCGGGTCGTGCGTCCGTCGGGTCGTGTGTCCGACCGGGCCGGCGCCGCTCCAGTGCAGCAGCGCCATCGGCGATCGGCCATCGGCCATCGCGACCGACGGCGAGCAGCTGCACCTACGATGACGTCGATGAGCGACATGCGGACGGGTGAGCGCGGGGTCGTCGCGGCGATGTGGGTGGTGCTCGTCCTGGGCTGCGGGGTCGTCGTCGCGATGCTGTGGTTCGGTGCGTTGCTGGACGTGTTCACGCTCGGGGTGACGCCGACACCGGCCGCGACGGCGAGTGGCCGTGCAAGCCTGAACGCCGCGGCGGTCGTCAGCGTTGCGGCAGCGTCCACCACCGTGGTCCTGGCGGTCGTCCTCCTGTGGCGAGGTGTGCACCGGGTCGGTGCTGCAGTCGCGTTGGTCCTCGCGCTCTGCGCTCCGTGGGTTCCGGTGTGGATCGCGATGAACGGCGTCCTCGCCGGCGAGTGACCGGGCGGGAGGGCAGCGCTACCCTGCAGTCCATGACGGGTGACGGGACGGGCGCGCGGGTCGTGTTCCTGCACGCCTCGAACCGGAGTCCGGACCGGGCCTGGTCGGCGGTCGGCGAACTGCCCGGTGCGCGGTTCGCGGTGACGCCCGGGTACGGCGCGGACGGGCCGGCCAGGTTCGACCAGGACCGCTGGGAGGCCCGGCTGCTCGAGGCGTGCGATGCCGGCGCGACCGTGGTGGCGCACTCCTTCGGCGGGCCGGTCGCCATGCGTGCGGCCGCTCGTCGTCCTGACCTGGTCCGGGCGCTCGTGCTGTTCGAGCCCGCCGCCTACGCCCTGGCTCGGGGGAACCCGGCGGTCGAGGACCACATCCGTCGGGTGCAACCGGTGCTCGACCGGGCATCGACGCTCCCGCCGGCGGAGTTCGCCGTCGCCTTCGCGGCGGCACTCGCCGGACAGACCATCGCACCCCCGACGGACTCGGCCGACCTGCTCGCGGCCGAGCGGCAGCGCCGTCTGCCGGGTCCGTGGACGCTCGACACCCCGGAACGGATCGGCGTACCAACGCTGGTGGTGACGGGCGGATGGAACGACGAGTACGAGGCCATCGCCTCCCGGATCGTCGGTGCCCGTCACGTGACGCTCGCCGGGCACGGACACCGGCCGCAGGACCATCCCGACGCTGTCGGGGTCGTCCGGGCGTTCCTCGAAGAGGTCTGACCCTCAGCCCGCGTCGTCGGCGGCTGCCTGGGTCTGGTCCGCGCTGCGGAGCGACCGGACCATGCTCTGCAGGAGGCGCCGGGCGGCCGCTCGGTCGTCCTCGCCGAGGTCACTGAGCATCCGGTCCTCGACGCCGCGGACCGCCGCCGTCGCTGCGGCGAGGTCGCGACGTCCGCGCTCGGTGAGCTGCGCCGGCATCACCCGGCCGGAGCGGGCCTCCGACGGGCGGGTGACGACGCCGTCCCGCTCCAGGGTCTGCAGGAGCACGTTCATCGACTGCCGCGTCACGAAGGTGCCGCGGGCGAGCTCGGAGTTCGACGAACCCGGACGCTGCGACAGCAGTTCCAGGCACGAGTAGTGCGTCACCGTCATGCCGAGCGGGCGGAGCACGGCCTCCATCGCGGTGCGGAGTGCGGTCGCGGTCTCCTTGAGCAGGTAGCCGATCGAGGTCGGCAGGTCGACGCCCGGTCCGTCTTGACTCATGTCAGTAGTCTGACATATGCTGCTCGATGTCAGACAACTGACATCGACACAAGGAGCACCCATGCCCGTCACCGGCCCCGACTTCGTCTCCCTGCAGGTCCGCGACCTCGACGCCTCACAGGCGTTCTACGAGCGGTACCTCGGCCTGGTCCGCTCACCCGCCGGGCCCCCGCACGCCGTCGTCTTCACCACGACGCCGATCGCCTTCGCGCTGCGGGACGTCGTCCCCGGCACCGACCTCGACGCCGCCGACCAGCCCGGTGTCGGCGTCGCGCTCTGGCTGCACGGCACCGAGGTGCAGGCGATGCACGACGCCCTGCTGGCCGACGGGCACCGCATCGTCGCGAGCCCGATCGACGGGCCGTTCGGGCGGACGTTCACGTTCGCCGACCTGGATGGGTACCACGTGACGGTGCACGACCGGGCGTGAGTCTGGGGAGGGTCGGTCTGTGTGGACCGGGTCGCTGCCCAGGCCGGTGGCGGTGTGCGGCGTCGGGTCTGTGACGAGCGATCACCACGGGGAAGGACTGCCAGATCGGGCCGAACGTCCAGCTGCTGACACCGACTCATCCCACTGATCCGCCGCAGCGCCGCGACGAGCTCGAAGCAGCCCTCCCGATCAGCATCGGGAACAACGCCGACCGCGATCCGGAGGTCGCCGAGGCCGCTCGCTGCGCCTGTCGGCGCCTCGAGGACGATCACGCCGGGTGCATCGAGCAAGCGCAGACAGCCGGGGAAGTGGACGCGACTCTCGACGCCCGAGCCCTGGCGACGTACTTCGTGGCGGTCACTCGCGGCATGGAGGTCCTCGGCTCCGCCGGCGCCGACCGGTCGGTGCTCCTCAGCGTCGGCCGAGCGGCGTTCACCCTGCTCACCTGAAGTACGAGGCAACCCAGGCCCGGTCAAGTGCTCGTAGCGACCACACTGGGGGTGACCGACAGGAGATGGTGAGCCGAGACTCGACGGGAAACCAGGGCGCTCGTCGAGCGCGACCTCGACTTCGACTTCGTCCATCGGTGTGCCGTCAGGCCAGGCTCTGGAGCTACCTGTGCTGGTGGCGTCTCTGCGCGGCGATGATCGTGAAGCTCATCGCAGCCAGGACGGCGGTGACTCCGACTGCTGTGATGGTGATGGCGTCGGGGTGGATGACTGATTGACCGCGTAACGCCTGCCAGAGCGCGAGCGCGGTGCCGGCAGCGTACGTCGCTCCGGCCGCGAGGACGATGCGGAGCCGGTCGGCCTCACCAAGCGCCCGGGGGAGCGTGATCGCGAGGATCGGCAGCACCTGCAGTGCGTGCATCCCGATGAAGTGGGACACGCGGAGATCTCCGTGGGCGGTGTTCCAGCCGAGGAAGAAGATGCCGCCGGTCGCGTCGTCACCGCCCACGGAGTGGGAGCCGTAGGTAGCCGACGTCGGGTCGGCTAGCTGGGTTGCGGTGGGTATGACCATGAGGAAGCCCACGGAGAGACCGACCAATGCGATGATCAGTCCGAGCCTCAGGGACCACGCCAGCGCCCTGTCCTCGATCCTGGAGAACATGGTCAGGGAGGCTCCGATGGCCAGTGTCGCGCAGTACATGAGGGTGACCCCACCGGCCATGAGCTGGTAGAAGAGCTGGTTCGTCGGAGTCGAGACGTTGAAGTGGCTTCCCAAGCCGCGTATCACTTGGATCGAGATGACGACGATCTCCAGGAGGGATGCGGCTGCGCCGATGGTTCCGGCCCACCAACCAATCCGACGCAGGACGGGCCGCTGCACCATCGAGAGCATCCACGCAAGTGTGATGGCGTAGAGCGCGAGGGAGATCGAGAACTTGAGAGGTTTGGCCCAGATCGGGTCTCCTGCCAATGTCCGCGGATCGAGGAGCAGCCCGATGAGGCACACCACAGCCCAGAGGCACATCACTGTGGTGAAGGCGACGAGAGGTCGGTGCCATCTGCGTACTCCGGTCCCGAGTGCGCGGGGACGGTCCTGGACAAGGCTCACGGGCGGGTGCCCGCTGCCGTCATCCGCTCGGAGATCGACCAGAGTCTCGCTGCTGTCTCCGGGTTCCGTGCCTGCTTGGACTGGCTGATCACCTCAGCCCCGCCTCGCATGTGCATCATCCGCCGGGGTCCGACAAAGGTGCCGCCGCGGAGGTCGGCTGAGGCGGCGAGCAGCGACGGCAGCGCACCGTCTTCCGGCTCCTGCCCCAGGATCGGGACGAGCCGATCCCAGAGGTTGGGGCGCTGACCGGCCGGCCGGTCGTAGATGGCTGTCTTGACCAACCCCGGGTGAGCGGCCAGCGCCCGCACTCGAGAGCCCGACGTCCGCAGCCGCCGGTCCAGCTCCGACGTGAAGAGCAGGTTGGCGAGCTTGGAGTCCGCGTACGCCCGGCTCGCCTGGTACGGGCGTCGGTGCCAATCGAGGTCGTCGAGGTCGAGACGAGCCATCCGTTCCGCCTGGGAGGCGACGGTGACGACGCGGTCGGTGATGTGCGGTAGGAGCAGTGTCGTCAGGAGGAAATGCCCCAGGTGGTTCGTGCCGAACTGGAGCTCGTGACCGTCGGCCGTCCGTTGGAGGTCCTTCGATTCGACGCCGGCGTTGTTGACGAGGATGGCGATCGGTTCGTCGATGCAGTCTGCGAAGTCACGCACCGTCTCAAGCCGCGCGAGGTCGAGCGGCAGGACGCGGTGCGTTCCCAGAGTGCCGGGGAGGGTCACTGCCACGGCCTGCCCCTTCTCCTGGTTCCGGACAGCGAGGATGATGCGTGAACCGGACTCGGCCAGGGCGACCGCGGTCGCTCGGCCGATGCCGCTGGTGCCGCCGGTGATGATGACGGTCTCGTTGGTCGGTGCCTGGCCTGCTCTGGTGTCGCCCATGCCCCTAATGTAGACAGTGACCACATTGTTGTCAACGTCTACACTGATCAGATGGCACCGCAAGCTCGCTCCTATCACCACGGGTCGCTGCGTGAGGAGCTCGTGCGAGCGGGGCGCGCGCTCCTGATCGAGGAGGGCCAGCAGGCGGTGACGGTGCGGGAGCTCGCGCGCCGCGTCGGTGTCAGCCATGGTGCGCCGCTCCGTCATTTCCGTGACCGGGACGCCGTCCTCGACGCGATCGCCGCGGACGGTTTCGACGAGCTGCATCGCCATCTCGAGGCCGCGCGGCAAGCGGGCACCCTCGAGCGTCGGCTCACGGAGTACATCCGCGCTCATGCTCAATTCGCGCAGCACAACGGCCCCCTGATGCAGCTGATGTTCGCGTCGACCGACGACGGCACGACTGCGGAGCGCGACCCCGGGGCCCAGTCTTCGGCCGAGCGCTTCTTCGCTTTGGGCGCGGAGTTGCTCGGGGAGCGCAGTCCGGAGTCGATGGGCCCGATGCCGTTCCTGGTTGCGGCGACGACAGAAGGCATCAGTGCCTTGACGGCCACCGGCCGGCTCCCTGAGGATCGCGTGGACGAAGTCGTCGTCGCGGCGGTGCGGGCACTCCTGCCGCAGATCGAGCAGCAGCTCGGCGTGACCGCCCACGAACCGGTCACCGCCCCGGACGCGTGAACCGGGACCGGCGCGCTCGACTCACAGCAGCCTCGGTGGGGTCGAGCCCGTCGAGGTGCTCGACCCTCTTCACGACGGCAGGTGAGCACGCGCACTTCACACCCTGATGGCCGACAGGATCGCGCCCGCCGTCAGTGACTCAGCCTGAGACCGCGACAGCCCGCCGTCGGTCGATCGCGCAGACAGCAAGCGCGATCCCCGCACCCAGGAGCGCTCCCACCGTGTTCATGAACCAGTCGTTCGTGTCGCACCGACGACCGAGTGCCGGCGCGAGGGCCTGTACGACCTCGATGGCGACGGAGAGCGCCACCGCGCCGGCAAGGACCGTGAGCGGTCGATTCGTCGCGGTTCCGAGGAAGAGCACGAGCGGCAGCAGGAGTGCGACGTTGGCGAGCGTCTCGAGGCCCTGGAACGGGACGGAGAACTGCACGGTGCAGGTGACGCCGCCCGGGCGCGTGCCGTCGGGGAGCAGAGTGAGCACGAGCACCGCGACGAGCGACACCCCGGACAGGCCCAGCAGGATGCCGCGGAGCCGCAGGCGGTGGAGCAACCAGGCGAGGACGGCGGCGGCGGCGAGCGCCACCCAGAATGCCGCTCGGACCAGGGGTGCGTGTTCGATGAGGAACGTGGAGATCATTCGGAGCCGTCTTGGTCGTGGTCGGCGTGGTCGGCGTGGTGGTCGAGTCGGTCGAGCCACACCCGCATGAGTGCCGACTCCTCCGGGAGCAGCGGGCTCGATCTGCCTGCTTCGAGTCGCGCGCGGAGCTGATGACGGGAGGCCGCGTCGACGTCACCGCGTCCCGGGCTGGGCGGCTGCACGAGGACGGCGCCGAGGACCGCGTCCCGGAGCGCGTCGGCGACCTCGTCGGAGTCGTCCTGGCGGTTGGCGCTCATCCCATCCAGTGCGAGCCCGACGTTCGCGGCGAGCAGCATCGTCGCCGCGACCCTGACGTCGACACGGAGCATGCCGGCGGCTGCACAGCGGGTGAGCGTCCGCTCGAGGAGCGCGGTCACGCCGTCGCGCGCCGAACTGCTGGCCCACGGCCGAGGAGCGAACATCAGTCGGTAGAGCGCGGCGTGCTCGCGCGCGAATGCGAGGTGGTCGTCCCAGCCGCGTCGCAGGTCCGCCGACGGGTCGTCGGACACCTCGAGCTCGGCCTTCCTGGCCGCGTACCGCTCGAGACCTACGTCGGCGAGGGCGTCGAGCAGCCCACGCTTGTCGCCGAAGACGCGGTAGAGCACGGGCTGGGTGACGCCGACTGCTTCGCATACAGCACGGGTGGCGATGTCGCCGTCGGGAGCTGCGACGAGCTGCTCCTCTGCCGCGCGGAGCAGCGCGCTCCGGAGTGCTTCATCAGATCGAGCCATAGAACAATCGTAGCGCAGTTGGTATCGGTGATCGTATCTGTGCTAGCTTTTGCGTAGCGTCGAAATGCTCGATGCATATCAGTGAAAGGAAGCACGATGAGCAGCACTCCAGAACGCGTCGCAGTCGTCACGGGGGGCTCACGCGGCATCGGCCGCGCGGTGTCGACCCGGCTGGCGGCCGACGGCTTCACGGTCGTCGTGAACCACGCCAGCGGGACGGCCGCGGCCGCCGCCACCGTCGAGCAGATCCAGGAAGTGGGCGGTCGCGCCGTCGCCGTGCAGGCCGACGTCGCCGACGAGCACGCCGTCGCCGCGATGTTCGATCGGGTCGAGGCCGACCACGGCGGCGTCGACGTCGTCGTGCACTCCGCCGGACGACTCGCACTGTCGACGATCGCCGACCAGGACCTCGACGTCCTCGACGCACTGCACCGGACGAACATCCGCGGGACCTTCGTCGTCGCGCAGCAGGCGGCGCGCAGGCTCCGGGCTGGCGGCACGTTCGTCGGCATGTCAACCTCGGTGGTCGGGACGCAGTTCCCGACTTACGGCGCCTACGTCGCGAGCAAGAGCGCCGTCGAAGGCATGACGCTGATCCTGGCGAAGGAGCTCCGCGGCCGGGACGTCACGGCGAACGTGGTGGCCCCGGGACCGACGGCGACGGAGCTGTTCCTCGACGGCAAGACCCAGGAGCAGATCGACACGCTGTCGAAGGTCCCGCCCCTCGAGCGGCTCGGCACGCCGGAGGACATCGCGGCGGTCGTGGCGTTCCTCGCCGGACCCGACGGCCACTGGGTCAACGGCCAGACCATTCGCGCCAACGGCGGGATGGTCTGATGACCGCTCCACGGGTCGTCCTCGTCACGGGTGCGTCCAGCGGCTTCGGTCGGCTGACGGCTGAGGCGCTCGCGCGGGCGGGCCACGTGGTCGTCGCGGGGATGCGCGCGACCGACCGTCGGAACGCGACGGCTCGCACCGAGCTCGAGGATCTCGCCATCCGCGAGGGCTTGCAGCTCAGCGCCGTCGAGCTCGACGTCCAGTCACAACAGTCCGTCGATGACGCCGTCGACTCGGTCGTCCGTTCGCACGGGCGGATCGACGTCCTCGTGCAGAACGCCGGCCACATGGCCTACGGCCCGGCCGAAGCGTTCACGCCCGAGCAGTTCATGGCCCTCTACGACGTCAACGTCGTCGGCGCACAACGCGTCGCCCGCGCCGTCCTGCCGCACATGCGCGTCAGCCGCTCAGGACTGGTCGTGTGGGTCGGCAGCTCATCGACCCGCGGCGGGCACCCGCCGTTCCTCGCGCCGTACTTCGCGGCGAAGGCCGGCATGGACGCCCTGGCCGAGAGCTACGCCGCGGAGCTCGTCCGCTTCGGCATCGACACCACCATCGTGGTCCCGGGAGCCTTCACCTCGGGAACGAACCACTTCACGAGCGCTGCGGTCCCGATTGACGCCGCCCGAGTCGCTGCACACGACGAGGAGTACGGGGCGCTCCGGCAGGACCTCACTGACCGCCTCGCCGCGATCGTCCCGGTGGACGCCGACGTGCAGGACGTCGCCGACGAGATCGTCCGCGTGGTCAGCCTCCCAGAGGGAACCCGCCCCTACCGGACCCACGTCGACCCCTCGCACGACGGCAGCGAGGTCGTCTCAGCGGTCGCGGACCGCATCCGCGCCGAGTTCTACCACCGCGTCGGCATCGAGGACCTGCTCTCCTCCAACGCCGCACTTTGACCCCCGGACCGCCCGGGAAACCCCACCGAGAGGAACACCATGCCCTTCGCCAACATCAAGGTCCCCGCTGACACCCTGACCGCCGAGTCAAAGAAGAAGCTGCAGGACGCCGTCACCGACGCCATCGTCGACGCCTACGGGGAGCGAGCACGCCCCACCACCCTCGTCATCCTCGACGAGGTCGCCGACGGCGGTTGGATGCTCGGCGGCACCATCCTCAACGAGGCGATGCTCGGCCGCGTCTGAGTCCGCTGACCACGCGCTGACGAAGGGACCCGGAAGACCGGGTCCCTTCGTCACCAGTTTGAGAAGACGGCGTCACACTGTCCGTGGCCGATTCCCCCATCGGGAACTTGCTTCCCCAGCGTTCGCGTGCGTCTCGCAGTCGCGGCCGCCGACAGGGCCCAGCGCCGACAACGTGTCCCATGTCTCACGCGCGATGAGGGTTCGTTGTCTACTTCTCGGCCCCACGCAGCGCTGACGTCGCGGTACCGGCGCTCGTCATCCTGTCGCGCCGGCGATGACTCCTCGAACGAACTACACGCCTTGCCCGCGGCAGTGTGCTGTCGCGTCCCAGAATCGTCATCGGCTCCGCGCTGTTCGCCGGACCCCCGTTCTGGCTCCCGGTGCCATGCAGCACTGCGTCCGCGAGCGGGACCTTCGCACACGTATCGCCCACCGGGACGCCTTCACAGCGTCATCCCGAGCACCCTACGAACGGCGATGGGCCCGCCGTGGTCGTCCGCTCGTCGCGTCATCCCGATCTTCTGCGCGACCCGCTCAGAGGCGGTGTTGTCGGGATGGATGATCGCGACGAGTTCGGTCGCGTCGAGGGCCGCACGAGCGAAGTCCCGACAGGCAGCCGCTGCCTCGGTTGCGTAGCCCTGCCCGTGGAACGTCGCGCGCACGTGGTAGCCGACCTCGAGCATCGGGACGCCGTTGACGTCCTGCCAGGTGAGCCCGCAGTCACCGACGAACTGCCCTGCGTGGGTCTCGATGATCCAGAGTCCGAAACCGTGGGCGGCGTAGTTGTCCTGGTTCCAGGCGATCCATCGCGCCGCATCGTCACGACTCTTCGTTGCGGGGTAGAACTCCATGACCCGCGGGTCTCCGAGCAGGTCGGCCATGTCGTCGAGGTCCGCCGGGGTCATCTCACGGAAGCGGAGCCGCGTGGTGGGAGCGGGAAGCATCTCAGCACCGTACCGGCCGTCGATCAGACGTCGGACGCGTCCAAGATCATCGACCGCGTCGCGCGCCGCCCGTCCCCGTCCCGCCGGACGCGGGCCGCGCCTCCCGATCGGCGGCCCGACCTCAGCCGGTAGGAACCGCCTGCGCGATCGCGAGCCGCGCGACCAGCTCGACGTGCCGCGCCATGTCGTACGACGGGTCGAAGAGCCACTGGAGCTGCATGCCGTCGGACACCGCGAGCAGCACGGTCGTCAGCTCGACCGGGTCGACGTCCGGTCGGAGCAGGCCGTCCTGCTGCATGGTGCGGAAGTCGGCGGACAGGTCACGGCGGCTGCGTTCGTAGCGCTCCCGGAAGTAGGCGTGCGCCGGGTGTTCCGGGTCGGTGGCGGCCGCCGCGGACAGGTTGACGAACATCTGCACGAGACCGGGGACCTCGACGTTGTGTCGGACGATCGCGATGAGCAGCGCCGCGGGGTCCGAGGCGTGCCAGTCGTGCTCCAGGTCGAGCTGGTCGCGGCGTCGGAGGATCTCGACCCACAGGTCGTCCTTCGAGTCGAAGTAGTGCAGCAGGCCGGCCTGGGTGAGCCCGACGGCTGCGGCGATGTCGTTGATGCTCGTCCGTCGGAAACCCTGCGAGGCGACGAGGTCCAGCGCGACCGTCAGGATCTCCTCGCGCTTCGCGATGCCCTTCGCGTACGAACCTCGTCGTGCCATGGCAGGACTGTACCGCTCGGACTGCCGACAAAAACCTAGTGTCAGTCGGTTTTGGTGTTACGGTGGCGACAGCCGCCGACGGAGGCGTGCGAGTCACCGATGGCGGTGGCGTTCCCGAGAAGAGGTTGCCGTGGCCAACGACGCACGACTCGTCCCCGACACGCCGACCGCGGTGGCTCCCACCGTCGGACGTGGAAGCCCGCTCATGTACACGATCGGCATGCCGCTCGCGATGTTCGGTCTGTACATCGCCCTGCTGCCGCCCGTGCTCGTCGCGATGGCCCTCAAGGTCGCCGAGATCGCTCCGGATGACCAGGCGGGTGTGCTCGGCCTGGCGCTCGGCATCGGCGCGTTCGCCGCGATGGTCGCCAACCCCCTGGCGGGTCGCTTCAGCGACCGGACTGCCGGGAGGCTCGGCATGCGTCGTCCGTGGATCATCGGTGGCACGGTGGTCGGGTTCGCAGCCCTCGTGGTCGTCGCGACGACGTCCTCCACCGTCGTGCTCGTGATCGGGTGGGCCGTGGCGCAGATCGCCTACAACGCCACGATCGCGGCGCTGACGGCCGTCCTGCCGGACCACGTCACGCGATCGCAGCGCGGTCGGGTCGCGGCGCTGCTCGGGCTCGCGCAGAACCTCGCACTCGTGGGCGGAACCTTCCTGGTGCAGCTCTTCTCGACGTCGGCGTCGCAGATGATCGTCCCCGGGGCGATCGGCTCGGTCGTGGTCGTGCTGTACGCGGTGGTCTTCCGGGACCGCGTGCTCGCTGCGAAGCCGACGTCGAAGCTCGGGATCGGGCAGCTGTTCGGGTCATTCGTGTTCAACCCCCGGAAGCACCCGGACCTCGGCTGGGCGTGGCTGACGCGGTTCATGATGGTCGCGGCGCAGTACACGGCGGTCAGCTACCTCACCTACTTCCTGCGGGACGACATCGGGGTCGACAAGACGAACCTGGCGAACGCCGTGTTCCAGGGCACGCTCTGGAACGTCATCGGGATCGTCCTGACCTCGCTCGTGGCCGGGTGGCTCTCCGATCGGCTCGGCCGGCGGAAGCTGTTCGTCGCGGTCGCCGGCATCGTCGGCATCGCCGGACTCGTGATCATCGCGCTCGCCCCGTCACTCGGCATGGTCCTCGTCGGTGAGTTCGTGATGGGTGCCGGCATGGGCGTCTTCTACGCGGTCGACCTCGCACTGATCACTGACGTGCTGCCGTCCGACCAGGACAACGCGAAGGACCTCGGCGTGGTCAACATCGCCCAGGCGCTCCCGCAGTCGCTCGTACCGGCGGCCGCTCCCGGCGTGATCGCCGTCACCGGCGGGTACTCCGGGTTCTTCATCACCGGCGCCGTCATCGGGCTGCTCGGGATCTTCTCGGTCTCGCGCATCCGCGGCGTCCGCTGACCTGCTGCTCTCCACTGCTCTCGACGAAGGGACCGATCACCGTGACCGACCTGCACACCGCCACCACCGCCTCCAGTCCGACGGCGGAGCGCATCGACGCGCTGCTCGCTGAGCTGACCACCGAGGAGAAGGTGCAGCTGCTCACCGGGCGTGACTTCTGGACCACCTGGCCGATCGAGAAGATCGGGCTGCGCCGGATCCTCATGTCGGACGGGCCCTCCGGGGTCCGCGGCGAGGTCTGGGACGAGCGTGACCCGTCCCTCAACCTGCCGTCGGCGACCGCACTGAGCGCGTCGTGGGACCGCGCGATCGCGAAGCGCTACGGCGCTGCGGCTGCGGTGGAGGCTCGGCGCAAGGGCGTCGACGTCGTGCTCGGCCCGACGATCAACCTGCACCGATCACCCCTGGGCGGCCGGCACTTCGAGGCGTTCAGCGAGGACCCGGTGCTCACCGGCGACCTGGCCGCGTCGTACGTGGCGGGGGTGCAGGAGAACGGCGTCGCCGCGACGCCGAAGCACTACATCGCGAACGACTACGAGACCGACCGCTTCACCGCGTCGACCGAGGTCTCCGACCGGGCCCTGCGCGAGCTGTACCTGCTGGCGTTCGAGAAGGCCGTCACCGAGGCGCACGCCTGGGCCGTCATGTCGTCGTACAACGCGATCAACGGCGTGACGGCGTCGGAGAACGACCTGCTCGAGACGCCGTTGAGCTCCGAGTGGGGCTTCGACGGCATCGTCGTGTCCGACTGGACCGGTGTTCGCTCGGTCGACTCCGCGAAGGCGTCGCAGGACGTCGCGATGCCCGGCCCGAACCCGTGGTGGAGCGAGGGCCCGCTCCTCGCCGCCGTGCAGTCCGGAGACGTCCCGATCGAGGCGATCGACCGCAAGGTCCGCCGCATCCTGACCCTGGCCGCCCGGGTCGGCGCCCTCGAGGGCTTCGAGCCCGTCGCCGCGCAGCCGGTGCACGTCGAGGACGGCGTCGCGTTCGTCCGCGAAGCCGAGGCCGAGGGCACCGTGCTGGTGCGGAACACCGGCGTGCTGCCGCTCGACGCCTCCGCGGTGTCGCGCATCGCCGTGATCGGGCACAACGCCGACCAGGCCCGCACGCAGGGCGGCGGCTCGGCCACGGTCGTGCCGTCCCAGGTCGTGTCACCGCTCGACGGGATCCGCTCGGCGTTCCCCGGCGCCACGGTCGACCACGCCATCGGCGCCGTCGTGCAGGAGGGCATCGCGGAGTTCCCGCTGTCCACCATCACGAACCCGGCGACGGGGGAGCCCGGCGCCCGGGTCGCCTTCGTCAAGGACGGCGAGGAGCTGTACGTCGAGGACCGCGGCGCCACCGCACTGTTCTGGTTCGGCGGCGACGCCCCGACACGTGAGGCCGACCGACTCGACATCACCACGACGTACACGGCGGAGTCCACCGGCACCGTGCGGATCGGCATCGGTGCGGCCGGCCGGTCGCGGATGTGGATCGACGGCGCGCTCGTGCTCGACGAGGACGTGCCGTTCGACGGCGACCAGCTCGGTGCGGCCTTCCTCAACCCGCCGGCCCGTTCGGTGCCCGTGTCGGTGACCTCCGGGCAGCAGCTCGCGATCCGCATCGAGCACGACGTCATCCAGGACGAGACGCTCGGCGGGGTGCTGGCGTACCAGTTCGGCACCGAGCCGTCCGACGAGGACCCGTCGGTGCTCATCGACGCGGCGGTCGAGGCCGCCCGCACGGCCGACATCGCCGTGGTGGTCGTCGGCACGAACTCCAAGGTCGAGTCCGAGGGCTACGACCGCTCGTCGCTCGCACTGCCAGGGCACCAGGACGACCTGGTCCGTGCGGTCGCCGCGGCGAACCCGAACACGGTCGTCGTCGTGAACGCCGGTTCGCCGGTCGAGATGCCGTGGCGCAACGACGTCGCCGCGGTCCTGCTCACCTGGTTCGGCGGGCAGGAGTACGGCAACGCCCTGGCCGACGTGCTCACCGGCGCCCAGGAGCCCGGCGGACGCCTGCCCACCACCTGGCCGGTCGCGATGGCGGACGTCCCCGTGCTCGACGTCACGCCGGTCGACGGGAAGGTGTCGTACGACGAGGGCGTGCACATCGGCTACCGGGCGTGGCTCCGCGCCGGCACCGAGCCGGCGTACCCGTTCGGGCACGGACTCGGCTACACGACCTGGACGATCGACGGGGTCACCGCGACGCCGACGGTGTCGGAGGGGGATGCGGTCATCGTCACGGCGACGGTCGCGAACACCGGGGCCCGCGCCGGCAAGCACGTCGTGCAGGTCTACGCCTCGCGCGAGGTGTCCGAGGTGGACCGTCCCGTCCGGTGGTTGGTGGGCTTCGCGCCGGTCCGGCTCGGAGCGGGCGAGTCCACCGAGGTCTCGATCGAGGTCCCCGCCCGGGCGTTCGCGCACTGGGACGGTTCGTGGCGGTACGAGGCCGGACGGTTCACCCTGCACGTCGGGGGGTCCGTACTGGACGAGGCCGGGACGACGGGCGTCGAGCTGGGATGACGCGTGACGCCGGGGCGCGGCGCAGGCGCCCCGGCGCCCTGGCGCGCCCGGCGCCCGGCGACCCCGGCGTCACGTGGCGTCACGGTCCGTGACGGACGCACGGTCCCCGTCGTACGGTCGCGTCGTGACCACGAACCGCGAACCCCGGCAGATCCGCTTCAACGCGTTCGACATGAACTGCGTCGCCCACCAGTCCTCCGGGCTGTGGCGCCACCCGCGCGACCGTTCCCGGCACTACAACGACCTGTCGTACTGGACCGACCTGGCGAAGACGCTCGAGCGCGGGGCGTTCGACGGCATCTTCATCGCTGACGTCCTGGGCACGTACGACGTCTACGGCGGCACGAACGAGGCAGCGCTGCGCACCGGGTCGCAGGTGCCGGTCAACGACCCGATCCTGCTCGTGTCCGCGATGGCCGCCGTCACCGAGCACCTGGGCTTCGGCATCACCGCGGGCACCGCCTACGAGCACCCGTACCCGTTCGCCCGACGGATCTCGACGCTCGACCACCTGACGAAGGGCCGCGTCGGCTGGAACGTCGTCACCGGGTACCTGCCGAGCGCCGCCCGGAACATGGGCCAGACCGACCAGCTGAGCCACGACGACCGGTACGACGTGGCCGACGAGTACCTCGAGGTCCTCTACAAGCTGTGGGAGGGCTCGTGGGAGGACGACGCCGTCATCGAGGACCGCGAGACCGGCGTCTTCACCGACCCCGCGAAGGTGCACCCCATCGAGCACCACGGCACGCACTTCGACGTGCCCGGCATCCACCTGTCCGAGCCGTCGGTGCAGCGCTCGCCCGTCATCTACCAGGCCGGTGCGTCGCCGCGGGGGATCCGATTCGCCGCCGAGAACGCCGAGGCCGTCTTCGTCGGTGCCCCGACCCTGCCGCAGCTCGCCGTGACGGTCGGCAAGATCCGGGACGCCCTGGAGGCTGCTGGTCGCGACCGGTACGCCGCTAAGGTCTACACGCTGCTCACCGTGATCACCGACGAGACCGACGAGCTCGCGCAGGCGAAGTACCGCGACTACCTGTCCTACGCGTCCGAGGAGGGCGCGCTCGTCCTCAACTCCGGCTGGATGGGCGTCGACCTGTCGCAGTACGACCTGGACGAGCCGCTCGGCAACATCGAGTCGAACGCGATCCAGTCGGCGGCCGCGAACCTGTCCGCGGCGACGGGGGAGGACGGCACGACGTGGACGGTGCGGGACATCGCCCGGCAGACGGCGATCGGTGGCCTGGGCCCGGTCGAGGTCGGCAGCGGGGCGACCATCGCCCAGCGGCTCGTCGACATCCAGGAGCAGACGGACGTCGACGGCTTCAACCTGGCCTACGCCGTGTCCCCGGGGACGTGGGAGGACGTCATCGAGTTCGTGATCCCCGAGCTCCGGGCCCGCGGCGCCTACCCCGAGGGCTACCGCGAGGGGTCGCTCCGGAACAAGCTGCTCGGTCGCGGCGACCGTCTACCCGAGGAGCACCGCGGTGCGTCGTTCCGGGTGCGGGAGTCCGCGGCGGCCTCGGCCTGACGCGCAGCAGCCCGGTCGTAGGGTGGTCGGGTGATCGATTCGACGGCAGCCGTGCGGGTCGCGGAACCCGGGGACTCCGGGGACCGTGACCGCATCGACCGCGCCTGCATCGACCTCTGGGCCGCTGCCGTCGCAGCACGCGACGGCCTGGCCGAGGACCCGGCCGTCCGCGTGCGGGCAGCCGCCAAGTTCGCCGCCGACCGGGTCGCACTCGTCGTCGCCCCCGGAGCGGACGACACCGGGAACGCCGGCACGGTGCGGGGGTTCGCGCTCGTCACGGCACCAGGGACCGGCGGGGGAGCGGGCCGTGCGGACGCCGCCTACCTGAGCCTGCTCGCCGTGGATCCCACGGCGCAGGGCAGTGGCCTCGGCCGGGCGCTGCTCGTCGCGGCGGTGGACGCCGCCCGGGCCGCCGGACACGAGCACTGCATGCTGCACGCGCTCGAGGACAACGCCCCGGCTCTCCGCCTCTACCGCAGCGCGGGGTTCCGGCCGGTCGGCGAGCCGTTCCCGCACGCGCTGAGCGGCCGTCCGACGCGCACCTACGTGGTCTGAACCGGGCCCTGCCGGCCCGGACTCGGCCTACGTGAGTCGCCCCGGGCCTCCCGGTCGGGACGGCATCACCGGCGCCCAGTCGCCCTGCCCGGCGACCCGGCCGTCCCCGGAGGACCGACCCGTCACCCGACGCCGGACCCACGGGACGACGTGGTCGCGGTAGTACCGGAGCTCCGTGGCGACCGACGTCCTCGTCGCGTCCGGCACGCGGGGCACGGCGGCCTGGGGACCGTCGGCGATCGCGTGCAGGGCCAGGTCCGCGACCCGCTGGTGTCCGAGCGGGTTCATGTGCAGACGGTCCTCGGACCAGAACTCGGCGCGGCCGAGGTGTGCGTCGCGCGAGACGTCGACGAACGGCAGCCCGCGCTCCCGGCTGAACCCGGTCAGTGCCTCGGCCCAGGCGTCCCCGCGGGCGTTGATCATCCGGCCGAGGGGCAGCCGGGCGCTGGGGTCGGCGGGGCTGAGGAGTGCGAGGCGGATCCCGCGGGCGGCGACGGCGTCCGCGGCCTCGGTCAGCCGTCCGAGCAGCACGTCGACGTCGTAGCCGGGGCGGAGCATGTCGTTGCCACCGCCGCAGAAGGTGATGAGCGTCGGCGCCGGGTCGAGGGCGAGGGCCGCGTCGAGCTGGCCGTCGAGGACCCCGGCGAGCAGACGGCCGCGGATCGCCAGGTTCGCGTAGGACACCGGGCCGGGCAGGTGGTTCGCCAGGCCGACCGCCAGACGTCCGGCCCAGCCGGGGAACGGGACGTCGCCGTCGTCGCCGACGCCCTCGGAGAAGCTGTCCCCGATGGCGACGTAGCGGACGGGGTCGGTGCGGGCGGGGACGGCGGACATGGTCCTCCTCGGGGAACGGGATCGGTGCGGTCTCCATCGTGCTCCTCCGCGTGGAACCGCGCTGAGGGAAGGCTTGCCTCACCACGAAAGCCCCGGTCAGGGCAGCCTTCCCTTGCTGGTGCGATCAGCTGACAAGTGCTTTCCTTTCCTCATGTCCACCGCAGCTGACCTCGCGCTCCCCGCCACCGAGCACGACGACGCCACGAGCGCCGCCCGCCTCAACTGGTTGCGCGCCGGCCTCCTCGGCGCGAACGACGGCATCGTCTCCGTCGCAGCAGTCCTGGTCGGCGTCGCCGGCACCGGCGCTGCGGCCGGGCCGGTCCTGGCTGCCGGCACCGCCGCCCTCGTCGGTGGTGCGGTGTCGATGGCGCTCGGCGAGTACGTCTCCGTCAGCGGTGCGCGTGACGCCCAGCGCACCGGGCAGGCCGCCCACCAGGCGCAGCTCGAAGCCGAGTCCGAGGACCAGGCCACCATCGCCGCGCACTACCGCGGGCTCGGGGTCTCGGACGACGTCGCCGAGACCGTCGCCGCCGAACTCGTCCGTCCCGAGGTCCGCGACCGCCGGGCCGCCGCAGCCCTCCGCGACGCCGAGGACGAGGTCGTCAGCCCCTGGCGCGCGGCCTGGGTCTCCGCCGCGACCTTCACCGTCGGTGCCGCGCTGCCGTTCCTCGCGATGCTCCTCGCTCCGGCGTCGAGCCAGATCCTGGTCACCGTCGTCGCCGTCCTCATCGCGCTCGCCGTCACCGGCACCACCGGCGCGACCCTCGGCGGGGCACCCCGGGGCCGGGCGACGATCCGCGTCGTGCTCGGCGGAGCGCTCGCCCTCGCCGCCACCTACGGCGCCGGCACGCTGCTCGGGGCGCACGCGTCCTGACGCAAGGTGCGGCGCGCTGGGCGTGATCGACGGACGGGAGGCCCGGATCGCGTGACCGACGTCGGTCACGTGATCCGGGCCTCCCGTCCGGCACGGCGTCCGGTCAGACCCCTGCGGTCAGCACCGCCTTCGGGACCCGGTGCAGGGTCACCGCACCGACCGCGTCGAACGGGTGCAACGGGTCCGGAGCGCCGGACCCGGTCGGCCCGCCGAGCTTCGAGTCGCCGACCGCGCTGAGCACGGCGTAGGCGTCGTCGGCCGACCAGCCGTGGTCGTCGACGAGGAACGCGAAGGCGTCCTCGTACCCGCGGCGGATGCTCTCCTGCACCGGTTCGCCCAGGCCGACGAACAGCCACTCGTCGTCGGTCTCGATGCGCGGTGCCCGCAGGGTGGGTCCGCCCTTGACGACGTCGACGGAGACGATCGCGGTGCCCTGCGCCTCGATCGCGACGAACGAGGACTCGCCCTCGGCCATGATCGCGTGGATGTCGCCGATCGACAGCAGCGCTCCCGGCACCCGGACCGGCAGGTAGACCGTCGAGCCGGGGCGGGCCTCGGTGACGTCCATGTTCCCGCCCTCGGCGTACGCGGGCATGATCGTGGAGTTCTCGCCCTCGGCCGGAGCGGTCCCGATGCAGCCGATCATCGGCCGGACCGGGAACGTGTGCCGGTCGGACACCCGCACGACGCCGTCCTCGATCGGGCAGCGGCGGGTGAAGACCCGGTCGCCCATCACGTGCTGCAGGGCGCCGGAGCCGGGCAGCGAGACCGACCAGCCGTGCGTCGTCAGCTGGATGTCGTGGATCGTCACCGCGAGGGTGTCGCCCGGCTCCGCGCCCTCGACGTACACCGGGCCGGTGACCGGGTTGATCGGTGCCTGCAGCTGCGCCATGTCGTGGTGGTCGTCGAGTTCGGCGTAGACGGCGTCGGTCGTCTCGAAGCCGATCGTCTCGCCGGTGCCCGGGGCGATGGTCAGTACCGGCTCGCGGTCGGCGGTGTAGCCGGGGCGGCCGAGCGTGTTCGGCAGGTGGTGGTCGGGGGTCATCGCGGGTCCTTGTCCGTCGAGAGCGGGGCGGCGGTCGAGCCGGCGGGGGCGCCGGTCGGGTCGCCTTCGCCGAGCGTGCCCGGCTCCTCGGAACCGACCTCGGTGGAACGGCCGGTGGAGCGGTAGTAGAGGAAGACGCCGGCGCCGACGATGAGCCAGATGATGCCACCGACCTTCGCCTCGACCGCGGCGTTGAGCAGCACGTACCCGATGATCAGGAACCCGATCAGCGGCACGACCAGGTGCAGCAGCCAGTTCCGCGACTTCCCCTTGACCATGTGGTGCACGAACACCGACACGTGCAGCAGCATGAAGCCGAACAGGGCGCCGAAGTTCACCAGCGACGAGATCGTGTCGATCTGCCCGACGAAGAACAGCACCAGGATCGCGGACAGGACCGAGACGACCAGGATCGCGTTCTGCGGCACCAGGCGGCCGTTGAGCTTGTGCAGGAACGCGGGCAGCTGCCGGTCGCGGCTCATCGAGAACAGCAGGCGGCTCGTCGCGGCCTGCGCTGCCATGGCGTTCGCGATGCCCACGGCCAGGACGTTGACCGCGAAGAACGCCGTCGCCCAGCCGCTCGACGACGCCTGCTGGACGATCGTGAAGAACGCGTTGCCCGCCTCGCTGTCCGAGAACGAGTCGCGTCCGGCGGCCAGGGCGCTGGCGAGCCAGGTCTGCACGACGAACAGGAACGCGACGATGACGAGCGCCAGGATCATCGCGAGACCGGCACCACCGCGGCGTCCGGTGGACTCCTCGGACAGGGTGGAGATGCCGTCGAAGCCCAGGAAGCTCAGCACCGCGATCGACAGTGCCGAGGCGATCAGCGGCGCCGACACCTTCGCCGGGTCGAACACCTGGTCGGTGCTGAACGATGCCCCCGGCACCGTGCCGCCGGTCAGGGCGACGATCGCGATGACGACGAAGATCACCACGAACACCAGCTCGATGAGCAGGAAGATCCGGTTCGCCAGCTTCAGGGACGACACCCCGGCCAGGTTGATGACGGTGTTGATCGCCACGAACACCAGCGCCCACAGCCACCGCGGGGTGCCCGGGAAGATGCCGACCATGCTCTCGGCCGCGAACACGTAGAGCAGCGTCGGGACGAGCAGGTAGTCGAGCAGGATCGCCCAGCCGGCGAAGAAGCCCGCCGTCGGGTGGATGCCACGGCCGACGTACGAGAAGACACTGCCGGCGAGGGGGATCGACTTCGCCATCTGCGCGTACGCCAGGGCGGTGAAGATCATCGCGACGAGGCCGACCAGGTAGACCAGCGGCACCATGCCGGAGGACGCGTTGTAGACGGTGCCGAAGATCGCCCACGGGGCGATCGGCACCATGAAGACCAGCCCGTAGACGAGCAGGTCGGTGGTGGAGACGGAGCGTTTCAGCTCCTGCTTGTAGCCGTAGGCCTCGAGCTGCTGCTGTGCGGAGAGCTCGCTGTGCTGCTGCGACATGTCGGTTCCGTTTCGGGGAGGAGGGACGGTGCAGGGGTGGGGTGTCCGGACGGGAGGCGCGTCACGGGTCGGTGACGTGCCTGGCGTCCGGTGCGTGGCCGGGTGGGTGGTTCCGGGTGCTGCGGGGTCAGCCGGTGGGCTGGGTGTCGTGGTCGGCGAGGAACGCGCCGACCACGCGGCGGAACTCCTCCGGCTGCTCCAGGTGCGTGCAGTGGCTGGCGCCGGGGAAGACGTGCTGGCGGGCGTCCGGGATCTGCTCCACGAACGGCTGCCAGGTGGCGGGGGTGGCTTCGTCGTGCTCGCCGGCGACGACGAACGTCGGCACGTCCACCCGGTGCAGGCGGTCGATCACCGACCAGTCGCGCAGCGAGCCGATGACGTGGAACTCGTTCGGCCCGTTCATGGTGTGGTAGACCGTCGGCTCGGCCTCCATCTGCTCCTCGGACGCGACGAAGTCGGCGGGCATCGGCACCACCCGGCAGACGTGGCGTTCGTAGAAGACCTGCGTCGCGGCCACGTACTCGGGGTCCTCGACCGTGCCGGCGTCCTCGTGCCGGGTCAGAGCGTCCTGCACCTCGGCGGGCAGCTGGGCGCGGAGCTCGGCGGCCCCCTCGACCCAGAGCTGCATCGAGGCGGGGGAGTTGCAGATCGACAGGCTCGCGATGCCGCCCGGACGACGGACCGCGATCTCGGCGCCGAGCATCCCGCCCCACGACTGGCCCAGGACGTGGTGCTCGCCGAGGCCCAGGCGCGCGACCAGCGCCAGGTACTCGTCGACGAACAGCTGCGGCTGCCACAGGTCGGCGGGGGCGTCCGGGCGGTGGCTGCTCCGGCCGCAGCCGAACTGGTCGTGGTGGACGACGGTGCGACCGGTCTCGTCGGCGAAGGCCTCGAGGTTCCGGACGTAGTCGTGCGCCATCCCCGGTCCGCCGTGCAGGACCACGAGGGGCAGCGCACCGGCGACGGGGTGGTCGGGTTCCGTGATCCGGTACCAGGTCTCGCCGTCCTGGAACGGCATCGTGCTCTCGGTGATGCGGGACATGGGGTGAGCATGGCCCGGCGAAAGGTCCCAGGCAAGACCTTTTCCACTCGTTTAACGTGGCCGTAACAGGACGCCCGGCCCTCCGGGGGCAGGCTGGACGGTGGAAGGGGTGCCGGTGACGGATCGCGCGACGGAGACCCGGGTGGACGAGGTCGAGGACCGGCTCGTGACCGCCGTCGCCGTCGGTGAGTACCTGCCCGGCTCCCGGCTGCCACCCGAACGCGAGCTCGCCGGACTGCTCGGGGTCGCCCGCGTCACCGTCCGCGGAGCCCTCGCCCGGCTCGTCGACCGCGGTCTGCTCGAGACCCGACGGGGACGCGGTGGCGGGACGTTCGTCCGCGACCAGGAGGCCGGTGCCGCCTCCGACTCGGTCGGCCGCACCCTGCTGGCACGGTGGGCGGGGATCCAGGACACTGCCGACGCCATCGCGATCCTGCACGGGGCGCTCGCGGCCGCCGCAGCCGAACGGATCACCGCGGACCAGGCGGCCGGGCTCCGGGAACGGCTCGAGGCCTTCCGCACCGCGACCTCCGGCTTCGCGAAGCAGCAGGCCGACGCGGTCCTGCACCGCAGCATCATCGATGCGGCGCAGAACGACGCACTGCGGAGCACCCTGGCGTCGCTCGAGTCGCAGATCTCGATCGCGGCGCCGGCGCACCTGTGGGGGAGCGTCGACGGGATGGCGGCGATGGAGGCCCGGGCGATGCGGGACCACGAGGAACTGGTCGACGCGGTCTGTGCCGGGCGGGTCGCCGAGGCGGGGCGGATCGCGCGGCAGCACGTGGGGATCGACGTCGAGCTGCTGGAGCGGGCGATGCTCCGGGCGGGACAGGTGCCGACTCGGCCAGTGTGACCGTTCATGTTGTCTGGTCGAGACGACGGGAGGCCCGTGGCAGAGTCGCCACGGGCCTCCCGTGTTGGTGGTGCGGGTCGTGCTGGTGCTGCGGGTCGTGCTGGTGGTGTTGGGGGTGCGGCTCGTACCGTCTGAGTCAGACGTCGCGGCGCTTGGCCACCATCATCGCGAAGGCGTTCACGACGAGGACCTCGGCCAGCAGCACGCCGCCGCCGCTCCAGCCGTTGAGCGTGAGGCCCTTCGGCGCCGGGGCACCCGAGTCGAACTGGTACAGGTTCGCGCCGGCCGCGTCGGGCAGGAACTTCGTGACGTCGTTCAGCCAGTCCAGGTTCGCCAGCCCGGCGACCAGGCTGATGACGACCGGCAGCACGAGCAGGATGCCGAGGGTGATCGCGATGCCGCCGGCCGACGAGCGGACCAGCAGGCCGATGCCGAACGCCAGGAGTGCCAGCAGGGTGACGTCGATCGACGCACCGACGATCGGCATCCAGACGGACGGGTCGGCCAGGTCGGGCTCCAGGCCCTTGCCGGCCTGCAGCGCCGTCGAGATCGCGACGCCGATCCAGTTGGCCACCGCGCTGACGACGAAGGTGGTGACCGCGAGCACGGTCGCCTTCGCGAGCAGCACGCCGGTCCGGCCCGGGTCGGCGGTGAAGGTCGACCGGATCTGTCCGGTGGCGTACTCGCCGGTGATGATGAGCACGCCGAGCACGCCGACGACCAGGGCGGTCAGGTAGACGCTGACGGTGTTGATGCTGACGATCGTGGCGTTCGCGCCGACCGCGGTCTGCTCGGCGCCGGACGGCTCCGAGACGGACCCGAGCAGGACCGCGAGACCGAGGGTCAGGACGGCGATGACGGCGTAGCACCAGAACGTCGACCGGATGCTCCGGAACTTGATCCACTCGCTGCGGACCAGTCGGGTGTAGCCGAGGTGCACGTCGCGCGAGGACAGGTCCCCACGGTGGCGGTGCTGCTGGGTGGTCGGCTGGTCGGTCTTCTGCGGGGCACTCATCGGGCTCCCTCCGATCGGTACTCGACGTCGTCGCGGGTGAGGGCCATGTAGGCCTCTTCCAGGCTCGCGCCGGTCGGGGTGAGTTCGTGCAGGACGACCCCGGCGCGGGCGGCGATGTCGCCGACGGTCGGGGCGTCCGGGCCGACGACCAGGAACGAGCCGTCGTCACGCGGGGTGACCGTCGCGTTCGGGCCGATCGCAGTGAAGAGCTGGTCGGGCATCGGGGTGCGGACGACCACGCGGGCAAGGTTGACCTGCCCGGAGGGACCCCCGGCGCCGGCGACGAACTCCGCGATCGGGGCGTCGGCGAGCACCTTGCCGCGACCGAGCACGACGACGCGGTCGGCGGTCTGGGCCATCTCGCTCATGAGGTGGCTCGAGAGGAACACGGTGCGGCCCTCACCGGCCATCCGGCGGGCGAGCTGTCGGACCCAGAGGACACCGTCCGGGTCGAGGCCGTTGACCGGCTCGTCGAGGATCAGGGTCTGCGGGTCGCCGAGCAGCGCCGCGGCGATGCCGAGTCGCTGGCCCATGCCGAGCGAGAAGCCGCCGACGCGCTTGCGGGCGACGGACTCGATGCCGGTCATGTCCATGACCTCGTGCACCCGCTGCTTCGGGATGCCGTGCGTCGCCGCGAGTGCGAGGAGGTGGTTGTACGCGCTCCGACCGGAGTGCACCGCCTTCGCCTCGAGCAGTGCGCCGACCTGCCGGAGCGGGTCGCGGAAGCTCTGGTACGGCCGGCCGTTGACGGTCGCCGTGCCGGAGGTCGGCTGGTCGAGCCCCATGATCATGCGCATGGTGGTCGACTTGCCGGCGCCGTTCGGGCCGAGGAAGCCGGTGACGCTGCCGGGGTGCACGACGAACGAGACGTCGTCGACCGCGAGCTTGGGGCCGTAGCGCTTGGAGAGGTGCTGTACTTCGATCATCGCCGCCCACGGTACGGGGGCCGCGGATGCGGCCGCCTCCCCCTGGAGGCGGAGATCGCACCCCTCCTCGTCATCCTGCCGACAGCCTCCCGTCCGTCGGCTCGCCGCCCGCGTGGCCGCGCCGGGCGGGGGCGCGCCGGGCGGCACCCCGGCAAAACACCGGTGTTCGTCGGAAACGCCGCGCCCATGCGCGGTTCGACTGACGAACACCGGTGTTCTGCAGCAAGTCCCACGCCCATCTCGGAACGATCGTTCCAAGACGGGTGTGATGTCACACGGTCGTCACACGGGGGAAACGGGCGGCGCGACCGGGGTCCGTAGCTTCGTGCCCAGGCAGACGCCGACCTCACCCTCTCTCCCTTCCGGAGGACGTCATGGCAACAGAAGTCGCGGCACCCGTCGCAGCGCCCCACGCCCCCCTCACGCCGGCCGCCCCCGCGGGTGCCGGTCTGATCAAGCCCGGGTACGACCCGGCCCTCACCAACGAGGACCTCGCCCCGCTGCGGAAGCAGACCTGGACCAGCTACAACGTCTTCGCGTTCTGGATGTCCGACGTGCACTCGGTCGGCGGCTACGTCACCGCCGGGTCGCTCTTCGCCCTCGGTATCGCCAGCTGGCAGGTGCTCGTCGCCCTGGTCGTCGGCATCCTCATCGTGCAGGTCTTCGCGAACCTCGTCGCCAAGCCCTCCCAGCGCACCGGTGTGCCGTACCCGGTGATCAACCGCGCGGTCTTCGGCGTCCTCGGCGCGAACGTCCCCGCCATCATCCGCGGGCTCATCGCGATGGCCTGGTACGGCGTGCAGACCTTCCTGGCCGCGCAGTCGCTGAACATCGTGTTCCTCAAGTTCATCCCCGGGGCGGCCGCACTCCTCGAGCCGTCGTTCCTCGGGCTGAACGCGCTCGGCTGGATCTCGTACGCCGTGCTCTGGGTCGCGCAGGGCGCCCTGTTCTGGATGGGCATGGACGCGATCCGGAAGTTCATCGACTGGGCCGGTCCCGCCGTGTACGTCGTGATGATCGCGCTCGCGGTGTACCTCGTCGCCACCGCCGGCATCGGCAACATCTCGCTGACGCTCTCGGTCGGCGCCCCGATGTCCTTCGGCGCGAGCATCCCGGTGATGCTGTCGGCGATCGCCCTGGTCGTCAGCTACTTCTCCGGTCCGATGCTCAACTTCGGCGACTTCTCGCGGTACGGCAAGTCCTTCGCCGCCGTGAAGCGCGGCAACCTGCTCGGACTGCCGATCAACTTCCTGTTCTTCTCGATCCTCACCGTGCTCTGCGCCAGCGCAACCGTGCCGGTGTTCGGCAAGCTCATCACCGACCCGATCGAGACCGTCCAGGCGATCGGCGCCCCGTTCGCGATCCTGCTCGGCGGACTGACGTTCGTCACGGCCACGGTCGGCATCAACATCGTCGCGAACTTCATCAGCCCCGCGTTCGACTTCTCGAACGTCGCACCCCGCCGGATCAGCTGGCGGATGGGCGGGATGATCGCCGCGGTCGGCTCCGTGCTGCTCACCCCGTGGAACTGGTACGGCAACGACCAGGCGATCCTCTACACACTCGGTGTGCTCGGGGCACTGATCGGCCCGCTCTTCGGCATCCTGATCGCCGGCTACTACATCGTCGGCAAGCAGCGGGTCGCCGTCGACGACATGTACTCGAAGGACCCGGCCGGTCGGTACTGGTACCGGAAGGGCTTCAACCCGAACGCGATCTGGACCCTCGTCACCACCGGGGCGGTGTCGGTCGCCAGCGCCGTGCTGCCGCCGGCGCTCGGGGTCGTCCCGTGGCTGAGCAGCTACAGCTGGTTCATCGGCTGCGGTCTCGGGCTCGTCGTCTTCTGGGCGCTCGAACGCCGGTCGCCGGCCATGCCGCTGCTCGACGCCGACGACCCGACGGTCGACGACGGCGCCGCCCTCGGTCGCGCCTGACCGGGGGACATCTCCTCCACAGGGGCACCGCCGCACCGACTCCGGCAGGTGCCCCTGTGGACAGCCGGGAGGCCCGCCACCACCCCGCCAGGATCGTCACCACCCACGCTCCACCCGCTCCACCGGAAGGACCCCGATGCGCATCCGCGTCGTCAACCCCAACACCACCGCGTCGATGACGGCGGCCATCGGTCGTGCCGCGGCCGCGGTCGCCGGACCGGGAACGGTCATCGAAGCCGTGCAGCCCAGCATGGGTCCGGCGTCGATCGAGAGCCACTACGAGGAAGCGCTGGCCGTGCCGGGGCTCCTCGAACAGGTGCTGGCGGGGGAGCAGGCTGGCGTGGACGCCACCGTCGTCGCCTGCTTCGGTGATCCGGGGATCGACGCTGCGCGGGAGATCGCCCGTGGCCCGGTGATCGGCATCGCCGAAGGGGCGTTCCGCACCGCCGCGATGCTCGGTCGGCGGTTCGGCGTCGTGACCACGCTCGAGCGGACGACCGGTCGTGCGCGGGAACTGGCCGAGCGCTACGGCTGCGCGTCCCTGCTGACCGAGGTCCGGGCGTGCGAGGTGCCCGTGCTGCAGCTCGACGACCCGTCCTCGGGCGCCCGCGAGCTCGTCGTCGACGAGTGCCGTCGGGTGATCGCGAACGGTGCCGACGCCGTGGTGCTCGGCTGCGCCGGGATGGCCGAGTTCTGCGCTTCAGTGTCCGACGAGATCGGTGCACCGGTCGTCGACGGGGTCAGCGCCGCGACCCTCCTGGCCGAGACGCTCGTCCGACTCGGACTGACCACCGGCAAGCACGGCGAGTACGCCGCGCCGCCGCCCAAGCGGTTCACGGGGGTGCTCGCCTCCTTCGAGCTCGACGCTGCCCGCGCGATGGTCGGGGCGGACGCATGACGGACCTCCAGACGGCCGCCGTCGCCGACACGGTCCTGCCCGCCGACCTCGTCCTGCGTGCCCACCGGACCTGGGTCGACGGCGCCTTCCGGCCCGCCGCCGTCGTGGTCCGCGACGGACGGGTGGCGTCCGTCGAGCCGATCGACGCCGACGTCGTCGCCGACCGTGACGAGACCGTCCCTGACGCCCACGTCCTGCTGCCCGGACTCGTCGACACCCACGTCCACGTGAACGAGCCCGGACGTACCGAGTGGGAGGGCTTCGCATCCGCCACCCGTGCGGCGGCGCTCGGCGGGGTGACGACGATCATCGACATGCCGCTCAACTCGATCCCGGCCACCGTCGACGTCCCCTCGCTGCAGGTCAAGCGCGCGAGTGCCACCGGACGCGTCGCGGTCGACGTCGGGTTCTGGGGCGGAGCCGTCCCCGACAACGCGGGTGCCCTCGCCGACCTGCACGCCGCCGGGGTCTTCGGTTTCAAGTGCTTCACCGCGCCGTCCGGCGTCGACGAGTTCCCGCACCTCGACCCGACGCAGCTGCGTGCCGCGATCGCCGAGGTCGCCGCACTCGACGCGCTCCTCATCGTCCACGCCGAAGACCCGGACCACCTCGTCGACCACGACGCACTGGGGGTCCGGTACCAGGACTTCCTCGACACCCGACCCGTCCAGGCCGAGCGGTCCGCCATCGCCCGCGTGATCGACGGTGCGCGGGAGACCGGTGCCCGGGTGCACGTCCTCCACCTCTCCGACGCCGGTGCGCTCCCGATGATCCGCGCCGCGAAGGACGACGGCGTCCGCCTCACCGTCGAGACGTGCCCGCACTACCTGGCCTTCGAGTCCGGGTCGATCCCCGACGGTGCCACGGCGTACAAGTGCTGCCCGCCGATCCGCGACGACGCCAACCGCGACGCCCTCTGGGCCGGGCTGCTCGACGGCACGATCGACATGGTCGTCTCGGACCACTCGCCCTCGACCGCCGACCTGAAGGTCGACGACTGGGGGCTCGCGTGGGGCGGCATCGCCGGCCTGCAGGTCGGGTTCCGTGCGCTGTGGACCGAGGCCGCGCGTCGCGGACTGCCCCTCGACGCCCTCCTGCCCGCCGTGACGACCGGGCCGGCGGCGCTCGCCGGGTTCGCCGACCGCGGCCGGATCGTGCCGGGGGCGCTGGCGCACTTCGCCGTGTTCGACCCCGACGCCCAGGCCACGATCGACGTCGACGCGCTGGCGCACCGGAACCGGGTGTCCGCGTTCGACGGGCTACAGGTCCGCGGCCGGGTGACGCAGACATGGTTGCGTGGGCAGCGCATCACCGGCACCACCGACGGCACCACGACGGTCGACCTCGTCGCCGGAGAGCTGGTCGACCGTGGCTGAAACGCGTACCGCCGCCGACGTGCACCTCGGCTCGACGCCGGACGACGTCCTCTGGGGACGGTTGCCGAGTCGCCACGACGCCGCCGTCCGCACCGTCGCGCCCGGCTCGGTCGTGACCATCGACACCGTCAGCCACGAGGGCCTGCTGCCCGACCAGGGCTCCGACCCGGTGGCGTTCTTCGGGCGACACGGCGTCGATCCGGGCGGCGTGCTGGCGGACGCGATCGACATCGTGCGGGACCTCCGCAACGACGACGCCGACGGCCCGCACGTGGTGTCGCGACCGATCGCCGTCGCCGGGGCCGAACCGGGCGACGTCTTGTCGGTGTCGATCCTGGCGGCGCTGCCTCGCGTGCCCTACGGGGTGATCTCGAACCGGCACGGCCGTGGTGCGCTGCCGGGGGAGCTCCCGCGTGGTGCGGACCCGGTCTCGGTGTTCGCCGACGTCGTCACGCGCGACGGCGTCGACCACGGACGCCTGCCGGTGGTGGACGGCGGTCCCCGCGTGGTGACCTTCCCGCTCCGGCCGTTCCCCGGCATCCTCGGCGTCACCGTCGACAGCGACGTCCGACCGCACTCCGTCCCGCCGGGGCCGCACGGCGGGAACATCGACATCGCGCTGCTGACCGCGGGTTCGACCCTGCACCTGCCCGTCCAGGTGCCGGGCGCCGGTGTGTACGTCGGCGACCCGCACTTCGCCCAGGGGGACGGCGAGGTCGCCCTCACCGCGATGGAGGCCTCGCTCCGCCTGACCCTGCGCCTCGACGTCGTGCCGCGCGCCACCGCGCTCCGACGGTTCGGTGCCCTGGTCGGTCCGGTCGCCGAGACCACCGAGTTCCTGGTGCCAACGGGCATGGACGCCGACCTGGACGAAGCCGTACGGCGGTGCGTCCGAGCGGCCATCACGCTGCTCCGCGCACGGTGGGGTGTCGACGAGCACCTGGCGTACGCGTACCTCAGCGCGGCGACGGACTTCCGCATCTCGCAGGTCGTCGACCTCGTCTGCGGAGCGCACGCGACCATCCGCAAGGCGGACTTCGACGCGGTGGCGACGTGCGACTGACCGGGACGTGGCCCGCCGGTCTCGAGTCGGCGTTCCACCGGTACGAGGACGCCCTGATGCGGGACGACACCGCGGTGCTCGACGCGCTGTTCGAACCGGGGCCGGACACGCTCCGTGGTGACGGTGCCGGACTGCTCCGCGGACACGAGCAGATCAGTGCCTTCCGGTCCGCCCGCGGTGGCGTCGCCCGTCGGGTCCTGATCGGCGTGGACGTGCAGGTCCTCGGTCCGGATGCCGTGCTGGTCGTGGGGGAGTCCCGGTTCCTCGACGGTGGACGTGGTCTGCAGACGCAGCTCTGGTGCCGGACGGACGGTACCTGGCGGATCCGGACGGCGCACGTCACCGGACGCGCACCGGCGTTCGACCGGTCCGTCTGGCGCGTGCTCGGCGACCCGCTGGTTCCCGGCGCCGGCTCCGGTCCGCTGGCCGGCGTCCGCGTGGCGGTGAAGGACCTCATCGCGGTGCGCGGCCAGGTCATCGGTGCGGGCAACCCGACCTGGCAGGCCGAGGCGGACATGGAGGACGAACACGCTCCCGCGGTCGCGATGCTCCTCGACGCCGGAGCCGAAGTCACCGGCCTCGCCCGGAGCGACGAGTTCGCCTACGCCCTCGCCGGCCGGAACGCCCACTCCGGGACGACACCGAACGGATCGGCCCCTCGGCGGATCGGCGGCGGCTCGACGTCCGGGTCGGCTTCGGCGGTCGCACTCGGGCAGGCAGACCTCGGTCTGGGCACGGACACGGCGGGCAGCCTCCGGGTCCCGGCGTCCTACCAGGGGCTCTGGGGACTGCGGACCACGCACGGCGCCGTGTCCCGGAAGAGCGTGCTGCCCCTCGCGCAGACCTTCGACACCGTCGGATGGCTGACGCGCGGCCCCGAGCTGCTCCGGCAGGTCGCCGGCATCGCGTTCGGCGACCCCGTGGAACCCCAGCGCGAGGCCGAGGACCCGCTGGTCCGGAGTGACCCGCTGCTCCGGCCTGAACCGCTGCTCCGGAGTGGCCCGCTGCTCCTGAGCGACGCGCTGCTCGATGCCGCCGAACCCGACACCCGCAGCGCGTTCCTCGCCTGGGTCGAACGGGTCGGCTGTCCGGTGCAGTCGGTCGCGCTGCCGGACCTGGACGACCTCGCCGAGACGCTCCGGGTCGTCCAGGCCGCCGAGGCGCACCGGAACCACGGCGACTGGGTCGCCGCACACCCGGGCGCCCTCGGAGCCGACGTCGCCGAGCGGTTCGCCGCAGCGGCAGCCGTCACCGCCGAGCAGGAGTCGGCAGCGCGTGCCCGCCTCGTGGAACTCCGGACCGTGCTCCGCCGCGTGGTCGGGAACGGAGTCCTGGCCTTCCCCACCGTGCCGGGGCCCGCTCCGGACCGGACTGCCGACACCGCGGCCGTGCTCGTCACCCGTCGAGCGACCCTCCGCATGACGTCGGTCGCCGGCATCGGCGGTCTGCCCGCCGTCAGCATCCCGGCGCTCCGGGTCGACGACGCCCCCGTCGGGGTGTGCCTCGTCGGACCGGCCGGTGCCGACCTCGCGCTGGTCGACCTCGCGATCGACCTCGCCCGTGCCACCACACCCGAAGCCGCCCCCGCAACACATTCGTAACGCGCGTTCCACTAACCTTGATTGTGGAACGGAAGGATCAACCATGCACCCCGTGAACCCGCCCGCACGTCTCCTGATGGGCCCCGGCCCGATCGACGCCGACCCCCGCGTCCTCCGCGCGCTCTCGACCCCGCTGGTCGGGCAGTACGACCCGTGGATGACCGAGACGATGAACCAGACGCAGGAGCTGTACCGCCAGGTGTTCGGCACCCGGAACGAGGCCACCGTCCTGGTCGACGGCACCTCCCGCGCCGGCATCGAAGCCGCGCTCGTCTCCCTGCTGGCGCCCGGGGACAGCGTCCTCGTCCCGGTGTTCGGGCGGTTCGGGCACCTGCTCGCCGAGATCGCCGGACGGGCCGGAGCGACGGTGCACACGATCGAGACCGAGTGGGGCCAGGTGTTCCCGGCCTCCGTGATCGAGGACGCCATCGTGCGGGTGCGCCCGAAGCTCCTGGCGGTCGTGCAGGGCGACACCTCGACGACGATGAACCAGCCGCTCGACGAGCTCGGGGCGATCTGCGAACGCCACGGCGTGCTGTTCTACACGGACGTCACGGCCTCCGTCGGCGGGAACCCGCTCGAGGTCGACGCGTGGGGCATCGACGCCGTCAGCGCCGGGCTGCAGAAGTGCCTGGGCGGCCCGTCCGGCAGCGCACCCCTGTCGCTCTCGCCCCGGGCGGTCGCAGTGCTCGACGGCCGTCGGAGCGTCGAGGCCGGCATCCGCGAACCGGGCGACGACGTGTCCGACCACCCGATCCAGTCGAACTACCTCGACCTGGGGATGATCATCGACTACTGGGGTCCCCGCCGCCTCAACCACCACACCGAAGCGGCATCGATGCTCTACGCCGCGAACGAGTGCGCGCGGATCCTGCTCGAGGAGGGCCGCGACGCCGTCGTCGAGCGGCACGCCATCGCCGGCCGCGCCATGCTCGAAGGGGTCCGCGGCCTCGGGCTCACCGTGTTCGGGGACGTCGGGCACAAGATGCACAACGTCGTCGCCGTCGAGATCCCCGACGAGGTCCAGGGCGACGCGGTCCGTTCCGCGATGCTCGAGGACCACGGGATCGAGATCGGCACCTCGTTCGGCCCGCTGCACGGACGGGTGTGGCGCATCGGCACGATGGGCTACAACGCCCGGAAGGACACCGTCGTGACGACGCTCTCCGCCCTCGAACAGGCGCTGCGTCGCGGCGGGAAGTCCGTGCCGCAGGGCGGTGGGGTCGATGCCGCGCTCGACGTCTACGCGGGACGCGGCGCCTCGCTCGAGGCCGGGCTCCCGGTGGGGGCACGCGCGTGAGTGCGGCCGTGGAGCTGCCCGTCGCCGGTGCGGTGGCCCGTGCCGCCGCCGACCGGATCGTCGCCCGCTGCGACGAGCTCGCCATGATCAGCGAGACCGCTGGCCACATCACCCGCGTCTACCTCTCGCCCGAGCACGCTCGGGCCAACGCCGTCGTCCGGACCTGGATGAACGACGCCGGACTCGAGACGTGGCAGGACGCCGCCGGCAACCTCCACGGCCGGACCCGGCACAGCGATCCGGAGGCCCCCGTCCTGCTGCTCGGTTCGCACCTGGACACCGTGGTCGACGCCGGCCGGTACGACGGGGTCGTCGGCGTCCTCATGGCGATCGAGGTCGCCGCACGCCTGCAGCAGGACCGTGCCGCCCTGCCGTTCGCGCTCGAGGTCGTCGCCTTCTCCGACGAGGAGGGCACCCGGTTCGGCAAGGCCCTGCTCGGCTCCTCCGCGGTCGCCGGGGTCTGGGACGAGTCGTGGTGGGACCTCCGCGACGGCGACGGCACCACCCTCCGAGCTGCCTTCGAGTCCTTCGGGCTCGACCCGACGCAGGTCGGGCAGGCCGCCGTCGACCCCGCGTCCCTCGTCGGGTACCTCGAAGCACACATCGAGCAGGGGCCGTACCTCGAGCAGGCCGACCAGGCGCTCGGTGTCGTCACCAGCATCGCGAGTGCCCGTCGGTTCACCGTGCGTGCCGTCGGCGAAGCGCGGCACGCCGGCGGTACCCCGTACGAACGGCGCCACGACGCCCTGCTCGCGGCCGCCGAGGCCGCCCTGGCCGTCGAGCGGATCTGCCGGACGGAGCAGCACATCGGCACGGTCGGCACGATGGCCGTCGAGCCCGGAGCGGTCAACGTCGTCCCCGGCCTCGCCACGTTCGCGGTCGACCTCCGCGGGGAGTTCGACGACGGCCGCGACCGGGTCTGGGACGAGATCACCCAGGCCTTCCGCGAGATCGGGACACGACGCGGCGTCGAGGTCACCCCCACCGAGGTGCACCGGGCACCGGCGGTGTTCTGCGCCCCGCACCTGATGGACGCCGTCCGCGCCGGGATCGTCGGCACCGGTGAACCCGAACCCCTCGAGCTGTTCTCCCGCGCCGGACACGACGCCATGTCGCTCGGATTGGTGACCGACGTCGCGATGCTGTTCCTCCGCAACCCGGACGGCATCAGCCACCACCCGGACGAGTTCGTCTCCGCGGCGGACGTCGCCCTCGGACTCGACGCGCTCGCCGGAGCGGTCGAGCACCTCGCCGCGCAGCGCCTCGCCGACACCACGACGGCCGGGGCCGGCGTATGAGCGTCCCCGACGTGCGCGGGCGGATCGACTCGGTCTGGGAGCGCCTCTCGCCCGCCGAGCGACGGGTCGCCGCGATGATCCGACACGACCCGGAGCTCCTGCTCGTCGGCACCTCGTCGCAGCTCGCGGCCGAGTCCGGCACCTCGAAGGCGACGGTCTCCCGACTCGTCCGGTCGCTCGGGTTCCAGGACGCCGCCGAGGTCCGTCAGAACCTGATGTCCGCTCGGGGGACCGGCCTGCCCTGGGCCGCCGAGGACGCCGCGCACGTCGACCAGCGTGCCGTCGAGGCCCGGAACCTCGACGCCGCCTTCGCCTCCCTCGCCCGTGCCGACCGGCCGCGCCTCGCCCGGCGCATCGTCCGCGCACGCCGCGTCCTGGTCTTCGGCGAGCGCGGCGCGTACCCGATCGCGCTGCAGCTCCGCGCGCAGCTCGCACAGGTCCGCCCGGACGTCCGCGTCGGGCCGGCACCGGGTCAGCGCCTGGGGGAGGAGGTCGCGGACCTCGACCGTCGAGACCTCGTGGTGATCGTCACGGTCCGTCGGCACGCCGCCGGAGTCGACCGGGTCGTCCGGCACTGCGTCGGCACCGGGGCGGACGTCGTCGTCATCGGGGACCCGACCGCCGCCGTCATCGCGGCGCCCGCGACCACCGCGGTGCTCTGCCCGGTCGACTCACCCTCGGCGTTCGACTCGTTGGCGGCGCTGTTCGCGGTCGTCGCGGCGATCACGAACGACGTCTACGAGGCCTCCGGTCCGTCCGGACGGACCCGGGTGGAAGCCGTGGCGAGCGCCTACGACACGCTCGGCGAACTCGCCGGCCCCTGACCGACGCTGCCCGTGCCCGTGCCCGTGCCCGTGCCCGTGCCGGTGCCGGCGCCTCCGAGTTCGGCGGCGAGCGACCGGTTCCGCTCGCGGATCAACGCGATCAGGTACCGCCGCAACACCAGCCCCTCCGCGATCCGACCGAGCACCCCGAACGGTGCACGGAACGTGATCTCGTCCACCATGCGCGTCCCTGTCGGGGTGGCGTCGAACCGGTGGTGGTGCCGGAACCGGGCGAACGGCCCACGGACCTGTTCGTCGACGAACGTGTGGGGAGCCTCCAGTGCGGTGATCTCGTTCGTCATCCGCCAGACGATCCCGAAGTGGCGCGCACGCCAGGTGACTCTCTCGCCGATCCCGATGCGTCCGTCGGTCGTGCCGGCGACCGCCTGCTCGCCGGTCGCAGCCATCGACCGCAGGTGCGCGCCGATGTCCAGTGACAGGTCGAAGGCCCGCTCGGGCGGCACGGGCAGGTCGGTCACGATCCGGAAAGCAGCGCTCACGCCTCGATCCTGGCCCACGGACGGCAGGATGGTCACGTGACCGATGCCGCCCTGACTCCGCTCGACCGTGCCGGGAGGCTCGTCCCCGGCCTCGCGCTCGCCACCGTCATCGCCGTGGTCGCGACCGTGATCGGGCGGTTCCTGCCGGTCGTCGGAGCGCCGGTCAGCGGCGTCGTGATCGGCGCGGTCCTCGGGACTGTGCGTCGACCCGGACCGGTCGTCCGGCCGGGCATCACGACCGCGAGCAAGACGGTGCTGCAGTTCGCGGTGGTCCTGCTCGGGGCGCAGCTGTCGCTCCTGCAGGTCGCCCGGGTCGGGGTGCAGTCGCTGCCGGTGATGCTCGGCACACTCGTCATCTGCCTGCTCGCCGCGTGGGGGATCGGTCGTGCCCTCGGGGTGGTCGGGAACCTGCGGACCCTCATCGGGGTCGGGACGGGCATCTGCGGGGCGTCGGCGATCGCGGCCGTGACCCCGGTGATCGGCGCGGTGTCGATCGAGGTGGCGTACGCGGTGTCGACGATCTTCCTGTTCAACGTGGCCGCCGTGGTCGTCTTCCCCGTGGTCGGGCACGCCCTCGGCATGAGCCAGCACGCGTTCGGGCTGTTCGCGGGGACGGCGGTGAACGACACCTCCTCGGTCGTCGCCGCCGCGAGCACGTACGGCCCGGGTGCGGCGGACTTCGCGGTCGTCGTGAAGCTCGTCCGGACGCTCATGATCATCCCGGTGGTCCTCGGTCTGGCTTGGTTGGTCGGACGCCGGGCGGAGAAGACGGTAGCGGCGCCGACCGGGGACGGGTCGGCAGCCGGCGACGTGGCACTGGACGGGTCGGCGATCGAGCCCACGGTCGTGCCGCCTCGCGGGAAGTGGTCCCCTCGCCGGGTGTTCCGTCTCGTGCCGTGGTTCCTCATCGGCTTCGTGCTGGTGGCCGCCGTCAACTCGACGGGTGTCATCCCCGGTCCGGTGCACCCGGCGATCGCTGCGGTCGCCGCGTTCCTCATCACCGTGGCCCTCAGTGCGATCGGCCTGTCGACGGACATCGCGGGGTTCCGCCGTGCCGGGTTCCGGCCGCTGGTCCTCGGCGGGTCGCTCTGGATCGTGGTGTCGCTGTCGAGCCTCGGACTGCAGGCCCTCACCGGCAGCATCTGACCGCCCGGCAGCATCTGACCGCCCGCCAGCCTGCCCCGCACGGCCCCGCACGGCCCCGCTCGGCACGGCCCCGCCCGGTACGGTCGGGGCATGGACCTCGACGCGCTCGCCTTCCCCGTCATCGACGGCCACAACGACCTGCCGTGGGAGCGTCGCGAGACGCACTCGTCCGGCGTCGAGGGCGTCGACTCCGAGACCGACTCCCTGCACACCGACCTGCCGAAGCTCCGTGCCGGCGGGGTCGTCGGGCAGTTCTGGTCTGTGTTCGTGCCGGTCGACGAGCCCGACCCGGTGCGGACGACACTGCAGCAGATCGACCTCGTCCATCGTCTGGTCGAGCGCTACCCGGACGACCTGGCGCTCGCGCGGACGGCGGACGAGGTGCGGGCTGCGATCGCCTCCGGTCGGATCGCCTCGCTGCTCGGCGCCGAGGGCGGCCACTCGATCGGCGACGACCTCGCCGTCCTCCGCGACTTCGCGCGCCTGGGCGTCCGGTACATGACGCTGACGCACAACGACGACACCCCCTGGGCGGACTCGGCCACCGGTGCCCGTGCCCACGGCGGACTGACCGACCGCGGACGCCAGGTCGTCGCCGAGATGGAACGCATCGGGATGCTCGTCGACCTGTCGCACACGGCGCCCGCCACGATGCGGGACACCCTCGACGTCGCCACCCGGCCGGTCGTGTTCAGCCACTCGTCGACCGTCGCGATCGACGACCACCCGCGGAACGTCCCGGACGACGTGCTCGCGCGCCTCACCGACAACGGCGGCGTGGTGATGATCACCTTCGTGCCGAAGTTCGTCTCGCGTGCCTGGGCCGACTGGGAAGAGGCAGGCGCGACCGGGGAACCGCCCCTCGTCACGGTGTCCGACGTCGCGGACCACGTCGAGCACGCCCGCGACCTCGCGGGTGCGGCGCACCTCGGTCTCGGTGGGGACTACGACGGCACACCCGTGCTGCCGCCGGACCTGCGCGACGTCTCGCGGTACCCGGTCCTCGCCGAGGAACTCCGGCGCCGCGGCTGGGGCGACGCCGACCTGCGCGCGCTGGCGGGCGGCAACGTGCTCCGCGTGCTCGAGGCGACCGACGACCGGTTCGCCCGCACCGCGCTCGTCCGCTGACGCACACAAGCACCCACGCACGCACGCACGCACGTACGCACCCACCCACCCACGTACGCACGCACCCACGCACGCACGCACGCAAGCACGCAAGCACGCACGCACCCACGCACGCACAGACCCCGACCCCCGAACTGGTGCCTCGTCGTCCCGGACCACACACGTCACACCAGGGAGGCACCCCGGGTCGGCTCGCTAGGATCGGGCCGCACACCGAGTCTCCTGGGATGGAGGCCGTGGGACCGACGTGAGGACGCAACGGATGACCGGCACCATCTACGACAACATCTCCCAGGCCTTCGGCAACACCCCGCTCGTGCGGCTGAACCGACTGCCCCAGGAGGGCGGGGCTGAGATCCTCGCCAAGCTCGAGTTCTACAACCCGGGCGCCAGCGTCAAGGACCGCCTCGGCGTCGCGATCATCGACGCGGCCGAGGAGTCCGGTGAACTGAAGCCCGGCGGCACCATCGTCGAGGGGTCGTCCGGCAACACCGGCATCGCGCTCGCCATGGTCGGCGCAGCCCGCGGCTACCGGGTCGTCGTCACGATGCCCGAGACGATGAGCGTCGAGCGCCGTGCCGTCATCCGCGCGTACGGGGCCGAGATCGTCCTGACCCCGGGCTCCGAGGGCATGAAGGGCGCCGTCGCCCGTGCCGGCCAGATCGTGGACGAGACGCCGGGCGCGATCCTGGCGCACCAGTTCGAGACCGCCGCGAACGCTGCGATCCACCGGAAGACGACCGCGCAGGAGATCCTCCGCGACACCGAGGAGCACGTCGACGTGTTCGTCGCCGGTGTCGGCACCGGCGGCACCATCACGGGCGTCGGGCAGGTCCTCAAGGAGCGGGTGCCCGGCGTACAGATCATCGCGGTCGAGCCGGCCGACTCGCCGCTGCTGACCAAGGGCACGGCGGGGCCGCACAAGATCCAGGGCATGGGCGCGAACTTCATCCCCGAGGTCCTCGACCGATCCGTCATCGACGAGGTCATCGACGTCGAGCTCGACGACGCCCTGCGGGTCGCGCGGGCGCTGGCGACCGAGGAGGGCATCCTGTCCGGCATCTCCTCCGGTGCGATCATCCACGCGGCGCTGCAGGTCGCGGCCCGTCCGGAGAACGCCGGCAAGCGCATCGTCGCGATCGTCTGCGACACCGGCGAGCGCTACCTGTCGACCGTGCTCTACGAGGGGCTCACTGCGTGAGGAAGGCTCCACGTCGCGGCGTGCTGCGGACCGTCCGGGAGGACCTCGCCGCCGCACGCCGCGGAGACCCCGCTGCGCGCGGGGACCTCGAGAACGCGGTCGTCTACTCGGGGCTGCACGCGATCTGGGTGTACCGGGTGACCCACCGGCTCTGGATCGCCGAGGGTCTGCCCGGTTCGCGGACCGTGGCGCGGATCCTGGCGCAGGTCGCCCGGACCCTGACCGGCATCGAGATCCACCCCGGCGCCCGCATCGGCCGCCGGTTCTTCATCGACCACGGCATCGGTGTCGTGATCGGTGAGACCGCGGTCGTCGGCGACGACGTCCTCGTGTTCCACGGCGTGACGCTGGGGGGTCGGGGCGGAGGCCCGGGGCCGGGTTCCAAGCGTCACCCGACGGTGGGTGACCGGGTCGTCCTGGGCGCCGGCTCGGCGCTGATCGGCGGCATCACGGTCGGCGACGACGCCGTCATCGGCGCGGGGACCGTCGTCACGAAGGACGTGCCGGCGAACTCGGTCGTGACCGGGGTCGCCGGCACCGCACGGCCGCGCTCCGGGCGCGAGGGCGTCCCGGAACTCTGAGGCGGAGCGTGCTGCCGCGGCCTCCGGTCAGCTCTTCTCGCAGGCGATCCCGTCGGCGTCGCGGTCCATCTTCTTGTTCGCGTTGTAGAGCGCGTCGTCCTTCTTGACGGTGCCCTTCAGCGCGCGGTACGTGGTCTTCCCGGCGGAGGTCACCTTGTTCTTCGTGACGGACTTCTTCGCGATGCCGCCCGAGTACACCTTGTTGACGGCGGTGCAGTTGGCGTAGGTCTTCGGCGCTGCGGAGGCGCTGGTCGCGGTGCCGGCGACGCCGCCGATGGTCAGTGCGAGCGTGACGGCGGCGATGCCGATGGTGCGAGCGGTCTTCACGGGTTCCTCCTGGAGGGTGGTCGCCGACGTCGGGTACGCGGCAGGACGAGGGTACTGCCAATCCGTGAGAGAACTTCACCCCCACAACGAGGCAGGGACGGGCGGCATCGGGCATCCTGGTGGCATGGACGGGACCACCCTGCAGCTGGTCGTCGCGCGCACCGCGATGGCGCTGCCGGCCGTCACCGAGACGCAGCCGTTCGGCGAGGGCACCGACGTCTACAAGGTCGTCGGCAAGATGTTCGCGATGACCACGGAACTGCGCGGGGTGCCGATCGTGAACCTCAAGTGCGCCCCACCGCACGGCGCCGCGCTGGTGCGGGACCACCCCGAGGTCACCCCGGGCTGGCACATGAACAAGCGGCACTGGATCACGATCGCACCGGGCGAGGGGATCGACGAGCAGATGGTGGAGGACCTCGTCGCGAACGCCTGGGACCTCGTGGTCGCCGGCCTGCCCCGAGCGCGGCGGCCGTTCGACCCGGGCCGTGGCGCCGGCCCGGCCTGATGATCGGCCCGGCCTGACGACGGGCCCGGGCGACCACCTGTGGTCAGACGGCTGCGCGCCGGAGGGCGAGCTGGGCCTCCCGGACGACCTTCGGCGCGAGCCGGTCGCCCATCGCGAGCACGGCGGTCGCCTGCTCAGTGGTGAGCCCGGCGAACATCTGCCCGATCGTCACCCCGTGCTCGGGCCGCTCGAGCACCGTCACGGCGTCGCCCGCGGCGACGGATCCGGACTTGCGGACCCGGAGGTAGGCGCCGGGGCGGCCCTCCTCGGCGAACCGCTTGACCCACTTGTCGACCTTCATCCGACGCGAGAACGTGCCACACGGGATGCGCGGGATGGTGACCTCGAGCTCCAGGGTGTCGCCGACGCGCAGACGCTCCCCGATGACCAGGCCGGTCACGTCGACCCCGGTCGTCCGGAGGTTCTCGCCGAACAGTCCCGGCGGGATCGGCCGGTCCAGCTGCTCGGCGAAGAACGCGGCGTCCTCGTCGGCGTACACGTAGACGGCCTGGTCCTCGCCGCCGTGGTGCTTCCGGTCCGCCTGGACGTCGGCGTGCAGTCCGAGGGGCCGGACCCGGACCGGGCCGTCGACCGGACGCTTGTCGATGGCGGTGATGCCGATCGTGCCGGAGTCCCGGAGCAGCTGTTCGACGCGGCAGACGGCGGTGACGAGGGGCATGGGTCCACCCTGCCGTACCGCGGACCCGGCGCGCACCTGGCAGTCGGCTGGATGATCGCGGCACCGTGTGACGATCCTGGCCCGGAGGACGTCCCATCCGTGTCCGCGCTCGACACGCGGGCAGTTCGACCCCGTCACCAGTAGAAGGAAACCGTGCAACCGCAGCAACACCGGACGGAACTCGTCGACCTCGACGACGAGGTGCTCGCCGCCCGTGCCACCGACGGCGACGTCCGTGCGTTCGAGGTGCTCATCCGCCGGCACACGCCGCTGCTCCGTGCCTACGCCCGACGGACGCTCGGATCGACCGACGAACTCGACGACGTGGTGCAGGAGACGTTCATCACCGCGTGGGACCGCCTCGACGTGCTCGAGGACCGACGTCGGGTGAAGGCCTGGTTGATGCGCATCCTCAGCCGCAAGTGCCTGGACCGCATCCGGGCACGGCGCGACCACGACGACGTCACCGAACTCGAGATAGCGGCACCGTCCGACGGCGCACCCGAGCGCGTCGCCGAGGCACGGTCCCGCGAGGACGCCGTCGACCGGGCACTCGCCGAGCTGCCGCCGGACCAACGGCGCTGCTGGGTGATGAAGGAAGTGCTGGAGTACCGGTACGAGGACATCGCCGAGGAGCTCGGACTGCCGACGTCGACCGTCCGCGGACTGCTGTCCCGTGCCAGGAAGAACATGATCAGACTCATGGAGGGATGGCGATGACCGCCGCACCCGGACCGCACGAGCCCGACCTCGCGGCCCTCGAACCCGAGGACCTCGACGGGCACACGATCGACGAGCTCTCCGACTACCTCGACGCCGGCATGGTGCCCGCGGATCCCACGATCGACGACTCCCCGGCGTGCCAGAACGCCCTCGCCGCGATCGTGCGGCTGCGGAGCGCGTCGCTCGGGTCCCTGGACGAGGCCGCGAAGGCCGAAGCCCCGGCCGACGAGTCCTGGATCGGCGGGGTCCTGGCGAACATCTCGCTCGAGGTCCGCGCAGGCCGGGACATCCCGCTGCGCGCCGCGGCACCGACCGAGCACCCGGTGATGACCGAGGGTGCCGTCCGGTCGCTGGTGCGTCGTGCGGGTGACGAGGTGCCCGGTGTCGTGGTGTCCCGCTGCGTCCTCGACGGCGACGTCACCGAGCTGGCGTCACCGGTCCGGGTGAGCGTCGAGATCGCCGTCGTCGCCGGACACCGGATCGTGCCGACGGCCGACTCCGTCCGTCGGGCGGTCGAGGAGATGCTGGCGGCCCAGACGGACCTGACGGTGGAGGCCGTGGACGTGCTCGTGCGGGACCTCATCGCCCCCACGACCGCGGACCGTGTCGCGACCGCGGACGGCACTGCGAGCACCGGCACGGACGCCGACGAGGAGGCAGCACGATGACCGACGACATCCCGGGCACCGAGCCCGTCCAGCCGGAGCCGGAGCCGGACCTCCCCTGGACCGACGAGGCCCTGCTCGCCGTCGAGGCGGTCGTCCTCGACGTGCCGGGCGTCACCGACCTCTACCGCGGACGGACCTCGGTGGGCAACGCCGTCGGCAGTGCGGTCGCCGCGGTCCGTCGGATCGGGTCGTCGGAGGCCGCGCCTCGCATCGCCGTCGACGGCACGACGCTCCGGATCGTCATCGGCACGGACGGCGCCGCACCGGCACCGACGGTCGCGCACGCGGTGCACGACGCGGTCCTGGCCGCGGCGCGGGCAACGGGTCGGCAGCCGACGCGCATCGACGTCCGCGTCGCACGCATCGGCTGAGCGGAGCCGGCCACCGGACCGCTCCGCAGCGCCAGACCGCTCAGTACCGCCGGACCGCTCAGTACCAGTTGACCGCTCAGTACCAGTTGACCGCTCAGTACCAGTTGACCGCCTGCGAGTGCGACCACGCGCTGCACGGCGTGCCGTACGAGCCCTTGATGTACTGCAGACCCCAGGCGACCTGCGTGGCGGCGTTGGTCTGCCAGTCCGCGGCAATCGACGCCATCTTCGAGCCGGGGAGCGCCTGCGGGATGCCGGTCGCGCCACCGTTCGGGTTGACGGCCCGGTAGTTCCAGCCGGACTCCTTGGTCCACAGGCTGTCGAGGCACTGGAACTGGTCGGAGCCCCAGCCGTACTGTGACGACGCCAGTGCCGCGGCTGCGGTCTTGGCGCCGGCGGGGGTGTTCGCCCGCGCCTGGGCCTCGGCTGCCGCCTGCTCGGCCGCGGCCTTCTCGGCGGCGGCCTTCGCGGCCGCTGCGGCGTCCGCGGCTCGCTTCGCAGCGGCCTCGCGGGCGGCGGCGGCCTGGGCGTCGGCGTGGTCCTGGTCGGCGCTCGCCTGCGCGACGTCCTGCACGGTGTCGACCGTCGACGCGATCCGCTCGGTCAGCGCGGCGCCGGAGAGCGAGGAGTAGTCGGACAGCGACGCGATCCGCTGCTCGAGCCGCCCGGTGTCGGTCTTGTCGTTCGCGTCACGGACGACGGTGCGGGCCGTCGAGATCGTGGCGGCCGCCTGGGCCCGGTCGAGGTCCGTGCCGGACAGGCGGGGCGTCGCGCTGGCGGTGGGGACGCCGAGCGCCTCGCCGAGTGCGGGCTGCGTCATGGTGAGGGCACCGCCGGCGATCGCGACGACCGCGGCGCTGCCGGCGATCATGACGCCGTGCTTGCGGAGGGCCCGGCGCATCCGGCGGGAGGGGGTGTCGAGGGCTGCGCGGCGGGTGCCGGGAGCCGGGGTGCTGGTGCGGGGAGTGGTTCTCGTCATCGTTTCCGGGTGTCAGCCGGCTCGTGGTGCGGGTCCGTCGGGGCGTCGACGCACGGCGTGCACACGGGTGGTGCGCACGCCGGTCACCGGTGTCCGTGGGCCGTCGGGGGAACGGCCGGGACACCGGGATGGACAGCAGGGTGGGGGACCTGCAGTCGTCGCGTCGTCGCGTGGACCCGCGAGCCGGGGGAGGACCGGACGGTGATGTGGGGCCCGTCCGTTCCGCCGCGGTGCGGTGACGGTGTCGTCACTCGCGGGGGCGAAGCGGCAACGATGACCCGTGATGCTGGGCGCCACGTCAGCGACCGCTGCCAGAACGGTCGGTCCACCGGCCGGTAACGGTTCGGTAACGAGCCGGCGACGATCAGTGCGTCGGTGCAGCCGGGGTCGTCGGACTCTGGGCGACCCGCTCGAGGGCGTCGAGTGCCCGGGCGATCGAGTCGACGTCATCGGGGGACAGCTCGGCGATGAGCTCGGCGACGATGCCGGTGCGCTGCGACCGTGCGGTGTCGACGGCGTCCATGCCCGCCTGGGTCGCACTCACCATGAAGGCCCGGCCGTCCCGCGGGTCGGGGTCACGGGCGATGAACCCGCGCTGCTCGAGCTCGATGAGGATGCGCGTCATCGTGGGCTTCGTGACGACCTCGATCCGCGACAGGTCGCCGGGGCGTAGGGGTCCGTGCTGCACGATGGACGCCAGCGCCGAGACGATCCCGTAGCCGAGCGAGGCGGAGTCGGTGCGCGCCCGTCGGTTGATCCGGCCGACGGCCGCGGCGAGGCGGGCGGCGACCTCGGTGCGGTCCGGGTCGAGGTCGGTCATGGTCGCTCCGCGGGTGGGGATCGGGTGGGTGTGCACGATCGTAGCGGTCACGGAATGCACGTCGAACGGGGGACACGGCGGACCCCGCCTCGGCGGGCGTCCTGTCCCCGGAACGCGGACCGCCCGCGGCGCACGAGCGTCGCGGGCGGCTTCCTGTACGGATGTTCAGGAGATTTCGGAACCAGCGGTCAGCGCTTCTCCCCGGGGAGCATGTGGATGGCTTCCGTCGCGAGCTCGGCGGTGATGTTGTCGCCGTCCGCCGTGGCTGCCCGGAGCCGTCGGAAGTCCTCGGTCATCTGGTCCCAGTCGAGCAGCTCGTCCAGGTTCGGCAAGCGCAGTCGGAAGGCCAGGCCGTCCATGGTGTCCTGGCACACCCGCTGCAGGTTCTCGTTGCCGCACTCGTCGACGTACAGGGCGAACACCCCGAGGGCGTCACGGTTCACCGCCGGGACGTCGTGCGCCTCGAGCTCGGTGATGGTCTTGTCGAGTGCGCTGAGGATCCGCTTGCGCGATGCCGAGCCGAGTCGGGGGACCGCCAGGCGGACGACCCCGCCGAACAGCACGCCGAGGGTCTGCATCGCCTCGATCACCTCGCCCGGGTCCGGGGTGGTGACCCGCGTGTACCGGTTCGGCGCCATCTCGATCAGTCCGGCGCGAGCGAGCTGGCTCAGCGCCTCGCGGATCGGCGTGCGGGAGACCCCGAGCCAGGCGATGAGCTCGTCGTCGTTGAGGCGCTCCCCGGGCTCGAGGGTGCCGTCCATGATCGCCTCGTGGATCTTCTGACGGACGGTGTCACGGAGCAGCTTGTGCTCGGTCGGGGCGCTGCTGGGGACCGGCATGGGGACCTTCCGGGGTTCGGGACGGGTGCTCGCTCACCGTACCTGATGTGGTACCGGACGGTCGCCTCCGTGACGCGTGCTCAGATCCCGAGCAGGCGTAGCGTCTGCGGGTCCTCGTCGCCGTCGAACCAGCGGTCGAGCACGGCCGTGAACGGTGTCGGTTCGTCGGCCGCCCGGGCGAAGAGCGTCATCGAGGACCGTGCCTTGACCGCGTCGATCCCGCCGAACAGCGCCTCGGCCGAGTCGGCCGGCGCGTCGAGCACGGTCGCCACGACCTCGAGCAGCCGCGGTCCGAGCACGGGGTGGGCAAGGTACGCCCGGGCCTCGTCCAGACCGGACACCGCGTACCGCCGCGCCGTCGCACTCCGCCCGAGCCCGGCGACCTGTGGCAGCACGAACCACATCCAGTGCGAGCGCTTCTGCCCGCCGGCGAGCTCGGTCAGTGCCTGTTCGTGGACGCCGGCCTGCGCGACGACGAAGCGGCCGAGGTCGAACGGGTCGCCTCCGGCCGGGTCAGGTCTGGACGGGTCTGGTCCGGACCTGCGATCTTCCGCCTCGCTCACCGGACCACGTCCCCCCACGCGTACCGGACCGTGGTCCCGTCGGCCACGAGCAGCGAGTCCGGCTGCCGGTCGAGCAACCCGGGCAGGCCCACGGCGGCGGGCAGGTCGCCCTCCAGGCGCTCCAGGGTGGCCGAGCGGACGGTCAGTGGCGCGTGCTGCCGCTGCCAGAACAGCGTCTGGGCGAGCAGCCGAGCGTGGATCCCGGCGCGGGTCGTGAGCTCCGCCGCCAGCGGGGACCGGTCGACCTCGCCGGCAACGACACGGACCGAGGCGGCGTGGCGGGGGCCGGACGTGCCTCCCGTCCGGCGCGCCTGCCGGACCGCCCGGATCGGGTGCCGGACCCGGTCCGGGTGGCGGACCGACCGGTGGCCGACGGTCTCGCCACGGCGGCGGGACCGCGCCCACGCGAACGTGTACGGCACGCCGAGCAGGGCGTGTGCGGCGACGATCGCGGGCACGTTCGGGGTGTCGACGGTCAGGTACGCGATGCCGCGCCGGCCGACGTCGTCGACGGTGAGGACCTCGACCGTGACCTCGGTCATCGACCCCAAACGGGTCGACGGCGGGAACGGCGGTACCTGTGTCTCCCGGAAGACGTACGAGACCAGGCCGACCCAGGCGCTGCCGTCGACGACGTCCGGCCGGGTCCCACGCGGGACCAGGCGGGCCAGCGCCCCGGGCTCGTACCGCCAGTGCGCGAAGACGACGTCGTCCCACGCGTGGACCGTCACCGGCCGGTGTCGGAGGGCGACCGCAGCGCGGGTGCGCGGGTCGTCGTCGCCGGAGCCGAGTCCGGCTGGCGGTCGCCCGTCGTCGGTCATCGCCGTGGAGCGTGGCGGGCGACGCGCAGCGACCACGCGACCAGCGGTGCCTGCAGCGGCAACCGGAGGACCGCGACCAGGCGTGCCGCCCGGGAGGCCCGTGTGCCGTCGAGCACGTCGCTCGCCATCTTCACGTTGGCCGGGAACACCGCCAGGAACAGGGCGACCGCCGCCCAGCCGGCGCGTCGCCGGGTGGCGGGGACGAGGAGGCCGACGGCGATGCCGAGTTCGGCGAGCCCCGAGACGAGGGTCGTCGTCCGGGGCGGCAGGGTGTCCGGGACGATCCTGTCGTAGTGCTCGGGCCGGAGGAAGTGGGTCACCCCGGCACCACCGAGGAGGACTGCGAGGACACCGGCGGTCCTCCTGGCACGTCGTGCGCGTTGGGTGCGGCGTCGCATCGCCCCATCGTGCCCGACCGGACCCGGTCGACGCCCAGGTGCGGCCCAGGTGCGACCTGGTCCGAGGGTGTTCAGGCCAGCGCGGTCGCGACCAGGTCGAGCACCGCCGCAGCGACCTCGGCCTTCGTGCCCGAGGTCTCGCGGACGACCGTGCCGCCGGGGACGAGCACCTCGATGGCGTTCTCCTCGCGCTCGAAGCCGTGCGACCAGCCGACGTGGTTCACCACGAGCAGGTCGGCCGGCTTCCGGGCGATCTTGGCGCGTCCGAGTTCCAGGCGTGCCTCGCGGTCGGGTTCGGTCTCCGCCGCGAACCCCACGATGACCTGACCGACCCGGCGTGCGGCGACGAGTTCGGCCAGGACATCGGGGTTCTTCACCAGCTCGAGCGTCATCCGGTCGCCCTGCTGCTCCTTCTTGAGCTTCGACTCGAGCACCTCGGCGGGGCGGTAGTCGGCGACCGCTGCGGTCATCACCAGGACGTCCGCGTCCGGCGCTGCCGCGTGCATGGCGGTCGCCAGCTCCTGCGCGGACCCGACCCGGACGACGCGGACCGTCAGCCCCTCGGTGAGGCCGGGGTCGGTGTTCGCCGCCACGAGGGTGACGTCGGCACCACGGCGGGCGGCCTCGGCGGCGAGCGCCACACCCTGGCGACCGCTCGACCGGTTGCCGACGAAGCGGACCGGGTCGAGGGGCTCGCGGGTGCCGCCGGCGCTGACGACGACGCGGACGCCGGCCAGGTCTCCCTGCTCGCCGCGGGCGGCGGAGTGCGGGGTGGCGGAGAGCGGGGTGGCCGAGTGCGGGGTGACCGCCGGGCTGGGGGGATCGGCGGGACCGCCGGCCCCGTCCGTCCCCGTGGTGCCGACGCGCTCGGACGCGTCGAGCACGGCGAGCGCTGCGACGACGATGTCCTCCGGCTCGGACATCCGGCCGATGCCGGCGTCGTCCCCGGTCAGGGCGCCGACGACCGGTCCGACGACGTGCACGCCGCGTTCGCGCAGGGTGGCGAGGTTTGCCCGGGTGGCGGGGTGCTCCCACATCTGCGGGTGCATGGCGGGCGCGACGACGACGGGCGCCTCGGTGGCCAGCAGCGTGGTGCCGAGCAGGTCGCCCGCGAGGCCGGCGGCCATCTTCGCCAGGCTGTCCGCGGTGGCGGGGGCGATCACGACGAGGTCGGCGCGGCGGCCGAGCGCGACGTGCCGGACCTCGGCGACGTCGTCCCAGACGCTGGTGGAGACGGGGTTGCGGCTGAGGGCCTCCAGGGTGGGCAGCCCGACGAACCGCAGCGCTCCCTCGGTGGGGACGACGTGCACGTCGTGGCCGCGCTTGACGAGGTCGCGGACGACGCCGACGGCCTTGTAGGCGGCGATCCCGCCGGTGATGCCGACGACGACGGTACGGGGGCGGGCGGGCTGCGGGGCTGCGTCGTTCACAGCGCTCACGCTACCCGGGCGGCTCCGCGGGCCGCCGGGTCGGTTCCCGGAGCGCGGGTGGCAGGATCGGCCCCATGTGCACCGTCGTCGTCCGTGTCGATCCCGGCGCGGCGTGGCCCGTGACCGTTCTGGCGCTCCGGGACGAGTCCCCGGACCGGCCGTGGGACCCGCCGGCCGCCTGGTGGCCGGAGCGCGACCCGGGTGTCGTCGGCGTGCGTGACCAGCAGGCGGGAGGCGCGTGGCTGGCTGCCTCGGACCGCGCCGGCCTGGCCGTGGTGCTGAACCGGTGGGAGCCGACCCCCGGTGTCGACGGCACGTGGAGCACCCGGGGGACCCTGCCGTTGGACGCGGTCGTGGACGACGTCGCGCCCGGTGCGGACGGTGCGCTGCCGACGAGTCGGGCGTTCAACCTGGTCCGCGCCACCGCCGAGGGCGCCGAGGTCGTCACCTGGGACGGCGCCGAGGTCCGGACGACGGCGCTCGGCCCGGGCGTGCACATGGTCACGCACGGCGAGCCGGACGACCCGGCCGCGCCCCGGATCGGTCGGTGGCTGGAGGCCTTCCGGGCGGTGCCCGCTCCGACCGGGCCGCCGGCGGCCGAGCCCGCTGACGAACTCCGCACCGCGCCGGAGGACGGGTGGGCGCCCTGGTTCCAGGTGCTCGCCGGGTCCACCGCGCTGGCGCCGGACGACCGGGACGCGATCCTCCGCGACACCGTCGAGCCGGAGGGGCACTTCGCGACGCTGTCGATCGTGGCCGCGGCGGTCGGACCCGGGCGGACGGTGCTCCGGCACACGCGGTTGGCGGAGCCGGGGGAGCTGCAGCCCCACTGACCGGTTCTGGAAAGTACTTGCCAAAGTGGAAAGTAGGGGTCATGCTGGAGGCAGCCGGAGGAGGCACACCATGACCGACCACACGCAGCTCAGCCCGACCGACGCCCGTCGACTGCTCGACGAGGCCGACCGCGTCAGCCGCCGGGCCCACGACGCGACCCGCTGGCCCTACGTCACGTTCCTGCTGGGGCTCGGCACGACCACCGCGTTCGGCACCCTGGCGATGGCCCTGACCGAGGGATCGGCCTTCGGCGTCGCCTACGTCGGCACGATGATCGCCGTGTTCGCGCTGATCATCTTCTTCTGCATCACGATCCAGGGCCGGCGGGCGTTCTCGTGGAGCCGTCGCTGGTCGCTCTACATGGGCGCCTGGGTGGTCACCTACCTCGGGGCGATCGCGGTCGTCGGGTGGGCGCACGGCAACGTCGTCGCGGCGGCCGTCACCTCGGGGCTCGTGCTGCTCGTCACGACCGGGTGCGCCGCCGTCGAGGCCCGTCGGTGACCGCGGAGCAGGTGCACCCGCGACACCGCCTGGTCGACGTCCTGCAGCACCCGGTGCGGTTCTCGATCGTCGCCGCGCTCGACAAGGCCGAGAAGCTCGGGTTCGCCGAGGTGCGGGACGCGGTCGAGGTCAGCGATTCCGTGCTCAGCAAGCAGGTGTCGGCGCTCGAGGCCGCGGGCATCGTCGACGTACAGAAGGGCTTCGTCGGCAAGGTGCCGCGGACGACCCTGGTGCTCAGCCGCTCGGGGCGTGCCGCCTGGCGCTCGCACCTCGCGGCGCTCCGCCAGATCGCCGGGACGGACTGACTGCCGGCACGGACTGATCGCCGGGACGGACTGAACGCTGATCGCCGGGACGGACTGAACGCCGAGGGTGACCGACTGGCGGGCCGGGGGAGCGGGACGGGGGTGTGGCGGGCCTCCCGGCCGGAGCGGCGCCTGCCGACCGGTCGGGAGGCCCGCTCGTGTCAGTCCGGCAGGCGCGTGCCGGTGAGGTCCTCGGCTACGGCCCACAGGGAGCGTGCGAGGTCGACGCCTCGCGCCGAGCGGGGGACCGAGGCGAGGGTCGTCGGCCCGGTCAGGCCGAACGCGCCGGCCGGCCCGTAGTAGGCGCCCGAGGCGGCGTTCCGGCCCACGGCCGCGTAGAGCAGCGGCTCGGTGCCCTGTTCGACGTCCTGCGTGAACGGCAGCGCCCGGTCGTTCGACTGCACCGGGCGGTCGCGGCCCAGGGACCGACCCGCCGACTGCAGGTTCGTGCGGGTGTAGCCGGGGTGGGCGATGGTCGAGGACAGGTCCCACTCGCGGGTGACCGCGACCTGGTGCAGGTGCAGGCCGAGCAGCAGGTCGGCGAGCTTCGACTGGGCGTACGCCAGCCACGGCTGGTACCCGGTCTGCCACTGCAGGTCGCCGAAGTGGATCTTGCCGGGCACTGCGGCGATGCTCGACATCGTCGCGACCCGGGGGGTCTCGGCACGGAGCAGGGACGGCAGCAGCAGGTTCGTCAGCGCGAACGGGCCGAGGTAGTTCGTCCCGAACTGCAGCTCGAAGCCGTCCGTGGTCTCGAAGCGCTCGCGGGGGGCCATCACGCCGGCGTTGTTGACGAGCACGTCGAGGGGGCGGTCGTCGGCGATGATCCCGTCCGCGAAGCGGTGCACGCTGGACAGGTCGGCGAGGTCGAGCTCGCGCACCTCGAGGTCGGCGTCGGGGTGCTCCTGGCGGATCTCGGCGGCTGCGGCCTCGCCCTTCGACACCGTGCGGACGGCGATGACGACGCTCGCGCCGGCCCCGGCGAGCCGGCGTGCGGTCTCCTTGCCGGTGCCGCTGTTGGACCCGGTGACGACGATGCGTCGGCCGGTCTGGTCGGGGAGGTTCGAGGGCTGCACCATGCGTCGGACCGTACACAGCGGGGCTGGGGGTGCGGGCTCGCCCGGATCGTGCTAGTTTTCATGCGTTCGCATTGATCGACTGCGAGATCCGGGAGGGTCACATGAGCAACGCCTTCGGTACCGATCGACCCTCGGACGTCCCGCCCCCCGCACCGGACCGCGTCGGCCCCGTGCAGCTCGGCCTCGACACGTTCGGCGACGTCACCGAGTCCGCCGACGGGGGCGTGCAGACCCACGCCGCCACCCTCCGCGACCTGATCGACGAAGCCGTCCTGGCCGATCAGGTCGGCATCGACTTCATCGGCGTCGGCGAGCACCACCGCGCCGACTACTCCGTCAGCGCCCCCGAGGTCGTCCTCGCCGCGATCGCCGCCCGCACGTCGCGCATCCGGTTGGGTTCCGCCGTCACCGTGCTGTCCTCGGACGACCCGGTCCGCGTCTACGAGCGCTTCGCCACGGTCGACGCGATCTCGAACGGCCGCGCCGAGGTCATCCTCGGCCGCGGGTCCTTCACCGAGTCCTTCCCGCTGTTCGGCTTCGACCTGCACGACTACGAGGTGCTGTTCGAGGAGAAGCTGCAGCTCTGGAGCGCCCTCCGCGGCGGCGACACCGTCACCTGGCAGGGCACCAAGCGCGCCTCACTCGTCGAGCAGGACGTCTTCCCGAAGCTCGAGCACGGCCCGATCCCGACCTGGATCGGCGTCGGCGGCTCCCCGCAGTCCGTGATCCGTGCGGCGTCGTACGGCATGCCGCTGTTCCTCGCGATCATCGGTGGGCAGCCCGCGCAGTTCGCCCCGTTCGCCCGGCTCTACCGCCAGGCGCTCGACCAGCTCGAGCTCCCGCAGCAGCCGATCGCCATGCACTCGCCGGGCTTCATCGCCGAGACCGACGAGGAAGCGGCCGAGCGCTACTGGCCGTACCACAAGGCCGTCACCGACCAGCTGGGCCGGGAGCGCGGCTGGCCGCCCCTGGACCAGGCCGGCTACCGCGCCGGGCTCTCCGCGGGCGGCTCGCTGTACGTCGGGTCGCCGGAGACCGTCGCCCGGAAGGTCGCGCGCAACATGCGGATCCTCGGCGTCTCGCGGTTCGACATGCGGTACGCGACCGGGCACCTGCCGCACGCGGACATGATGCGGTCGATCGAGCTCTACGGCACGCGCGTCGCGCCGCGGGTGCGCGAGCTGCTGGCCGAGCCGGTCCCGGTTCCCTGAGTCGCGCCTCCCGTCCGGTCTGAGTCGCGCCTGCTGGCCGGCGCCTCCTGACTCGCGGGGGCCGGCCGCGGCCGGGCGGCGCGTGCGCGGTGCGTGGTGCGCGGTGGACCCGCACAGCGACAACCGGCCCGAACCGTCGAATCCCATGGTTCGGGCCGGTTTCCGTTGTGCGCACGCCGGCGCGTGAGGCGCCGCGGCCGGAAGGCGCCACGGCCGGGAGGCGCCACGGCCGGGAGGCCCGGGGCACGCCCGCCCGGCTGCTCCCGGGGCGACGCGGGTAGCGTCGGGCGCATGTCGCCGAGCAGCAACGAGACCACCGAACGACGGTTCCGCGGGCGGATCCTCGGCGCCGGGAGCACCTCCGGCGTCCGGTTCGTCGTCGGCATGTGGGAGTCCTCGCCGTTCGGTGCGTTCACCGACGTCTTCGTGGAGCTGCCCGACGGCTCGAGCGTCCTGCTCGCACCGGACGAGATCGTCGCCGCCTACGTCTCCGGCACCTACCGCTTCGACGCCGTGTCCGTGGTCGACATCGAGGCCCGCCGCACCGCCCGCGGCCTGGAGCTCGACGCCGGACCACTCGTCGCCTCGGTCGACGTCGGCGGGATCTCGCCGCTCGGCCGGGTCCTGCGCATCGTCCCCAAGCGCATCGCGCGCGACCCCCGCTGGCTCACCGTGATCGACCCGGTCGCGAAGCTCGTCGCCCCGGGTGCCGGGACCGCGGGCACCGCGGGCAACGGCCGCCGCGAGTACTACGGCGTCACCGGCGCGCACGACGTCGTGGGCGTCCGTGGCACCTGGGCAGGGGAGCCGCTCGGCGAACTCGCACCGCTCGACCCGCCGGTGCGGTTCGGCTTCGCCTCGCTGCCGCGGATCCCGCAGGTCGTCGACGTCGAGACCACGATCCGCGAGCGCGCCTGACGCGTCGGCGGGCGCCCGCTCGCGCCGAGCCTCGCCCTGGCGTACAGCTTGCGCCGTCCGGATGCCGCAGAGTGTCCGCCCAGCCGAGCCTCGGTGCGCGGTGCGCAACGCGTGGCGGCCGCCGCTCGCGCTGGCGGCGCCGCGGCCGCCGCTGCGCCGAGCCTCGCCCTGGCGGACAGCTTGCGCCGTCCGGATGCCGCAGAGTGTCCGCCCAGCCGAGCCTCGGCGGCCGGCGCGCGGTGCGCGATGCCGCCCGGCCGGCGGCCGCCGCCGCTGGCCGAGCCTCGCCCTGGCGGACAGGTTGCGCCGTCCGGGTGCCGCAGAGTGTCCGTCCAGCCGAGGCTCGGCGCGCGGCGGCCCGCGGCGCACGACCGCGTACCGGACGGGAGGCCCGGCGCCGGTACCGCGCGCGCATCCAGTGAGCGGGGGCACACTGGTCGGAACGGTTCGCGCCCGGTGCCCGGCTGACGTGTCAGTCGCGACAGGGTGCACGACGCAAAGGAGCATCATGACCGACACCCAGACCGACCACCGTGCTGCCATCTCCGACATCGTCCACGGTGCCCGCACGGCCCTCCTCACGACGGTGAGCGAGGACGGCCAGCTGCACGCCCGGCCCCTCGCCGTGCAGGACAAGTCCTTCCACGGCAGCCTGCGGTTCCTCGTGCAGGACGGCAGCGAGAAGGTCGAGGACATCGCCCGGAACCCGCACGTCAACGTCGCGATCGAGTCCCAGGGCGGCTACCTGTCCATCGCCGGCACTGCCACGGTCAGCGAGGACCGCGCCGTCATCGACGAGCTGTGGTCGCCCTTCGCCGAGGCGTGGTTCCCCGACGGCCGCGACGACCCGTCGATCCGCCTGCTGACCGTCGAGGGCGTCTCGGTCGAGTACTGGACGCAGGACACCGGGCCGGTCGGATCGCTCGTGCAGACACTCAAGGCCGCGCTCGGGCACCAGTCGCAGCCGGACCTCGGCAGCCACGGCACGCTCGAGGTCTAGTCGGGCGCCGACACCCGGGCCGACCAGCCCGGGCGTCGGCGCCCCCGCCAACAGGAGGCGAGACGCCGGGTCAGCCGAGCATCAGGTCGTCACGGCGGTCCGAGCAGCCAGAGGACCGCGACGAACACCGGCTGCAACACCAGCGCCCCGGTGACCAGGGTCCACCGCATCGCGGGCTTCGCGACGATCCCCGGCGAGCCCATCAGCGGCGCCAACGGCATGAGCAGACGCGGGGTCGACGCCATCGGCAGCGACACCGCGAACACGTAGAGCGCGTACCCGGCGGCGAACACGATCGTCGTCGTCCCGAGCTTCCGGGTCGACCGGCGTGCCAACCACATCGGGTAGAGCACGAGCAGCACCACGACCATGAGCACGCCGCCGACGCCGAGCCACTTGGCGGTGGTCAGGAACCACGGCGACAGCGGGACGAAGTGCACCCGGCCGATGAAGTTCACCCACCAGGACATCTCGGTCGCCAGGTAGGCGTCGGGTCGACCGGTCGCCCAGCCCGCGATCACCGGCCACGCGGCTCCGGCGGCGGCCATCACGAGTCCGGCGGCGACGACCTTGACGCGCTCCAGGACCGGGAACTCGTCGAGGGTCCGGACACCCGAACGGCGGGCACCGACGTAGCGCACGAGGGCGATGACGCCCAGGGTCAGCGGGATCGCGAGCGCACCCGGACGCGTGAACGCGGCGACGACCCCGAGCACGGTGAGCAGCCCGTACCGCCGACGTTCCATCGCGAGCAGCGCGCCGAACGTCAGCGCCAGGAACGCGGTCTCGGCGTACCCGACCTGCAGCAGGAACGACAGCGGACCGCACGTGAAGAAGAAGACCGCCCAGAGCGCTGCCGTGTTGCCGGCGTGCTCCTGGACGAGTCGGTGCAGCAGGAACGTCGCGATGAGCCCGGCGATGACGGCGACGGCCGGCCCGCCGATCGTGAACGGCAGACCTGTAGAGACCGTCAGCAGACGGATCGTGAAGGGGAACGCCGGCAGGAACGCCCACGCGTTCTGAGCGACGTGTCCGGTGGCGTCGAGCGGCAGCACCGAGGGGTAACCATGCAACGAGATCGCCTCGTAGTACTGGCCGTCCCACGACGTCAGGAACGCCGTGAACCCCTGGTCGTTGCCCCACAGTGCGTTGGCGGGCTGGACGCGCGCCATCAGCGGGTAGGCGACCATCAGCCACATCGTGGACACGAGGCGCCCGACGGCCCACAGGAGCAGGACAGCGGCCCACGCCGGCATGCTGACGACCGTGTCGACCACGCGGCGACGGCCCGCGGCGACCGAGCCCGTCAGGACACTGTCCAGGCGGCTCACGCGCGCGGTCCGCGGAGGTCGGGTACGACAGACTGCACGGCCCCACGGTAGTCGGCGATCCCTGGAGAAGGGGGACGTGCCATGTCGTGGCGTCCCGGGGAGGTGATCCGAGCCTCCCGGCTGTCCGGTCCACGTCGGCGACGCGACTGCGTCGGCCAGGACGTGAGCCGGGCTAGCATCCAAGGCGATGACGACGACGACACGACGGACGAGCAGCACGGCGGTCGCCGTGCTCGTGGCCGGCACCTACTTCATGGAGCTCCTGGACGGCACGATCCTGGCCACCGCGGCGCCCGCGATGGGCCGGGACCTGGGGGTCGACTCCGCGGCCGTCGGTGTCGCGATCACCGCGTACCTCGTCACGCTCGCCGTGTTCATCCCGGTCAGCGGCTGGATCACCGACCGGGTGGGGTCCCGCACCGTCTTCGTCGGCGCGATCGCGCTGTTCACGATCGCGTCCGCGCTGTGCGCCGCGTCCTCCGGTCTCGTGGAGCTGACGCTGTGGCGGATCCTGCAGGGCCTCGGCGGGGCGCTGATGGTGCCGGTCGGGAGGCTCGTGGTCCTCCGCAGCGCCGGTCGCGACCAGCTCGTCACGGCCATCGCGATCCTCACCTGGCCGGCGCTCGCCGCCCCCGTCATCGCCCCGTTCCTCGGCGGCGCCCTGGTCGACACGCTGTCGTGGCACTGGATCTTCCTCGTCAACATCCCCCTCGGGGTGGTCGCCCTCGTCGCGGCGCTCCTGCTCGTGCCGCAGGAGCGGGCTCCGGAGCGGGTGCCGTTCGACTGGCTCGGGTCGCTGCTGGCGTGCCTCGGGCTCGGTGCCCTCGTGGTGATGGCGTCGCTGCTCGCACTCGACACCGTGCCGGTCGTGCCGGCCGTGCTGGCGGGCGTCGTCGGGGCGCTCTGCACCTGGCTCGCGATCCGGCACTTCCTCCGGGCCAGGCACCCGATCATGGGGCTCGGGGCGTTCCGGCTCGAGACGTTCCGCGTGTCCCACGCCGGCGGCAGCCTGTTCCGCCTGGCCGTCTCCGCGGTGCCGTTCGTGCTGCCGCTGCTGTTCCAGGACGCCTGGGGGCGGACCGCGCTCGAGGCCGGGTCCGCCGTGCTCTGGGTCTTCGTCGGCAACCTCGGCATCAAGCCCGCGACGACGCCGTTCCTCCGCTGGTGGGGGTACCGCCCGGTGATCGTGGTGTCCTCGGCCGTCGCCGCGCTGTCCGTCGTGGCGATGGTGTTCCTCACGCCGTCGACCCCGTTCTGGCTGCTCGTCGGGCTCCTCGTCGTCAGCGGAGCCGCACGGTCGGTCGGGTTCACCGCGTACAACACCATCGCGTTCGCCGACGTCGAGCAGCCCGACATGACCGCGGCGAACACGCTGTCCTCGACGCTGCAGCAGACCGCGGCCGGGTTCGGCGTCGCCGTCGCGGCCGTCGTGCTGCGGGCCGCCGCCGGGGTCGGCGGGCAGGGGCTCGCGGGCTCCGGTCCCTACGCCGTGGCGTTCGTCGTCATCGCGGTGCTGCTCGTCGTCGCCTGCGTCGAAGGGCTCCTGATGAGCCGGACCGCGGGGGAGACGGTCCGTCCGGCGCGACGTGCGCCGGCCGCGGCGGCACCGGCGTCGAGCGGCGCGTCGCCGCGCTGATCGGAGGCCGCGGCTCGTCACCGATCGTGCACCCGCAGGTCACGTGTCCGGGATGCGCAGCGCGCTACAGTCTCAGCAACCTGCTGCCATCCCCGAGTACCGTGACCGCGGCAGGAGAGCGGGCCGTTCAGGGCCCAGGACGGAAGGCAGCATGGCGGCGCCACACGAGCAGGGATCGACCGAACCGACCACCGCAGTCGGGCAGAGGTCCTTGCGTGTCGTGAGCTACAACCTCCGCGAGCACACCGCGAACAGCGAGCTCGCCGCCCTGGCCGAGGCTTCGCAGGCCGACGTGCTCTGCGTGCAGGAGTGCGACAGCACCGACCTCGCCACCTCCGTCGGTGGCCTGACCCTCGCCGCGTCGACCCAGGCGAACCGACTCGGCCTCGCCATCTACAAGCGTGACGACCGTTTCGACGTGCAGGACTTCGGCATCCACTCGCTGCAGAAGTCCCTGCACGACCGGGTCCTGTCTCCCGCGCACGAGCGGCTCATCGCCATGCACCTCTACGACAAGGAAGCCGAGGCCGAGGTCATCGTCGCCTCGTTCCACGCTTCGCCCCTCACCGCCACCAACTCCCTGCGCCGCAAGCAGATCGAGGCCGCGCACGACTTCGTCCGTGACCTGTCGAGCGAGGCCCCGGCGATCATGGTCGGCGACTTCAACTACCCGTGGTTCCAGACGAACCTGCGCCGGAAGATCGAGGAGTCCGGGTTCGCGCTGTCCCTCTCGGACCAGCCGACGTACCTGCGCTACCGCAAGTTCACCGGGCACTTCGACTTCGCCACGAGCGTCGGGCTGCACATCGCCGGTGTCGAGACCCTGCCCGCGGGCATCTCCGACCACCGTCCGATCCTGGTGCGTGCGAGCTACGAGGCGCCCGCCGAGGCTGCCGGAACGGCGTCCGCGGTCGCCTGACGGCCGCCTGCCGGCCGGGAGGCGCGCGCCGGGCCCGCCCCGCGCCTCCCGTCCGGCGGCGTCTGCGTCGGCGTCTGGCGTCTGGTATCTGGCCGAGGTCGCAGGACGTGCCGTCGGCGTTCCGCCGAGGTCGCTCGTTCTGCTGCCCGGCGGCCGGTCCGGCGGCAGTTCGTGCGACCTCGGGGGAGTCGGAGGTGGGATGGCGGACGGGAGGCGCGTGGCGGGCTGGCCGCGTGCCTCCCGTCCGGTCGACGTCTGGCCGAGGTCGCAGGGCGTGCCGTCGGCGTTCCGCCGAGGTCGCGCGAACTGCCGCCCGGCGGGCGGTCCGGCGGCAGATCGTGCGATCTCGCGGCGATGGCCGGGAGTGGCGGACGGGAGGCGCGTGGCGGGCTGGCCTCGTGCCTCCCGTCCGGCGTCGGTTCGCCGAGGTCGCAGGACGTGCCGTCGGCGTTCCGCCGAGGTCGCTCGTCTTGCTGCCCGGCGGGCGATCCGGCGGCAGATCGTGCGACCTCGGCGGGGCAGGGGAGGGGGCGGGCAGCACCGGGCCGGGCGTCAGCGGCGGAGGGTCGCCCGGGCCAGGCGGTTGCCGACGAACTGGCCGAGCTGCACGATGACGACGATCGCGGCGACCGAGACGTAGACCACCCACCAGTCGTACCGCTGCGAGCCGTAGGTGATCGCGTACTCGCCGAGCCCGCCACCGCCGACCAGTGCACCCTGCGCCGTCATGTCGACGATGCCGATGTAGATGAACGTGTAGCCGAGGATCAGCGGCCCGAGCCCCTCGGGGATGAGCACGGTCAGCAGGATCGACACCGGGTGCGCCCCGGAGGCCCGTGCCGCCTCGACGACGCCCGGATCGATGGCGAGCAGGTTCTGTTCGACGATCCGCGACACCGCGAACGCTGCGGCGAGCGAGATCGCGAACGTCACGGCCGGGACGCCGATCGTGGTCTGCACGGCGACGCGCGACAGCGGTGCGATCGCGGCGAGGAAGATCACGAACGGGATCGGACGCACCAGGTTCACGACCAGGTTGATGACCGTGTACGCGGTGCGGTTCGACAGCAGGTTGCCCGGCCGGGTGGCGTAGAGCAGCAGCCCGAGGGCCAGGCCGATGACACCGGCGATGACGAGCGACACCAGGGACATGACGATCGTGTCCCGGGTCGCGGCCAGGAACACGTCGAACGTGTCGATGACGCTCTGGAACGAGTTGTTCATGCGCGGGCCTCCTCGACGACGGTGATGCCAGCGGCGCGCAGGGCGCCGACCGCCCGGTCGACGTCGGCGTCACGCCCACCGAGCTCGTACGTGAGCGACCCGATGCGGCGCTCGCGGATCTCGCTGACCCCGCCGAAGACGAGCTCGGCGGTGACCGCGGTGTCACGGAACGCCTGGTCGATGCGACCCTGCAGGCCGGTCTCGTCGGTGATCCGGACGGACACGATCCGGCCGGGGTGGCGCTCGTGCAGCCGGGCGACGGTCTCGGGCGAGGGGCGGTCGTGCAGGGCCGTGCGGACGAAGCGCTGTGCGGCCTCGGTGGTGGGGGCGGAGAACACGTCGTAGACGTCGCCGACCTCGACCACGCGGCCCTGCTCCATCACGGCGACGCGGTCGGCGATCCGGCGGACGGCGTCCATCTCGTGGGTGATGACGATGATCGTGACGCCGAGCTCGCGGTTGACGCGGCGGAGGAGCGCGAGGACCTCCGACGTCGTCTCCGGGTCCAGGGCACTGGTCGCCTCGTCGGCGAGCAGCAGTTCGGGGTTCGACGCGAGCGCCCGGGCGATGCCGACGCGCTGCTTCTGCCCGCCGGACAGCTGCTCGGGGTAGGCGTACGCCCGGTCGAGCAGCCCGACGAAGTCGAGCAGTTCTGCGACCCGGCGGTCCCGTTCGGCCTTCGCGACACCGGCGACCTTGAGCGGGTACGCCACGTTGCCGGCGATCGTGCGGGAGCGGAACAGGTTGAACTGCTGGAACACCATCCCGATCCGGCGGCGGGCCTGCCGGCGGTCCCGCTCGGGGATCGCCGTCAGTTCCTGCCCGGCCACGGTGACCGTGCCCGAGGTGGGCAGCTCGAGGGCGTTGACGAGTCGCACCAGGGTGGACTTGCCGGCGCCGGAGTACCCGATCACCCCGAGGACCTCGCCCTGGTGGACGTCGAGGTCGACACCCTCGACCGCGGTGACGGTCTCTCCGGTGTCGGCGCGGCGGTAGCTCTTGGTGACACCGCGGAGTTCGACGAGGGCAGCCACTACTCGGCTGCTGCCTTCGCGTCCCGCTCGACGGTGGCGAGCTCGTCCTGCAGGGCGGACGCCTTCTCGTCGCGGGCGACGGCGTCCGGGTAGTCCTTGGTGAAGTCCTTCTGCACCGCGCTGTCCTGGAACAGCTTCGCGAGGTCCAGGTAGGTGGTGTTGTCCTTGTCCTCGTCGCGGACCGCGAAGACGTTGACGTACGGGGCGGCGGAGGAGCTGGACGGGTCGTCGGTGAAGACCTTGTCCGAGGCGGGCAGCCCGGCGGCGGTGGCGAAGTTGTTGTTCACGACGGCCGCGGCGACCGAGCCCTGCTGCAGCGCGTTCGCGGTCTGCGAGGCGTCGAGCGGCTGCACGTCGACCTCGTGCGACGTGATGTCGTCGGTGGTCGAGAACGCGCTGCCGCCGTCCCGCAGCTCGATGAGCTTCGCGGACTGCAGGACGAGCAGCGCCCGGGCCTCGTTGATGGCGTCGTTCGGGATGGCGACCTTCGCGCCCTCCGGGATCGCGGACGGCTTGTCGTACTTCGTCGCGTAGAGGGGGAGCGGGTAGACGGCGGTGGAGCCGATCGGCTGCAGGTCGTCCTTCGCGGTGACGTTGTAGTTCGCCAGGTACTGGATGTGCTGGAACTGGTTGATGTCGACCTGCCCGTCCTTGAGCGCGGGGTTCGGCAGCGAGTAGTCGGCGAAGTTGGTCAGCTTGACGGTGACGTTCAGGCGCTCCTTCGCGAGTGCCGTGTAGGTCTTCCAGTACGGCAGCGCCTTGTCGGCGACACCGATCGTGACGGTCTGGGCCTTCTGGTCCGAACCGCTGCCGGCGGCTCCGGCCTGGTCGGAGCCGCCACCGCGGACGGCGACGACCACGACGGCGACGATGATCGCGAGGACGACGACGGCCGCGGCGATGATCCACCCGAGCGGGCGCTTGCGCTGCGGACGGTCGGGCAGGACGGGGGACGCGGACATGGCTGCTCCTCGTGAAGGGGTCGCCCTGCTGGCAGGGACGGTGCTGTGGGGGTCCCGACGCTGGGGGTCACCCGGCGGGGACAGCCACGAGTGTGCCCGGCAGCCACGGACCGGGTCGATTCACGTTCCGTCGTGTTACGACCGGTGTCGCCGCGTGACGGGCCAGCGTCGCTGTGTGACGCCGGCGCTCGCCGTCGGGCAGGCTCGAGACGTGCGCAGCATCGAACTCCTCCTCGACCCGGATGCCGAACGGGCGGTCCGCGACACCTGGGAGGCCCTGGTCGCCGCCGACCTGCCGAGCATGGGCCGACACACGTCCGAGACCAACGCTCCGCACGTGACGCTGGCGGCGGGCGAGACGCTGCCCGTGCCGTCCGGCTTCGACGCGCCGCTGCCGAGGGCGATCCGCCCCGCGGGCCTGCTGCTGTTCCCGGCCGGTCCGGGCCGCCACGTGCTGGGGGTCTCCGTCGTGGTCGACCGCGCGCTCGCCGCGTTCCACGAGGCCGTGCACCGCGCAGCGCCCGGCGGCGTCGACACCTCGCTACCAGGACGATGGGCGCCGCACCTGACGCTCGCACGTCGGCCGCGGGACGTCGATCTGCCGCGGATGCTCGAGGCGCTGGCGTCGGTCCCGCTGCCGGAGGCCCTGGGGGTCGCCGGCGTCCGGCACTGGGACGGCGAGACGACGACGATCACACCGGTCGGCTGAGCCCTGAACCCGAACCCGAGCCCGACCCCGACCTCTCCAGCCCGAGCACCTGCTCGCCGAACGCCGAACGGAACTTGCCGGCCGGGTCACGCCGCCCGACCAGTTCGCGGAACGCGCCGAGCCGCGGGTACAGCGCGGCGACGGCGGAGCCGTCGAGGGAACTCATCTTCCCCCAGTGCGGGCGGCCGCCGAACGGGGCGAGTCGCGCCTCCAGGTCGGGCAACAGGGCCGCGACCTGTTCCGGGTGCTTCTTCCAGGTGAACGCGATGCAGAGCACGTCCTCGCCCTGCGTGGGGCTGAGCCACAGGTCGTCGGCCGCCATCGTCCGCAGCTCGCAGACGTGCAGGTGCGGCTGGATCCGGTCAGCCAGCCCGCGGAGCGCGTCGAGCGCCGCGGCCGCGTGCCGGAGCGGCACGAAGTGCTCGCTCTGTACCTCGGATCCGACCGAGGGCACCGACTCGATCGGGAAGTGCGGCAGCCGGTCCCACCACGGCCCGACCGAGCCGTCGCGCGCGGTGTGGTGGCCGTCACCGGGCGAGCCGGGCAGGCGGGGCGCGCCCAGGAGGCCCGTGGGGACCTCGACGTCGTCGGCCCCGTCCGGCACGCGGGACTTCACGAGCACCTCGGAGACGGTGTCACCGAACTGCGTGTAGGCGCAGACGGAGTACCCGGCGGCGAAGACCTCGGCGGCGGAGGCGGTGAAGGTGTCCCAGGGGATCGGCCCGTAGAGGTCCTGGCGCATCCGGTACGCGGGCTGCACGTCGACGGTCACGCGGGTGACGATGCCGAGCAGCCCGAGGTGGATCGCGGCGCCGCCGAGGTCCGGGTCACCGCGTCGGATCGTGGTCGTGCTGCCGTCGGGGCCGATCAGCTCGAGCGCGGCGACGGCGGTGCTCAGCGAGCCGAGGGTGGTGCCGGAGCCGTGCGTGCCGGTGGCGATCGCGCCACCGAGCGAGATGTGGGGGAGCGACCCCTCGTTGTGCAGGGCGACCCCGGCCGCGTCGAGTTCCGGTGCGACGAGCCCGTACCGGGTGCCGGCACCCATCGTGGCGGTGCGGCGGTCCGCGGCGACCACGAGGTCGGTCGGCACGGCGGTCAGGTCGAGCAGGACGCCCGGGGTGTCGGCGACGTCGTTGAACGAGTGCCGGGTGCCGAGCCCGTGGACGCGGGGACTGCGGGCGACGAAGTCGGCGACGTCGTCGAGCGAGGTCGGTCGCACCACCCGCTCGGCCGTGTAGGTGACCGTGCCGGACCAGTTCAGCTCGCTCGTCGTCGACCGCATGTGCCCACGATGCCACGGTGCCGGGAACGACGACGTGCCCCCCTCCGGAAGAGGGGGGCACGTCGTCTGCGTGGGGACGGTCAGTGCATGGCGGGTGCGGGTGCACCCTCCGGGGTGGCCGGCTTCCGGACCATCGCCGAGGCGATGATGCCGAGCATGGAGATCACCGCGCCGACGAGGAACGCGGAGTGCACGCCGGACGCGGTCGCCCGGGCGGTGGCCTCGGCGGCGGTCGCGGCACCGGCGACGTCACCGTTCGTCGCCGCGGCGGTGGCGCCGAGCGTCAGCAGCGTGACGAACAGTGCCGTGCCGGCCGCACCGGCGAGCTGCTGGGCGGTGCCGAGGACGGCGCTGCCGTGCGAGTACAGGCGCGGCGGCAGCCCACCGAGTGCCGCGGTGAACAGCGGCGTGAAGGTCAGCGCCAGGCCGAGGCTCAGCACGATGTGGGCGACGAGGACGAACGTGACGCTGGTGTCCGCGGTGACCGTCGAGAGCGCCCAGAGCACGGCGCTGATGATGATCGATCCGGGGATGAGCAGCATGCGCGGGCCGTAGCGGTCGTAGAGACGGCCGACGATCGGGGACAGCAGCCCCATCAGCAGACCACCGGGGAGCAGCAGGAGGCCGACCTGCAGGACCTCGAGGCCGAGCACCCGCTCGAGGTAGATCGGCAGCAGGATCAGGGTGCCGAACATCGCCATGAAGCTGATCGCCATCGCGACGATCGGGATCGTGAAGCCCTTCGTGCTGAAGGTGCGGAGGTCGAGCAGTGCGGCGTCGCGGCGCTGCAGCCGCGTCTGGCGGACGATGAACACCGCGAGGGCGACGAAGCCCACGACGAGTGCACCGATCGGTACGCCGTACCCGGTGTCCGCGGCCTCGCCGATGCTCGACAGGCCGTAGACGATGCCGCCGAACGCGAAGGCGGACAGGACGACGGAGAACACGTCGATCGCGGACTTGCGCGGGGTCGAGACGTTGCGGACCTTCACCATGCCGAGCACGAGGGCGGCCAGGGCGATCGGCAGGACGAACCCGAACAGCCAGCGCCACGAGAACGCGTTGAGGATGAGGCCGGAGATCGTCGGGCCGATCGCGGGGGCGACCGAGATGACGATCGAGATGTTGCCCATCACGCGGCCGCGGTGGGCCGGCTCGATGAGGGTCAGGACGGTGGTCATGAGCAGCGGCATCATGATCGCGGTGCCGCTGGCCTGCACGATGCGCCCGATGAGCAGCATCGTGAAGCCCGGCGCGAGCAGTGCGATGAGCGTGCCGGCGGAGAACAGGCTCATCGCCCAGACGAACACCGGTCGGGTGTTGAAGCGCTGCAGCAGGTAGCCGGTGATCGGGATCACGACGGCCATGGTGAGCAGGAAGCCGGTGGTCAGCCACTGCCCGGTCGCGGCGCTGATGCCGAGGTCGTCCATGAGTCGCGGCAGCGCCACGCCCATGATCGTCTCGTTGAGGATGACGACGAACGCCGAGACGAGCAGCAGCCCGATCACGAGGCGGTTGCCCGCGGGGGAGGACTCTTCGACGGACCCGGTGCGGGGTGCGGAGTCGACGGCCTGGGTCAAGGGGGCTCCTGATGTCTTCGTGGTGTGACGGTGGACCCACGACGGGTGGGTACCGAGGCTGCAAGAGCTGACAGGACCACAGCATTCCCGACTGCCGCAGAACGCGGGGTGAACTCCGCGTGTCGCCCGCGTCAGTGCAGGATGCGGAAGCCGTCGTCCTCGCCGAGCGGGGCGACCTCCCGCACGGCCACGTCGGTGACGGTCGCCGACGGCGGGCCTGAGCGGAGCATCACGACGAGGGCGTCGACCGCGGGGCCGGGGCCTTCCGCCTCGACCTCGACGGTGCCGTCGAACAGGTTCCGTGCGTACCCGACGAGCTCGAGCCCGTCGGCCTTCCGTGCCGTCCAGTACCGGAACCCGACGCCCTGCACGGCTCCGGTCACGACGGCGTGCTTCCTCGTGGTGCTGCCCATGCGGCCGATGCTACGAGCGGCGTGTTACCCGGGCGTCACGGCTGCGTTCCGGTCCGGTGACCATCGTGATACGGTCATCAGTACCCGAACAGTTCGGGTCACAATGACCATAACAAACGACGAGGGGGGTAGCGATGGACGACACCGGCATCCGCCTGGCGGTCTCGACCGTGATCGTCGCGCTCCGCCCGCATCCGGACACCGGCGTCCCCGCGCTCTGGATGCCGCTGGTCCGCCGGGTGACCGAGCCGTTCGAGGGCTCGTGGGCGTTGCCCGGTGGCTGGGTCGGGGCGGACGAGGGGCTCGACGACTCGGCCGCCGCGCGCCTCCGCGAGACGACCAAGGTGCAGCCGCGCTACCTGGAACAGCTCTACGCGTTCGGCGCCGTCGACCGCTCGCCGACGCGGGTCGTGTCCGTCGTCTACTGGGCCCTCGTGCACCCGGACGAGGCGAACGTCGTGCCGGACGACTGGAACGTGCGGTGGTTCCTCGCCGACGAGCACCCGCCGCTGGCCTTCGACCACGACCGCATCGTCGAGTACGCGCTGTGGCGCCTCCGCAACAAGATGTCGTACTCCCGGATCGCGCAGGCGTTCCTCGGCGACCGGTTCACGCTCGCCGAGCTCCGCGGTGTGTACGAGGCGGTGCTCGGGCAGAGGCTCGACCCCGCCAACTTCCGACGGCAGGTCGCGCAGAGCGACGCGGTCCTGCCGACCGACGAGACCACGAGCGGCGGACGGCACCGACCGGCCCGGCTGTACCGCTCGAACCCCGACCTGTCGTACGCGGACAACGGCCCGCTGACGACGCCCTGACCCATCCCCTGAGCTGAGACGGGAACCGCCGTGTCCATCGCGACCACCATCGAACTGATCTCCAACGGCCGGGCGGCCGGCACCACCTGCACGCCCGACCTCGCCGCGCCGACCTGGGACTTCGACAGCGTCCCCGGCTACGGCCCCGGTTCGTCGATGTCCGACGTCATCCCGACCTCCGCCCCGCGGCAGGGCGTGATCCCTGACGAGTACAAGAACGCCCCCGACGACGAACTGCACGAGCGCATCGAGCGGGCGAAGGCGACCCTGGGGGACCGCGTGGTCGTCCTCGGGCACTTCTACCAGCGGGACGAGGTCGTCCGGCACGCGGACTTCCTGGGCGACTCCTTCCAGCTCGCCAACGCGGCGCTGACGAAGCCCGACGCCGAAGCGATCGTGTTCTGCGGCGTCCACTTCATGGCGGAGACGGCCGACATCCTGGCGCGGGACGACCAGCGCGTGATCCTGCCGAACCTGGCCGCGGGCTGCTCGATGGCGGACATGGCCGACATCGACAGCGTCGAGGCGGCCTGGGCCGAGCTCACGGCGCTGTACGGCACCGAGCCCGACGCCGACGGCCGCGTGCCGGTCATCCCCGTCACGTACATGAACTCCGCCGCCGACCTCAAGGCGTTCTGCGGGCGGAACGGCGGCATCGTCTGCACGTCCTCGAACGCGGCGACCGTGCTCGAGTGGGCGTTCGAGCGCGGGCAGCGCGTGCTCTTCTTCCCCGACCAACACCTCGGCCGGAACACCGCGAAGGCGATGGGCATCAGCACCGACCGGATGCCGCTGTGGAACCCGCGGCTGGCCGGCGGCGGCAACACGGCCGACGAACTGCTCGAGGCGCAGGTCGTCCTGTGGCACGGCTTCTGCTCGGTGCACCGCCGCTTCACGGTCGACCAGATCGAGCAGGCCCGCCGTGAGCACCCCGACGTCACGGTGATCGTGCACCCGGAGTGCCCGATGGACGTCGTCGACGCCGCCGACGTCGCGGGCAGCACGGACCTGATCCGGAAGACCGTCGCCGCCGCCACCGAGCCGACGACCTTCGCGATCGGCACCGAGATCAACATGGTGAACCGCCTGGCCGCCGAGTACCCGCAGCACACGATCTCCTGCCTGGACCCCGTCGTCTGCCCGTGCTCGACGATGTACCGGATCCACCCCGGCTACCTGGCGTGGGTGCTCGAGGCGCTCGTCCGCGGCGAGGTCCTCAACGAGATCGTGGTGCCCGCCGCGGTGCAGGTCGACGCGAAGGTCGCCCTCGAGCGGATGCTCGCCGCCAAGCCCCGCCCGCTGGCAGGTCAACGCGACCCGGGCCCCGCCGCGACCGCCCCGGCCGCCACCGGCCCGGCCGCCGCCGACGCGCCCGCGACCACCACCCGGGCCTGACGGTGCACGTCGTCGTCGTCGGGTCGGGCATCGCCGGCCTCACCGCCGCCATCCGCGCCAGCGCGCGCCATGACGTGACCCTCGTCACGAAGAGCGCGCTCGCCGACGGCGCCACCGCATGGGCTCAGGGCGGCATCGCGGTGGCGCTCGGCGCGGACGACTCCGCCGCCCTGCACGAGCACGACACCCACCTCGCCGCGGCGGGCAGCGCCGATGCCCGCGCCGTCGACGTCCTCTGCACCGACGGCCCGGCCCGGGTCCGCGATCTGCTCGCACTCGGCGTGCCCTTCGACCGCAGCAGCGACCCGGCGACCCTCGACCGCTACGGCGACGACCTGGCGCGTGGACGCGAGGCCGCGCACGCCCGCTGGCGGGTCCTGCACGCGGACGGTGACGCGACCGGGGCCGCCGTCGAGCGGACGCTCGTCGCCGCCCTGCACCGTCGACACGTCACGATCCTCGAACGGACCTGCCTGACCGACCTCGTGGTCCGCGACGGGCAGGTCGTCGGCATCGACGTCCTGGACCTGCTCGGCGAACCCGTGCGGATCGACGCGGACGCCGTACTGATCGCCTCCGGAGGCGCCGGACACCTGTACCGGGAGACGACCAACCCGCTGGTCGCGACCGGTGACGGCACCGCCGCCGCCTGGCGTGCCGGGGCCGTGCTCGCCGACCTGGAGTTCGTCCAGTTCCACCCGACCCGACTGGCGGTGCCGGACGGCGGCCTGGTCTCCGAGGCCGTCCGCGGCGAGGGGGCCGTCCTCCGCGACGCTGCCGGACACCGCTTCATGACCGACGTCCACCCGGATGCCGAGCTCGCCCCGCGGGACGTCGTCGCCCGGGGGATCGCCGCGGCCGTCCGGGCTCAGGGCGGCCGACCGGTCCTCCTCGACGCGACCGGACTCGACCCCGACTTCCTCGTCGGCCGGTTCCCCGGCCTCACCCGCGCCACCCGGGCGGCCGGCTTCGACTGGATCCGCGAGGGCGTCCCGGTCGCCCCGGCCGCGCACTACGCGATGGGCGGGATCGCGACCGACACGGAGGGCCGGACGAGCCTCCCGGGTCTCCTGGCGGTCGGCGAGGCCGCCTGCACCGGCGTCCACGGCGCCAATCGACTTGCGTCGAACTCGCTGCTCGAGGGGCTCGTCTTCGCGGTCCGCGCGGCCGACGCGCTCGGCAGCCCGCGACCCGGCCGGCTCCGCCTGCGCGGCGACGCGGCGCTCGTCCCGACGGTCGTCGAACCCGTCGGCGACCGGACGGGAGGCGCGACCCACCCCGGTCCGTCCTCCTCCGTCCGGCAGGCGCTGCAGTCCGTCATGACCGACCACGTCGGCCTGCTCCGCGACGCGGCCGGGCTCGCCGGGGCCCGCGCTGCCCTGGCCGGACTGTCCGCGCTGGCACCGACCACCGTGCGGGACGCCGAGGACCGCGCCCTGCTCGACCTCGCCCGGCTCACCGCCCGCGCTGCCGAGGCCCGCACGGAGTCCCGCGGAGCCCACGCCCGGACCGACCACCCGGACACCGACCCGGCCGCACCCGTGACGCTCGCCTGGGTCACCGCGACACCCGCACCGTCCGCCGCGGCACCGTCCGCCGCCGCACCCCGCCGCACGTCCGCCCGACAGGGAGCACTCGCATGACCAGCACGACCACCACCGCAGCCACCCCGACCGACGCACGGACTGCACCGGCCGCGGCGGTCCCCGACCCGGGCACGATCCCGCCGCACGCGCTCCGCCGGGTGATCGACACCGCGCTCGAGGAGGACGCCCCCTGGGGCGATGTCACGAGCGAGACCCTGATCCCCGCCTCGGCCACCGCGACCGCGATCCTGGCGGCCCGCGAACCCGGCGTGCTCGCCGGCGGTGAGGTCTTCGTCGCGGTGATGCACGCCGTCGACCCGGGCCTCGTCGTCGCCCTCGCCCGCCGCGACGGTGCGACCTTCGCCGCCGGGGACGTCATCGCGAGCGTCAGCGGATCGGCGCGCTCGGTGCTCCGGGCCGAGCGGGTCGCGCTGAACCTGGTGCAGCGGATGTCCGGCATCGCCACCCTGACCGCGCGGTACGTCGACGCGACGGTCGGCACCGGCGCCCGGATCGTCGACACCCGGAAGACCACGCCCGGTCTCCGCGCACTCGAGCGGCACGCGGTCCGCTGCGGTGGCGGACACAACCACCGGACGTCGCTGTCCGACGCGGTGCTCGCGAAGGACAACCACCTGGCGGTGCTGCTCGCCGAGGGGGTCGGCATCGGCGACGCGATCCGCGCTGCCCGGGCCCGGCTCGGTCACACCGTGCACCTCGAGGTGGAGGTCGACCGGATCGACCAGATCGAGGCGGTCGTCAGCGCCGGCGTCGACACGATCATGCTCGACAACTTCACCGTGCCGATGCTCCGGGAGGGCGTCGCCCTCGTGGCCGGCCGGGCGCTCGTCGAGGCCTCGGGCGGGGTGTCCCTCGACACGGTCGCCGCGATCGCCGCGACCGGGGTGGACATCGTCTCGGTCGGTGCCCTGACCCACTCGGCACGGGCGCTCGACCTCGGGCTCGACGTCGACGTCACCGCCTGAGGCATGCGGCGTGTTCTACCTCGACCGTGCCGCCACCACGCCGGTCCGCCGCGAGGTCCTCGAGGCGATGTGGCCCTACCTGACCGGCACCTTCGGCAACCCGTCGTCGACCCACGGCATCGGGGACGCTGCCGCCCGGGGCCTCGCCGCCGCCAGGACCGTCGTCGCCGGGGCCCTCGGCTGCCGCCCGGGCGAGGTCGTCTTCACGGGCGGTGGCACCGAGGGGGCGAACACCGCGGTGAAGGGCATCGCCCTCGCCACACCCCGCGGCCGCCACGTCGTCACGAGCGCGATCGAGCACGAGGCGGTCCTCGAGAGCTGCCGGTACCTCGAACGATTCCACGGGTTCGACGTGACGGTGCTGCCGGTCCAGCCGGACGGCACCTTCGCGCCGGACACCCTGCGCGCCGCACTCCGACCGGACACCACCCTCGTCTCGATCGCGCACGCCGACAACGAGATCGGCACGGTGCAGGACGTCGCCGGACTCGCCGCGATCGCCCACGAGGTCGGGGCCCGCTTCCACACCGACGCCGTGCAGTCCGCCCCCTGGCTGCCCGTCGGCCTCGACGTCCTGGGGGTCGACGCGGTCTCGGTGTCCGGGCACAAGCTCGGCGCCACGAAGGGGACCGGCGCGCTCGCCGTCCGCGCCGGGGTCCAGCTCGAGCCGCTCGTGCACGGCGGGGGCCAGGAGCGCGGCCGTCGCTCGGGCACCGAGGACGTCGCCGGCGCGGTCGGGCTCGCCACCGCCTGGGGGAGTGTCCTCGCCGAGCGGGAGGCCGCCGCAGCCCACGCCACGACGGTGCGGGACCTCGTCGTCGCCGGGGTGATCGACCGGGTGCCGGGCGCACGACTCACCGGGTCGGCCGAGCACCGCCTGCCGGGGCACGCCTCCTTCTGCTTCCCGGGCGTGCACGGCGAGACGGTGCTGCTCGAGCTGGAACGACGCGACGTCGTGTCCTCCTCCGGCAGCGCCTGCGCCGCGGGCAGCACCGAGGCCTCGCACGTGCTGACCGCGCTGGGCCTCCCGGACGACCTGGCCCGGTCCGCAGTCCGGCTGACGTTCGACGCGACGCTCACGACCGCGGACGCGACGGCCGTCGTGGAGGCCGTGGTCGCCGCCGTCTCGGCCGTCCGGTCGCTCGCCTGACGAGGTGTACTAGACGTTCTACTCCAGGTCTGGGGACGTGTCCCCTCTATTGCGGACAAGCACTCTCGACCAGAGTGGAGGCATGGCGAACGTGACGACCACCCCGGTGACGCAGGACGACCGCTTCCGTGCGGTCCAGCTCCTGCCCGCACCGGCGACGGTCCTGGCGCTCGCCGTCGGTTCCGCGCACGGCCTCGACGCCGGTCCGCTCGCGGTCGTCGCCCTCGTCGGCGTCCTCGCGACCCTGGCCAGCGCACTCCTGCCCGCGCGGCTCGCGCGCGCCGGCCACGCGATGGCTGCGCCGACCGAGTCCGATCGGTACCGGGGAGACCTCGACCGGAACTGACCTCTCGACCTGCACCGTCCCTCCCGGCGGTGCGCTGGACCGGACGCATCCCCTGATGCGCGTCCGGCCGGGACACCGGCCCCTGCCGGGTCGTCCCGGAACGACCGGGTCCGCCGCGGCCTCCGGGACCATCGACCCCTGAACGATGTGTCCCGTTCCCCCCGGGGTGCGGCGGACCCGGTCCCACTCAGGCGGTCGTGCGGTGCTCCACCGTGCCGGGCCACAGGTAGTCGAGGTCGTCCGGCACGTCGGGGAACAGCGGCCGGTAGTGCTCCGGCGCCTTCTGCACGAGCTTCGAGCGGTGCGACAGGTGTACCCGCTCGTCGGTGTTCCACGAGGGCACCTCGAAGTCACCCCGCTCGTAGGCCGCCAGGTCCTCCGGCACGAGTGCCAGGTCCGCCAGGGTCTTCTCGAGACAGGTGTCGGCGTGCCCGCGCTCGAGCCACACCCGGCAGGTGGCGTCCTGGTACGCCATCAGGGCCGGCCGGAACCCCCGCCACATCGCGGTGACCGGGTGGTGCTGCCAGCCGTAGTCCGGCAGGATCAGCGCGCGCATCACCTGCAGGGTCTCGACCCGCTGCTTGCCGAGGCGCTTGTCGTCGAGGACCTCGGCGGAGGCACGGAAGTCGGCGAACGGCAGGAAGGTCTGCATCTGCCGGACGGTACGCCCGCGGGCCCGGGAGTCCGCGCGGTGCCGGGTGACACATGTCGTCACATCGGCGACCGGCGCGTGCGGGGCGTGTGAGCATCGACCGCATGAGCAGTTCCCTCGTCGTCGGGGTCAGCGGCAGCCCGTCCGACCCGTCCCGCACCTCGACCCTCGTCGCCGCGACCGTCGACCGGCTCGCCGCCGAGCTGCCGGACGCCGAGACCGTCATCGTCGAGATCGGCCCGCTGCTGGCGGACCTCGGCGCCGCCGTCGACCGCGAGCACATGTCGGACGCCACGCGGGCAGCGCTCGAGGCCGTCGAGGCCGCGGACGTCCTGGTCGTCGGCAGTCCGGCCTTCCGTGCCGCGTACTCCGGGGCGTTCAAGCTCTTCTTCGACTGGATCGGGCAGTACGACCTGGTCGACACCCCGGTGCTGCTCACCGCGACCGGGGGCAGCGACCGACACGCCCTGCTCGTCGAGCACCAGATGCGGCCGCTGTTCGGGTTCTTCCAGTCGACGACGCTGCCGCTGGCGGTGTTCGGCAACGAGCGGGACTTCGACAAGCGCGTCGGTGGCTACGACATCGCGAGCGTCGACCTCGAGCTGCGGATCGACCAGGCCGTCCGTCGGGCGATGCCGATCATCCGCGGCGGGTTCGTGGCGGCGGGCGTCGACGAGGTGCGGCGGCCGGCGGAGTTCTGACGGGCCTCCCGGCCGGGGTGTTCCGGGCTGGACCCGTCAGCCGCCCAGGTGGGTCAGCCGCGCAGCAACGCGGCGACGTGCGCGACCGCCAGGCGGTACCCGTCCGCCCCGGCGCCCGCGATGACCGCGGTCGCGGCCGTGGCGACGTGGTCGACGTGGCGGAACGGCTCGCGCTTCCACGTGTTGGACAGGTGCACCTCGACCACGGGCACGCTCAGTGCCTCGACCGCGTCGTGCAGCGCGACCGAGGTGTGCGCGTAGGCGGCGGGGTTGATGACGACGGCGTCGTGGTCGTCGAGCGCCTCGTGCAGCCAGTCGACGAGCTCGCCCTCGCGGTTGGTCTGGCGGAAGTCGACCTCGTGCCCGTGCTCGGCGGCCTCGGCGCGGACGACGGCCTCGAGGTCGGCGAGCGTCACGGTGCCGTACTGTGCCGGGTCCCGTCGGCCGAGGATGTCCAGGTTCGGGCCGTTGAGGACGAGGATGCGCATGTGGCGAGCCTACCGAGCGGGTGGGTGGGCGGAGACGGCGGTCCGCACGGGGTGTCGTCCCGGCTCGGCGGCTGTCCGTGCCGACCTGACGTCGGTTCCACGACGGAACGGTTGCGTGGGCGCGGTCCGGGGTCCAGGTTGGTCACGACGGAAGGGACCCCACATGTCGACCATGGTGTTCATCAACCTGCCGGTGTCCGACCTGGCGCGGGCGACCGCGTTCTACCAGGCGCTCGGCTACCCGCTCAACCCGGTGTTCAGCGACGACACCGCCTCGAGCATCGTCGTGAGCGACACCGTGTACGTGATGCTCCTGACGCACGCGAAGTTCTCGGAGTTCACCGACAAGGCGATCGCCGCGCCGGACACCATCGAGGTCATCAACTCCCTCAGCGCCGAGACGAAGGACGAGGTGCACCGGATCGTCGACGCGGCCGTCGAGGCCGGCGGCACCGAGGACCGGCCGGAGATGGACCTCGGCTTCATGTTCCAGCGGAGCTTCAACGACCCCGACGGCCACCGCTGGGAGTACGTCTGGATGGACCCCGCCGCGCAGGAGGACGGCCCGCCTGCCGACTGACCCCTCGTTCTGCGGGAGGATCGGGGGATGACCGACGACCTCGTGACCGGTGCCGACGGCCTCGCCCGACCGCTCTGGGCGTCGACCGACCCGATGCTGCGTGCCTACTACGACACCGAGTGGGGGATGCCGGTCCGTGACGAGCGGGGCGTGTTCGAGCGGCTCTCGCTCGAGGCCTTCCAGTCCGGGCTGTCCTGGCGCACGATCCTGGCGAAACGGCCCGCGTTCCGGGCAGCGTTCGCCGACTTCGACCCGGACACCGTCGCAGCGTTCGGGGACGACGACGTCGCCCGGCTGCTCGGCGACGCGGGCATCGTGCGGAACCGCGCGAAGATCGCCGCGACGATCACCAACGCGAACGCCACCGTCGCGCTGCGGGCGGACGGGGGACTGGCCGACTTCGTGTGGTCGTTCCGGCCGGACGACACGCCCAGGCCCCGGACGGCCGCGGAGGTCCCGACCACCAGCCCGGAGTCGACCGCGCTGTCGAAGGCGCTGCGGAAGCGCGGCTTCGCCTTCGTCGGGCCGACCACGATGCACGCCCTGATGGAGGCACTGGGCATCGTCGACACGCACCTGCTCGGCAGCCACCGACGGGCGACCTCGGGCATCTGGCCGGACTGAGGTCCGGCTGACGCTCAGGTGAGCGGGAGCCGCATCTGCACCGCGGCGACCTCGTACCCGAGCTCCTCATACAGGTGGCGCGCACCGGTGTTGTAGCCGAAGACGTTGAGCCCGATGCTCGTAGCGCCGGCGTCCCGGGCGACGACGTGGGCGAGCTCGAGCCCCCGCCGCGCGTGACCCTGCCGTCGGTGTGCGGCGTCGACCTCGACCTCGAAGACCCACCACTCGGTGCTGCCCGCCCTGAGCGGGCCGACCCAGAGCTGCCCCACCACGGTGTCGTCCGCGAGCGTCAACTCCCACACGTGGTGACCCGCTGCGGGCGACCCGCCCGGGAACCACTTCTCGAGGGACTGCCGCATGTTCGTCTCGGCGGCCTCGGGGCTCTCACCCGACCGGATGAGCGAGGCGACGTAGTCCGCCATCGAGCGGTCCAACCAGCCCGGCATCCGCTCACCGGGCATCGGCACGAGGCGCACGTCGCTCGGAGCCGGAGCCGGAGCCGGAGTCGGGGTCGTGCCGGGCACCGCGGAGTCCATCGTCAGCGGTTGCCCTTCGAGCCGCGCTTCGGCTTGCCGGACATGCCGCGCGGGGTGCGGCCGCGGCCGGTGGAGTTCTTGCCGCCGCCGCTCTTCGCGCCGGTGCCCTTCGTGGCGCTCCGCTTGGCGACGGTCTTGGCGTTCGCCGCGGTGGCCTTGCCGCCGGGCGCCTTGCCGGAGGCCTTGCCGGCCGCCTTCTGTCGTGCGCCGTCCTGCTCGTCGGGATCCGAGCCTCCTGGCTGGTCCGGCTGCTGCCGCGAGCTGTTCGCGGTCCGCCCGCGGACGACGCCGATGAACTCCTCGGTGAGCTCCGAGGCGTCCTCGTCGCGCCAGACGAGTGCGACGCGGGTGCCGGGGGAGCCGGCGAGCGGCCGCGAGACCAGGGACTTCCGGCTCTCGGCACGGAAGAGGGACTGGGGGAGGACGACGACGCCGACGTTGGCCTCGACCAGGTCGAGCGCTGCCCCGACGTCCGCCGGGACGGGCCCGGCGTCGAGGACGGTGACGCCGGCGAGGTCCGCCTCGGTGACCTCGTCGAGGTCCGCGAGCGGGGAGTCCTTCGGAGCGGCGACGACGGCCGTCTCGGTCCACAGCGGGATCGCGTGCGGCTGGTCGCCGTCGGCGCGCTCGGGGACCGGCATCCGGGCGAAGACCATGTCGGCGTCGCCCTCGATCGCGTCGAGGACCCCGTCCGCGGTGACCGGCATGAGGACGAGGTCGACGTCCGGTCGGCGCTGACGCCAGACCCGTACCCACTTGGCGGGGGAGACCCCGGGTACGAAGGCGATGGAGAGCGCGGTCATGCACCCGAGCATAGGGGCCGTACTCTGGTCACCATGGCCCAGGAACAGACCATGAAGCCCGAGACCGCTGCCAAGAAGCTCGGCATCCTCCTCTCGGCGACACCCGAGTCGTTCCGTGCGGGCCCGATCGCTCGCACGACGTTCGACGAACTGCAGAGCGAACCTCCGACGTGGCTGCAGGACCTCCGTCGTGACGGTCCGCACCCCCGCCCGGTCGTCGCCGCGCGCCTCGGGGTCTCGATCTCCGGACTCGCCCGCGCCGGCGTGGACGACGTCCTCACCACCGAGCAGATCAAGCAGCTCCTGCAGGACATGCCCGCGTGGCTCGTGCAGGAGCGTTCGACCCAGGCCGCGGTCCGCACCGAGAACGTGCGCGTGAAGCAGGAGCGCGCCGCCCGCACCGAGGGCTGACCCCACCCGTGCACGGGACCGTCGCCGACGCCATGCTCGTCGTGCCGCAGTTCGCCTCGGTGTGCTGCATCGTCGGCGACCGGTACCGCCCGCGTCCCGGTGTGATCGTCCCCGCGGCCGTGATGCTCGTCGCGATGCTCATGCCCGTCGTGCAGGCCGGCCCGTCGTGGACGATCATCGCTGCAGCCCTGCTGCTCTTCCTCGCGCCGATGCCCGTGATGCGCCGACGTCGGCGGGACGGTCGTCGCGCCGAGCCGATGGACGTGCACCGGGCGCTCTCCGCCGTCGTGATGGCGGGGATGCTGCTGATGGGGCACGCGTCCGAACTCGGCGGAGGTGGCGTGCACGCCCACGCCCTGGTCCTCACCGCGGTGCTCGGCGCCGGCGTGATCGGCTACTGCGCCTTCAGCGGGTGGTTGCTCCGGTACGAGTGGGCCCGGGAGGACCGTCGCGCCGTGCGCAGCGGCGAGGTGTTCGCGATGACCGTCGCCGTGGTCGGGATGACCCTGGCGATGTGACCGGCGTTACGGTGGTGCCGTGTCCGACCGCATCGTCCGCCGACCCGACGCCCCACCGCCGCGCCTCGACGAGGTCGACGAGCGGATCCTCTGGGTCCTGGCCTCCGACGCCCGGATCCCGAACAACCGGCTCGCCGCCGCCGTTGGCATCGCACCGTCGACCTGCCTGGTGCGGGTCCGGGCACTCGAGGACGCCGGCATCATCACCGGGTACCGGGCCGAGGTCGACATCGCCCGACTCGGGTTCTCGATCGAGGCGATGGTCTCCGTCCGGGTGCACGCCGCCGCCCGGCACGAGCTGCGGGAGTTCGCGAAACGCCTGCTCCGGGTGCCGGTGGTGCTCGACGTGTCGTTCCTGGCCGGCGACAAGGACTTCCTCGTGCACATCGCCTGCACGTCGACCGAGCAACTGCGGGACTTCGTCGCCGACGAGCTGAGCGGGGACCCGTCCGTCGCGACGACGCAGACGTCGATCGTGTTCGAACGGCTGGTCGCGGACCGGGAGCTCCAGGCCCGGTCCTACGGCGAACTGCGCCGCTGGCAGGCCTGAGCCCGCCGGACCGGGGCCGTCAGCGGGTGCGGACCATCGGGGTGTGCGGGATCGCGTCCTCGAGGAAGTCCTCGCCCGAGCGTACGAAGCCGAACTGCGCGTACCACTCGCCGAGGTGCGCCTGCGCGTTGATGCTGATCCGCTCCGAGCGGCTCTCGGCGATGGCCGCCTGCATGAGCGCGGCGCCGAGGCCCTTGCCACGGGCGTGCGCTGCCGTCGCGACACGGCCGATCCGCTCGGTGCCGTCGGGCTCGCGGAGCAGACGCAGGGTGGCGTCGACGGACCCACTGCCCGCCCAGAACTGCACCGTGCCCGGCTCGAGGTCGCGGCCGTCGATGTCGTCGTAGGCGCAGGCCTGTTCCACCACGAACACGTCCTGCCGCAGGCGGAGGATCTCGTGCAGGGTGACGACGTCGAGGTTGCGGGTCGGGGCGCTGAAGGTCGAGGGCACGACGGTTCCTGACTTTTTCTTGGGAATGGGTTCCGCACGGCACCTGTGCAGGCGTACCGTGCCGGTCAACCACTCTACGTGCGCAGCCGAGATCAGGAGGTGAGCGCATGGACGCATCGATGCGTGCACCCCTCGACGCGGTGATCCGTTGGGCCCTCATGGCCTCCGGCATCGCGCTGGCACTGGTGCTGCTGTCGCTCTTCTTCGGTGCTCGGCCCGCCTCAGCCGGGGTGCTCGGCCTGGGTGGAACTCCCTCGACCAGCGCGCAGACCACCTCGTCGCAGCGCTCGGACGGCCTGCTGGGCGGTGTCGTGTCGGGCGTCGGCGGGACGGTCGAGGGCGTCGGACGGGCCGTCGGCAACGTCGTCACCCCCGCCCGTCCGGCCCACGTGCCGGCCCCGGCGGCCCCCGCGCCGGCACCGGCGGCACCCGCCCCGGCCCCGGCAGCGCCGGCGCCCGCTCCGGCGGCGCCCGCCTCGGCAGCGCCGGCACCCGCTCCGGCGGCCCCGGTCGCAGCCGCTCCGGCACCGGCTCCGGCCGCCCACGCTCCGGTCCCTGCAGCAGCCCCCGCGGTCCCCGCTCCGGCCCCCGCACCGGCGGGCTCGCACGCGGCCCCGACCACTGCTCCCGCGCCCACCTCGGCAGGCCAGCCGTCGAGCCACACCGGCACCCCGGCGAACGCCCCCGCGAACGACTCCGGAGCCCCCGCAGGCACGCCGACGACCCACCCGGGCACATCGCTCGTCGGTGGCGTCGTGTCGGCCGTGAGCGCCTCCCGGCCCGTCACCGACACCGTCGCGACCGTCCTCGACCCCGTCACCGGGGCCGTGCAGGACGTCGCCGGTGACCGCCCGGTGACCGCGATCGTGGCCGTCGTCGACCGGGTGGTCGGGAGCCTCCCGGTCGTCGGCGGACTGCTCGGCGACGACACGCTCGGCACCGTCACGGCACCAGTCACCGGCACCGTCGACGACGCGCTGGGAACGGTCGGCGGCGTCGTCGGCGTCCTGCCCGGCGTCGTGTCCGAGGTGCCCGGCGTCGTCGGCGACCTTCCCGGCGTCGGTGGCGGACTCCTGCCGGGAGGCTCCCTCCCCGTCGTCGACGTCCCCTCCGTCCCCGTCGGCGTCACCCCCGGCACCGGAGGCTCGGTCGCGCCGATCCTGCCGGGAGTCCCGGAGCCGGCCGCTCCCGCAACGCCCGCCGTCGCCGGGTCGGCCACCGAGGCCGCGCACGCCACGACGACCGCGGCCGCGCCGGGCACGAGCACGAGCACGAGCACGGGCGCAGCTGACCAGACCACGACCGTGCCCTCCCCGTCCGTCGTCCGCACGAGCACCTCGGCGGCCGTCGACGGTCCGCTCGCTGCCGGCACGGCATCGACCCCCCTCGCTGCCGCGACCTTCGGCGGCGAGGCCCTCGTCCTCCCGGAGGGTGGCGTGCCCGTGCACGCACCGTTCGAGGGCGCCACCGGCGGCACCGCAGGCGGATCCGCCGCAGGCAGCTCCGGCGGCGCGAACCCGATCGGCACCGTCGGTGCCGACGCACAGACCTCCCCCCTCGCCGCGGGTCACCGCGGCCCGGTCACCGACGAGGCCCTCCCGGCATCGCTCGTCGGCGACCACGACGTCGCCCCCGATTGAGATCGGCGCACCTGCCCGCCACGGCAGGACGCGTCACCGACCGCCTCCGTGCGGTCGACCAACCATCTCGATCAGGAGTGAACGACCATGAACAAGAACGTCACCCGAGGGCTCTTCTTCGCCCTCTGCGTGGGCGGGCTGACGCTCGGTGGAGCCGTCGCGGCGAACGCGGCGACGACCACCGGAGCGGACGGCATCGCCTCCGGGACCCAGATCGCGCCGAACGTCGACGCGCCGGTCTCCGTCACCCGCAACGCCTTCGGCATCGTCGGCGACGCGGTCTCGGCCGTCACGAGCCCGGCGGCTGCGCCGGCTCCGGCGGCACCGGCACCTGCACCCGCGGCACCGGCACCCGCTCCGGCGGCACCTGCTCCGGCACCCGCGGCACCGGCACCTGCACCCGCTCCGGCGGCACTTGCTCCGGCACCGGCACCCGCCGCGACGACGAGCGGTTCTGACGGCATCGCGTCCGGCACTCAGGTGGTGCCGGAGGTCGCGGCTCCCGTGACCGTCACCGGCAACGCCGTCGGCGTGCTCGGCGACGCGGCTGCTGCGCCGGCACCCGCTCCGGCGGCACCCGCTCCGGCGGCACCGGCACCGGCTGCTCCGGCACCGGCTCCGGCTCCGACGACCAGTGGCACGGACGGCGTCCTCTCCGGCACCCAGGTCGCTGGCGACGTCGACCTCCCGGTGACGGTCGGCGGCAACGCCGTCGCCGTCGCGGGAGACGCCACCAGCACCGGCTCGAGCACCTCGGCTCCGGCCACCGCGCCGGCCACCGCCGCTCCGGCGGCGACGCCCGCGTCCACCTCGGGCGCGGACGGCCTCCTGTCCGGCACACAGGTCCTGCCGGACGTCTCGATCCCGGTCACGGTGTCGGGCAACGGCATCGGGGTCCTCGGGAACGGCGCCGCGAGCGCCGGTCCGTCGACCTCCGGCACCCCGGCCGGTTCCGGCTCGACGGGAGGCGCGCCCTCCTCGACGACGTCGGGCTCTGACGGTCTCATCTCCGGCACGCAGCTCCTCGGCACCGTCTCCGTGCCGATCACGGTGACCGGCAACGGCATCGGGGTCCTCGGTGACGGTACGAGCACCGGCGGCTCCAGCACCGGCGGTTCGACCACCGGCGCCGGCACCGGCACCGGGACCGGCAGCGCGCCGGTCTCGGGCGGGACGACCTCGGGGGAGGACGGTGTCGGCTCCGGCACGCAGGTCGCTCCCGTGGTGTCGGTCCCGGTGACCATCGGTGGGAACGGCATCGGCGTCATCGGTGACGGCACGAGCACCGGTGGTTCGGCCACCGGCACCGGCACTGGAACCGGCAGCGCGCCGGTCTCGGGCGGCACGACCTCGGGGGAGGACGGTGTCGGTTCCGGCACGCAGGTCGCCCCCGTGGTGTCGGTCCCGGTGACCATCGGCGGGAACGGCATCGGCGTGATCGGTGACGGCACGAGCACCGGTGGTTCGGCCACCGGCACCGGCACTGGAACCGGCAGCGCGCCGGTCTCGGGCGGGACGACCTCGGGGGAGGACGGTGTCGGTTCCGGCACGCAGGTCGCTCCCGTGGTGTCGGTCCCGGTCACGATCGGCGGGAACGGCATCGGCGTGATCGGTGACGGCACCAGCACCGGCGGTTCGACCACCGGCACGGGCACGGGGACCGGCAGCGCGCCGGTCTCCGGCGGGACGACCTCCGGCCAGGGTGGCATCGGCTCCGGGACGCAGGTCATCCCCGTGATCGACATCCCGGTCACGATCGGTGGGAACGGCATCGGCGTGATCGGTGACGGCACGAGCACCGGCGGTTCGACCACCGGCACGGGCACCGGCACCACGCCCGTCGGTGGAGGGACGACCTCCGGCGAAGGCGGCATCGGCTCCGGTACCCAGATCATCCCCGTGATCACCATCCCGGTCACCATCGGCGGGAACGGCGTCGGCGTCATCGGCGACGGTTCCAGCAGCACGCCGGGTACGACGACGCCGGGTACGACGACGCCGGGTACGACGACGCCGGGTACGACGACGCCGGGTACGACGACGCCGGGTACGACGACGCCGGGTACGACGACGCCGGGTACGACGACGCCGGGTACGACGACGCCGGGTACGACGGACCCGGGCACCACGGACCCCACCACCGGAGTCACCCCGGCGACGGGGACGAACCCCGGCACCACCGTCCCGGTCACCACCCCGGCGACCCCGGCCGCGCTGGTCACCCCGGCGGCGGCGGTCACCACCCGCTCCGCTGCCACCCCGGTCGTCATGACGGCGACGGGCAGCGGGGTCAGCACGACCCGCGCATCCACCAGCACGACCAGCACCACCGGCACGCTCGCCTACACGGGAGCGGACCGGCCGGTCCTCCCGGCCATCGCGGCACTGCTGCTGCTCCTGGCCGGCCTCGGGACGATGACCCTGCGGCGCCGCCACTGACGACGACCCGCTGAACGGGTGCGGAGTACCGGGACCCCCGGTGCTCCGCACCCGCATGCCCTGCTCGCAGTCGGGCTGGTGGCGTCTTCCGGGCGGGTGCGGCACGGCGGAGCGGTGGTCTCGCGCAGCCGCCACTCCGCATCGGTGTCACTCGCTGTGGCGACGTGCGCGACGCACCAACAGGGTTCCGGCACCGGCCAGGAGGAGCAGCGTCGCGAACAACGCCGGTTCGAGCGGTGACTGTGCTCCGGTCGCGGCCAGCGTCCCCTTCGCCCGGGTCGTCGGCGTATCGGCGCCCTGAGCCGCTGGTGTCGGTGTCGGGGTCGAGGTCGGGGTCGGACTCTTGGTGGGCGCAGCAGTGGGCGTCACAGTCGGGGGAGGCGTCGGCGCGGGCGCGGCTTCGGCGATCAGCGGGCTCTCGGTCATCGCCGTGCCGGTGAGGCACCGCTTGAGCTCGGTCTCCTTGACCCAGTGCGACCCTGGGGCGACCGCACGGCATCCGGAGGTGAACGCGATCTCCCGCTCGTTGTAGAGCATGCGCACGAGCGGCGTGTAGGCCGCTCCGGTAGCGGGGTCGGTGCCCGCTCGCGACACGACGTCCCACTGCACGTTCGCGGCCATCGGCGTCACCTCGGAGCCGCGCCACGGATTGGTGGCGTCGTCGTAGACGTCGGCGTCCGATTTCGGAGCGGAGTTGTCGGGCGCGGCCACGGTGGATCCCGGCAGACGCAGCAGCGCAGCGAACGGGATGATCGTCTCGGCGTGCGCGAAGCGGAAGGTCGCGACCACGTTGCCACCAGCGGCGCGGGCGTCGATCGTGGAGAAGAAGTCGTCGAGCAGGGGCTTGGCGATCGAGTAGGTCTCGTCATGCCCGGCGAGGCTCGGGCCCTTCTCGTAGAAGTCCTCGGCGTCGAGCAGGTACGCGAACCACTCGGCGTCCGCCGGCCGACCCGCGAAGTACTGCGCGAAGTCGAACCGGTGCGGAGCGACGTTCTCCTCTTGCATGTCGGCCGCGATGATGTACAGGTTGTACAGCGCCATCGCCGCGTCGACAGTGGTCTTGATGGACTTCTTCGGATCGCCGCAGGCATCGGGATCGGCCTTCGTGTCGGCGCCGGGCGCGCACGTCACCGCGCCGCCCTTGGAACCGTCGGCGGTGTTGTACCAGGTGTGCGCCTTGTCCGTGCCGATCGTGGCGATGAACTCGGGCGTGAAGATGCCGGAGAGCACGTCGTCCGCCGCCTGGACCGATCGCGGCTTCGCTTCGATGTAGTGCAAGGCCGCCGCGATCGTGCCGCCGTCACCGGTCTGTTCGGCGATGTAGTCCTCGTACGCCTGGGCGCGCTCGCGCTCGGGGGAGCCCACGGCCTTCTCGGTGCCGTCCGGGTTCTCGACCTCGTGGAAGTAGAGCAGGTCAGGGCGCGGCTCGAGCGTGACTCCCGTGAGCCCGAAGCCCTTCAGGAAGTTCTCGCCTGACTCTGTGGCGCGGGCTTCACCCGATGTCTCGGCGACGACACGTCCGCCCGATCGTGCCGCTTCGGCGAAGAGTGGCGCGTTGCGCTGTGCGGCTCGCGCTCCGATGCCGCGGTGCTGGGCTGCGCCCTGGCCGGTGAGCATGCCGTAGCCGTTCGCCACGTTCGCGGCGGTGATGGCATCCAGGTTCGCGGAGAAGCTCTTCCCGATCTCCGGCGTCAGGAACCCGTTCTCGGCCTGCGCGGTCGCGGCGAGACGGTGTAGCAGCGCGTCGTACTTGTAGGCGGAGAGCCCACGGGATCCGTGTCGGGCGACCGACTCCGTGGCGACGGGCGCGTAGCCCGTCGGCGCCGGCGAGTACGCGTCGATGTCCGACTTGCTGGGGGCGATGTAGGGCTGCTTGCTGCTGTAGACGTTGGTGTCATCGTCGGCGTGCGCCGGTCCCGCGACCATCAGCGAGGCGATGGCAGCGACGGCGACGCAGGAGAGCGCGGCGCGGGTGTTCATGGGTCCTCCGATGTCGGACCTCGGGCAGTGGTCCGACAAGCAGGGGTAGCGGCAGCGGGTGAACAGCACGTGACCCGCGGGTGACCGGACGGTGGCACCGGGCGCGGCAGCGGGGGCCTGCTCCAGGTACCGGCCTCGATCGGACGACCTCGGCCGCCGACCGGTGGAGGTCGGCCATCGAGACGGCCGGTACTGTTTCGGCGCGGTCGCGTGACTGCTCGAACGGGAGGAACGGCCGACCATGTCCGACGCGATCGACGCGCAACTCGATGCGATCTTCGCCGCCCGGAACCGCGAGGACATGCAGCCGACCATCGACGCGCTGCTCCCCATCCACGAGGAGCACCCGGAGCACCCTCGAGTCCTCTACGAGCTCGGGGGTGCGTACGACACGGCGGGAGCCGAGGCGACGGCGCTGGGGTACTACGAGCGAGCGATGGAACGAGGACTCACCGGAGATCTCCGGCGCCGCTGCTTCCTCCAGTACGGGAGCACCCTCCGGAACCTCGGCCGCATCGACGACTCGCTCCGGGCCTTCGCGCGGGCCCGGGCTGAGTTCCCTGAGTCCGTCGCCCTCGGAGCCTTCGAGGCCCTGACGTTCCACGCCGATGGCCGGCCGAACACCGCACTCGCGAGCCTCCTCGTGCTCCTCGCGGATCACGTGGACGCCCCGGAACTCGACCGGTACAAGCCGGCCTTGCGCGGCAACGCCGACTACCTGGCCTCGCTGGACGCAGAGGACGACGACGTTCGTCCGGAAGCCCGGTAGGGGATTCGTTGACCAGACGAAGCGCGTGGAGGTTGCGTGGCTGATGCAACAGGAGTCACCCTGATCCGATGAGTTCGACGGGGAGCACTGTCCTGCGCACCAGCGCATTCGTGGCCACGGCGATGTCGTTCGTCTTGCTGACCGGGTGCAGTGGGACGGGTGAGTCGCCGACGGCCGCCGAACCGACATCGCGGCCACCAGCTGCTTCGAGTGATTCGACACCGACACCGACACCGACCTCAGCCAAGGCATCGAAGCCTTGCCCGGCATCCGATGACGGTGGCCCGGCCGGTGCGAGGACCGCTTCGACGATCGATGTGGACGGGGATCTCGAGGCTGACCAACAGTGGGTGACCGAGGACGGCCGGTTCGGTGTGACGACGAGCACCGGTCTCACCAGTTCCGTGCGTCCCCGCGACCTCTCTGGCGGTGCCGAACCCACTGCGTTGGTTGCCGACGTGTCTGGTCAGGGCAACGGACCGGTCGTCATGCTCGTCGCGGGCAGCCGTGATGTCGATCTGTACCGCTGGACCGGCTGCGCATTCGAGGAAGTCACGAACACCGAGGGCGACCAGTACCAGTTCGACCTCACCGGGCAACACGACACCTGCGTGGGATGCACGAGCATCAACGGAGCGCGCCATCTGGTCGGACTCCTCGCGGATCGACCCGCGGGCGCCCCATCGGACATCGACCAGATCGCGGTGACACCCATCGAGCTCGACGGCACCCGCGGCGAGAACGGTCCGACCACGATGGCCGAGCCCGCGGACGACACTGCCGCTACGAGAGCGACCCGGGTCACTTGCGACGATCGGACACTCGATGACGACGGGCTCGGAGTCGCGCCCCGCTGATCGGGCAACGGGACGCGCTCTCGTTGCGGTGGATCCCGTACCGTGCGTCGTGTGACCAACCAGTCCGGTTCTGCTGAGACGGGAACGGGAAGAGCCTGGCTCGCGTGGCTGCTGACTCTTCCCTTCGCCGTCGTGCTGTTCGTCATGGCGTCCTTGGTCGCGATGGCTCTCGACGAAGCACGCAGCTTCGGTTGGCCCGGACCGACCGACAACGAGCTCGATGTCGCGCAGATGAACCGGGATGAAGCGCTTGGCGGAGCGACGATGGTCGGTGGTGTGGCGGTCCTGCTCGTGGTCATCTTCCTGGCGGCGTTCGGTACTCACGCATGGCGTCGACGTCGTCCGTTCAGGTACTGGTTCTGGCCAGTTGCACTCGTCCTGACAGCAGTGTCCGTCCCCGTCGCGCTCATCCTCTGATCGGGCAGGGAGACGATGGTGCAACGGCGCATCTCAGTGCTTGCACCTTCAGTCGGTCGCATTTACGCTGCCCGCATGTGGTGGTGGATCGCAACCGGCGTGGTCTTGGCGGTGTTCCTCGTGCTGTGGAGCGTCATGCACCGCTTCACCGACTTCGGCTCTCGGGCCGCGGACTTCGAAGGCACTGACCCCGAAGTCGCGGAGGCTCTCCGGCAGGCCGAAGCTGACATCGCGCAGGGGCGCATGTACTTCTGACCCTCCCCGGACCCTCTCCGTCACTCACGGCCGCTGGCGGGCGAAGCCAGCGATGCCGACGCCGATGGACGTGCCGGTCATGAGCCGGACGCCCGTCGAGAAGCCAGTGCACCATGAGGTGATGATGCGCAGGTACCGACTCTGGCTGGCATGGATCTTCGGCCCGCTGCTGGCGGCGCTGGTCCTCCTGACGGTGCTCGCGGCGGGGACGGACTCCACCCCGTGGCCACCACTGCTGGCAGCCACCATCGCGTGCGCCGTCGCCGGGACGTTCCTGTTCGCGCTCGGACCGCGGGTCGCTCGCCAGCAGGACCGCGAGAGCCGCGCAGCAGAGCCGGAGCGACCGGTGAACGAGCTCGATGGGCGACACTCACCGCAAGGTGATGAGTGATCAGGACCCTTCCTGTGGGAGTGCTGTACGCCTCCTGAACTGCCACAGTCGCTTGCTGAACACAGCGGCAGCCGACCAGTAGCTGTGCGTCAGCTGGACGGCAGCACGATGAACGCGTGCCCTCAGAACTGCTCCAGCTCCCGATCGTCCTCCCGGCCGTCCTCGTGCCGGTGGACGTCGTCGCCGTTGTCCTCGTCCTCCTGACGGTCTTCGGACCCCACGGCCGGACGAAGGGTGCGGACGCGTCGGAGCACCCGCCCCGACGCCGGTGGAACCGGGGCCTCCCCGGGGTGCTGGTGCGGATCGCGGCCATGGCGGTCGGCTCGGGCATCGGGCTGGTCGCCGTCTGGTGGTTCGGCGACGTCCAGGACCTCTTCGGGGTGTCGTTCACGCCCGTCACGCGCATGTGGGTCGCCTTCACGGCGGCCGCGGTCCTCTTGTTCCTGGTCGTCCTGGTGCAGGGCGGCAACGGCCGGCGCATCGTCGGGCTGGGCGCGGCCCTGGCGGTCGCCCTCACGGCGGGCCTCGGCATCAACGTCGACTTCGGCGCGTACCGGACGATCGGCGAGGCCGTCACCCCGAACCCCTACCCGCTGAGCACCCTCGACCACCAGCACGCGGCGCGACCGGGTGCGCGGATCGTCGACGCGGCGACCTGGACCGCACCGAAGGGGATGCCGGCACACGGCCGCACGATCGCCGTCCGCATCCCGGCGACGGTCTCGCACTTCCACGCCCGCCCCGCCGTCGTCTGGTTGCCGCCGGCCGCGCAGGTCGCGGACCCGCCGACCCTGCCCGTGCTCGTCGCGCTCTCCGGGCAGCCGGGTCAACCGTCCGACATGTTCCAGACCGGCCGCCTCGGGTCGTTCCTGGACCGCTACGCGTCGACGCACCACGGCATCGCGCCGATCGTCGTCTCGCCCGACCAGCTCGGGGCACCCGGCCACAACCCGATGTGCGTCGACAGCCGTCGTCTCGGGCGGAGTGCGACCTACGTGATGACCGACACGGTCCGGTGGATCCACCAGCACCTCGACGTCGCCTCGGGCAGCGCGGCGTGGGGCATCGGCGGCTTCTCGCAGGGAGCGACCTGCGCCATGCAGTTCTCGAGCGCGTACCCGGAGGTGTTCGGCACGACCCTCGCCATCTCCAGCGAGATCGCCCCGGCGAACGGCGACCTCCAGCACACGATCGCGGTCGGCTTCGGCGGCTCGCGTCCGGCCTACCTCAAGGCCACGCCGGAGGCCCTGCTCGCCGCCCACACGCCCTACCACGACCACTTCACCGTGTTCGGGTACGGCGAGGACGACGCTCCCTACAAGGCCTCGACGCTCGCGCTCCGTGCCGCGTCGGAACGCGCCGGGATCGCCACCACGCTCATCGTCTCGCCGGGCTCGGCCCACGACTGGAACACCGTCCGCTACGTCCTCGGCCGCGGCCTCCCGACCGTGATCGCCCACCTCGGCCTGCCGGTGGACGGGGTCCGTCGATGACCGCGAAGGGCGCACCCGACAGCGCCGCTCCGGAGCAGCCCGCGGCCCCGCCGAAGGCCGGCCACGAGGCGGCCGCGCCGCAACCCGCAGCCCCGCCGAAGGCAGCCCCGCCGAAAGCCGGCCACGAGGCGGCCGCGCGCGTCCTGCGCGACGTGGGGCGGGCCTCCCGGTCGGTGCGGCACGCCGTCACCCGACAGCCGGTCACGGCCGTCGTCCTCCTCCTGGTGCTCGTCGCCTCCGTCACCGCGGCGGCGCTGCGGTTCGCACACGGACGGCCGGTGCCGGACGCACTCGTCCCCTTCCGGGTGTTCGCCGTCACCACCGGTGTCCTCGCCCTGATCCTGACGCTCGCCGGCGTCGTGCTGTTGTTGGGTGCCTCCGAGCGGCTGATGGGGTCGCGCCGGACGGTCTCCGCGTTCCTGGCGACGAGTGTCGTCGGCGCGGCGGCCGCAGCCGTCGTCGGCGTCATCGACCCGGACGGCCGCCGTGGTGCCGCCCTGCTGTCCGGGGCGGAGGGCCTCGACCCCTGGACGGCGATCCTCGGCACGGTCACCACCGCGAGTGCGTTCGCCGGCCCGCTCTGGCGCCGTCGGATCCGGGTGAACGCGCTGGCCGTGGTCCTCACCCTCTTCCTCTACGCCGGGCACACCGCCGACCTCTCCGCCGTCGTCGCGACGGCTGCCGGTTGGGGACTCGGCGAGGTGTTCCGACGGACCCCGAAGCGCACCGGCTGGACCCGCAGCTCGCACCGCGAGACCCGGGTGCTGCTCGGCACGGTCGTCCTGGTGTCCGCGGTGGGACCGGTGATCGCGCTGGTGTCCCGCGCCCGGGTCGGGTTGCTCGCGCCGATCGCCGCGGTGGTCGGGATGGGGCCGGCCGACCAGCCGTCCGCCTGTCGTGCCGACGGCGTCGCGGGGGAGTGCCTGCACCGTCTGCTGACGTACCGCGCGACGGACCCCTGGTCCCTGCTGCTGGCGATCGCGCCGCTGCTCGTGCTCGTCGTCGGGGCGATCGGGCTGTTCCGCGGCAGCCGGTTCGCCGTGTGGCTCGTCGTCGTGGTCGACACCGTCACGGGGATCGCCGCCGCCGTGACCTACACCCACGTGCCCGGCCGGGTCGACCAGCTCCGCGGGTCCGATGACGACCTCGTCGTGGGGCTGTCGATCGCCGCGTCCGTCGCGGTCCCGCTCGTCACCGCGCTCGTCCTCGTCCTGCTGCGGCGGTCCTTCACGGTCGCGGTCGCCCGGCGCCGGGTCGTCGCGTTCGCGGTGACCGTCCTGGCCGCCGCCGCGGTGCTGGCGACCGTCGTGTACATCAGCGCCGACGCCGCGCCGGTGCGGGTGCACGACCCGCTCGGGCTGGTGGTCGCCGTCCTCGGACCGCTGTCACCGGTCGTGCACCACCGTGACCTGCCGATCCGGGACCCCGGGCTCCGGACCGTGCTGAGCCTCGTCGGGCCGCTGCTCTGGGCCGTGGTCGCCGTCGCCGCGATCCGACCGGCCGGTGCGGCCCCCGGCGCGACCGACGCCGACGTGTCCGCCGTGGACCGCGAGCGTGCCCGTGCCCTGCTCGTCGCGGGCGGCGGCGACACGTTCGGGTGGATGGCCACGTGGCCGGGCAGCGCGCACTGGTTCACCGCCGACGGCCGCGCCGGGGTCGCCTACCGCCGCACCGGCACCGTCGCGGTGGCCCTCGGCCCGTTCGGCTGGCCGGACGCGCGGGTGTCGGCGCTGACCGAGTTCGCCCGCCACTGCGACGACAACGGCTGGACCGCGGTCTTCCATGGCATCGACACCACCAGCGCTTCGGCCCTCACCGCGCTCGGCTGGCGCACCCTGCCGGTCGCCGAGGACGCGTCGTTCGACCCGCGGGACTGGACGACGAAGGGCAGCCGGAAGCAGGACGTCCGCACGGCCGTCAACAAGGCACGGCGCTCCGGCTTCACCGCCACCTGGTCGTCGTGGCAGGACCTGCCGGTCGCGACCACCCGGCAGATCGAGGCGATCTCCGAGGAGTGGGTCGCCGACCGCGAGCTCCCCGAGATGGGCTTCACGCTCGGCAGCCTCGACGAGATGCGCGACCCTGCCGTCCGCACCCTCGTCGCCCAGGACGCCGAGGGCACGGTCCTCGGCGTCACCAGCTGGCTGCCGTCACACCGCGAGGGCCGCGTGGTCGGCTGGACGCTCGACGTGATGCGACGTCGGACGGACGCCCCGAACGGCGTGATGGAGTTCCTGGTCGCCTCGGCCGCCGACGTGATGCGGGAGCAGGGCGCGGAACGGCTCGGCCTCTCCGCCGCGCCGCTCGCCCGCACGCCCGGCACCGGGTCCACCGGCGACGGCGTCGAGACGCTGCTGGAACTGGTCGGCGGGGTCCTCGAGCCGGTCTACGGGTTCCGCTCGCTGCTGCGGTTCAAGCGGAAGTTCGGCCCCGAACTCGAACCGCTCGTCCTCGCCTACCCGGACCCGGTCGCGCTGCCCGCGATCGGCGTCGCGGTGGTCCGCGCGTACCTGCCCGACCTGTCGCTCCGGCAGGCGCTCGCCTTGGTCCGGGGGCGCGGCTGAGCGCGTCCCGTCGGTGCGGGTGGTCGCGTTCGGGTGGGCGCGGGTAGCGCGGGTGGGCGCGTCCGCGTCCGCGCCCCGTCGACGCCCTGGTCGCCGGACGGGAGGCCCGCCACGCCTCCGAGACGCCGCGTGACGTCCGGCGGATGGTCCGCCCGCGACGGTCGGGGGGCTGGGGTATCGTCGGGGACACGCAAGCGCTCCGGGGTCGGTGCAAGTCCGAACCGGTGGTGACAGTCCACGAGCGCCGCGCCGGGTCCGCCCGGGGCGGGGTTGACCCGGTGCAATTCCGGGACCGACGGTGAAAGTCCGGACGGGAGGAAGCGCTGACGGAAGATGACGGTCGTTCTGCGACCCCACCTGCCGCCCGCCGACGACCGTCGCGCGCCCTGGAGTCCCGTTGAGAGGACACCAGTGTTCACCGGCATCATCGAGGAACTCGGCACCGTCACCGCCGTCGACGAACGAGGCGACTCCGTCGCGCTCACCGTCCGCGGCCCGCTCGTCGTCTCCGACGCGCAGCACGGCGACTCGATCTCGGTCTCGGGCGTCTGCCTGACCGTCGTCGAGCAGACCCCGGAGACCTTCACCGCCTTCGTCATGAAGCAGACGCTCGACATGAGCGCCCACGGGTCGCTGCGGTCCGGCGACCGGGTCAACCTGGAGCGCGCCGCCTCGGTCGGGGACCGCCTCGGCGGCCACATCGTGCAGGGCCACATCGACGGCACCGCGACCGTCCTCGAGACCGACGACGGAGACGGCTGGCGGCGGGTGCGGTTCGCGCTGACGCCGGAGCTCAGCCCGCTCGTGGTCGACAAGGGCTCGATCGCCATCGACGGCGTCTCGCTGACGGTCAGTGCGGTGTCGCCGGAGTCCACGGCGCCCGACGCCGCCTGGTTCGAGGTCAGCCTCATCCCGGAGACCCTGGCCGCCACCACGCTCGGTGTGCGGGTGCCCGGCGACCGTGTCAACATCGAGACCGACGTCCTGGCACGGCACGTCCGCCGGATGCTGCGGCTTGACGCTGCTGCCACCGGTGCCGCTGGTGCTGTCGCCGCCGGTGCGTCGGTCGGGGCGGAGGCCCGGTGATGGCCGCCGACACCGCCCCCGTCTCGCCCGCAGTCAGCACCGCGCCGGCGGTCACCACTGCCCCCGCCCCCGCCGCCGCCCCGGGGCTCTCCTCCGTCGAGCAGGCGATCGCCGCGATCGCCGCCGGTCGCCCGGTGATCGTCGCCGACGACGAACACCGTGAGAACGAGGGTGACGTCGTCCTCTCCGCCGAACTCGCCACCCCGGAGTGGATCGCCTGGACGGTCGCGCACTCGTCCGGGTTCATCTGCGCGCCCGTCAGTGCCGAGATCGCCGACGCCCTCGACCTGCCGCCGATGGTCCAGCACAACGAGGACGTCCGCGGCACCGCGTACACCGTCACGGTCGACGCGGCCGTCGGCGTGACGACCGGCATCAGCGCCCACGACCGGGCCCGCACGCTCCGGGTCCTCGCCGACCCGACCTCGGTCCGCGACGACCTGCACCGACCGGGGCACGTCGTGCCGCTGCGGGCACGGGCCGGCGGGGTCCGCGAGCGCGCCGGGCACACCGAAGCCGCGATCGACCTCGTCACCGCCGCCGGGTTGCGCCCCGCGGCGGCGATCTGCGAGATCGTCGACGAGCAGGGCGGCATGATGCGCCTGCCGGAACTCGTCGGACTCGGGACACGCGAGGGCGTGCCCGTCATCACCATCGCCGCGCTGGCCACCTGGCTCGACGCGGCCGAACGGGCGGCGGACGTCGCCCGCACCGAAGGGACACACGCATGAGCGGAGCAGGAGCGGCGGAGCGCGAGCTCGTCGACGGCAGCGGCATCCGGGTCGCGGTCATCGCCGGACAGTGGCACGACGTCATCGCGAACGGGCTCCTGGCCGGGGCGCAGCGCGAGATCGAACGGCTCGGTGCCACGGCCCAGGTCGTCCCCGTGCCGGGCAGCTTCGAGCTGCCGGTCGTCGCGAAGGTCGCGCTCGAGTCCGGCTTCGACGCGGCGGTCGCCCTCGGCGTCATCATCCGCGGCGGTACCCCGCACTTCGAGTACGTCTCGGATGCGGCGACGAGTGGACTGACGAAGGTCGCGATCGACACCGGCAAGCCCGTCGGCTTCGGCGTGCTCACCCTCGACGACGAGCAGCAGGGCATCGACCGTGCCGGGCTGCCCGGGTCGAAGGAGGACAAGGGCGCCGAGGCCGCACACGCCGCCGTCGCCACCGCCGTCACCCTGCGGGAGCTGCGCACCAACGCCTGACCTGCGGCTGCACGCGGAATGGCCTGCACACGCAGAACGGCCCGCGCATGCAGAACGGCCCGCGCATGCAGAACGGCCCGCGCATGCAGAACGGCCCCGTACCGAGAGGTGCGGGGCCGTTCTGCGTGTGCGGTGTGTGACTACCGCTTGCCGAACACGTGGATCGGCAGGAAGAAGGAGAGGCTCATCAGCAGCACGCCGGCGATGAACACGAAGGCCTGACCGGAGGCGACCTGGAACGCGAACCCGAACAGGTACATCGACACCAGCAGCAGCAGGATCGAGAAGACAGCAGCGATGACGCGGCCCACGGTGGTACCTCCGGGAATCAGCGGGTAGAACGAACTCAGTCTATCCCCAGGACCGGGTGCGCTGGTTCACGGAGCCGGTTTCGTCGCGATCAGGCGGTCGACGACCTGCAGCAGTGCCGCCATGTCCACCGAGGCCCGGTCCGGGCGGACGTCGCTGGCCGCCCCGAGGGACGCCGCGTGGTACAGCCCGTCGCCCAGGAGCTTGACGGCCTGCGCGGTGGGGACGTCCCCGAGCGCGTCGACCAGGGTGGCGAGCCAGGCGTTCTCGGTCTCGTCGAGGGTCCGGCCGGCCTCTTCGTACCCGGCCTGCTGCAGGCGCGAGGCGGCGAGCAGGGCCAGGTCGAGCTCACTGCCGACGAACTGGCAGTTCTCGACGAAGTAGCGCGCGGGACCGTCCTCGGCCGAACGCATCCGCTCGATGTCCAGCGCGGACAGGTCGGCGAGCCGTTCGCACAGCCCCTCGACCAGGGCCGCCTTGGAGCCGAAGTGGTAGAGCAGTCCGCCCTTCGAGACACCGGCGCGGGCGGCGACGGCGTCGAGGGTCGCGGGACGTTCGCCGTCCTCGCACACGATGGCGACGAAGCTGTCGAGGACGCGGTCGCGAGCACTTGCCATGCGCACGAGTCTAGGGACCCACCGGGGCGAACAGTCGCCGTGAACGTTCACGCACCCTTGTTCTGCGGGCTGTCCGCGGCTAGCCTCGCTCCGACCGTGAAGGTTCACGACGAACAGGATCCGCATGTCAGCGCAGACCGCGACCCCCACACCCACCACGAACGACATGACCCCCGGCTGGGCGGTCCTCGGCCCCGGGGGCATCGCCCGCCGCTTCCTCGCCCAGCTGTCCAGCAGCAGCGGCCGACTCGTCGCCGCCGGCAGCTCGTCACTCGAGCGGGCCCAGGCCTTCGCGGACGAGGCCGCCGAGCACGGGTTCCCCGACGTCACCGCGGGCACCTACGACGACGTGCTCGCCGACCCGCGGGTGGACGCCGTCTACATCGCGACCGTGCACACCGGGCACGCAGCCCTCGTCCTCGCAGCACTCCGGGCCGGCAAGGCCGTGCTCTGCGAGAAGCCACTGACGCCGAACCACGGCACGACGATGGCGCTCGTCGACGCCGCCCGCCAGGCCGGCCTGCCACTGGTCGAGGCGTTCATGTACCGCTTCCACCCGCAGACCGCCGCCTTCCTCGACCTCGTCCGTGACGGCACGGTCGGCACCGTCACCCACGTCGACGCGTCCTTCGCGTTCCGGACCGAGGAGCGCACCGGCCGGCTCTTCGACGTCGAGACCGCCGGCGGCGGGATCCTCGACGTCGGCTGCTACCCGGTCACCATGACCGCGGCGATCGTGCAGGCCGCCACCGGGGTCCGCGTCGCCGAGCCGGTCGAGCTGCACGCCGTGGGGACCCTCGGGCCGACCGGGGTGGACGAGTGGACCGTCGCCAGCGCGACGTACCCGACCGGCATCACCGCGAGCCTCCGCACCGGCGTCCAGGTCGAGGACACGAACGCCGTCGTCGTGCACGGCACCCGCGGCACGATCACGCTCCGCGACCCCTGGACCATCGGCGGCGACCCGGTGATCGAGGTCCGCACCGTCGACGCCGCACCGACCGAGACGTCCTTCGCGGGTGCCGCCCCCTACGGACTCGAAGCCGACGCCACCATCGACGCACTCCGTGCCGGCCGGGTCGACGCACCGCAGATGACCACCGACGAGAGCCTCGCCGCCGCCCGCACGCTCGACCGCTGGCGCGCCGCGATCGGCCTGCGCTACCCGTTCGAGGCCGAGACCGCCGACATCCCCACCGTCAGCGGCCGCCCGCTCGCCGTCGCGTCCGACGCCCCGATGACGTACGGCCAGCTCCCCGGCATCGACAAGCGCGTCTCCCGTCTGGTGATGGGCGTCGACAACCAGCCCGACCTGGCGCACGCGAGTGCGATTTTCGACCACTTCGTGGAACAGGGCGGCACGGTCTTCGACACCGGCTACGTCTACGGCGGCGGCGTGCTCGAGGGCCGACTCGGCGCCTGGATCCGGAACCGCGGCATCCGGGAGGACGTCGTCGTCATCACCAAGGGTGCGCACACGCCCCACTGCGACCCGGAGTCGCTCACCCGCCAGCTGCTCGAGAGCCTGGAACGCCAGGGCACCGACTACGCGGACGTCTACATGATGCACCGGGACAACCCGGACATCCCGGTCGGGGAGTTCGTCGACGTCCTCGACGAACACCGCCGTGCGGGCCGCATCCGGGTGTTCGGCGGATCGAACTGGACCCCCGCCCGCTTCGACGAGGCGAACGCCTGGGCCGCGGCGAACGGCAAGTACGGGTTCGAGGTGCTCAGCAACCACTTCGGCCTCGCCGAGGCGCTCGACGTCCCCTGGGCCGGGTGCGAGCACGTCACCGACGCCGCGTCCAAGCAGTGGCTCGAGGAGCGCCAAGTCCCGCTGCTGCCCTGGTCGTCGCAGGCCCGCGGGTTCTTCACCGGCCGTGCCCGACCGGACGACACCAGCGACGCCGAACTCGTCCGGTGCTACTACTCGGACGCCAACTTCGAACGCCTGCGCCGGGCCGAGGAGCTCGGCGCGCAGTACGGCGTCCCGGCGACCGCGATCGCCCTGGCCTACGTCCTGCACCAGCCGTTCCCGACGTTCCCGCTGTTCGGCCCGCGCACCATCGCCGAGGCCCGCTCGTCGATGCTCGGCCTGACCGTCGACCTCACGCCCGAGCAGGTGGCATGGCTCGACCTCCGCAGCTGACCGGCACCGGCGGCCGCGCGACGATCCTCGACGTCGCCGCGGCCGCCGGGGTCTCCCGGCAGACGGTCACCCGCGCGGTGAACGGTCTGCCGGGGATCAGCGACGCCACGAAGGAACGGGTCCTCGCCGCCGCCGCGGCGCTCGACTACCGGCCGTCCCGGTTCGGCCGGGGCCTCGTCTCCGGCGGCGCGCACCAGCTCGGACTGCTCGTCGACGACCTGCGGAACCCGTACTCACCCGAACTCGCCGCGGCGGTCCTCCGACTGGCCGCAGCCCGCGGGTGGAACGTGATGCTCGCCGACGTCGGCCTGGCGGGTGACTCGGACCGGTCGGTGCAGGACCTCGGCGCCCAGAGCGACGTCGTCATCGGCTACCTCGGCGCCCGCGCACCGGAGTGGATCGAGCACCTCGGTCCGGTGCCGGTCGTCGAGCTCGACCCGCACGGTGTCCCCACACGCGGTGCCGTCCGGCTCGACCCGACGGACGCGGTGGAGGCCCTCGCCGACCACCTCGTCTCGGTCGGCGTGAAGCACCCCCTCGTCCTCGACGCGCCCACGGTTGCCCGAGCACCGGGGGAGCCGAGCACCCGTGGCGCCCTCCTGCTCGACGCGCTCCGCCGCCGTGGGTACCTCCCGACGCACGTCGTCGCCACCGCGGCCTCGGCCGACGCGGGTGCCGCGGGGACGACCGCGGCGCTCACACGACACCTTCGTCTGGACGCCGTCGTGGCGTTCAACGACGTGATGGCCCTCGGCGCGCTCGCCGCCTGCCGTCGCGCCCACGCCGAGGTCCCCGACCGTGTCCGCGTCATCGGCATCGACGGGCTGACGCTCGGAACGCTCGTCGCACCGACGCTCACCACACTCGCGGTCGACCTCGACGAGGTGGCGCGGCACGCGGTCGACCTGGCACTCGGCATGCTCGACGGCTCGCTGCCGCGGTCCGGTCCGTCGGTCGAGCGGGTCGTCCGCCACCGGCTGGTCGTGCGCGAGTCCGCCTGACCTGTGACCAGTCCTCCTGACCTGGGGACTGGTCGACCACCGGACGGGAGGCACGGGGCGGGCCGGATCCGCGCCTCCCGTCCGCCATTGGTTGCATTTGCAACCACCACCGTCCGGACGGTACACTAACGGAACCCTGACGGGGCGCGTGACGACTTCCGCGTCCCGTCTCGTCTGCGCTCGGCCCCTCGTGGCCGACGGCGCGACACGCTCGAAGTCCTGGAGTCCGCCATGTCCGCCCTGCTCACCAGCCCCGTCGCCACCCGGATCACCACCAGTCGTGGTTCCCGGTTCGCCGCGCTCGCGGTGCTCATGCTGCCGGTGCTGCTCATCTCGGTCGACAACACCGTCCTGAGCTTCGCGCTGCCCTCGATCTCGCGCGCCCTGCACCCCGACGCGACCACCCAGCTCTGGATGGTCGACGCCTACCCGCTCGTCCTCGCCGGCCTGCTCGTCGTGATGGGCAGCATCGGCGACCGCATCGGCCGCCGCCGGATCCTCGTCATCGGCGCGACCGGCTTCGCCCTGCTCTCCGCCGCCGCGGCGTTCGCCACCGAGGCCTGGATGCTCGTCGCCGCACGCCTCGCGATGGGTGTCTTCGGCGCGATGCTCATGCCGGCGACGCTCTCGATCATCCGCAACGTGTTCCCGGACGCCGGCGAACGGCGCCTGGCCCTGGCGGTCTGGTCGACGATGTTCGCCGCCGGCAACGCCCTGGGCCCGCTCGTCGGCGGTGTGCTGCTCGCGCACTTCCACTGGGGCAGCGTCTTCCTCGTCGCCGTGCCGATCCTGGTCGTGATGCTCGTCGCCGTGCCGTTCTGCGTGCCCGAGTCCCGCGACCCGGAGCCCGGGCCCGTCGACGTCCCGAGCATGCTGCTGTCCCTCGGCGCCCTCGCCCCCACGGTCTGGGCGATCAAGTCCCTCGTCCACCCGGAGGAGCGCGGTCTCGCGATCGCGATGGTCGCCGTCGGTGTGCTCTGCGGCATCGCGTTCGTCCGGCGGCAGCTGCGCTCCCGCACGCCGATGCTCGACATGCGCCTGTTCCGCAGCACCGCCTTCACCGGCAGCGTCCTCATGAACATGGCCGCGATGTTCTCGCTCACCGGGTTCCTGTTCTTCATCGCGCAGCACCTGCAGCTCGTCGCCGGCCTCGACCCGTTCGCCAGCGGTGTGGTGCTCATCCCCGGTGCCGTCCTGACGATCATCGCGGGCCTCGCCGTCGTGCCCGTCGTCGCCCGGGTCGCACCGCGCTGGGTAGTGTCCGTGTCGCTGCTGTTCTCGGCCGCCGCGTACGCCCTCGTCGCCGTGCTCGGCCACCACGCCTCGATCGCCGCGCTGGCGTTCGCGTTCGTGCTGCTCGGCATCGGCATCGGTGCGTCCGAGACCGTGACGAACGACCTCATCATCTCGACCGCGCCGGCGCACAAGTCCGGCGCGGCATCGGCGATCTCGGAGACCGCGTACGAGATCGGCGCCGTGCTCGGCACCGCCGTCCTCGGCACCATCCTGGCCACCGCGTACCGGGCACACGTGGTCGTGCCGGACGGGCTGTCCTCCACCGCGCACACCGCAGCGGGGGAGACCCTCGGCGGAGCCGTCGCCGCGGCGACGCAGCTCGGCGGGTCGGCGGGGCAGGCGCTGCTCGAGTCGGCGCGTGCCGCCTTCGACTCCGGGGTCACCACGACGGCGGGCGTCGCTGCGGCGCTCATGGTCGTCGCGGCGGCCGGCGCCGTCGTCATGCTGCGGAAGCGCTGACCCGCGGCAGAGACAGCCCGGCCCGTGTCGCCGCATCCGTCCGCGTCGCGGGGCGCTCGCGCGACGTCGCGGCACGCCCGGGGATGAGCCGATCCTGTGAATCATGGACCGGCACCCGGGCACAGGTCCTACGTTGGGAGGTGGCCGCGACGACCGCGGCCGCACCCACGAACGAGGAACGACCACGACTGACATGCCCGACGCCGCCCCGGTCGACGCCACCACGGCCGACATCACCGCCGCCTACAAGGACGCCTTCCGCGGGCACCCCGCCGGCGTCGCCGTGATCACCGCCGAGGGCCCGGACGGACCGACCGGCCTCACCGCGTCGAGCGTCGCCTCGGTCGCGGTCGACCCGCCCGTGCTGGTGTTCTCGCTCTCGACGAACTCCGGGTCCGCCGGGGTCGTCCTCGGCGCACCGCTGTTCGTGGTGCACCTGATGGACGCCCGCGGTGTGGCCCTCGCCAAGCGCTTCGCCTCCACCGGCAGCCCCGCGGCCGACGACCCGATCTGGGGACGGCTGCCCTCGGGCGACCGCTACCTCCCCGACGCCGCCAGCGCCCTGCGCTGCCGCCCGCTCTCGACCACGCCCATCGGCAGCTCGACCGTCGTCGTCGCCGAGGTGCTCGACATCGTCGTCGGGCTCGACCGTGGCGAGCCGCTGGTCTACCACAACCGGGAATTCCACTCCCTGACCGATCGTTCCCGGCTCTCGTGAGCCGCGGAGCCCCGCACCCCACATCACCGATCGAAAGGACCGCCCATGGCTGAGTACACCCTGCCCGAGCTCCCGTACGACTACGCCGCCCTCGAGCCGCACATCAGCGGCAAGATCATGCAGCTGCACCACGACAAGCACCACCAGGCGTACGTCACCGGCGCGAACACCGCCCTGCAGCAGCTCGGCGAGGCCCGCGAGTCCGGCAACTTCGGTGCGATCAACAAGCTCGAGAAGGACCTGGCGTTCCACCTCGGTGGGCACGTGAACCACTCGATCTTCTGGACCAACCTCGGCCCGGACACGAAGGTCCCGGAGGGCGAGCTCGCCGCCGCGATCGACGAGTTCTTCGGCTCGTTCGAGAAGTTCCAGGCCCAGTTCGCCGCGGTCGCCAACGGCATCCAGGGCTCCGGCTGGTCCGTCCTGGCCTGGGACGTCGTGGGCCAGAAGCTCGCCACGTTCCAGCTGTTCGACCAGCAGGGCAACATCCCGTTCGGTCTCGTCCCGATCTTCATGCTCGACATGTGGGAGCACGCCTTCTACCTCGACTACCTCAACGTCAAGGCGGACTACGTCAAGGCCGTGTGGAACATCGTCGACTGGGAGAACGTGGCCGCGCGCTTCGAGAACGCCAAGTCGCAGAGCTTCGTCACGCTCTGAGTGTCACCGACGCGGGTCGCTGAGGCGACCACCTGACGAACGGGAGGCCCGGTACCAGCTGGTACCGGGCCTCCCGTCGTCCTGTGGTGCGGTCGGACCCGCTGGTCGTCGGTCGCTGGTCGTCGGTCACCGGTCGTCGGTCGCCGGCACCGCCCGCCGGCCGCTGCCCGCCCGCAGCCCGCTGCTCGGTCAGCGAGCGGCGACGTCGACCTCGGCGGCGAGCCGGCGGGCGACACCGCGGAGGACCGCGTCGGTGTGGGCGACGTCACCGTCGAGGACCGCACCCCACTGCGCGCCCCGGGCAGCGAGCACGGCGGCCCCTGCGGCGCGGCGGGCGGTGGCGTCGTCGGCGCCGTGCGCCCGGGCCCAGGCGGCGAGCATGTCCACGTGCGCCCGGTGCAGACGGCGGTGTCGGTCGTGGTCGGACAGACACTCGACCGAGCCGAGCTCGAACGTCAGGCGTGCCGCCAGGAAGCGCTCGGCGTCGTCGAGACCACCGAAGACGCGGACCAGGTGGTCGGCGAGGGCCTGTTCGTCGGCGTCCGGGTCGAGGCAGACCGACAGCACCGGGTGGCTGAGGTGTTCGACGACGGCGTCGATGAGGCCGTCCCGCGAGCCGAAGTGGTACACGATCGGGTACGCGCTCGTGCCGAGGACCCGGCCCAGGCTGCGGACCGAGACGTCTTCGAGCCGGGTGTGGTGGAGGTGGTCCGTGACCTTGCAGACGATCGCGGGCTTGAGCGTCGGGTCCGGTTTGCGTGGCATGGTCTCTTCCGAAGGCGGTGATCGGGACGGCTGACCGCCACGAGGACCGAGCGGACATGTCGCATTCTACCGGACGGTTCCGACACTCTGCCCTGCGCTAGACCGGCCTCGGCTCCGCGCGCACGGTCAGCGTCTGCACCAGACCGGCGGCGAGTGGCGCGAGACGGATCTCCACACGCAGACGACCGTGCTCACCGGGCAGCCACCACCGCAGGTGCGTCGGCGTGCTCGACTGCTCGGCGACCGGGGTGCCACGGAGGTCGGCCCCGACCACGGCGACCGCGGCGTCGAGCGCGGCACGTCGGCGGTCCCAGGGCACGTCGAGCGGCACGTTCGGCGTGCAGATCGCGGCGGCTCGGTCGTCGTCCCAGTCGGCCAGGAGGCGCTGCACGGCCCGCTGGGCGGCTCGCGTCTCCGGCAACACCCGCTCCGGGGCGTCGGCGACCGGCGCGTGGGCGATCGACGTATCGGCTCCGGACCGGACGTCGGCCAGGACGAGGTCGTGCGCCCGCGTGGCAGCCACCGACACCTTGGCCTGGGTGGCGTTCTCGAAGGCGACGACACCGAGGCCGGTCGACACCGACCACCGCATGTGCGCCGAGAACCCGGGGTAGCCGCCGGAGTGCGACACGATCGAGCCGACGACGGGGTCGTGCTCGACGAACAGCCCGAAGCCGTACCCGGTCGCCCGGGTCGATCCGGGCAGTGACTCGGCCGGGACCATCCGCATCGCCTGCTGCATCGCCCGACGTCCGGCGGTGTCCAGCGGGCCGGCGTTCGCGGCTGCGGGCTCCGAGAAGGGCGGCACCGTGCCCTCGAACGCGCTCGCCAGCCAGGACGCCCAGCGGGCGAGGTCCCGCACGGTGGAGAAGAGCCCGCCGATCGGTGAGAACGCGCCGGGCCCCGGTGTCGTCAGGGCCTCCCAGGCGGAGCCGTGCGGCCGGTACCCCGTCACGACGTGCCCGCGGGCGTCGGCGGCCGCGAACACGGTGTCGTCGAGTCCGAGGGGGCGCAGGACGCGCTGGGTGGCGACGGACGTGAACGGCGCACCGGCGACGACGGCGACCACGCGGCCGAGCAGTGCGTAGCCGAGGTTCGAGTACGCGAAGCGCGTCCCCGGCACCGAGTCGAAGAGGAGTCCGGCGCCGAGGACGTCGTCGAGCTCGTCGTCGGAGATGCTCTCCTGCCGGTCACCCCACGGGTCGTCGGTGGGGAAGCCCGCGGACATCGTCAGGAGCATCCGGACGGTGGGCACGGGGGAGTCTGCGGTCGGCAGGGCCACCGACCGGAACGCCGGCACGAAGTCCGTGACCGGGGCGTCGAGCGACAGCAGTCCGTCGCGCACGAGTCCGAGCAGCGTCGTCGCGGTGACGCTCTTCGTGCACGACGCGATCCGGTAGACCGTGTCGGCGTCGGGCGCCGTGCCGTCCCCGCGGTCCCCGGCACCTCCGGAGGCCACGAGTCCGTCTCGGTCGAACACGCCCCAGACGCTGCTCGGTGCGATGCCGTCGGCGACCCGCTGCCGGTGCAGGGCGTCGATCTGGTCGAGCACCGCGGCGGACGGCCGGGTCATGCGCGCCGCATCTCGGCGTAGGCGTCGAGGGCACGCTGCCGGGTGGCCTTGAGGTCGACCATCGGCTCCGGGCGCGCTTCGTCGGCGGGCACCCAGCGGCGGACGTACTCCCGGTGCGGGTCGAAGCGCTCGAGCTGCCGGTCCGGGTTGAACACCCGGAAGTACGGCGCCGCGTCGAACCCCGAGCCCGCGACCCACTGCCAGTTCGCGGCGTTGTTCGCGGCGTCGGCGTCGACCAGCGTGTCCCAGAACCACTGCTCGCCGATCCGCCAGTCCACGAGCATGTTCTTCACGAGGAAGCTCGCCGTGGCCAGACGGACCCGGTTGTGCATCGCGCCGGTGTGCCAGAGCTCTCGCATGCCGGCATCGACCAGGTCGAAGCCCGTCGTGCCGTGGCGCCAGCGGTCGAGCTCCGACTCGGCGGCGTCCCGCCACGGGAAGGCGTCGAACTCACGACGGACGTTGGTGCGGGCGATGTCGTCGCAGTGGAAGTACTCGTTCCAGTTGAACTCGCGCCACGCGAGCTGGCGGAGGAACGCCGGCGCGGCACGTCGCTGGTCCGGCTCGAGGGTCTCGTGCATGCGGTGCCAGACCTGGTACGGGCTGATCTCACCCCAGCGCAGGTGCGGCGACAGGCTGCTCGTCGCTGCCTGGGCCGGTTCGTCCCGCTGGTCGTAGTCGGCGAGGGCCTCGGCGACGAAGCGCTCGAGACGGTCGGACGCACCCTGCTCGCCCGGCGTCCACGCGTCGCGCATCCCGCCCGCCCAGTCCGGGGTCGTCGGCAGCAGGTCCCAGTCGTCGAGCGTGTCCGAGGCGACGTCCGGCGGTGCGGCGATCGTGTCCGGCTCGGGCCACGGGTGGCGGGGTTCGGGCATCGCCTGCGCCGCCCGCCAGAACGGTGTGAAGACCTTGAACGGCTCGCCCTTGCCGCTGAGGACCGTCCACGGCTCCCAGAGCAGGGTGGCCGCCGCGCTGTGCGCCTCGATCCCGCTGGCGATGAGGCCGGCCTTGATGCCCGCGTCGAGTTCGCGTTCCACCAGGCCGTAGCGGCGGTTCCAGAACACGGCGTCGGCGCCGGACTCCTGCAGGAGGGCGGGGATGACCTCGGCCGCCGGACCGCGGCGCAGCACGAGCCGCGAGCCGTACCCGCGCAGGTCGGCGTCGAGCGCGCTCAGGGACTGGTGGAGCCACCAGCGCGCCGCGGCACCGAACGGGCGGATGCCGTCGCTCTGCTCGTCGAGGACGTAGACGACCGTGACCGGGCCGCTGCGGTCGGTGGCCGAACGGAGGGCGGGGTTGTCGGCGATGCGCAGGTCGTCGCGCAGCCAGACGACGGAGCCACCCGCACCGTTCCCGCTCATGCCGGAGCCCCGACCGAGCGGCGGGTCGGCGTGGTCGCCGCGGCGCCGACGCGCAGCTTCGTGCACAGTTCGGTGAGCGTCCGGAGTTCGGCGTCGTCGAGCCCGGCGCCGACCTGGGCCGCGATCGTGGAGGCGTGCTGCACGGCGACCGTGCGGTACACGTCGAAGCCGTGTGGCGTGAGTGCGACGATCACCCCGCGGGCGTCCGTGGGGTCCGGCTGCTTCTCGACGATGCCCTTCGCGGCGAGCCGGTCCACCAGACGGCTGACACTCGGCTGCGTGAGCAGGAGGTGCCCGGTCAGGTCACGCATCCGGCAGCGGCGTCCGGGCTGCGTCGAGAGGTTGAAGCACACGTCGTACTCGTTGAACGAGATCTCGGCGGACGGGAACTCGGTGTTGAGGTTCCGCATCACGGTGACCTGGGCGCGGAACAACGACTCCCAGGCGGCGACCGCGGTGGCCTTCTCGGTTCGGTGATCGCTCACGGGTCTTTCCCTCCGTCGGGTGGACCACCACCCTACCGACGGGCTCGGACACAGAACGCGGGCCGGCCGTCCTGGTGGACGACCGGCCCGCTCCCTTGCACCAAGAGATTCCTGCAATCACATTCCACAGCCGGTGCCACAGCAAACACCGTCTGCACGACCGACTGTATAACGGTGCGGTAACGCCGGGGAAGGGCGCCTCGCCGTCGAATCCTGCGAGTTGTCCGATCGACGCACGAGAGCAGTTTCAGAAGAGGTCGGGCGAGGGGGTGGAGGCGTAGCGGACCGAGACGTCGGCGTGCCGGTCGAACCGGTAGCCCACGCCCCGGACGGTCCGGACGATCTCCTCGAACGCGCCGAGCTTCGACCGGAGCCGACGCACGTGCACGTCGATGGTGCGCTCGTTCGGGGTCTCGTCCTCACCGTCGGACCACAGGCCCTCGATGATCGCCGAGCGGTCGACCGTGCGGCCCTCGCGGAGGACCAGGAACTGCAGGAGCTCGAACTCCTTGAAGGTCAGCGGTGCCGCTTCGCCGTCCAGGACGACACGCTTCCGGGAGATGTCGATGACGACCCCGGTCTCCTCCGGCTCGGGCTTCTCGGTCTGCTTGCGTGCCGCGACCGCCGAGCGGTCCTGCAGGGCCAGGCGGACCACGTCGACGTCCCGCCCGCCGGAGCCCTCGGCGGCGACGGCGACGGCTGCGTAGGTCTCGGCGGAGGGGACGAGCTGGGCGGTGAGGGCCTTGAGCTGTTCGACGACGGCGGCCAGCGTCGTGCCGGCGGCCGCGGCGGCGGCCTCGTCGAGACCGACGTACAGGGCGAACCCACGGGCCTCCGTGCCCTCCGGCAGCGCGCGGTTGCGGGGCGGCGCGACGACCGGGCTGGTCGGGACGGCGGAGCGGTCGGCGACCGGGCGAGCGGGCTGCGTCGGCAGCACGGCGGGGCGACGGCCGCGGATCGGCGTCACGCTGCCGAGGTCGGTGGTGGCCGGCGCGGCGGTACGGATCGCGGGGGCGGTGCGGGGCTGGGCGATGGTGAGCGACATGGTGCGGTCTCCGGGTGGTGCAGGGGCCGTGCACGGGGTGGTGCGGCGGCCGGTGTCGAATGCGTCGGCCCGGATCAACGGCGGTGACGGTGACGCCTGGCGCAGGAGTCGCTGCGGCAGCGTTCGCCGAGGAGCCCTGCGGTCGTCGCCGACCGGGGCTGGTCCGGGGGAGCGGGGTCCGACCTCGCGACGGTGGTGCGCGTCGTCGACGAGGTCGTCACCGGGGGATCACACGCGCGCGACGGGGGTGGTGTCGCGGGGGATCCGGCTGGAACGGGTACCGATCAGGCACACATTCGACAACGCATGACCGCCGTGGTCGGCATCATCATGCCGACGGTCCCCGAGGCCTCGTGGAGGGCGCGAGTGGACACGGTTGCAGTCATGGCATGAGTATCCGCGGTATACCAACGCCGTGTCAACCGTCCGCACGGACGGTCGACGGATGCGGACAGTCGCCGACGACGGACGGGAGGCTGCCCACCGGTCCGGTGGGCAGCCTCCCGTCAGGAGTGCGGTGCGGCGGCTACTCGGCCAGGCCGTAGAGGCGGTCGCCGGCGTCGCCGAGGCCCGGCACGATGTAGCCGTTCTCGTCGAGGCGCTCGTCGAGCGCGCCGAGGACGATCGTCACGTCACGGTCGCCGACGGCGGCCTCGAGTGCCGCGAGGCCCTCGGGGGCTCCGAGGATGCAGACGCAGGTCACGTCGACGGCGCCGCGGGCGAAGAGGAAGTCGATGGCCGCGGCGAGCGTGCCACCGGTCGCGAGCATCGGGTCGAGCACGAAGCACTGCCGGTTCGACAGGTCGTCGGGCAGGCGCTCGGCGTAGGTCTGCGGCTCGAAGGTGACCTCGTTGCGGGCCATGCCGAGGAAGCCGACCTCGGCCGTGGGGACCAGCTTGACCATGCCCTCGAGCATGCCGAGGCCGGCGCGCAGGATCGGGACCACGAGCGGCCGGGGCTTCGCGATGGCGACGCCCATGGTCTGCGCGACCGGGGTGGTGATCGGCGTGGCCGTCACCCGGACGTTGCGCGTGGCCTCGTACGCCAGGAGCGTGACGAGTTCCTCCGTCAGGGCGCGGAACGTGGGGGAGGGAGTGGTCCGGTCGCGGAGCACCGAGAGCTTGTGGGTGATGAGCGGGTGGTCGGCGACGTGGACTCGCATAGGGTCGAGCGTACCGTGCCGCACCCCTCCCGGCGGTCGCGGTCCCGCCGGACGATCGGAGCACCCGTGGAGCACCCGGCGCACCGCCCGTTCGTCCCCGCGATGGAACGCGCGCTGGCCGAGGCCCGCGCGTGTCTCGACACCGGCGACGTGCCGGTCGGTGCCGTCGTCCTCGACGCCGCCGGCGCGGTGGTCGCCGTCGGACGGAACGAGCGGGAGGCCCGTCAGGACCCGACCGCGCACGCCGAGGTCCTCGCACTCCGCGCCGCCGCGGCGGTCACCGGCGACTGGCACCTGGCCGGGCACACCCTGGTCGTGACGCTGGAGCCGTGCCCGATGTGTGCCGGCGCTGCCCTGGCGGCACGCGTGCCACGGATCGTCTTCGGTGCGTGGGACCCGAAGGCCGGCGCGAGCGGCAGCGTCTACGACATCGCGCGGGACCGCCGGCTGCCGCACCGGGCCGAGGTGGTCGCGGGCGTGCTCGAGGACGCGTGCGCGGCGGTGCTCGACGCGTTCTTCGCCGAGCGACGCTGACCGCCGAGCGAGCCCGGGGCGGCCTGGTCAGTCGGCGGCGCGCAGGACGATCGCCTCGGTCGACGGGTGCGGCCCGTCGTGCCGGACGTCGGGCTCGATGTAGATGACCCGGGCAGTCGGGACGGCTGCGCGGACCCGCTGCTCGACGGTGTCGATGCCCGCGGCGACGTCACCGAGTCGGCGGTCCCCGTCGACGGCGACCTTCACACCGACCATCAGTTCCTCCGGCCCGAGGTAGAGGGTCTTGAGGTGGATGATCGAGTCGACCTCCGGGCCGTCGAGCACCGCCTGCTTGATGCGTGCGACGTCGCCGGAGCTCGCACCCTCGCCGACGAGCAGGCTCTTGGTCTCGACACCGAGGACGAGTGCCACGGCGATGAGCAGCACCGCGATGAGGACCGTGCCGATCGCGTCGAACACCCCGTTGCCGGTGATCGCCGTCAGGCCGACGCCGAACAGCGCGAAGACCAGGCCGATCAGGGCCGCGGTGTCCTCGAGCATCACGACGGGCAGCTCCGGGGCCTTGGCGCGGCGGACGAACTGGACCCAGGACTGCCCGCCCTTCTGTGGTGCGGCTTCCTTGAGGGCGGTGCGGAGCGAGAACCCCTCGAGCCCGATCGCGATGACGAGCACCACCATCGGCAGCCACCAGTTGTCGAGCGGGTGCGGGTGCGCGAACTTCTCGATGCCCTCGTAGAGCGAGAACACGCCGCCGACCGAGAACAGCACGATCGACACGACGAACGCGTACACGTAGCGCTCGCGGCCGTGGCCGAACGGGTGCTCCTCGTCCGCGGCCTTCTTCGCCTTCCGGCCACCGAGCAGCAGGAGCAGCTGGTTCGCGGAGTCCGCCAGTGAGTGCACCCCTTCGGCGAGCATCGACGCGGATCCGCTGATCGCCGCGGCGATGAACTTCACGATCGCGATCCCGATGTTCGCACCGAGTGCGGCGAAGATCGCCTTCGTCCCTCCGGAAGCGCTCATGTGGATGTCCGACCCCTTCTCTCACCCGACCTGGACCACGATCCTAGGCTGCCGGTCCTCGCTAGGTTGGTGGCCATGACCATCGAACTGCCCCGCGTCGCCATGCTCGGCGTCGGCTCCATGTCCGGCGCGGTCCTGCAGGGCCTCCTGGCCTCCGGCGTGGCGCCCGACACCGTCGTCGTCACCACCCGGTCCGAGTCCTCGGCGACGGCGCACCGTGCGAGCGGGCTCGACGCCACCGCGACCGAGACCGACCCGGACGCCAACCGTGCGGCCGTCCGCGGTGCCGGACTCGTCGTCCTGGGGGTGAAGCCGTTCGGCATCGTCGACCTGCTCGACGAGGTCGCCGGGGACCTGGCCCCGGACGCGGTCGTCGTCAGTGTCGCCGTCGGGGTGACGACCGAGACGATGCAGGCGCACGTTCCCGAGGGCGTCCGGGTGGTCCGGGCGCTGCCGAACACCCCGATCGGGGTCGGCCTCGGGGTCACCGGCATCAGCGCCGGGTCGTCGGCGGACACGGACGCGACGGCACTCGCTGCACACGTGTTCGCGGTCTCGGGTGAGGTCATCGAGGTGCCGGAGTCGCAGCTCGACGCCCTGTCCGCGGTCTCCGGCTCCGGCCCCGCCTACGTCTTCCTGCTCGTCGAGCAGTGGCAGCAGGCCGCCGAGGCGCTCGGGTTCACGCACGAGCAGGCGCGCACGATGGTGCAGGGGACCGTCCGGGGCGCCGTCGAGCTCCTGGCCCGGTCGGGCAGCGAGCCGGCCGACCTGCGCCGCGCGGTGACGAGCCCGAAGGGGACCACCGAGCGTGCGGTCACCGTGCTGCAGGAGGCGGACCTGACGGGGACGCTCGAGCGGGCTGCGCGCGCCGCGATCACCCGGGCCGAGGAGCTGTCCCGCCTCTGAGCGGGCTACTCGAGCGCGGCGAACCGTTCGAGGTCGGTCTCGGTGCCGGAGACGATGATCACGTCGTCCTCGCCGATGACGCTGTCCGGGGTCGCCGGCACGAACGCCTGACCGGGCGGCTTGATGCCGAGCACCGTCAGGCCGAAGCGCGTCCGGATCACCGTCGTCGCCAGGTCCCGCCCGCGGACGGCCCGCGGCGGGAACATCTTGACCACGGCGAAGTCGTCGTCGAACTCGATGAAGTCGAGCATCCGGCCGGACACCAGGTGCGCCGTCCGCTCGCCGGCCTCACGCTCCGGGTACACGACGTGGTTGGCACCGATGCGGCTGAGGATCGTGCCGTGTGACCGGCTGATCGCCTTCGCCCAGATCTGCGGGACGCCGAGGTCGACGAGGTTCGCGGTGATGAGGACGCTCGACTCGAGGTCGGAGCCGGTGCCGACAACCGCGATCGCGAAGTCCTGCGCGCCGATCTGCTTCAGGGCGTCCATGTCGGTCGCGTCGGCCTGCACCGCGTGCGTGACCCGGTCCGACCACTTCTGCACCAGGGCGGCGTCGGTGTCGACCACCAGGACGTCGCGCCCCTGACGCTCGAGCTGGCCGGCCGTGGCGGCACCGAAGCGGCCGAGCCCGATGACCAGCACGGGGGCGTCGTGGCTGACGGGGCCCTGCTGGTGCTGCGTGCGGTTTCGGTCAGCCAACGATCGGCCTCTCCTCGGGACGGCGGAACAGCTGCCGGCTCTGACTCGCTGCGAGCGCGGCGGCGATGGTCACTGTACCGACCCGGCCGAGGAACATCGTGGCGGCGAGCACGTACTTGCCGGAGTCCGGCAGGTCGGCCGAGACCCCGGACGACAGGCCGCACGTGGCGAACGCGGAGATCACCTCGAACAGGACCCGGTCGAGCGGCTCGTGCGTGATCTGCAGCAGCACGACCGTGGCGATCGCGACGATGGTGGCACCCCACAGGACGATCGCCACGGCGACGCGGAGGACGTCACTCGGGATCCGCCGGCCGAACGCCTCCATGCTCTGCCGGCCACGGGCCTCCGCGACGGCCGCCAGGAACAGCACGGCGAGTGTGGTGACCTTGATGCCGCCGGCGGTGGAGGCGGAGCCGCCGCCGATGAACATGAGCATGTCCGTGACGAGGAGGCTCGACCCGTGCAGCTCGTCGAAGTCGACGAGCGAGAACCCGCCCGACCGCGTCATCGTCGAGAGGAACAGCGCCTGGAAGGCCGTGCGGCCGGCGCCCTCGCGACCGAAGGTGGCGGGGTTCGAGGCCTCGAGCGCGATGTACGTCACCGCCCCGCCGAGCAGCAGGATGCCGCTGGTCACCAGCGTGAGCTTGACGTGGATCGGCCAGCGCCTGGGGGAGCGCAGCTGCTTCGTGAGCGTGCGGATCACCGGGAAGCCGATCGAGCCGGCCACGACGCCGACCATGAGCAGGGTGAGGAACCAGTAGTCGTGCGCGAAGGGGTCGAGCCCGGAGGCGTTCGGTGCGAACCCGGTGTTCGTGAACGCCATCGCGGCGTAGTAGAACGAGTCACCGACCGCCGACCAGAACGGGATGCCCGTCACCAGGACGCTCGGCAGCAGCAGCAGACCCAGGACGATCTCGATCGACAGGGTGCTCACCGCGACGGTCAGCAGCAGGGTGCCGACGTCGCCGAGCCGGACCGCCTGCCCTTCCGGGACGGCTCCGTGGTGGGTCCGTAGCGGGTTGGAGTCGCCCGCGGCGATGAGCTTCGCGCGGAGTCCGAGGCGGCGGGTGACCACCAGGCCGAGGATCGACGCGAACGTCAGGACCCCGAGTGCGCCGATCTGCGTCCCGATCACGACGAGGACCTTGCCGAACACCGACCAGTGCGTCGCCATGTCGACCGTCGCGAGCCCGGTGACGCAGACCACGCTCGCCGCGGTGAAGAGCGCGTCGGAGAAGTCGGTCGTCGTCCCGTCGGCCGCGGCCATCGGCGTCATGAACAGCACCGTGAACAGGAAGATCAGGACGATGAAGACCAGGATCGCCAGGCGGGAGGGCGAGGACCGCAGCGCCGTGGTGATCCGGCCCGGGTGTCGCCGGGCCGACGCGGCGCCCGGGGCGGGGACCGGCTCGGTGCGGTCGAGCATCGTATGCCTCCGAGGACATGGGCGGGACGGTTCGTCATGGTACATCCGCACCGCGGCGGTTAGCCTCTCCCCATGGCCGACATCTTCAGCGTCGTCGCGGACCCGACGCGGCGTGCACTGCTGGGCGAACTGCTCACCGCGTACGGGGCGGACGCGACCGGCGGCGAACTCAGCGTCGGACAGCTCGTGCTGCGCCTCGGCGTGAGCCAGCCGACCGTGTCGAAGCACCTCCGCGTGCTCCGCGACATCGGGCTCGTCACCAGCCGCGAAGAGGGTCAGCACCGCTACTACCGCCTGGACCCGGAACCCCTGCTCGGCATCGAGGACTGGGTCGTCCCCTTCACCAACGCGGTGGACGCCGACGGCACCCCGGCGACGACGTCCTGGACGCCGGACGGCCAGCCGGTCTCGTTCCGACGGAGTGGGGCGACCGGCAAGGGGACCGTCGAGGTCGGCACCGAGCTGGGCCGCGTGATGGCCGAGGCGTCGCACCGCGCCACCGTCGCGTTCACCGGCGCGCAGCAGGGCTGGGAGCGTGTCGTCGACCGCGGTCGGCGCCGGTTCACGAAGCGCCCCGAGGACGACTGAGCGGCTGCTGGACAGCGAGGCTCACGCGCCTCTACAGTGTCCAGAGACCACACAGGTCACAACAAGCAAGCCAGCCCGAAGGCGGATCATGACCGGCAGTTTCGACGACGTGCGCTTCCTCACCGTCGCGGAGGTCGCCGAGATGATGCGGGTCTCCAAGATGACGGTCTACCGCATGGTGCACGCCGGCGAGCTCCCCGCCATCCGGTTCGGTCGGTCCTTCCGGGTCCCCGAGTCGGCGGTCGCGGAGATGCTCCGCGGTGGCATCGCCGACGTCGGCTGACCCGACGCATCCGCCCCGGGCGTCCACCGTCCGTTCCGGCGCCGTTCGACATCGCGTCAGCCCTCCGGTAGACTCGGGCAGGTTGATTTTCCGCGGCTTCATCGGCCCGGTGTCCGTACATCACCATCAGTCCGAGCGAGGTCCACATGGGTTCTGTCATCAAGAAGCGTCGCAAGCGCATGGCGAAGAAGAAGCACCGCAAGCTCCTTCGCAAGACGCGTCACCAGCGTCGCAACAAGAAGTAAGTCGCAAGACTTGCCGCAGAAGCCCCGGTTCGCCGGGGCTTTCGCATTTCCCGGGGTGGGTCCGGGCCTCGCTGCTCGGCTCTGATCCCTGCCACGTCGCGGATGCAGGGCCACCAGCCGGGCGCGGGACCCGCCGGACTACCCTGGTGCCATGCCCGCCGTGACGCTCCTCACCAAACCCGGATGCCACCTCTGCGACGACGCGCGACCCGTCGTGGAACAGGTCGTGTCCGCGCACCCCGGCACGACCCTCCAGGAACGGTCGATCCTCGACGACGACGCGCTCCGCGAGGAGTACTCCGAGGACATCCCCGTCGTCCTGGTCGACGGCCGTGTGCACAGCAACTGGCACGTCGATGCCGAGCGACTCGCCCGGGCGATCGAACTGGCGGAGGCTCGCGCATGATCCGTCACGTCGTCTCCTGGACCCTGCGCGAGGACCTCGACCGCGCCGTCGCCGTCGCCCGGGTGCGCGAACTGCTCACCGGCCTGGTCGGCGTCATCGGATCGATCCGGTCGCTCGAGGTCGTCGAGAACGTCGCCTACCCGGGGAAGAACCAGGACCTGGCGGTCGTCGCGACCTTCGACGACCTCGCCGGCCTGGACGAGTACCAGTTCCACCCGGAGCACCAGGCCGCTGCCGCCGAGATCCGCGCGATGGTCACCAGCCGCGCGGCCATCGACTGGCAGGACTGAGGCCGGCGCAGCCCGGCCGCGGCGCCTGCGGCCAGCGCGCCTGCGGCTGCGCGTTCGGCCGGTGTGCCGTGGCACCGCACAACGAGAACCGGCTCGAACCACGGACGTCCGTGGTTCGAGCCGGTTCCTGTTGTGCGACGACAGTCCGCGCCGCGAGCCGCGCCGCGAGCTGCACCGCGGCCGCCGCCGCCGCGCTGCCTACGGGGTCAGGCGCGTCGGGCCACGGAAGAGGTACGTGACCTCGCGGATCGACGGCTCGCCGAGCATGAGCATCAGCACGCGGGCCAGGCCCATGCCGAACCCACCGTGCGGCGGGACGCCGTAGCGGAAGAAGTCGAGGTACCAGCCGAGCTCGGCCGGGTCGAGGCCCTTCTCCTCCGCCTGGGCGGTGAGGACGTCGACGCGGTGCTCACGCTGGGCGCCCGTGGAGATCTCGGCGCCGTTGAACAGCAGGTCGTAGCTGTTCGTGAGCGTCGGGTCGTCGGCGTGACGCATGTGGTAGTACGGCCGGATCGAGGCGTCGTAGTCGGTGACGAAGACGAACTCCGACCCGTGGTGCTCCTTGGCCCAGGCGGACACGCGGCGCTCGCCCTCGGGGTCCAGGTCGCCGTCGGCGCGGACGACGTCGTGGCCGCTCTCGGCGACGATCGTCCGGGCCTCGGCCAGGGTCACGCGGGGGAACGGCGTGGACGGGACCTGCAGCTCGAAGCCGAAGACCTCTTCGATGTCCTTGCCGTACTTCTCCTTGACGGCGGTGATGCCGGCGACCAGGACCTCTTCGTGCATCGCCATGACGTCCTCGTGGGACTCGATCCACGAGAACTCGGCGTCGACGCTGGTGAACTCTGTGGCGTGGCGCGAGGTGAACGAGGGGTCGGCGCGGAAGGCGTCGGCGATCTCGAACACGGCACCGAAGCCGGCCGGCTGCGCCATCTGCTTGAAGTTCTGCGGCGACTGCGACAGGTAGGCGGTGGTCTCGAAGTACTCGAGCTGGAAGAGCTCGGCGCGGGACTCCGACGCGGACGCCATCAGCTTCGGGGTGTGGATCTCGATGTAGTCGCGCTCGACCCAGTAGGTGCGGAACGCGTGTTCCATCGTCGTCTGGATGCGGAAGATGAGGTTCTGCTTGCGGTTGCGCAGGTCGAGGAAGCGCCAGTCGAGACGCTTGTCGAGCGACGAGTCGTCGGCGATCGGGGTCTCGGGGATGGCGGCGCTGACGACGGTCAGGGTGCCGACCTTGACCTCGAGCCCGCCGAGCTTGACGCGCTCGTCGGCCTTCAGGGTGCCGGTGACGTGGATGAAGGAGCCGTGCGCCAGGCCCGAGATCGTCTCGGTGGTGGCGAGGGCCGCGGCGGAGGTGTCGTCCCCCTCGACGGCTTCACGGGTGGCGGGGTTGACCAGCTGGACGGCGCCGCTCTCGTCGCGGAGGACGACGAACTGCACCTTCTTCTGATCGCGGACGGTCTCGACCCATCCGGCCACGGAGACGGGGCCGTCGGGGAGGCTTGCGAGGTCGGCGATGCGGGTGCGTTCGATCACGGTCGTCGAGTCTACCGGCCGGGCGCGCGAGTGGCGTGCCGGTGGCGAACTCGGTCCGGGCTGCGCCTCTCCCTGCACAGCAACACCGCTCGGAGCGTTCGTCCACAGGGACGACCGGGAGGCCCGCCCCGGCTCCGCCAGGTCCCTACCGTCGTCGTCGTGGCCAGGTCGCGGGAGGACACGGGGCGGGACTCATGACGGAGGGTCCCGGTGCTGCGGCCTGGCCACCCACCCTCTCACCCAGCGCTGATCGCGGATCGACGGGATCAGACCGAGGCGCGCAGCCGCCCCAGGGTCCCGATGAACTCCTCGGCCATCGCGGCGCGTTCCAGCAGCTTGGCGTGCCGCGCCCGGGCGTCGTCGAGGAACTCGTCGAGCCGGGCAGCCAGGGCCGTGGCCTCGGTGGGGTCCGCGGTCGCCAGCCCGTCGACGACCCGCAGCAGTCCGGCCATCTCCTCGAGCGTGAACCCCAGCGGCTTCATGCGGCGGATCACGAGCAGGCGCTCGAGGTCCCCGGCCGTGTAGACGCGGAAGCCGCCGGAGGTCCGACCGCTCGGCACCAGCAGTCCGACCTCGTCGTAGTGCCGGATCGACCGGAGCGACATCCCGGTGCGTTCGGCGAGTTCGCCGATGTGCATGGTGGTGGGGACGTCCGGGGCGGTCATGTCCGCCATCGTGGCAGAGCCGGTCGTGAGCGGGCTCCGGTCGCAGCAACCCTCACGCGGCGGTAGGGTCGCTCCCGATGTCGATCACCAGCACCGTCCCCGGCGCGCCGAGCGTCCTGTCCGCCCTGCGTTCGCCGCGCCTGCTGACCCGGGAGGTCCTGGCCGGCGTCGTCACCGCACTCGCCCTGATCCCCGAGGCGATCTCGTTCTCGGTCGTGGCAGGCGTCGACCCGGCCGTCGGGCTCTTCTCGAGCGTGGTCTTCGCGATCGTCATCTCGATCGTGGGCGGCCGCCCGGCGATGATCTCCGCCGCCGCGGGGTCCGTCGCACTCGTCATCGCCCCACTGGTCCGCGACCACGGCGTCGCCTACCTGGTGCCGACGATCGTGCTCGGCGGCCTGTTCCAGCTCGTGCTCGGGTTCCTCGGGGTCGCCCGGCTCATGCGCTTCATCCCGCGGAGCGTCAACGTCGCCTTCGTGAACGCCCTCGCGATCCTCATCTTCACCGCGCAGCTGCCCAACCTGTTCGGCCACGACGTCCCGTTCGTCGTGTGGCCCCTGACCGCGCTCGGCATCGGGCTCATCATCGGTGTCCCGTACCTCACCAAGGCGGTCCCGGCGCCGCTCATCGCGGTGGTCGTGATCACCGGCATCACCGTCCTGTTCGGGGTCGCCGTCCCGACCGTCGGCGACGAGGGCGCGCTGCCGACCGCACTGCCCGGGTTCAACGGCGTCACCGTGCCGTTCACGCTCGACACCCTGCGGCTCATCGCGCCGTACGCGTTCGGTGTCGCGATCGTCGGGCTCATCGAGACCCTGCTCACCGCACAGCTCGTCGACGCCGTCACCGAGACCCGCTCCAGTGCCTGGCGCGAGTCCTGGGGGCAGGGCATCGCGAACATCGCCGCCGCGTTCTTCGGCGGCACCGGTGGGTGCGCGATGATCGGCCAGACCGTCGTCAACGTGAAGACGGCCGGTGCTCGGACACGCGTGTCGACCTTCACCGCCGGGGCCGCGATCCTCGTGCTCACGATCGTGCTGCACGACGTGGTCGCCGAGATCCCGATGGCCGCGCTGACCGCCGTCATGCTCATGGTCTGTGTCGCGACCTTCGACTGGCACAGCATCCGACCGCGCACGCTCCGCCGGATGCCGCTGGGGGAGACCGCCGTGATGGTCATCACCGTGCTCGTGGTCCTGGCGACCAACAACCTGGCGACCGGTGTCCTGGCCGGTGTCGTGGTCGCCGCGCTCGTCTTCGCCCGCCGGGTCGCCCACGTCGTGGAGGTCGTCCGGGAACCCGTCGACGAGCACACGGTCCGCTACCGGGTCCGCGGCGCGCTGTTCTTCGCGTCGTCGAACGACCTGGTCACCCGGTTCTCCTACGCCGCGGACCCGGAGCACGTGGTCATCGACATGACCGACGCACACGTCTTCGACGCCAGCACCGTGGCCGCCCTCGACGGGATCGAGCAGCGGTTCGCGCAGCACGGGTCGACCGTCGAGGTCGTCAACCTGAACACCGGGTCGATCGCCCTGCACGGACGGCTCTCCGGCCACCTCGGCTGACGGCGCACTGAACAGGTGTGCAGCCGTGGATCTGCTGAGCGGCGGGTGGGCGAGCAGGACCGACCTACACTGGAACCCATGCCCGCGAACACGATCCACCTCGTGCGGCACGGCGAGGTCCACAACCCCGACCGTGTCCTCTACGGGCGGCTCCCGGGCTTCGGTCTGAGCGAGCTCGGCACTCGGATGGCCGCCACCTCCGCCGCCGCCTGGAAGGACGCCGGGGTCGACGTCCGCGCGATCGTCGCCTCGCCGCTCCAGCGCACGCAGGAGTCCGCTGCTCCCTGGTCGGCCGCCTACGGTCTCGACGTCCGGCTCGACGAACGCCTCATCGAGCCGACGAACCGGTACGAAGGACAGCCTCCCGGGTTCACCAAGCGCTCCGTCCGACGCCCGACCGAATGGCCGTGGATCGCGAACCCCTGGCGACCGAGCTGGGGCGAGGCGTACGAGTCGATCGCGAACCGCATGCTCGCCGCGGTCGCCACCGCCTGGGAGAGCGTCGACGGCGGGGACGTCGTCCTCGTCAGCCACCAACTCCCCATCTGGATGGTGCACCGTCGCCTGGCGGGGGAGCCGCTCTGGCACGACCCGCGCAAGCGCCGGTGCGACCTGTCCAGCATCACGAGCCTCCAGCGGGTACCCGACACCGCCGCCGGTCGTTTCACCGAGGTCGGGTACGCAGACCCGGCGGCCGACCTCCGCGGGTCAGCCGTCGACGAAGGAGCAGTGTGACCAGCACGACCCGAACGAACCGCACTCACGCCACGCGCCGCCGGACCGCCGGGGCCGCCGCGATCGCCTTGGCCGCCGCGATCGCGCTGGTCGGGTGCAGCTCCGCCAACGACGGCCTCGCCGCGCAGTACGGCAAGGGCAACACCCAGAACTACATCTCCGGCACCGGTGCGGTGACCGAGGTCGCGGTCGACAAGCGGACCGACCCGATCGACTTCACCGCGAAGTCCATGGACGGCGACGAGCTGTCCGCGAAGGCCATGCGTGGCGACGTCGTGGTCATCAACTTCTGGTACGCCGGCTGCCCGCCCTGCCGCGCCGAAGCCGGGTACCTCAACACGGTCCAGGACGAGTTCGCCGACGACGACGTGCACTTCATCGGCGTCAACGTCCGCGACGAGGCCGGCACCGCGAAGGCGTTCGAGCGGAAGTTCGGCGTCGACTACCCGACCGTGCTCGATGCCCGCAGCGGCACCATGCAGCTCGCGCTCTCCGGCGACATCGCCCCGAACGCCGTGCCGACGACGATCGTCCTCGACAAGAAGGGCCGGGTCGCCGCCCGCGTGCTCGGCGCCGTCGACGGTCCGAGCATCCTGAAGACCCTGGTGGACGACGAGCTCACCGGCAAGGCGTCCTGACCCGTGTCCAGCGGGAACCCCTTCGCCGACGCGATCTTCAGCGGGCAGCTCCTCATCGGCCTGCCGGTGGCGGCGCTCGCCGGACTGGTGTCCTTCCTGTCGCCGTGCGTCCTGCCGCTCGTGCCGGGCTACCTCGGCTACGTCAGCGGCATCGCGGACGGCAGCCGGCACTCCCGCGGCCGGGTGCTGCTCGGCGTGCTGCTCTTCGTCCTCGGCTTCACGGTCGTCTTCGTCCTCGGGTCCGCGGCCGCCGGTGCCGTGGGCTTCTGGCTGGTGCGCTGGCGTGACCTCATCGTCCAGCTCATGGGCATCGTGGTGATCGCGATGGGCCTGGTGTTCATCGGGCGGTTCACGTTCCTGCAGCGGACGGTCAAGACGAACTTCACGCCGCGCACCGGCCTGCTCGGCGCCCCGCTGCTCGGCATCGTGTTCGCCCTCGGGTGGACCCCCTGCATCGGCCCGACCCTGGCGGCCATCAACCTCATCAGCTTCCAGTCCGGCAGCGCCTGGCAGGGCGTCGTGCTCGGCATCGCGTACTGCATCGGGCTCGGCGTGCCGTTCCTGCTGGTCGCCCTCGGCGCCGGCTGGGCCTCGGGCGCGATCGGTGTCGTCAAGCGGCACATGCGCACCGTCAACATCATCGGAGGAGCGATCCTGATCGTCATCGGTCTGCTCATGGTCACCGGCATCTGGTCGGCCGTCATGTCGAGCGTCGGGGCGGTGATCCAGAGCTATGTCCCCGCGGTCTGACTCCGACCAGGACGACGTGACGGACGCCGGCACCACCGGCACCGACAGCGCGTCCGACCCACAGCGCCCGTCCGACCACGTCGACGGCACGCCCGTCGCCGCGACCACCGCCGACGGCATCGCGCAGCCGAAGCTCGGGCTGGTCGGCTACCTCCGGTTCGCCTGGCGGCAGCTGACGAGCATGCGCACGGCGCTCTTCCTGCTGCTGCTCCTCGCCCTCGCGGCGATCCCGGGCTCGCTCGTCCCGCAGACGCAGGCGGACCCGAACGGCGTCACGCAGTACAAGAACAGCCACCCGCAGCTGACCCCGGTGCTCGAGAAGCTGCAGGTCTTCGACACCTACACCTCGGTGTGGTTCTCCGCGATCTACCTGCTCCTCTTCATCTCGCTCATCGGCTGCATCGTGCCGCGTACCCGGCACCACTGGCAGGCGCTCCGCACCCGGCCGCCGAAGACCCCCGCGCGGCTCGGCCGCCTGGCCGGCTTCCGGTCGGTGACGATCAGCGCGGCAACGATTGGCGGCCAGACGGTCGGCAGCACGACGGGCGCGGCCACGAGCCTCCCGTCCGTCGACCACGCGGTGACGACGGCCATGGCCCAGCTGAAGAAGTCGGGCTACCGCGTCGAACGCTTCGGCGACTCCGTCAGCGCCGAACGCGGCTACCTGCGGGAGACCGGCAACCTGGTCTTCCACTCGGCGCTCGTCGGCGTGCTGCTGGCGGTCGGTCTGGGCGGTGGGTTCAGCTACACCGGACAGCGGCTGCTGGTCGAGGGGCAGTCGTTCACCAACGTCATCGGCGCGTACGACTCGTTCAACCCCGGACGCTGGTTCTCGCCGAAGGACCTCACGCCCTACAACCTGACGCTCGACAAGTTCACGACGAAGTACGAGGAGCGCAACCTCGACGCGCTGGGGCAGGCGACCGACTACTCGGCCACCGTCTCCGCACGTCTGAAGGACGGCACCGCGAAGACCAGTCGTCTCGGCGTGAACGAGCCGCTGTCGATCGGGGGGACGAACGTCTACCTGCTCGGCAACGGCTACGCGATGCATGTCACCGTGCGCGACGGCAAGGGCAACGTGGCGTTCCAGGACGTCGTGCCGTTCCTGCCGGACGACGCGAACTACACCTCCACCGGCGTCATCAAGGTGCCGGACGCGTCACCCGACCAGCTCGGCCTGATCGGGTTCTTCTACCCGACCGCGGTGCAGCAGACCAGCGGCACGAACGCCGGTGCGTTCACCTCGAACTACCCGGACACCAAGAACCCGATGCTGTCGCTGCAGGTGTACACCGGCAACCTCGGCCTCGACGACGGCGTGCCGCAGAGCGTCTACCAGCTGTCGACGAAGGGCCTGCAGCAGATCGCGGGCCGACAGTCGGACACCCCGAGCATCGCGATGAAGCCCGGCCAGACGAAGCAGCTGCCGGACGGCGCTGGCTCGATCACGTTCGACGGGGTCAAGCGGTACGTGTCCCTCGACGTGCACCACGACCCGTCGCAGCTCTGGGTCGCCTTCTTCGCGATCCTGTCGGTCCTGGGCCTGCTCACCTCGCTGTTCGTCCCGCGCCGCCGCGTGTGGGTGAAGGCGGTGCGGAAGCCCGGTGCCGAGGACGGTGAGTTCGACCTCGAGTACGCCGGGCTCGCACGCGGCGAGGACCCCAACCTCGAACGCGCGGTGGCGGACATCGCCCAGAAGCACATGTCGGACCTCGGAGTTAGGATCAGCAAGTGAACACGACGACCCTTGCGACCTACTCGGTCGTGCTGACGTACTCCGCGATGGCGGTCTACGTCATCGCGTTCATCTCCTTCGCGCTCGACATGGCGAAGCGCGCCGGCGACGTCGGACTCGAGACCACCCGCGGCGGTTCGGCCTCGGACCGTGACGACGCCAGCGTCGCCACGGTCGCGACCGTCCAGGGCGGCACCGTCGTCCTCGAACGCGTGCAGCAGAAGCGCACGGGCGACGACGTCAGCGGCGGCCGGGGCCAGCGCGGCTCGAAGTTCGAACGCGTCGGCATGGCCATGACGATCCTGGCACTCGTCGTCCACATCGGCGCGATCGTGCTCCGCGGCATCGCGGCCGACCGTGTGCCGTGGGGCAACATGTTCGAGTTCTCGCTGACCGGCACCGGCCTGATCATCGCCGTATTCCTGCTCGTGCAGTTCTGGCAGGACCTGAAGTTCCTCGGGGTGTTCATCACCGGCCTGGTGATCATCCTGCTGGGCATCGCCACGGTGAACTACTACGTGCCGGTCCGCCCGCTGGTGCCCGCGCTCGAGTCCTACTGGCTCGTCATCCACGTCTTCGTGGCCATCGCCGGCACCGGGTTCTTCGCCCTCGGCGCCGGGCTCGCGGTCTCGCAGCTGGTCCAGACCTACCGCCAGGGCCGTCCGGTCTCGCGCCGACTGCGCTTCATGGAGACGCTGCCCGACGCCGACCGGCTCGAGGTGCTCAGCTACCGGGTGATCCTGGTCGGCTTCGTCCTCTGGACCTTCACGCTGATCGCCGGCGCGATCTGGGCCGAGCGGGCCTGGGGTCGCTACTGGGGCTGGGACACGAAGGAGGTCTGGACCTTCATCATCTGGACCCTCTACGCCGGCTACATCCACGCGCGGGCGACCCGCGGGTGGCGCGGCGCCCGGTCCTCGTGGCTGGCCCTCATCGGCTTCGCGGCCGTGATGTTCAACTTCTCGGTCGTCAACGTCTTCTTCAAGGGGCTGCACAGCTACTCCGGTCTGTGACCCCCCGGACGCGACCACGGAACGGACGGGAGGCCCGACACCAGCTGGTGTCGGGCCTCCCGTCCGTCGTGTGGTGCGGCCCTACGGCCGGGTCGGCCGGGTCGGCCGAGCCGGCCGCGCTGCGAGTAACGCGTGCACCCGACCGAGCCGCGCCAGCCACCACGCGGTGCGCTCGGGGGACGCCGCCCACCGGTCGAGGAGGTCCGGGTCCGGCTCGACCCGCCGCACCGCGATCCGGCCGCCGACGGGCAGCAGCGGGTCGGCGGTGACGTCGCCGGTGAACATGGCCGCGGTCCCGAGGCCCGCCGCGTACCCGGGAGCCATCGCCCGCGACGCCAGGAACGCCCCCATGCCGAGCCCGATCGAGGTGTCGATCGCGCTGGAGACCACGCAGGGCAGCCCGGCCTCGGCGATGACGGCCTGCGCGGCGGTGACCCCGCCGAGGGGCTGTGCCTTGACGACGAGCACGTCTGCGGCCCCCGCGCGCGCGACGGCGAGCGGGTCGGAGGCCTTCCGGACGCTCTCGTCGGCAGCGATCCGGACGCCGAGCCCGGCGATCCGGGTGCGCAGCGCGGCGAGGTCCGCCACCGACGCGACCGGCTGCTCGGCGTACTGCAGCCGGAAGGGTGCCAGGCGTTCCAGGGCGGCGGTGGCGTGCTCGAGGTCCCACAACCCGTTCCCGTCGACGCGGACCTCGGCTTCGTCACCCATCGCCCGACGGACCGCGGCGACCCGGGCGACGTCGTCCTCGATGTCGGTGCCGGGTTCGGCGACCTTCACCTTCGCGGTGGTGCAGCCGGGGTAGCGGCGGAGCAGGTCGGCGACGTCCTCGGCGGCGATCGCGGGGACCGTGGCGTTGACGGGGACGCTGTCCGCGCCCGGCTCGTGTCGGGTCCAGCCGAAGTCGATCGCGGCACGGAGCCAGGCGGTGGCCTCGCCGTCGTCGTACTCCACGAAGGGGGAGAACTCGGTCCACCCCTCGGGGCCGCGGAGCACGAGCGCCTCGCGCACGGTGATGCCGCGGAACCGGACCCGCATCGGCAGGGCGACGACCCGGGCGGTCGCGAGCAGGTCGGGCAGATCGGGGACGACGGCGGGAGCGGTCGGGTTCACGGCGGGCACCCCGTCATCTTCGCAGGAGCGCCCAGCCGGCCTCCCGGACTCTCCGAGGGGACCGCCAGGGCAGCGCACTAGCATCGCTGCGGTCGACCACCGGTCGGCCGTGCCGGTGCCGATCAGGGCAGCCGGTCGGGGACGGACGAGGAGGCTCGGTGGCGACGGACGAGTTCGCGCGGCTGATGCGTCAGGGCACCGTCGACGTCACCCGGCAGCCCGCAGCTCGGCGTCGGAAGAACCCGATCACCGGCAAGATCGCCCTCGGCCTCGCGGTGGTCGCCGCCGCGGTCGACGCCAGCGCCTTCGCGGTGTTCGTGGGCGGCGACACGACCTTCGCGTTCGGCATCTGCTTCGTCGTGGTGTTCCTGACCCTGGTCGCCGCGGTCCTGGGCTTCATCGCCGCGGTCGGTTCGTTCGGCCGCTGGTACGGGGTCGTCGGCGTGGTCGTGGCGTTCTTCGCCAACCCGGTGATCCTCATCGTCCTGCTCGTCATCGTCGCTCCGGAGATGCTCTCCGGCATGGGCGCCAGCTAGCTCGGCGCCAGCTAGCCCGGCGCCAGCCAGCCAGCCCGGCGGCAGGTCCAGCCGGCCCGGCGGTAGGTTCGGAGCATGCCCTCTGCCGTCTCCGACCTGTTCGACCCCGACGTCTGGACCACCGCTCCGATCGCGGACCGGTTCACCGACATCACGTACCACAAGCACGTCTCCGGCGGTATGGTGCGCGTCGCCTTCGACCGCCCGGAGGTCCGCAACGCGTTCCGCCCGCGGACCGTCGACGAGCTGTACCGCGCGCTCGACGACGCCCGCCAGGACCCGCGCGTCGGGGTCGTGCTGCTGACCGGCAACGGCCCGAGCCCGAAGGACGGCGGCTGGGCGTTCTGCTCCGGCGGCGACCAGCGGATCCGGGGCCGGAGCGGCTACCAGTACGTCGGCGACGAGGGTGCTCCGCCCGAGGGCGTCGACCCCGCCGCCGCGCAGGCCTCGATGGGCCGGCTGCACATCCTCGAGGTCCAGCGACTCATCCGGATGATGCCGAAGGTCGTCATCGCGGTCGTCCCGGGCTGGGCGGCCGGTGGCGGGCACTCGCTGCACGCGATCTGCGACCTCACGATCGCCAGCGCCGAGCACGGGAAGTTCAAGCAGACGGACGCCGACGTCGGCTCGTTCGACGGCGGCTACGGCAGCGCCTACTACGCCAAGCAGATCGGCCAGAAGCTCGCGCGCGAGGTCTTCTTCCTGGCCGAGGAGTACTCCGCGCAGCGCGCGTACGAGATGGGCGCCGTCAACAGGGTCGTGCCGCACGAGGACCTGGAACGCGAGGCGATCCGCTGGGGCGAGACGATCCTCGGCAAGTCGCCGACGGCGATCCGGATGCTGAAGTACGCCTTCAACGCCGTTGACGACGGCATGGTCGGCCAGCAGGTCTTCGCGGGTGAGGCCACGCGCCTCGCGTACGGCACGGACGAGGCCGTCGAGGGTCGCGACTCGTTCCTCGAGAAGCGCTCGCCCGACTGGACCGCGTTCCCCTGGCACTACTGATGACCCGTCCGCTCGTCGCGGTGAGCGCCGCCGACCCGTCCGCCGTGCTGCGCGGACTGGAGGCGGCACTCGCCGGCGGCCCTGCACTGCTCCCCGTCGCGACAGGGGCTCCGGCGCTGCCGACACCGCCTCCGGCCGACGTCCCGCAGCGGGTCGCGCTCGTCGTCGAGACGAGCGGCTCCACCGGCACCGGCAAGCGGGTGGCACTGTCCTCGGAGGCGCTGCTCGCGGGGGCGGCCGCTGCGGACGCGGCGCTCGGCGGACCGGGTGGCTGGGTCCTCGCCCTGCCGACGCACTACATCGCCGGGCTCAACGTCCTGACGCGGTCGATCACGGCGGGGACGACACCCGTCTTGCTGCCGACCGGACACTTCGATGCGGCGGCGTTCGCGGACGCAGCCGACCGGCTCGTCGTCGGACCCGCCGCCCCCCGCCGCTACACGTCGCTCGTGCCGGTGCAGCTCGCCCGGGTCCTCGACGACCCGCGTGCGACGGCGGCCCTCGGTCGGTTCGACGCCGTCCTGGTGGGCGGTCAGGCGACCCCGGTGGCCCTCCGTGAGCGGGCCCGAGCCGCGGGCATCCGCATCGTGACCACCTACGGCGCCAGCGAGACGAGCGGCGGCTGTGTGTACGACGGCGAGCCGCTCGGCACCGTCCGCGCCGCACTCGTCGACGGCGAACTGCAGCTGGCCGGGCCGATGCTCGCCGAGGGCTACCTCGACGACCCGGCCCGGACGGCGGCGACCTTCACGGAGCGGGACGGGCACCGCTGGTACCGGACCGGGGACGCCGCGACGATCGTCGACGGGCGGATCCGGGTGACCGGACGGCTCGACGACGTCGTCATCTCCGGCGGCGAGAAGGTCCCGCTCGGCGCGGTCGAACGCATCGTCCGCGAACTGCCCGGACAGGACGGCGCCGTCGTCACCCGCCGGGCGTCGGGGGAGTGGGGCGAGGTACCGGTCGTCGTCACCGAGCAGCCCGTCGACCTCCAGGTCGTCCGCGCCCGGGTGGGGGACGCCCTCGGACGTGCCGCCCGTCCGGCCGAGGTGCTCGTCGTGGACCGGATGCCGATGCTGGCGACCGGCAAGCCCGACCGGCGTGCGGTGCGGGCGCTGGCCGATCGCGAGGGGTGAGCCCAGCCTCCCGGCCGCGCCGGTACGCTTGGCGGTCGTGGCACGAGCGAAGAACACGACACGTCCGAAGGGCCGGTCCGGCAACCCGGCGAAGGCCGCTGCCCCGCGGCGCACCGCCCGGCGGGCGACCGCATGCGACTGGATCGGCGGGGCGCGTCTGCGCACCCTGACCCTCGGCGTCGTGCCCGTCGTGCTCGGCACCGCCGTGGCCTACGTCGACAGCAAGGCGACCGGTGACTTCGGGGCGTTCCTGGGTGCCGACGCGCACCTGGCGATCGCGCTGCTCGCCCTGGCCGTCGCGCTGTTCCTGCAGATCGGTGTGAACTACAGCAACGACTACTCCGACGGGGTCCGCGGCACGGACGAGTTCCGCGTCGGCCCGGCCCGACTGACCGGGGCCGGCCTGGCGAAGCCCCGCACGGTGCTCACCGTCGCGCTGACGTTCTTCGGCCTCGCCGCCGTCGCCGGCATCGTCATCGTGGTGCTCACCCAGCTGTGGTGGCTGCTGCTCGTCGGTGCCGCGGCGATCGTCGCCGCCTGGTTCTACACCGGCGGCAAGAAGCCCTACGGCTACAACGCCCTGGGCGAGGTCTTCGTCTTCGTGTTCTTCGGCCTGGTCGCGGTGCTCGGCACCCAGTACGTGCTCATCGGACAGGCGACCCTCAGCGGGTGGGCCGCCGCCGTCGCCGCGGGCCTGTTCGCCTGCGCGGTGCTCATGGTGAACAACATCCGCGACATCGGCGAGGACACCGCCGCCGGCAAGCGCACGCTCGCCGTCGTGGTCGGCGACACGGTGGCACGGGTGCTGTTCGCGCTCTTCCTGCTGCTGCCCTACGTCGTGCTGATCTGGTTCGTGCTGCTGTACTTCCGGTCCGGCTTCACGTACTTCTCGCTGCTGCTCGCGCTGCCGGCGCTGCTGATCGGCGTGACCTCCCGGAAGCCGCGCGAACTCATCACGGCGCTGCAGCTGTCGTCGTTCTCGGCGTTGGCGTACGGCGTGGTGCTCGGCATCACGCTCGCCGTCCAGCCGTAGCGGTCAGGCGTCGTCCGCGACGTCAGGCCTCGTCGTCGACGTCAGGCGTCGTCGGGGCGCTTCCGGAGCGTGACGTCGGGGTCGGCGGAGGCGCCCGCGTCGGTGGCGGTGTGCTCGTCGGCGGTGTCGACGAAGTCGTCCTCGAAGTCGCTGTCCGCATCGCGCTCCGGTCGGGCACGGCGCTCGGCGATGCTGGTGGTCACGGCACTGCGGAGACCCGGCAGCGCGATGTACGACACGAGCAGCCCGATCAACGCGCCACCGATCGCCGCCCAGTACCAGGGCAGGCCGATCACCAGCAGCACGACGAGTGCCACGACGAAGATGCCGAGCCGAGCCAGGGTGTAGACGAGCCACGCTTTCACCCTGCAAGTGTACGGACGCCGGTCTCCACGGTGGCCGGACGAAGGCCAGGGCGGTCACAGCCGGCCGGCCTAGGCTTCGAGGATGGTCAGGTTGTGGCTCGTCATCGTCGTCGCCGCCGTGGCGTTCACGGTGTTCGCCCTGATCGACTGCGCCACCATGCCGCGCACCCGGGTCCGGTCGCTGCGCAAGGGCATCTGGGTCCTGCTGGTCGTCGTCCTGCCCGTCCTCGGCGGTGTGCTGTGGTTCCTGCTCGGCCGGACCCCCGCCGTCCCGCGCGGGAACGGTGGCGGTGGTGCCGGGTACCGTGGTCCCGAAGACGATCCCGACTTCCTCGGTGGCACGACGCCTCCCGGGCGCAAGAGCGATGACAAGGACCAGGACGACGCTACCCTCCGATCCCTCGAAGACCAGTTCCACGACGGCGACGACGACGGCCGCCCCGATCGGTGACGGCACTGCCGGTGACGGCACTGCCGGTGACCGCGCTGCCGGTTCCGGCAGCCCCGCGACCGACTTCGCCCTCGTCTTCCTGCAGGAACTCGCCCGCGCCGGCGTGACCGACGTCGTGGTCAGCCCGGGTTCCCGGTCCCAGGCCCTGGCCCTCGCCGCGGTCGCCCTCGAGCGCGCGGGCGGCATCACCGTGCACGTGCGGCTCGACGAGCGCACCGCCGGCTTCTTCGCCCTGGGCCTGGCGATCGAGTCCGGGCGTCCCGCCGCGGTGGTCACGACCTCGGGGACCGCGGTCGTCAACCTGCACCCCGCCGTGCTCGAGGCGCACCACTCCGGCGTGCCGATGATCGTCGTGTCCGCCGACCGTCCGGCCGAACTGCGAGGCATCGGCAGCAACCAGACCACCGTCCAGCCCGGCGTCTTCGGTGCTGCCGTCTCCTTCGTCCGCGACGTCCAGGCGCCGAGCGCACACGGTGTCGACGACGACGCCCGCGCCACCGTCCGGTCCGTGGTGCGCGAAGCCGTCGCCGCCGCTGCCGGGCACGCCGGGCAGCCCGGTCCGGTCCAGCTCGACCTGGCGTTCCGTGAGCCGCTCTCCGCCGGGCTCGACCGGGTCGAGGGTGTCCCCGACGACCAGGTGGACCTGGCGTACGCAACCCGTCGGCCGACCGCGGCGCTGCCGGTCGCCGAGCTGGCTCCGGACGACGAACCCGCCACCGTGGTCATCGCGGGTCACGACGCCGGCGCCGACGCCGAACGGATCGCCTGGGAACTCGGTGCGCCGCTCCTGGCCGAGGTGTCGAGCGGGGCCCGCTTCGGCCGCAACCTCGCCGCCGCCTACCGCGAACTCCTCCGCGACGAGGACTTCGGCGGCCGGGTCCGGCGCGCGGTCGTCCTCGGCCACCCGACGCTCAGCCGCGAGGTCCCGGCGCTCCTGCAGCGCGCGGACGTCGAGACGGTCGTGGTCCGTGGGGCCGGAGCCGACGTCTTCGACCCGGCCCGTGCCTCCCGGCCGGACGCCGCGACGCAGGTCGTCTCGGACGTCCGCGTCACCGGGCGCACCGGACCGGCACACCGTGCATGGGTGGGCCGCTGGGTCGCCGCGAGCCGCTCGCTGCTCGGCGAGGGCGACGCCGGGCCGGACCTCGACGCCAAGCGGTCCGCCGACCGCGCCGAGCGGAACCGGTTCCTCAAGGACGAGGTCGCGCTGCGCCGCCGTCCGGTCGACCGCGCCATGCTCGCCGAGGCGGTGTGGGGCGTCACCTGGCCGCACGACCGCCTGGTGTTCGGGGCATCGCAGATCATCCGCGTCGCCGACATGACCGTCGCGGGCAAGAAGATCCGCGTGCACGCCAACCGGGGTCTGGCGGGCATCGACGGAACGATCTCCACGGCGCTCGGCATCGCGACCGCGCTCGAGGCCGGGTCCGGAGCCGTCGGCACCACGCGTGTCGTGGTCGGGGACCTCACGTTCCTGCACGACCTCGGCGGGCTCGTCACCGGGACGGAAGAGGCACGACCGCGTCTGCAGGTCGTCGTCGGCAACGACGGCGGCGGCGCGATCTTCCGCGGGCTCGAGGTGGCGGCGACCACCGCACCCGAGGACATGCGGCGGATGATGACGACCCCGCAGCACGTCGACGTCGAACGGGTCGTCACCGGCCTCGGGTGGGAGTACCGCCGGGCCGAGACGTGGGGCGACCTGGAACGTGTCCTCACCGACCCGGCCGAGCGTGTCGTCATCGAGGTGCCGCTGGCCGACTGACCCGCCAGTGCAGCCGGGCCAGCGCTGCCCGGTCAGGGCGGCGCCTCCTCAGGCCAGCGCGTCGACGACCGGTCGGAACTTCAGGCGCGTCTCCGCGACCTCCCGTTCCGGCTCGGACCCGGCCACGATCCCGGCACCGGCCCACGCGCGGACCGTGCCGTCCTCGTCGATCTGCGCGCTCCGCAGCGCGAGCATCCACTCGCCGTCACCGGAGGCCCCCAACCAGCCGACGGGACCGGCGTACCGGCCGCGGTCCACCCCCTCCAACTCGGCGACGAGGCGCACGGCGACGTCGGTCGGGGTGCCGGCGACGGCGGCGGTCGGGTGCAGGGCGTCGGCGACGTCGAGCGCGGTGACGCCGGCGGGCAGGACGGCCTCGACGTCACTGGCCAGGTGCCAGACGTTCGGCAGCTGCAGCCGGAACGGCTCGGGGTCGACCCGCAGGTCCGCGGCGATCGGCTGCAGCGACGCGACCAGACTCGAGATCGCGAAGGCGTGCTCCTCCAGGTCCTTCGTGCTCGCGGCCAGGGTCTCGGCGGCGACGCGGTCGCTCTCGGCGTCCGTCCCCCGTGCGGCACTGCCGGCGAGGACCCGTGCGGTGAGGGTGCGGCCCTCGGTGCGGGCGAGTGTCTCCGGGGTCGCGCCGACGAGTCCGTCGACGGCGAAGGTCACGCACGTCGGGTAGGCGGCGGCCAGGTCGAGCAACACGGCACGGCGGTCGGCGTCGGGCGGCAGGGTGCCGACCAGGTCGCGGGCCAGGACGACCTTCTGTGCCCGGCCCGCGCGGATGGCGGTCACCGCGGCGGCGACCGAGGCGGCGTAGGCGTCCTCGTCGACCGCGCCGGGGCGCAGTGCGACGGAGACATGGGGGCCGACGCGGGGGACCGGCACCGAGGTGCTCGTGAAGGGCAGGGGCTCGGGGGCGTCGGTGGTGTCGATCGCGGTGATCCACGCCCGACCCCGCCGACGTCCGACCACGACACGCGGCACGATGAGGACACTCGTGGCGGCGGAGTCGTCGGCGAACGCGAAGGTGCCGAATGCCACCAGACCACTGCCGCGGAGCCGCACCGGGTCGTCGACGACGGCGGCGGCGACGACCTGTCGCCAGAGTGCGGAGGCATCGCGCATCCGGCTCGGACCGGAGAACTCGAAGCGCAGGGCCTCGCCGATCCCGACGATCCCGTCCCCGCCCCGCACGAAGGCCATCGGGTGCGCGGCGAGCGTGTGGCGGAGGACGGCGCCCGGGTCGTCGAGGATCCGGGTCGAGACCGTGAGCGGCTGGACCGCTGTGGTGGGACGGGTCACGGACCGATGCTACGCGTCAGGGCGCGCCCGGGGTGCGCGGCTCCTGCACGGCTGCCGGGAAGCGTCCGGTCGCGGCCTCTAGGATGACTGGGTGAGCAGAGCGGACATGCAGAAGCGGCCGGACGAAGTGGCGGCCATGTTCGACGACGTCGCAGCGAAGTACGACCTGACCAACGACATCCTGTCGGCGGGCAACGCACCGCTGTGGCGCGTCGCGACGGTGAAGGCCGTCGACCCCCAGCCGGGCGAGCGCGTGCTCGACCTGGCTGCCGGCACCGGGACCAGTTCCGCTGCCCTGGCGAAGAAGGGTGCCGAGGTCACCGCCCTCGACCTGTCGTCGGGCATGATCGCGGTCGGTCGTGAGCGCCACCCCGAGATCACCTTCGTCGAGGGGGACGCCGAACACCTGCCCTTCGCGGACGAGTCGTTCGACGCGGTCACGATCTCGTTCGGGCTGCGCAACGTCAACGACCCGATGCAGGCCCTGACCGAGATGCTCCGGGTGCTCAAGCCCGGCGGCCGTCTCGTGATCTGCGAGTTCTCCACCCCGCCGTTCGCCGCGCTGCGCTTCGGCTACACCACGTACCTCAAGCGGGTCCTGCCCGGCATCGCGAAGCTGTCCAGCAGCAACCCGGCCGCCTACCGCTACCTGGCCGAGTCGATCGAGGCATGGCCGGACCAGCAGGTCCTCAGCCAGTGGCTCCGCGGCGTCGGCTTCACGATGGTCGCGCACCGCAACCTGACCGCCGGCATCGTCGCCCTGCACCGTGGCCGCAAGCCGGTCGAGGGCAGCGTGCGCGAGTCCGCCGCCCGCCGTGCCAAGGCGCGTCGCGAGCACCAGCCCACGGGCGAGCAGCCCCGCGTGGAGCCCGAGGCCTAGGCCAGCGGGCCAGGTCCCCACCGCCACCCCGCGAGTCCACCGCCACCCGCGAGTACGGAGCAGCAGTTGAACCCGAGTGTCCCGGTCGCCCGACGTGCACCGAGTCTCCGAGCGTCCCTCGGCATCGGCGAGCGGCTGTTCGCCACCCCGGCGGACCGTCGTTTCATCGCCGCGGTCGACGACGGGCTCGAGCACGTCGAGCAGGGGCTCGAGGACGCCATGCGTTCCGCCGACACCCTGGCCGACACCACCAGCCGCTACCTGTTGTCGGCGGGTGGCAAGCGGATCCGTCCGACCCTGACCCTGCTCATCGCACAGCTCGGTGACGGCGTGACCGACCACGTGGTCAAGGCAGCCGTCAGCGTCGAGATGACCCACCTGGCGTCGCTGTACCACGACGACGTGATGGACGAGGCCCCGGTGCGCCGCGGTGTCCCGGCCGCGCACGTCACCTACGGCAACAACATCGCGATCCTCACCGGGGACCTGCTCTTCGCCCGCGCGTCGCTGATCACCGCGGACCTGGGCCCCGAGGGCATCCGGATGCAGGCCGAGACCTTCCAGCGCCTGTGCATGGGGCAGCTCCACGAGACCACCGGCCCGCAGCCCGAGGACGACCCGGTCGAGCACTACCTCCAGGTGCTCAGCGACAAGACCGGTTCCCTCATCGCGACCGCTGCCCGCGCCGGCGTCATGTTCTCCGGCGCCGACCGCTCCCTGCTCGAGGCCGTCGGCACGTTCGGCGAGAAGGTCGGCGTCGCCTTCCAGCTCGTCGACGACGTGATCGACCTCGCTCCGGCGAAGGACAAGACCGGCAAGATCGCCGGCAACGACCTCCGCGCCGGCGTCGACACGCTGCCCCTGCTGCAGCTCCGTCGTCGTGCCGCCTCGGACCCGGACGCTGCGGCCCTGGTCACCCGCATCGAGCGGGACGTCCGTGACGCCCCGGACGACGCCGTCCACTCGGACGCGTACCAGAGCGCCGTCGCCGAGCTCCGCGACCACGAGGCGACCCGGGCCACCCGTGCCCTCGCCGCGAGCTGGGCCGACGAAGCGGTCACCGCCCTGGCCCCCCTGCCGGACGGCACCGTGAAACGAGCCCTCACCCGGTTCGCGGAGACCGTCGTCGACCGCAGCCGCTGACCTGAACGAAACTGGAGACCGAACAGTGCCCACCCTCCGACTCGCCATCGTCGGCGCCGGTCCGGCCGGCATCTACGCCGCGGACATCCTCCTGCGGGAGGCGCGCGGCTTCGACGTCTCGATCGACCTGTTCGAGCAGCTCCCGGCCCCCTACGGCCTGGTGCGCTACGGCGTCGCGCCCGACCACCCCCGCATCAAGGGCATCATCAACGCCCTCCGCGACGTCCTGGACCGCGGCGACATCCGGATCTTCGGCAACGTCCGCTTCGGCGAGGACATCACCCTCGAGGACCTGAAGCGGCACTACAACGCCGTCGTCTTCTCGACCGGTGCGATCAAGGACGCGGACCTCGACATCCCCGGCATCGACCTCGACGGCTCGTACGGTGCCGCCGACTTCGTCAGCTGGTTCGACGGGCACCCGGACGTCCCGCGCACCTGGCCGCTGACCGCCGAGAGCGTCGCCGTGATCGGCAACGGCAACGTGGCACTCGACGTGTCGCGGATCCTCGCGAAGCACGCCGACGACCTGCTGCCGACCGAGATCCCGGCGAACGTCTACGAGGGACTCAAGGCCTCGCCCGTCACCGACGTGCACGTCTTCGGTCGCCGCGGTCCGGCGCAGGTGAAGTTCACCCCGCTGGAACTCCGCGAACTCGGGGAACTGCGCGACGTCGACATGGTCGTGTACGACGAGGACTTCGACCACGACGAGGCCTCGAAGCTCGCGATCGCCACCAACAAGCAGGTCACCGTCATCGACCGTGTGCTGCAGCAGTGGCGCACGCGCGAGGTCGGCGCGGCCAGCCGTCGTCTGCACCTGCACTTCTACGCCAAGCCGCTCGAACTGCTCGGCGACGACGACGGCGCGCTCCGCGCCATCCGCTACGAGCGCACCCGTCCGGACGGCCAGGGTGGTGTCGAGGGCACCGGTGAGATCCGCGAGGTCCCGATCCAGGCCCTCTACCGCGCGGTCGGCTACGTCGGCTCACCCCTGCCCGGGGTGCCGTTCGACGAGCGCTACGGCGTCATCCCGAACCACGAGGGCCAGGTGCTCGACACCGACGGCAACCGGATCCCCGGCGTGTACGCCACGGGATGGATCAAGCGCGGCCCGGTCGGCCTGATCGGACACACCAAGTCCGACGCGATGGAGACCGTGCAGCACGTGGTCACCGACCAGGGCACCTGGTGGAGCCCGGAGGACCCGTCCGAAGCGGCGATCCCGGCACTGCTCCGCGAGCGCGGCGTCGACTTCACGGACCTCGACGGCTGGCACGCCCTCGACCAGCACGAGATGGCCCTCGGCGAGCCGCAGGGTCGGGCCCGGGTCAAGGTCGTGCCGCGCGACGAGATGATCGACGTCTCGCTGCGCCGTTCGCACGCCGACTCGCAGTCCTGACCCGGTCGCGGGTCAGCGCATGACGACGCAGCGCCCGGTACCCCGGCTCGGGGTGCCGGGCGCTGCGTCGTCCGATCGGCTCGTCGGGGTCGACGTGGCCCGGTCGCTCGCCCTGTTCGGCATGATGGCGGCCCACGTCGGCGACGTCGCCGAGAACGTCGACTGGGCCGACCCGACGAGCCTCGGGGCGGTCGTGAACGGCCGGTCCGCGGCGCTCTTCGCGGTGCTCGCGGGGGTCTCCATCGGACTGGTGAGCGGCCGCGACCGACCGCCCGGGCCACCCGCGATCGGCCAGGTCCGCGCACGTCTGGCACTCCGGGCCGTCGTGGTCGTCGTCGTCGGGCTGCTCCTGATGGCCCTGCAGACACCCGTGTACGTCGTCCTGCCCACCTACGGCGCCCTGTTCCTGCTGGCCCTGCCCGTCCTCCGCTGGCGACCGTGGGCCCTGCTCCTGCTCGCTGCGGGCTGCGCGGTCGCGTCGGCTCCGGTCGCGCTGGCGATCGTGCCGCTGTACGCCGACGCCGACATGTTCGGCGTCCAGCTCGGGCTCGTCTACCCCGTCGTCACCTTCTGGACGTACGTCCTGGTCGGACTCGCGGTCGCCCGGTCACGGCCGGGAGGCGCGGTGCGGCAGGTCCTGCTCCTCGCGTCCGGCACCGTGGTCGCGACCGCCGCCTACTTCGTCGGGAACGCCGCCGCGCCGATCCCGTTCGACACCACGTACGCGTTCCCCGGCGTGCCCTTCGTGCCGTCCGACTCGGACGCCGGCCAGGCGTTCGCCCAGGTGTTCCTGTCGCCGCGGGACCACTCGTCCTCGATCGTCGACGTCGTCGGCACCGTTGCCGTCGCCGTCGCCGTGATCGCGCTGTGCCGCCTGCTCGTCGACGGACACGGGCCGCTCGTCACCCGGATCGCGTTCCCGTTGGCCGCCGTCGGGTCGATGCCGCTCACCGTCTACGCACTGCACCTCGTCGTGATCGCCGCGTGGCCCGAGATGCCGCAGGGACCGACGACGTGGTGGGCCTTCGTCGTCGGCTCGGTGCTGTTCGCGATGCTCTGGCGCCGGTTCCTCGGCCGTGGCCCGCTCGAACGGCTGACGGCGCGGATCGCCTCGGCGGTGCCCGCACCCGCGCCGGGGCCGGCGCCACGCGCCTGACCGTCCGGTCCGCTCCGGCGACCGCGCGCCGGGCGCGACCCGCGGGACGGACGCGGGACGGGCCTCCCGGCCGACAGACCGGTTCGGTGGCCGGCCGCTACTGCAGCGCCGCGGTGAGCCGCGCGACGTTGTCGAACACCCGCGACCGACGCGGGCGGGTCAGCCACTCGTCCAGCGTCAGCTGGCGGCTGGCGGCACGGTAGTCGTCCTGGACGTCCCGGAGTGCGTCCACGAAGGACTTCCCACGCACCATCACCGAGATCTCCAGGTTCAGGGTGAACGAGCGCATGTCCATGTTCGACGAGCCGATCACCGCGACGTCGTCGTCGATCGTGAAGTGCTTCGCATGCAGCACCGTCGGCGCACGGTACAGCCAGATCTTCACACCGGCCCGGAGCAGCCCCTCGTAGTAGGAACGCTGCGCGTGCCAGGTCATCGCGTGGTCGCCGATCTCGCCGACGAACAGCTCGACCTCGACCCCACGCTGCGCGGTCGTCGTGATCGCGTAGAGCATCGAGTCGTCGGGCACGAAGTACGGCGACGTGATCGACACCCGCTCCTGCGCCGAGTACAGCAGCGCGTTGAACAGGCGCAGGTTGTTCTCGCCGTCGAAGCCCGGCCCGGACGGCACCACCTGGCAGTCCAGCGCATCCGCCCGGTCTGCGCGGTGCACCGGATCGCTCTCACGGAGCAGCAGCTCGTCGGTCTCGCTGTACCAGTCGGTGACGAACAGCGCGTTGATGCCCGCGACGACCGGCCCCTCGAACCGCGCGAACAGGTCGCGCCACCTGAGGCCGCGCTCGATGTTCGTCTTCGTGTCGTAGGAGCGGTCGATGAGGTTCTGCGACCCCGTGAACGCGACCGAGCCGTCGACGACCAGGATCTTCCGGTGGTTGCGGAGGTCCGGGCGCTGGAACTTGCCCTCCATCGGCAACAGCGGCAGCATCAGGTGCCACTCGATGCCGGCGGCGTCGAGGAACGCCAGGGTGTCCTTGAAGTACGGGTACCCCCGGCTCGCCCAGTGGTCCATGAGGAAGCGGACCGTCACCCCACGGGCCTGCGCCCGCGCCAAGGACTCGAAGAACGGCCGCGTGGTGTCGTCGAGGGACGCGATGTAGAACTCGACGTGCACGAACCGCCGAGCGGCGTCGACGGCGTGCGTCATCTCGGCGAAGGCGTCGTCGTAGTGCGGGTACAGCTCGGCCTGGTTGCCACCGACCAGCGGCATCGCCCCGAGTTCGCGGTTCAGCCGGGTGATGCTCTCCAGCCACGCGGGCCACGGGTGGTCACGGCGCACCCGCTCGATGCCCTCGGTCTGCTCGAGGATGTAGCGGTTGATCTCGGTCTGCTTCTCACGGCGCGACCGCGGCAGCTTCGTCGACCCGAGCACCAGGAAGAGGATGAAACCGATGTAGGGGATGAGGAAGATCGCCAGCAACCAGCCCGTCGCCGTCTGCGGCTTCCGGTCGATCGGGACGTAGACGAGGGAGAAGGCGCGGATCGCCAGGTCCAACAGGACCAGGATGATGATCAACGCGACGACGAGCCAGTGCTCCACGGTGCGGGTCGGTGTCTGCGCGGGGGAGCGCGGGTCAGCGGAAGTTGATGAACTGCAGGGGCACGTCGAACTCCTGGCCCTTGAGCAGCTGGATGGTCTGCTGCAGGTCGTCGCGGCTCTTCGAGGAGACCCGGAGCTCGTCGCCCTGCACCTGGCTCTTCACCGTCTTCGGTGCCTCGGCCCGGATGACCGCGCCGATCTTCTTCGCGATGTCCTGCTCGATGCCGTTCTTGAACTTCACCTCGATGCGGAACTCCTTGCCCGAGGGGAACGGCTCGCCGGCGTCGAGGCTCTTCAGGCTGATGCCGCGCTTGATCGCCTTCGTCTGCAGCACGTCGAGGACGGCCAGGGCGCGCTCCTCGGTCGACGCCTTGATGAGGACGTCCTCACCGCTGAACGCGACGGACGCGCCGACGCCCTTGAAGTCGTAGCGCTGCTCGATCTCCTTCGCCGCCTGGTTGAGGGCGTTCTCCGCCTCCATCTTGTCGACCTTGCTGACCACGTCGAAGGAGCTGTCTGCCATGCCGGACAGCCTATCCGGCGGCACGCAGGCCCGTTCCGGGAGGCCCGTCCCACCCTCGGCAACCGGCCAGCGTCCGACCGTGGTCGCGAGCACCTCCGGACATCGGCTATGCTCTTCACCGCGCCTTCGGTCGGTGATGACACGGGCCGGGTGCGCACATGGCGAGTTACCCAAGCGGCCAAAGGGATCTGACTGTAAATCAGCCGGCGTATGCCTCCGGGGGTTCGAATCCCTCACTCGCCACTGTGCTAGCTACACACGTGCTAGCTACACATTCGTGTTGGCTTGTCGGGATGGCCCCGTCTTCGGACGGGGCCATTTCTGCGTTGCCAGGGGTTCGGCGGAGCGGCGTTCGGTCGCGCGCGGGGGATCGGCTGGTCGGGCAGGATCGGGGTATGTCGAATGCTCCCGTGTCTGCTGCTCCCGAAGCCCTTGCCGACCTCGCCGAGGCGATCGCCCGTGAAGCCGCCGCACTCGCGGTGCAGCGCCGGGCCGAAGGGGTCGAGGTCGCCGACCGGAAGTCGAGCATCGCCGACGTCGTGACCGCCGCCGACCGCGAGGTCGAAGCGCTCATCCGCCGGCGCATCAGCGAAGCACGCCCGGACGACGCCTTCCTCGGCGAGGAGTCCGGCACAGCGACGGGCACCTCCGGCCTGACCTGGGTCGTCGACCCGATCGACGGCACGGTCAACTACCTCTACGGCAGCCCCGCCCACGCCGTGAGCATCGGGGTCGTCCGCGGTGTCCCCGACCCCGCGATGTGGGAGCCCGTCGCCGGTGTCGTGATCGCGCCGGCGACCGGACAGGTGTACCGCGCCGTGGCCGGGGGAGTGGCCACCCTCGACGGACGTCCGCTCACCGTCGCCGCACCGGAGTCCCTCGCCGAGACCCTCGTCGCCACCGGCTTCGGGTACACCGCCGAACGCCGGTGGGAGCAGGCGGCCGTCCTCGCCGGGCTGATCACCGAGGTGCGTGACGTCCGCCGTGCCGGAGCTGCCGCACTCGACTGCTGCGCCGTGGCCGCGGGCACCGTCGACGCCTACTACGAACGCGGCATCAACCCGTGGGACATGGCGGCCGGCTCGATCGTGGCCGCCGCGGCCGGAGCGGACGTCCGCACGTGGGAGGTCGGCGACACGCGGTCCTTCCTCTTCGCCGCGCCGAGCATCGTCGAGGACCTCGCCACCCTCGTCCGCACGCTGGAGGACGACGTCCTGGGCGACTGAGCTCCGACCCGGGCCGAGCCACCCGCTCTGGGGGGTCTGCACAGGCGTGCACACGACTGGCGAGCACCGAACTCCTTTGCTACCGTTCAGGAGTCCCGTTACCTGCTCGTTACCGACGAGCGCCCGTGCCTCGAACTCAGGATCATCACCGAACGCATGCTCGACTCCTCGCAGACGCCCACGACCATCGACCGCAACGCCCCTGGGGCGACGCCGTCCGTGCACCTGACGAGACGAGCTCGGATCGAAGCCGAACGCGCCGCCGCGAAGACGTCCCGCCGGCGGTCGGACGTCGACCGCTCGGTCGCCACACCCGCTCGTGACGCTGCTCGTCCGGCGCCCGTCGGCTCCGGCCCCACGACTCCGCCGGCCCCCTCGTCGCCCGTCCTCCCGGCCTCGAGCGCGGCACCGCTGACCCCGCCGGCACCGTCCTCCCCGGTCGTCGCACCGCTCGCCGAAGGTGCTCCGGTGTCGGTCGCCGCTCGTCCCGCCGCCGCACGCCGCACCTCCGCGACGAAGCGCGCGACCCGGACCGCTGCGTCGAAGGCGAGCCGTGCCGCTGCCCCGAAGGCCACCCGTGCCGCGGCCCCGGCCGTGCCGGTCATCGCCGACGGCCCCCGCGTGGACCGTGCCACGCGGCACATCGCCCGCACCGCACCGGCCGCCGGTCGTGCGACGCGGGCCTCCGGTACCTCGTTCCGCCGGACCGCGTCCCGCGTGACGGTCGTCGGCGCACTGCTCTTCACCGCCGGTCTCGTCGTCTCGACCTCGCTGCCCGCGCAGGCCCTCTACGTCCCGCAGCCCGGTGCCGCGGCCGTCCGTGCCTCCGTGCAGGACGCGCAGTCGCTCTCCGTCGGTGACGCCGTCGAGGGCACCGTGGACCGCGATGCCTACACCGTGTCCGAAGCGCAGCGGAGCGTCACCCCGGCCGCCGGCATGGCGACCGACCCCTCGACGTTCACGAACGACGCGAACGGCACGATCCAGTGGCCGTTCCCGGTCGGTGTGCCGATCTCCTCGGGCTTCGGTGGCCGACAGGTCGCCGGGTGCTCGTTCTGCTCCACGTTCCACCAGGGCGTCGACTTCGCCCCGGGTGCCGGTACCGCCATCGGCGCGGTGGCCGACGGAACCGTCATCAAGGTGCAGGCGAACGACGGCGGCTTCGGCAACGACGTCTGGATCGAGCACGACGTGGACGGCAAGCAGTTCGTCAGCGTCTACGGGCACATGCTCGACAACTCGTTCCAGGTCGTGCAGGGCGAGCACGTGAAGGTCGGTCAGACCGTCGGTCTGGTCGGCAGCACGGGCAACTCGACAGGCCCGCACCTGCACCTGGAGATCCGCATCGACGGCGTCCCGGTGGACCCGCTGGCGTGGCTCCAGGCCAACGCGAACTAGCCCTCGCGGACGGCACGCCCGGGCGTCACGGTCGGTTCCAGACCACCGTCGCGGGTCTGCTATCCTCGTGTGGTGCCGCTCGCGGTACTCGCCCCGATAGCTCAGTGGTAGAGCACTTCCATGGTAAGGAAGGGGTCGTCAGTTCAATCCTGACTCGGGGCTCCGACTCGCAGTGTTGTCACTTCGCAGTGATCGCTGCGGATCCATGGCGGGGTAGCTCAGTTGGTTAGAGCACACGGCTCATAATCGTGGTGTCGCGGGTTCAAGTCCCGCCCTCGCTACCGTGCTGGTCGAACGAGTGTGATCAGCGGGAACGACGTCAAGACGGCAAGGCCCGGCGCAGCAGCGCCGGGCCTTCGTCGTTCCCCGCACCGCCCGTTCCGTGGCGGTCGGTTGGTCCTCGATCACGCGTCCCGCGCCTCCAGCCCGACGGGCCCCGCGCCTCCAGCCCGACGGGTCAGTGCAGCTTGATACCCGACGTGTCGATGCGGTCCGTGCGGTGCAGCAGGACGCCGCCGCCGTGCAGGGTCGTCTCGACCAGGCCGGCGATGCGGTGCCAGGCCTCGCGTCGGCGGTTCGCCCCGATCATGCCGCCCACGACCGCCGCTCCGTGACCCGCGTGCCGCAGTGTCAGGACGGCATGGCCCGGCGTTGACGTCAGTGCGAGCTCGTAGCGCCGGTACTGCCGGGATGGGTGGAGCAGCGCGCCGAGGAGCACCGTCATCACGGGGTTCCCCGCGGTCACGAGCAGGCGGCCCTCGCCGGACGCGACCCGGTGTCCGACGGCGCGCAGGGCAGTGTCGACGAGCTCGACCGCCGTGCAGCCGTGGTGTTCGAGCACCGTGTACTCGGTCGTCGTCTCCATCGCCACTCCCCGCCCCCGCCCGGTCGTCCCCCGACCGAGCGCCGCCAGCCTAACCGATGCAAACTCATGGACAAGGTCGAGCTCATCACCAACGTCGAGTCCGGCGTCCGAGGGCCTCGGTAGACTGCCCGGGTGTCAGTGAACCCCGAGCTCGTCGGCAGGACGTTCCCGCCGGCCCCGCCGTACCTGGTCGGTCGTGAGAAGGTGCGCGAGTTCTCCCGCGCCGTGTTCGCGACCAACCCGATCCACTCCGACCCCGCCGCCGCACGGGCCGCCGGGCACGCCGACGTCGTCGCCCCGGCCACCTTCGCGGTCGTCGTGCAGGAGGCCACGCTCGCGCAGCTCCTGGCCGAACCGGACGCCGGCATCGACTTCTCCCGTGTCGTGCACGGCGAGCAGAAGTTCGCCTACGCCCGACCGATCGTCGCCGGGGACGAACTCACCGCGACCCTCGCCGTCACGAGCGTGAAGACCCTGGGCGGCAACGCGATGGTCACCGCCGAGTCGAGCGTCGTCGACGCCGACGGACAGCACGTCGTCACCGCCACGTCCACCCTCGTCGTCCGAGGAGATGACGCATGACCGACACCGCCGCCGACCTGCAGGTCGGCACCGTCGTCGCGGAGCGCCAGGTGCACCTGACCCGCGACTCGCTCGTCCGGTACGCCGGGGCCTCCGGGGACTTCAACCCGATCCACTACCGCGACGACGTCGCCGCCTCGGTCGGGCTGCCCGGCGTCCTGGCACACGGCATGCTCACCATGGGCCTCGCCGTCCAGCCCGTCGCCGAGTGGCTCGGCGACCGCGGTTGGGTCGCCTCGTACGGCGTCCGCTTCACCCGCCCCGTCGTCGTCGACCCGACCGACGGTGCCGACGTCGGCGTGGTCGCCAAGGTCGGCACCCTCGACGACCAGGGCCGCCCGCAGCGCATCGACCTCACCGTGACCGCCGCCGGGCAGACCGTGCTCGGCAAGGCGCAGGTCACCGTGGCGTTCCACTGACCGTGGCGGAGACGACGCTCGCCGAGCTCACGACCCTGCGCGTCGGCGGTCCGGCCGGCCGACTGCTGGTCGCGGACACGACCGACGAACTCGTCGCCCACATCGTCGACGCCTGGGCGGACGAGGACGACTGGCTGGTCCTCGGCGGCGGCAGCAACCTGCTCGTCGCCGACCAGGGCTTCCCCGGCACCGTGGTGGTGGTCCGCACCCGCGGGGTCGACGCGGTGCCCGACGCCGACGGCGTCACCGTCCGCGTCGCCGCAGGGGAGCCGTGGGACGCGTTCATCGCGACGACCGTCGAGCGCGGATGGACCGGACTGGAGGCCCTCAGCGGCATCCCGGGCACGGTCGGTGCCGCCCCCGTGCAGAACATCGGCGCCTACGGGGTCGAGCTCTCCGACGTGCTCACCGCCGTCGACTTCCTGGACGCCGAGACCGGCGAGCGTTCCTGGGTCCCCGCGTCCGAGCTGGCGCTCGGCTACCGCACGAGCACCCTCAAGCACGGTCGTCGCGGCGTCGTGCTGACCGTCGAGTTCCGGCTCGGGACGGCTTCCGACGACGGGGTCCCGGTGCGGTACGCCCAGCTCGCGGGGTCCCTCGGCGTCGAGCTCGGCACCCTCGTCGCCCCGGCCGACGTCCGCGCCGAGGTCCTCCGGCTGCGCGGGTCCAAGGGCATGGTGCTCGACGACGCCGACCCGGACACCTGGAGCGCCGGCTCGTTCTTCACCAACCCGATCGTGTCGGCCGGGTTCGCGCAGACGATGCCCGACGACGCACCGCGCTGGCCGGCCGGTGACGACGTGAAGCTCAGCGCCGCCTGGCTGATCGAGCACGCCGGGGTGCACCGCGGCTACGGCGTCCCGGGGTCCCGCGCCGGGATCTCCACGAAGCACACCCTCGCGCTGACGAACCGTGGGGGAGCGACGGCGGCCCAGGTCGCCGAGCTCGCGCGCTACGTGCAGGTGACGGTCGCGAACCGCTTCGGCGTCACGCTCGTGCCGGAGCCCGTCGTGGTCGGGGACCTGCTCGCCTGATCGACGGCGACGGCGACGGCGACGGCGACGGTGCCGGCAACGGTTGCGGCGTGGCGGACGCGAGGCGTGCCTCCCGGCCGTCGCCGACTCCGACGACATCGCTCCCCGCAACGACGACGCGCCCCGTCGAGACGGGGCGCGTCGTGCCGTTCGGGGTGACCGGGGTCAGCCGAACAGGCGGGCCAGACGGGCGACACCCTCGGCGATGTCGTCGTCGCCGAGCGCGTAGGACAGGCGCAGGTACCCGGAGGGCCCGAACGCCTCGCCCGGGACGACCGCGACCTCGGCGTGCTCGAGGATCAGGTCCGCCAGCTCGAGGGTCGTGGTCGGCGTGCTGCCGGCCCACTCGCGACCGAGCAACGCGGTGACGTCGGGGTACACGTAGAACGCCCCCTGCGGCACGGGCGTGTTGAACCCCGGGATGGCGTTGAGGCCGGCGACGATCGCCTGCCGGCGACGGTCGAAGGCCTCGCGCATCGCCAGGACGGGCTCCTGCGGGCCGTCCAGGGCGGCGATCGCGGCACGCTGCGAGACGTTCGAGACGTTCGAGGACAGGTGGGACTGCAGGTTCGACGCGGCCTTGACCACGTCCGCCGGGCCGATCATCCAGCCGACCCGCCAGCCGGTCATGGCGTAGGTCTTGGCGACCCCGTTCACCAGGATCGTCGTGTCCGCGAGGGCCGGGACCTGCTCGAGGACACCGGAGAAGGTGAGGCCGTCGTAGAGCAGGTCCTGGTAGATCTCGTCGCTGATCACCCAGATGCCGTGCTCCAGCGCCCACTCGCCGATGGCGCGGGTCTGCTCGGCGGAGTAGACGGCACCGGTCGGGTTCGACGGGGAGCAGAAGAGCAACGCCTTCGTGCGCGGGGTCCGCGCTGCCTCGAGCTGCTCGACGGTGACGAGGTAGTCCTGGTCGCTGCCGGCGAAGACGTCGACGGGGACGCCGCCCGCCAGTCGGATGGCTTCGGGGTAGGTGGTCCAGTACGGCGCGGGCAGCAGGACCTCGTCCCCGGCGTCGACCACGGTCTGGAAGGCCTGGTAGACGGCCTGCTTGCCGCCGTTCGTGATGATGACCTGCGACGGGTCGACGGCGATGCCGGACTCGCGCGCGGTCTTGTCGGCGACCGCGCGCTTCAGGTCCGGGAGGCCCGTGGCCGGGGTGTACCGGTGGTTCGCCGAGTCCTGCGCTGCCGCGACGGCCGCGTCGACGACGTGCGCCGGGGTGGCGAAGTCGGGCTCGCCCGCGGCGAAGGAGATCACCGGGCGCCCGGAGGCCTTGAGGGCCTTCGCCTTGGCGTCGACCTTGAGGGTCGCGGACTCGGCGATGGCGGCGATGCGGGAGGCGATGCGCGGACGGTCCCCGGGCGCACCTGCGTCCGTGCCCGGGCGCGGGCTGCTGTCGGGGCTGTCGGTGGGCTGAGGGCTGGCGGCTTCGGTGCTCACGGGGTCAGCCTACCGACGCGCCGCGCCGGAGCACCCGTCAAGTGGACACCGCCGTCGGGACTCCCGTACACTGTTCTGCGGCGGTTGAAGTCTGTCGGAAACGGACTTCTTCTCCCTGGAACGACCGGATCCCGTACGGGTGGACGTTCCGAAGGGCGGTGGCTCAATTGGTAGAGCAGCGGTCTCCAAAACCGCAGGTTGCAGGTTCAAGTCCTGTCCGCCCTGCACATCGGGAAGGGTTGAAGTGGCGAGCAAAGACGTGGAGACGACTGACGACGTCGTCACCCAGGCAAAGGTCGACCGGGCTCAGCGCCGTGGCCCCTTCGCCGCGATCGCACTGTTCATCCGCCAGGTCTTCGGCGAGCTGCGCAAGGTCGTCACCCCGACCCGCAAGGAACTCTTCAGCTACACGGGCGTCGTGCTCGTGTTCGTCGTCGTGATGATGATCCTCGTGTCGGTCCTCGACTTCGTGTTCGGTCTCGGCGTCGGCTACGTGTTCGGCAACGGCCCCACGGCCTGACCCAGCTGGCATCAACCCCGGCGCGCTGCACTCCTGGCGCGCCCGGCCTGACCGCAGGTCCGACCGCTCCGGTCCTCCTCGGGGTACGGTCTTCCGGAGACGGTGACCCGTTCCCTGCCCGGGACACGAGCGCCATCCCGATCCGCACCATCGAACGGAAAGAACCGACTGTGTCTGACTACTCCCGCGACGACATCGACCTCGCGACCGCTGCCGAGCAGTCTTCCGAGGTCGAGGAGAACCAGGAAGGCGACGTCGAGACGAGCGAACTCCGTTCGACCGACTCCGCCGAGGAGCGCGCGATCTCCGTCGAGGACGACGACGACGAGTCCCTCGGGCTGAGCGACGAGCCGGACGACGGCACCGTCAGCACCGAGCTCGACGAGACGCTCGACGCCCTCGCCGAATCGCGTGACCCGGAAGCCGACGCCGTCGTCGACGACGCGCTCGAGATCGACACCGCCGACGAGGCCGAAGCCGCCGTCGAAGCCGTCGAGGACGAAGAAGAGACCGAGCTCGAGGACGAGACCGCGGACGAAGCGAACGCCACCGTCGCCGCGGAAGAGTCCGCCGACACGCTCGGTGCGATCGCCCCGGAGTCCGAGGTCGACCTGGCTCCCGACACCGAGGTCACGATCACGGCCGAGGACGACGACGACGAGTCCGAGGTCGACCCGTACGAGGCGTTCAAGACCGAACTGCGGATGAAGCCGGGCAAGTGGTACGTCATCCACTCCTACGCGGGCTTCGAGCGCCGCGTGAAGGCGAACATCGAGAACCGCATGGTCTCGATGTCGATGGAGGACTACATCTACCAGGCCGAGGTCCCGATGGAGGACGTCGTCGAGATCAAGAACGGGCAGCGCAAGCTGGTCACCCGCGTCCGGATCCCCGGCTACGTGCTCGTCCGCATGGACCTCGACGAGGACTCGTGGTCCGTCGTCCGCCACACCCCGGGTGTGACCGGCTTCGTCGGCAACGCGCACAACCCGACTCCGCTCCGCTTCGACGAGGCCTTCGGCATGCTGAAGTCCCTCGTCCAGGTCGCCGAGGCGGCCCCGACCAAGGGCGGCGCCAAGGGCAGCGGACTCGCCCAGGCACAGCCCCAGGCCGAGGTCGACTTCGAGGTCGGCGAGACGATCACCATCAAGGAAGGCTCGTTCGCGGGTCTGCCGGGGTCGATCTCCGAGATCAAGCCGGAGAGCGGCAAGCTCACCGTGCTCGTCTCGCTCTTCGAGCGCGAGACGCCGGTCGAGCTCAGCTTCGACCAGGTGACCAAGCTCTAGAGCTGGACACCATCCACTAGACTGTTCGAGTTTGGGTCCGCGCGCCTCGTGCGCTGCGGATCCGTCACCGCGATCCGGAACCGCCGGAGACGCGGGAGAGTGCACGGGTCCCCGTGCGTTCGATCCCAGGAGGAAAGCGAAACATGGCACCGAAGAAGAAGGTCACGGGCCTGATCAAGCTGCAGATCAACGCGGGCGCCGCCAACCCGGCACCGCCGATCGGTCCGGCGCTCGGTCAGCACGGCGTGAACATCATGGAGTTCTGCAAGGCGTACAACGCCCAGACCGAGTCGCAGCGCGGCAACGTCATCCCGGTGGAGATCACCGTCTACGAGGACCGTTCGTTCACGTTCATCCTCAAGACCCCGCCGGCAGCCGAGCTCATCAAGAAGGCCGCGGGTGTGAACAAGGGTTCCGCGACGCCGCACACGGTGAAGGCCGGACGCATCACGGCGGACCAGATCCGTCAGATCGCCGAGACCAAGCAGGCTGACCTGAACGCCAACGACATCGAGCAGGCGACGAAGATCATCGCCGGTACCGCTCGTTCGATGGGCATCACGGTCGAGGCCTGAGCCTCACCCTCCACACCCCAGTACTCACCGTGGGAGAGCCGCGCCGGCTCGCCAACCACGTATCTCGCAAGGAGACCACCATGGCGAAGAAGTCCAAGGCGTACCGCGCCGCGGCCGCGAAGATCGTGGCCGACAAGTTCTACACCCCCACCGAGGCAGTCGCCCTGGCGAAGGAGACCGGCTCTGCGAAGACCGACTCCACCGTCGAGGTCGCGCTGAAGCTCGGTGTGGACCCCCGCAAGGCGGACCAGATGGTGCGCGGCACCGTCATCCTCCCGCACGGCACCGGTAAGACCGCCCGCGTCATCGTCTTCGCGACGGGTGCAGCCGCTGAGGCTGCCATCGCCGCCGGCGCCGACGAGGTCGGTGGCGACGAGCTCATCGCGAAGGTCGCCGAGGGCTACACCTCGTTCGACTCCGCGGTCTCGACCCCGGAGCTCATGGGCAAGGTCGGTCGTCTCGGCAAGGTGCTCGGCCCGCGTGGCCTCATGCCCAACCCGAAGACCGGCACCGTGACCCCGAACGTGGCCCAGGCCGTGAACGAGATCAAGGGCGGCAAGATCGAGTTCCGCGTCGACAAGCACTCCAACGTGCACTTCGTCGTCGGCAAGGCCTCGTTCACGCCGGAGCAGCTCGACGAGAACATCACCACCGCGCTCGACGAGATCGTCCGTCTCAAGCCGAGCGCCGCGAAGGGCCGGTACATCATGAAGGGCGCCGTCTCGACGACCTTCGGCCCGGGCATCCCGCTGGACGTCAACGTCTTCTGATCCCGATCAGCAGCGGATCGCACTGATCCACAGCACGACCAGAACGGCCCGCACTCCGGTGCGGGCCGTTCTGCGTCCCCGGTGCGGCGAGCCCCGCTCCGCGTTCTCCGGACAGGGCGATCGACCAGTACCGTGATCCCGTGCGGATCTTCGTGAACGTCCTGCGGCTCGTGGCCGCGATCGCCATCGTCGCGGCCATCGTCGACGACCTGCAGCGTGCGCTCCAGAACGGGTTCGTGTTCTGGAACTTCTTCGGGTACTTCACGAACCAGTCGAACATCCTGGTCGCGGTCGTCTTCGTCCTCACCGTCGTGGCAGCAGTGCGCCGGCGCGATGCCGGCCGCCGGTTGGACCTGTTCCGCGGCGCCGCCACGGTCTACATCGCGACGACGGGTCTGGTCTACAACACGCTGCTCGCCCAGGTCGGGCAGCCGGTGGGGCAGTCCTGGTCCAACGACGTGCTGCACCGCTGGATCCCGCTGTACGTCGTGATCGACTGGCTGCTGTTCTCGGACCGCAGCCGACTGTTCTTCCGCGACGTGTGGTGGTTCCTGATCTACCCGGCGGCCTGGCTGGTCGTGGTCGTGATCCGCGGTGCGACCGACGGCTGGGTGCCCTACCCGTTCCTCGACCCGAAGTCGGGCTACGGCGTGGTCGCGCTGTACTGCCTGGGCGTCGCGGTGTTCATCGGCCTGATGGGCCTGATCGTCGTCGCGCTGTCCCGACTGCGGTTGGTCCCGGTCAGCGAGCGTCCCGCAGGCGATCGAGCACCAGGTCCGCGAGGGCGATGAGCCCGCGGATGGCGTCGTCGTCGCGGTCGATCCACCGGCACTCGGGCTCGTCGGCGACCGGCACGAAGTCGTCGTGCTTCTCCCAGACGAACAGCGTCCGGTCGGCACCGAGTACGTACTGCTGCCACCACACCTGCCGCATGTAGTGCCGGGGGACGCGGGTGAACCCGTTCGCGGTGGTCTTGATCTCGGCCAGCAGCAGACGGCCGTCGCGGTCGAGCCCGACACCGTCCGGGGTCGCCAGGTGTGCCCGGTTCGTGGCGGCGTGGAACAGGTGTGCCGAGGGCTGGATGCCGTGGGTCGCGGCGACCCAGGAGGCGATCACGGGTTCGCGTTCCTTGCCGTGTTCGGTGTAGACGTTGCCGGCGAACCGGGAGCCGTACCGCTTGTCGGCGACGACCGCGTCGACGGCGTGGAGGGACGCGAGACGTGCGACGTCGGTGGCCGTGATGCCCATCGCGCGGGCGCGCAGCCAGGCGACGCGGTCGGACGAGTGCGCGACGATCCGCTCGGTGTGCCCGCGGAGCGCGGTGAAGGTGTCGTGTGCGCGAGTCGGACGCGCGGAGCCGGTGGCCCGAACACCCGCAGACCGACCGCCGGCCGACGTGGCGGGGCCGGGCTGGGCCTCCCACCCGTCATCCAGGTCGCCCCAGAGAGTGGGCTGCACGATCGTCACCCCACGATTGTCCACCCGACCACCGGCACCGGCGAAACCGGCACGCGGTCGGGGTGCGGCGGTCAGGAGACCAGCTGCCGCCCCTCGGCCATCGTGACCAGCTCGTCGACGCCCGCGGGGGACAGCGCGTACGCGATGGCGAGCGCTGCGGCGCCCTGCAGTGCGGCGATCGAGCCGGCGCGGGACTGCGCGATGACGAGGTGCTCGGTGGCGAGGGGCATCGAGCGGGAGTAGACGACCTCCCGGACGCCGGCGAGCAGGTGCTCCCCGGCCTGGGTGATCGAGCCGCCGAGTGCGATGACCGACGGGTTGATGAGGGAGACGCAGGTCGCCAGGACCTCGCCGATGTCCCGGCCGGCCTGGCGCACGGCACCGATGGCGTCGAGGTCGGACCGGGCGACGAGCTCGATGACGTCGGCGCTGGTGTGCACGTCGTGGCCCTTCGCCCGCAGTGCCCGGGCGATCGCCGGACCGGAGGCGACGGCCTCCAGGCAGCCGGTGTTGCCGCAGTGGCAGGGGACGTCGCCCGCCCGCGAGACCCGGACGTGCCCGATGTCGCCCGCGGTGCCCTGCGCGCCGCGCTGCAGCCGGCCCTCCGAAACGATGCCGGAGCCGATGCCGGTGGCGACCTTCACGAAGAGCAGGTGGTCGAGGTCCGGCCAGCCGTGTGCCCGTTCGCCGAGGGCCGCGATGTTCACGTCGTTGTCGACGAGGACGTGGGCGCGGACGTGCTGGCGGAGCCACCCGGGGACGTCGAAGCCGTCCCAGCCGGGCATGATCGGCGGGTTGGCGGGGCGTCCGGTCGAGAACTCGACGGGGCCGGGCAGGCCGATGCCGAACGCGATGACGTCGTCGCGGGCGCGGCCGACCGAGTCGAGCAGTTCGTCGACGACGCCGACGAGCCACTCGAGCGTGGGGACGGGTCCGGCGGCGATGTCGATCCGGGCGTCGCGGGTGGCGAGCTGGGTGCCGACCAGGTCGGTCACCGCGACCCGGCCGTGCGAGGCACCGAGGTCGGCGGCGACGACGAGTCGCGCGGCGGGGCGCAACGCGATCTGTGCCGGGGGTCGTCCGCCGGTGGAGGCGGCGGTGTCGACGGACCCGACGAGTCCGACGTCGACCAGGGCGTCGATGCGCACGCCGATGGTCGAGCGCGCCATCCCGGTGAGGGCAGCGAGTTCACCTCGGGTCCGCGGGACGCCGTCGCGCAGGATCTGGAAGAGCTCGCTGGCCCCGACCGGCGGCGTCGTCGCCGTCCGCGTCAAGTCGACCATGGTCGGAGTGAACCACACATCGTCCGGGCCACGCAACGAAGGTCGTCGAACCTCTTCGAACTTTTGCTTGACCGCCGACAAAAGCGCCCATAGTGTGACGATCGGTCAGAGAAGACCACATCTCGATGAGGAGAACACCTGGTGCCCCAACCGCTCTCGGTCCAGCTCTACACGGTGCGTGACGCACTGACGACGGACCTCCCCGGAACCCTGGCGACGATCGCCGACATCGGTTTCACGAACGTCGAGCTCTTCGGCTTCGTCGACCGTGCCGACGAGTACGTAGCCGCCCTGCAGCAGGCCGGTCTGACCGCGCCGAGCGGGCACGCACGTCTCCTCGACGTGGACGAGCAGGGGCTCGAGCGCATCCTCACCGCGAGCGTCACCGTCGGGCTCGGCACGCTGATCGACCCGCACGTCGACGAAGCACGCTGGACCACCCGCGAAGACGTCGAGGCCATCGCCCGGCAGTTCAACGAGCTCGCGCCCCGCGCCGCCGACCACGGTCTGACCCTCGGCTACCACAACCACGCGTTCGAGTTCTCGAACCGCATCGACGGTACGAGCGCCTTCGAGGTCTTCGCCGGGGCCCTCTCCGACGCCGTCGTCCTCGAGCTCGACACCTACTGGGCGAAGGTCGGCGGCGACGACCCGGTGGCCGTCCTCGGCCGACTCGGCGACCAGGTCCGGTTCCTGCACGTCAAGGACGGCGACGGCTCGCACGACGACAAGCAGCAGGTCGCGGTCGGCAACGGCATCATGCCGGTGCGCGACATCGTGGCCGCAGCGCCCGACGCCCAGCAGGTCATCGAGCTCGACGACCACGACGGCGACGTCGTCCAGGCCGTCCGCGACTCGTACGCCTTCCTCGCCGGAGCACACGCATGAGCGCCGCGGGACGTGTCGGGGTCGGTGTCATCGGCGCCGGCGTCATCTCGGACCAGTACCTGTCCAACCTGACGGTCTTCCCCGACGTCGAGGTCCTCTTCATCGCCGACATCGACCTGCCCCGGGCAGCGTCGCAGGCCGAGAAGTGGGGCGTGCCGGGCTCCGGCACGGTCGACGAACTGCTCGCCGTCGACGACATCGAGATCGTCGTGAACCTCACGATCCCGGCGGCACACGTCGAGGTCGCGCTGCAGGCCCTGGCCGCCGGCAAGCACGTCTGGGGCGAGAAGCCCTACGCGCTGGACCGGCAGAGCGCCGCGCAGCTCCGCGACGCCGCGGTCGCCGCCGGCAAGACCGTCAGCGTCGCCCCGGACACGTTCCTCGGCGCCGGACTGCAGACCGCGCTCCGCACCATCCGCGACGGCCGCATCGGCACCCCGCTGAACGGGCTCACCCTCTTCCAGAGCCCCGGCCCGGAGTCCTGGCACCCGAGCCCCGAGTTCCTCTTCGCGTACGGTGCCGGCCCGCTGTTCGACATCGGCCCGTACTACATCACGACCCTCGTGCAGGCGTTCGGACCGGTCGCGAAGGTCACGGCCACCGCGTCGAAGTCCCGCGCCACCCGCACGATCGGCTCGGGCCCGAAGGCCGGCACCGACTTCCCGGTCGACGTCCCGACGAACCACTCGGCGCTGATCCAGTTCGAGAACGGCGGCAGCGCGCAGAGCGTCTTCTCGTTCGAGTCCGACCGCGGCCGCACCGGCTTCGTCGAGATCGCGGGCGAGACCGGCACGGTCGTCTTCCCCGACCCGAACGACTTCGACGGCGACACCGAGCTGTACGCGCTCGGCGCCGACGAGCCCGAGACGATCCCCGCCGTCGGGTCCACCTACTCGCGGGGGACGGGCGTGGTCGACCTGGCCCGCTCCCTCCGTGCGGGTGAGGAGAACCGGGTCCCCGGTGCCCTCGCCTTCCACGTCCTCGACGTGATGGTCTCCATCGCCGAGGCAGCCGAACGTGGTGAGACCGTGCTCGTCGAGAGCACGGTCACACCCTCCCCGACCCTCCCCGAGGGTTGGGACCCCGCGGAGCAGACCCTGGCCTGACCAGGTCCAGCCCGACCGGACCCTGGTCCGACCCGGCCCTGCCCCGTCCCACACAGCAGCACCCAGCACCACCACCGAGCACCACCTCCTGCAAGATCTCAACGACGAGAAAGTAGAGCCTCATGCGCACTGCCATCCGCGCACTGGCCATCACCGCGGCCGCGGCACTCACCGTGACCGGCCTCGCAGCCTGCTCCTCCGGGTCGTCCGGTTCCGCCGGCGACTCGAAGACGCTCACCTACTGGGCGTCGAACCAGGGCACGTCCCTGCAGAACGACAAGGAGGTGCTGACCCCCGTCCTCGAGAAGTTCACCAAGGAGACCGGGATCAAGGTCAACCTCCAGGTCATCGGCTGGAACGACCTCCAGACGAAGATCCAGACCGCCGTCACCTCGGGCCAGGGTCCGGACGTGGTGAACATCGGCAACACCTGGGCGACCTCGCTCCAGGCCACCGGCGCCTTCCAGGAGTTCGGTGACTCGGAGATGAAGGCGATCGGCGGTGCCGACAAGTTCGGCAAGGTCGCGCTCTCCACCGGTGGCGCCCCGGACAAGACCGTCACGAGCGTCCCGCTCTACGGCCTCGCCTACGGCCTCTTCTACAACAAGCAGATGCTCAAGGACGCGAACATCGAGCCGCCCACGAACTGGGACGACCTCGTCACCGCGGCCAAGACGCTGACGAAGGGTGACACCTACGGGTTCAGCCTCGCCGGTGGTTCGTACACCGAGAACGCGCACTTCGCGTTCATCAACTCGGCGCAGAACGGCGGCGAGTGGTTCGACAAGAGCGGCAAGCCGACCTTCACCTCGAAGGCCAACGTCGACGGCATCAAGCGCTACATCGACCTGATGCAGGACGCGAAGGCCGCGAACCCCTCGAACGCGCAGTACGACAACGCCACCCAGTCGGTCACGGACTTCGCGAACAAGAAGGCCGCGATGATCCTCAACCAGAACAACGCGAACAACACCATCAACTCGCTCGGCATGAAGTCGGACGAGTACGGCGTCGTCCCGCTGCCCGCTCCGACCGGTGGCGAGCAGATCGCCAGCTTCCCGGCCGGCATCAACCTCTCCGTCTTCAAGAACACGAAGAACAAGGAGGGCGCGCTGAAGTTCGTCAAGTACATGACGAGCGCGGACACGCAGACCACGCTCGACAAGCCGTACGCGGCACTGCCGGTGCTCGCCGCCGCTGCTGACTCCGTCACGGACGAGCAGACGAAGACGTTCCTCGACATCTACAACAACAAGGCGAAGCCGCTCCCGCTGGTGCCCGCCGAGGACCAGTTCGAGTCCACGGTCGGCAAGGCTATGAACGACATGTTCGCCAAGATCGCGACGGGTTCGACGGTGTCCGACAAGGACATCAAGAGCGCGCTGCAGACGGCCCAGGACCAGGTCTCCCAGGCCGCAGGCTGATCCGACGGGAGGCCCGGACCACGACCGTCAGGTCGGGACCGGGCCTCCCGCCCCACCTCCCGAACCCCCTCCACCAGCCGGAAGGCCTGCCCATGTCCACGACGGTCCTGCCAGACTCCGAGGCCATCGACCTGACGCACACGAAGGCGCCGACCCTCTCGGGGCCGTCGCCTCGTGGGAAGCGCCGCGCTCCGTGGCTCCCGTACGCACTCGTCGGTCCCGCGATCCTCTTCGAGCTGCTCATCCACATCGTGCCGATGCTCGTCGGCATCTGGATCAGCTTCGTGCAGCTCACCAAGTACTTCATCGCGAACTGGGGTGCCGCGCCCTTCGCCGGGCTGCGGAACTACTCCGTCGCGGTCGACTTCGACCAGGCGATCGGCCGTGGGCTGCTCAGCTCGTTCCTCATCACCTGCGCCTTCACGATCCTCGTGGTCGGGCTGTCCTGGGGCTTCGGCATGGCCGCCGCGGTCGCGCTGCAGAAGCCGTTCCGCGGTCGCGGGCTCTTCCGCACGCTGTTCCTGGTGCCCTACGCGCTGCCGATGTACGCCGGCGTCATCACGTGGAAGTTCATGTTCCAGCGTGACTCGGGTGCCCTGAACCACGTCCTGGTCGACCAGCTGCACCTGTTCGGTTCGAGCGCGCCGTTCTGGCTCATCGGCAACAACGCCTTCGTGGCCGTCGTCGTCGTGGCGATCTGGAAGACCTGGCCGTTCGCGTTCCTCATGCTGATGGCGGGCCTCCAGTCCGTGCCGGCGGACGTCTACGAGGCCGCCTCGGTCGACGGTGCCAAGCCCTTCCGACAGTGGCGCTCGATCACGCTGCCGATGGTCCGCCCGGTCAACGTCACGCTGGTGCTGGTGATGTTCCTCTGGACGTTCAACGACTTCAACACCCCGTTCGTGCTGTTCGGCTCGACCGCGCAGCCGCCGGCCGCCGACCTGTTGAGCTTCCACATCTACAACGCGTCGTTCATCACCTGGAACTTCGGCTCCGGTGCCGCGATGAGCGTCCTGCTCCTCCTCTTCCTGCTCGTCGTCACCGGCATCTACCTGGCCGTCACCAACCGGAGGTCCGTCCGTGCGTGAAACAACGGGGGCGAAGTCCTTCAAGGTCATCGTCCTGGCACTGCTCACCGTCTTCACGGTGGTGCCGCTCTACGTCATGATCACCACCGCCATCAAGCCGCTCGGCGACGTGCAGAACGACTTCACGTGGATCCCGTCGCGGATCACGTTCCAGCCGTTCATCGACATGTGGTCGACGGTCCCGCTCGGTCGGTACTTCATCAACTCGCTCGTGGTCTGCACGGTCGCGACGGTGTTCTCGCTGATCATCGCCACGTTCGCCGCCTACGCGGTGTCGCGGTGGAACTTCAAGGGCAAGAGCGCCTTCACCACGACGGTGCTCTCGACGCAGATGTTCCCCGGCGTGCTGTTCCTGCTGCCGCTGTTCCTGATCTTCACCAACCTCGGCAACACGCTCGGCATCCAGCTGGTCGGCAGCTGGCTCGGCCTGATCATCACGTACCTGACGTTCACGTTGCCGTTCTCGATCTGGATGCTCGCGGGCTACTTCGAGACGATCCCGCGCGAACTCGACGAGGCTGCGATGGTCGACGGTTCCGGCCCGATGGGCGCGCTGTTCCGGATCATCCTGCCCTCGGCCCGTCCCGGTCTCGTGGCGGTCGGCATCTACTCGTTCATGACGGCCTGGGGCGAGGTCCTCTTCGCCTCCGTCATGACGAACGGCCTCGGCTCGACGCTGGCGGTCGGTCTGCAGCAGTACTCGACGCAGACGAACGTGTACTGGAACCAGATCATGGCGGCCTCGCTGGTCGTCTCGATCCCGGTCGTCATCGCGTTCCTCGTGGTGCAGCGCCAGTTCGTCGCCGGCCTGACCGCCGGTGCGGTGAAGTAGCCGCGACCACCTGACGGGAGGCGCGGTGCGGGTCCGTCCCGCACCGCGCCTCCCGTCCGTGGTGCGGCCGGCGCGCGCCCGCCCGACCGTGGTGCGGCGCGGACTGCACCTGCCGTGTCCGATCCGAACCGTGGACTCCCGCGGTTCGGATCGGATTCCGTTGTGCGGCGCGTCGCCGAACCACGACCACGACCTCGACCACGACCCGGACCACGCACGACAGGATGGACGCATGACCGAGACCCGGGGGCGGCAACTGCTGCCCGGACAGACCAGCCGCGTGCACGTGTACGACGTCGAGGCGCGCGCGAGCCGGCTGGTGTTCGCCTCGGACACCGTGTTGGTCGAGGCGCCGAACGTCCTGGACGCCGACACCCTGGTGCTCAACGCCGACGGCGACCTCTGGCTGCTGCCGGTGCCCGCGGCCGGGACGGTCCTCGACGAGACCGCGCTCGTGCCGGTGCCGATGCCGGGTGTACCCGAGATCAACAACGACCACGTGCTCGACCCCTCGGGGCAGTCCGTCGTGGTGAGCGGGCGGGACGGTGAGCTGTACCGCGTGCCGCTGCCCGCCGGCGGCCCGGGGAGCCGGATCACCGACACCTCCGCCGCCCTGCCGACCGTGCGGAAGTACTACCTGCACGGCATCGCTCCCGACGGTTCCGCGCTGGCCGCGATCGTGGGCGAACGCTCACCGGAGGGCGTCTGGACCACCGACGTCGCCCTCGTCGACCCGGCGACCGGCGCGACGACCTTCCGGACCCGCGACGCGCACCCGGACGACGGGTGCGCGTGGACCCCGGACGGCGGGACCCTGCTGTTCAACACCGAGCGGTTCACCCCGGGCACGGCGCAGCTCGCCGCCCTGCGCGACGGGTCGACGGACCCCGTGCAGATCACCGGTGACGAGCGGGTGAACTGGTTCCCGCACGTCTCCCCGGACGGTGCGCACCTGCTGTACCTGTCCTACGAGCCCGGCGTGCAGGGGCACCCGGCGGACCACCGGGTGGAACTGCGGCTGCTGCCCGGGGTCCTCGCTCGTGGTGCGCGGATCGCGGTGGTGCCGGAGACGCTGGTCGTCCTCGACGGCGGGCAGGGGACCGTGAACGTGCCGCCGTGGGCGCCGGACTCGTCGTGGTTCGCGTACTGCGACTACCCGGGCGCGGCGGGCTGACGCCGCCGCGCCGCCGCGCCGCCGCGCCGCGGCTTCGTGGAACACCGGTGTTCGTCCGTCGCGCCGCGGAGATCCGCGGTGTGACACACGAACACCGGTGTTCCGCCGCCCGCCTCGGCCGCCTCGGCGGCGCAGCGGCGACTAGACCTCGCGGACCTGCCCCTGCTCGATGTGCAGCCGACGCTCTGCGCGCCGCGCCACCCACGAGTCGTGCGTCACGATGACGACCGTCAACCCGCGGTCCTTCCACTGCCGCTCGATGAGGCCCATGATCTCGTCGCGGGTGCCCTCGTCGAGCGCCCCGGTCGGCTCGTCCGCCAGCAGGACCGTCGGGTCCTTCACCAGGGCGCGGGCGATCGCGACGCGCTGCTGCTGCCCGCCGGAGAGCTCGGCAGGCAGGTGGTCGAGCCGTTCCTCGAGGCCGACCTCGCGCAGGGCGGTCGTGGCCCGTTCGCGGACCTCGGCCCGGGAGCGGTTCGCGAGGCTGCCCGCGAACGCGGTCTCGACGTTCTCGAGCGCGGTCAGGGTCGGGATGAGGTTGAAGCTCTGGAACACGAAGCCGATCTCGGTCGCCCGGACGTCGGTGAGCGCCCGGTCCCCGAGCACGGCGACGTCCCGGTCACCCAGGAACACCGAACCGCTGCTCGGCCGGTCGAGCGCGCCGAGCATCTGCAGCAGCGTCGACTTGCCGCCGCCGGTCGGCCCCTGCACCGCGACGAGCTGCCCATGCGGGATCTCGAGGTCGACCCCGGCCAGCGCGGTGACGGTCCGGTTCTTCTGCCGGTACGTCTTGGTCACGCCCGACAGCCGGTAGACGGGCCGGGAGGCTGTGGGCACGCCGTCGGTGGCGGCTGTGGTCTCGGTGGTGGTCACGATGGCTCCTCGGTCGTCGGGATGGTGCGGTCGGTCGTGCGGATCGTGCGGGTCGTGCGGGTCGCGCTGGTGCCGGCCGGGTCGGTCGGGGTGCGCCGGTCGGCCGGCATCACGCCACGCTCCGGAGCGCTTCCGCCGGGCGGAGCCGGGAGGCCCGCCACCCGCCGAGCGCGCCCGCGAGCAGCCCGCCGAGGACCGCGAGCCCGATGGCGAGCAGGATCACCTCGACGGTGACCGGGGCGTGCAGGACGACGTCCGTGGTCGCCGCCGTCTGCCCGCCGCCGCCGAAGCCGCCCGCGGGAGCGCCACCGGTCGTGCCGCTGCCGGCCGCCGCGGTCGCGGCTGCGCCGGGCATCCCACCACCCGCGCCGGGGCCGGTCCGGGTACTGGTGGCGGCACTCGCCGAGACCGTGGGGGCGATGACGTTCACGACGAGGATGCCGACGAGGCCGGTCGCGGCGCCGATGACACCACCGATCAGCCCCTGCACGAGCGACTCGCCCGCGACCTGCCGGGTGATGCGGCCGTTCGACCAGCCGATGGCCTTGAGGGTGCCGAACTCCCGGGTGCGTCGGGTGACGCCGGAGATGGTGAACAGGATCGCGATGAGGAACGCCGCCGCCAGGACGACGATCGACAGCCACCGGCCGAGGTTCGACACGAGGGCCGACGCCGTCGCCAGGGAGCCGGACATGCTCGAGGCGAGGTCGGACTCGGTGGAGACGGTCGCGCTCGACAGCTCCTTCTGCAGCGCGGTCTTGATCGTCGCGACGTCGGAGGACGACTCGGCGGAGACGTAGACGGACGTGACCTCGCCGGACAGGTCGGCGAGCGTCTGCGCGGTGTCGAGCGGGATGTACGTGTTCGAGCCGGTGGTGGACGCCGACCCGGTCGAGGCGACGATCCCGATGACGTCGAAGGTCTTCCCGCCGATCGAGACCGTGTCGCCGACGGCCTTCGACTCGCTCTTGGCGTACGCCGCGTCGAGCACGACGACGTCCTTGCCGGCGTCGGCCGTGGTGAAGGTACGGCCCTTCGTCGTCTCGGTGCTGGTGAGCGGGCCGACCGTGTCGCCGGAGACCGGGATGCCCGTGACGGTGAACGAGTCGACGCTGAACGAGCCACCGCCGAAGCCACCACCGCCCTGGCCGGTGCTGCTCTGGCCCGTACCGCTCTGGCCCGTGCTGCCCTGGCCGGTCCCGCTCGGTGGGCCGCCCTGCGCCGCACCGTCACTGCTGCTGCCGTCGCTCTGCTCGACCTGGCCGGAGAACGTGCTGTTCTCGAGCGTCAGGACGCCGGTCGCGGCCGCCACCCCGTCGGTTCCGGCGACCGTCGCCACGTTCGCGGCGGTCAGGGTGCTCGTGCCGCGGGACACCGCCAGGCGGGACTGGGACAGGTCGGTGGAACCGCTGCTGCTGCCCGACGAGCCCTGGTCGCCGAAGTCGAACGACGGCCGGCCGGTGCTGCTGGACGTCGGGGTCTCGGTCTTCGTCACGGTGATGTCGGTGCCGACGCCGTACACGGACGCCAGGACGCTCGACTGGGCGGACTGCACGCCGCTCGCGATCGACGAGACGATGACGACGAGCGCGATGGCCAGCGCCATCCCGACCGCGATGATGACCGTCTGCTTCTTGCGGTTCGTGAGTTCGCGCCTGAGGTAGGTCAGGAACATGGTTCTCCTCGGTGTGGGCCGACCCGGGAGCACCGGTCGCGCGGATCACGCGCCGGGGGCCGACGAGGAGAACCTAGGAAGGCGCACCAAGGGCGCCCCTTCGGTCCGCTATCAGAACAGTAAGGAGGTCAAGAGGCGTCGCCGTAGGTGCGGCGCAGGTGCTCGGCGTAGCCGCCCGGTGTCCGGCCGTCGAACCGACCGCTGGTGACGACCGGGAGGCTCGTGGTCGCGTCCACCCGCAGCCCCAGCGCGCGGGCGCGCGCCACCAGTCGGACGTCCTCGTGCTCCGGCACCGGGTCGAAGCCGCCCAGGGCACGGTAGGCATCCGCGCGGATGCCGAGGTTCGCTCCGTGCACGTGGCCGAGGGTCGCACCGGGCGGGTGGGTCGCCTGCCACCGGGCGAGGACCACCGCGTCGAGGTCGTCCGGGTCCGGCACCACGGCACCGACGAGGACGTGTGTGCCGGCGACGAGGGCATCGAGCTGCTGCACGAGCCACCCCGCCGCGACCCGCGAGTCGGCATCGGTGTGGGCGAGCCAGCGACGGTCGAGGTCGTCGTCGTGGCCGTCCGGAGGGAGGGCTCGGGCCGGCGGGAGGGGTCGGGCCAGGGCGTGGGCGGCACCGAGTGACCGTGCCCGACCGACCCCGACGTGGTCGGTGACCAGCGTCTCGAGCCACGGGGACCCGGCGGCGACGGAGGCGACCAGCACGGCGGTGTCGTCGGTGCAGCCGTCCAGGACGACCGTGACGTGGACCGAGGCCTCGGGGTGCTGGTGCCGGAGGGTCGTGACGGCGGTGGCCAGGGCCTCCAGGCAGGCGAGGATCCGGTCCTGTTCGTCGTGTGCCGGGACGACGACGTCGAGCCGGAGCGTCACCGGACGAGTCCCTCGGTCCGGGCGACGCTGGCGACGGCCGGACCGGGCAGGACGCTGAGGACGAAGTCCGGCTCGACGTGGCGGACCAGTGCCGGGCGGGGCCAGCGCGCCGCCAGGTGCGCGTCGACCGTGTCCCCGTCGGTGACGGCGTCGCTGTCCGGGTGCCGCCAGTGGCAGGCGACGAGGACACCGTCGTCGTCGAGTGAGGCCAGGACACGGTCGATCGTGGCGTCGAGGTCGGCGGGGGAGAGGTAGTAGCCGACCTCGGACATCACCACGAGGTCCCAGCGGCCGGCCGGCCACTCGGCGGGCAGGGCGGCCTGGACGAACTGTGCCGACGGCGCTCGCCGTCGGGCGCGCTCCAGCGGGGCACGCGAGATGTCGGTGCCGAGGACGGAGTCTGCCCGCTCCGTCAGCGCCGCGGTGAGGACTCCGGTGGCGCAGCCGAGTTCGAGCGCGGACCGGTAGCGGCGTCGGGGGAGGGCGGCCAGGGTCACGGCACGCTTCCGCTGCTCGTACCAGGAGCCGTCGAAGTCCCAGCCCTCGGGCTTGCGGTCGTAGTGGGCGTCGAAGGACTCGCGGGAGCGGGAGGCCGTCGTGTGCTCGTCGGCGTCGGCGTCGGCGTTGGCGGTGGCGGTGTCCGCGACGCTCGGTGCCACGAACCACTCCTGGTCGCGGAGGTGGTGCCGCGCGTGCCGGTCGTCGACGATCGCCTCGTCCCCGGGCGCCGGCGAGAGGGGGCGGACCTGCGAGGCATGGGCGTCGAGTGCCCGGCGCTTCCGGTCGAGCGCGGCCGTCGACAGCGGCAGGGCGCGCAGTCCGGCGACGGGCAGGGCCGGTGCTGCCGGGTCGTCCCAGTGCCACGCCCAGACGGGGTAGGACAGCAGGTCGACGCCGGGGGTCTCGGCGGCGAGGCGCTCGGCGACCTCGCCGGCGATCCGGTGGTCACGGTGCCCGTCGCCCTGCCAGGGGGCGACGAGCAGGGTACGGCCGGTTGCTGCGGGGCCGGTTGCGGCGGAGCCGGGTGCTGCGGGGCCGCTCGGCAGGTGCTCGGTGAGGGCGTGTGCGAGCACCTCGGCGTGCTCGCGCAGTCCGCCGTCCGGCACGTCCAGGACGGTGGACGTCACCGCGGGGTGCAGTGCGTCCAGTGCTGCGCTGAACTCCGCGGTCCGACGGACGCGGAGCTGATCGGGCGTGGTCGTGGGGGAGTCCGGGTGCGACCCCTCACCCCGGCTGACCAGGACGACGTGCACCGGCAGTCCGGCCTCCGCCGCGATCGCGATGAGGCCGCCGGCACCCAGGGTCTCGTCGTCGGGGTGCGGCGCGACGACGAGGACCCGGTCGTACCCGTTGAGCACGATCGGCGTCGCGTGGACCCGGGCGAGCACGGGCGTCCAGGCGTCCGGGTCGGTCCCCGGAGCCCGGTGGTCGAAGCTCACCACGCCACACCGCCGCGCTCGAGCACCATCCGGCCGATGCGGGCGAGGTCCCGGTCGCCGTGGTCCTGCAGCACGTAGAGCTCGAGGTCGGCGACCCGTGCGGCGACGGCGGGGTCGCTCGTCAGCGGGCCGGGGCCGATCGACCGGACGACCTGGGTCCGCACGGCGTCCACGGCCCGGCGCACCCGGGAGCGGACGACCTGCGCGAGGAGCGGCCAGTCGGTGGCGTCGTCGGCCGTGCCGGTGCTGTCGTCGATCCGGCGGGCGGCGCTGGCGAGGGCGTCCTCGGCGTCCGCGAGGTCGGCGACCACCGAACCCAGTGCGGCCCGCAGCAGTTCGGACTCCGGTCGCGCGGCGGCGTGTGCACGGAGCACCCGCGCCAGCCCGACCGCACCACCCCACCAGCACGCGGCGACCCCGATGCCACCCCAGGCGAAGCCCGGACGGCGGAGGTACCAGCCGGGCTCGCCCACCGTGCTCGCCCGGACTGCGGTGAAGTCGACCGGACCACTCGGCACGTCGGGCAGGCCGCGGGCGACCCAGACGTGGTCGTGCGGAACGACGCCGGTCTGACGGAGCGACACCGCGACGAGCCGACGTTCCTCGCCGACGTGCGCGGTGACCAGGGCGTGCGAGAGCGTCGACGCCAGCGAACACCAGGGCTTCGTGCCGTCCAGGACGACGCCGCCGTCCTCGGTCGGGTGTGCCTCGAGGCGGAGGCCCGGGGCCTCGGCCGCGTAGACACCCCACGTCGACCCCGCGGGGACCTCCATCCCGGCCTGCGCCAGGATCGTCAGCGCGTCGAGGTGGGGCTCGACCACCCGGGCGGTCGTGACGTCCGCGGCAGCGACCGCCGCGAGGGTCGCGAAGACCTGGCCGGCGGTCCCAGCGACGAGGGGCGGGGTGGTGGACGCGAGGGTCTGCGCGACGGCGAGCCGGTGCTGCGGGGGCGGGACGGGCCTCCCGGCGGTGGGCGCGTCCGCGGCCGTGGGATCGGCGGAACCGAGCACGAGGGCGGTGATCGCAGCGGTGTCGACGTGTCGCGCACCGTCGGGCCAAGCAAGGGAGTCCAGCATCGACGTCAGGCTATTGAGGACTGCATCCACGTCGACGAGGACGATCCACAGGGCGCACTGGGACGGGCCACAGACGGCTCATAGGAATCTCTCGATACTCGAAGACGTGACCATCTCGCAGCCCTCCGCACCCCCGCGCCTCACCCGTGCCGACGGTTCGCCGTTGCGCATCCTGGTCGTCGACGACGAAGCCAGCCTCACCGACCTGCTCTCGATGGCCCTCCGCTACGAGGGCTGGGACGTCCGCAGCGCGAACGGCGGCCAGGACGCCCTGACGAAGGCACGGGAGTTCCACCCGGACGCCATGGTGCTCGACGTGATGATGCCCGACCTCGACGGGCTGCAGGTCCTCAGCCGACTGCGGCAGAACAACGACGACACCCCGGTGCTGTTCCTCACCGCGAAGGACTCCGTCGAGGACCGCGTCACCGGACTCACCGCCGGCGGCGACGACTACGTCACCAAGCCGTTCTCGCTCGAAGAGGTCGTCGCACGCCTCCGTGGCCTCATCCGCCGCTCGCAGATCTCCGTCAGCGAGGCCGGCGACTCCCGCATCGTCGTCGGCGACCTGGTGCTCGACGAGGAGTCGTACGAGGTCACCCGGGCCGGCCGCACCATCGAACTCACCGCGACCGAGTTCGAGCTGCTCCGCTTCCTCATGCGCAACCCGCGCCGCGTGCTGTCGAAGGCGCAGATCCTGGACCGGGTGTGGTCGTACGACTTCGGCGGCAAGTCCTCCGTCGTCGAGATCTACATCTCCTACCTGCGCAAGAAGATCGACGTCGGCGAGGAGCCGATGATCCACACGGTGCGTGGCGTCGGGTACGTCATCAAGCCCACCGTCTGAACCGGGCGTTCCGCATGACCCTCCGTCGTCGGCTCGTCCTGAGCATCGTCGCCCTGGTCGTCGCCGTCAGTGCGGTGATCGGGGGCGGCAGCATCATCGCGCTGTTCTCCATCCAACGATCGGCGATCGACGAGCAGCTGCAGTACGCGACGACCCGAGCGCAGCGGTCGGTCGAGCAGCAGGGCCCGAACGGGCCGGAGTTCGGACGCCCGTCAGCACAGGCGGCCGGCACGCTGACGGTGTACATCCTCGACGGCAACGCGGTCGTCGGCAGTCTGCTCGACAACTCGGGGCAGGCCGAACGCCTGTCGAGCGCCGTGGTCCGACCCCTGAGCGGACTGGCCGTCGACGGTCAGCCGCACACCATCGACCTCGGTTCCGACCTCGGGCGCTACCGGGTGACCGCAGCCAACGTCGGACCGGCCGTGCTCGTCGTCGGCCTGCCACTCGCCCCGGTGTACGAGAGTGTGTGGAAGCTGCTCGGCGTGGTGCTCGTCGTCACCGTGCTCGCGCTCCTCGTCGCCTCGGCCGTCGCCACCGCCGCCGTCCGACGCGCGCTCCGGCCGCTCGACCGCGTCGCGGAGACAGCCTCGACCGTCGCCCGGATGCCGCTCGACCGCAGTGATGCCCTCGACGGCGTCCGTGTGCCCGATGCCGATCCGGGCACCGAGGTGGGCCGCGTCGGCACCGCGTTCAACCGGATGCTCGGACACATCGGCAACGCGATGCAGGCCCGCGAACGGTCCGAGCAGAAGGTCCGGCAGTTCGTCGCCGACGCCTCGCACGAACTCCGGACGCCCTTGGCCTCGATCCGCGGGTACGCCGAACTCACCCGACGGATGGGCGCCGACCTGCCGCCGGACGTCGTCTACGCCATGAGTCGGGTGGAGTCCGAGTCGGTCCGGATGACCTCGATGGTCGAGGACCTGCTGCTGCTGGCCCGTCTCGACGAGGGCCGCGAGATCCAGTTCGACGACGTCGACCTGACCGGCCTGGTGCTCGACGCCGTCAACGACGCCCACGCCGCCTCGCCGGACCACCCGATCGAGGTCGACCTGCCTGCCGAACCCGTCGAGGTCGTCGGTGACGCGGCACGCCTGCACCAGGTGATCGTCAACCTGGTCACCAACGCCCGGACCCACACGCCGGACGGCACGCGCATCACGGTCGGCATCGCGTCGGCGCCGGACGGTGGCGTCGACCTGACCGTCCGCGACGACGGGCAGGGGATCGACCCGGAGTTCCTGCCGAAGCTCTTCGAACGGTTCGCCCGCGCCGACAGCTCACGCTCGCGGACCGCGGGGTCGACCGGCCTCGGGCTCGCCATCGTGGACGCCGTCGTGCAGGCGCACGGCGGGCGGGTGAGCGTGACGAGCGAACCGGGGGACACGGTGTTCACGGTGCACCTGCCGGCGCGGCGGGTGGACGGTGCGGATGCCGGGGCCGCGGATGACGGTGCCGCGGGTGCGGATGCGGGTGGCGGCGCCGCCAGTGCTGCCGATGCCGCCCCTCCGGCCTGGGCCGGGGTGCCCGACCGCTCCGGAGGGTGACCGGCGGGGCGGGCGGGGGCGTGCCTCCCGTCCGGACTCACTCCCGGAACCGGTGCTTCCGGACCGACGCCGCGGTGTGGTACGGTTCTGTTCAGCCAAAGACCGCTGGTCGTTGCTGCCGTGTTCACGCATGGACAGTGACCGAAGGTCCTCGTCACGAGGCAGCCCGCGCAGGTGTTCAGAACCACTCCTACACATCGTGTCGGAGCAGCTCCGAGCCTCTGCGCCGGAGCTTTTTTCGTGTGCGGGTTGTGTTCACCACAGCCATGGGACCCGGGGCTGCCAGCAAGAACCCCAAGGAGAACCATGGCGAACAAGGAAGCTGCGGTCGCCGAGCTCACGGAGTCCTTCCGTAGCTCGAACGCCGTTCTGCTCACCGAGTACCGCGGTCTCACGGTCGCGCAGCTCAAGGAGCTCCGCAACTCGATCCGTGAGCACGCCACGTACGCCGTGGTGAAGAACACGCTGACCAAGATCGCGGCCAACGAAGCAGGCATCACGTCGTTCGACGACGAGCTCGCTGGTCCGTCCGCTCTCGCCTTCGTCCACGGTGACACCGTCGCCGTCGCGAAGTCGCTGCGTGCATTCGCCAAGGCGAACCCCGAGCTCGTGGTGAAGGGTGGTTACTTCGACGGTAACCCGCTCACCGCGACCGAGGTGGACAAGCTCGCCGACCTCGAGTCCCGCGAAGTGCTGCTCGGCAAGCTCGCCGGCGCCTTCAAGGCCTCGCTGTTCGGTGCTGCGTACCTGTTCCAGGCACCCCTCTCGCAGGCCGTCCGCACGGTGGACGCCCTCCGCGAGAAGCAGGAGTCCGCGGCCTGACCAGGCACGCGTTCCACAACCACATCACGTACTGAGTAGTAGGAGAAAATCATGGCGAAGCTTTCGCAGGACGAGCTCATCGAGGCCTTCAAGGAGCTCACGCTCATCGAGCTCTCTGACTTCGTGAAGAAGTTCGAAGAGGTCTTCGAGGTCACCGCTGCCGCCCCCGTCGCCGCTGCTGCGGTCGGTGGCGCTGCTGCCCCCGCCGAGGAGGTCGAGGAGAAGACCGAGTTCGACGTCGTGCTCAAGTCGGCCGGTGACAAGAAGATCCAGGTCATCAAGGAGGTCCGCAGCCTCACGTCGCTCGGCCTGGGCGAGGCCAAGGCGCTCGTCGAGACCGCCGACGCCAAGGTGCTCGAGGGCGCCAACAAGGAGACCGCCGACAAGGCCAAGGCTTCGCTCGAGGCCGCCGGCGCCACCGTCGAGCTCGTCTGAGTCTGACCTTCTGGTCACGAAGGCCGCTGCCCCTCGGGGCGGCGGCCTTCGTCGTGTGCGGGGCGGGCTGGCCGAGTTTCGCGCTGGGCGACAGCGCTCGTGCTGCATCCGGCGAGCCCTGTCGCTCAGCGCGAAACACGCCACGCAGAACTCAGAAGCGCACACCGTGTGCCCGGAGCAGCGCGCGGAAGCGGTCAAGTTCGATGAGATGCCACCACGTCACCCGGACCACCGTCCGGACCTCCGGTTGACGACGCAGCCGGTCTTCGCGGACCTTCTCGCGCCACAGCACCTCGGCCGGGTCACTGGTGCCGATCATCGTCGGATCGACGTACTTCTGCTTGCCGTCGAACTCGATCACGACGCCGACGTCCGGGAGCCAGAAGTCGACCCGATCGGCACGGCCGCCCGAACCCGCGAACTCGTGTTGCGGCACCACTGTCGGAGCGCCGAGTTCGACGAGGCGGATCGCCGTGAACGACTCACCGACTGATTCGTGTCGGCAGTCGAGGGCGCCGACGACGATGGGCCCGCGGGCGGAGCCTCGTTCGCCGGCGGTGGGGAGCGATGCGACGAGGTCGTCGACATCGAAACCGCCGTCCCGGAGGCCGGCGTCCAGGGCGACGGCTGCGACGTGCACCGGCACCGAGCGGATCAACGACAGCGCCGTGGGCAGCGGCGCAGTCACGCCGACGCCGTCGAGCCGAATCGGGTCGAGCTCGGGGACGGGGCCGGCATGTCGCACGAGTCCCGCTCGGTGCGCGGTCCGGGGACGGAGGTCATCGGTGACGTGCACCCGCTCGGGCAGGCTCCCGATGACCGGCCAGCCGTGCGCGACGGCGGCAGTGACGTGCGAGAAGGCGCTGCTGGGCTCGAGGTCGGGGGCCACCGCGCGGGCCCGTGCGAGGTGACGCCCGGGTTCGTCCAGCGCCTCCCACTCGGACCGCCGGATGAACACCCCGGCCCGCAGGAGGACGAGTTCCCCGCTCCGGTGTCCTCGTTGCAGTGCGCGCGCAACGCTTCGATCAGGGGTGTCGGCCCGGAGGAGGTGCGGACGCTTCCGATGCTCGTGCATGCTCGATGGTGCAGAACCACAGAGCCCCGTCGATCGCCGCGGGCCACGCCTGTGCACAGGACACATCGCGGGTGCCGATGTGGAGGGACGGCGCGGTTCGTGCTCAGCGACACGGCTCGGGCGACCCGGCGCGAGAACTGTCGCTGAGCGCGAACCTCGCGGCGGCGGGCGCGCTACGCGAGCGTGCTGTGGCGGCGGCCGTAGGCCACGTAGAGCACCGCGCCGGCGACCATCCAGATGCCGAACGCGATCCACGTGCCCGCGCCGAGCGTCACCGCCAGGAACAGGCAGAACAGCACGCCGAGGACCGGCACGACGGGGAAGAACGGCACCCGGTACGACCGTTCCAGGTCCGGCTGCGTGCGCCGGAGCACGATCACCGAGATGTTCACCAGTGCGAACGCGATGAGCGTGCCGATGCTCGTCGCGTCCGCGAGCTCGCCGAGGGGGACGAGCGCCGAGACGATCGTGACCACGATGCCCACGATGAGGGTGTTCGCGATCGGGGTCCCGGTGCGCGGCGACACCCGACCGAACACCTTCGGCACGAGACCGTCGCGCGCCATCGTGAGGAGGATCCGGGTCTGGCCGTAGAGCACGGTGAGGACGACGCTGGCGATCGCGATGACCGCGCCGATCGAGAACACGAGCGCGACGACGGGCTGCCCGGTGACGTCGACGACGATGCGGACGAGCGAGGCCTCGTCGGCGGAGAAGGACGTCCACGACCGCGCACCGATGGCCGCGACGGCGACCAGGATGTACAGCGCGGTGATGAGCGCGATGGACCCGATGATGGCGCGCGGCAGGTCGCGGCGGGGGTTCTTCGCCTCTTCGCCGGCGGTGGACGCAGCGTCGAAACCGATGTACGAGAAGAAGAGCCGGGAGGCCGCAGCACTCACACCGGCGGCACCCATCGGCGCGAGCGGTTCGAAGTTCCCGATCCGGAACGCCGAGAACGCGACGATGACGAAGAACACCAGTAGTGCGATCTTCACGAGCACCATGAGCGTGTTCACCCAGGCGCTCTCCTTCGCCCCCGGCAGCAGGACCAGCATCGCGACGAGGACGAGTGCGGCCGCCGGCAGGTTCACGAGACCACCGTCACCGGGAGGCGCGGACAGCGCCGTCGGCAGGTGCAGCCCGAAGACCCGAAGCGTCTCGTCGACGTACTGGCTGGCACCGACGGCCACGGCAGCGACCGACACCGCGTACTCGAGGACCAGACACCACCCGCAGACCCAGGCGATGCCCTCACCCATGGTCGCGTAGGTGTACGAGTAGCTCGATCCCGACGTCGGGACTGCGCCGGCCATCTCGGCGTAGGAGAGCGCGGAGAGCAGCGCGGCGACGCCCGCGAGGACGAACGAGATCCAGACGGCGGGGCCGGCGAGCGGCACGGCGGTCCCGAGGACGACCAGGATGCCGGTGCCGAGTGTCGCGCCGACGCTGATCATCGTCAGGTGCCAGACGCCCAGGGTCCGGCGGAGCGGCTGTCCGTCGACCCCGGCCGCTGCCTCGGCTCGGAGCTGGTCCACGGGCTTCCGCCGGAGGAGCTGGTGGGCGAGTGACGGCGCGGACGACATGGGACCTCACGGGGGCACGGGCGGGGGACGGGTCATCGTCCCACGGCCCTCGGACGGGGTCCAAACCGGTCGCGTCCACTCCTGCACACGGGAGGCACGGATCACCTCCGTCCACAGCCCTCGGCGAACGCGTCGGGCCGGGTCGGTGCGCGGGCGTACATTCATGCGAGGACGACGCCGCGAGGCGTGGAGAGGGTGTCGATGAGTCAGATGGGCTCCGTCGCCGGTGGCGGCGGGATGCGTGGTGGTGGCGGGCCCGGCGGCGGCCACGGCCGCAGCCGGATCTCCAGCGGAGACCCGGACGCGCAGCGTGCCGCGAACGCCGAAGCGCCCCAGATCCCGCACCTGCTCCGCCGCATCGCCGGGCTCTTCGTCCCGCACCGCCGCTCGATCGGCCTGACGGTCGTCCTCGTCCTCATCGGGGCAGCGGTGTCGGTGGTCCCACCGCTCCTGACCCAGCAGGCGTTCGACCGTGGGCTGTTCCCGCCCGGCGGACGCCCCGACGTGCCGGTGCTCGCCGTGCTCGTCGGCGCCATGATCGGGCTCTGGATCCTCAGCGCCGGCATCGGTGTCTGGCAGACCTACCTGACCGCGACGGTCGGCAACAAGGTCATGGGCGCCATGCGGATGCGGCTGTTCGGGCACCTGCAGCGGATGGAGCTCGCGTTCTTCACGCGGACCAAGACCGGCGTGATCCAGAGCCGGTTGCAGAACGACGTCGGCGGTGTCGCCAGCGTGCTGAACAACACGATCTCGTCCGTGCTCGGCAACACCGTGACCGTCATCGCGGCGGTCGTCGCGATGCTGCTGCTCAGCTGGCAGATGACCCTGGTGGCCGTCGTGCTCCTGCCGTTGCTCGTCATCGCGCAGCGCAAGGTGGGCAAGGTCCGCGCCCGGATCGCCGCCCAGACGCAGGAGTCGCTGTCGGACATGACGGCGATCACGCAGGAGACCCTGAGCGTGTCGGGGATCCTGCTCGCGAAGAGCTTCAACCAGCAGCGCAGCGAGATCCACCGCTACGGCGACGAGAACCGCAACCAGATCGGCCTGCAGGTCCGCCAACAGATGTCCGGCCAGTGGTTCTTCGCCATCGTGCAGATCTTCCTGTCGATCATCCCCGCGGTGATCTACCTGGTGGCGGCGTACCTGATCGAAGGCGGCGTCCCGATCACCGCTGGCACGATCGTCGCGTTCACGACCGTGCAGTCCCGGCTGCTGTTCCCGACGGTCGGCCTGCTCCGGGTCGTGCTCGACCTGCAGACCTCCGGGGCGCTGTTCGCCCGCATCTTCGAGTACTTCGACCTGAAGCCGGCCATCACGGACTCCGCCACCGCGAAGCCGGTGGACGAACGCCGCGTCGGGCACGTGGCCTTCGACGACGTCTCCTTCGCCTACCCGGACGGCGAGCCGGACAAGCCGACCCTGCGCGGCGTCTCGTTCGAGTTGCAGCCGGGGCAGTTCGCGGCGTTCGTCGGCCCCTCGGGTGCGGGCAAGACCACGATCTCGTACCTGGTGCCACGGCTCTACGAGGCGACGGCGGGCTCCGTGCGGTTCGCCGGACAGGACGTGCGTGACCTGGTGCACGAGGACCTGATGGCGCACATCGGCATCGTGAGCCAGGAGACGTACCTGTTCCACTCGTCGATCGGCGACAACCTGCGGTACGCCAAGCCCGACGCGACGGACGCCGAGCTCGAACGGGCGGCGCGGGCGGCGAACATCCACGAGACCATCGCGTCGTTCCCGGACGGGTACGACACCATCGTGGGGGAGCGGGGCTACCGGCTCTCCGGCGGCGAGAAGCAGCGGATCGCGATCGCCCGGGTGCTGCTCAAGGACCCGCCCGTCCTGGTGCTCGACGAGGCGACGAGTGCACTCGACTCGATCTCCGAGCGCGTCGTGCAGGCGGCGCTCGACACCGCTGCGCGCGGGCGCACGACGATCTCGATCGCGCACCGGCTGTCGACGATCCGCGACGCCGACGTCATCTTCGTCCTCGACCACGGGCAGATCACCGAGCAGGGGACGCACGACGAGCTCCTGGCCCGCGGCGGGACGTACGCGACGCTGCACGAGCAGCAGAGCGACCCGGTGGTCTCGAGCCGGGGCTGACCCCGGACCGACCCGGTGGTCTCGAGCCGGGGCTGACCCCGGACCGACCCGGTGGTCTCGAGCCGGGGCTGACCCCGGACCGACCCGGTGGTCTCGAGCCGGGGCTGACCCCGGACCGACCCGGTGGTCTCGAGCCGGGGCTGACCCCGGACCGACCCGGTGGTCTCGGGCTGGCTCCGGACCGACCCGGCCGCCCCGGGGCGGACAGCGTCCGACGCGGGGTCTCGGCCGGGTCGACGACGGGCGCTCGGGCACCGCGCAACGGGTGCTCCCGGGGAGCCCCGAAACCGGGCGACGCACTCCGTGGACAGCGGGGATGCGCCGCCTAGACTCGATGAGTGCGTTACGCGAACTCCGTCGTCGACCTGGTCGGCGACACCCCGCTGGTCAAGCTGAACCGTGTCACCGAGGGCATCCGGGCGACCGTCCTGGTCAAGGTCGAGTACCTGAACCCGGGCGGCTCGTCGAAGGACCGCATCGCGACGCGGATCCTCGACGCGGCCGAGGCCTCCGGTGAGCTGCGGCGCGGCGGCACCATCGTCGAGCCGACCTCGGGCAACACCGGCGTCGGACTCGCGCTCGTCGCCCAGCAGCGGGGCTACCGCTGCGTGTTCGTGCTGCCGGACAAGGTCGGCGAGGACAAGCGGAACGTCCTCACCGCGTACGGTGCCGAGATCGTCGTCACCCCGACCGCCGTCGCACCGGATGACCCGGAGTCCTACTACTCGGTGTCCGACCGGCTGGTGCGCGAGATCCCGGGCGCGTACAAGCCGAACCAGTACGCCAACCCGAACGGCCCCCGCAGCCACTACGAGACGACCGGTCCCGAGATCTGGCGGGACACCGAGGGACAGCTGACCCACTTCGTCGCGGGCGTGGGCACGGGCGGGACGATCTCCGGCACCGGGCGCTTCCTGAAGGAGGCGTCCGAGGGGCGCGTCCGGATCGTCGGCGCTGACCCCGAGGGCTCCGTCTACTCCGGCGGCACCGGTCGTCCCTACCTGGTCGAGGGTGTCGGCGAGGACTTCTGGCCGGCCGCCTACGACGCCGGGATCCCGGACGAGATCATCGCCGTCTCCGACGCCGAGTCGTTCGCGATGACCCGCCGCCTGGCTCGTGAGGAGGGGCTGCTCGTCGGCGGGTCGAGCGGGATGGCCGTGGTCGCCGCGCTCCGCGCCGCCGAGTCCCTGTCCGAGGACGACGTCGTCGTGGTCCTGCTGCCCGACGGCGGCCGTGGCTACCTCGGCAAGATCTTCAACGACCGGTGGATGCGCTCGTACGGCTTCGCCGAGACCGACGACGAACGCTCCGTCGGGGACCTCATCGCGGGCAAGGACGGTCGCCTGCCCGACCTCGTGCACGCCCACCCGTCGGACACCATCCGCGACGTCATCGACATCATGACGAAGTACGGCGTCTCGCAGATGCCGGTCCTCAGCGCCGAACCGCCGGTCGTGATGGGCGAGGTCGCCGGCGCGGTGGAGGAGAAGGCCCTGCTCGGCCACGTCTTCACCGGCGCAGCGGGGATGGCCGACGCCCTCGCGCCGTTCGTCGGGGACCCGCTGCCGCTGATCGGCATCGGCGAGTCCCTGGCCGCGGCCCGCAAGGGGCTCGAGGGGGCCGACGCGCTGCTCGTCGTGAACGACGGCAAGCCCGTCACGGTCCTCACCCGGCACGACCTCCTCACCTACCTCTCCGAGTGACGCGGGCCCGGCCGCACGCGACGCAGCCGACGCCGGCCCGGCATCACGCGACGCAGCCGACGCCGGCCCGGCAGCACGCGACCCAGCCGACGCCCACCGCGACCCGACCCACCCAGACCGCACCGAGCCTCCCGGAAGGGGCACCCGCGACATGACCGAGTTCAGCACCCGCGCCATCCACGCCGGCCAGGAGCCGGACGGCCCCACCGGCGCCGTCATCCCGCCGCTCTACCTGACCTCCACCTACGTGCAGGACGGTATCGGCGGCCTGCGCGGCGGCTACGAGTACTCGCGGTCCGGCAACCCGACCCGCGATTCGCTGCAGACGCTCCTCGCTGACCTCGACGGCGGTGTCGCGGCGTACTCGTTCTCGTCCGGCCTGGCGGGGGAGGACGCCCTGCTCCGCGCCTACCTGGAGCCCGGCGCCCGCATCGTCATGGGCAACGACGTCTACGGCGGCACCCACCGTCTGGCGAACCGCCTGCACGTGCCGTGGGGGATCGACCTCGTCACGGTGGAGATGAGCGACCCCGACCGGGTCCGTGCCGCACTCGCGGACAGCCCGGCGAAGACCGTGCTGTGGGTCGAGACCCCGACGAACCCGCTGATGAAGATCGCCGACATCGAGACCCTGGCCGCGATCGGGCACGAGGCAGGCGCGCTGGTCGTCGTCGACAACACCTTCGCCTCGCCGGCCCTGCAGCAGCCGATCGCCCTCGGCGCCGACGTCGTCGTGTACTCGACGACCAAGTACCTCGGCGGCCACTCGGACGTCGTCGGCGGCGCCGTGGTCCTCCGTGACCAGGAGCTCGCCGAGAAGGTCGCGTTCGTGCAGTTCGGCGGCGGCGCGATCTCGTCGCCGTTCGACGCGTGGCTGACGATCCGCGGGATCAAGACCCTCAGCGTCCGGATGGAGCGGCACTCCGCGAACGCGCAGACCGTCGCCGAGGCGCTCCTCGCCCACCCCGCGGTCGAGCACGTCTACTACCCGGGTCTGCCGGAGCACCCGGGGCACGACGTCGCGGCGAAGCAGATGCGCGGCTTCGGCGGCATGCTGTCGGTGGCGCTCGCCGGGGGTCCCGAGGCGGCGAAGCGGTTCGCCGAGTCGACCGAGCTGTTCGCCCTGGCCGAGTCGCTCGGTGGGGTGGAGTCGCTCATCGGGTACCCGAGCGAGATGACGCACGCCTCGGTCAAGGGCACCGAGCTCGCCGTCCCGGAGAACGTCGTCCGCCTGTCGGTCGGCATCGAGGACGCGGGCGACCTGGTCGCGGACGTGCAGCAGGCGCTCGAGCGCTGAGCGGTCCGAACGCGGACGGACCCGGGCCGGCGCCCGCCCGCGCCGGGTCCGGCTCGACCGTCCTACGATGAACGGGTGACCTCCACGACGGCGACGCGGCCGAGCCTCTTCGAGCCTCGCCACCTCGTCGCCACCGTGGGCATGGTCGCGATCGTGGCGGTCTCGGCGTTCCAGAACCTGGCGATGACGACGATCATGCCGGTCATCGCCGCTGACCTGCACGGTGAGGCGCTGTACTCGCTGAGCTTCGCCGCACCCCTGGCTGCCGGCGTGCCGGGCATGGTGCTGGCCGGCAACTGGACGGACCGTGCGGGTGGTCGTGTCGTCGCGTGGGTGTCCGCGGCCCTGTTCGCGGTCGGTACCGCGATCGTGATGCTCGCCCCGACCATGCCGGTGTTCCTGGCCGGACGACTGGTCGAGGGGTTCGGCGCCGGCGCGATCGACGTCGTCCTCTACGTGCTGGTCGCCAGGGTCTTCCCCGCCGAGCTGCACGGTGCGGTGTTCGCCGGGTTCGCCGCCGCGTGGGTCGTCCCGGCACTGATCGGTCCGGCGCTCGCGGGCATCGTCACCGATGCGTTCGGCTGGCACTGGGTGTTCGCGGGTGCGCTCGGCATCGCGGTGGTCGCGTTCGCGTGCCTGGTCCCCACGCTCCGCCGTCTGCACGCACCCGCCCTGGAGGCACGCCCGCCCTGGCAGGGCAGCCGCATCGGGTGGTCGGTCGGCGCCGCCGCAGCGGTGCTCCTGCTCAACCTCGCCCCGGACCTGCCCGTGCCGGTCCGGGTCGCCTCGGTCGTCGTCGGGCTCGTCGGGGCCTGGGCGGCACTCCGCCCGCTGCTGCCGCGACGGACCTTCACCGGGGGGCCGGGCCTGCCGTCGGTGGTGCTGCTCCGCGGCGTCCTGGCCGCGGGGTTCTTCGGCAGCGAGGCGTACGTGCCGTTCCTGCTGCAGGCCCAGCACGGGCTGAGCGCCTCGGCCGCCGGGCTCGCCCTGACGGTCGCGGCACTGAGCTGGGCGTCGGCGAGCTGGGCGCACGGCCGGCTCGGCGAGGACCGGTTGCCCGCGGCCCGGGCGTTCGCCGTGGGGCTCGGGCTGGTCCTGGTGAGCCTGCTGTCGGCACTCGCGGTGGCCTTCGTCGGCCTGCCCGCCTGGGTGCTCGTCGCCGGGTGGTTCGTCGGCGGCGCGGGGATGGGCGTCGCCTACCCGCGGACGTCGATGTTGACGCTCCGGTTCTCGCGCGAGGGCGACGACGGCTTCGCGAGTTCCGCCCTGACGATCGCGGACGCCTCGGGCAGCGTCGTCGGCCTCGCGGTGGCCGGGCTGCTGTTCACGGCCGCGGGCGGTCGGGAGGAGCCGGTCGCCTTCACGCTGGTGTTCGTGGCGATGACGCTGATCGCCCTCGTGGGGCTCGTCGCCGTCCGCCGACTCGGAGCGGTCCCGCCCCCGCCGGTGTCGGACGGGTAGCCTGGCAGACCCCGGAACGAGGAGGAACCGTGCGCCGCACCGCAGTCGCCGTCCTGACCGCCGCCCTCGCGGCGGCGACGGTCGTGCTCGCCGGCTGCACGGGCACCACCACGGCCGCACCCACCCCGGTCCGGAGCACCGACCTGACGAGTTCCGACGGCGGCTTCGCCGACAACGCGGTGATCGGTGTCGTGCTGACCGAGGACGCTGGGACCCCGAGCGACTCGGGCGACGGCCGCTCCCTGGCCACCCGGTTCCGCGAGGAGCTGACCGAGGCCGGGTTCCGCCCGGACATCCGCGTCGCCACCGGCGACCAGCCCGCACGGCAGCGTGCGGCGGTCCGCGACCTGGTCCGGACCGGTGCGAAGGCCCTGCTCGTCCGTGCGGCGGATGCGTCGGCGCTCCGCACCGAGCTCCGCACCGCGCACGACGCCGGGGTCGTGGTGGTCGCGCTCGATGGCGCGCTGCCGTCCTCCGGGGGCGGGAACGACGGACTGTCGTCGGACTACCGCGTCGACGGCGGCGACTCGGACGCGGCGCTGGTCAGCCGGGCGGTCGACACGGTGTCGTCGCTGCAGCGCGGCGAGGAGCCGACGAAGCAGTAGCAGGTTCGGAGGGGCTGGTCAGCTCCACCAGGCCGGGAACGACCGGGTGATCGTCTCGACCAGGGCCTTGCGGGACCGGCGGGGGCCACCGAGCCAGGCCTCGATCGCGCCGACGAAGCCCTGGGCCACGAAGCCCGCCGCGACCTCGTCGATGAGCTCCGGCTTCACGGCGGGGTCGAGCTCCTGGATGTGCATCGTGCTCGACACCGTGAAGTGGTCGACGAGCAGGCGGTGCAGCGACGCGTCCGCCGGGTCGGGCAGGGCGAGCGCGTAGATCTCGCGGTGTGCGGTGACGTGGTCGACGACGGCGTTGATGCCCCGCCGGGTGATGGCGGCGAGGTCGTCCGGGCCAGCACCCCGCTCGACGGCCACGCGGCGGGCCTCGGCGTCGTCCGCACGGATCCGGTCGAGTTCGGGCGTCAGGACGTCCGCCAGCAACGAGCCGGGGGAGACCGCGTGCGAGTAGAACGTCGCGCGGTTGATGCCGGCGGCACGGGTGACGTCCGCGACCGTGATCTCGGAGACCGGACGATCGGCGGCGAGGCGCAGGACGGCTTCGCGGAGTGCGGCCGTCGTGTGCAGGATCCGAGCGTCGACCATGACGCTCCTCCCATCTCGATCGGTCCCGCGACGAGCGCGGGTCAGGAGTCCGACCGTACCGCACCGTCCGGCCCGGCCACACGTCCGCCGCACCGGCATCGAGGACGGTTGGCGGGCCTCCCGTCCGTGCCCCGGCGGAAGCGGCGACCGGGCGGGGCGCGATCGAGCCGTGGAGCGCGGACCGTCCCGTCCGACGGTTGTCGCCCGTCCGGGGCAACCCGTACCATGGTGGAACGGACCGAATCGATTCGAGCGGCCGATCCCACTCTCTCGTCCCCTTCGGAGGATCCCCTCGTGTCCGCGCCCGCGACCACCGGTCCCCACAAGACCATCCTGCACCCCGGCGACTCCCTGACCCGTGGTCAGCGTCTGGTCTACGTCTTCGTGCTCGGAGCGCTCACGGCGCTCGGGCCGTTCACCATCGACCTGTACCTGCCGGCGTTCCCGTCGCTCGAGCGCGACCTCGGCATCTCCGAGGGCGCCGTCCAGCTCACCCTGACGGCGACCACCATCGGCTTCGCGATCGGCCAGCTACTGGTCGGACCGTGGAGCGACAAGGTCGGACGCCGACTGCCCCTCATCATCGCGACCAGCGTGCACGTCGTGGCGTCGATCTGCGCCGCCCTCGCGCCGAACGTCGAGGTGCTGGCCGTGTTCCGCGTGCTGCAGGGCATGGGCGCCGCGGCCGGTGGTGTGGTCGCGATGGCGACCGTCCGTGACCTGTTCGGCGGCAAGCCCCTCGTCCGGATGCTGTCGCGTCTGGCGATGGTGAACGGCCTGGCGCCGATCCTCGCGCCGCTGATCGGGTCGCAGATGCTGCGGTTCGTCTCGTGGCGCGGGATCTTCGTGTTCCTCGCCTGCTACGGAACCGCCGTCGTGATCGCGTCGATCCTGCTCATCGTCGAGACCCTCCCGAAGGAGCGACGCCAGGAGTCCGGTCACTCCACCATCGGGCAGCGGTACAAGGCGCTGTTCTCGGACCGGATCTTCGTCGGCGTCGCCCTGATCGGCGCGATGGTCTTCAGCGGCTTGTTCTCGTACCTCAGCGCCTCGCCGTTCCTGTTCCAGGGCGTGTTCGGGCTCGATCCCCAGCAGTACGGGTTGCTCTTCGCGGTGAACTCCGTCGGTGTGGTCCTCGGAGTGCAGATCTCGTCGCGGCTGGCGCAGCGGGTCGGTCCGCAGTGGATCCTGGTCGGCTCGACGGCGACCCTGTTCCTCGCCGCCCTGGCGATCGTGGTCCTCGACCAGCTCGGTGCCGGGCTGGTCGGCGTGCTCATCCCGCTGTGGTTCTACATCGCCGCCTGCGGGTTCTCGTTCCCGCTCGTGCAGGTGATCGGACTCGCCTCGCACGGCAAGGAGGCCGGTACCGCCGCCTCGCTCCTCGGAGCCCTGAACTTCGGCGTCGCCGGACTCATCTCACCGGTCGTCGGACTGCTCGGCATCTCGACCGCCACCCCGATGGCGCTCGTGATGGGCTGCACGGCAGCCGTCGCGATCCTGGTCCTGTGGGTCGTCGTGCGGCCCCGGACCGTCCCGGCGCTGACGCACTGACCGGGTTCTCCACAGGTCTGCCGACCGGCCGGACGGCGGGACCGGTGCGTCCCTAGGCTGTGCCGCATGGACGACGACGCGGTGGAGCAGGCACGGGCAGCGGCGGCGGCTGCGCGGGCCGCAGCGGACGAAGCGGTGCGGCTGGCAGAGGACGCGGCGCGACGGGCGGACGAGCTCGCGGCCGCGGTGCGAGCCGGGGCGGAGGCTCCGGTCGCGTCGGGTGCGGAGGCTCCGGTCACGTCCGGTGCGCAGCCGGCGGACGTGCAGGCGGTCGCGCCGGCGTCCGAGTCGACCGACACGGCGGCTCCGCTCGCTCCCGCTGCGGCGGCTCCGCCCGCTCCCGCGTCCGCAGCGCCGCCCGCTCCCGCGTCCGCGGCTCCGCTCGACGCCGACGCGGTCGCCCTGGTCCGGCAGGGGTACCAGGTCACGGGCAGCGTGCTCGAACTCGGCGCGCTGGTGAACGGCGACGCGCTCCCCGACGTGCAGATCCGCATCCCGCTCGGCATGCTCAACCGGCACGGCCTGGTGGCCGGCGCGACGGGCACCGGCAAGACCCGCACCCTGCAGCTGCTCGCTGAACAGATCGCCGCCGCCGGGGTGCCGGTCTTCGCGGCCGACGTGAAGGGCGACCTGTCCGGCCTCGGGTTGCCCGGTACACCGAGTGACCGCCTGCTCGACCGGACGACGGGGATCGGCCAGGACTGGTCGCCCGCCGCGGTGCCGGTGGAGCTGTACTCCCTGGGCGGGCAGGGGACCGGCGTGCCGATCCGGGCAACGGTGTCCGGGTTCGGCCCGCTGCTGCTCGCCAAGGTCCTCGGGCTGAACCACACGCAGGAGTCGTCCCTGGGCCTGGTGTTCCACCACGCCGAACGCGCCGGGCTGCCGCTCGTGGACCTCACCGACCTGCGGAGCGTCCTGACCTTCCTGACCAGCCCCGAGGGCAAGGCGGAGCTGGCGGAGCTCGGCGGGCTGTCGAAGCAGACCGCGGGCGTCATCCTCCGCGAACTCATCACGTTCGCCGACGCCGGTGCCGACCAGTTCTTCGGCGAGCCGGAGATCGACACCCGGCTGTTCCTCCGGACGGCCGCCGACGGCCCGGGGATCGTCAGCCTGCTCGAGGTGCCGGGCGTGCAGGACCGGCCGCAGGTCTTCTCGACCTTCCTGATGTGGCTGCTCGCCGACCTGTTCAACGAGCTGCCCGAGGTGGGGGACCGCGACCGTCCGGAACTCGTGTTCTTCTTCGACGAGGCGCACCTGCTGTTCGACGGCGCCTCGAAGGACTTCCGCGACCAGATCGTCCGCACGGTCCGGCTGATCCGGTCGAAGGGCGTCGGCATCGTCTTCGTCACCCAGAGCCCCGAGGACCTGCCGAGCGAGGTCCTGGCGCAGCTCGGGTCGCGCATCCAGCACCAGCTCCGCGCGCACACCCCCGACGACGCCAAGGCCCTCCGTGCTGCGGTGTCGACGTACCCGACGAGCGACTACGACCTGGCGCAGGTGCTGACCTCCCTGGCGACCGGTGAAGCGATCGTCACCGTGATGGACGAACGCGGCGCACCGACCCCGGTCGCGTGGACCCGGCTCCGGGCACCGCGCGGCTCGATGGACCCGATGCCGGCGGACGTGATGCAGGCGCGCGTCGACGCCTCACCGCTGCTGGCGACCTACGGCACCCGCGTCGACCCGGACTCGGCGCACGAGATGCTCGCCCGCCGACTCGAGGCGGCCGCAGCCCAGGCAGCGGCCGACGACGCGGCCGAGGCCGCTGCAGACGCCGCAGCCGATGCCGAACGTGCGGACGCGAAGGCCCGGGTCGAGGCGTCCCGCCGGGCGGCTGCCGACGCGAAGCGCGAGGCGAAGGAGCGGGCGGCGGCGCAGGCGGAGTACGAGAAGGCGCAGCGGGACATCGAGCGCGCCGACCGTGCTGCAGCGGAACGGCGGTCGCGGTCGTCGTCACGGTCCGGTCGGTCCCATCGGTCCTCGTCCTCGTCCTCGACCTCGCGGGCGAGCGGCGATCCGCTGAGCGACCTGCTCGGCGGTGCGCTGGGCAGCTCGCTCGGACGGTCGATCGCGAAGGAGGTCGTGCGCGGCGTCTTCTCGACGCTGCGTCGACGCCGGTAGCACGGACATCGGTAGCGCTGACGCCGGAGCGCCGACGCCGGAGCGCCGACATCGGCGGCGCCGGGACGGTCAGCGGCGCGCGAGCCCCACGGCCTCGGCCACGAGCAGACCCCCGACGGCGAGCGCGGTCACGCCACCGACCAGCACGTAGGCGCGGGGCCGCTCGTACCAGGCGCGGATGCCGGGCCAGCGCCGGGTGAACTCCCGCGTCGACATCGGCCGGGCCAAGCGGGTGGTGCGGACGTCGAGCGTGTCGACCAGGCGGTCGATGCCGTCGTCGCCCCAGACCTCCCCGCGCATCCGGAAGAGCGTCTCGCCGTTCGCGTCGAAGGCGACGAGCTCGCGGCTGGTGCGGTCGACCGCGGCGCCGTGCGTGGCGGCGAGCACGACCTCGTGCACCTGTGCCCTGGCGAACGATCGTCGCGCGCTGAGGACCCCCCGGATCGCCACCCGGTCGGGGTCGACCGCCACGAAGGACGAACGCAGGCGCAGGAACGCCACCAGGACGGCGAGGGTGAACAGCCCGACCACGGCGCCGACGACGAGCCAGGGACCGTTCGGGACGGCGACCCAGACGACGGCGACGGCGATCGGGACGGCCGAGAAGCCGATGCTCAGTGCCGTTGAACGCACGAGGGCAGCGCGCGGTCGGATGACCACGTCTGCGGTGCTGGTGTCGAGCGGTGTCGCTCGCGCCGTCGTTGCCCCCACGGCAGGCCTCCTCGTCCCCGGACTGCGCCGGATCGCCCGACATCCGCCCCGGGAGACGGGGCTCGGTGTGCGAGCGATGATGGCGCCGGGCACGAATCGTGGTCGGCCCGGGACGGCGTCTGTGCCGTCCGATGGTGCCGAGCCCGACCGGGTCCCTCCGGCGTGCTCGGTCCGGTCAGCATAGGGGAGGAACGGGGCGCCGGACAGGCCGGGTACCGCTTTCCGGAGGGTCCGCAGGAGACGGGGTGCGGGCCGGTCCGCAGCCTGGGGGACCAGCGGTGGACGGGCCTCCCGGCTGGGGGAGACCGGAACGACGGAACCCCCGCAGCTGGTGCTGCGGGGGTTCCGTCTGGTTCCTGCGGAGGATGGGGGATTCGAACCCCCGAGGGCTTGCACCCAACACGCTTTCCAAGCGTGCGCCATAGGCCACTAGGCGAATCCTCCGAGCCATCACCTCACGGTGACGACACCCCATGGTACAGGTCTGCGAGGGTGCTCACGACCACCTGTGCCGGGCCCGGAGTTCACGGGTGCTCCGGAGGTCCGAGCACATGCGAGGTCTACCCTGGGGAAGGTGTCGACCCGCATCTACATCACGTCAGCCGAAGGACACACCGGGAAGAGCACCGTCGCACTCGGCGTGCTCGAGACGCTCGCCCGCACCGTCGGACGCGTCGGCGTCTTCCGACCGGTCGCGCGGTCGGTCGCCGAACCCGACTACGTCCTCGAGCTCCTGCTCCAGCACACCGCCGTCGAGATCCCGTACGACGACGCGGTCGGGGTGACGTACGACGACGTGCACGCGGACCCGGACGCGGCCCTCGCGACGATCATCACCCGCTTCGGCCAGGTGGAGCGACGCTGCGACGCGGTGGTCGTCCTGGGCTCCGACTACACCGACGTCGGCAGCCCGACGGAGCTCTCCTTCAACGCCAAGGTCGCGGCGAACCTCGGCGCGCCCGTGCTGCTGGTGCTCGGCGGTCGGGACTCGGCCGAGCGCGCGCCCCGGACCGCGGACGACATGGCGCAGGTCGCCGACGTCACCACGAGTGAACTCCGCGCCGAACACGCCCAGCTCTTCGGCGTCGTGGTGAACCGCTCCGACCCGGACGCCCTCGAATCGATCGTCGCGAGCGTCAGCACCGCGGTGCACGACCACCACCCGGACGCCCCCGTGTGGGCGATCCCGGAGGACGCGGTCCTCGTCGCCCCGACCGTCCGTGCCCTGCTGGCCGCGACCGGCGCGACCCTGGTGCGCGGCGACGACGCGCTGCTCGACCGGGAGGCCCTGGGCACCGTGGTCGCCGGCATGAGCATGGAGAACGTCCTGCCGCGGCTCATCGAGGGTGGCATCGTCGTCGTCCCGGGCGACCGCAACGACGTCCTCATCGCCACGCTGCTCGCCAACGAGTCGGAGACGTTCCCGAGCATCGCCGGCGTCATCCTCAACGGCGGCTTCGAGACCGCTCCGCAGATCTCCCGGCTGCTCGAGGGCCTGTCGAGTTCGCTGCCGATCGCCCAGAGCGACCTCGGCACCTACGACACCGCACTCCGCATCACGCAGACGCGCGGGCGGCTCGCGGCCGACTCGCCCCGCAAGGCCGACCTGGCCCTGGCGCTGTTCGAGCGGCACGTCGACGCCGAGGCGCTGCTCGCCCGACTCCAGCTGACGCCGTCCGGGGTGGTGACGCCGCTGATGTTCGAGCACGGGCTGATCGACCGGGCGCGTGAGCACCGCAAGCACATCGTCCTGCCCGAGGGTGACGACGACCGCATCCTCCGCGCGGCGTCGACGCTGCTGCAGCGGCAGGTGTGTGACCTGACGATCCTCGGCGACCCGGCCGCCATCCGCGCACGCGCGACGGAGCTCGGACTCGACCTGGACGCCGCGCAGCTGCTCTCCCCGTTCGACCCGGAGCTGCGCGAGCGGTTCGCCCAGGAGTACACGGCCCTCCGCGCCCACAAGGGGATGAGCGTCGAGCTCGCCCGCGACACCGTCACCGACGTCTCGTACTTCGGCACGCTCATGGTGCAGCTCGGGCTCGCCGACGGCATGGTGTCCGGCGCGAAGCACACCACGGCGCACACCATCCGGCCGTCGTTCGAGA